>CALVLN010000015.1 GCA_944338165.1 uncultured Clostridia bacterium | reverse complement strand
AAGTTAAGCTCTCTTTCGCCCAAAGTACTTAGCGGGACACCGCTCGGGAGGATAGGTTGTTGCCACCTTTCAATTGCCCCTTAGCTCAGTCGGTAGAGCATGCGGCTGTTAACCGCAGTGTCGACAGTTCGAGTCTGCCAGGGGCAGCCAAAAAAGCGAAGGACCCATTCGGGTGCTTCGCTTTTTTTATGCGCATATGGGGATGGCGGCGACGGATGCATGGCAGCCATGTTACGGGGTGTTATAAAAGCTTTCATAGGGGCATGTCTGCGGTAAAACATCAGAAGACACGCAAAGGGGCACCATGTTTGAGGTGACGCGATCGCATCTGAACTCGCGTCGAAACTGCTTTCTTCGGACATGGTTATCGTTTGTGCTTTTTTCCCGCGGGGGAGCGTTTGCCGCAGGCTGTTCAACGCGGACATGGTTGTTGCTTTCGGAACGGTATCGGCGGAACAGAGCGCTCCCCCGTGCAGTGCAACGTGCCCGGGATGATCTATCGCCTCGGACATGCTATGCAGTAAGTTGATCTGCGTACGCTGCCGAAGCCGGCGCAGCGCACAAGCGGGGGCCGGGCATGGTCGGAGCGGCGCCGCAGAAATCAAGCGCTTGGGGAATGCCGCACCGCCCGTTTTGCCCGCCGCGCACAGGCGTGGAATACATAATTGCATACCGTTTGCGCGTTGGGGCGCCGCTGCGTTGACGTTGCGGCAGGGATAAGCACAGCTTGTGTCTTTTCAAGATGCGTTCCGCGCCTTAAAAAAGGGGATCCGAGGAAAAAAAATCGGACGCGATCGGTCCTTTCGCTTTCCATATAATATTATCGGAACGACGCTGCGGCAGGGCACGCGGCGGAATGCCGCCAAAACCGATCCCCCGCAAAAATGTTAAAAACGATAAAAAACTATAAGAAAAAATAATAGTAGTTATCAGAAATTTAAATGTATTTGCGCTTTTTAATTCATTGACAAATCGAGGCAATGGGTGTAAAATGAAATAACTAAACTTGATAAAATGCGCGAGTCATATTGATTTATGCGGAAATATGCGGATTTTATCAGGAAACGTATGGAGATGGGAGAATGAAACTCAGGAAATGGCTGCTCATTGCCATGTTGTCCTTAGCTTCGACGGCGACGTTCGCGTTGGCGGCGTGCGGGGAACCGGAAACGGAAGATCCTAGCGATAATCCAATCGAAACTCCGGATCCCGGCACCCCGGAGCCTGAAAAACCCGTCGTTGAGGGGCCCGAAACGGGCGTTTACTACTTCGACGCGGACGGCGACGAGTATCTTGTAACGCTTTCGGGCGGCGATCGCTTCACCCTGCACATCCAGGGGAAGGACTTTTCGGGGACATATGCCGTGACGAACGGCGCAGTTGCCTTCAAATTCCTGCAGGAAGGCGAGGCGGCGACTGCAACGATCGCGGATGACGTTCTCACGCTTGCCTACAAAGGCGGGGAATATCGGTTCCTGAAAAAGATTACATATACCGTATCGTTTGAAGAAGCGGGCGGAACGGAGGTCGCCGACGCGAGCGTCGTCAACGGACAGACGCTCCTCCGTCCCGCTGATCCTCAGCGGGACGGATATAAATTTATCGGGTGGACGACGAGCGAAGGCGAGGAGGACTTTTACGCCTTCGGCGATGCGATCGTCACCGGTGATCTGACCTTATACGCTTACTGGGCGCCCTATACGCCCGGGCAGAGCGAGTATACCGTATCCTTCGATCTCGGGGATGCGGGCGGAACGCTGGCCGATCTGGAAACGATCGGCGGGCGTCTTTACGGCGTCACCGATCCCACGCGCGAGGGGTATGCCTTCGACGGCTGGTGGGTGAGCATGTACGACGACGCGGAAAAGCTCTCCTATCGCTGGGAGCAGGATATGGTATTCACCGAGGATACCACGCTCTATGCCGTATGGACGCAGGAGGGCGCTGCGGGCGTCAACGTTTACGTGAACGGGGACGGCGTTTCCTGGGATACGCTCAGCAAGAGCGGCCGCCTCGTCATAACCGGGCCCGACGGCTTCCAGGAAGTCAACCGTACGATCGGCGTCACGGCGTCCACGACGTACGATATCGATTTTGCTTCGCAGCCCGCCGGCGATTACGTGATCACGCTGACTTCGGGCGAGGCTTCCTCTACGGTCTATTACCGCAACAAGGCGCTTGACCGCGTAGACGGCTTTACGGTCGTCGATCCTTCCATGCTCGTCTTTGAGGGCGTGGAACATGCGGAGCGCTATTATATCACGGTCGAGTGCGGCAACCCTGCGCACAACCACACCATGCTGGATATCGCCACGGCGACGACGTACGACTTCTCCGGCTGTACCATGCCGGAAGACGGCATCAAATTCACCGTCACGGCGGTCGCGGAAGGGTATGCGACGTCGACGTCGCGCACTTTCGTCTATAACCGCGTGCTCGGCGCGGTGACGGGGCTTACCGTCCGCGAAGATACGCAGACGCTCGTCTGGAACAGCGTTCCCGGCGCGTCGAATTACGTCGTTACCGTCAACGGCATAGCGACCGACGTCGGCGGCAGCACCAGCTTCTCGCTCAAAGACTATGAGCCCGGCGAGCTTCTCATCAGCGTGCGCGCGGAGACGAAGGGGTACAACTCTGCCGATCCCGCGACCCTCACCTATCTAAAGACGGTATTGGCGGCGCCGAAGGACGTCCGCATCGCCGACGAGCTGGTGACGTGGGAGGCGGTGGACGGCGCGACGAGCTATGAATTGCGCGTCGGTTCGCAGACGTTTGCCAACCTCACGGAGACGCAGTTCGACCTTTCGACTGCGAAAGACCTTACGTTTGAGAAAGAAAAGGATTACGAGATCAGCGTGCGCGCGGTCGGGGCGACCACGTCGCTTTGGAGCGATCCCGTGGATGCGCGCTACTATGCGCTGTATCAGACGCTCACGTACGAGCGCAATACGCTCAGCTGGCGTCCCGTTATCGGCGCCGTTTCCTACACCGTGCAGGTAAACGGCGGGGCAGAGCAGACGATCGAGGCGGGCGAGACGTCCGCGAAGATCACGCTCACGCGCGACGGCATCAATACCGTTTCCGTCTGCTTCAGCGACGGCGAAGTGAACAGCGACTGGGTGACGCTGGAAGTCCGCGCCTATACCGTGACGTTTGACACGCGCGGCGGTGCGGCGGTATCGCCCGTGTACGTTGCCGTCGGGGACGAGTTCGCGCTTCCCGAAACGACCAAGCTCGGCCAGGAATTCGAGGCATGGTATCTGACGCCAGGCGGCGCGTCTTCCAACGGCGCGGCGTATGCGGACGAAGTCTTCCGCGGCGGCGGCGATCTCACGCTGTACGCGTACTGGAGCAACAAAGTCTACAACGTCAATTTGAACTACGGCCAGTACGGCACGGGCGCGGCGACGGCGCAGGTCAAGTATAACGAAGAATATCAGCTTCCCGTCCCCGTGACGAACGGCCTCATGGTCTTCATCGGCTGGTATAACTCGCCCGACGTCAACGGCGTCCGCTATACCGATGAGGCAGGCATGTCCGCGATGGGCGCCTGGACGCGCACCGACGAAGGCGCAACGCTGTATGCGGTCTATGTGGATGCACTGGAAGTCGTGGTCAACGGCAGCGGGTATTCCATCCGCGCGGGGGCAGGCATCAGCCGCGTGGAAAACCTCGTCATTCCCTCCGTGGTCAACGGCAGAAAGGTCATCGCCATCGACGATTACGCGTTCGAGGGCTGCGATTCGCTGCGTTCCATCACCATTCCCGATACGATCCGCTCCATCGCGTCTACGGCATTTGACGGCTGCGACGAGCTGGAAAATTATTACGTTGCCTCGACGGGCGAGCCCGATCCGCTGTTCTCGGCGATCGAGGGCACGATCGTCTACCGCAATACCATGACGCAGGAACTGGAGATCGCCTTCGTCCCTGCGACGCGCACGGGCATCTATACCATCCCGGAATCGGTCACGCGCATCAACACCAACACTTTCAACGGTTCTGAGCTTACGGAGATCATCATCCCTGCGAGCGTGACGAGCGTTGCGCCCAACGCCTTCGTCGGCCTGGACGACCTCACGCGCATCACGTTCCTGGAAGGCGGGACGAATCCGCTGACGTTTGATGCCGCTGCGATCTCCGATTGCAGCAAGCTGGCCACCATCACGTTCCCGGCGCGCCTCATGGCATTCGAGGAAGAGGAATCCACCGTGTTCGCCTCGCTCGAAAAGCTCACCGCCATCGAGATCGTGGGCAGCTATGCAAACGCCGCGTACAGTTCGTATGACGGCATGCTCCTCAACGCGAACGGGGACACGCTGCTTTACTGCCCGCTCGGCAAGACGGGCGAGATGGTCATCCCCAACGCCATCATCAACATCGGCGAGTATGCATTCGGTTCCAAGGAAACGGGCGCATACGCCCGCATCAGCAAGATCACCTTCCACAGCGGCATGCGCAACATCGGCGAAGGCGCTTTCTACGGCGATTCGGCTCTGGAGACTGCGATCTTCCAGGCGAGCGCCGTCCCGAGCGGGCTCTACATCGGCGATTACGCATTCTATAAGTGTTCCAACCTCGAGGTCGTCACGTTTGAAGAGACGGGCGCCCTGAACGGGACGCAGTACAAGTACACGACGAGCTGCGGCGTCAAGGAGATCGGTGCGTTTGCCTTCTCCGGCACTTCGGTCGCCGAGCTGCTGCTTCCTTCCACGCTCACCGCGCTGGGCGAAGAGGCATTCTCCTCCGTCGGGGAACTTGAAAGCATCGATTTCAGCCACGTCAATTCCAACCTTGAATTCGGGCAGTACGCCTTCAAGAGCTGCACGTCGCTTACGTCGGTCTCCTTCCCGGATAACGTCGGCGTCATCGATTTCAACTCCGTATTCCGCGGCTGCTCCAAGCTCGGGGAACTTACGGTAAGCGAGACCAACCCCAACTACACGACGGGCGAGGACGGCGTCCTTTACGATAAGGCGATCACCCGCATCATCTTCTTCCCGGAAGGGTTCGAGGGCACGTACACCGTTCCCTCCACGGTCACCGTCATCGGCGGCGGTGCGTTCTACGGGAAGACGAACCTCACCTCGATCGTCATTCCCGCCACCGTCACGGAGATCGGCGCGTCCGCATTTGAAGGATGCTCGAAGCTCGAGTCGATCACCATCACCGACGGAACGGAAGATCTCACCATCGGCGACTACGCCTTCTACCGCTGCACGTCCCTGGAAACGGTCACGCTTCCTTCGCGCACGGTATCCATCGGCGATTATGCCTTCTCGTTCGGCAGCACGTCGGAGGCGTCGCTCACTTCCATCACCCTCAACGAGGGGCTGGAGTCGATCGGCGATTACGCCTTCTACCGCGCGGGCACGCTGAGCGCCGTCAACATCCCTTCCACCGTATCCTATCTCGGCAGGTATGCCTTCGGGTTTGCGGGCATCGGGGAATCGACGCTCAATATCCCGGAAGGCGCCGACTTCAAGGTGACCTTCGCGGCGACGCCTGAAGGGCAGGCGCCCGTTGACCTTACGATGGGCGACTATGCGTTCTATATGACGGCTGCCCGCACCGTGCAGCTTCCCGAGCGCCTCGTCAACATCGCGCAATATGCCTTCTGGGGCTCCCCGAATCTCACGTCGGTCACCGTTCCCACCACCGTCCGCAACGTGGGGGACGTACGCGCCATCGGCACGCGGGCGTTCTACGACTGCGAGAATCTGGAATCCGTCACCTTCACGCTCGGCGGCACGCAGCCGCTTTCCATCGCGGCGGAAGCCTTCTGGGAGTGTCCCAAGCTCACCTCCCTGACGCTGCCTGCCCGCGCTTCCGGCATGAAGAACATGTACGACGTGTTTGAGATGGTGGATGCGACCACGCTGGATAACCCGCATTACCTCGGCATGGCGTTCACCGATTACGACGGCGACGTCAGCGTCAAATCGGGGACCAAGGAGATCACGCTTCCCGCGTTTGCACAGATCAACGTCGCGGAAGAGAACATCCCGAACTTCACGCCCCAGTTCTGGTCGTACGACGGCATCCTCTACTCGGGCGACAAGAAGACGGTGGTTTACTGCCCGACGGGCAGAACGGGCGAAGTGGAGATCTCCAAATATGCGGAGACCATCCGTCCCGGCGCCTTCTACGACTGCGCGGGCATTACCGCCATCACCTTTGAGGACGCGGAAAACGTCAACGGCGTTGATTTCTACCTCGATGACGTGGACGATTCCACGTTGATCAAGGATGTGGAACTGTACTTCTACGGCTGCGCGTCGCTCAAGAGCATTGCCTTCCCGGCGCGGCTTACACGCCTGGGCGCCAACTCGCTCCGCCTGTACGCCAACTATCCCAACCTGAGGAAGGCAGATTACGGCCTCGAGACGATCACCTTTGCAGAGGGCTGCCGCCTGACCGAGATCGGCGACTATGCCTTTGCGGGCGGTACGTCGTACGACGGCGCAAAGATCGAGTCCATCGTCTTGCCGGACGGCGTCGACGTGATCGGTCAGAAGGCGTTCGACGGCTGCCTTGAACTCGGCACCATCACCGTCTCCAAACTCACGGATGCGGAAGACCTTGCCAACCTCATCGACGGCGTCGACAATCTCGAGGCGATCGTCGTTCCCGAAGGTTCGGTCGGCCTCAAGGTGGATGAAGGGCTCATCTTCAGCGCCGATATGACGCAGCTTCTGTACCGCACGCCCGAATTTGCGGCGGAAAGTTACACCGTTCCCGCGGAAGTCACCAACATCCCCGCGTATGCGTTCCAGGGCCTGACCTTCCTGAAAAAGATCGCGTTCGAGCCCGGTACGGAAAACCTTACCATCGGCAACTACGCGTTCGACGGCACCGGGCTCACGGAAGTGGAGATCCCCGCCCGTCTCTATTCGATGGGCACCTATGCGTTCGCCAACTGCGAGAGCCTCACCAAGGTCACCTTTGAGGAGGGGTACAGCCTCGGCGCCATCCCCAATTATGCCTTCCGCAATTCGGCGATCGAGAGCATCAACATCCCCGCCGCGGTGACGCAGATCGGCCAGTACGCCTTTGCGGGCACGGCGCTGCGCACCATCACCTTCGGCGACGCAAACAACCTCAGCCAGCTGTATGCCATTTCTTCCAACGCCTTCAACGGCGCCAAGCAGTTGACCAGCATCGAGATCCCCGCCACCGTCCGTTATCTCGGCGGTACCATCTCCAACGGCGCGGTCTCCGGTACGGTGTCGACTTCGATGAACACCTTCCGTGAATGCACGTCGCTGCGCACGGTCACCTTCCTGGGGAACAGCGTCGAATTCATCGGCGGGTCCGTCTTCTACAAGTGCACGTCGCTGCGGTCCATCAACCTCGAGGCGCTCACCAACCTGACGGGCATCGGCACGGACGCGTTCCGCTACTGCGAATCGCTGCTTTCCGTCACGATCCCGGAGAGCGTGACGACGCTCGGGAACGCAATCTTTGCGGACTGCACATCGCTGCGTTCGGCGGATATCAGAAGTGCGGCTCCCATCGGCGTGAGCGAGTTTGACGGCTGTACCGATCTGGCTACGGTCACCTTCAACCCCGCCATCACGGCGATCGGCAGCTCGGCGTTCCTTGACTGCACCTCGCTCGACAACGTGGTGCTTCCCGCAGAGCTTGAGATGCTTGGCTTCTCCCGTTCGTCCCTGAGCAGCAACATCAGCGCACCTTCGTACATCACGTCAACAAAGGTGTTCCAGAACTGTACGTCGCTGACGAGCATCGCGATCCCCGCAAAGGTCACCGAGCTCTTCGGCTACACGTTCGCAGGGTGCACGTCGCTTGCGGAAGTCGACCTCGGCAGCGTGCAGGCCATTTACGGCAACGTATTTGAAGACTGCACTTCGCTCAAGAGCATCGATCTTCCCGATACGCTCCTCAACCTCGGTGTCGGCAAGGAGATCGATCAGTCGACCTCGTCCGTGACGAGCTCGACCGATAAGTATGCGTTCGCGGGCTCCGGCCTCACTTCCATCTCCATCCCGTCCTCGGTGATCGCCATTGGCGCCAGCGCGTTCAGCGGCTGCGAGGACCTCGCGGTAGTCATCTTCGAGGGCGGCGCGACCGGCGCAAGCAGCCTCAGAGCCATCAACAACAAGGCCTTCAAGGATTGTACCTCTCTCACGACGATCGTGCTTCCTGCCAATATAGAGACGGTCGCGGGATATGTCTTCCAGAACTGCACCAAGCTCAAGGAGATCACCCTTCCCGTCAGCGTGGAAAGCGCGGGCACCTATCTCTTCGACGGCTGCACGTCGCTGGATACCGTCAAGTGGGAGTCGTCCGTCAACATCGGCGACTACACCTTCCGCGGCTGCAAGGCGCTGGATATCGTCACCATCAACGACAGCGTGCAGAAGATCGGCAAGTTTGCCTTTGAAAACTGCACCTCGCTCGTCTCCGTCAAGCTGCCCGCAAGCCTTACGATGCTCGGCAGCACAAGCAGCAGTACGCTCAGTCTGACGACGGACGTCAGCGTCTTCTCGGGCTGCACCGCCCTCAAGGAAGTCACGCTTCCCGCGGGGATCACGCAGATCGCCAAGAACACGTTTGAAAACTGCACGTCGCTTCTCTACCTCCATCTGAACGCTCCCGTTACCTTCGGCCCCGGCTCGCTCACGGGCTGCACCGCGCTTTCCAGCACGCTGCAGACGGCGATCCCGACCGACGGATACGCGCTGTATGTGGACGACGGCTTCGTCTACATCGACGCCTATGTGGGCGGGCAGCGCACGGCAGATCGGATCCTCGCCGCGTATCTCGGTTCGGATACGGCGATCACCGCGAAGATGTTCGATACAGCCGTCACCGAGATCGGCGCGTTCGCCTTCTACGGGAACACCAAGATCACGGAGATGACCATCCCCGCTACCATCGTCAGCGTCGGCCAGGGCGCCTTCGCGCAGATGACGGCGCTGAAAACCGTCACCTTCCTGGAATCGACGGATGCTTCCCGCAAGCTGGTGCTGGAGGACGCAACGTCTTCTTCCAACGGGATCTTCTACGGCGACAAGGTGTTGGAAAAGGTCGTCCTGCCCAAGGGGCTTACCTACATCGGCGCGCACGCCTTCCGTATGAGCAGCAGCTCCAATAAGCTTGCAAGCGTCAACATTCCCGAAGGCGTCACGGAGATCGGAACGTACGCGTTCTATTACGCAAAGCTGACGGCGCTTGAACTTCCGTCTACCTTAAAGACGATCGGTACATACGCCTTCGGCAACTGCTCGTCGCTCGTCACGCTCGAGATCGCCGACGGACTGGAAGAGATCGGTGAAAATGCGTTCCGCAGTGCGACCCGCCTCACCAGCATCACGCTTCCTTCCACGCTGAAGACGATCGGAAAGTATGCGTTCTACGGCGCGACCGCGCTCGAAGAGATCCATTACAATGCGAAGGCGCTCGGCGACCTCGCGGCGTCCAACAACGTCTTCTACAACGGCGGCAAGAACAGCGACGGCATCACCCTCTACGTCGGCGAAGCGGTCGAAAGCGTCCCTGCATGGCTGTTCCACCCGTATTCGGCGACGTCGAACAACTACGTGCCCAAGATCACGTCCATCGTCTTCCTCGGCAATTCGCTGAAGAGCGTCGGCGCGTCCGCCTTCAAGGGCGTTACCGCCATCGAGAGCATCTATTATAAAGGAAGTCTCATCGATTTGGCGGAGCTTGTCCCGGGCATCGCCACGGACAACGATCCCATCCTGGATACGAGCATCATCTACATCTATTCGGAGACGGCGCCCGCCACCACGACGGACGAAGACGGCAATACCGTTTACGAAAAGCCTTCTCTGATGGGCATCACGGGTGCAGGGTACTGGCACTTCAATGCTGAAGGCGAAGCGGAGGTCTGGGTGTACGTAGAGCCCGAAGAACCGGAAGAGCCCGACCCTGAACAGCCGGGTACGGGCACGGAAGAGCCTGACCCCGAGCAGCCGGGCACGGGCACGGAAGAGCCTGACCCCGAGCAGCCGGGCACGGGCACGGAAGAACCTGACCCCGAGCAGCCGGGCACGGGCACGGAAGAACCCGACCCGAACGAACAAACTCCCGCAGCGGATGCAGAGTAACCTGCAAAAATCGCCTTACGGGACATAACAAGGAACAAGCAGCCCGAAGCCGCGGAAATGCGGCTTCGCGGTTGTGCCGTTTCAGGAAAAATCGATTGCTTACCGCTTTTCCGCATCGCGGCTGAGCGGGCTATCAAAGGAGGCAGTACATGAACGAAAAGAGCACATTCAAAAAATATTACGACCGCCTGGCAAAGGAAGGCTTGCTGCGTTCCGCGCTGTGGGCGTTCGTGTATGCGCTCGCTCTTTATTGCGTTCTGCTCTTTGTGGCATGGTGCGTCGACGCCGACTGGATGCTCTGGCTTTCCGTCGGGCTGGCGGGGGCGCTGCTTTTGGGCCTGTTCCCGCTGCTGTACTTGAAAAAATACCGCCCGACCACCAAAGCCATTGCGGCGCGCGTGGACGCCCTCGGCCTTGAGGAACGCCTGATCACCATGACGGAGCTCATGGGCGACGAGTCCTTTATGGCGATGCGGCAGCGCGAGGATGCGCTTGCCAGCCTTGCCGCCGTCCAGCCCCGTCAGGTCAAGCTGTCCGTTTCCGTTCTGGGGCTTGTCCTTGCGTTCGTCATGTTCGCTTGCGGCGCGGGCATGACCGTCGTGTCCGTGCTCGCCGCAGGGGATATCATCGACAATCCCATTCACTCCATCATCAATCCGCCCAAGCCGAAGGACGTCTATTATCAGATCTCTTACCGCGTGGTGACGGTCGACGGGAACAATTGCCTCGTCTTCGATATGGGGGGGCTCATCGAAGGGAACGAAGATCAGCTCCTGCTTGACGGCGAGGAGACGGAGACCGTGGAAGCCATCGCCGACGAAGAGTACGGGTTCGCGATGTGGTCGGACGGCCTGGAAGAGGCGAGCCGCAGCGATATCCTCGACGTCGACGTGCTCTACGAAACGTACGGCGACCGCATCGAAGAACTTTTGAAGGAGTGGGAAGAAGAACAGGCCTCGCAGGAGGAGCCTTCCGACGAGAAAGATCCTTCGTCCGGCGGATACGAGGACGTTTTCGATCCCACGGACCCGGATTGGGACGGCACGGCGCCCGGGTGGGATACGCCCGCCGCGGGGGTCGATGAGGACGAATTTTTCGGGAACGGCCTTGACGACCTCCCGGAGCCGGTCTCCGTCAACGAATACGGGGAAGTCGTCATCACCTACTACGCCGTGTTCGGGCAGCTGGGCGAGGGCTCGGGCGATCCTTCCGAGGGCGGCGGGGATGAAAGCGACCCCGACAAGCCGCAGGACCAGCCGCAGGAAAGCCAGGATCCCCAGGAAGGGGACGATCAGGAGCAGGACGATCAGCAGCAGGAAGAGGATCAGCCCGGCTCCGATGAAAGCGGCGGCAGGTATGACGAATCCAACCAGATCATCGACGGCGAGCAGTATTACCGCGATCGCCTGCAGGAGTATTACGAACAGGCTATGGCGATCATCGAAGCGGGCGGTGAGGTACCGGACTATCTCCGCGAGATCATTGAAAAATACTACGGCGTCATCGTCTGACGGGTTTGTAATTGAATAGCGTATGCGGGAGCGATCCGGATCGAGCCCGATGGGATGGTTACATCGGGACCGTATCGCTCCTTTGCGCGGTTTTCAGATATTTTAATTATGGAGTAAAACAATGGTAACAGAGCAGAACATTATGGAATTCAGCAAGCAGTGCGAAGAGATCTTCCGTCAGATCCGTCGGGACGTGA
>CALVLN010000014.1 GCA_944338165.1 uncultured Clostridia bacterium | reverse complement strand
CGTGACGGTCACCACCGACGAACCCATTGAACGCGCCGTCTTCGGCAAATTGATGAATGTAGGTATCATGGAATGAGCGGATGGCGCGGCCATCCTCCGATCGCGGCTCCGGGAAGTACGTCACGGGGCCGCTTTTGATTGACAAACGGAAAAAGTGATGGTATACTAAACATAATTTCAGCATAGACAGTTCGTGACCATCCTGTCTGAAAACAAAACTATGGAAGGGGATGGGCGCAGCATGCGCTCTTTTTTCATGTGCGGCCGTCCCGAAGGAAAAAGTATGTTCAAGGAAAAATGCAGGGAAGCGCTGCGCCGTTTCTCTCTGCTCCTGAAAAGCGTTCCCTGCCCGCTCGTCGTGTGCTTCGTCATGTCGGTGTTCTGCATGAATCTGCTTGCCAACAAGAGCATTTCGCTCCCCGTCGGCTGGCTTGCGCTCGATTGCGGCATCGTCGTGTCCTGGTTTGCCTTTCTCGTCATGGACATGATCACCAAGCATTTCGGGCCCAAGGCGGCGACGCAGCTGTCCGTGCTCGCCGTCGCCTGCAATCTGTTTTTTTGTCTCCTTTTCTTTTTGGGCAGTCTGATCCCCGGGGTTTGGGGGGAGTCGTTCGTGCCGGGCAGCGAAGCGGCGATCAACGGGGCGCTTGACCGCACGTTCGGCGGGACATGGTACGTCGTTCTCGGCAGTACGGTCGCCTTTCTCGTCTCCTCGATCGTCAACAATTTCAGCAATTGGGGGATCGGCCGTCTTGTTCGCAGGCGCCCGGACGGCTGGCTTGCATACATGCTCCGTTCCTACGGTTCGACGGCGCTCGGGCAGTTTTGCGACAACATCATCTTTGCGCTCATGGTCAGCCACGTCTTTTTCGGCTGGACGATGCTGCAGTGCGTGACGTGCGCGCTTACGGGCATGCTCGTCGAACTCATTTGCGAAGTTCTTTTTTCTCCGCTCGGCTATCTCGCCTGCAGGCGCTGGCAGGCGCGCGGCGTCGGGGCGGAATATCTCGCCGCGGAAGCGGAAAAAAAGGAGGGGCAAACATGAAAATCGTGATCACGGGGACCAGCCGCGGCATCGGCAGGGCGATCGCGGAGAAGTTTCTTTCCTGCGGGCATACGGTGGTCGGGATCGACCGCGACGAGGCGCCGTTTGCCTGCAAAGGGTACACCCATGTCCGCGCTGACATTCTGACGGATGCACTTCCGGCGCTTCCCGGCACGGAGATCCTCATCAACAACGCGGGCGTGCAGGATTCTGGGCATGATATTGACGTCAATCTCAAAGGGACCATCCGCGTGACGGAAGCGTACGCGTTTCAGGACGCCGTCAAAAGCGTATTGTTCATCGCGTCGGCGAGCGCCCGCAACGGGGCGGAATTTCCGGAATATGCGGCGAGCAAGGGGGGCATGGTCGCATATATGAAAAACGTCGCCCTTCGCATTGCCCGCTTCGGGGCGACGGCGAACAGCCTTTCTCCCGGCGGGGTCACCACGCCGCTCAATGACCGCGTCATGCGCGACAAAACCCTTTGGGATCGGATCATGGCGCAGACGCTGCTCCCCAAATGGGCGTCGGCGGAGGAGATCGCCGAATGGGCGTATTTCCTCACGGCCGTCAATCGTTCCATGACGGCGCAGGATCTGCTCATCGACAACGGCGAACAGGCAAAGGCAGAATTTATCTGGTAAAACGGCCGCCCCGAAGAGGGGCGGCGTTCGTTTACGAGAAACTTTGTAATTTTTGTGAAAAAAGTCTTTCTTTTTTCTGCAAAATGTGGTATAATCAATGCGTATACTATAAAATGTATACAAATAAAAGATAAGGAGTTTTTATGGACGGACAAGACGGGAACAGTCGCGTGCCTTGGCACGCGGGATCGTCTGCGGACGCGTTGGGCAAACTCAATGCGACGGAAGACGGGCTAAGCGATGCCGAGGCGGCGAAACGGCTCTCGGAACATGGCAGGAACGTACTCAAAGAGAAGAAACAAAAGAGCATCTGGAAGATGCTGTGGGAGCAGATCAGCGACGTTATGGTGCTGGTCCTCATTGCCGCAGCCATCGTTTCCATGATCTTCTCGGAATGGGCGGAAGCGGTCGTCATCCTCGTGATCGTGGTACTCAATGCCGTGATCGGCATCGTACAGGAGAAGAAGGCGGCAAACGCGCTCCGTTCGCTGATGGAACTGAGCGCGCCGACGGCGCGCGTTTTGCGTGAAGGCGAAGAAAGCGTCATTCCCGCAGAGGAGCTCGTCCCGGGCGACATCGTGTACCTTGAAGACGGGTGCATCGTGCCTGCGGATATGCGCCTGATCCACGAATCCAATTTGAAGATCCAGGAAGCTTCGCTCACGGGCGAGAGCGTTCCAGTGGAAAAGGACGCAGGAGCGATCCTCGGCGAGGATGCGCCGCTCGGCGACCGCATCAACATGGCATATTCCTCGTCCGTCGTCATGTACGGTACGGGCGTGGGCGTCGTCGTGGAAACGGGGATGCACACGCAGGTGGGGAGCATCGCAGGCATGCTGGAAAACCAGAACGAGCTGGACACTCCCTTAAAGAAGAAACTCAACAGCGTCGGCAAGATCTTAAGCGTTGTCGGCCTCATCGTCGGCGTGCTTATTTTCGGCATCGGGCTTGCTTACGGCAGGAACTGGCTGCCCATCCTCATGACGGCAGTCTCGCTCGCCATCTCCATCATTCCCGAGGGGCTGCCCGCAACGGCGACCGTCGTCATGGCGCTCAGCGTGCAGCGCATGGCGAAACAGCAGGCGCTCGTGCGGTCGCTTCCCGCAGTGGAAACGCTCGGCAGCGCGACCGTTATCTGCTGCGATAAGACGGGAACGCTCACGCAAAACCGCATGACGGTTACGCACTTTGCCGTAGACGGCGATTTCGAGCGCGGCGAACTGACGCAGGTGTCGGCTTCGGCGCAGGGCAAGGCGGAGCGGTATCGCGAGCTTCTCTATGCGTCCGTGCTCTGCAACAATGCCGCCAAGGATCCCGACCGGCCCGGGGAGACGCTCGGCGATCCCACGGAAGGGGCGCTCCTCTATTTTGCGGAGAAATTCGGCATCGACAACGAGGCGGCGGAGGACGCCTGCCCGCGCGTGTTTGAACAGCCGTTCGATTCCGACCGCAAGCGCATGTCTACCGTTAACCGCGTCGACGGGGCATACCACGTTTATACCAAAGGCGCCGTCGACGAGCTTCTGCCTCTGTGCACGCGCTTTCTGGACGACGACGGCGTGCGTCCCATGACGGAGAAAGACCGCGCGGAGATCCTTGCGCTGAGCACGAAGATGTCCGAACAGGCGCTCCGCGTGCTCGGTTATGCCACGAAGATCCTGCCCGATATGCCGGAAGAGGATGCGGATGTGGAAAACGATCTCACCTTCGTCGGGCTTACGGGCATGATCGACCCGCCCCGCACGGAGGTCATCCAGGCGGTGGAGACCTGCCATACGGCGGGCATCCGCGTCATCATGATCACGGGCGACCATAAGACGACCGCCGTTGCCATCGCGCGGCAGCTGAAGATCTACCGCAAGGGAAACACGGTCATTTCAGGGCCCGAACTTGACGAGATGACGGATGAGCAGCTGGACGCGGCGGTGCGTACCGCTACGGTGTTCGCGCGCGTTTCGCCTTCGGATAAACTCCGCATCGTGCAGTCGCTTCAGCGCACGGGCGAGGTGGTATCCATGACGGGCGACGGCGTAAACGATTCTCCCGCGCTCAAGGCGGCGGATATCGGCGTCGCGATGGGGGCAGGTACCGACGTTGCCAAGGGCGCGGCGGACATGATCCTCATGGACAACAATTTCACCACCATCGAGTACGCCGTGCGCGAGGGGAGAAGGGTGTATCGCAACATCCAGAAGGTCATTCAGTTCCTCCTTGCGGGCAACATCGCGGAGATCCTGGTCCTCTTTCTCGCTACGCTCTTCAACTGGGAAGCGCCCATCCTCGCGGTGCACGTGCTGCTCATCAATCTTGCTACGGATACGCTCCCTGCGCTTGCGCTCGGCGTAGACCCCGCCAGCAAGAATATCATGAGGCATCCGCCCGTGAAGTCGGGCACGCTCTTCGAACGCGGGCTCGTCATGCGCGTCTGCACGCACGGCCTCATCATCGGCGCTGCGACGCTGGCTGCGTATTTTATCGGGCTTTTGGACAATCACGGGGTCGGCATGACCATGGCGTTTACCGTGCTTGCGCTTTCGCAGCTCATCCATGCGCTTAACCAGCGCTCCAATACGGAGTCGGTATTCTCACGCGGGAACGGACATAATCTGTACCTGTTCGGCGCCATGATGGCATCCGCCGTCGTGCTCGTGCTCGTGCTGTTCGTGCCGCCCATCCAGGCGTTCTTCAGTCTCAGCTTCCTTACCTGGAGGGAATACCTCATTACGATCGCCTTGTCGGTCACGCCGCTTCTCATCGTCGAGGCCATCAAGCTTGTCAAACGGTACATCCGTAAGAAAAAGCACATCGCGATCGACGAGGAGTAAAGCTTAACCGGAATAAAAAAGGGGCCCGCCGCATGGCGGGCCCCTTTTTTATGAAGCGCAAGCGCCTCATGCGAATGGATCGGTATCATCTTGCTTCGGCGGCAATAAAAAAACTACCCGAACCCACTGCTGCGTAATAGTGGGAAATATAAGACATTAATGAAAAGTTCTATTCATTATATTAGAGATTTTTTGAAGTATTTTTTTCATCATCTATATCTGAAGTGGGTTGACCTTTAAATAATTTTCCTTTATATATCAATATAAGGGTAATGATAGAAACCAAAATCAAGGCAGAATATAGAATTTGTAAGAAAATTGCCTCAAAACAATAGAAGTTCATATTTTTTATGGAGGAATTTCCAAAGCCTGCATAGGAAAGATGAAATACACTTTCTTTATAAAGATAATAGGTATTGGATTCCCAACCGGTGGAATCTAGCAAAACTATGCAATCCTTTTCTAAATGTTTATTTGTCGGATTTTGTTCATAATCGGAGATCGATTGGTAAAGGAAGAAGCCAGACTTATTATTTAATGTATAGGTGTTATCGTAAAAATAAATAGTATAAGATGATTCGTTTTCATTGTGTCCAACGTATTTTCCTTTAAAAACCTTTGTGGATAGCAAAGATATATTTAGAATGACGGATACAAATATTAGTAGGATACTAACACATACTGCAATCTTCTTTTTCGATAATGTAAGCATACGCCTCGCCTCTTTTTTGCGCATCAAAAAATTAAACAAAAAACCCAAACCGTACACACTCACAATGAGTGGTTCGATTTAGGTTTAACGTGGTGAAGAGCATCCGCATATGTACGAACTAACGGGAAAAGAAGAAGAGGCGATTTCAGCCTCTTCTATCTCTTTCTCTACTTGTTCGACGTGCGACTTTGTAAGTTTTTCCGGCACGACGTCCTCTTGGAAGTTGTATGTAATGACCATGTGGTCGCCGTACCAGATAATTTCACGGATGAACGTGTTCACGAGCAGCTTGCGTACCTTGATATCGTC
>CALVLN010000013.1 GCA_944338165.1 uncultured Clostridia bacterium | reverse complement strand
AAACGCCGGCATTTGTGATAGAATCCAAGTTGTAAAGTTATGCAATTTTCCATAACCATTTCACAATTCCCTACAACAAGGAGGATATCTATGGCAAGAAAAATGAAAACCATGGATGGTAACAACGCGGCTGCGTGGGCGGCATATCCGTTTACCGAAGTCGCTGCTATCTATCCTATTACTCCCTCCTCAGTAATGGCTGAGGTAACCGACGCGTGGAGCGCCAAGGGACAGACAAATCTTTTCAACACTCCCGTAAGAGTCGCCGAGATGCAGTCTGAGGCAGGAGCTGCCGGAACTGTACACGGCTCTCTGTCGGCAGGCGCGCTTACCACCACCTACACCGCTTCTCAGGGACTTCTTTTGATGATCCCGAACATGTATAAGATCGCGGGCGAGCTTCTGCCCTGCGTCATCCATGTTTCCGCAAGATGCGTAGCCAGCCACGCGCTGAACATCTTCGGAGACCACTCCGATGTTTACGCGTGCCGTCAGACCGGCTTTGCGATGCTCTGCTCCACCAACCCTCAGGAGGTTATGGACTTAGGAACAATCGCTCACCTTTCCACCATCAAGGCAAGAGTTCCCTTTATCCACTTCTTCGACGGCTTCAGAACCTCTCACGAGATCCAGAAGATCGAGACCTGGGACAAGGCTGACGTAGCCGAGATGGTAGACTGGGACGCTTTGCAGGCGTTCAGAGACCGTGCAATCAACCCTGAGCACCCCGTTCTGCGCGGCTCGGCTCAGAACCCCGACATCTTCTTCCAGGCCCGTGAGGCATGCAACACCTACTACGACGCCGTACCCGGCATTGTAGAGGAGTACATGGACAAGGTCAATAAGAAGATAGGCACCAACTACAAGCTGTTCAACTACTACGGCGCTCCCGACGCGGAAAAGATCATCATCGCGATGGGCTCGGTATGCGACACCATCGAGGAAACCATAGATTATCTCAACGCAAAGGGCGAGAAGCTCGGACTTGTAAAGGTAAGACTCTACAGACCCTTCCGTGCGGACAAGCTTGTTGAGGCTATCCCCGCGACCGTCAAGATGATAAGCGTTCTTGACAGAACAAAGGAGCCCGGTTCACTCGGCGAGCCTTTGTACCTCGACGTAGTTGCGGCTCTCAAGAACTCCCAGTTCAAGGACGTTCCCGTTTCCAGCGGCAGATACGGTCTGGGCTCCAAGGACACCACTCCCGACCAGATCAAGGCGGTTTACGACAACTGCGCTTGCTGCGGCATAAACTACAAGCCCAGATTCACCATCGGCATCAACGATGATGTCACCAACCTTTCGCTTCCTACCTGCGGAAAGCTCGACTCCGCTCCTGCCGGAACGATCTCCTGCAAGTTCTGGGGTCTCGGCTCAGACGGTACCGTAGGTGCTAACAAGAACTCCATCAAGATCATAGGCGACCACACCGACAAGTACGCACAAGCGTATTTCGCTTATGACTCCAAGAAGTCGGGCGGCGTCACCATCTCTCACCTGAGATTCGGCGACACTCCCATCAAGTCCACCTACCTTATCAACCAGGCGGACTTCGTAGCCTGCCACAACGAGTCCTATATCGACAAGTACGATATGGTTCAGGACGTAAAGCCGGGCGGAACATTCCTTCTCAACTGCCAGTGGACGCCCGAAGAGCTCGATGAAAAGCTCCCCGGACAGGTAAAGAGATATATTGCCGACAACAACATCAAGTTCTATATCATCAACGGTATCGAGATAGGCAAGAAGATTGGTCTGGGCTCAAGGATCAATACCGTTTTGCAGTCCGCATTCTTCAAGCTTGCCAACATCATCCCGATAGATGAAGCTATCAAGTATATGAAGGACGCCGCCACAGCCTCCTACTCCAAGAAGGGCGACGCCATCGTAAAGATGAACCACGACGCTATCGATGCAGGCTGCGAGGGAATAGTCGAGGTCAACGTTCCCGAGTCCTGGAAGAGCTGCGCCGACACCGCAATGGGCATGCCCGCCGCTACAGGCGACAACAAGACCCTTGTCGATTATGTAAACAGCATCCTTATCCCCTGCAACGCTCAGCAGGGCGACAAGCTTCCCGTCTCCACCTTCGTAAAGAACGCTGACGGAACCTTCCCGCAGGGCTCTGCCGCCTTCGAGAAGAGAGGCATCGCGATCGATGTTCCCGCATGGAACCCCGACAACTGCATCCAGTGCAACTTCTGCTCTTACGTCTGCCCGCACGCGGTAATTCGTCCCGTAATCATGACCCAGGCTGAGCTGGACGCTGCTCCCGAGCTTGCAAAGAAGAAGGCTAAGCCCGCTACCGGAATGCCCGGCTACTACTTCGTAATGACAATGTCCGCTCTGGACTGCACGGGCTGCGGCTCCTGCGTAAACGTATGTCCCGGCAAGAAGGGCGAGAAGGCTCTTAACATGAGACCTCTTGAGGAGCAGCTTGCAGAGCAGGAAGTGTTCAACTACGCACTTACCCTTGCAGACAAGCCGGAAGTTCACGAGAAGTTCAAGGAGACCACCGTCAAGGGCTCGCAGTTCAAGCAGCCGCTTCTCGAATTCTCCGGCGCATGCGCAGGCTGCGGCGAGACTCCTTACGCTAAGCTCATAACTCAGCTCTTCGGCGACAGAATGTATATAGCCAACGCTACAGGATGCTCCTCCATCTGGGGCGGCTCCGCGCCTTCTACTCCCTACACCACCAATAAGGCTGGCAAGGGACCGGCTTGGGCTAACTCCCTGTTCGAGGACAACGCCGAGTACGGCTACGGCATGTTCCTTGCTCAGAACACCATCCGTCAGAGAAATATAGCCAAGCTTCTTGAGATCGAAAAGACTCTTGACTGCGCTGAGTGCAAGGCTGTTATCGACGAGTATCTTTCCACCGTTGACGACGGCAAGCTCAACAGCATAGCTACCGACAAGCTCGTTGAGGTTCTTCCCAAGATCGGAACCCCCGAGGCAATGGCAGTTCTTAAGGACAAGGACTTCTTAAGAAAGAAGTCGATGTGGATCTTCGGCGGAGACGGATGGGCATACGATATCGGCTTCGGCGGACTTGACCACGTTATCGCTCAGAACGAGGATATCAACATCTTCGTTTTCGATACCGAGGTTTACTCCAACACCGGAGGACAGGCTTCCAAGTCCACACCT
>CALVLN010000012.1 GCA_944338165.1 uncultured Clostridia bacterium | reverse complement strand
TTGCTGTGCGGGGATTTTTTTTCTCACACGCAGACGCGCTCGTTCGCGTGCGTGTGACGCGATCGGCGCTTCGCGCAGCGATCGCTATTCCGTCGCGGCTTTCGCCGCTCCTTACGAACCGCGCTCCCCTGCCAAGCCGCCTATATCACAAGATATTGTGGTATAGGCGGCTGCTTTTATACAAGATATAGTGTTTGGTGTCATTGAAAAACACTATGCAACACCCAAAAGCACCCGTTTTGTTACTAAAATCTGTTCGATAAAATCGGATGTTGACGTGATCAAGGCAACGTTGAACCGCGTATAGCGGCTCTCTATCCTATTTGATACCCGATTATCGAAGAAATTTTTCGATGACGGACATTTTTTTCCGGGAATACGGCGGATAGGCAAACGGCAGCCGCACTTTGGCAGATCGGGTGAGGACGGCGCGCTCGTGCGAAAAACACAAAAAACCGTACTTCCCGTGATAGCTTCCCATGCCCGACGCACCCACGCCGCCGAACGGCAGCGTCGGGGCGGCGAGATGGCTGATCGTATCGTTGATGCAGGCGCCGCCCGAACGCGTGCGGGAAAGCACGGATTCCGCCTCGCGCTTGTCCTGCGTAAAGAGATACAGCGCAAGCGGCGCATCGTGCGCGTTGATATAAGCGATCGGCTCCTCCGGATCGTCAAAAACGAATACGGGCAAAACGGGGCCGAAGATCTCCTCCTCCATGCAGGCGCATTGCTCGGGCGACGGCGGGCATAGAAGCGTCGGCGCAACGTAACGCGCCTCGGGATCGGCACCCCCGCCGAGGACGGCGTATGCGTTGTCGCGCGCCAGAAGCGCCGCAAGCCGCGCCGCGTGCTGCACGCTGACGATCCTGCCGTAATCGGCGCTTTCCCGCGCGTCCTTGCCGTAAAAGCGGGTGACCGCCTCCTTCATCCCGAACAGGAACTCGCCCATGCGCGAACGGTGCACAAAGGCGTAATCGGGCGCCACGCACATCTGCCCCGCATTGAGGAATTTCCCCCAGGCGATGCGCTCGCACGCCGCGGAAAGGTCGGCGCTCTCCCCTACGATGACGGGGCTCTTGCCGCCAAGCTCCAGCGTCACGGGCACCAACCCTTCCGCCGCCGCCCGCAAGACCGTACGTCCCACCCGCCCGCTCCCCGTAAAGAAGATCTTATCGAACGCACAGGAAAAGAGCACGGCGTTTTCTTCCGCGCCGCCGCCCGCACAGAAAACGAGCTCCTCCGGAAACACCGCAAGCAGCAGTTCCCGCACGGCCGCCGCCGTATGCGGCGCATACTCCGAGGGGCTCAGCACGGCGGCGTTGCCCGCGGCGAGCGCAGATACGAGGGGCGCCAGCAGCAGTTGGAAGGGATAATTGAACGCCCCGACGATGAGTACGCTCCCGTACGGCTCGCGGCGCACCTTCCCGCGTGAAAAAAACAGCGAGAGCGGCATGCGTTTGCGTTCCGGCTTCATCCAGCCCTTGAGATGGCGGAGCGCGTAACGGATCTCCGCGAGCACGAATCCGATCTCCGTAACGTAGCTTTCCTGCGGGGATTTTCCGAGATCCGCCTGCAGCGCCCCTTCGATGCGGCTGCGGCGGGAGACGATCTCCTCGCGCAGCGCCTCAAGCGCAGCGCGGCGCGCCGCGTAGGAGGAAAAATTCCCCCCGCTTAGATATGCCTTCTGCCGCGCGACGAGCGCACCCGCCGCCTCCTGCGTCATTTGCATCGCCCCTTCCTCCTTCCGATACGAGACTTTTTTTCTATTGTACCCCATCGGGGCGGCGTTGTCAATCGCACGAAGTCGTCTTCCCCCGTTTCTCCCGCTTGCACGCACAAAAAAAGCAGCCCGCAGGGGGCTGCCGCGCCGTCATCTCGGTAGAAACGCCGCACAGGAATACAGATAAATAGCGCAGGGACAGAGGACGAGCACGTATCTCCGGACGTAATCGAACCGCCTGCATGCGAGGATCTGCGTCACGGCGGCGTTGCTCGGATATTCCCTTCCGCCCGCCGTCACGCGGGCAACGTTTACGATCTCCATCTCAGTTCACCGTGACGCGGAAGACGACGGTCGCGCTCTGTCCGGCGGCGAGATCGGGCAGCGCAAAGCCCGTCTCGGGCGAATCGTTCGGCTGGCTCGTGCCGTTGACCGTCACGCTCCCCGCGACGAACTGCGTGCCGTTGGGGATGGGATCGCGGAAGGTCACGCTGTTTGCGGGGACCGTCCCCGTATTGGTGACCGTGATCGTGTAAGTGAGCGTATCGCCGGACGCCGCATACGCCTTATCCACGCTCTTTACGACGCCGAGCGAGGTAGAGATGAGACTGATGGTGACGTCGTTGGTGTTTTGCGTAAAATTCTGCGTGCCGCCCGAAGGTTCCGTGACCGTATAGGCGAGCTGCGCGCTGTTTACGACCTGCGGCTGCGTGATGTTGGCGTCCGCCTGAATGGTATAGGTGACGGTGGCGCTCTGCCCCGTGGGAAGATCGGGCAGCGCGATCCCCGCCGCGGGCGAATCGCTCGGACGGCTCGTGCCGTTGACCGTCACGCTCCCCGAAACGTAGGAAGCGCCCGCCCCCATCGTATCCGTAAGCGTAGGGTTTTGCAGCGTCGCCGAAGAATTGTTGGTGATCGTGATGGTCTGCGTCGCCGTCTGTCCCTCGCTGAGAGAAGCGGCGCTCGAGCTTTTGACCGCCTGCACGGCGTCCGCCATCAGCTCCGTCTTGACGAGGTTGCTCGTCTGTTCGCCGTTCTGCGTGGTACCGTCCGGCAGGACGCTGTCGTACGTGACGTTGGATTGATTGTCGATGATCATAGCATTCTCCTTTGCGTACAAATATCATATCCCCGCGCGGGGAGCCCCGCGCGGAAGATATGTAAAAAGGAGAAAATGAATGAAGTACTGCATTGTATGCGCGGCGCGAAAATTGCGTGAATCTTTATCCACGTATTTTTTTTCATGTCTTGACAACGCCACCGCCCCGTATTATAATATAGGAAACCAATCGGGGGAAACCAATATGAAATTTTTCAAAACGATCGTTCCTGCCGCTCTCTGCGCGGCGCTCTCGCTCTCCCTCCTCGCCGGCTGCGGCGGCGGAGGCGAGCTCACCATCTCCATCGGCGACGGGATGAAAGAAAACGACGCCGTCTCCGTGCTCTTCAAATACAGCGACACCTGGAAAGAAGACGAGACGATCTTCCGCATCAATTACGGGCATGAGAGCGACGCGGTGCTTGCCGACGAATACACGCTCTCCTTCTGCGACAGCGACCCGACCTTTTCCAACGACTTTGAGTTGAAGGCCGTCTATTCCTTCCGGAAAGCGGAACTTGAAGGCCGCACGGTGAGCGGCGGCTCATTCTCGGGCGCGGAGGCGGAGATCGTCATCAACGACCTTTCCGACTATCTGCCGCAGGGAGAAGGCACGCAGTCCGTCTACCTCGTCCTCCACAGCAAGGACACCGACTTCAAAAACATCACGACCTTCTCGGCCCACGAATTCACCTATGAGTGGCAGGAGGACGGCGTTACCCTCGTCAGCGGATCCTGAAAAAAAATTTGCCCCTGCCTTTCGGCAGGGACTTTTTTATGCGGGGAAATAATAGCGGACCCGTTCGGGAATGCAGGAAAACGCCGCCGCTTCGAGGTCCAAAAGCGCGGAAAACCACGCCGTCACGGCGGGATCGTCCCGCTCCCTGCCGCGCAGCACCGCCTTTTCCCATTTGTCGAATGCGTCGAGCAGCGGCACGCGTTTCTGCCGCAGCGCATCCGCGCGTTCCGCCTCCGTAAAGGGAACGAAGACGAAGATATCCTCGTATTCGTCGTATGCCGCGCGGGCGGGTTCGGCGGGCGTATCCACCACCCAGACGACGTCCTTCCCGCCGTTGGGATATTCCGCAGCCGTCTCGTAATGTCCGCTTGCCGCTCTGCCCGCGACCGCCGCATGACGCGCGACGAACTTTTTGTCCGGCACGAGGCGCCCCTCGTCCAAGCTGTACGAGGAAAGTTCTCTCTGTTTGCTCTCATCAAATACGCGCAGTTTTTTCATGTCGTCCTCCTCATGCCGTGCGCTTCCACACGCTGACGGCAAGATACGGCGGCAGCGTCGAAGACGCGCTCGTCGACGTCACCGACTGCTGCAGCCAGACGGATGCCACCGTGGCGCTGCTGCTCAGGCCGGAGTTGCGGTCGGCGTCCCCCTGAAACAGCCCGTTTGCATAGGTAAACGAGGCGATGTTGTCCGTGCCCGTCACGCCGCCCGTCAGCGCGCCCGCATACGGGGAATTGCAGAGCGGCGAGGCATGATACTCGGGCAGCGAAAAGCCGTAATCGTGCGTATGCACGCTGCTGCCGCCCTCCGTGCCGAGCCCGAACGAGCTGCCCGCCGCAAGCAGGAATTTGCCCTCGATCTTCTCCCACGTGCCGCCGAACAGCGAGGCGGGCGAGACGGAAAGCACGGAAATATACACGGAGCCCACGGGATACGGGTGCAGATTTGGCACGTTGCCCAGTCCCACGTCGTCCTTGGTCAGCGTGACGGCGCCGTACCGCCCCGCGACAGACTCGACGACGGTCGGCCGCCCCGAAAGATCGGCATACGCCCCGCTGAAGGCGACTTCGGAAAGCGCCGTCTTATGCACGAAGAGATCGGCGTTGAGAAGCGAACCGAAGACGTCGAAAAAATACTCGTTGTCCCGCCGCACGACGGCGACGTTGGAGCCCGCCGCCACCGTGATGCCGCTCCCCTCGAGGAAGCGCTCGTCCGTGGTAAAGGAATCGGTGACGTTGTACACGTTGCCGAGCACGGAAGCGTTCGGGCCGACGAGTTGGGAAAACGTGACGCTTCCCGCGGGCGTATACACGTTGGCGAGGTGAAAATCCTCCGCCGTGACGCTGACCGCCTGCGTGCCGTCGTACGTCTTGCCCGCCACGGTGAGTTTCCCCGAAAGGCGGACGCCCTTGACGGTGAGCGGCTCCGCACCAGACTCCGTGCGCCGGTAAAGGCGCACGCCGTCCGTCTCCCTGCCCAGAAACAGCCCGCCTTCCGCCAGGGACGCGGAGGGCGACGCCTGCCCTTCTTCCCCGATCTCCAGCACGTCGCCGCCTCCCGTGACCTGGCCGAGCGCATTGACCGCAACGGACGAATACCGCCCGGGGGATACCTTTTCCTCAAAGACCGACCAGTCCTTTGCGTTCAGGAAGGCGATGACCTCCTCGTGGAAGCTTTTGCAGGAAGGTGCGGCGGACGGGCGTCCGTGCGCGCCGCGCACGCAGCTGAGGCGCACATAACTCGAGGAGATGCGGACGCCCTCCTTTTCCGCATAGACGCCGACGAGCACGCTGTCTGAAACGTCGCAGAGCACCGCAGGCATCTCGCACTGCGTGCCCGTAAAAAAATGTTCGGCGCCGCCGCCCTCCCACAGCACGACGGCGCAGCGGGTGTAATACTCCGCCCATTCGCCGTCAAAGGAAAACGTAAGGAGGTAATTTCCGTTGTGGGAAACCACCTCCGTCGCTTCCGTCTCCGCCCGCTTGGCGGAAACGGTGATATGGATCGTCTGTGACATAACTTCCTCCGTTTTTTCCGGGAACCGCGGCGCGCTCCGGGATGCCCGCCGCATCTTCATCATATCACGCGATCGCCGGAATTTTGCCGTGAGCTGACAAAAAAAACGCGGGCCTCGCCGCGTTTTTTTATTTATGTCACACATAATACTCTGCAAATTTAGTTTTCGTAGCCGTTCGGGTTGTTTTTTTGCCAATTCCACTGGTCGCGGCACATTTTTTCCAGATCGTATTCCGCCTTCCAGCCCAGCTCGCGCTCCGCCTTTTCGCTGGAGGCGTAGCAGGCGGGAACGTCCCCCGCGCGCCTGGGCAGGATCTCGTACGGGAGCGTCTTCCCGCACGCCTTTTCAAAGGCGTGGATCATATCGAGCACGCTGTAGCCCTTCCCCGTGCCGAGATTGTAGATGTGAACGCCCGGCTCGCGGAGCGCGCGGATCGCAGCGACGTGCCCCCTGGCAAGGTCGACGACGTGGATGTAATCGCGCACGCCCGTGCCGTCCGGAGTCGGATAATCGTTGCCGAACACGCCGATGCGCTTGAGCTTCCCGCTCGCCACCTGCGCGACGTACGGCATGAGATTGTTGGGGATCCCCTTCGGATCTTCGCCGATCAGCCCGCTCTCGTGCGCGCCGACGGGGTTGAAATAGCGCAGAAGCGCCACATTCCACTCGTGATCGGAAGCGTATACGTCCTGCAGGATGCGTTCCTGCATGAGCTTCGTCGTGCCGTACGGATTCGTCGTGGAAAGGCGGCACCCCTCGTCGAGCGGGAGCCGCTCCGGCTCGCCGTACACCGTTGCCGAGGAAGAAAAGACGATGCGCTTGACGTGATGCGCGCGCATGACTTCCAGCAATACAAGCGTAGAAATGAGGTTGTTATCATAGTAGGCAAGCGGTTTTTCGACGCTTTCTCCCACCGCTTTGAGCCCCGCAAAATGGATGACCCAGTCGATCTTATGCGCCGAAAACACCCCGTCGAGCGCCGCGCGGTCGCGCACGTCGATGGGATAAAAGGTAAGCCTCTTGCCCGTGATCTTCTCCACGCGGCGGAGCGATTCCTCGGACGCGTTGCAGAGATTGTCCGCAACGACCACCTCAAAGCCGCCCTGTAAAAGTTCCACGCAGGTGTGCGAACCGATAAAGCCCGCGCCGCCCGTCACCAAAACCGTCATACAACTCCTCCCGTTTTTTCTCCGTCAAGTATAGACCATCCGCGCCGAAAAAGCAAGCAGCTGATTGTCCCGTTATAGACATTTATTGATTTTTCAGACGTTGACCTCGCCCGTCTCGCCAAGGAGAGCGGCGTGCCGCTTCAGGATGGGGTCGATGTCGCGGGCGATGAACTCCTCCGTCTGATGCGGCGCGCGCCCGATAAACTTCTTCGCGTCGACGATCTCGCCCAAACGGTCTCTGACCGCGGCAAACGCATCGTCGGCGGCAATGCGGGAGAGAAGGTCGTTCTCCTTCCCCTCCTGCTTGACGGCGGCGCCAGCCTCCATGGAGAGTTTGCGGATACGTTCGTGCAGCGCCTGGCGGTCTCCGCCCGCCTTGACGCATTCCATCATGATGTTTTCCGTCGCCATGAAGGGAAGCTCCGCCGCAATGTGTTTTGCGATGACCTTTTCATAGACGACGAGGTTTTCCGCCACGTTCATATAGAGGTTGAGCACGGCGTCGGCGGTCAGAAACGCCTGCGCGTTGACGATGCGGCGGTTTGCCGAGTCGTCGAGCGTGCGCTCGAACCACTGCGTGGACGCCGTCACCGCAGAGTTCATCGGCAGCGAAATGAGGTAACGGCAGAGCGAACCCATCCGCTCGCAGCGCATGGGATTGCGCTTGTACGCCATGGCGCTCGACCCGATCTGCGTCTTTTCAAACGGCTCCTCGATCTCCTTCATGTTCTGCAGGATGCGGACGTCGTTGGAGAATTTGTAGGCGCTCTGCGCCATCTGCGAGAGCACGCACAGCACGTTATAGTCAAATTTACGCGGATACGTCTGCCCGGTGACGGCATACACCTTCTCGCCGCCGAGCTTTTCCGCGACGCGCGCTTCAAGCCGGCGGACCTTTTCCTCGTCGCCGTCGAAAAGATCCAGAAAGCTCGCCTGCGTGCCCGTCGTCCCCTTCACGCCGCGCAGGCGGAAGTGCGAAAGCAGGTCCGTCAGGTTTTCATAATCGAGCATGAGATCCTGCAGCCAGAGCGAGGCGCGCTTGCCGACCGTGGTGAGCTGCGCGGGCTGCAGGTGGGTAAACCCCAGCGTGGGCAGATCCTTATACTTCAAGGCAAAGGCACGCAGTTTGTCCATCACGTTGACGAGCTTTTTCAGAAGGATGTGCAGCCCGTCCTTCATGATGAGGAGTTCGGAATTGCAGTCGACAAAACAGCTGGTCGCGCCCAGGTGGATGATGGGCGCGGCAGACGGCGCGGCGTCGCCGAAGGCGTGCACGTGCGCCATCACATCGTGGCGGAATTTGCGTTCATACGCTTCCGCCCGCGCAAAATCGATGTCGTCGGCATGCGCCTTCATCTCGTCGATCTGCGCCTGCGTAACGGGAAGCCCGAGCTCCATTTCCGACTCGGCAAGCGCGATCCAAAGCTTTCTCCAAAGGCGAAAACGCTTCAGATCGCCGAAGTTTTCCTGCATTTCACGGCTCGCATAGCGCGTGCACAGGGGGTTTTCATATCTGCTGTGATCCATGCCCTTCTCCTTTATTTCTTTTCGGGCTCCGGATAGGAAACGCCGAAGGTCTCCGCCGTCACCCGCTTCATCTTCTGCGGCGAAAGCGGCCGGTCGCGGAAGTCGGTCTTTGCCGCGGCGACGGCGTCCACCGTCTCCATCCCCTCGATGACTTTGCCGAACGCCGCGTATTGTCCGTCAAGATAATCGGCGTCCGCGTGCATGACGAAGAACTGCGACCCCGCCGAATCGGGATGCATGGCGCGCGCCATGGAAAGCACGCCGCGCGTGTGTCGCAGCGGATTGTTCACGCCGTTTGCGGCAAATTCGCCTTTGATGGAATACCCGGGGCCGCCCGTTCCCGTACCGTTAGGGTCGCCGCCCTGGATCATGAACCCCGCGATGACGCGGTGAAAGATCAGCCCGTCGTAAAAGCCCTTGCCGACGAGCGACAAAAAGTTATTGACGGTATTGGGCGCCGCTTCGGGATAAAGCTCCGCCTTGAACGTGCCGCCGTTTTCCATTTCAAACGTGACGACGGGATGTGTCATTTCTCTTCCTCCTCAAATTTTTCCACGCGCGTCCCCGCCTCGCCGAACAGGCGCAGCGAAAACTCGTCGGGATACCCTTCTTTGTAGACGACGCGTGCGATCCCCGCGTTGATGATCATCTTTGCGCAGATGACGCAGGGCTGATGCGTGCAATAGAGCGTGGCGCCGCTGATGTTGATGCCGTAGCGCGCCGCCTGGATGATGGCGTTCTGCTCGGCGTGCGCCGCGAAGCACAGTTCGGCGTGCGTGCCGCTGGGGATGTTGTTCTTTTCGCGCAGGCATTCCCCGCGCTCCACGCAGGATGCGATGCCCGCCGGCGCGCCGTTATAGCCCGTCGTCATCACCCGCTTTTCCCGCACGATGACGGCGCCCACCTTGCGGCGCAGGCAGCTCGACCACGTCGCGACCTGCTCGGTAAGCTGCATAAACCGTTTGTCCCACTTGTCCATGACGATACCTCGTTTCGCCCCGCCCATCGTATCCGCGGGGCCTGACGCATACAATATATCACAAAACACGGTGCATTGTCAATCGCGTACGGGCCGCAAGCCGCCGCGGCGGCGGTTTTTCGGAAAAAATTACCGTAAGCGGAAGATTTTTTTCATGCAGCGTTTGACTTTTCCGTCAAGATGTTTATAATATAAGGGAGTTAGCAAAGCAAGGCTTCAAGTGCTAAATTTGCAGCCCGCCATATCGTTAAAAAAACAGGAGGAATTTTGTTTATGAATATCAAGCCGTTGTTCGACAAGGTAGTTGTGGAAGCAGTTACCGTCGAAGAAAAGACGAAGAGCGGATTTTATCTCCCCTCTTCCGCGCAGGAAAAACCGCAGACGTGCGTCGTTGTTGCCGTCGGCCCCGGCGGCGTCGTGGACGGGAAGGAAATTACCATGCAGGTAAAGCCCGGCGATAAGGTGCTTTGCTCCAAATACGCCGGCACCGATTTCAAAGTAGACGGAAAGGAATTCACGATCATCAAGCAGAGCGACATTCTGGCGATCGTGGAGTAAAGCATAATTTAAGGAGATATCATCATGGCGAAACAGATCAAATACGGCGACGAAGCAAGAAAAGCTCTCGAAGCGGGCGTCAAAGTGCTCGCAGATACGGTCAAGATCACGCTCGGCCCCAAGGGCAGAAACGTCGTGCTCGACAAGAAGTTCGGCGCACCCCTCATCACCAACGACGGCGTCACCATCGCCAAAGAGATCGAACTTTCCGATCCCTTTGAAAACATGGGCGCGCAGCTCGTCAAGGAAGTTTCCACCAAGACGAACGACGTCGCGGGCGACGGCACCACGACGGCCGTCGTGCTTGCACAGGCGATCATCCGCGAGGGCCTGAAAAACCTCGCCGCGGGCGCCAACCCCATCATCCTGAGAAAAGGCATCGACCGCGCCGTGGAGACGGTCGTCGAATACCTGCGCTCCATCTCCAAATCGGTGGACGGCAAGAAGGCGATCTCGCAGGTCGCTTCCATCTCCGCCGGCGACGAGACGGTCGGCAAACTCATCGCGGACGCGATGGAGATCGTCGGCAAGGACGGCGTCATCACCGTCGAAGAAGGCAAGTCGATGACGACCGAGCTCACCACCGTCGAGGGCATGCAGTTCGACAGAGGCTATGCTTCCGCTTACATGGTCACCAACACCGACAAGATGGAAGCCGTGCTCGACAGCCCTTACGTCCTCATCACCGATAAGAAGATCTCCAATCTGCAGGAGATCCTGCCCATCGTCGAGCCGCTCGCCCAGCAGGGCGCGCGCCTGCTCATCATCGCCGAGGACGTCGAAGGCGACGCGCTCGCCGCGCTCATCGTCAACAAGCTCAAGGGCGTGTTCAACTGCGTTGCCGTCAAGGCACCCGGCTTCGGCGACAGAAGAAAGGCGATGCTCGAAGATATCGCCATCCTCACGGGCGGCACGGTCATTTCCTCCGACCTCGGCTACGAATTCAAGGACGTCACCCTCGATATGCTCGGCAGAGCCAATCAGGTCAAAGTCGATAAGGACAACACCACCATCATCGACGGCGCGGGCAGCTCGGACGCCATCAAGGCGAGAGTCGCTTCCATCAAGGCGCAGATCGAGACGACGACTTCCGATTATGACAGAGAAAAGCTGCAGGAGCGCCTCGCGAAACTCGCGGGCGGCGTGGCGGTCATCAACGTCGGCGCGGCGACCGAAGTCGAGATGAAGGAAAAGAAACTCCGCATCGACGACGCCCTCGCGGCGACGCGCGCGGCAGTCGAAGAAGGTTACGTGCCCGGCGGCGGCTCCGCCCTGCTCGGCGCGACGGCCTCCCTCAAGAAGCTGGTCGCAACGCTGGACGGCGACGAAAAGACGGGCGCGAAGATCATCCTCAAGGCCATTGAAGAGCCCGTTCGCCAGATCGCGGCCAACGCAGGCCTGGACGGCTCCGTCATCGTCGACAAGATCCTCAGCAAAAAGCAGGTCAACTTCGGCTTCGACGCGCTCAACAACCGTTACGTCGACATGGTCGAAGCGGGCATCATCGACCCCACCAAGGTCACCCGCTCCGTGCTGCAGAATGCGGCGTCCGTCGCATCCACCCTGCTCACGACCGAATCCATCGTCACCGACATCCCCACCCCTCCCGCAGCAGCGCCCGCAGCGCCGCAGGGAGACATGGGCATGTATTGATGCGATCCCCGGAAACGATAAAAAATTCCTGCCTTCACGGCAGGAATTTTTTTGCTTTTTTCAAATGCCTCTTGACGAAAGCAAACCGGTATGTTACAATAAAACCACAGAAAAGATGGCCTCCTCATTTGCACCATTTTTTCATCCTTCTCCTTTTTACCAATGAAAAAGCGCAGCCGACTGCGCAGAAAATCCCCCCGTATCGTACGGGAGGATTTTCTGCAGAGAAACCCTCCGCCAAATGAAAATAAGGCATTGCAAAACGATTCCGTGTATGTTATAATACGATACGAAGAGGAGAAATAAAATGAAAAAACGAGCAGCCGTTATAGCAGTTTGTCTGGTCTGCGTGCTCGCCGTCGCCGCCGCGATCGCAACCGGCTTATCGTTCAGGCCGAAGCCGCAGCAAGATTTCAACGAAAGCATCCACCTCCTGGTGAACGGTACGCAGATGGCAAACGATAAGTTCGTTGGCTTCGCGCTTCATTCCGCGCGTCAGGGCAGTGACGGCGCAGCAGCCCGCATGCGCATCGCGGGATCCGCTGCGGAAACACAACCAAACACCCTTTTTGCCATCGATGAAAATTTTGATGCCGAAGAAGTGCGGTTCAAAAGCTTTTCCGGCGAAACCCTAAGAGAGATCACACAAAAAGAGATAAACGAATATGGAGCGATCACGCAGATCGCCGTCATGAACGACATTCTCTTTATCGAGATCACTGCACGCGAAGACGTAACTTCCAACGAGATCAAAGAAGACTCCTATTTCACGCTGAGTTCTTCCTCCGCGGTATTTGCAGTCGATCTGAGATCCGGAACGGTGTCCTCCGTCAGAGACGCCTGTACGAGCGCCGGATTGTATGAAGCCGAAGATCAGATGTATTTTGACATCAGATACGGACTGTTTTTCACGAATCCCGGCATCGTATCACGGCAACAGAAAACGTATCTCATGCAGTTGCAGAACGGCATATTCCGACTGAAAAAAGTCGCCGACACGCCGAACGGAAATTATGTATTGGACAAATACAATAACATCTATCTGATCGACGACGGGATCATCGATCTTAACGCTTACAATTGGAACCTCGTCAATCTTTTTACCCGCGATGACAAGATCTACGATTATTTCTTTTCCTCCGACAAGCGCATCTTCCGCGCCTTGAAGAGCGACTATGACTTTCGTACCGACAAATATTCTACCGTAGAAAGCCTGCAAGCAGATAGACGTTGGGCGGAAGAAACATCCTCTTCCGATCAGATCCTGAGAAATCAATTGGAATATTCCGAAAATTTCCAAGGCGGAGAATGGATGCTCAAAGAAGGCAAGATCATACGGATCGCTTCCAACGTCAAAGGAACGCTTGCCTGCTACAATGTGGACGGCAAACTGATCGCGCATCTTAAAAACGACAGAGAAGAAGTTATCCTTGACCTCGGCGACGAAAATCAGGTCTCAGCGGACTTTCCGTGCATTGATTTCTATCCCAACGGTTATGCCGGCTATGAAAAGATAATTTCCTTTGAAACCGACAGCCCCGTATTTCGCTACTCGATCTCGATCAAGGGAACGACGCACGTTCTGACGGTAATCAACGACAATATCATTCTCCGCCGGTACAAAATTGCGGCCGAAGGCGGAAAAATAAAATTGACGGAGATCAAACCGATGTATAACGGAGCGGAACTATCCGAAGAAGTCCTGTTTACAAGCTGATCAAACAAGCAAAGCGGCGGGAACGTGCGTTTCCCGCCGCGATACCGGATGATCGAAAAGCGCCTTCCCGTGCGGGAAGGCGCTTTTTGTTACTTCTTTCTGCCGAGCAGTTTGCGCACGAAAGTCGGGATGCCGCTGCTTGCGGGATCCTCGTCCTCCGCAGGCGTATCCTGCGGCTGCTGCGCGCCGTAGGGCTGCTGGGGAGCATACCCGTTCTGGGGCTGCTGCGCGCCGTAAGGCTGCTGAGGGGCGAACCCGTTCTGGGGCTGCTGCGCGCCGTAAGGCTGCTGAGGGGCGAACCCGTTCTGGGGCTGCTGCGCGCCGTAAGGC
>CALVLN010000011.1 GCA_944338165.1 uncultured Clostridia bacterium | reverse complement strand
AATTCCTCAATAAAACAAAATAGCCCGAACATTCTTTTTATGACAAAGAAGTTCAAGCTATTAAGAGTTGGTGCGGACGAAGGGACTTGAACCCCCATGGTCTCCCACAGGAACCTGAAACCTGCGCGTCTGCCAATTTCGCCACGTCCGCATATCCGGCGCCTTGTCCGGCGCGTTGTCTGCCCGTCAGGCGGAAAACTCTGCCTTGACGACGCACTCGCCCGAAGTCCCGTCGAGAACGTACACCTTTCCGCCGCCCGAGATGGTTTTAACGGGTTCTCCGTCTGCCATTTCCAGCGCTGCGTTGTTCTCCAGCCCCCAAGCGCGAATTTTATTATACAATACGATTTCGTCAAAGTCAAGCATTCTTTGGTCATAATGCGGAGAAATTTTTCCTTTCAGGATGCCGAGGCCCGGATACATCCGATATTCCCCCTCGATGACGGAATCGGAATACATCTCCTCAAACCAGCAGATGGCGCCCGCAGACAGGCCGCAGACGAGCTTCCCCGCCGCGTACGCCTGCAAAAGCAGCGTTAAAAGCCCGCTTTCCCGCCAGGAATCCAACATAAACAGGGTATCGCCGCCGCCGATATAGATAAAGTCCGCCTTTTCCAGCTTCGCGCGCAGCTTCTCCCCGTCGAACGGCCGCCCCACCGTGAGCGCCACGTCCGTCTTGATGCCGAAGACGCCCGTATACACCTTGTGGAAGGTATTGTAATAGGGCATGCAATCGTGGCTCGCCGTAGGGATAAACAGCCCGCACGCGCGCCGCTCCCCGGCGATCTTTTTTGCCTCTGCGGCGATGTATTCGTCGATCGGGAGCGTCTCCCGCGACTTCATCTCCCCGCCGCCGATGAGGATCATCCGCTTGGCCACCGCTCATTCCTCCTGCGTGTCCGTCTCGCCGCCCGCGGCGCCGACCCCCGCGACGTGATCCACGGGCAGAGAAAAGAGCACGCCGCCCGCCGCGGTCTTCAGGCCGACGCGGTCGGACAGTGCCTGCATGATGGAAAGCCTGCTTTCCCTGCGGGTGAGGATGAGCAGCAATTCCTGCTCGTTCTGCAGCGTGATCCCCGCAAGCTGCTCGATCTTTTCGTTTCCGAGTGAGCGCGCGCGCAGGATGGTGCCGCCCGCGGCGCCCGCCGAGCGCGCCGCTTCCATCGCCTCGTCCACGTTCCCCGCCGCCACCGCGGCGACGATGAGGTCATATTTCCTCGTTTCTTCCGTCATATCCTCTTCCTCCGTCGTTTTTTCCGCCGCCCCCGCGACCCCGCCCGCAACGATCCTGGAAACTGCCGAGAGCGGCAGCGTAAAGGAGATCCCCTTCCCCACCAGATATAGGGACATTTTGGTACGGATCTCGTGCAGGATGCGCATCTCGTCGCGTTCGGGAATGAGCGAGCACACGACCGCCTTATCCGTCGAGCCGATGCCGAGATAGTCGAGTACCGAACTGCGCGCCGTTCCCGTTCCGGGAAAGGTGAAGCTGAGCGCCGTCGTATGCTCGCGCAGGATCTCCGCAATGCGCTTATCGTCCCCTGCCGTCAGGATGCTGATGAGAAGTTTGACGCGGCTGAGCGGACGAGCCGCCGCATCCCGCGTACCGCGGCGGCGCCGCAGCGTTTTTTCTGCCATGTCAGAGTACCTCGTATTCGAGAATGCTGTCCTCTACCGAGAGGAAATTGCGCTTGACGCGGCTCGTCTTATGCCGATAGACGATGCCGAGGATCTGGATGGAAATGAGCGGCGTGAGCGCCACGAACGCCACGCAGCCGAATGCCTGCGTCATGATCGCCTCCGCCCCGCGCAGCGCATAGCAGGCGCCGATGGCGAGAGGCAGTACGAACGAGGAGACCATCGCCCCGCTCGCCACCCCGCCCGAGTCAAAGGCGATGCCCGTGAAAAGGGGCGGCGTAAAAAAGGTGAGCGCAAGCGCGATGACGTATCCCGGAATGAGGATCCACATGACGTTGATGCCCGTCAAAATGCGGAGCATGGCGAGCCCGATGGAGATGCAGACGCCCGCGCACAGCCCGATCTTCATGGACGAAGCGGAGATCGCGCCCGCCGACATGCGCTCCACCTGCTTGTTCAGTACGTGGACGGCGGGTTCTGCCGCCACCACGAAATAGCCGACGAGCATGCCGACGGGAAGGAGCAGCCAGCCGCCCGCAAGCGAAGCGAGTTTTTCGCCGATCTGCATGCCCACCGGCATAAATCCCACGTTTGCCCCCGTCAGAAAGAGCGTGAGCCCCAGAAAGGTATACAAAAACCCGATGAGGATGCGCACGATCTGCCGCTTATGGAAGGCCTTGGTGACCAGCTGGAAGAGTGCGGAGAACGCAATGACGGGCAAAAGCGCCACGGCGACTTCGCGCAGGTAATCGAGCAGCCCCCATCCGTATGCGGAGAGAACGTCGCGCGTCGTCTCCACGACGGGATAGACGGGCATCTCGTATTCTCCGCCCTCGATGTGAAAGGCGACGGCGAGCACCAGAACGGCGATAATCGGCCCCACGCTGGAGAGCGCCACGAGGCCGAAGGAATCGTCGCGGCCGCGCTTGTCGCTGCGGATGGAAGCGACCCCCACGCCGAGCGCCATGATAAACGGCACCGTCATCGGGCCCGTCGTCACCCCGCCCGAATCGAACGCGACCGCCCAAAAATCGGAAGGGACGAAGAAACTTAAAAGAAACGCCACCGCATAAAAAATGATGAGCAAAACGGAAAGCCGGATGCGGAAGACGATGCGCAGCATGGCGATCATGAGAAAGATGCCGACGCCGACGGCGACCGTCAGGATGAGCAGATAATTTTCCACCGCCGGCACCTGCTCGGCGAGGATCTGCAGATCGGGCTCGGCGACCGTGACGAGGATCCCGATGAGAAAGGATATGAGCGCGATCAGCCAGACCTTGCGCGAGTGCGTCACCACCGAACCGATCTTCTCGCCGATGACGAGCATGGAAAGATCGGCGCCCAACGTAAACGCCCCCATCCCGAAGATGAGAAAAAGCACGCCGATGAGGAAGAGCACGAAGGTGCCCGCATCCAGCGGCGTAAAAACCAAGCTGAGCGCAAGCACGATGAGCGCGATGGGAAGAATGGAGGTAAACGATTCTTTGAGTTTATCTTTGAGTGCGTTGGGCATATCCTTCCTCTCTTTTGCGATGCCGTCAGATTCGATACTATGCGTGACATAAACGTCATATTATGTGTGGCGTAATACTATGTTTTTCTATAAAATCAGCTGTTTTTGCCGTATTTTTCTTCGATCTCGGCGATTTTGGCGATGCGGCGGCTATGCTTTTCCAGCCCGGAATACGGCGTGGAAAGGAAGACGCGCACGATGTCGAGCGCCAGATTCACCCCCGTCACACCGCCCCCGACAGCGAGCATATTCGCGTCGTTGTGCTCGCGCGTCATGCGCGCGAGGTACGGATCCGTACACAGCGCGCAGCGGATGCCGGGCACTTTGTTGGCGACGATGCTCACGCCGATGCCCGTCGTGCAGACGACGATCCCCCTCTCGCATTCCCCTGCGGCGACCGCTTCCGCCGCCTTGAGGGCGAAATCGGGATAATCGCAGGAATCACGGGAATCCGTGCCGAAATCCCGCGCCTCGTATCCCGCCTCTTTGAGATATGCCTTGATCTCCTGTTTCAACGTAAGCCCGCCGTGGTCGCAGGCAAGCGCGATCTTCATGATTGTTTCTCCTTTGGTTCGTTGGTGATGTGCAATGCGTCGATGACGCGCGGCATGCAGGCAAGAAGCGCCGCGAGCGTCTCGCGGTACGCCTCCATCCCCCTGCCGTAGGGATCGGGGATCTCCTGCCCCGCGAGGCAGAACATCGAGGTGACGTTGGAATAACGCTTCAGCTGTTCCGCCTGCGCCTGCGTCATGCAGACGACGGCGTCCGCCTCTTTTATCATCTTTTCCGTCAGCTGACGGGGCGTATAGACGGGCACGGGGATCCCCCGTTCGGACAGCGCGACGCCGCTCTGCGGGCTCAGCACCGATCCCTCCTGTACCGCGAGCCCCGCCGAGCGCACGGTATACCAGCGGATCTTGCGCCGTTTGAGTTCTGCTTTGAGCACCGCCTCCGCCATCGGCGAACGGCAGGAATTGCCCGTGCAGACGAATACGATCTTCTTATGTTTCATTTACAGTTCCTCCGCAGGCGCGCGTCAGGCGGTTGAGGACGCCGTCCATGACCCCGCCCCGCGCTTCGGGCAGCACGGCGACAAGTTCCGTCGCACAGCGTTCCCCTTCCCGCAGGCGCGCATACAGGTTTGCCGCCATCTCCTCCGGCGTCTCCCCCAGCGAGAGCACGCGCAGCCCGGGGTGCCGCCGCGCCGTCTGTTCCGTGCAGAGAAGATAGGGCGTTCCGCCCGACGCTTCCTCCCGCGCATATTCCGCAAGCGCCCCTTCCTCTGCGGCGAAGAGCGCCGTCCTGCAGCGGGGAGAATAATGCTTATACGCCATGCCGGGGCTTTTGGGCTTTTCCCCTTCCTTCATGTGATAGACGCCGCAGTCCCCCGCGACGGCCGCGATCATCTCCCTCGTGACGAGCCCGGCGCGCAAGATCTGCGGCACGGGCCCCGTACAGTCGAGCACGGTGCTCTCGATGCCGCCTTCGCAGCGCCCGCCGTCGAGGATGAGCGGGATCTTCCCCGCAAAATCATCGTAGACGTGCTGCGCCGTCACGGGGCTGACGTGTTTGGAAAGATTGGCACTCGGCGCCACGACGGGGATGTCCGCCGCGCGCAAAAACGCCTGCGCGGCGGGCGAGGCAGGCACGCGCACGGAAAGCGTATCCAGCCCGCAGGAAACAAAACGGCTCACCTTCCCCTTTGAAGGATACACCATCGTCAGCGGCCCCGGCAAAAACGCCCTGCGCAGCGCCGCCGCATACGGCGGTTCGCCGTCTACGATGCGGGAAATATCGTAATCGGGATGCACGTGGGCGATGAGCGGATTGTCCGCCGGGCGGCCCTTGACGGCAAAGACGCTGCGCACCGCCTCGTCGTTGCGCGCATCCGCGCCCAGGCCGTACACCGTCTCGGTATGAAAGGCGACCAGCCCGCCCGCAAGGAGGATCTCCTTGGCGAGGGCAAGCGACCGCGCGTTGACAGGTAAGATCTGCGTCTGCATCGTGCGCCTCAATCGAAGGGCAGCTCTTCGGGCGGCTCCTGCTGCGGCGGGAACGCCTCCGCAACCCCCTCGTTTTCTTCCCAATCCGGCTGTTTCGGCCTGCCGTACTGCGGTTCTTCCTCGGGCGCGCCCTGCGCGTCCACGTCGACGAACTTGGTGCATTCGCCCACGAAACGCAGCTGGATCCTGCCCAGACTCCCGTTTCTGTGCTTGGCGAGGATGAGTTCGGCGGCGTTTTTGACGATCTTGCCAGTGGCGAGCTCCTCCTGCGAGGCGGTCACGTCCGGACGGCTGATGAACATGACGATGTCCGCATCCTGCTCGATCGCGCCCGACTCCCTCAGGTCGGAAAGCTGCGGTTCCTTGGTCTGGATGCGCCGCAGCTGGGAAAGGGCGATGACGGGCACGTCGAGTTCCTTGGCCATGATCTTGAGGTCGCGCGTGATGGACGCGATCTCCTGCTGGCGGTTTTCCACGTTCGCATATCTGGTCTCCCCGCCCATGAGCTGGATGTAGTCGATCATGATGAGATCGAGCGCGCCCTCCGCGCTCTTTAAGCGGCGGCACTTGCTCAAAATCTCGTTCGGCGTGGTGCGCGAGTTGTCGTCGATGAACACTTTGCTCTTCTGCAGGCGGTCGCTGGCGAGCATGAGGTTCTTCCATTCGCGCTGGCCGAGCTTGCCCGAGAGCGCCTTTTCCATGCTCACCCCCGCATATGCGCACAAGAGGCGCTGCACGATCTGCACGCGCGGCATTTCCAGCGAAAAGACGGCGCACACTTTGTTTTTGCGCAGGGCGGCGTGTTCCACGATGTTCATGGCGAGCGACGTCTTGCCCATGCCGGGACGCGCCGCGAGCACGATGAGGTCGCTGCGCTGCAGCCCGTTGGTGATGCGGTCGAGCTGACGGAACCCCGTCTCGATGCCGCGGTAAGCGTCGGGATCCGCCTGAATGGTCTCGAATTTTTCCAGAACGTCCTGGATGACCTGCCCGTCCGCCATCCCCATGAGCGCCGTGCTGTCCCCCTGTTTGGAGAGGTCGAACACGCGCTTTTCGGCAAAGGCGAGCGCGTCGCGCTCCTCCACGCCCTTCATGCTGTTTTCCATGATATCCTTGGCGGCGCGGATGAGCGCGCGATTCATGGAATCCCGCCGCACGATCTCAAAATACTGCTTGTAATTCGCCGACGAAGGCGTGATCTGGGCAAGTTCCGTAAGGTAGGCGATGCCGCCCGCCCGCTCAAGTTTGCCGTCCCGCTCCAGCTGATCGGAAAGGGTGACCACGTCGACGGGCTTTCTGCCGCCGTACACCGCCTTCATGGCGGCTAAGATCTCTTTGTGTGATTCCTGGTAAAAATCGTCGCCGCGGAGACGTTCGAGCAATTCCGACTGGATGTCCCCGTCGATGAGGATGCACCCGAGCAGCGCCGCTTCGGCGTCCAGGTTATGAGGCATCTGATTGGTAGCCATGTGTCCCTCCCTCAAAGGAGCGCTTCGAACTCCCCGAGCGTCTCTTCAAATTCGTGCATTGCCGTCTCGAACGGCGCCTTCTGCGTAAGATCCGCGCCCGCGATCTTGAGCAGGGAAACGGGATCCGCGGAACAGCCGCCCGAAAGGAAGCGGAAGTAATCGGCGACGGCAGGCTGCCCCTCCCGCAGGATGCGGTTGGCGATGGTGATGGCGGAAATGATGCCCGTCGCGTATTTGTAGACGTAGAACGAGCGGTAAAAATGCGGGATGCGCGCCCATTCCGTGGCGATCTGCTTGTCGTGCGTGAGCGCGGGCCCGTAATACTTTTCGTTGAGCGAGAGGTAGAGCGCGGAGAGATTGTCCTTGTTCAGCGGCTCCCCCTTCTCCGCCATCCCGTGCGCCTTCTCCTCAAATTCCGCAAACTGCGTCTGACGGAAGAGCGTGGTGCGGATCATATCGAGGAAGTAATTGAGCAGGTATTTTTTCAGGTTTGCGTCCTGCGTGGTACGCATGAGATATTTGAGCAGCAGCACCTCGTTGACGGTGCTGGCGACTTCGGCGACGAAGATCTTGTAATCCGCCTTTGCCTGCGGCTGCGCGCGGTTGGAAAAATACGAGTGCATCGCGTGGCCCATCTCGTGCGCGATGGTAAAGACGTCGTGCGTCGTCTGCTGGTAGTTGAGCAGCACGAAGGGATGGGTGCCGTACACGCAGGAGGAATAGGCGCCGCTGCACTTGCCGTCCGTCTCGCAGACGTCGATCCAGCGCTCGTCGCGGCCCTTTTTAAGCAGCGAAAGATACTCTTCCCCGAGCGGGGACAGCCCCTTCAAGACGAGCTCGAACGCCTCCTCAAACGACATGCGCAGTTCGGCGTCTTCCACGAGCGGGACGTAAATATCGTACATGTGCATTTTCGGCAGGCCGAGCGCCCGCTTTCTCACCCGCATGTAACGGTGCATGACGGGCGCCGCCTCGTTTACGGCGGAAATGAGGTTGTCGTACACGCTGCGCGAAACGTCCTCCTCGTCGAGCGCCATCTCAAGGCAGCTCCCGTAGCCGCGCACGTCCTTGTAAAATACGTCCTTTTTGACGTTGCCGTAATAGGTGGCGGCGAGCGTCCCCAAGATCTTGCCGTACGCCGCATAATATTTGCGGAAGGCGTTGGCGCGGGCGGCGCGGTACTTTCCGCTCAGAATGACGGAATACAGGCCGTGCGTCAGGCGCATCCGCTTGCCCTCCCAAAGCACTTCGGGAAAATCGAGCTCGGCGTCGTTGAGCATGCCGAACACGTCGTCCGCGAGCCCGAGGGGCTCCGCCGCTTTGGCGAGGATGGCTTCCTCCGCGGCGGAAAGGACGTGTTTTCTGCGCGCGATCATGCGCGAAAGGAGATAGTCGTAATCTTTCAGGCGCGGATCGGCGGCAAAGGCCTTCAGCGTCTCCTCGGGGAGCGCGGAAAGCTCGGGTTCTGCAAAGGAAACGGCGGCGGCGTACTTGGTATACAGGCTCATCACCTTGGCGAAATACGAGCCGTAGCGAGTCACGCGGACGTCCTCGTTCTGGCGGTTGCTGGCATACAGATACAGCCGCATCAGCCGGCCCTCATACGCCTCCGTCACGGCGAAAAACGCCGCCGTGCGTTCCGCCGAGGACAGCGTGCCGCGGAATTGCGCCACGTCAGGGATGCGCTCGAGCGCCGCATACTCCCGCTCCCAGGCCTCGTCGCTTTCAAAGAGGTCGGAGATCTTCCATTTGTATCGTTCCTGTACGTCTTTGCGTTCCATATCTGCTCCTTTAATTTTTGAAACTGTGGATGGGTGCGGGGATAAGCCCGCCGCGCCCGATGAACTTGCTTGCATCGCCCGTGTGGACGGGCATGACGGGCGCGCGCCCTAAAAGTCCGCCGAAGCTGACCTGATCCCCCACCTTTTTGCCGTATGCGGGGATGACGCGCACCGCCGTCGTCTTGTTGTTGACCATGCCGATCGCCGCCTCGTCCGCAATGATGGCGGAGACGGTGGAAGCGGGCGTATCGCCCGGGATGGCGATCATATCCAGCCCCACCGAACAGACGCAGGTCATCGCCTCCAGCTTTTCCAGGCTGATCTGCCCCGCCTCTGCCGATTCGATCATGCCGATGTCCTCGGAGACGGGAATGAAGGCGCCGGAGAGCCCGCCGACGCGCGAGGACGCCATGACGCCCCCCTTTTTCACCGCGTCGTTGAGCATGGCGAGCGCCGCCGTGGTGCCGTGGCAGCCGACGACGCTGAGCCCGAGTTCCTCGAGGATGTGCGCCACCGAGTCGCCGCGGGCGGGCGTGGGCGCAAGCGACAGATCGACGATGCCGAAGCGCGCCGAAAGGCGCTTTGCCGCCTCCCTTGCGATGAGCTGCCCGGCGCGCGTGATCTTGAACGCCGTGCGCTTGATGACTTCCGCCGCATCGGTGAGGTCGGCGTCCGGCACAAAGGAGAGCGCGTGCTGCACGACACCCGGCCCCGAAACGCCCACGTTGATGACGGTATCCGCCTCCCCCGTACCGTGAAAGGCGCCCGCCATAAACGGATTGTCCTCCACCGCGTTGCAGAAGACGACAAGCTTGGCGCAGCCCTTTCCGTCCTCGTCTTTGGTGCGCTTCGCCGTCTCGCAGACGATCTCGCCCATCAGGCGCACAGCGTCCATATTGATGCCCGACTTGCTGGAACCGACGTTGACGGACGAGCACAGCCGTTCCGTCGTGCTCAGCACTTCGGGAATGGTGCGCAGGAACGCCTCCTCATAATCCGCCGTGCCCTTGTGTACGAGCGCGGAATACCCGCCCAGAAAGTCGATGCCGAGCGTATGCGCCGCGCGGTCGAGCTCGCGGCCTATGAGCGCGCTTTGGGCGGGGAATGCCGCCGTGATGAGCGAGACGGGCGTGACGGAGACCCGCTTGTTGACGATGGGGATCCCGTATTCCGCCGAGAGCGCCTCCGCGGTGGAAACAAGCTTTTCCGCCTTGCCGCAGACGCGGTCGTAAACGGCGGCGGCCGTCTTTTTCGCACTCTCGCGGATGCACGGCAAAAGCGAAATGCCCATGGTGACCGTGCGGATGTCGAGGTGCTCCTTTTCGATCATATCGATGGTCTCGAGAACGTCAAACTGATTGAACATACCCTCTCCTCAGACGTTGTGCATGGCGTTGAAAATGTCCTCGTGCTGGATGCGCACGGACATGCCGATGGTGCGGCCCATCTCCTCGCAATCGCGGGCGAGCTGGGCGATGTCCTCCTTGCTCTCCGACGTATCCACGATCATGATCATGGCGAATTTATCGCCGAGGATGGTCTGGGAAATGTCCTCGATGTTGACGTTGCGTTCGGCGAGGAACGCGCTGATCTTGGCGATGATGCCCCTGCGGTCCGTCCCCGTGACGGTAACGACTGCGCGCATAGTTTTTCTCCTTATTTGTGTTTTTCGTTATTCGGCGATGAAGAGCACGCCGAGCGTATTTCTGCCGCAATGGCCGGTGATGACCGAGCCTGCCACCGTCTCCAGCACCTCGTCAAAGATGAAGTTTTCGGCAACGGCTTTGTGCGCCGCCGCGACGAGCTCGGGGTCGGCGCAGCTGTGCGTGACGAAGCAGCGCGTCTTATCGTAAGCGGGATACTGCGCCTTCAGATCGGAAATATAGCTTTGGATGCACTTGACCATATTGCCGCGGTACTTCTTTTTGGAGAGCAGCTGCCCGTCGTCCATCTCGATGAGGGGATGGATCTTGAGGATGTTCGCGCCGTACATGGAAAGGCGGGAGCATCTGCCGCCCTTGAAGAGGTAATCGAGGCGGTCTGGCACGAAGGAGGTATTCACCTTGCCGCACACGGCGCTGCACGCGCGCACGATCTCTTCCGCGGAACTGCCGCCGTCGCGCAGATCGCACGCCTTCATGACGACAAGCCCCTGCCCCGTGGAAAGCCCCTTGCTGTCCACGACGTAGACGTTGCCCACGTTCTTTGCCGCCTGCTGCGCGTACGAGCACGCCGACGACGCCTTGGCGGAAATGCTGAAGTGGATGACCGTCTTGCCCTGCTCCGTAAAGGTGCGGAAGAAATCCTCGTACTCGCCGATGCTCGGCGCCGCCGTCTTGGGGAGCTGCCCCGTCTTATCCACGTAGGAAAAAATATCCGCAGGCGTGATGTCCACGCCGTCGTGGTAGGTCTGCCCGCCGAGGATGACCATGAGCGGCATGAGCGCGATGCCGCGCTTTTCAACGCTTTCCCCGAGGTCACAAGTGCTGTCTGCCGTGATCTGAATGTTCATATGTTCCTCCTTCATGTTGTATCGGTATGCTGTAACGGCTCAAAGCCCGTTCCATGCTGTGGTAAATCCCTTGACGGCGATCGCCCAGTCCGGCACGACGCCCGCGATGTCTTCGGCGAGATAACAGCCGAGCCGCCGCGAGTCGTAGCTGACCGTGCGGTTGTCGCCGAGGAAATAGATCTCGCCTTTGCCGACGGAAACGGGCGGAAAATCCTCCGTTTCGCCCTTGGCATACGGCTCCGAAAGGGAGTGAAATTCCTCCTCCCCCGCCGCCTTTACGTACACGACGCCCTCTTCGCAGCAGACGGTGTCCCCCTCTACGGCGATGAGGCGCTTGATGATGAAATCGCCCGAGATGTGATCGTGTTCCTTGTATTTTGTGACGTCGATGATGATGACGTCCCCGCGGGATGCCTGCTGCGTGCGCCGCGCATAGACGAATTCCCCGTCGAAAAAGGTGTTCTCCATGGACGCGCCGTCGACGACGACGCCGAAACAGAAGAGGGAAAGATACGATTGCACGAGGAGGACGAGGACGCCAAAGGCGATCAGCACGAAGACGGCGACCTGCCCTAAGGAGATCTTTTTTTCTTCGCCGAGCATGGCGGGGCGGCGCATCGCTTTCATACCGTCCCCTCCACGAGCCTGCGGATGCGTTTCGCGAGCGCGTCCGGCGTGAGCATGATGACCCTGCCGCACGTCGTGCAGCGGATCTTGTAATCGGCGCCCGTGCGCACGACCTCCCAGATCTTCCCGCCGCACGGATGCGGCTTCTTCGTCTCGATCTTATCCCCGAGTTTCAATTGCATCAAAGCCATAAGAGATTGTTGAATATCATGCCGCCGCCGCTTAAAATGAGCGCGGTGACGCCCGCGAAAGACGGGAGCGGATGCCCCGTCTCCGATTTGAATTCCTCCGCTTCGAGGAGGATGCTCTTCCATTTCCCGCCGCCTTCCACGCGGCAGACGCAGGAATATTCCGCCATGGTTTCGCCTTCCTGGCGGCAGAACGTGACCGTGCACATGCCGTCCACGGCGCTGTAAACGTCGAATTGGAAGGAGGCTTCTTCCGGCGGGCGGTAACGCGGCTCGCCGACGCGGTGCGAGATGAGCCCGAGTTCGCAGGCGATGCCCTTGATGCCGCCGTACCCGGGCAGAAGTTTGACCCTGCTGCTCTGATCGGCGATGAAGCAATCGGCGACGGCGCGGGTGCGCTGCAGATAGGGCGTAAAGCCGTTGAGCCCGGAAACGCTGCTCCCGTATATGACGCGGCTTCTGCCCTGCAGGTTGCGGTACGGGCGGTCGAGCGTCACTTCTTTCAGCTGCGACGTCACGGAAAAACCGTTGGAATAAGAGACGAACGTATAAGCGAGCGCCTTTTCGTTTTCGCGGCAGACGGAGAGCGGAAATCTGCATATGTTCTCCTCCCCGTCCCCGCCGGGCATGCCGATGAGGCGCGTCCACTCGCGCGACCAGTGATTGGTCACCCCTTCCGAATAAAAGACGCCGCATTCGGCGATCACGCCGTCCTCATCGAAGGTGCCGACGGCGGTCAAGTCGTGCTCCCCGTCCCCTTCCACGGAGATCTTCGCGGGCTTGGGGATAAAGACAGACCTGCCCTTGAGGTACTTATCGAGGAACAAAAACAGATCGTTTAAGGAATGCGAGCCCAAAAGCCCGCTGCCGCGCGCCGAATACAGGATCGCCTTCTCCGTCTCGGGATTGATCTGGCGGAAGGTATCGTAGGCGCGGTCGCAATTGTATTTTCTGTCGTTGATGGCGAGCAGGAGCAGCACGGGGCACTTGCAATAGGGCGCATAGCTCTGCGAATCGACGCCCGCGAGAAAGCGGTGCCGCTCCTCGTCAAAGACGTGTTCGGCGGTATCGCCGAATTTATCCAGCCCGCGGTAGGCGAGCCACCCCGCCGCGCAGACGGTGATCATGCAGTCGAGCGGGGCAAACGGCGCGATCTTCCAGAGCACTTCGCCGCCCGTGCGGATGCCGATCGCACCCACCTTGACGACTTCCGGCTGCGCGCGCAGATACTGCACGCCGTAGCGCGCCACCGCCGCCCATTCGTACCAGCTCGTCTCCTTTGCGGTCTTGTCGGCATGGTACATCGCCCGCCCCGCCCGCGCGAAGTTGGCGTAATCGATCTCCGCAGGGTAGACGGTGCATTGCTCCGTGCCGTCGTCGCCGCAGTAATCGGGCGCGAATACGGCGTAGCCGCGCCCCGTCAGCCAGGAGACGAACGTCTCGTCGACGGGATGCCCCGCCTCGAAGAGCACCATGACTGCGGGATACTGCGCCGCCCCTTTGGGCACGAAGAAGTGCGCGAAGATCTTTACGCGCCCCCCTTCCGTCTGCCGCCCCCGAAAGAACAGCGTCCTGTGCAGGACGTCCCCTTCCTCGCGCTCGCCGACTACCTCCGCTTCCGGCGGAAGCGTATCGTCAAAATCCTTCCAGAGCGTTATGGGGGTCAAAATCGTTGTCGCCATCTGTTACCTCACTCCGCGAGTATTTGCGAACCGTGCTCCTCATTCGCCTTGCGAACGAAGAGCTTGCGCTCGATCCTGTGCTTCAATTCTTCCACATGCGAGATGATGCCGATGGAAAAATGTTCGTGCTTGAGTTTTTCCAGGCTGTCCATCACCGTATCCACGAGCCGCCCGTCCAGCGTACCGAACCCTTCGTCGAGGAAGAAGAACTCCGTCGGCCGCAGCGAGCGCGCGCAGATCTCCTCGCTCAGCGAGAGCGCCAGGGAAAGGGAAACGAGGAAGGTCTCCCCGCCCGAGAGCGTATGCACGCCGCGCAGCTCGCCGCCGTTGAAGTTGTCCCCCACGAAAAACCCGCCGTCGTAGCGCAAAAAGTACCGCCCGTCGGTGAGCGAGAGCAAGCGTCCGCTCGCCCCCGCGGCGACGCCCTGCAAATACTCCTCCGCCACGAATTCCATAAATTGATTGCCGAAAAGCAGCTTTTTCAGCCGCTCGAAGACGTCTTTTCTGTGTTTACAGGCGGAGACGGCCTTTTCTTTCTCGCATTTGACGAGGTGGTCCGCCTCGGCTTTTTCCAAATCTTTCTCGCACACGGCGAGCGTGCGGGACGCCGCGCGTTCCTCTTCCGCCGCGGCTTCCGCGCGATCCCCGGCGGCGGCAAGGGAATCTTCCGTCGCCTCGGAGACGTCCGCCTCCGCAAGCTCGGAAAGCTTGCTCTGCAGCGCGGCGCGCTCCTCCTTATAGGCTTCAAGGCGCGCCTTTGCCTGTTCGGCATCGCCGTACCGCGCGAGCAGCTCCTGCGCCCGTGCGGCGGAGGAAAATCCCCCGCGGAACAGGCACTCGTCCCGCCAGGCAGCCGCTTCGGCTTCCGCCTTTGCCGCCTGTTCGCGCCGCTCCCTTGCGGCGGCGAGGGTGCGCTCCGCTTCAAAGCGCCTTTTTTCCGCCTCTTCCAGCCCTTTTTCCCGGTCGCGTTTTTCCGCGCGGCATTTTTCCAGCAGGTCTTTCGCCTCTTTTTCCGTCAGCGCATCCTGAGGCAGCTGCGCCGTCAGCGCGTCGATGTCGGCTTTCAGCTGATTTCCGCTCGTCTGTAACCTGTGAAGCGTATCCAGATGTCTGTTTTCCTGCGTCTTTTTCTGTTCAAGCAGCGTGAGCGCGTCCGAAACCTCGCGGTACGCCTTCTCCCGCGCGTCGAATTCCCGCCGAAGCGTTTCCCAGGCGGCGGGCGAGGACGCGGCGAGCTTCTGATATTTTTCAATGAGGGGCGCGCTGTCCGGGCGAATGCCGGGATGCCGCTCCGTGAGGCCGGTCAGCTCCGCGGCGAACTGCCCGTACTCGCGCACGAACAGCCCCGCTTTGTCCTCCTCCCTGAGGATGGACGCGGGATCGCCCGAGAGCGCCTCCCGGCGGGCGAGCAGCTTCTCCCGTTCTTCCTCGTAAGAAGAATCGGGGAACAGCGATCCTTTTTTTGCCTCTGCGGCGTAATCCTGCCGCGCCTTCGCCAAATCGCCCTGCTTTTCCTCGATCTTCCCGCGCAGCTTCTCCGCCGGGGACGCCTGTGCGGCAAGGGCGGTGAGCCGCGCGATCTCCGCCTCCGCCGCCTCGCGGTCGTACTCTTTTTTCCGCGCGTCCGCGGCCGCAGCGACCAGCTTTTCGTCGGCCTCCGCCGCTTGGAAGGAGGCTTCCGCCTCCGACTTGTCGCTTGCGGCCTTTTCCGCTTTCTTTTGCGCCTGCACGGCGGCGTCGGCGCGTTCGAGCGAGGAAAGATCGCGCGCAAGCGCATCCATCTCCTCCGCTTTTTCCTGCAATTCCGCAAACCGCCGCTGCGCCCGTTCGCGATCCTGCCGCAGCGAAAACAGCTTTTTGAGGCGGTTTTCCTCTTCGCGCGCCGCCGCCGCGGCCTTCTGCGCCTCTTGGGAGCGCACGCGCAATGCGTTTGCCTGCTCTGAAAGCTGCTTTACGTATGCCTCCGTTGCGTAGACAAACGGGTGAAGTTCCGTCTCCAGGAGCTCCGCCTTGTGCACAAGCTCATCGTATTCCTTGTTGACCTTTTTCACGAGCTGCTCGCCGTACCCTTCGAGGTCGAAGAGCCGCGCCATCAGTTTGAGGCGGTCGCCGCGCTGAGCGCGCACGAATTCGGCAAATTCGCCCTGCGGCAGCGCGATGCATTTTTCAAAATCGCGCTGCTCGAGCCCGACGATGCGCTTTAAAAGCGCGTTGCTCTCGCGCACGCCTTCGGCGAGGGCGGCAAGCGCATCCCCCCGCCGCTCGTAGACCTTCACCGCCTGTACGGCGTTTTTGCGCTTGAGCTCCCGCTCCACGCGGTAGCGGCGGCGCTCGCCTTCATAGACCGTTTCAAACTCAAAATAAACGTATGCTTTGTCGCACTTATAATTGATGACGTCGGCGATGCTCGCGGAGCGCGCGCGCCCGATCTCACCGTAAACGGCAAAGGCGATGCAGTCGAGAATGGTGCTCTTGCCCGAGCCCGTATCCCCGAAAATGCCGAACAGCCCCGTATCCAGAAGGCGGGAAAAGTCGATCTCCGCGCGTTCGGAAAAGGAATTGATGCCGCAAAAGACAAGACTGACGGGTTTCACGGCTGCACCTCCGTCATGGAAAGAAAGGCCTCGCGCAGATCCTCGTCGGGGAGCGTGCCGTATCTGGCCTTGTAAAATTCGTCAAACAGCTGCGAGGCGCTCATGCGGGAACGGCCGGCCGCCGAAACGGGCGCCTGCATGCCCTCGATGCGCGGGATGAGGGAAACGAGCCCGCCGTTTGCCTCCCGCAAGGCATGCGTCTCCTCCGCCGTCAGGGGGGCGGAAAGGTGCAGGGTAAGTTCGATGAGCGCGCCCCCGTAGCGGGCAAGCAATTCGTGTGCCTGCGCGAGATCCCCGGCTTCCAGCCGCACGAGCGGACAGCCCGCCGTCAGCGGGATGCGCCGCACTTCGGCGATCGAATCGCCCTGCGTGCGGATGAGGTTGACGGACTTCTGCCCGCCCGCCTCGTCAAAGGAATACTGCAGGAGCGATCCGCTGTAATAGACGTTCTCGCCCAGTTTCTGCGGCTTGTGCAGATGCCCGAGTGCCACGTATCCCTCCTGCGGAAAACAGGAAAGCGGCACGGCGCGGGCGCCGCCCAGATCGATCTCCCGCTCGCTCTCGCTGGTCGCTCCGCCCGCGGCAAAGAGGTGGCTGAGAAGAACGTACGGCATGCCGCCGCGATATCCCGCCCCGCCGCGCGCGATCCAGCGGGAGATCTTTTCGGAAAAGCGTTCCTCCGTCTTGTCTTCCCGGAAGCGCGCTTCGTTCGGGTAAGGCAGCGCGTTGATGAATACGCGTTCTCCCCGCCCGTCTTCCAGGACGAGATAGCCCTCCCCCGCCTCCGCAGCGTGCACGGGGCGATCCCCTCCGCAGGAAAAGGCGTGCGGGCGGTTGCCGAAAATGTAGATACCCTGCTCTTCGGCAAGGGGCGCGGCGGCGGCGAGGCGCAGCCCGTCGTCGTGATTGCCGCTGACGATGACCACCGCGCGCTTCTCCCCCGCAAGGCGCTTGACGGCGCGGAAAAAGAGCTCCTCCGCCTCGCCCGACGGGAGATAGGTATCAAAGACGTCGCCCGCGACGAGGACGACGGAAACGTCCTCCCTGTCGCAGATGTCAGCGAGTTCGGAAAGCGCCGCTTCCTGTTCGGAAAGACGCTCGCGGTCCATCAGCCGTTTGCCGATGTGCCAGTCGGATGTGTGGAGAAGATTCATACGCGCCCTGAAAAAAATGCCGACGGGCGAAAAAGACTTTGCAATTCTCCGCCCGATATGGTATACTGTGTGTATCCTCGGCCGAAGGCCGAAAATAATACGATTCTATTATACAACGCCGCAAAAAAAAAAGCAAGCGTTCCCTCGGAGCTTCCCTATGGCTTTCAGCGCCTTTTCCAGAGACTTCACCTCGGCGATGTTCACGAGCGTGGAGAACCAATTCATCACGAAGTATCTGCCGCAGGCGGACGGAGACGCCGTGCGCGTCTATCTCTACGGCCTGTACCTCTGCCAATGCGCCGACGATTTCGATGCCGCATCCTGCGCCAAACTCCTGCGGCTCAGCGAAGAAAAACTTTTGGAGATCTTTGAATTCTGGGAAGAATGCGACCTCGTGCAGATCCTTTCCCGCAAACCGCTGTACGTGCAGTATCTGCCCGTCAACGCGGCGATCGGCAAACCCAAGCCCATCCGCGCGGAAAAATATGCGGAATTCAACCGCGAATTTTACAAGCTTCTGCAAAAAGCGCAGAAGATGTTCCGCCCCTATGAGATGCAGCGCATCCTCGAATTTTTGGAAAACAATCCCATGGAACAGCAGGCGTTCCTGCTCGTCACCGAATATTGCATCAAAAAGGACGGGGAAAGACTTTCTTCGGCGCACATCCTCAACAAGGCAAAGAAACTGTGTTCCGAACACAAATTCACCTATGAACAGGTGGAACAAGAATTTGCCGGCTTCAACGCGCACGAAAAAGAGCTGCAGCAGATCTTTTCCCTGCTCGGCATCTACAGAAAGCCGCGCGAAGAGGATTACGCTTACCTTGAAAAATGGACGGCGGCGGGCGTGGAGCTGCGCGCCGTATCCGCCTGCGCCGCTTCCCTCAAAAAAGGATCGCTCGCGACGCTCGATCAGCTTATAGACGAACTCATCGCCCATGACGCGCACACCGTGTCCGAGGCAAAGGCGTATCTTGCCCGCAGGGAGGAGGCCGTGCGCCTCGTCTACGCGGCGGCCAAGCGGCTGGGCGTCAAGGTGGAGAACCCGCGCGCTTACGCCGAGGAGTATGCGGAAAAATGGCTGGACCGCGGCTACGATGAGGAGAGCGTCACGCTCGTCTCCGCGCTCGCCTTCAAACTTCGCTTCGGTTTCCCCGAAACGGATGCCCTTCTGGATACGCTCTATGCGCAGGGAACGGTGGATGCGGAGAGCGTGCGCCTCTACTGCGCCGCACAGGAAAAACGCCTGCGGCTTCTGCAAAAGATCCAGGCGGAATGCGGCACGCTGAAAAAGACGCGCGCCGCCCTCGATATGATCGAGACGTGGCGCACCTGGAATTTCTCCGACAAGATGATCCTGGAGGCCGCGCGGCGCAGCGCAGGCGCCTCCGCACCGCTCGCCTATATGAACAAACTGCTTTCCGAATGGAAACGGGCGGACGTCTTCTCCCCCGAAAGCATCCCCGCCTCCGCCCCTCGGGCAAGCGCGCCCGTGCAGGCACAGACCGCGGCGGCAGACGAGCGCAGCGCACGGGAACATTATTATTCCGTGCTCCGCGACCGCGCCGTCCGCCGCGCCGAAACGGCGCAGCGCGCGGCAAACGCAGACGAGGCGTTCCGTTCGGCCGATGCCGCCGTCAGGCGCGGGGAGATCGCGCTCGCCAAGGCCGAAGTATTCTCCCCCGAAGAGGCGGCAAAACTCAAAGCGGCGCTCGCACGCGACAGGGAACGGCGCAGCGCGGCGCTTTCGGCGCTCGGGTTGACGGAAGAAGACTTAATGCCGCAATATTCCTGCCGGAAATGTTCGGATACGGGCTTCCTTCCGGACGGCAGATCGTGCGACTGTTACCGCGGCAACTGACGCGCGCCATCCCTTTCCCCTCTGCCCGGAGGGGAAAGTTTTTTTTGTATTATTTTTGAAAAGAGCGGATTATTGCTTGACATATTCCGCCTTTTTTTATATACTGATAAAGCTTGTAACGCTGCTATGGCTCAGGAGGTAGAGCACGTCCTTGGTAAGGACGAGGTCACCGGTTCAAATCCGGTTAGCAGCTCCATGACCGCCGCTTTGACCTATCGTCAAAGCGGCTTTTTGTTTATATAAAAATCGGCTTGAGAAACTCTCAAGCCGATTTGAAACGCGCCATGCGGCGACGTGGTGGACAGATAGTAGTCTAAAACGAATTTATCTTGTTTCAACATAACTAATTTTAATCTGAACCATTCACCCATTCGGGATTGAAATAAATTATCTTCTCATTACTTCCTATGCTTGTTACGCTATTGGGTATGGTTATACTTGTCAAGCTGCTGCAATTGTAGAATGCCCGATTGTCCCTTAAAGCGGACTCAAAAAAACAATTTGCAACCGTGGCGTGTGCTTGTCTTTGATACGAG
>CALVLN010000010.1 GCA_944338165.1 uncultured Clostridia bacterium | reverse complement strand
AAGCACATTCCTTATACAATATATGGTATAGCTGGCTGGGGTAGCTGGATTCGAACCAACGAATGACGGAGTCAGAGTCCGTTGCCTTACCGCTTGGCGACACCCCAATGAAAAATTGATACGAAGCAATGCCCCGCTAACGTTTCTATATTTTATCAAACCAAATAAAAATTATCAAGCGTTTTTGCCCCTTTTGACAAAAAATTTTCCGATCCTGCAAAAAATTTTTGCGAATCCGTCCCTGACGGTGCATAAAATACCCCAAAGAGGTGATACCATGCAGCTTTCAGAACTCATCGGAAAACAAATTTACACGCCCGCAGGCGACCTGCTCGGATATATCAGCGGCGCCTATCTGACCAAAGACTTGAAAAAGATCAGCGCCTACGCCTGCGTCGATGCGGAAGAGGAAGAATTTTCCCTTTCCGCGCGCGCCGTCTGCGCCGTAAAAGACGTGGTCATCGCGCGGGATCGCCGGCTTGCATCGCCGTCCGGTTTACGCTTCCCCGCAGGCGCTTCCGCCTATTCCGACACGGGCGAAACGCTTGGCACCGTCTGCGATTACCGTATGGACGAAGACGCGCCCGCTCTGGTTATCTGCAGCGGCTCGTCCGTAACCGAGATCCCGGCAAACCGCGCGGCGGCGGGGGAAAGCGTGATCGTCTACCCGGATGCCGCGCCCAAACGCACGGCATCCGGCGCCCCGCGCACCAAAAGAAAAGCGCAACGGCATGCCCATGCCCGGGAAGAAACGCCGCACGCCCCCGACGTGGCCTCCGACAGCCTTGCGCCGCCCGTCAATCACCTTGATCTGCTCGGCCGCACGGTAAAGCGTACCGTGTACGGGGCGAACGGGGAAGCGCTCATTCCGGCGGGGACGCGCATTCTTCCGCCCGTCCTGCTCCTGGCACGCAGACACGGGCGCCTCCTTTCCCTCGCCGTCAATACGCTGACCAATCTCCCTTGAGCGATTGCTTCCCTGCAAACGGCAGAGCCATGTCCGCATCAAAGAGAATATTTTGCCGATAAACGCAGCAGCGACGCAAGGCAGTCGTTGAGGATATCCGTCTCTTCCGCATTCAGCTGTCTGCCGCGGAACGACTCGACGCGGCGCGCCACCATGTCCGCTTCCAGGCGATCGGGCGGGGAAAGATGCGCTGCACGCAGCCGTTCCAATACGGACAGAACGTGAGAAAAACGGATCCCGCATTCTCCGGCGTCGCGGCTCGCATCCGGCTCCTCCGCCTGCGGAAAGCACGTCACTTTGGGGATGGGCGTCTCCTCCGCCGCTTCCAGCCCGACGTGAAATTTTTCGTAGATCCGGTCGGCGCGCGTCTTTTTGCTTCTGCGGCGGAACCTTGTTCCGGTATAAGCCGCCAGACGGACGAGAAGGTATTCCGCTGCAAAGCACCCCGTCCAAAGAAAGGCGTCGCGCAGTTCGCCCTCACAGCAGACGAGAAGAAATCCCGCAACGGCACAGGCAAGCCAGCAGGGCCGCACCCAATGTTCCCGCCGGCAGGCAAAAAAAACGGCGGCTAGAAGCAAAAACAGAACGGGACTGCCGAGCAGCGAAAGCCAGTCCGGCAGCATGGCGACGGCGTCTGCAAAACGAGAAAAAATTTCCATATCAAAAACTCCCGTTACAGAATACCCCATCTGCAGCGGGAGTTTTTGGCGTATTTTGAGAGAAAAGCACGCATCCGGTCATTTTTCGGCCGCGCAGAAGCGCAAACAGGATACGGGCGGCATCCCGCGGGCACGCTTCCGCATCCGCTCAAAGCGCGATCTCACGGCAGAGGCGGATGTTGACGATGGAGGCGCGGATGGTCCCCTCCTCCACGTTCAGGATCCGGGCCGCCGCCTTTCTGTACAGAGCGATCTGCGGCGCATAACGGGCGCGCAACTCCTCATCGGCATGCGAAGAAAATTTGTAATCGACGATGCGATACCCGTCGCCGTCGCGCACCAAAAGGTCGATGGCGCCCTGAAACACCGTTTCCTCCGCCGCCCCGCCCGGGATAAGCGCATCCCACCTAAGCCGCACGAGGAATTTCTGCTCCCGCCACACCTCGCACGCCTCAAGCCCGCGAAGGCAGGGGATGTTCAATATCGCCTCCAGCCTGTCCGCATCGAGAAGCGCGAGCTGCTCTTCGGGAAGTATGTTCTCCCGCTGCATGCGCGCGAGCTCCTCCCGTGCGGAAGCGCCGAACGTTACGTACTGTAAAAACGCGTGATACGCCGTCCCCTCTTCCGCCGTCGCCGCAGCGCCGTCAGATCCGCCGCGCACCCCTTCCCGCGCCGCCGCGCCGACGAGCTGCGTCGCCGAGCTTTTGACGGGAACGGAAACGCTCGCCGCATACCGATACGGCTGCCCGTAAGCGCGCAGTATGGCGGAAACGTCCTCGGAAGACGGATCGCCCGCGATCGCCTCTCGCGGCGGCGGGAGCTGCCCGGGAGGAAGCGCCGTCTCCGCCCTGCCGAGCAGAGAAAAGTCAAAAAAGTCCGTGTAGCATTCCGCACGCTGCACGCAGAGCGCGGGCGGCTTGGGTTCGTAGACGAGATGCAGGCGGTACTGCGCGCGCGTCATGGCAACGTAGAGCAGATCCAGCTCGTCGCGGACCTCCTCCCGCGCATTTTCCGCTTCCGCCGCCTTTCTGGCAAGCGTGCCGCGCACGACCTTTGTCGCCTCGTCGTAGCTTTTCAGCGCGATGCCGAAGGTTTCCGAAAAGATAAACTCCTTATTTTTCTTCCCGCCAAACGCTTCCCCGAGGTAGGGAAGGATGACGACGGGATATTCAAGCCCCTTGGATCTGTGCATGGTGATGACCTTGACGGCGTCCTCCCCGTCGCTTTCCGGGCATTCGACGGGATCGCTGCCGAGACGGGCAAGAAATTCGTGCACGCTCCCCTCCGCCTGCCCGACGAGGACCCGGACCCGCCTGAGCCGCGCCGCCCCGTCGCGGCGGGATGCGATCTCCGCCTCCAGCCCGTCCGCCAGGAGCATGCCCATGACCTCGGACGCCGTGCACACCTGCGCCTCGGCGCGGTATGCGGCGACGCGCGCAAAAAAGCCGCGCAGGCGGTCTGCAAGCCCGTCCGCCATCTTACGGGGGTCCGCATACTGCCTGCAGGCATCGCGGAAGGTATAACAGGAAGGAAAGCGCAAACGGACGGCGGCGAGATCTTCCTCGCAGAACCCGCCGATCGAAGAGAGCATGGCGGACGCCAGCGGAATATCCTGCTCGGCGTTGTCCAGGAAACTGAGCCAATCGAGCAGAAGCCGCACTTCCCAGAAGGTGCGTACGTCCGTCGATGCGCTCGCCGTGACGGGGATGCCGCGTTCGCTCAGGGCGGCGATGAGCGCCTTGGCGGAACTCGTCGATTTGCGGACGAGAACGGCAATGTCGCCGAAAGTAACTTTCCGCTCCCTCTCCGCATCGGGATCAAAAAAGACGCCGGAAGAGATCTCCTCCTCGATGATGCGCACCACCGCTTCCGTTTCGGCGTCCGCCTTTTTCTGCGCGAAGGCCCCCTCCATGACCGAGTAGACGCCGTGAAGCCGGGCAGGCTCGCTGCCCTTCTTTTGTTTTTCTTTCGGCACGGGATGAATAAGCACCTCGCCCGTACGCATGCCGTAACGCTCCCCGCCGCACAGCCGCGAGTCGGGGAGATACTCAAACCCGCACGTTTCCCGCGTCATGATCGCGGAAAAGACAAGGTTGACCGCGTCGAGAATGGCGGGAGCGCTGCGGAAGTTTTTGGAAAGCGGAAGCGCGGGCGCATATTCCTGCGTCTTCTGCGTAAAATACCGCGATTTGCTGCCGCGGAAGCTGTAAATGGACTGCTTGCGGTCGCCGACGAGGAATACGTCCTTCCCGCCGATGCGCGAGAGGATCTCCTCCTGCGCGGGATTGACGTCCTGATATTCATCGACGAAGACATAATCGTACTTATCGCGCACTGCCTGCAGCGCCTCCGCATCGGAAAGCACGCGTACCGCGCGGTGCTCGAGATCGTTGTAGTCGAGCACGCCGCGCTCCCGTTTGAGGCGGGTATAAATATCGTCACAGCGCAAAGCAAGGGCGCCGAGCGCGGCGGCAAGCTCCGCGGCGCGGGCGCAGCACGCCTCCTCTTCTTCGCGCGGCCCGACGGCGGCAAGTTCCGCGATCAGCGCCTTCATCGCCGCGGACGCGGCGCCGATGCGACGGATAAATCGCCTCGTTTCCTCCGTCGAGTTCTTTTTTTCGCTGGGTTTGCTCGGATAGGAGAGCGTTCCCTTCAGCCTGCGGGCAGTTTCCGCCATGGCAAAAAGATCGGGCGAGGACGCAAGCAGCGCCGCGTCGCGCAGGATGCATTCACAGAGCGGGATCCCGCGCGGATCGTCGGCCGCGAACGCCGCGCGGCAGGCAGCCGCCGTCTCGCTGAAAAGCGCAAGCCGCTCTTTTACATCCTCTTCCAAAAAACGCACTGCGTCCGCAAACATACCCGACCTGCCCATGCCAGCGAGCCGCTCCCGATAATCGAGGGAACCGCGCAGCGCATCGAGCGCGGAAAGCACCATCTCCCGCAGGCTGTCGTCCTTTTTGCGGAAGAACGCCGAAAGCAGGCGCGCGAAGGGCTCTCCCCCCTCTTCATAAGCGTCGTCAAGCGCCTCGTCGAGGGCGCGCGTCAGCAGCTGTTTCCCTTCCTTATCGCCGCTGTTGACGATGCGGAACGCGGCATCCGTATCCGCGAGAAAGAAATGCGTGCGCACGATCCTGCTGCAAAAGGAATGGATGGTGCAGACATCGGCGAGCGGAAGCGCCGCCAACTGCTCCTTCAGCCGCGTCCGAAGCGGGCCGTCCTCCGTCTCCGCGATGCTGCGGATGAGCGCGGCGCGCAGCTTTTCGTGCATCTGTGCGGCCGCCTTATCGGTAAACGTGACGGCAAGGACGCGGCGCACGTCAGCGCCGCCGAGGATGAGCGAAACGAGGCGCTCGATCATGACGAACGTCTTGCCGCTGCCCGCACTCGCCGAGACGATGACGTGCCCGCGCGCGCCGATCGCCGCTTCCTGCTCTTTGGTATAAGGCACCTTGCTCATGTTCTGCCTCCCTGCATTTCGCGGCGGACGACCGCCACGATCTCTTCGATCCCCGTTTTGCGCGCGGAACGCACCGGCCCGTCGTACCCGCACAGCCCGCGCAGTTTGCAATAGGTGCACCCGTCTGATGCGGGCGAAGGGGAAATGTTCCCCTCCCGCATCTCCCGCTCGGCGCGCGACGAGACGAGGATCGCGTACCCGAGAAAGTCACGGAAATCATCTTCGGACATGCCATGTCCGGAAAAATCGCCGCCCTTCCCCTTAAACAGCGTGCTTTCCTGTCCGGGCGCAAGCGCAGTTTCAAGGCGGCTCGTCACCTCGTTTTCGCCCACGTAAAAGCCGAGCATGCGGAATTTTTGCTCCCCGGGCGCGGTAAAGGGATCGGATGCGGGGAAATAGAAGGCGCCCGCAGGGCGCTGTCCGCCGGAAACGCCCTTTAAATACAGCTGAAGCTGCAGCTTTCTGCCCATATAGTAGGACGTAGGCGATTCATCGATGGTACCCGTCTTGTAATCGATCACGCGGACGAAATCGCCGCTCTCGTCGACGCGGTCCGTCGTGCCGCGCAGGCCGAGTTCGGGGATGCTGACCGGATGTTCGAGCGCGCGGACACGGAAGGACGAGCGGATGAGCTGCCCGTACATCGCCGCAGACACGGTAACGGCCTCGTCGATCAGCCGCGCGGCGGTATATTCCCCCGCCTTGGTATCCGGGAGCGCCGAAAAGCGGGGTGCGGCGATGAGTTCCTCGGCCGCGGCGCGCGCCGCGGCGCGGCAGTCCGCTTCGTCGCGGTACTCATTCAGCCCGCGGGCGACCCGCTCGAGCACGGCGTGAAGGAAGGTCCCCGCATCCGTATTGAGAAGGCTGCGTTCCTCGCGCTCGCGCAGGCGCAGGCCGTATTTGGCAAATCCCTGATAGGGACAGGTGAAATACGTTTCCAGAAGGGAGGGCGACGACGTGCCGCCCGAAAAATACAACCGTTCGCCGCAGCTGACCTTTCCCTTGCCGTGCGCCGCGGTCCGCCTTACGTGCGCGGCGGCGTCTGTACGCAGCAGAGCCGTATACAGGGAGGAAAATCCCTTTAAGTCTGCGGACATGCCCCTTTCATATGCCGCGCGAAGTGCGGAAAGCCGCAGGAGCGCGGGCTGCATCTCGCAGCAGTCGTAAGGGAACAGCTCGGGCATGGGCGGCATGAGGAACATAGCGCTGAGATAGGCGATGACTTCGCTTTTTGCCGTCTCCTTGCCGCCCTGGGTGCGCGGATAGCTGAAATACGCCGCTTCGGTGAAATTGCACAAATTGAGCGCCAGCCCTTCGCGCGAGCGGGCGTTCACCTGCGCGATGGCGGGCTCGATCTCTACCCTGAGCGAGGAAAGACGGGAAATATCGCGGTCGGAGATGACGGCGGTATCGGCGGAAGCGCGGGGAAGCGCGTCGGTAAGCCCCGTCACAAACAGATATTTTACGCGGTCGAACCGGCTCTCCGTCGCGTCGCCGACGAACACGGCGTCCGCCGACTGCGGAATGAGCGAGACCGTGCAGGCGGAAAACCCGCTCTGCAGCATGTCCCCCATCTCACGGGCAGAAAAGGTGCGGCCGCCCGCAACGGCGTCGATCTCCGCAAGGACGCCGGCAAGCGGGTCGAGCGAGAGAAACTCCCCTTCCGCGGGCGAGACCTGCGCCGCAAGCTCCTGCGTGACGCGTTCCGCCTCCGTCAGTTCGGCCAATGCGCGGACGGCGGCGGTATATGCGCGCCCCGTTCCCTTGCGCGGAACGAGCGCGAGCAGCGATAGCATGCGCGCGCGGCAAGAAGCCAGCTGCTCTCCGTCAAACCCGCGGATGGCTTCCCCCTGTTTGATCTCCCGACGCACGGCGCCGCGATAGCCGCCGAAGCGCAGCAGATAATTGCGATAGGCATCTCCATGTCCGAAGTAAACGGAGGACGCGATCGCATCCGCCTCCGCGGGGAGCACGCCGTCGGAGACGGCGGAAAATACGTCGAGCAAAAAACGGCAGAACGGGTGCTCGGAAAACGGACGCCTTCTGTCGGCAAAAAACGCGATGTGATAGGAAGAAAAGACGCGCCCGACGGCCTCGAATTTTTCCGCATCGGGAACGAGCACAGCAAAGTCGCGGAAACGCGCGCCTTCGGCGACGTGCTTGCGGATGAGGGAGGCGACGGTCGCATATTCTTCCGCGTCGTCCGCGGCGGCAAAGACGCGGACGCCTGCGGCGCGTTCCGGCGGCGCGGAAAAGACCTCCGGCGTGAACATGCCGCGCAGAACGGCGAGCGCATCGCCCGTGAGCTGCGTGCGGCGCATGACCGCGCGGGCTTCCCCCTGCTCCTCGCACAGACGGCGGAAGATATGCGCCGCCTCGTTGGTGTAAAGGCCGCCTTTCCCGGCGGGGAAGATGCCCGTCACGCTTTCCGCCGCCAAAAGTGCGGCGCGGATGCCCTCCTGCGCCTGGCGCGTAAAGGAGGGAAAGGCAAAAAAGCAAACGTTGGCGCCGCGCAGTTCCCGTTCGATGGTTTCCGGGAGCAGCGCGAGATACCCGTTTTCATCCACCATGCCCTTCTCCCGCAGGAACCGTTCGTAAGCTTCCTGCACCGACGAGAGATCGGACAGCTTGCGCCGAAGCATGCCGTCCGTCTCCGCCGCCGCTTCCCGAAGCATCTCCGGCGTCACGCGGGACGCCGAGAGCTGGGCGATGGTCTCATAGACGACTTGCGCGGAATCGGCGCGGAAGCAGGTAAGCTCCGCGCTGTCGGAAATGATGGCGCTGATCGCCATGACGGAACCCTGCTTGGAAAGCACCGACGCGCTGCCCGCGAGAAACCGCGCGAACGTGGTCACTTCGGTGAGGAACGTTCCGCCCAGCGCATCCAGAACGGCGCGTTCTGCGAGCAGAGTGAGCCTGTCCTCGCAAAAAATAAGGTTGCGCTTGCCCGTTCCCTCCTTGTCCGCCGCCCAAACCCTGAGCGCGGCGAGTGCGTCGCTGAGCGTGGGTGCGCCGATGATATCTGCCATATTCTCCTGCCTTCCCCCCGGCCGAGCAACGGCGCGGAGGATCGCTTTGCAATCATTCTCCTCTATTATATCATATTTTTTCGCCCTTTTGAGATTTTTCGCAAAAAAATTCCCGTTTGTTTTTTACAAACGGCAAAAAATATGCTATAATGAAAGAGAATTACGACCGTAACGGAGTATGCCATGAAAAAAATTCGTCTTGCAGGGGCGGCTGCGGCGCTGCTCGTCCCCGTGTTTTTACTGAGCGGCTGCGGCGGCGTGGCCGAGCTCACCTTTTCCGCCAACTGGTACCGCAACACCGCCCTCGGCGAGGACATCAGCGGCACAAGCGAGACCCTCAAATACAAGGTCTCCTTCCTCCCGCCGGAAACGGACTCCGGCTTTTCCGTCTCCTACGAGGAAGGCGTCTATACGACGTCCCTGCGCTCCGAGCTGCGCGAGCTGCCCGACAAATCGACGGAGACCGTGTACGTTTACTCGACCGAACTCACCATCTCCGGGGCCTATACCTGCGGGGGGGAAACGGGGAAATCCTTTACCGACAGCATCACCTCGACCGTCGTGTTCCGCAACACCGCGCGGCGTCTCGCGCCCGTTTCCTCGGAAAAAGAGATCCGCGTGACGGCGCCCGCCGCGATGAATCCCTCCACGCTGGAAGAGGCGAGCCGCGCCTACCATTACAGCTACCGGACGGCGTACGACATCGGCATGACGCAGGCGACGGTGACGATGACCGACCTTTCCGCCGAAACGGAAGCGAGCGAACAGACAATTTCCCTCGGCGGCGCCGGGACCTACCTCGACAACGAGGAGATCCTCTTTGCGCTGCGCGGAACGGGGTTTTCCTCCTCCGTCGCCTTCCGCTCCATCAATCCCGTGCGCTGCATCGTGCAGGATGTGGCGACCTCCATCCCCGCGGAAGAAGACTACAGGCTGGAAAACGTCCTCATCGGCGGCACGGCGGACAACAGCACGCTGAAGGCCTGGCGCGTCAACCTCGGCTATCAGGGCGACAACCCCGGCGGCGTGCAGCGGCTGTGGTACGCGCAGACGGTGAATTCCTCCGCGAACGCTTACCGCAACGTGCTTCTGCGCATGGAAGTGCCCGTCATGTACGGGCTCGGAACGCTCTGTTATACGCTGACGGAAGCGGAGTTTGCTGCCAAATGACCGCAGACATGCCCCTTCCGCATGCAGGCATCTGAACAACAAAAAAGGGAGGCGATCCTGCCTCCCTTTTTTTATTTTCCTTCGTAAATGCTGCGCTTCAATACGCCCACGTACGGGAGATTGCGGTAGTCCTCCGCATAATCCAGCCCGTACCCGATGACGAATTCGTCCTCGATCTCAAAACAAGTATACTCGGGCTCCATCGGCACCTGGCGGCGGGATGGCTTATCGAGCAGCGTCACGATGTTCACCGACGCAGGACGGCGGCGGTTGAGCATCTTTTTCAAATGATAGAGCGTGTTGCCGGAGTCGATGATATCCTCGACGATGAGCACGTCGCGCCCTTCGATGTTGGCGGCAAGGTCCTTCTTGATGAGCAGCTCCCCCGTGCTGCGCGTGCCCGACCCGTAGGAGGAGACGGCCATGAAATCCAGCTCGCACGGGCTCTGCATGGCGCGGATCAGATCGACAAAAAAGACGACGCTCCCCTTCAGGATGCACACGACGACGGGCTTGCGCCCTTCATACAGCTTATCGAGCTGCGCGGCGACCTCGCGCACCCGCGTCTTGATCTGTTCTTCCGTCAATAAAATACGTTCGCAATCGGGATGCATTGCTTTATCCTCCGTGATGTGATGTTCCGGCGGGCATGCGGAGCGGGGTATAAAGATACCCGAGGCGTACCGTGTCCGAAGTGACCTTGATAGAATCGCAAATTTCCGCGCCGCAGACGGCAAGCACGACGCTGCCGCGGGCAACGAGCGGCAGCCTGTTCCCGAGCCGCGCGGGGATCTTTCTGTCCGAAAAAAACTTCTTCAGCGTACGTTCTTTCCCGCGATACGGCGTGAACACGTCTCCCTCGCGGCGCGTGCGGATGACGCACCCGGAAGGGAGCGCGTCGACGTCGAACGACAGGGCGCCCGCGCGCCTCCCCTCCCCCGCGAAGAGCGCCGCCTCGGGGAAATCTCCCAAGGAAAACGCGATCTCCCCCGCGAAGGGCGGAACGGGCTTCCCGATCACGAGCGTCTCCCCCTCGCGGAAGGCTTCAAGCCCCTGCGGAAGGCAGACGCGCCGCCCGCTCTGCAGCGCCTGCAGGCGCGCGGCCTCCGCCGCGTTTGCCGCCGTATAGTCGCGTTCCGCCCCCAGTTTTTTTACGGCACAGAGCACGGCGCGGGAGAAAAGCGGCCGAGGCAGGAACAGCGGGATGCATGCCTCCTCCCCGCAAAAGGCGACCTTTTCTTCCGCCAGAGCGGTAAGGAACGCGTCGTCCTCGGCTGCCAGAACGGCAAACTTTACAAGATGTTCCGCCGCCCCCGGCACCGCCCGCTCGAGCGGCGGCATCACCAGGCGACGCAGCGCGTTGCGCGTATACGTTACGTCCGCATTGCTCCCGTCTTCCACATAAGGGAGCGCGTTTGCGGCAATATATTCGTCGATCTCCGCGCGCGTAACGTCCAGAAACGGCCGTATGACCCCGGCACGCGGCGGAAAAACGTTCATGCCGGCAGGCGACGTCCCCCGCGCCAGGCGGAACAGCACGGTCTCGGCGGCATCGTCCCGGTGATGCGCCGTGGCGATGACGTCCGCCCAGCCCTCCGCGACAGCGCGGGCAAAGCATGCGTAGCGGAACAGGCGCGCCTCCTCTTCAAGGCCCCTTCGCGCCCGCTTTGCGCGGGCGGGAACGTCCGCCCGATAAACGCGGAGCGGCACCCCCCAATCCCGGCACAGCTCCTCGCAAAAGCTGAGATCGCGCAGGGACTCTTCCCCGCGGATCCCGTGTTCGCAGGTGAGCGCACGGACGGAGATCCCCCACCGCGGCGCAGCATGCAGCAGGGAATGCAAGAGTGCGACGGAATCGCGCCCGCCCGAAAGCGCGGCGCACACCGTCTTTCCGCGATAAGCCGCCAAAGAACGCAGTTCCATGATAGGACAAGTATAGCATATTTCCGCCGTAAATGCAATCGGAATAAAAAATTGCGGGACGTCTTTTTCTGAAAATAAAAATTTTTTTCTGTTTTTTCCAAAAAACAGTTGACAAAACGCCGTTCTTCCGTTAAAATGAATAAGCTATTCCGATACAGGAATATCAACATCGCGGGGTGGAGCAGCCAGGTAGCTCGTCGGGCTCATAACCCGAAGGTCGCATGTTCGAATCTTGCCCCCGCAACCATACGGCGATGTAGCTTAGTTGGTTAGAGCGATCGGTTCATACCCGATAGGTCAGCGGTTCGACTCCACTCATCGCTACCAGTCAAAAACGGTTTGTGCCGTTTTCATAGACGGCCCCATGGTCAAGCGGTTAAGACACCACCCTTTCACGGTGGTATCATGGGTTCGAGTCCCGTTGGGGTCACCATCAAAAAAATGAGTGCGCTGTTGCACTCATTTTTTTACGTTTCCGCCGGAATCGGCAACATTGTCCCCCTCGGACATGGCTATGCCATGTGCATCCTATGCGATTTTTTCAATACAAACGAGGTACCCATGCCCGAACTTCCTGAAGTAGAAACCATCCGCCGCGTTCTGCGGCCGCACCTGCAAAACAGAACGATCGCCGACGTGCAGATCAAAAATGCGCAGGTCATCGCCGCCCCCGCGCCCGAGGCGTTTGCCGCGGCGATCGGGGGACAGACGATCCGCGACGTATTGCGCCGCGGAAAATTCCTGCGGTTTGTTCTCACAGACGGCATTCTCACCCTGCATCTGCGCATGACGGGGTGCCTGCTGCTGCAGCCGCTGCCCGGGCCCCTGCCGGCGCACACCCACCTCGTCTTTTCGCTCGACGACGGCAACGCGCTCCTCTATGAAGACGTGCGCCGCTTCGGCAGATTCCATTACGCGCCCGCGGGCGAACGCGACGAAAGCGGCGCCGCACGGCTCGGGCCGGAGCCGGAGGATATCACGGCAGAAGAACTATCCCGTGTCTGCGGCAAACGGAAACTGCGCGTCAAGCAGATGCTGCTCGATCAGCGCGTCGTTGCGGGGATCGGCAACATCTATTCGGACGAGATCGCTTTTTGGGCGGGCGTCCGTCCGGACCGCCGCTGCGATTCCCTCACTGCAGAGGAATGGTCGCGGCTTGCCGACGCCATCCCCGAGCGCATCGCCTTTTTTACGCAGGCAAACGCCGTCACGTTTGAGGAATACTGCGCCGGCGGAGGAAAAGAGTACCGAAATACGCCCTATCTGAACGTTTATGGGAAAGCGGGCGCCCCGTGTCCGAAGTGCGGCGCGCCTTTAACACGCCTCGTCCTCGGCGGCAGAAGCAGCGTCTTTTGTCCGCATTGCCAGAAATAAAAGGCCTCTGCCGCATGCGGCAGAGGCCTTTTTATACCCGTTTTCTTCGCGTTTACTTGACGGCCTCGTCGCGGAAGCGTCGGAAATTCCCGTACACGCCCTTGACGTTGTAATAGTACACAAAGGCATCCGGATACTTCTTCATGAGGCGGTCGAACTCGGCGACCTGATAGAGATTGAGCACCGTAAACACCACGAAATACTCTTTGCCCGAATACATGCCCCGCCCGTCGAGGATGGTGGCGCTGTGGCGGAGCGTGGTCACGACGTCGTCGCGGATGCGCTCGGGGTCGCGGGTGACGATCTCCACCTTGACCGCCTCGCGGTTGTCCTTCATGAGGAAGGTGACCACCTTCTCGTTGATGTACATCTGCACGATGCCGAGCAGGATGCAGTTGACGTCGTGGTAGACGAAATAGGAAAGCAGGATGAGCACAAAGCACAAAACGCTGATGATCCGCTCGATGTTGACGAATTGCAGCCTGTTCTGCACGATTCGGGCAATGATATCCACGCCGCCCGTGGAAGCGCCGATGCGCAGCATGATGCCCGAGCGCGTGCCCAGCATGAGCCCCGCAAAGAGCGCGGCAATGAGCTTTTCATTCTCCGCCACGTACATGGGTACCCCCGCCGCCTCAAACACGATGAGGAAGACGGAGGAGAGCAAGGTGAAAAGCAGCGTAAAGGCGACGTATTTTTTATTGAGTTTGAAGAACGCGTACACGACGAGCGGCGCGTTCAGCGCCAGATTGATCCAGCCCGCGTTGACGCCCGTGACCGTCTGCAGCATGGTGACGACCGCCTCCAGCCCCAACGGGACGAAGTCGTTGGGGTATACGAAAACGTGCAAAGCGAGCGAAGAGACGGCCGCCGCGATGACGGTGAGAAGCGTAAACCGAATAAGCCTGTGCAGCTCCCTCTTTTTTTCATCCATTTCCTGATAATTTGTCTGCATATACCTGCCTCTTGCGACAGCGGGTCATGCCCGCCGTTTGCCGCTCATTTTCAACGAGATCAGAACATTGACCGCCGCGAAAAGCACCGTACATCCCGCGAGCACGACGGCCATGACGGGAAGCGTGACTTCGCCGCCGAATCCGCGCAGCGTCAGGGAATATTCATCGGCGAGCGCTTCGGCAAATTGTGGAGAAAGTTCCTGTGAAATGACGTCGAGCGAACCGCGCAGGAAAAAGTTGCGGAACATCCCGGCAGAGTATCCGCCGGGGATGAAGAGCGTGATCGTCTGCACCGCCTCGGGAAACATGGACAGGGGCATGTACGCGCCGACGAGGAAGCCGATGACCGTGCCGAGGATGACGTTGAGCCCCGTGAACGCACCCTCCGAACGGAAAAACCGCACGATGAGGATGAGCAGCGTCGACGAGGAGAACACGGAAAGAAGGAGCGTCCCCAAAATCGCGAAACAGTCGGCCACGCTCAGGCACCAGCTCCCTGCCAGCGCGAGCCAAACGAGGCAAACCGCATAGACGATGAGGCAGATGACGAGCCCAGCCGCCAATACGGAACAGAAATATGCCGCAAAGGGCAGCCAGCGCGGCACGGGCGAGGCGAGCATGTCTGCGCTGATCCCGCGTTTCTTGTCCTCCACCATCTGCCCGCAAGCGCACAGCGGCACGGTGATGCAGCCGCAGGTCAATACGCCAGAAAGCATCCAACTGTCGGCAAAGGCGCGGACATGGTCCTCCCCTCCCGAGATCCCGAGCGTTTCCAGCGAGGCGATCATGCCGTCCGTCTGTACTCTGCCCAGAAAGAACACATACAACAGCAGGACGATGAGCGGAGAGAGCAGCGAGAAAAAGATATTCGCCTTGTCTTTGAGAAAGAGTTTCAGATTCCGTTCCGTCTGTAAAAGAAGCATTTTCATACCGCATCCCCTCCTTCCGCATGCCGCCCCGTCACGGCAAGGAATACATCGTCCATGCTGCCCTTGATAAACTCAAAATCATTGCAAAGGCTGCGGTTTTCCTCCAGAAACGCGAGCGCCGCAGCTGCCCCGTCGAAGAAAAGCCGCACGCCGCCCTCTATATGCTCCGTCGCGACCCCTCGGGCCTGCAGGCCCTTGGAGAGCGCCTCGGCATCCCCGTAGAGGCGGAGTGAATGGCGGGAATATTTGTTCTTGAGCGCCACGGGCGTATCCGAGGCGACGATCCTGCCGCCGTCGATCATGACGACGTGGTCGGAGGCATCAGCCTCCTCCATGTAATGGGTCGTAAGGAACACGGTCAGCCCCTGTTCCCGCCGCAAGCGCTCCATAATGTCCCATACCGTCCTGCGCGTCTGCGGGTCCAGACCCGTCGTCGGCTCATCGAGGATGAGCAGGTCCGGCCTGTTGATGAGGCCGCGCGCGATGTCTGCACGGCGGCGCTGCCCGCCCGACAGCTTCCCATACGGGCGGTTCAGAAGGTCGTCGAGAGAAAGCAGCGCGGAAAGCTCCTCGATCCGCCGTTTGCCCGCTGCGCCGTACAGTCCGTAATACCCTGCCCGCACCTTGAGATTGTCCCGCACGGAGAGGCCGTCGTCAAGCACGCCGCCCTGAAACACGACCCCGATGCGGCGGGCGATCTCCCGCGGGCTCTCGTCGAGATCAAAGCCGCAAATGCGGACATGCCCATCGTCTTTTGTGAGGATCGAGCATAAAATGTTGATGGTCGTACTCTTCCCCGCACCGTTGACGCCGAGGAAGGAAAAGAGCGAGCCGCGGCGCACAGAAAAGGAAATGTCCTTGACGGCGTGTACGTCCCCGTAGCTCTTCTTCAGCATTTCAACCTGTATGATATCATCCTGCATATAAATCCTCCTTTCCTTGATTATATCATACCGCCCGCACGTTATGCAATCGTTTGCATTGATTTTCCGATCCGCAAAGCATCGCCTGAAGCATTGCAAAAGCGCGTCATGACTCAGCATGACGCGCTTTTTCTTACGCCTTAACGGCTTACGCTGCTTGTTCGGGCTCGCCCTCCGCATCTTCCGCGGGGAGTTCCGTCTTTTCAAGGGATACCGTGTACGTCTTTCCGCCCACGGTCACGGTCGTGCCGTCCTCTGCGGGCGTTTCCGTCTCCGTAAAGACGACGGTATAGGCCGCCTTCTCCTCCGTGATGGGATCCGTTATGACGACGGTGAAGCTGCCGTCTTCTTCCTTCACGCAACTCTCCGCGCGGATCTCCACCTCGTTGATGACGAGAGCGTATACTTCGATGATCTCGCCCGTATCCATGTCGTATACGAAGTAGACGGTATCGTACTCGTCGTTAAGGCAGGAAGCCGTCGTGCGGGCCGACAACGATCCGCTTACGATCTCGCCCGCCTCTTCGGTAAAGCTGAAGACGTACTCGTATTCCAGATAGCCGCCGTCGTAAACGAAACTTACAAACGTCCATTCGCCGTCTTTTTCCGTATACGTTGCGACGTTGGTGACTTCGCCGCGATACGCAATCGACGGATAGAATTCGTCCCCTTCCTCGAAGTACACCTCTTCGCCCGTGATCTCATCCGTTTCCTTGACGACCTTGAATGCGGAATAGAGGAATTCCTCCCCGTAGATCACCGTGCCGTCCGCAAGCGAATACAGCTGGGTAGCGCGGGTAAGCGAGTAAATGACGCAGCAATAGATGCCGTATTCATTGTACGTCGCATAGAAATTCATGTGATAGAGCGCACCGTCGCTGCCCGTAAAGGCGAGCGTGAACATGTGGCCGTAAGTCTGGTTGGCATACCCGGCATAGCTGAGTTTTCCGTCCGTAAAGGTGAGCGGCTCGTCCTCTTCGGCGCCGTCGATGAAGTTGAACTGCCCGGAAACCGTATAATCAAACGTATCCCCGTTCTGCACTGCCTGCACGGAAAGCGCCGCGAACATCGGCTCGAACAGCAATGCGGTACTTTCGCCGAAATAATCGTAATACGCGATGTACGCCGCGACGTAGTTATATTCGTACAGCGTCAGGTTAAAGGTATCCTTTTCTCCCAGCGAGAACGTGCCGTCGTAAGCGGTGCCCCCGTAGGTCGTATCCGTATAGCTGACGGTAAGCGGATTGGTCGCCGTAAAGATATACCCGTTGGAACTGCCGCGGATGGGAAGCTGCGCATTGTAGGCAAGCACCAGCTCCGTTGCCCCCGATTCGTCGTAACTGAGAATGACGTAGCGGGAAAGTGCCTTTCCGTCCGCAGGCGTATAGGTCGCCTCCACCGTGAACGACGCGCCGTCGGGGATGAATTCAAGCACGCCGCCCGCGTTATCGGTCAGCGTGACGTAGCGGCCCGCTTCATACTGCGTATATGTACGGCGGATGGAAGACGTTTTGTCCGTATACGTCAGCACGCCGTCTTTAAGATCGAGGGTCGTCTTGACAAACCCGTACGCATTGCCGCCCGATTCCGCATAGGTGTAGACCGCGATCGCCCCCGTCGCCTCATCGTAGGTGAAATATGCCGATTCGTTGTTGTTGAACAGAACGACGCCGTTGCGGTAGAAGATGACGGAAGCAAGGTCTTCCGCATAATAGATCGCACTGTAATCGGCAGGCACGATGGTATTGCCGTCCGCGGAAATGGTATACATCGCCGCTTCCGTCTGCGCGCTGTCCGAATAGTAGAAGATGTTGTCTTCCAGCACCGTGTAGATGCCCTGCACGACCTGCCCGTAAGCGTTGTACTTCGTCACGTTGCCGATGTCGTCAAGGACAAGTACGGAAAGATCGGTGCGGTCGAGATACGCATCCGCGATCTGCTCGTTCTGCAGATAGAACGCATTGTAGTAAACCCCGCTGATCCCGTATACGCCGAGTTTCCCGACGTACGACGTCTCGCCGTCCAGGATGGCGATGGCGCAGATGCCGTCGTTGAGCACGTAATCGCCCGTAAGCACGGTATCTTCCGCCTCTTCCTCCTCGGCGGGAATGGTCACGGTCGCGCCGCCGTAGCCGTCAAGCGTGACGGTATACCCCGCGGGGATGCCGTTCTCGAAGACGAAATAGGAAGCCGCTTCGTCGCCGCGGATGGTATACACCGTACCGTCGATATCAAAATAGATCGTCCTGTCCTCGAGCATAAGGCACACGGCGTTCATGCTGCCGTCCAGCACGTTCTCCGTGCGGGTATAGATGCCGAAGTAAACGGACCCGTTCTCCGCCGTATATTGCGCCGCCAGCGTATCGCCGTTGAGTTCCAGCCTCCCCGTACCGCCGTCTGCCGTGTAGATCGCAGCCGGCTCGCTGATGCGGAAATAGGTGCCGCCGGTCCCGCTGACCAGCGTAAAGCGGAACGTTTCTCCTTCCCCTTCCGGCAAGAAGGTATAGACGAAGATGTCGCTGCCGAATGCGTCCACCGTTTCCTGCTTGAACGTGCCGCGCAGGCTGGTTTCCGCATCGAGATCCGCATAGACGAGGACGCAGCGTCCGCCGGAAATTAGAAGCGTGAGCTCAAGCGTCTTATCCTCGACGCCCTCGGTATCCGCCGCCGTGAACGTGACGATCTCCGCATCCTCACCGACGTCGTAATAGTTGAAGTAAACGTTGGAACCGGAAGTTGCCAGCGTGAAGCAGAAGCTGAGCGACCCGTCGTCCGCCGTAAAGGTATAGAATGCGATCCCATCGCCGAACCCGGGCGCAGAAACGAACTGTTCCGTATAATACCCGCGGATATTCGCCGTTTCCGTGATATATACCGCCTCGAAGCGATTTTCCCCGAGCGTTTTGCCCGTGATGCTCAAGGTGGCGTCATTCACCGTCGCGCCGTCCACGCGCTTGGTGAGAATGAGAGGAGCGCTGTTGAGCTGTTCAAACGTTTTGTTCTGTTCGTCGATCTCGAAATAAAGCGTCTTCGATCCGGCATCCACCTGCACGTAGTTGGCGTATTCGGCGCGCATGCCGGAAGAAACGGTGCCGTCTTCGCTCACGTAAATGGCGTATGCGGAGACGAAGATGAGCGTGGACCCATCCGCGCCTTCGTAAATGACGCGGTAATCCGTCTGCGTCCCTTCGGCATCGTTCGCCGTAGAGGTGAGCACGTAGTAGAGGTTGACCGTCGTCCCTTCCACCATGAGGTCGATGTTGACGAGCATGGAAGAGATCTGCGTCTGCGCCCATTCGACCGTGCCGTTCTTATCGACCGTGAAGAGGAAGTAGCCGCCCGCTTCTTCAAACGTACCCGAACAGATGGGATCGAGCGCCGTCTTATCCGGGTTGACCTCATAAAGAGTCGCCGTCCCGTCGCCGTTCTCCACCATGAGGACGGTGCCGAGCTCCCCTTCCTCCGAACAATAGACGTATTCGGTATACCCGAGGCCGAGCATTTCGTACCGGTTCATCGCCCCGATGACGCTCTGCTCCGTCCAGACGCGGAAACGATATCCCGTTCCGTCGTCCGTCGTCACCGAAATGATGTAACCGCCGCGCTGAGACGCGACCGCCACATAGCTCCCCGTGAAGGAAAGCGCGTTGGAGACGAACGTCGCGTTCGAGCAGCCGTCAAGCGTCAGGCTCCCCGTATCGATAAAGTTGCGGTCGAGCTCCTCGGTATACGTTTCAAATCCGTACAGGCCGTTGCCGTAATCGAAGATGCCGAACGTCCCGACAAGCTGCCCGGATGCCGTATACAGCGTGAACAGGGAAGGATCGTCGGCATCGAGGCGATACAGGCAGGACTCCGTCTCTCCCGTTGCGGCCGTCAGCGTAGCATAGCCGAACCCGTCCAGCGTGATGGTGGGATAGTACATGCCGTTCATCGGCATTTCCCCGTACGCCGCCTCGCCGCCGCGGACCATATAAACCGCCTGCGTCGTCCCGTCGACGGTGGTCACCGTCCCCAGAAGGAAGGTGAACGAAGAGCCGTCTTCAAACGTCGCGACGTAATAGCCGTCTTCCGTGATGAGATATGTCCCCTGCAGCAACCCGCCTTCCCGGCTGAGCGTGATCCCGTTGAAGCGATCCAGCGTAACGGTGGTCTTGGTATCTACCGTGCCCGTAACATACTCCATGTACACGCCCGAACGGTCGGAATAGTAGATGAACGTATGGTTGGTATCGTTAAGCATGGCATAGAGCATGTAATCGCCGGCGCCGCGGAAGACGTAGCAGCCGTTGCGTTCCACATACTCGCCGGAAATATCGACGCCGCCGCGGCTGAGCACCGCCGTATTCTCCTCGTCATAGTTGAGGAAGATCAGGTCCTCGCCGTTAAACAGATCGGTATACGCCCGATTCCAGACCGCATAAAGGACCGTATCGCCCGAGAGCTGATACCCTTTGCCGCTGACGGCCTCCTCACAGGAGGCATCCGCCGATTCCGCCCAACCGAGGAACCGATATCCTTCCATATCCGATTCGAGCACGGGCAGATCGAACGCCTCGCCTGCGCGGTGCTGTTCCTGCGTGGTGGTGCCGGTGCCGTCCGGGCGGTTGGAATTGAGATACAGTCGATAGATCGCGGGATCGAAATGCAGTTTGAAGACGTTTTTCGACGCATCGGAACTGATGACGAAGGACTCCACGTCCCCTTCCGTCCCGGCGGGCATAAACCCTTCGATCTCGATCTCCGGCGTAAACTCTTCGCCGACCGTCGCATATCCGCTTGCATACGCCTCTTTCAGCTCATATCCGCCGGCTGCCTCGTCATCGGCGAGGTAGACGTCAACGGTATACGCCGCCTCATAGGCCGCGGTCAGCGTAAGCGCTTCGGCGGGCATGGTATCCGTGGCCGTAACGAGCTCGCCGTCCATATACCAGCCGGCAAAGCGCGCGTCCCCGAGAACGGGCGCATACCCGGAAAGCGCGGAATTCAGCAGCGTCCCCGCACGGAGCGGGATCGCGGTCTGCTGCCCCGCGGCGAGCGTGCCGCCGCCCAGATCAAGCGTCAGCGTGTATGCGACGCTCCACTTGGCATAATAATCGGTGGTATCCTGCGAAAAAACAGCGTTCTCGACGGGCGTGCCCGAGAGATCCTCGGACGCATACCATCCGTCAAAGACATACCCTTCCCGCGTGACGTCCGGGAAGGCGATCGTCTCCCCCGCCGCACCGGATACCGTCTGCGTCTGCTCGTCGTAGGTGTGCAGCGTGACGGTGATCTCACCGCCGCCGCAGCCGACGAACAGCGCACACAATGCCGCCGACAGTGCAAGCACGAAGGCGATCAGCAATTTTCTGCAACGTTTCATAGCATATACCTCTGTATTTGATTTCTATGCGAAAAGCCATCCGTAGGACGGTTTTTTTTATGCCTGCGATGCGGAGGCATCGCTTTCCGTCCCGCCTTCTTCCGCGGGCGGCAAAACGGAGGGAGCTTCTTCCCAGACGGACGTGAACGCCGTACCGTCCGGCTCCTTCAGAAGATCGGCGCAGGAGACCAGCCTGTCCCCTACCTGCCATCCCGCAAACACGTACCCCGTGCGGAGAGGATCGGAAAAGCCGTTTCTGTCGTCGCTGTTATCAAACGAGCGTTCCGACTTCGTAAACGAGACCACGTAACTGCCGTCTTCGGAGAGCGTGCAGCCCCAGACCACGGGGCGGTAATTGGAATTCCAGCGCGCATTCCAGCCTTCAGGGCGGCTTTGCGCCTCGCAATAGAAGGTAAGTTCACGCGAGCCGTTGAAGGCGTGGATGCCGACGCGGGCAATGTGGTCTGCGAGAACGACGGCGGTAAGGCCGCTGCATCCGCGGAACGAATAATCGCCGATCTCGACAAGCGACGCGGGGAACGCAAGGTCAGTAAGCGCGCTGCACCCGTAGAATGCATAATCGCCGACTTTCGTAAGATTGGCAGGGAAGGTAAGATCGGCAAGCGCAGTGCAGCGATAGAACGCGCGCCCCGGGATCTCCGTGAGCGTATCCGGGAAGCAAACTTCCGACAGGGCGCTGCAGGAATAGAACGCATATTCGCCGAGCGAAGTGAGGCTGCCGCCCAGGGAGACGGAGTTCAATGCTTTGCACTGACCGAACGCGCGGACCCCGACCGACTGCGTCCCCGCGGGAAGCGCGATCGAAGTGAGCGCCGAACAGGAATAAAACGCGTATTCGTCGATCGTTTTCAGCTGCGAATCTTCCGGGAACTTGATGCGCTCCAGCGATTCACAGCGGTAAAAGGCGTACGGCCCGATCTCCTCGACGGAAGCGGGGAGCTCGATCTCTGCAAGCCCCGTTCGATAGAACGCGGAACGCCCGATTTTGACAATGGTATCGGGAAGCTCGATCACGGAGAGATTCTGGCACTTATAAAAGGCGTACTCTCCGATTTCCGTCAGGCGGCTTTCCGCCACGAAATCGTCAAAGACGACGCTCATCAGCGAAGAGCAGCCGTAAAATGCCGCATGCCCGATGGACGCCACGCTGTAAGGGATGGTGATCATCTGAAGCGTCGTACAATTATAGAACGCATAATCCGCGATCCCCACCGTCCCGTTGAGGATGGCGATGCTGGCGGGAGACTCTTCCTGCGAATACCCGACGGCCCAGTTATCGAGATACACCACGCCGCCCACGGCGGTATTGAACAGATACGTCCCGTTGAAGGCGTAGGTCCCGATGGATTCCAGCGAATCGGGCAAATCGACCGTTCCGTATCCGGGATTGCCGAAGTCCTTGGAATTATAGAACGCATAGCTGCCGATCGTCTGAAGGTTCGACCCCAGAGAAATGCTGCCGCGGCCAAGGATGCTGCAATTGGAAAACGCATACCTGCCGATATGAAGGACCCCGTCGCCGAGATCCATGGCAGCCAGCTCGCTGCTGCCGTAGAACGCATAGTCGCTGATATACTTTATCGTATCCGGGAGGCTGAAACTGCCGATCTTGCTGTTGTAAAACGCATACCCGGCAATGCCGACCGTCCCTTCGCGGAAGAGCGGGGATACCATGTTTCCGTCGTTTCCGATCACCCAGTTCCCCGCATAGGAAAGCCCGTTTTCGTCATACGCTTCCATGAGCACGGTGCCGTCAAAGGCAAGCGGCCCGATGGACTCGACGCCGTCGCCGAGCGCGACGATCTCGAGCGCGGTACAACCGCTGAACGCTTCGACGCCGATGCTCTTTACGCTGTCCCCCATCTCCACGGACATCAGGTTCTCGCAGCCGAAAAAGGCAGCCTCCCCGATCTCCTCGACGCTTTCCGGGAAACGGAAGGATGTGAAAGCCGTGCAATAATAAAATGCGTTGGAGCCGATGACGGCGAGCGCTTCACCCCCCGTCACCGCCGAGAGCGCCGTACAGCGAGAGAAGCAATCGTCTCCCAGCTGCGTGACCCCCGCGCCCAGATCGACCGAGGCGAGCGCCGTACAGTCGATGAAAGCTTCATCGCCGAGCGCCGTGACCGTATCGGGGATCGTAACGGCGGCGAGCAGTTCGCAATCGTTGAAGGCCGCCTCCCCGATGCTCGTAAGCCCTTCGCTGAGCGTAACGGCCGCAAGGCCGCGGCAGTAACGGAACGTATACGGCGAAAGCACGGCAACGCCGCCCGGGATGTTGATCTCCGTAAGGGCACGGCAGGATTGGAACGCGCTTTCTCCGATCGACGTCAGCCCTTCCGGCAAGGTAACGCGGGCGAGCGCGGAACAGTTCATAAAGGCAGAATCCCCGATGCTCCTGACGTTTGCCCCGACGGTAACCGACGTGATGACGCTGCAGGAATAAAAGGCGCGGTCGGCAATCTCCGTTACGGGAAGGCCGCGGTAGGTATCCGGGATGACCACGTCGCCGCGCGCATTGCCGACCCCCGTCACCTCATAGGCGGTCCCTGCATCGATGGACTTGAGTTCCAGCCCGCCGTCGTCCTCGCGGACGAACGACACGGGCTCCGACCATTCGGAGTCGGCGTATTCGTTCCTCGCATCGCATGCCCGTACCCGGAGCGAATACTCTCCGGCCTCGAGCGCCCCGAGCGAATAGGAATTGCGGCTGACGGTATATTCCTTCTCTTCGATGCCGACGATGTAATACGTCGCGTTTTCCACGGGATCCCAGGAAAGCGTGAGCGTCTCCGTATCGACCGAAACATTGACGGGCGCATCCAGCGCGGGCGCACACCCCGCGGCAACCGCAAGGCATACGGCCAATGTGATGAGTGCAGCCGCCCATTTGATCTTCTGCATGATTCCTCCTTATGCGCTTATGCGGTACATGCATACCGCAAGCAAACGCCGCAATTACTTTTCCGCTCGCTTCTGCATCCGCTTTTCGCGAATGGAACGCACGATCTCATGCGGCCACTTGAACTTGAATTTACGGACGGCAACATCCACAAGAAAGAGCACGATCGCCAGGATCGCCAAAACGAGGCGCGGATCGTAGGAACGCGGCAGGCGGGTGATAAAGCCCAAAAAGGTGTTGTATGTATTCCCCTCTTCCAGCAGGCTCGCGGAACCGCCGCCCGTTTCGGCAAGGGAAGAAAGCAGTGCTCCCGTTTCCGCATCCTCCTCCGTCGGCGTGTATTCCGCCGAATAGGAGAAGGATTTGTAGACGGTAGTCGAACCCGTCACCGCACCCTCCGCATCCAGGCGGGAAACGACGATCTCGTACACGCCCGGCTCGGCCGCGACAAACGAAGCGCGGCTGAATCCCTCTGCCGCGATCGGCTGGGAGATCTGTACCTGCGCGGACGGCGCATTGAGGTTTGTGATCTCTACGCGAACGCTCTCCCCTTCCGCAAACTCCTCCTCGGTAAAGATGCTCATCTGCGTGATGTAATTTTCCTCTTTGAGGGTCACGGAGATATCTTTCGGCCGGATATCCTTGGTGGGAAAGATCTTATTGACGACGGAAACCAGGAATTGCCGTCCCGCTTCCGCCTGCAGGAACTGCCCCGACCAAACGCCGCTCAGATCGCACATAAAGCTGCCTACCGTGCCGGCGCCGTACCCCCATTCCGCATAGATCGGGACCCCGTATTCCCCGGAAAGCACCACGTATTCGCTGCTGCGGGCACGGGTGCCGTAAAAGCCGGAAAGCGTGGGCATCTCTTCCTGCGGGATGACCGTCGCATAGGGAGAATCGGGCGCCACCGTGGGCGTGAATTCGCCGTATTCGACTTCCTTGATCTCGGGGACGTTCAAGTCGGTGCGCAGCTTCTCCGTGAGGTTCGTCGCGCTTGCGCTGATGGCCTCTTGGCCGCCGCCCGCTTGCGTAGCTTGGTTCAGTTCATCGAATTTAAGGTCTGATTCGATGGCAACGAAGGTAAAGGAGACGCCGAGCGAGTGATAATGCTTCACGCTCGCAAGATAATTTTCAAAGTCGGAGGCGCCGCCGTCCGTCAGGATGATCACGTGCATTTTTTCGATGATGCCGCGATCGTGCATGGAGATGAGCTCCATGCCCGCATGCTCAATGGAAGGCGTAAAGACCGTAGATTCGCCCTTCTCCAATCCGCGGATGGCCGCTTCGATCTCATACTGGCGCGTCATGGGCAAAAGCGTCGTCTGCACCGTGTAACTGTCGCTGAGCGACATAACGCCGCAGTAATCGCGCTCGGTGAGGCAGGTCTCGTCGCGAAGGATGGTGACCGCCGCATCCTGCGCCGCCTTCAGGCGCGTCGTGTTGGCGCCCGCCGGCGCATCCATCGAACCGGAAACGTCGATGACGAGCATGAGCCCCAGCGGAGGCGTATAGTCGATCGCCTGCACCGGCAGCATCTGCTGATAGAGCGTACCCACCATATCATTGCGGTTATAGGCATGCGCGGGCATCTTTTCCGGATCGCCCGGCTCGCTCCCGCCGACCGTGAACAATCCGCCTCCCACGTCATACACGTATTCGTGTACGAGCTCGATAAAGCCTTCCGGCAGATCTTTGTTGGCGATGTTGTTGAAGATGATCTCGTCGTATTCGCACAGCTCCTCAATGGTCGCAGGCAAGACATCCTGTTTGGCATTGAGAACGGTGACCGAATATTCGTCGAGCAGATCCACGATCTGCTGCGACTGCCCGTCCGTACTCTCCACCACGAGGATGTTATCGTAAACGTTGAGATACATGTACATGGCATACTTGCTGTTTTCCGCGATCTCGTCGCCGTCGCAGGCGATCTCAAAGCGCAGCGTATGCAATCCGTTTGAAGCAAAGGTATGTTTGAGGCGGATCTCCTGCGTTCCGGGCTGCAGGATGCCCACGACGGGCTCCGCCATCTCATCGTTGTCGTAGACGACGACGCGGGCCATCACGGCATTCGGATACGAGTTGACCACGGAAAGCGCGATCTCAAACTCTTCTTCCGGCACGATGTTGTAATCCGGCGCCTCCGCGTTGACGATGCGCACGTCCGATTCCGTCGTAAGCGGCGAGCAGGCCACCGTATCCACGCGGATCCCCATGGCAGAGACCGTGCGGATAACGGCCTCCGCCGATTCGTCCGTTTCAACGCCGTCCGTGATGAGGACGATCTTCGCCGCATCGGGGTTGGAAAACAGATCTTTCGCATAGTCGAGCGCGGCGGCAATGTCCGTGGCGCTCGTGTCCGGCATGGGCGCATTGAGATACTGCGTATAGGCGTCTCCCAATTCGTCCGTAAGCGGGACGGCGTACTCCTGCGTAAATCCGAACGTGACGATGCCGAGCTGATAGACGTCCGTATCCGTCATGGAAATGACTTCGGATACGTAATTGTCTTTGGCTTCTTTTTCCTGTTCCGTGCTGTAAGTGACGTCAACGAGAAGCAAGATCTCGTTTTCGTCGTTGTCGATCTCATACGTAAACCCCATGCCCGCAAGCAACAGCACGCAGCACGCGCACACGCAGATGTGCAGCACGACCGACGTGATGCGATTGCGGTTGCGGCGATACCGCTTGGAGAGCATGAAATAGGGGATCAGCACCACCGCCAGAGCGGGGATCATCAGCAGAAGCAGCCAGGGATTGGTAAACGTTATCTGAAAATTGTGCATAGCTTCCCCCTTAAACGCCCTTCCGCCATTGCAGCAGCCACTCGACGAGCAACAGCCCGAAGGCGACCGCGGCAAACCAGATCATCAGATCGTCAAACGAGATCTCATCCTGCGGCGGCCGCACGACGGGGCTGAGCTCGTCCTCCGTGCGCAGGATGTTGCTCTCCTCGCGCGGAATGGTGACATACAATTCGCTGACTTCCGTCACGCCGGATATGAGATCCTGACGAACGGTATACGTCCCCACGTCCCGGAACGTATAACTTGCCGGCGTTTCCAAAAAGACGGTCTCTTCGCCGTCCGTATCCGTCAGCCGGAGGTTGGTCCCGCGCGCATTCAGCGTCACGGAATCGTACACGCTGTAAGCGTTTCCGCTGACCGTAGACGGGAAGTAATAGTCGAACATGTTATACATGATGATCGGGAAATACAGCGTGATGGCAAGCGTGGAATTGTTCAGGCTGAACGCCATGACCGCGATCTTCCGATCGATCTCGTTCTTGGCAAAGAAGACGGGATTCCCCTGGAAATACATGAGGACGTCGTACCCGTCGAGCGAACTTTCATGGACTTCACGATACTGGGTCACGGCGATCCCGCTCGCCACGACGCCGTTCATGATAGGATGCTCCACGCCCTGCGTGAGCGCGACGCCGTCGCCCGTATAGTCCGAGCCTTGGAGGGTGATCGTCCTGCCGAGCGTAAACCCTGCATCGCCGGAAATATCCGGATCGAGCAAAAGCACGACGCCGTCCGTCGGCATGATCTCGGGAACTTCGTGCTCGAAAATGTAGAGATCGAATCCCTGCGTGAGAGGTTCTCCGCCCGTTTTGCCGTTGATCTCCTTAATGGTGATGTTCCAGTCTTCGGAAAAATCGGCCGCAAGCGTAAGCAGAATACCGCTCATGTATACGTTGGGCACCGTGCTGTAATATTCGATGGCAATGGTCGGCTTGTTGCCGCCGTAAATATAATACTCGTCATCAAAGGAGAGGCAATCCCCTCCGCCGATGCGCAGATAAATGCGGTCGAACGACCAGACCGCTTCGTTTTCCGTGAGATAAACGGGCGTCACGTTTTCGCCGAAATTGGCTTCCGAGACGGTATACACCACCTGATACGTCTGATCCCCGACGCAGTAGACGGTCGCCGGAGGCAATTGGATGTCCCCGTCCGTTCCGTTGACGCCGTTGACTTCGCAATAGAGGTCAAAATCCTCATCTTCCCCATAACATGCGACGTCGACCGTAATGGTATAGTAGTTATCGACGAGGACGGCGGATGCGCCCAGGATCGCGGCGTTCCACTCCCCTTCTACCGATACGTCCTGTAAAATGACTTCTTTCCCCTCGTCGACGTAATCGGTCGCCGTATAAAAGAGCACGTCGGCGGCGGGGCTGCGCTGCAGCACCTCTTCCGCAAGTTCCATTGCCCCCTCTACGTCCGCCGTACCGTACGCGCAGACAAGCTCGTCAAGCGCGGCGGAGAGCGCGTCGCGCGATTCCGCTTCCAGGCGCTGCGAGAGAAGATAGTGCGCATCGCCGTCGGCGACGATGACCGTGACGAATCCGTCGTCGGCGAAGACGTCTTCCGCCTGCGTGCGCAGGCGGGAAACCGCACGTTCAAACCGCGTCTCCCCCTCATACGCCGTATACATATTCGCCGACGAATCGAGGATGAGGACCTCCTCGCGCCGCACCGGCTCCGCGGCCTCGGCGATAACGGGCATCGCGAGGATCATGGAGCAGGCGCAAATGACGATGATCTGACAGAGCAGGATCAGCAAATTGCGGAACTTGCTGATCGGGAGCGCCCTCTTTTTGTATTTTAAACTGAGTTTCCACACAAACGTGCTGGAAATGATTTTTTGCTGGTAATTGGGTTTGAGAATATAGATCAACAGGAGCGCCAACAGCCCCAGTAGACCCAAAAGCCCGAGAGGTAAAAGTAAACTCATTCCATGATACCTACATTCATCAATTTGCCGAAGACGGCGCGTTCAATGGGTTCGTCGGTGGTGACCGTCACG
>CALVLN010000009.1 GCA_944338165.1 uncultured Clostridia bacterium | reverse complement strand
AAGTTAAGCTCTCTTTCGCCCAAAGTACTTAGCGGGACACCGCTCGGGAGGATAGGTTGTTGCCACCTTTCAATTGCAGGAGATCATCATTCGATGACCTCCTGTTTTTTTTATCTCTCTGAGATATGGGGCCGCCCTTCCGATGCGTTCCGGCATGCGGACATGGGTAGCCCATATGGTTTTACAGGCAGACATGGCGGCCTTGTGCGACAAAACGGTAAAAACGTGGACAGAGGGAATGCCGCTATCTGCCTGCTTGCCCTCAAACGGCGGAAAACGCGGACATGCCTATGCCGAAGTGTTTTGATTGCAGCCTATCATGGCGAGATACGGGAGACTCTACGAAGATGCGGGCAAACTCTACGGAGCGTGGGTTGACTTTCAGCGCGCGGCGTGCTATGATCGTGATGCGGAACGGATCCGCAAAGGAGGCAGAGATATGGATCAGACGATGACGGGCGCATTGATCAAGGCGTTGCGGCAGGAAAAGGGGTGGACGCAGCGGGAACTTGCCGAACGGCTGGAAGTCTCCGAGAAGACGGTCTCGAAATGGGAAACGGGGCGCGGATTCCCGGAAGTGGCGTTGATGATGCCGCTCTGCGCGCTGTTTTCCATTTCAGTGAACGAGCTGCTTTCCGGCAAACGCATTGCCGACGAGGCCTACCGAAAACAGGCGGAGGAAACGATGCTGGATTTAGCCTGCGACCGCACGCCGCCCCGCGTAAAAGTCGCTGCGACGGCGGTCGCCTGTACGCTGCAGCTCGCGGTCGTGCTGACGCTGGTCCTGCTTGCCGGGTTTCTCGGTCTGCCCGTGTGGGCGCGCCTCCTCCTGATCGGCGCGGCGCTGTGCAGTTTTGCGGCCGTGCTCGTTCCCGTGCTGCTGGTTGCCGTGAATACCGAGCGATTTACCTGCCCGCATTGCGGAAAGGTTTTCGTGCCTACGCTGCACGCATACGTATTCGGGTTGCACACGTTGCGCAGACGGCACCTGAAATGCCCGCACTGCGGCAAAAAGGGGTGGTGTATCAGCCGGCTGCCCCGACAATGAGAATTGGCTCGTATCGGGCGGGCGAGGTTACAGCCTCGCCCGCTTTTTTATGCAAAAAAATATGCCCGACGGCGCGCAGGGTTTGCTTTTTCCCGCGGGATCGAGTATAATAAGAGAAAACGCACGGAGGCGGATATGTATCTTCCAAAGGATCCTGCCATGCTGCTAAGCTGGGTGAATACCAAATTGCGCGACGAAGCGTCATCGTTTTCCGCGCTCTGTGAAGAATACGAACTTGACATGGCGCAGATCGAGGCGTCGCTTTCCGCCATCGGGTATCATTATGACGCGGCGCAGAACAGGTTTTGTTGACTTATCCACCGCAAATCTGTGGATAACCGCCGATATCTGTGGATAACTTCGCGTTTTCCACAAGGGAGGATGGCATGTCGGATTATGATCTCATGAAATTATTTTCTGCTTACGACGGGGAGATCTCCGTGGGGGATTTTACCCCGGAGGAGCTCAGGGAATATCTCGCGTATGCAGAGGGGGAGGAGCAGCCGCTCTCACCCGCGGAGTGGAAGGAGCAGTATTTTTCCTTCTACGACGACATCAAGGACAAATCGCGCAAACGGCAGGATTGGTGAGTGCCATGAAGGGGACCCGGAAGTACGACTATCTGATTTTTGACGCCGATCATACCGTCATCGATTTCGACGAAGACGAGCGCCGCGCCTTCCGCGCTGCCTTCCGCGCCGCGGGAAAGGGTGAGGATGAGGCGGCCGTGCAGGCGTGTTGGGAGCATTCGGCACGCAATTGGCACGACCTCGGCCTCAACGACGTGCATCGCTCCGACGTACAGTCGGCGTATCACGACATGTATTACAGGCATGTCCGAACTTTGTTTGATTGGGCGGATGCCGTGTACGGGTTCGGGAGTTTTCGCACGCAGGCGCAGCAGGCCTTTGAGGAGACGCTGGCATGCCCCGCGCATTTTATCCAGAACGCAGACATGGTGCTTGCCGATCTTGCGCAGGAATACCGCATCTGCATCGCCACCAACGGGCTTTCGCAGATGCAGCGGGGCAGGCTGCAGGCGCTGATGCCCGTTCTTTACCGCCTCTATATTTCCGAAGAGATGCGCTGCATCAAGCCCAACGCCGCGTTTTTCCGCGCCATTTTGCAGGATCTCGGCGTTGCGGCGGATCGCTGCCTGATGGTGGGAGATTCGCTTTCTTCCGACATTGCGGGGGCTTCCTCCGTGGGTATGCCCTGCGTCTGGTTCTGCCGCAGCGCTGCCGACGCGCCGGCTTCCGTGCCGAAGATCGCAGATCTGCGGGAATTGGAGCGCTTTCTCTGATCAGCGAAGCGGCCGCGTGGGGCGGAATACGATCAGCCAAAAAAGAAGCCAAAGCGCGGAAACGCCGGCAAGCGAGAGGAGAATTCGGTACATGGTATCGCCTTCTGCAGGGATCAGCCGCAACAGATCGATCCCCGTAAGGGCATAGAACGCGGCGCAGAGGCCGCCGAGGATGAGCACGGTGCAGCTTATCAGCGTGGTACACTTCATGGATATAGCATGCGCGCCCCCCGAAGAAAGTATTACGGTTTGCAAAGAAACCGCGGCGCAAAGGCGCCGCGGTGACGTTTCAAAGGATATTTTCCAGCACGAGACGGTCGAAGGGGATTTCTTCGAGGAAGTCGCGCGGCAGGAAGACGACGTGGTTGAATTTGGCGTACTGAAAGAGGTGCGGCTTTAAGAGCACGGGCGTGGGAACGTCCAGCGCCTCACAGACGTCGGTGAGGTAGCGGAAGAACTCGCTGTAAGTGAAGCGTTCTTCGCGCGCGTAGACCGTCTGCCGCAGGATGTGGCCGTCTTTGAGTACTTTTCCCCAGATGCGAAACATACTTCTATTATACGGGTTTTCGCAAAAAAAGCAACCGGATATTGACATTTCCCTCAGATTCGGGTAAAATAAGAAAAATCAACGCGGCGCACGCGCCGCCAACGCGGAGGTTACGATCATGACGAAACTCGAAAAAGACATCCTTTCCGTTTTAAACGAAGACTGCCGCTACTCCGCGGCCAAGATCGCCGTGATGCTCGGCGAGCGCGAGGAGACGGTCTCCTCCGCCATCCGCAGCATGGAAGAGCGCGGCGTCATCGTCAAGTATATGGCGATCGCCAACCGCGATGCGGACGACGACGAACTGGTCGAGGCGTTCATCGAAGTCAAGGTCACGCCGCAGAAGGGGTTCGGATATGACCGCGTGGCGGAGGAGATCGCCCGGCATAAAGAGGTCAGGAGCCTTTATCTCATGAGCGGCGCCTATGATTTTGCCGTCATCATCGAGGGAAGATCGCTGCGCAGCATTTCGCGGTTCGTGTCCGAGCGCATTTCGACGTTTGAGTGCGTTCTTTCCACGGCGACGCATTTTATTTTGAAAAAGTACAAGATCGAGGGTGCGCTGACGGCAAACGCCGACGAGGAAAGGAGGCTTTCCGTACAGCCATGAGAGAGTTTATCAGTGCGCGTGCCCGCTCGCTCGCGCCGAGCGGCATCCGCAAATATTTCGACATCGTGCAGACGATGCAGGGCGCCATTTCCCTCGGCGTCGGCGAACCCGACTTCACCACGCCGTGGGATGTGCGCAACGCGGCCATCCGCTCCATCCAGCGCGGCTACACCCAGTACACGGGCAACCGCGGGCTGCCCGAATTGCGGGAATCCATCTCCCGCTACCTTTCCGAGCGGTTCTCCGTGGAGTATCCCGCAGATCAGATCATCGTCACCGTCGGCGCCAGCGAGGGGATCGACCTCGTGCTGCGCGCCTGCTGCGAGGAAGGGGACGAGGTGCTCATCCCCGACCCTGCCTACGTTTCCTATGCGCCCATCGTGAGCCTGTGCGGCGGCACGCCCGTCAGCGTGGCATGCCGTGCGGAAAACGGATTCATCCTGACGCCGGAAGCGCTGGAGAGGGTCGTCACGCCGCGCACCAAGGCGCTCATCTGCGCCTATCCCAACAATCCGACGGGCGGCATCATGACGAGGGAGCAGCTCGAGGCGATCGTTCCGGTCATCGAAACGCATGATCTGCTCGTCATTTCCGACGAGATCTATGCCGAACTTACTTACGGTGCGCGGCACTGCTCCGTCGCGTCTCTGCCCGGCATGCGGGAGCGCACGGTCCTTTTGAACGGATTTTCCAAGGCGTTTGCCATGACCGGCTGGCGGGTCGGATTCGTCTGCGCGCCGAAGGCGATCGATGCGGCGATGCTCAAGATCCACCAGTATTCCATCCTCTGCGCGCCGCGCATGGGCCAGCACGCAGCTGCCGCCGCGCTTTCCGAAGGGTTTGCCGACGGGTTCGCTTCGGTGGAGGAAATGCGCGACGAATACGACCGCAGACGACGCTTTCTCGTGCGCTCGTTCAACGACATGGGCCTTACCTGTTTCGAGCCGCGGGGCGCGTTTTACGTCTTTCCGTCCGTCGCCGCCACGGGCCTTACGGGGGAGGAGTTCGCAAACGCGCTTTTGATGCGCTACAAGGTCGCAGTCGTCCCGGGGTCCGCTTTCGGGTCCTGCGGAAAAGACCACATCCGCTGCTCGTATGCGACAGGCATGTCGCAGTTGAGCGAAGCGGTATCGCGCATCGGCGCATTCGTGGAAACGTGTAAAAAATAAAGATCCGGGAGGAAATACGGTATGGAAAAGTTCCGCTGGGGCGTCGTCGGGACGGGCAAGATCGCGGGCACGGTGTGCGCGCAGCTCAAAGCAAGCGGCAGACATGAGATCGTCGCCGTTTATTCCCGCACCAGGAGCCGCGCCGAGGCGTTTGCGCAAGGATACGGCGCGGTCTGCCATGATACCATGTCTGCGTTTTGCGCCGATCCGCGCATCCAGGGCGTATATATCGCGACGCCGCATTCGGCGCATTACGGAAACATGCTCGCGTGCATTGGCGCAGGCATGTCCGTGTTGTGCGAAAAATCGTTTACCGTCAACGCCGCGCAGGCGGAGCGCGTCTTTGCGCTCGCCGAAGAAAAGGGCGTGTTCGTCGCCGAGGCGATGTGGACGCGCTTCCATCCCCTGGTGCGCGGTATCAAGGCGCGCGCGGATGCGGGCGAATTCGGAGCCGTCCGCCGCGTCACGGGGAAGTTCTGTACGCTTGCGGGACTTTTCCGCCGTTTCTTCCCCGAGCGCGTCACCTCGCCCCGCTATGCGGGCGGCGCGCTGCTCGACCTCGGCGTTTATCCCATTTCCATGTGCGAATATTTCCTGGGCGAACCGGACGAAGTGCAGGCGAAGGCGAAGTGCAGGGGCGGCATTGATCTGTACGACGAGGTATCGCTCCGCTATGCGAACGGTGCGGAGGGGCTGGCGTCCTGTTCGTTCCTGTGCCGCAGCCGGGACGACGCCGTGATCGAATGCGAAAAGGGGAAGATCGTGCTCTCCCGCTTCCCGGGCATGGATAAGGCGGTCATTTACGGGGCGGACGGCAAAAAGGTGCAGACGGTCGCCGATCCTTCCACGTACGTGCACGAGTTTGACGAGGCGGCGCGGGCGATCCGCGCGGGCGAGACGCAGACGCCTATGATGACGAAGGCGCACACGCTTGCGGTCATGCGGGTCATGGATGCCTGCCGCGCTCAGGCGGGCCTGCGGTATCCCGAGGAGATCGAGCGGCTGTAAGGGAAACGCCGCCGAAGCTTCCGCTCCCCGCGTGAAATTGCGTTATCCTTTGCAAAACGGGTTGACAAGCGCGGGCAAAAGGGGTATAATAAAATAAAATCAAGCGCCGTGATTCCCGCCGAGGGGGTCACGGTCGTCTTATTGAATGAACCCGCGCCGCAAGGCGCGGAGAAAAAAGAGGTAAAGAAAGAATCATGGCAGACCAGTTTCCTATGACGCAAGAAGGATACGACAAAGCGGTCGAACGGCTGAGGTATCTGCAGACGGAAAAGCGTGCGGCGATCGTCGAACGCATTGCCGAAGCGCGCAGCCACGGCGATCTTTCCGAGAACGCCGAATACGATGCGGCGCGCAACGAACAGGCAGCCAACGAGGGGGAGATCGCGGAACTTGACTACAAAGTCAAGAATGCCGTCATCATTGCGGAAAACGAGGATACTTCCACCGTCCACATCGGCTCCAGGGTCACCGTTTACGATGAGGAGTTTGAGGAAGAGATGACGTATACCATCATGGGTACGACGGAAGTCAACGCGATGGAGAACATCATTTCCAACGAATCGCCCGTCGGCATCGCCCTTCTCAAACACAAGAAGGGGGACGTGGTGAGCGTGAAGGCGCCGGACGGAGATTATACGCTTAAGATCGTACGGATCGATTGATTTTTCGGGAGCAGGTATGGAGCAGAAGGAGAATCTGACGGAAGAGCAGGCGGAAGAAAAACTCGCCGAACAGGCGCAGATCCGCCGTGAAAAATTGCAAAAACTCATCGCCGAAGGGCATAACCCGTATGAGAAGACGCGCTACGGTGTGACGGCGGACAGCAAGTCCGTCAAGGAAGGATTTGCCGGGCTGGAAGGGAAGGAAGTTTCCGTCGCGGGCAGGCTCATGTCCCGCCGCGTGATGGGCAAGGCGTCTTTTTCGCACATTTCCGACCGCAACGGGCAGCTGCAGATCTACATCACCCGCCAGGACGTGGGGGAGGAGACGTACGCCGCCTATAAGAAGGATTACGACATCGGCGATATCGTCGGCGTACGCGGCTTTGTCTTTAAGACGCAGACGGGGGAGATCAGCGTGCATGCCACGCATCTGGAGATGCTCTCCAAGTCGCTCATTCCCCTTCCCGAAAAGCATAACGGGCTCACCAACGTGGACATGAAGTATCGCCTTCGCCACGTCGACCTCATCATGAATCAGGACGTGCGGGAGACGTTTTTCCGCCGTTCGCGCATCCTGAAGGAGATCCGCGCTTACCTCGACGGGCACGGCTTCCTCGAAGTGGATACGCCCATCCTGCTGCCGCTGGAGATCGGCGCCGACGCGCGCCCGTTCAAGACGCACCATAACGCCCTCGACATCGATATGTATCTCCGCATCGAGACGGAGCTGTATCTGAAGCGGCTCATCGTCGGCGGGTTTGAGAAGGTGTATGAGGTGGGGCGCATCTTCCGCAACGAGGGCATGGATTCCTCGCACAACCCGGAATTTACCACCATCGAACTTTACAGCGCGTACGCCGATTACATGGATATGATGGATTTCATCGAAGGCATGTACAAGCACGTCGCGCAGGCGGTCTGCGGCACGCTGCAGATCCCGTATCAGGGAAACGTCATCGATCTGTCGCATTGGGAGAGGATGACGATGACGGAAGCCGTCAAAAAATATTCCGGCGTCGATTTTTCCGCCGTCGCTTCCGACGAGGAGGCGCAGGCGCTCGCCAAAGAACACGGCGTCGAGCTGGAGGCGGGAAAACAGACGAAAGGGTACGTCCTTTCCGAGTTTTTCGATGCCTTCGTCGAGGAGCACCTCGTTCAGCCGACGTTTATTTACGATTATCCCGTGGAGATCTCTCCGCTCGCCAAGCGCAAGGCTTCCGACCCTGCCATGACCGAGCGCTTTGAGTATTTCATCAACGGGATGGAGATGGGGAACGCCTTTTCGGAGCTCAACGATCCCATCGACCAGAAGCAGCGCATGCTGCGCCAGGTGGAAAAGAAACGCGCTCAGGGCGCAAATGCGGAAGTGGATGAAGATTTTATCAATGCGCTCGAGTACGGGCTTCCGCCCACGGGCGGGCTCGGGTTCGGCTTTGACCGCCTCGTCATGCTTCTGACGGACAATTCGAGCATCCGCGACGTATTGCTGTTCCCTACCATGAAACCCAAGAAATAACGAAAGCGGGTGCGGACGAGCGGATCTGTCCGTGCCCGCTTTGCCTATGCTTCGGGCATGGTGTGCCCAAAGTGATTCATCGAAAGGAGCGGTGGGGGAAGAATGCGAACATGGTATCCCCGTTTCCGCGGCAAAAAGACCGCGCGGGGGGAGAAACTTCATATCCTCGGCATGCTGCGCGCGCAGCGCCGCCACATCTCCTTTCATACCCCCGGACATAAACGGGGCGGGGCGGATATCACCGAGCTTTCCTATTCGGACAATCTCGCTTCGCCCGCGGGCGTCATCGCCGAAGCGCAGGCGGATCTTGCGCGCATCACGGGGGCGGCTCAAAGTTTTTTGCTCACGGACGGCAGCACGAGCGGCGTGCACGCCATGCTGCACGCGCTGGCGTCTCGGGGGATCAGGCGGGTGGCATGTCCGGAGCGATCGCACCGGAGCGTGGCGACGGGATGCGAACTTGCAGGGCTCGTGCGCGTACCCGTTTTCTGCGGCACGGCGGCGGGGATCCCGCTGCAGCCGACGGCGAAAGACGCGGAGACGGCGCTTTCGCAGGCGGACGCGCTGCTCGTGACGTCTCCCGATTATTACGGGAATTTCCCCGATCTTGCGGCGCTCCGCGCGCTTTGCGACAGGGAGAATAAGCCGCTCGTCATCGACGGCGCGCACGGCGCGCATCTGCACGGCACGCCGCTGTATGCGGGGCGATATGCCGATATGTGGGTGGACGGCGTGCACAAATCGCTCCCCGCGCTCACGCAGGGCGCGCTCGTCTCGGCGGGCAGCGGCTGGACGGACGCGCTCGCTTCAAGCGTCGGTTATTTCCGCACCACGTCGCCCTCCTATCCCATCATGGCGAGCGTCGAATACGCCGTCAAATATCCCCGCAACGCGGCGCTGGAAGAGGCCGCGCAGGCGCTCAAAGCGCGCATCGGCGCCTATCCGAATGCCGATTGGAGCAAATTGCTCCTCCCCTTCGGCGACCGGGCGGACGCGGCGCAGGCGGCGCTCGAACGGCAGGGGATCTATCCCGAATTCAACGACGGGAATTATCTGATGTTTTATCTCTCGCCCGCGACGACGCGCGGCGAGCTGAAGACGCTGGAACGGGCGCTCAGGCGCCTTCCCCGCGGCACGCTTCGCACGCTTCAGGCGGAGCGGGGGGAGATCCCTTTGGGCGCGCGCATCGTCGCGCTTCCGCCTGCGGAGGCGGAAGGCCGCGTTTGCGCCGCCGACTGCGGGCTGTTTCCTCCCTGTATCCCGCTCATCTTGCGCGGGGAACGGGTGGGCGCGGCGCAGGCGGCGCTGCTGCAGCGCGCGGGGGGCACGTTCGGCTTGCAGGAGGGGAAGATCCCCGTATTCGAGGAGGCGTAAATTGCGCGATCTGCTGCGTTCGACAACCGCATACCGCACCGTGAAGGCGGATGCCGCGCGGGGCGTCTGCGCGCATGCGGCGCTGGTGCTTTTTCCGGACGCCGTCTATCTGCGCGAGCTGCTGCGCGAATGCGCCAAGGCGTTTTTCGGCGCGGCAGATGGCGGGCGCACGGCGCAGCTGCTCGAGGAAGAACAGTATCCCGACTGCCTCATTCTGCCCGCGGCGGGCGCAAAGCTCACGGCGGACGACGGCGCGCATATCATCGACGAGAGTTTGCTCCGCCCCGTCGAGGGGGAGAAGAAGCTGTTTGTGCTCGACGCCTTCCACAACTGCACGCCGCTGGTGCAGAACAAGCTCCTGAAGGTTTTGGAAGAACCGCCCGCGGGCGTGTATTTCCTGCTTGGAGCGACGGCGGATTTTTCCGTGCTTCCCACGGTGCTTTCCCGCGTCAAGCGGCTGGAGGTCGCGCCGTTTTCCGAGGAGGCCGTGGCGGCGGCGCTGCGGCGGAAATACCCGGAACAGACGGGGCATGCCCGCGCCGCAGCGGCATGCGGCGGCATTTTTTCGGCGGCGGAAGCGCTGCTGTGCGGCGGGGGCGAGAGCTTTGCCTTTGCCGAGCGGTTCCTGCTCGGGCAGGGAACGGAGGCGCTTATCCGCGGCGTCGGCGACAAAGCGGACAAGGCGGCGTATCTTGCGGCGATCCGCCTGTACTTGCGGGACATGCTCTTTTACCGCACGGGGCAGGGCAGGTTCGCATCCGGCGGGCTTGCGGGCGCGGAGCGTCTGGCGGAAGCGTACCCCGCGGGCGCCCTCGTGAAGGCGCTGGAACTCGTCGCCGAGGCGGAAACGCAAGTCAGATTCAACGCGAATTTCGGGCAGTGCCTGCTGTCGCTGTCCGTGGCGATCGAAGAGGAGAAAGAAAAATGGCAAAAGTTGTCGTGATCAAATTCAAAAAAGGCTGCAGGGCGTATTTCTTTTCGGACGGCGGGCTGACGCTCGCCAAAGGCCAGGGCGTCGTGGTAGAGACGGCGCGCGGGCAGGAATATGCGATCGTCGTCGACCCCGCGCGCGAAGTCCCGGACGAGGCGGTGGTATCCCCGCTCAAGCCGGTCGTCCGCATCGCGACCGAACAGGATACGGAGATGGTGGAGCGCAACGATGCCCGCCGCGGCGAAGCCATGCGCATCTGCAAGGAGAAGATCGCCGCGCGCGAACTTCCCATGAAGCTCATCGACTGCGAGTTCACCTTTGACGGCAGCAAAGTCATCTTTTATTTCAGTTCGGAAGGCCGCGTCGATTTCCGCGACCTCGTCAAAGATCTCGCCGCAGTGTTCCACATCCGCATCGAGCTGCGCCAGGTGGGCGTACGCGACGAGGCGCGCATGCTGGGCGGCATTGCGCCCTGCGGCAGGGAAGTGTGCTGCGCGGGGAGCATGTCCGAGTTCCAAAAGGTCAGCATCAAAATGGCAAAAAATCAGGGCCTTTCGCTCAACCCGGGCAAGATCAGCGGCCTTTGCGGGCGGTTGATGTGCTGCCTTTCCTACGAGAACGAATATTACGCGGACGCTTATAAAAAGATGCCCAAGCTGGGCGGCACGGTCGGCACGCCCGAAGGAACGGGCACCGTCGTCTCCGTCAACATGCTCAAGATGGAGGTGCGCGTCAAGATCGAGCAGAACGGCGCGCTCATCTACCGCGATTTCCCCGTGAGCGAGATCGCAAGGCGCGGGGCAAAAGACGGGGAGGCGCAGGCTGCGTCCGCGGATGCGGAGCCCCTTGCGGGAGCCGAAGCTGCGAATGAGCCGGAGGAAAACGCGCCGCTCTTTGTGGGGGGCGCGGAGGAGACGGCGCCGTCCGCACGGGAGGAGCGCCCCGCACGCAAAAAGCAGGAAGGCCGCCCGCAGGAGACGCGCGGCGGGCAGAACGGGCAGAACCGCAACCGCGGCAGAGGCGGCAGGGGCGGCAAGGGCGGTCCGCGTCCCTGGAAAAAGCCGCGCCCGCAGAACGGATCTTCCCCGAAAAAAAGTGACCCTGAATGAAAAAAATTCCGCGATTCCCTTTACGAACGCGAAGAAGTATGATATAATGATGACAAGATTTTAATATGGAGGTCCTGTTATGGCACATAAGATTTCTGACGCCTGCATTTCCTGCGGCGCATGTGCGGACGCTTGCCCTGTCGGCGCGATCGATCCCGGCGATACGACGTACGTCGTCAATCCCGATGCCTGCATCGATTGCGGTGCCTGCGAAGAGGCTTGCCCTACGGGTGCGATCACGGCAGAGTAAATCCGAAGGATGAAAACGGGCGCGGCGGTTTGCCGCGCTCCTTTTCTTTGCATACGGCACGAGCATGTCCGCCTTGTGTCGATCGCCGCGTTATCATGTACAAAGGATGCGGCATGTCCGTGCGCAACAAAGTGTAAGAGGGGCATGTCCGCGCTTCGGAGGGCGGGGATGGAAGTCGTAGAAGAACTGCTGGTAGGGAAGCTCAGGATCATTCAGGATACGTCGCTGTACCGGTTTACGTCGGATTCCGTGCTGCTGAGCCGTTTTCTGCGCGCCAAAAAGGGCGAGCGCGTCGCCGATTTCTGCGCGGGGAGCGGCATCGTGGGGCTGCATTTTTATGCGGAGAACGCGGGCGTTGCCCGCGTGACGCTCTTTGAGATGCAGGCGCCCCTCGCGGAGATGAGCCGCCGCACCGTGGCGCTCAACGGGCTGGAGGACGTCTTTTCCGTGGAGAATGTGCGCCTGCAGGACATCCCGCCCGCGTATACGGAGGCGTTTTCGCTCATCCTCTGCAACCCGCCTTACGAGCGGGGCGGATTTGCAAACGCCGATCCGCAGAAGGCGCTGTGCCGAAAAGAACTTTCGCTCACGCTTCCAGAATTGCTCGCCGCCGCGGCGCGCTGTCTGAAATACGGCGGCCGCTTTGCGCTCTGCTACCGCGCCGACCGCCTTTCCGAGCTTCTCTGCGAAATGACCGCGCACGGGCTGGAACCGAAAAAGCTGCAGCTGGTTTCGGGCAGGCCCGGCGAAAAACCGTATCTTGCCCTCGTCGCGGCGGTCAAGGGCGGCAAAAAGGGCATCGACGTACTGCCGATGCTCGCCAACGAAAAGGGGAACGTACCATGATCAGCTTTGTTGCCACGCCCATCGGCAATCTGAAAGACATCACGCTGCGCGCACTGGAGGCGCTGCGGGCGGCGGACGTCATCTTCTGCGAAGATACCCGCCATACGCTGAAGCTCCTCAACGCGTATGAGATCAAAAAGCCGCTGCTTTCCTGCCATCGCTTCAACGAGAGCGAGGCGGCGGAAAAGATCATAGCCTGTTCCCGCGAGGGGAAGGAGGTCTGTATCGTCTCCGATGCGGGCATGCCCGTCATCTCCGACCCGGGGAACGCCGTCTGCCGGAAGCTGCGCGAGGCCGGGGAGGCGTACACGGTGCTGCCCGGGGCCTGCGCGTTCGTGTGCGCGCTCGTGCTTTCGGCGATCCCCTGCGACAGATTTACCTTCGTGGGTTTTTTGCCCAACAAGGCGGGGGAAAAACGCAGGGTACTCGAGCGAATCCGCCATTCGGAGGAGACGCTCGTCTTTCACAGCGCCCCGCAGGACGTCAAAAAGGACGTCCTTGCCATGTACGAGGTATTCGGCGAGCGGCGCGCCTGCGCCGTGCGGGAGATCAGCAAACTGCATGAGGAAAGCACGCCGTTTTTGCTCTCGGAGGGGCTGCCGGAGGAAAAGCCGGGCGAGTACGTGCTCGTCGTGGAAGGCGGCAGGGCGGAAAACCCGCTGCTCCAATTGTCCGCCGCCGATCACATCCGCCATTATATGGATGAAGGCATGAGCAAAAAGGACGCGTTGAAAAAGGTCGCTGCCGAACGCGGCGTCTCCAAAAGTTCCCTGTATCCGTATGCGCTCGGGCTTTGAACAGATGCAAAAATTGTACGAAAAATTTACAGGCGGAGGATTGCTTTCCTGCGGGAAAGATGATATAATCGAGATATGATCACGCATTGGTATCCGTCGCTCCGGGAAAACGCGTTTATCCGGGCGATCAACCGATTTTTATATTCCGGGTGGTATTTTTTTGCCGTGGCGGCGCTCATGGCAATGTCCAACCTCTTTTCGCTTGAGATCGTCACATACTGGCTGTTCCTGCTTTTTGCAGGGTTCTCCATCCTCTTTGCGGACGATCTCTTTCCGTGTATTCCGCTTGCCTGCTGCGGATACATGACGTTTTCCAAGCAGAACAACCCCGCGGCAAACGTGGGCGGGACCGCGTTTTCCCGCCCGGAGATCTTCGGGCAGTTCGTCGCCATCATTGCCGTCATCGCCGTGCTCATCCTCGCGCGCATCGCCTTTGAGATCTTCGTGCGCAGGAACCGGCAAAAACTCCCCGCGCTCACGGCGGGGTTTGCCCTGCTCGGCGCAGCGTATCTGCTCGGCGGCGCGTTCAGCCCCTACTATGAGGGCAAGACCATCCTCTTCGGCGCGATCCAGATCGCGGCGCTGTCCGGCTTTTATTTCCTTTTTTATTATACGGTCAACTGGAGCCGATACCGCCTTGCGGATTTTGCCCTGCTGTTCACGGCGATCGGCGCGGGGATGGTCGCGGAGACGATCGGCATGTATCTCACGCCGGACGTTCTGGAAGCCTATCAAAACGGTACGTTCCAGCGCGGGCTCCTCAATACGGGGTGGGGCGTATACAACAACGTCGGCTGCATCATGGCGATGTGCCTGCCCGCGCCCTTCTGCCTCGCCGCGCTCAAAAAGAACGGCTGGGCGTATAACCTCGTCGGCAACGTTTATTTCCTCGCGCTTGTGCTGACGCAGAGCCGCAACTCCATCCTTTCCGGTATCGTGCTCTATCTCGTCTGCGCCGTGCTCGTCGTCGTCAAGACGAAGGGGGCGGAGCGCAAGGGCAACCTCGTCGTTTACGGCGCGGCGCTCATCGCGCTGGCGATCTGCGCGATCGCCATGTTCCAAAAGGTGGGGGATCTGTTCGACAGCCTCGTCAACATCGGGTTTGACGACAACGGCCGCCGGGAGATCTACGAAAACGGCATGAAGCAGTTTTTTGCCTTCCCCGTGTTCGGCAACGGGTTTTATCAGTGCACGGCGTGGCAGTTCGGCAACCTTCCCGAAGGGAGCTTCCTGCCGCCCCGCTACCACGATACGTACGTCCAGCTGCTCGCCAGCGGCGGCGTCATCGCCTTTGCGGCGTATTGCTTCCACCGCGTGCAGACGATCAGGCTCGTGCTGAAAAAACCGGATACGGGCCGGCTCTTTTTGGGGTTATGCGTGCTTGCGCTGATCCTCACAAGCATCGTCGACTGTAATTTCTTCAACTTCGGGCCCGGCTTGCTCTATGCCTGCCTGCTCGCCGCCATCGAGCGCGTGGGTGGGGAAACGCCGCAGGAAGCGCCGTCGCTTCCGCAGACCGCGGCCTGATACACGGATGCGCCCCGCAAATGTTTGCGGGGCGCATCGTTTTCGGAAAAGAAGACCCCCCCGAAACTCGCGTTCCGAGGGGGTCTCCTTAAAATATGATAAGGGGGAAAATGATGAGCTGTTTCAAGCGTTTCGGGCAGTGCCCTCACGCATTTCGTGCCTTTATTATAGGGGATTCGTGCCGAAAAGTAAAATAAATTTTGCCGAAAAAAGAAAAATGCGCGCTTCTTTTCGCAGCGTACAAATTTTGAAAAATTTTTTCACGGTATGCGGCGGGAAGCTTTTTGCAATTCACAAATGCCCTGCCGCCCCCTTGACAGGGCGTGTCGCCTGTGATAGAATAAAAAAGCGGCGCATCCTGCGCGGCGGAAGATAGCGATAAGGAGGGAGCATGAAAAAGAAATTGGCAGCGATCATGGCGTCGGCGGTAATGCTTGCAGGGGCGGCATTCGGGCTTACGGCCTGCGGCGGGGAGAGCTCGCCCGAAGGGGAATGGGAGTTTTCTTCCCTGCTCTATACGGGCAGCGGGCTGCGCATCGAATTGCGGGAAGGGCAGCAGATCCTGGGCTTTGCCACTGTCGAGCCCGAGGCGTTCACGCTCACCATCAAGGAGGATAACACGGGCACCTATCGGCTGATGGGCGGGGAGCGCAGCGAGCTGAAGCTCGTTGCGGGAACGGAACAAAGCCCGGGCGATTACGTCATCAGCCTTGCGGGCAGCGAAAGTTCTGCGGGGAGCACCACGTTCGACGTCACCGTGGAAGGGAACACGATGAAACTCTTCCGCGATCTGCGCACGTATGATTATGAGATCGAGGACGGCGCGGTCGTCGCCGACGAGGAGCGTACGGGCACGTATTTCGAGATCGTCTTAAAACGCGTATAAATAATTTTGGGGGTACCATGTCGGGCGGCACGCAGGTTACGGGCCGCCCGTTTTGTTTGGGCGCGGGCATGTCCGCGAAAAATTGGCGCGGGCGGCCCCATGTCCGCATATCAGATGACTTTGCAGAGCAGGCAGCCGACGCTCGCGGCGAGAAAGTTCGCGGCGAGGGAAATTACGACGGGGGCGGCGGGGATGCGGCCGCGGACGTTTGCATAGTAGACGGCGGAGATGTAAAATACGGTCTCGCTGGAGCCGTACAGCACGCAGGCGCACCGCCCGATCTCGCTGTCCGCGCCGTATGCGGCGAGCAGTTCGGAAAGCAGCGCCGTCGATCCGCTGCCCGAGAACGGCTTCATGAGCACGAGCGGGGCGAGTTCTTCGGGGATGGAGAAGGCGCGCAGCAGCGGGGCGGCTGCCCGCGTAAAGAGCGCGGCGAGCCCGCTCTGCGTAAAAAGTTCGCTTAAAATGAGGATGCCGCAGAGGTAGGGGAACACGGAAAGCACGAGCGGCGCCGCACCCTTGACGCCCTCCGTGAAGCAGTCGTAAAGGCGTACCTTTTTGGCGAGCGCGTACCCGAACAGCAGCAGAAAGAGCAGAGGGAGAAGCAGGGAAAAATTCATCGGCGTTTGCAGAAAAGCCGCACGCCGATCATGCCGAGCAGGGTAGAAAGCAGGGTGGAAAGCAGCGTGGCGGGCAGGATGTCCGCGGGGGAAGAAGAGCCTGCCGCGGCGCGCAGGGCAAGCACGGTGGAGGGGAGGAGCTGCAGGCTCGTGGCATTGAGCACGAATAGCATGGCGGCGCCGTATCCGTTCCCCGCGGCGCAAAACCGTTCGGTGGCGCGGATCCCGAGCGGCGTGGGCGCGCCGGGGAGGCCCAGAAGGTTGGCGGAAAGGTTTCCGGCGGCGAGTTTTACCGCTTCGCGGTCATCGGTGCGGAACAGCCGCCGGCAGAGCGGTTCGGCGGTGCGGGCAAGTTTTTCCGAAAGCCCGCTTTGCTCCATCACGCGGAAAAATCCCAGCCAGATGCAATAGGAAGCGAGCAGCGAGAGGCTGACCGAGGCGGCTTTCTGCGCCCCGGTGAGCAGGGCGGGCAGATAGGCGTCCGCGTTTCGGGCAAGAAAGAGCACGGACGCACCGAAAAAGAGCACGGAAAAGATGACGTTCATACCCAATCGTATGCGCGCGCCCGCGCGGTTATACGCGCGCAGGCGCGTTTTCCCCGGGCGGACGCGGCAAAAAGCGGCAAAGGGGGCGGGGAAATCGTTTACAAGCGGGCGAAAAGAGAGTATAATATCCGTAAGACTTCTTTGAGGAGCAGACCATGGAACACAAGACGTATTACATCACGACCCCCATTTATTATCCGAGCGGAAACTGGCACATCGGGCACTGTTATACCACGGTGATCTGCGACGCGCTGGCGCGTTTCCACCGCATGCTCGGGGAGGAGGTGTTTTTCCTCACGGGGACGGACGAACACGGGCAGAAGATCGAAAAAAAGGCAAAGGAACGCGGCATCACGCCCATGCAGTTCATCGATCCGCTCGTTTCCGAGCTGAAGGACGTCTGGCGGCTCCTCGATATTTCCTACGATAAATTCATCCGCACCACGGACGAGGATCACGTGAAGGCCGTACAGGAGATCTACCGGCGCCTCTACGAAAAGGGCGAGATCTACAAGGCGGAATACAGCGGTTGGTATTGCACCCCGTGCGAGAGTTTCTGGACGGAGTCGCAGCTGAAAGACGGCAAATGCCCCGATTGCGGCAGGGAGGTCGCGCTGGAGAAGGAGGAGAGTTATTTCTTCCGCCTCTCCAAATATGCGCCCCGCCTTCTCAAGCTTTACGAGGACGCGCCGGAATTTTTGCAGCCCAAGTCCCGCGTCAACGAGATGGTGAACAACTTCCTCAAAGCGGGGCTGCAGGATCTGTGCGTTTCCCGCACCTCCGTCAAGTGGGGCGTGCAGCTTCCCTTCGACAAAAAGCATTATTCGTACGTATGGGTGGATGCGCTCTCCAACTATATCACGGCGCTCGGTTATGCGGGGGCGGACGATTCCCTCTACAAAAAATTCTGGCCCGCAGACCTGCACATGGTGGGCAAGGAGATCGTGCGTTTCCATGCCATCGTCTGGCCGGCCATTCTGATGGCGCTCGGCGAGCCGCTGCCCAAGCAGGTATACGGCCACGGCTGGCTGCTCATCGGCGGGGATAAGCTCTCCAAGAGCAAACTCGATGCGGTCAAGGCGGAACTTACCGACCCGTATGCGCTCGTCAAGCGCTACGGCGCCGATGCGGTGCGCTATTTCCTGCTCCGCGAGATCCCCTTCGGCAGCGACGGAACATACACCAACGAGAGCCTTCTGACGCGCATCAATTCCGACCTCGCCAACGATCTCGGCAATCTCGTTTCCCGCACGTCGGCAATGATCGGGCAGTACTTCGGCGGCACCATGCCCGCGCGCGGCAGAGAAGAGGGGCCGGACGGGGAGCTCGTCGCCATGGCGGAAGGCGCGTTTGCAAAGGTCAGGGCAGCCATGGATGCGCTCGACGCGCCCACCGCGCTCGAGGCGATCTTTGCCGTCATTGCCCGCGCCAATAAGTATATCGACGAGACGACGCCCTGGCTGCTTGCCAAGGACGAGGGAAAGCGTTCCCGTCTCGGCGCCGTCCTTTACAACCTCGCGGAGAGCATCCGCATCTGTACGGTGCTCTTAAAGCCCTTTTTGACGCAGGCGCCCGTCCGTATCCTCGAGAGCTTTTCCTGCCCCGCGGACATGGGGTTCGAGGCGCTCGGCTTCGGGTACTTCAAGGGCGGGGAGAAGGTGGAAAAACTCCCGCCCGTCTTCCCGCGCATCGACGTAAAAAAGGAACTTGCGGAGGTCGCCGCGCTGGTGGCGGCGGAGCGGAAGGCAAACGAACGCCCCGCACCTGCAAAACAGCAGACGCCGCAGAAAAAGGCTCCCATCGGCATCGACGAGTTCGATAAGGTGGAGATCCGCGTCGGCGAGGTCATCGCCTGCGAAAAGGTAAAAAAATCGGAAAAACTTCTGCATGAGACGGTGAAGATCGGGGAAGAAGTGCGGTCCGTCGTCTCGGGCATCGCCAAATTTTATACGCCGGAGGAGATGGTGGGCAAAAAAGTGCTCGTCGTCACCAACTTAAAGCCCGCAAAACTGTGCGGCGTGCTCTCCGAGGGCATGATCCTTTGCGCCGAGGATGAGGAGGGGAGGCTGTCTCTCGTCTCTCCCGAGCGGGATATGCCGAGCGGCGGGAGCGTGCGATGACCGACGTTCACGCGCACTTCGCCGGGGAAGGCTATGACGTTCCCGCCGAGCTTGCCCGCATGCGGCGGGCGGGGGTGACGCGCGTCATCCTCGCCTCGGATACGCTCGCCCATGCGCGGGAGCATGCGCGCATTTCCGCGGAGGAGGACGGCGTATTTTTTGCCGCGGGCATCCACCCGTCGGAGTCAAACGAATACAACGGGGATACCGTGTCCGCGCTCAAAGCGCTTTGCGGGCGGGCGGGCTGCGTCGCCGTGGGGGAGATCGGCCTGGATTATCATTATCCGGATACGGATAAGCCGCGCCAATGGGAAGCCTTCCGCGGACAGATCCTGCTTGCGGACATGGTTGGCCTCCCCATACAGATCCATTCGCGGGATGCGGCGGCGGACACGCTCGCCGTGCTGCGGGAAATGCGCCCTCATCTCGGGCATGGGCTGCTCCTGCATTGCTATTCTTACGGAAAAGAATTGCTCGATGACTTTTTGCGACTGGGGGCGTATGTTTCTTTCGGCGGCGTGCTCTGCTTCAAAAATGCCCGGCGCGCCGTGGAAAGCTGCGTTGCCTGCCCTGAGGAGAGGCTGCTCACGGAAACGGACAGCCCCTATCTGTCCCCCTTCCGCGGGCAGAAGAACGCGCCCGCCAACATCCCCGTCGTCGTGGCGCGCATGGCGGAGATCCGCGGGATCGACGCGGAAGAGCTCGCCGCGCGGACGGACGAGAATGCGGATAGACTGTTTCCCGGATTGCGAGGAGAACGATGAAAGATACCTATACCTACCAGATTGGCGACAATTTATATCTCAACCTCACCAACCGCTGCTCCAACCGCTGCACCTTCTGCGTGCGCGACGAGCGCAGCACGTATGAGGGGTATCCCCTCTGGCTGAAGGGCGGCGAGCCCTCCGCGGAGACGGTGACGGCGGAGATCGGGGACCCGACGCGTTACCGCGAGATCGTCTTCTGCGGGTTCGGCGAGCCCACTTATCGGCTGGACGCGCTGAAGCAGATCGCCGATTACGTGCATGCCCGCGGCGGCAGGACGCGGCTGAACACCAACGGGCACGGCAGCCTTATCAACGGCAGAAACATCGCGCCCGAACTTCGGGGGCGCATAGACGGCGTGAATATTTCCCTGAACGCGCCGACGGCGGAAGCGTATGCGGCGCTGTGCCGCCCGCAGCGGGAGGGCGCCTTTGCGGCGATGCTGGAGTTTGCCCGCGCGCTGAAGGCGGAGGGCGTTTGCTGCTGGTTTTCCGTGGTCGACTGCATCGGGGAGGCGGCGATCTCGCAGTGCCGCGCCGTCGCGGCGGAAGTCGGGATCCCGCTGCGCGTGCGGGAAATGATCGAATAAACAAAAGAGCCGCAGGGCGTTTTGCCGCGGCTCTTCTTCTCTTCGGTGAGGCGGGGCAGTTCCCCGCAGCCACAGTTTGTGCGGGAAACGTGCCCGCATGCGAGGAAAAACATGGAAGATATCCGCACTCTGCTGCAAGCAAACGGCTTTACGTTCAAAAAGAAATACGGCCAGAACTTTCTTACAGACGCCAACCTGCTGCGCGCCATCGTTTCGGACGCGGGCGTGGACGGGGAAACGACGGTCCTGGAGATCGGCCCGGGGGCGGGGACGCTTACGCGCGCCCTTGCCGGGCGGGCAAAGCGCGTCGTCGCCTATGAGATCGACGAGCGGCTGCGCCCCGTGCTGCGGCAGACGCTGGCGGAATTTCCCAACGCCGAAGTGCGCTTTCTCGATTTTGCGGGGGTGGATCTCCCTGCGCTGGAGCGGGAGCTCGGGCGGTACGTCGTCGTCGCCAATCTTCCTTATTACATCACCACGCCTCTCGTCATGCGGTTCGTCGAGGAGGCGGCTCTGTGCGACGGCGTCACGGTGATGGTGCAGGAGGAGGTGGCGGAACGGTTTTGCGCCGAGGCGGGTACGCCCGAATACGGCGCGGTGACGGCGGCCATCGCGCGGCGGGGGCGCGCATCGGTGACGCGGCGCGTTCCGCGCACCCTCTTCTATCCGCGGCCCAACGTCGATTCCGCGGTCGTACGCATCGATCTTTCGGGCGGCGGCATTCCCGTCAAAAGCGAAAAGGTCTACCGCGATACCGTGCGGTGCGCCTTTCTCAACCGCCGCAAGACGCTGGAAAACAACCTCATGCAGACGTTCCGTCTGTCCCGTGAGGAGGCGGCGGAATTGCTGTCTGCATTGGACGTCGGGGAAAAGGCGCGCGGAGAGACGCTCACCCCGCAGCAGCTCGCCCGCCTTTCCGACCTGCTCTTTGTGCGCGGCGTCCGCTGAAACGGCCGCGAAAACGCTTGACAGGTTAGCAATTCTAACGGTATGATAGAAGGGCAAACGCAAAGGAGGAGACAACATGACGATCGAAGAACTGACGGCTCTGCTCGAGGCAGAGCTCCGAGACGATCTGAATGCCGAGATCCGCAAGGAGGGAGGCGCGTTGAAGATCGTCTTTTCCGACGGGACGGTGCGGACCGTTACCGTAGGCTGAATGCAGAAAAGGCTGCCTTACGGCAGCCTTTTTTCCTGTTGCGGATCTTCGGGAACGGGCAGAATGTCGCCGGGGACACACCCCAGCACGGCGCACAGCCTGCACAGATTGGCCAGCGTCGGCTGCGTATTGCCCGAACAGTATTGCGAGATGGTCGATCGCGTCACGCCGAGTGCCCGCGCGATCTCCGTTTTGCTTTTTCCCGAGGTCTCGATCTCCCTGCGCAGATTTTCCGTAATGCGCTCGTCTAAACTTTCCATGCCACTATCATATTTAGTATCGCTAAAAAATGCATGAAAGTTTCGCGTTGCTAAACATGCGCGCGTCGGGGCGCCTGGTCCCCGTTTGGCGGAAAAAACGCAGGAGAAACGCATACGGGGATACCATGTCTGACCCCGGACGGGGAGGATTTTCGTCGGACATGGTGCGTTCCGTTTTCTTCTGCCGCGGGCATGCCTGCGGCAAATGCAAAAAGAACGGGATTTTAAAGGGAGACCTTACGTTCTCCCTGCGGCGTGGGGACGGTGATGCGGTCAAATCCCATTTCCCGCAGGAGGCGGCAGGTTTTCGTCCGTCCGTCGGCGATGCGCGATACGCCGTGCGCGTCCGAGGCAAAGCTTATTTTTTCCCCGCCGAGCGCCCGATAGCGGCGCAAGATGCTTTCGTCGGGCAAAAAAGGGGCGTCGAGGCGGCTCACGGACGTGTTGACTTCCAAAATCTTTTCTTTGCGGATGACGGTGAGCAGGATGTCGTCAAGCAAAGCGGGAAATTCCCGGTAGTGCAGGGCCGGGTGTTCGTACGGGGCATTGCGCGAGACGTAGCCGAGGTGCCCGACGACGTCGTACGCATAGGGAGCGTCCAGGCTCTCTTTCACGCGCAGAAGATATCGTTCGTACGCCGTTTCGCGCGGTTTTCCCGCAAAATATTCGGCAAAATAGCAGTCCTTTCCGTCGCAGGTATGCACGCTGTTGACGATAAAATCGGGGCGGAAGCGCGCAATGACGTCGCGGCAGGCATCCCGGGCGCGGCGGTCGGGCGAATAGCCGAACTCGGCGCCGACGAGCAGAGTAAACGCATCGGAATTTTCCCGCTGCAGCAGACGGGCGGCGTCAAAATATGCCGCCGCATCGGTCATGGGGACTTCCTTCCCTTCGGCGAGGATGCCTTCGAAGCGATAATCGAAATCGAAGTGCTCGGAAACGCCGTAGAAAAGCAGGTTTTTTCGGCGGGCGGCGGATACCATGTCCGCAAGCGGGCTGATGCCATCGGCGGAAAAGGCGGAATGGGTATGCAGGTCGGTGCGTATCATGCCCCTATTATACCTCATTGCGGCGCCGATTGCAAGCCTTCGGGCGGAAAAAGCCTCAGAAGAAGCGCCGCGCCGAGAGATAATATTTCCAGCGCTGCGCGGAGATCTGCTCGATCTTGGCGTAGTCGGACGCGGTGTGCAGGATATAGTTCTTGCCGAGGTAAAGGGCGACGTGCCCGACGCGTTCGATGCCCGTCTTGTAATAGCGCTGGGCGTTGGTGAAGAACATGAGGTCGCCCCGCCGTAAAGCGTCTTTGACTTCCCGCCCCTGCGTCACCTGCGTGCGCGTCGTGGTGTTCAGCAGGATGCCGGCGCCCTGGTAGAAGATATATTGCATGAGGGAGGAGCAGTCGAATTGGCGGATGGTGAAGTTGGTGAGGAAGTTGCCTTTTCCGTCGTGCAGGCGCACCGCACCGTACACGTAGGGGACGCCGAGCAGGCGCAGGCCTTCTTCGATCACGTCTTCCACGGCGTCCTCGGCGCTCTCCAGCGAAGCGATGGTGGTATAAGTGCCGTTCGCGCTCAGGTACGCCTTTTTGTTCTGATAGTACGTCTCGTACCAATCCCCCGTACGGCGGATATAGTGGTAGAGTTCGTCTTTGTCCGCCTGCCCGACGGCAGAATACTGCGTGCCGGCGCCCGAACGGACGTTGAGGCCGTCGCGCAGCACGTAGACGTACTGCGCCATCAAAACCTCGGGCTCGGGGTCAGGCTCGGGGGCGGGTTCGGGATCCGGCGCCACGGGGACGGAGGGCTCTAAGGGGAGCTCCGGCGTCTCGGGCGCGGGCACTTCCGGGGATTCCGCCGCGGGCGGGAGGGTGTCTTCTTCGCCGGCCGCGGGGGAACACGCCGCAAGCGGGACTGCCGCAAAAAGCGCGGCGAGCAGCATACAGACAATTTTTTTCATGGCTGTGTCTCCTTTGTCGGTTCTTGCGCCGAGTATACCCGAATTTTATGCATGGGCGCAAGCAAATTCCGCAGGGAGATCGCAGGAAAAACCGCCAGCTTCTTCCTCTTTTCGACGCGAACGCTTTACTTTTTTTCGCGCGGCGGATATAATAAGGGGAGAAATATACTCGATACTCGCAGGATTTTTTTTGTGACACGGGAACAGACGGAAAAGAAACACTTTTATAAATGGGTATGGATGCTCATCCTGCCCATCGCGCTGCAGAACCTCATCAACGTGGGCGTGAGCGCGGCAGACGTGCTCATGCTCGGGGCGATCGGGGACGCCGCATCCTCTGAGATCGCGCTCTCCGCGGCGAGCCTTGCGGGGCAGGTGACGTACATCTTTTCCCTCATCCTCTTCGGGCTGAGCTCGGGGGCGGCGGTTTTGACCGCGCAATACTGGGGGAAAGGCGACCGCGGCAGCGTGGAAAAGGTGCTTGCGCTTTCCGTGCGCTTTGCCTTCTGCTTCGGCATCCCCTTCTTTCTTGCGGCGCTGTGCGCGCCCGAACTTCTCATGCGCATCTTCGCGCAGGACGAGGCGGTCATCGCCGAGGGGGTCAAATATCTGCGCATCGTTTCCGGGACGTATCTCTGCATGTCGTTCAGCGTGGTCTTTCTCAACGTCATGCGCAGCGTGGAGCGCGTGGTCGTCTCTCTCGCCGTTTACTCCCTCTCGCTCGTCACCAACGTCGCGTTGAACGCCGTCTTTATCTTCGGCTGCGGCGCCATCCCCGCCATGGGGGTCACGGGCGCGGCGATCGCCACGCTCTGCGCGCGCATCCTCGAGCTCATCGTCACGGCGCTGTATGCGGCGTTTTATAAGCTCCCCGTCCGTTTCCGCGTCCGGTATCTTTTCCGCGTGGAAAAACAGCTCACACGCGACTATATCCGTTATGCGCTGCCCGTTCTTTTGAACGAGCTGCTGTGGGGGAGCGGGACTTCCGCGGTCACCGCGGTCATCGGGCATCTGGATACGTCCGCCTCAAGCGCAAACGCCGTGGCGCAGGTGGTGCGCCAGCTGGGCACCGTGTTTACGATGGGCGTCGCCAATGCGGCGGCGATCGTCATCGGCAAGACCATCGGCGAAGGGCGGGAAGGGGACGCCCGCGTCTATTCGGGCCGCCTGCTGAAAATGAGCCTGCTGCTCGGCGTCGCGTCGGCGGCCGTCGTGCTCGGGTGTATCCCCGTCCTTACCGCCGTGCTCGATCTGGGCGAGGCGGCGCGGGGCAATCTCGTCATGATGCTCGGCGTGCTCTCCTATTACATTCTCTTCCAGTCGTTTGCTTCCGTCATCGTCGTAGGCGTGCTGCGCGGCGGCGGAGATACCAAGTACGGATTGCTTGCCGACGTAGGCTTCTTATGGGGATTTGCCGTGCCGGCGGGCGCGCTCGCCGCATTCGTCTTTCATGCCCCGCTCTGGCTGGTTTACGTACTGCTTACGGGCGACGAAGTCCTCAAAGCCATTCCCGTCGGGTTCCGCTATCGCTCGGGCAAATGGCTGAAAAACGTCACGCGGGACATGCCGTCCGCAGACGAGGGAAATCTCTGATAAAAACGCGGACATGCCATGGCCGTATGCCGCCGGACATATGATATGAAAAGGAGGAAAACAGGATGATCTTCAGCGGATACCGCGGAAAAAAACTCAACGTCTGCACTTGGGAGGAGGTCGCCTCCCCCGTCGGCGTGGTACAGATCGTGCACGGCATGGTGGAATATGCCGCCCGATACGATGCGTTCGCGCGCCATCTCAACTCGCTCGGGTACGTCGTCGTCGCGGACGATCACCGCGGGCACGGACATACGGACGAAGGCTCGCTCGGATACTGCGAGGGGGACATGTTTGAAGATACGCTCGCCGACGAGGGGATGATCTGCGATTGGTTCCGCGAAAAATACGCGGGGCTCCCGTATTTTCTGCTCGGGTTTTCTTACGGATCCTTTCTCGCGCAGGCAGCGCTCGCGCGGTTCGGCAAAAAACTCAGCGGCGCCGTCATTGCGGGCAGCAACCACAAAAAGGACTTTGAAGTGTATTTCGGCTCCCTGGTCGCGAACACGGTATGCCTGTTCGGCGGGGAAAGGAAGCCCGCCAAGCTCATCGAATCGCTTTCTTTCGGCGCCTACGCGCGCAAATTTGCCGACCGCGAGTGGCTGAGCTGCGATGCGGAAAACAATGCGGCGTATCATGCCGATCCCTTCTGTTCGTTCACCTGCAGCTATCGGTTTTATGCGGATTTTTTCCGCGGTCTGCGGTCGCTGTATACGCGCGAATACATCGCAGCCCTTCCCAAACGGCTGCCCCTTCTGCTCGCCTCCGGCGAAGACGATCCCGTCGGCGACATGGGGAAGGGCGTAAAAAAGCTGTTTGATTTTTTCCGCGAAAAGGCGCAAATGCAGGAAGTAGCGCTCACGCTTTTCAAAGGATCCCGTCACGAATTCCTCAACGAGAAGGCGGATCGGGCAGAAAAGTGGGGCGCCGTCACGGGGTTTTTTGACGCGCATCTGGACAAATAAAAACGGCGCACCTTTGCGGTGCGCCGTTTTTTATTCTGTTCAGTTGAGGACCTGCGGATCGAAGTTGAGCGTGTACTCGTTCTGGCCGCGGTCGTCGGGGAAGAGCGTCGCGCCCGATACGACGGGCAGCGTGAGCGGATTGACGAGCGCGTTTGCCGTCAGGTTGGTGATCGCCGCGCGCAGGTAAGGGAAGATGGTCTCCGTGGCGTTGATGGCGAAGATGCGGCGGTCTTCGTTGGTGTTCATCTCCTCGACTTCGAAGATCCCGACAAAACGGGCGTGCAGGTTAAAGGGCTTGGGGGATTCTTCCGTGCTCTCGATCTTGCATTCCAGGATGACGATGTTGATCTTCGGGTTCTCCTTTGCCTGACGGATCTGGCGGGAGAAGAAGGGCTTGATCTCGAACTTCGTGTCGGGCGTTGCCTTGATGGGGTTGACCTTGAAGGAAAGTTCGTCGGCCGTGAGCGCTTTCAAAGAATATTTGATCATGAAGTACCTCGTTTTTTCTTATTTTAGAAAAATTGTACCACGAAAACGCGCGTCTGTCAACGGGGAACGGGAAATTTTGAGAAACAGCCGCAAATTTTTCCGCCGGCAGAAAAATTTTATGCGGAAAGTGGGGGAAACGCGGCAAAATTTTTGAGAAAGCGCTTGAAATTTATCGGCAAATGGTGTAGAATAATAAGGCAATAATTTAGGAGGAATATTTTTCATGGCAAAAAAGTATTGTTACCTTTTTACCGAAGGTAATGCAAAAATGCGTGAATTGCTCGGCGGCAAGGGCGCAAACCTTGCGGAGATGACCAATATCGGCCTTCCCGTGCCCCAGGGCTTTACGATCTCCACGGAGGCGTGCACGCAGTACTATGAAGACGGCAAGCAGATCAATCCTTCCATCCAGGCGGAGATCATGGAATACATCGAGAAGATGGAGAAGATCTGCGGCAAGAAGTTCGGCGACAAGGAAAATCCCCTGCTCGTCTCCGTCCGTTCGGGCGCAAGAGCTTCCATGCCGGGCATGATGGATACCATTCTCAACCTCGGCCTCAACGAGACGGTCGTCAACACGATCGCCGAGAAGTCCAACAATCCCCGTTGGGCATGGGACTGCTACAGAAGATTCATCCAGATGTACTCCGACGTCGTCATGGAAGTCGGCAAAAAATATTTCGAAAAGCTCATCGACGAGATGAAGGAAAAGAAGGGCGTCACGCAGGACGTTGAGCTGTCCGCAGACGACCTCAAGGAACTTGCATATCAGTTCAAGGCAGAATATAAAAAGCAGCTCGGGACGGACTTCCCCGACGATCCCAAGGAACAGCTCTTCGGGGCGATCAAGGCGGTCTTCCGTTCGTGGGACAACCCCCGCGCCAACGTCTATCGTATGGACCACGATATCCCGTACAGCTGGGGTACAGCAGTCAACGTGCAGATGATGGCATTCGGCAACATGGGCAACAACTGCGGCACGGGCGTCGCCTTCACGCGGAACCCCGCCACGGGCGAAAAGGGCCTCATGGGCGAATTCCTCACCAACGCACAGGGCGAAGACGTCGTCGCCGGCGTCCGTACGCCGATGCCCATCTCCGAGATGGCGAAAGTATTCCCCGATGCATACAAGCAGTTCCAGGATGTCTGCAAGACGCTGGAATCGCATTACAGAGATATGCAGGATATGGAGTTTACCATCGAGAACGGCAAGCTCTACATGCTGCAGACGCGTAACGGCAAGCGCACCGCTGCCGCCGCCATCAAGATCGCCTGCGACCTCATCGACGAGGGTATGATCACCGAGCAGGAAGCGCTCATGCAGATCGACGCCAAGTCGCTCGACATGCTCCTGCACCCGCAGTTCGATCCCAAGGCGCTCAAAGAAGCGGACAAGAAGAACGTCGTCGGCAAGGGGATCGCTGCTTCCCCCGGCGCTGCGGCGGGCGCCATCGTCTTCACGGCAGAAGACGCCGTCAAGGAAGGCAAGAAGGGCAAGAAGGTCGTCCTCGTCCGCCTCGAGACCTCCCCTGAGGACATCGAAGGCATGAAGTTCGCGCAGGGCATCCTCACCGTCCGCGGCGGCCAGACCTCTCACGCGGCGGTCGTTGCGCGCGGCATGGGTACCTGCTGCGTCTCCGGCTGCGGCGACATCAAGATGGACGAAGAGAACAAGCAGTTCATGCTCGCGGGCAAACTGTTCAAGGAAGGCGATGTCCTGTCCCTCGACGGCTCCACGGGTACCATTTACGATTGCCTCATCCCGACCGTTCCCGCGGATCCCAACAGCGGCTATTTCGGCCGCATCATGGAGCTTGCGGATAAGTATAAGGCGCTTCAGGTCCGCACCAATGCGGATACGCCTAAGGACGCAAAGCAGGCGGCTGCGTTCGGCGCGCAGGGCATCGGCCTCTGCCGTACCGAGCACATGTTCTTCGACCCGGCAAGGATCGGCGCGTTCCGCGAAATGATCTGCTCGGATACCGTCGAGGAGAGAGAGGCGGCGCTCGCCAAGATCGAGCCCATGCAGCAGGCGGACTTCGAGGGCCTGTTTGAGGCGCTCGGCGGCTACCCCGTCACCATCCGTTTCCTCGATCCGCCCCTTCATGAGTTCGTTCCCACGGACGAGGCGGACATCGCCGCGCTTGCCAAGGCGCAGAAGAAGACGGTCGCGCAGATCAAGCAGATCATTTCCGATTTGCACGAGTTCAACCCGATGATGGGTCACCGCGGCTGCCGTCTTACCGTCACCTATCCCGAGATCGCGGTCATGCAGACGAAGGCCGTCATCAAGGCTGCCATCAACGTGCAGAAGAAGCACCCCGACTGGAAGATCGTTCCCGAGATCATGATCCCGCTCACCGGCGAGGCGAAGGAAATGAAGTTCGTCAAGGACATCGTCGTCAAGACGGCGGACGAGGTCATCAAGGCGGCTAAGTCGGATCTCAAGTACGAAGTGGGTACCATGATCGAGATCCCGCGCGCGGCGCTCACCGCGGACGAGATCGCCAAGGAAGCGGAATTCTTCTGCTTCGGCACCAACGACCTGACGCAGATGACGTTCGGCTTCTCGCGCGACGATGCCGGCAAGTTCCTGCCCGCATATTATCAGAACAAGATCTACGAGTCCGATCCGTTTGCCCGCCTGGATACCGTCGGCGTCGGCAAGCTGATGAAGATGGCGGTCGAACTGGGCAGAAAGACCCGTCCCGACATGCACTGCGGCATCTGCGGTGAGCACGGCGGCGATCCTTCCTCCATCGAATTCTGCCATGCCATCGGTCTTACCTATGTTTCCTGTTCGCCGTTCCGCGTGCCCATCGCGCGCCTTGCGGCCGCTCAGGCGAACATCAAAAATCCCCGTAAGTAATAGCAATTGGCCGCATAATATGCGGCAACCAACAAAAATAATAAGCGCGCAGGCAACGCCTGCGCGCTAAGTTTTTTGGTTCAACGTCAAATGTTGGGGTGAGGGAACGCACCCCGACATTTTTTATAGAACAAATTTTTTATGGTTGAAATTGCATTCATATTATGATATAATAGAAAAAAGGAATTATCCAGTGAGGGCAAATGCTTAAAACTTCTATAAGATTTTTCGAAGATGTACCCGTGCGCGCCGTTTGGGATGAGCAAACTTCAAAATGGTGGTTTTGCGCCGCCGATATCGCCGAGGCGCTCACAAAGAGCAAAAACCCTCGTTCTTATTGGAATGCGATCAAACGCCGCAATCCGCAGTTGTCGACAATTTGTCGACAACTGAAAGTGGCCGCGAAAGACGGCAAACGGTATCTGACCGACGTCGTGGACGAAGAGGGGGTAAATACTGTAATTGCCGTCATCCCGAGCAAAAAGTCGCTTGTATTTGATAAGTGGCTGAAGGGGATGGGGACTTCCATCGACGAAAAGAGCAAGCAGAAGGCATACGAGCTGTTTGAAAGAGGCCTGATAAATGACATTGAAGTTGGTACGGTAAAGGGCTTGCAGCAGATCCATTCTTATCTTTTCGGCGGTCTTTACGATTTTGCAGGGAAAATAAGAGGGCTGAATATCGCCAAGGGCGGGTTCGCCTTTGCTCCTGCGATGTATCTTAACGAAAACCTTGTGCTCATTGAGAAAATGCCCGAAGATACCATCGAGCATATTGTCAAAAAGTATGTGGAGATGAACATCGCCCATCCGTTCATGGAAGGCAACGGCAGGGCAACGCGCATCTGGCTCGATCTGATCTTGAAGAAGAACCTGCATACCTGCACCGATTGGAGCAAGATAAATAAGCGCGAATATTTGCAGGCGATGAAGGAAAG
>CALVLN010000008.1 GCA_944338165.1 uncultured Clostridia bacterium | reverse complement strand
GAATTTTCTTTGCCTTTTCGTACTCGCTCCGCGTTCGCCTTTCCCTCCCTAAAAGAGAAAAACGTTCGCTTCGCTTTTCTTGCTATGCAGTTGTCAATCTTCGATCCCCTCGCATTTCAGCAGGGGTGCTTTTATAAGAAAAAGCATGCCGTCTTGCGACAGCTTTTACATATTAGCACTTCTTCCGATTTAAGTCAAGCATTTTTTTGATTATTTTCCGACTTTTTTGCGCTTTTTTTCGCGGGATCGCAGGCATGCGGATATCTTCCGTTTTTGCCGCAAATCCGCCACAATATATAGAAAAACCCGCCCGAACGGCGGCCGTTCGGGCGGGATAATATCATTTGCAGCCGGAGCATGTGGCGCAGTGCCCGGAGCAATGTTTGACGGGCTTCCCCGTCGCCGAATACACGGGGCCGGAAAAGTCCCGCTCGGCGGGCGCGCCGCAGCCGGGGCAGGCGACGGGAACGTCGTACTTCTTCACGAGTTCTTCAAACCGCTTGCCGCAGGCAGGGCAGCGGTATTGTAAAATAGGCATACGGTCTTATTCCTCCCGCCGACGGCGTTTGACCTGGCGCGGCGGCTTGATGCGGATGGAATTCGTGGCGCGGATGAGGAAGAAGGAGATGACCGCCGTGATGACGACGGCGATCCCCAAAACGATCCAGAATCCGCCCGCCATATCCTCAAAGGGAACGCGCACGTTCATGCCCCAGATGCTCGCCACGAGCGTGGGGATGGTGATGATGATGGTGATGACCGTCAGAAGCTTCATCACGATGTTGACGTTGTTGGAGATGACGGAGGCGTAGGCGTCCATCGTACCCGAAAGAATGTCGCGGTAGATGTTACACATTTCCATTGCCTGGCGCGTCTCGATGACGACATCGTCAAAAAGGTCGGTGTAATCCTCGTTCCCGGCGACCACGGGGAGCTTCCCCATCTTGTTATAGACGTTGATGTTGGAGCTGAGCGACGTGGAGAAGTAAACGAGCGAATTTTCCAGCGTAAGCAGCTGGATGAGTTCCTTGTTCTTCATGGAGCGATGCAGCTCCGCCTGCACGCGCAGCGATTTTTTGTCGATCTGCCGCAAGCTGGAAAGGAACTTCTTGGCGTTCCCCATCATGAACTTCAAGATGAAGAGCACGGGCTTGGAGGTGTCCACGGTGACGCGGTTGGAGATAAAGTCGCCGAGGACGGGATTGCCGTGCAGGGAAACGGTGACCACGCATTTCCTGTTATAGATGAGCGCCATGGGGATGGTCTCATACGTGTCGCCGTCGTCCGTATCGCTGATGATGGGCGTATCGAGCAGGCAAAGGAAGTTGCCGTCGTCCTGTTCCGCACGCGCCGTCTCCTCTTCGTCGAGGGCGGCCTTGAGCATCTCTTCGGGGATCCCCGTAAACAGGCTGGCATCCTCCACCTCGTCGTCCGTGGGGTTGACGAGATCGATCCAGCAGCCGTCCTCATACCCCGTAAGCCGCATCATACGGTTTTTTTCCGCGTCTGATTTGAAAAATTTGATCATAAGCATTTCCGCCTTTCGTTGATTTGCCCGAACGGGCAAGAAAAAACGCACAGAAAAACCTCTGTGCGTCCGGAAATGCCAAAACGGGTCAGCCGTCTTTCATTCTGCGGTCAGATGCACAGGAGATCCTTCTTCGCTGCGTCACATCGGTTGTTTGGGCCTGCGTCCATGATGCACTCCTCAAAAGATTTCGTACCCCTTTATTATAATCGCTCCCGCGCGCTTTGGCAACTGTTTTGCGGGGGAAAAACGAGAAAAATCTACGCGCGCGTGCGCGCGTTCTTTTTAGAGAAACCGTCTTTCTCCCGCCGTATCTGCCGTCAGATGATGCACTTTCCTTCCGTGAACGACCGGATGAGCGGCCCCGCCTCCGGTGCGCCGCGGAAACAGCCGGCAAGCGCGTCCGGGGACGCGATCCCGCCCGCATATTCCCCCGCATAGCGGGAAAGCCCCTCAAAAAACCGCTTGTCTCCGAGATAGCTTTTCAGACGGTCAAACAAAAGCATGCCCTTGCGATAGGCGATATTTTCGTATTCGTATTCACCGGAATACTCCCGCAGTGGGCGATCCATGCGCGTATCGGCGCCGCCGAGCTGGGCGGATACGGAAAAATATGCGCGGTATGCCGATTCGGCACCCGCTACCATGTCCGTCCCGGAAATGCCGAACTGCGGACATGCCTGAAAGAAGAGCGCGGCGGAATATTCTGCAAGCCCCTCGTCCATCCAGGCATGGGCGGTCTGGTCGCTGCCGACGGACGCATACCACCATTGGTGCGCCGTCTCGTGGGCAACGGCCTGCATGAGCGCCTCCCTATGCAAAGAAGACGCGTACATGGCCATGCCCGAGTACTCCATTCCGCCCTCCGCGAGATCCGTCTGCACGACGACGTAGCGCGTCTTCTGATACGCCCCGAACGTGCGGCCGTACCAGGCGAGGCTTTCCGCCGCCACGGCGAGCGCATCCTCGGACGGTTCGCTTCCGAAGGCGCAGCATTCGACCGTCACCCCGCCCTCCGTGCGGGTGAGCGTATGTTTTTCTTTTCCGAGGACGAACGCGCAGTCCCGCACGTTCTCCGACACTACATGGTATGTCGTCTTGCCGTTTTGCGTGACCGACGATATCTCCCCCGCCGAAGCCGCCTCCCACCCGGCGGGAAGCGTGAGTTCAACGGTATAATCGGCGCAGGGAAAGACGAACGGGTCGCCGATCGGGGAACAGGCATATTCCAGCCATCCCGTTTCCCCGCGGGCGCACAGCTGCGGATAAAAATAGGAGAGATTGACCGTATTTTTCCCGGCGCCGAGACGATGCTCGACGGCGGCAAGCGTGACCCGGAACGTCATATCAAGCTCCGCCGTCTCGCCGGGAAACAGGGGCGCGCTCAGGCGGGCATACAGGAGGTTTTCGTCCGTCCCGCCGACGGAAAACGCGGCGCCTTCCCCGCCTAACAGCGTAAAACCGCCGTAGCTTTCCCCCGCATAATACGCCGACGGGGCGTACAGGTCGGAAACCGCCTTGTCCGCCGCGCCTTCGCGGTATGCGTTGGCGTAAAGCGCAAACGGGAGCACGTCGTACGCTTCCTCGCCCGTATTGCAGACGCGCACCGTCATATCCGCTTCCAGCGTGCGCGTTTCGGGGAAATATTCCGCCGCGATAAAATAATCCGTGCGCGCTTCCCCTGCGGGCGCGCATCCTGCCGTACAGGCTGCCGCCACGGCGAGCAGCAAAGCCATCCCCAATGCCCGTTTCTTCATACCTTCCCTCCCGTCCCTACAACTATATGCGCGGAGACATGCAGGATATGCGGCAACGAAAAAAGGGCGCGGATGCGCCCTTTTTTGCCGTTACTTTTCGCCGAGGATGAGATATTCCGTGGGATCGACGTTGGCGCCGTCGAGCATGACTTCAAGGTGCAGATGCGCCCCGTCCTTATACTCGTTGCCCGTCGCTTCGGAAACCGAGGCGATGGTCTCGCCCTGCTTGACGCTGTCGCCCGCCTCCAGGCCTTCCTGCGCGGTGACGAACCGATAAAGCGTCTTCAGCCCGTCGCCGTGATCGAGGACGATCTGCGTCCCGTTGACTTCGTCCGTGGAGATGCTTTCCACCGTGCCGTCCGCCATGGCGACGACGGGCGTCCCCGCTGCCGCGGAAAGATCCAGCCCCTCGTGCTCGTAGAACCAGCCCAGCGTCTGATTGTGGTAGAAACCGAACCCGCTTGTCACCGTGACCTCGGACATGGGGTTGACGAACTGCGTCGCATCGCCGCCCGTAGGGTCGCCAGGTTCGTCGGGATCCTTATCCTCGTCCGGCTGTTCCTGCGGCTTGTCCCCGGTGTCGAGCGTTTCCTTGTTCCCGCCCGCCGCAAAGTAGACCGTAAGTACGGTCGCCGCGGTGAGGAGCAGGACGCTGACGGCGAGGATGGCATAATACAGCGCTCTCTTTTTTCCTGTTGCGTTATCCTTCATTTCCGTTGACCTCCGAATTTGATAGACAGATGATTGCCCGTTTTTCCGCCGCCTATACCTGCACGGCGGAAAAATTTAAAATCCGCCGAAGATGAGCGGCGTCCCCGCCGCGGTCGTATCCCCGCGCACGGCGATGTGCAGGTTGACGGCGTGCCCGTTCAGATACACAGCATGCTTGAGTTTCGGCGAATACAGATAATAGTTGCTGACGCCGCAGGCGCGCTCGCAAAACAGCAGCGTCGCCCCGAATTCCTCCTTCAGCTGCAGGTACCTGTTGCCCGTATATACGGCGCTCTCCCCCGCCACGCGCCCGAGCAGCAGCTTCCCGAAGACGGGATCGTCCGAAGAGACGCACGCCGACGACGAGGACGCTTCCGCAGAAAAAAAGTATCGGTCTGCCCCGCGGAACACGGGCGTATGGAAGAGCGCGTAGGCGCCGACGGCGCAGGCGCAGGTCAGGACGATGCAGAGTGCAGACGCCGCCGCGCGCAGAAATTTCCGCATAAACGCCTCCTTCTGCGCACGATGATTGCCGCAGCGCGGCGTTTTTATACCCATTTTGCGGATAAAAGGCGACAAAAAAACACGGCCTCAGCCGTGCTTTTATGCGGGATCCCTTACTCCCAGGGCAGCGGTTCGCCGCCGAGAATGTGGATGTGCAGGTGCTGTACGCTCTGACCCGCCGCTTCGCCCTGGTTGATGATGAGGCGGTAGCCGTCCGCAAGCCCCCACTCGGCGTGATGCTCGGCAATGGTGCGCATCATGCGCGCAAGCAGCGCTTCGCGGCGGTCGTCAAGCTCGGTGAGGCGGGCAAAATGTTCCTTGGGGATGCAGAGCAGATGGATCTTCGCCTTGGGAGAGATATCCCGAAAGACGAGGAGCTCCTCCGTCTCGTACACCTTTGAGGAGGGGATCTCCCCCGCCAGGATCTTACAGAAGATGCAGGTTTCCATATGATAATTCCTCCAGAATTTCGGCTTTCATGCCGTCGTTTTGCAATGCAGTGAGCCTGACGCGGCAGAAAGCGCCTTCGCGCGCGCCCGCCGCATAGGCGCGGATGTAATTGGACGTATAGCCGCCCTCTTCTTCAAACAAAACTTCTGCCTCGCGCCCGAGAAACCGGGTGAGATAACCGCGTTCCGCCTCCGCCGCGGCCTGCATGAGCCGGGCAGCGCGCGACCGCTTGACTTCCGCGGGAAGGTCGGGGAGTCTGGCCGCCGCCGTCCCTTCGCGCGGGGAATAGGGAAAGACGTGCACATGGGCAAACCCCGCTTCCCGCACGATGGAGAGCGATTGCAAAAAATCCGCCTCCGTCTCCGTGGGAAACCCGACGATGACGTCGGTGGTGATGGCGGCGTCCGGAAAGACGCGGTAGATGCGCTCGCAGCAGGCGAGATATTCCTCCCGCGTGTAATGGCGGTTCATCTTCCGCAACACCGCGCTCGAACCGCTCTGCAGCGAGAGGTGAAAGTGCTGCGCGCAGTTGCCCGCCGCCTTCATCTTCTCCAAAAACGCCTCGCTGACGATCCCCGCCTCCAGCGAACCCAGGCGGATGCGCGCGGGCACGGAAGAAAGAAGCGTGAGAAGGTCGCCGAGATCGCGTCCGCCGTCGCGATAGGAAGAAATATCGATGCCGGTGAGGACGATCTCCCCCGCGCCGGAGGCGAGCGCCTCCTCCCGTATTTTTTCCGCCGCGCGGGAACGCGTCCTGCCGCGAAGATAGGGAATGATGCAATAGGAACAAAAATTGTTGCAGCCGTCCTGGATGCGCAGAAAGGCGCGCGTGCCGCTGCGCTGCGGCGGCGGCATCTCGCAAAATTCGCGCTCCCCCGCGTCGGGATACAGTCCCCGCGCGCCGAGCAGGGAGAGCAGCCGCTGCTTGCGCTCGGTGCCCGTGACGACGGTCACCCCCTCCTTGCCCAAAAAATCCTGCGGATGATTGCGCGAAGCGCAGCCGCAGACGAGCACGGGCGCCTGCGGATTGAACTTACGCATGCGCGCCACCGCCTGGCGGCTCTTGCGCTCGGCCTCCGCCGTGACCGCGCAGCTGTTCAGGATATACACGTCGGCGTAACCGAGCGAGTCCGTCACTTCATACCCCATGTCCGCAAGGCCGCGCAGGAGCGACTGACTTTCCACCTCGTTGACCTTACAGCCGAGCGTAAAGACGCACGCCTTCATCCGAGTTCTCCCAGGGCGAACATGACGACGGACAAAAGCGCGATCGCCGCCGTCTCCGCACGCAGGATACGCTTGCCCAGCGTGACGGGCGCATACCCCATGTCTTGCGCGAGCGCAAATTCCTCCTCGGAAAAACCGCCCTCGCTGCCGACGACGAGCGCACAGCTCCCCTCGAGCGAAGCAAGATCCGCCCCGCTTTTTTCCGCAAATTCACAGGCAAACAATTTGTTGCGGTATCCGGCCGCAGAGGCGAGCGCCTCCGCAAGCGACCCGGAATACGCGACCTCGGGCACGGTGGCGCGCAGGCATTGCTTTGCCGCCTCGTGCGCGACCTTGTTGAGGCGCAGAAGTTTGTTCTCGTTGCAATAAGCCGCGCAGTAACGGGAGGAGAAAACGACGACGCGCGAGACGCCGAGCTCCGTCGCCTTCTGCACGACGAGTTCCGTTTTATCCCCCTTGAGCGCCCCGACGAGCAGGCATACGTCTGCCCGCGGATCTTTATCGGATACGCTGCGGCCCACCACGTGTACGGTCATGCTGCCCTTTTCCGTGCGGGCAACGATGCCGGAATATTCCGCGCCGCTGCCGTCAAACAGCGTGACTTCGTCCCCCTCGCGCAGGCGCAGGACGTTCTTGGCATGGCGGTATTCTTCGCCCGTGAGAATGGTCTCCTCCGAAACGGACGGGATAAAAAAGCGTTTTGGTGCGGACATGGCCAGCTCCTTGTATCTCAGCGCCGTCAGGCGCGCTTTTTGAGGACGAGCGCATACCACTCGCCTTTGCGGCGTTCCCGCACCGCCGTCATGCCGACGGCAGCATATGCCTCGCGCACCATGGCAAGGCGGCTTTCGATGATGCCGCTTAAGATCAGCACGCCCTCGCTTTTAAGATTTTTCGGGATGGACGGCGCAAGCAGACAAAGCACTTCCGCCGTGATGTTTGCGAGCATGAGATCGCCGCAGATCTCCGCGTCCTCCAAGAGATGGGAATGGGCGACGACCGCCCGTCCGGAAACGCCGTTGAGCGCACAGTTGTGCAGGGCGCTTTCCACGGCGATGGTGTCGATATCGGTAAGATACGCTTTTCCGGCGCCCAGCTTCAACGCGGCGATCCCGAGGATCCCGCTGCCGCAGCCCACGTCGATGACCGTATCGCCCTCGCGCAAGTACTCCTGCATGAGCTCCACGCACATGGACGTCGTTTCGTGCTCGCCCGTGCCGAACGCCATATTGGAATCGAGCAATACGAGCTCTTCGCCCGGTTTTCTTTCATAGGCGATCCATTCGGGCACGACCACGATGCGGCCGAGCGGGATGGGGCGGAAATGCTTTTTCCACACTTCGATCCAGTCGTCCCCCTCGATCTCCCGCTTGACTTCCTCCAGCGTGCCGAACTCGATCTCCCCGCCGCTGCGCTCCTTGCAGGCAGCGATCTCGCGCATGATGCAGGGCACCGTCTTTTCGGCGGCGTCCGTCCCCAGATAGCACTTGACGAGCACGTCGCCGCGCGGGGCCCGCTCCAGGGATTCGTCCATGTAATCCCAAAAGATGGTGGAATCCTTTTGCAGGGCGATGATATCGGCGGCGTCGCATACGGTCACGCCGTAGGACGTGTGGTTCCACATGACGTCGGCGACGAGCTCGCTCGCCTCCGTGGTGGTATGTACGGTAAGTTCCACGTATTTCATGCCTTTATTATATAAGCTGTGCGGCGGAAAGTCAAGCTCTTTTTCTCCGCGCGCCCCGCCTGCATGCCCGCCTTTTCCGCGGCACGCGCGCAGCCATGTCCGCATCTCCGCTGTGCAAGCCAGACAAAGGCGGCACCATGTACGGGATATAGAAAAACGCCCCGCGGGGTCGCCGCGGGGCGCATGCGTTTATTTTTTGTACGGATCCACGCCGTAAAGCGCGCTCATGTTGTCGGCGTACTTCTTCGCCTTGTCGTACTGCCTTACGTCAAAGGCGGAACGCGCGTCCTCGATCTGTTTTTTCTGTTCGCGGGTGAGCTTTGTGGGCACCTCCACGAACACGCGCAAATACAGGTTGCCGGCGCCGCCGTGCGTCCGGATGCCCTTGCCGCGGATGAGGAAGGTCGTCCCCGACTGCGTCCCTTCCGGGATCTGATAATCGAACGCATCGTCGATGTCGGGAACTTTGACCGTCCCGCCGAGCGCGGCCGTCGCAAACGGGATGGGAAGATCGACGTAAAGATCCATGTTCTTGCGCTGGAAGATCCTGTGCGGTTCGATGCGGAACACCACGATGAGGTCGCCCGCAGGGCCGCCCGTCGTGCTCGCCTGACCGTACCCGCGCTTCTTCATATAGGAATTGTTGTCCACGCCGGCGGGGATGTTGAGCGTGACGCGCGTTTCTTTGCGCTGATAGCCCCTGCCCTTGCAGTCGGGGCATTTATCGGTGATGATCTTGCCGCTGCCGCCGCAATCGGGGCAGACGCCTACGCGCACCGTCCTGCCGAACATGGTCTCCTGCGTGAAGCGGACCTGCCCCTTGCCGCCGCACTTGGAACACGTTTTATATGCGGTCCCGTTTTTTGCGCCCGTGCCGCGGCAGGTGGGACAAGGCTCGTTGCGCATATAGGTAAATTCCTTGGTGCAGCCCTTGGCGGCGTCCATGAACGAGAGCGTCATCTCGCGCTGGATGTCCTCGCCCGTCGTATCGCGCTGCACGGACGCGGACCCGCCGAAGCCCTGAAAGATGCTGTCGAAAATATCGCCGAAGCCGCCGAAGCCGCTGAAGCCGCCGCCGAACCCGCCGAAGCCGCCCGCACCGCCCATACCCGGATGTTCGCGCTCGTAATCGTACGCGGCGCGCTTCTGTTTATCCGAGAGGACCTCGTTCGCTTCGTTGATCTCCTTGAATTTCTCCGCCGCGAGCTTGTCGCCGGGGTGAAGGTCCGGGTGGTACTGTTTGACCAGCCTTTTATATGCCGCCTTGATCTCCTCCTCCGTCGCCGTCTTGCTCACGCCGAGGATCGCATAATAATCTTTCTTCTCTGCCATAACGTTACCTTATCGCTTACGTCTGCCCGAAAGACGCCGAAAAGCGCGGAACGGGGTCTCCGTTTTGCGCTTTTCGACCGTACCCGCAAGCGCAGGGGGCATGCCCGCGCCGCGCCGATTACTGATGGAACTCCGTGTCGCCGTCTTCAGAAGGCGCACCCTGCGCACCCGCGCCGCCCTGCTGCTGGCTGTACAGCTTGGCAAAGACGGGCTGGATGGCGTTCGTCAGCGTATCGTATGCCGCCGTGATGCGCGCGTCATCCTCCGATTCGAGCTCCTTTTTCGCGGCGTCGACCGCCGCCTGCAGCGTCGCCTTATCCTCTTCGGACAGCTTGCCGTCGCCCTCCTTCATGGTCTGTTCCACGGAGAAGATGAGCCCGTCGAGCTTGTTCTTGTTTTCCACCTTCTGCTTTCTCTGCTTATCCTCTTCCGCGTACTGTTCGGCTTCCTTGACCGCCTTGTTGATCTCGTCCTCGGAGAGGTTGGTGGACGACGTGATGGTGATATCCGTGCTCTTGCCCGTACCCAGATCCTTCGCCTCGACGTGCACGATGCCGTTGGCGTCGACGTCGAAGGTGACCTCGATCTGCGGCACGCCGCGGGGTGCGGGCGCGATGCCCGTCAGCATGAACCTGCCCATCGTCTTGTTGTCGCGTGCAAATTCACGCTCGCCCTGAAGGATGTGGATCTCCACGCTCGTCTGGTTATCCGCCGCCGTGGAGAACACCTGGCTCTTCTTGACGGGGATGGTGGTGTTTCTGTCGATGAGGCGGGTGAACACGCCGCCCAGCGTCTCGATGCCGAGGGAAAGCGGCATGACGTCGAGGAGCAGCACGTCCTTGACTTCGCCCGTCAGCACGCCGCCCTGGATGGCGGCGCCCATCGCCACGCACTCATCGGGGTTGATGCCCTTGAAGGGCTCTTTCCCGGTGATCTGTTTGACCTTGGCGACGACTGCGGGGATACGCGTGGAACCGCCGACGAGGATGACCTTGTCGAGATCGTTGTAGGAAAGCCCGGCGTCCTGCATGGCAAGGCGCATGGGCTCCGCCGTCTTTTCCACGAGGTCTGCGGTCAGCGCGTCGAACTTCTGACGCGTGATCTCCATCTCGAGGTGTGCGGGCCCCGCATCCGTCATGGAAATGAAGGGCAGGGAGACGGAAGTCGAATTCATGCCGGAAAGCTCGATCTTCGCCTTTTCCGCCGCCTCTTTGAGCCGCTGCATCGCCATCTTGTCCTTAGACAGATCGACGCCGTGGCTCTTCTTGAATTCATCCACCATGTAGTCCATGACGCGCTTGTCGAAGTCGTCGCCGCCGAGCATGTTGTTGCCGTTGGTCGCAAGCACTTCAAACACGCCGTCCGAGATCTCCAGGATGGAGACGTCGAACGTGCCGCCGCCGAGGTCGTAGATCATGACCTTGCTGTTTTCCTTGTCCTTATCCAGCCCGTAGGCAAGCGCCGCCGCCGTGGGCTCGTTGATGATACGCAGGACGTTGAGCCCCGCGATCTTGCCCGCGTCCTTGGTCGCCTGGCGCTGCGAGTCGGTGAAATAGGCAGGGCAGGTGATGACCGCGTCCGTGACCTTGGTGCCGAGATATGCCTCCGCATCCGCCTTGAGTTTGGACAGGATCATCGCCGAGATCTCCTGCGGGGAATATGCCTTCTCGTCGATCTTTACCTTATAGTCGGACCCCATGTGACGCTTGATGGAGCTGACCGTCTTGTCGGGATTGGCGACCGCCTGACGCTTTGCCACCTGCCCCACGACGCGCGAGCCGTCCTTCTGGAACGCGACGACGGACGGGGTGGTGCGGGCGCCCTCCGCATTGGTGATGACGACGGGTTCGCCCCCCTCCATGACCGCGACGCACGAATTGGTTGTACCTAAATCAATGCCGATTACTTTTGCCATAATAGTTCTCTCCTTATCTCCTGATCCGAAATGTTTGCTTATCTGGTGACGACGACCTGCGCAAAACGCAGGATCTTGCCGTTCTGTTCATATCCTTTGACGTAGACCTGCTTGACGATGCCGCTCTCCTCCCCCTCTTCGGGATCGACGGCGAGGATCGCCTCGCATTTTTCCGCATCGAAGGCCTCGCCGAGCGGGCAGATGGGTTGGATCTTCTCTTCGCTCAGCAGTTTTTCAAAGCTCTTGAGCACCATCGCGATGCCCTGCTTCGTCGCTTCGTCGCTGCAGCTTTCCAGCGCGCGGTCGAGATTGTCCGCGATCGGGAACAGCTTTTTCACGACGTCGGCGCGCCCCTCCGCATATGCCTGCGAACGGGTCGCGGCCGTGCGCTTGCGGTAATTCTCATACTCCGCCGTGACCGCGTACCATTTGCGCGTCACGTCCTGCAGCTCCGCCTTGGCAGCCTCAAGCTGCGCCGTAAGGTCTGGCATGGGTGCGCCTTCCTGTTCCGGAGGCGCCGTTTCCTCCGCAGCGGGTGCGGGGACTTCCCCTTCCGCCGCGGTCTCTTTCTTTTCTTCCTGTTCCGCCATGTAATATACCACCGTTTTTAAAATTTTAACAACTTATTTTTTCAGCATGGTGCCGAGGATCTCGCCCACGCTTTCCAGCACGGAGACCACCTTGGCGTAATCCATGCGGACGGGCCCTACCACGCCGTACGAACCGAGCTGCCTGCCGTCCGCCGAATACGTCGCCGTGACAAGCGAGCAATCGTCCGGGACGCCCGCCTCGCCGCCGATCTCCACGCGGATCTGAATGTTCTTCGATCCGCCGTCGAGAAGGCTGCGCAGCTTCTCCTTATCCTCCACGAGCGAAAGAAATCCCTTGACCTGCTCCGCGTCGTATTCGCCGCGGGCGAGGCTTTTCCCCGCGCCCGAAAGCGCCACGTCCCGCCGTTCCGTATAAGAAAACAGCGCGTCCAGCACCGCCCTGCACAGCTCGCGGTACGCGGCGAACGCCTGCATGGCCTCCGCTTCCGCCTCGCGCACGCGGCGCATCTGCCGCCCGCCGAAAATAGACTGGAGCGTCGCCGAGAGCCGCACGACCTCCTCCCCCTCCAAGCCCTCCGGCAGAGAGATGAAGGAATCTTTTAGGATACGCAGATCCGTCCGCAGCAGCAGGAGCGCCTTATCTCCGCAGGGAAACAGCCCGATGTTCTCGATGGTCTCCTCCGTCAGATCGCGCACCGCCACGGACGTATAGTCGGTGAATTCGGAAATGACGTCCGCCACCTGCTTGACGACGCTCTCCGCAGAGGAGGCGCGGCGGGCAAAGCTTTCGCGGATCTTTTCCGTTTGCTCCGGCGAGATGACGCCCCGCTCCAAGAGCTCTTCCAGATAGACCTTATAAGCCTTGGGGGCGGGGATGCGCCCGCCGGACGTGTGGAACTGAATGAGATATCCCATCTCTTCCAGCGCCGCAAGCTCGCTGCGCACGGTCGCCGAAGAAATGCCGGGGAGGTGGTTTTCCACCACCGTTTTGGACGAGACGGGGGCCGCCGTGCCGATGTATTCGTCCACGACGCTCTGTAAAATCTTCTTTTTGCGTTCGGAGATCTGTCCGTTCATAGCCGCCTCGTTTGGCACTCTCCCCCTTCAAGTGCCAATTTATTCTACTACTAATATAATGCAAAGTCAACGCGATTAAACGGTCCGCGCAGATTTTTTCTTTTTTTTGCAAATTTTTTTTGCGGCGGTCTTTACAAATCTCCCCGCGTATATTACAATAAAAGAAAAGGGGGGCAATCATGGAAAAGAGAGCGTTCTATCTGCGCGCAAAGCGCAACGGCGACGTCCGCATCCGCGTCATTCCCGGGCACTTCGCCACCAAACATTCCCACGTCAACTACTGCATCGACATGACGCAGGTCAAATCCGAACTGAAAATGGCGCGCGCGGCGACGCGGCTGTTCGCCGACGATTTTTCCTTTACGCCCGTCGATACCATCATGAGCTTCGAACGCATGAAGATGATCGGCGCTTTTTTGGCGCGCGATCTCTCCCACACGGGCATCAACCAGCACCAGGACATCGCCGTTCTTTCCCCCGAGATCACCGACGGAAAAATGCTGCTGCGCGATAATTTCCTGCCTTATATCAAGGGAAAACGCGTGCTCGTGCTCACCGCATCCGCCTCGACGGGCATGACCGTGGCGGCGGCGATCGAAGGCATCCGCTATTACGGCGGCGAACCCGTGGCGGCGGCGACCATCTTCGGCGCGCGCTTCCATACGGACGCCGACGTGCCCGTATCCCGCCTGTTCGGCGTGGAAGATCTGCCCGACTATGCCTCCTATCTGCCTTCCGCCTGCCCCATGTGCAAAGCGGGCATCAAGGTGGATGCGCTGGTCAACTCCTACGGGTACAGCAAGATCTTATAACTACATCCGGAAACTGCATCCGGAACGGCGCGGGCGCATGAGCGCCCGTTTTTTTGTGCTTTTTTTGCTTTTTTCGGCAGCCGGCGCCCACAAACGGGGGTCGGTCGGTTATACTATACGTGCGACGGGGAATGCAGAGGTGAATATGACTATGATGCAGTACCTGAGCGCGTTCCGCTTTTTCCGGCCGAGCGTGCTTCTCATCGCACTGGGAGTCACCGTCGCGTGCTCCCTTCTCAAAAAGACGGCGCTGAAAAACTGCCCGGAAAAGATCCGCACCTTTTTGCCCTTTGCGGTCGGATTCGTCTTTTATGCGATCTTCCGCCTGCTCGCCACCGGGAGCATCCTGCCCCTCACGGACGACTATGCGCAGACGCTGGAAGGCGGATTCGCCTGCGGCTGCGCAGCAACGCTCTACTACCTCGCGTACGAGCAGCTGCTGTGCAAAAAGGGAAACAGTAAAAATCCCGTGCTGCCCCTCCTCAAAGGTATCGTCAAAGAAGAGGTGCGGGAAGAGACGGCGGCGTACATCCTCGGCAACCTGCCCGATGCGGAAGAAGCGCGCCTCCCCTTTCTTACGGAGACGCTCAAAGACCGCGCGGACGGGCTGTCCGAAGAAGAGGTCGCCGCCGCGGCGCAGGCGATCGCAGGCGTACTAAAAGCACTCCTGCCCCCGAAAAAAGAATGAGCCCGTCTTCCCCTCCGCTTCGGCGGAGGGGTTTTTCTGCATACGGCACGGGCATGTCCGCATATTTTCGCATGTCCGTCCCATACTCTTGATATGAACAAGATCACGGGAACGCTCCGCCGCGACGAGGCGGAGCTCAAACGTCTGCTCCCTGCGGAGGACGTGCTCACCTTCCCCTTCCGCGGGCAGGACGGGCGGGAATTTTTGCTTGTTTTTGCAGATCCCGTCACCGATAAGGAGCTTTTGGGCGAACAGGTCATACGCCCGCTCGGCGACTACGGGGGAGGCATGTCCGCAAAAGAAGTGGCGGAATGCCTCACCTCGCCCGAGATCAAGCAGCTTTCCCGCGTTTCCGACCTTGCGGCGGAGATCCTTGCGGGAAATCCCGTTTTGCTTTGGGAAGGCGCGGACGCCGGCCTTGCGTGCGGCACGAAAAAGGTGTTTGCGCGCGCCGTCGCCGAACCGCCCACCGACGTCACCGTCAAAGGCCCGCGGGAAGGCTTCGTCGAGGACGTCAAGATCAATTGCGCGCTCGTGCGGAAGCGGCTGAAAACGTGCGAGCTGCGCCTTCATACCGTGCAGATCGGGCGGCGCTCCAAAACCGCCGTGACCGTGTGCTATCTTGACGGGATCTCGGACATGGCTGTGGTCAAACAGGTAAAACGCATCTTACGGCGCATCGACATCGACGTGCTGCCCGATTCCTCTTACCTCATACACTTCCTCTCGCCGAAGCCGCATTCGCTCGTCAAGCGGGTCGGCACGACGGAAAAGCCCGATATCTTCTGCGCCAAGATCGCCGAAGGGCGGGTGGGGATCCTCGCGGACGGGTCCCCCATCGCGCTCACCGTCCCCTATCTGCTCGCCGAAGATTTCCAGTCGGCGGAGGACTACTTCGTGCCCGCGGCGCGCGCCACATTCACGCGGCTCCTGCGCCTGTTTGCGCTGCTCACCGCCATTTATCTGCCTGCATTTTACATCGCCGCGCAGCTTTATAAACTGCAGCTTTTCCCCGTCAAGCTGCTGCTCACCATCATGGGCAGCATCCAGGGCATCCCGCTGTCCCCTTCGCTGGAAATGCTGCTGGTGCTGCTCGTGCTGGAAGTGCTCAACGAAGCGAGCATCCGCATGCCCAAATACGTGGGCATGGCGCTCTCCGTGGTCGGCGCGCTCGTCCTCGGCGAGACGGCGGTGCGCGCGGGGTTTGTCTCCACGCCCGCCATCATCATCATCGCGTTCAGCGGCATCGGGCTGTACGCCGTGCCCAACCTCATCGAGGCGACGTCCGTCGTCCGGCTGCTGATGCTGCTGGTAGCAGGGAGCACGGGACCTTACGGCATCATCCTCTTTACCGCGTTCCTGCTCTGCTTCCTCTGCAGGTGCGAATCGTTCGGCACGTCCGTGCTCGCGCCTTTTTCCCCGCTCATTGCGCGCGACCTCAAAGATTCCCTGGTCAAATACGAACTTTCCGCGCTCGGCATGCGCCCGCGCGCCCTGAACAGCAAAAACAAACGGAGGATGGCGCCGTGAAGGAACTTTCCGCAAGACAACTGTATTTTTACTTTCTCTGCATCGCGCCCGTGGGCAAACTCATCCTCATGCCGGCGCAGCTTGTCAGCGGCGCCAAAAACGACCTGCTCTTTCCCGCGCTCCTGCACATGCTTTTGAGCGCGGGCGCCGTCTTCTGCGTCATGCTTGCGGCGCGCGCGGAAAAGCCGCTGCCCGAGCTGCTCTCCGCCGCTTTCGGGCGCATCGGCGCCGCGGCGATCCTCTTTCTGTTTGCGGCGTTCTTTCTGTTTGCCGCCGTCTTTCCGCTCACCGAACAGATGCTGCTCGTACAGAGCGTCTATTACGATACCCTCCCCTCCATCCTCTCCTTTTTGCCCTTTTTCCTCTTTTCCGCCTATTTCTGTGCCAGGCCGTTTGCGGAAAACGGCAGAATATTCGACCTGCTTGCCCCCCTTTCCGCGCTCGGCTTTCTCGGACTCATGGTGCTGGCGGTGCCGAGCGCCGACTTTTCCGCGCTGCTGCCCGCAGGCGCGGCGGGCGGGAACGGATTCCTCCTGGCGGCGTGCGAGAGCGCCCTTTGGTTTTTTGACCCCGCCCTTTTGCTCCTCTTTGCGGGGCGGTTCCGCTACCGGAGCGGCATGGCGTGGAAGACGGCCGCCTTCTCCCTCCTCGGCAGCGCGGCGGTGCTCTTTTTCCTCGCCGTCTTTTACGGGATCTTTTCCGACCTCGCCCTGCGGCAGACCTTTGCCTTTGCCAAGGTCTCCAAATACTTCTCCGCCATCACCGTGCTGGGCCGCATCGATTACCTGTTCCTCTGCCTGCTCACTCTGGTCATGGCGTTCTATGCGGCGCTCCCCCTGCAAGCGTGCTGCGCCTGCCTGCACGGCGGGACGAACGGAAAGCTTCCCCGCCCTGCCGCCGCCTGCGCCGTCAACGCCGCCGCCCTCGCCCTGCTGCTCCTCACGCGGTTCCGCTACGCGGCGCTTCAGGAATGGCTGATGCACAAACTCTTCTGGATCTTTCCGCTCTTCGGCGTGCTGCTGCCCGCCCTTACCCTGCTGCTGAGGAGGCCCCGCCGTGCGCGCTGAACGATTTTTCCGCCGCCTGCCCGCGCGGCTGTATCTCCTGCTGCTCGCCGTAGTCGTCTTTTCCTTTTTCTCCAACGATTTCGGCCTCGTCGACATCCAGAAGACGGCGATCATCCTCTCGGCGGGCATCGACCGCTCGGAGGACGGATTTTACCTTACGGCGCAGATCGCCGTACCCAAGGGCGGGACGGACGGCGGCGGCACCAACGCCGTCAACGTCTGCGCCGCCGGCGATACCCTCCCCGAATGCGTGGAGGGCATCTACGCGCAGACGGGATGGGTCCCGAAATTCATCTTCTGCGACTTGCTGCTCCTGGGCGAAGCGGCGGCAGAAAAGGACGCCGTGGCCTGCCTCGACTTTTTCCTGCGCAGCGAATACATGCCGGACAGCAGCCTCGTCGCCGTATGCGAAGGCACGGCGCACGCCGTGCTTTCCACCCAGAGCGCCGTAGACGAAGCGGCGTCGCTGGCGGTGGAAAAACTGTTCACCGACGCGGCGGAAAAATCCGGCCGCGTGTGCAAAATGACGCTGCGGGAATTTGCAGCCGGCTGTTACGGCGTGACCGAGAGCGGATACATGCCCTATCTCTCCGCGCTCGACGCCGAGCAGACGGGCAGCGCAGGCAAAGAAAGCGGGCAGGGCGGGCAAGACGGACAGAGCGCAGAGAAAGAGCCGCCGAAGGTATATACCGCCGCGCGTACGGCGCTCTTTTTCCGCGGCCGCATGCAGGGCGTGCTCACCCCGCAGCAGACGCTCGCCTTTCAGCTGCTCCGCGGGAAGGTATACGCGGGGACCGTCACCGCGGAGGCGGAAGGGAGCCGCGTTTCTCTCGGCATCCTGCAAAACGACGGCGGCATCCGGCTCGACGTCCGCCCCTTGCGCGCCGAGTTCTCCGTCACCCTGCACGTCCGCACGACGGGAAAGAGCGCGCCGGACGCCCTGCCCGAGATCTCCCGCTCCGCACCTTCGAGGGCGCAGTGCGCCGCGGCGGAAAACGCGATCGCCGCCGACTTGACTTCGCTCTTTAAAACCTGTGAAGAGACGGGCTGCGATATGTTCGGGCTCGGACGCACCCTCCACCGCCTGCACCCGAACGAATTTTCCGCGCTGCACGGCCCCCTCCTCGGCGAACTCTCCCTTTCCGTTCGCGTGCGCGTATTCGGAGCAGGATAAAAAATTTTTTGACTTTTTTTCCGAAAAGGGTTGACAAACGGTTTTTTTATGCTATAATAAAGGTACAAAAGAAAGGAAGCAACAAAAAAAGTTACTTTCTTTCAAAAAAAGGAAGGAGTACTCCAATGCACAAGTAAGCGAAAAGAAATTCGGGAGCAGAATCGCGCGGACGGGCGTCCGCACTCACAGGGAAACCGGGGAGGAGGTAACGTTTCCGAAAATCCATATCGAAGGAGGTACGACGATATGTTGAAAATCATTTCTTTTCAGGGCTTGAAGCTCACGTAAAGGGGGGAAAGTCCAATGTACAACGCAGCTTACAGGGTGAAATCATAAAGCGATCCCGGACGTGCGGATAAGAGGTTTCCGCAGGGCCATCCCAAAAGAAAGAAGGGAGCGCGAAGTCTGAAAATTGTGTAAGTTTCCTATTTTCGGGTCTTCCGGATAAGGAACGGTGGCAAGCGACGTTCCGAAAAGAATAGCGAAAAGACGGCATTACGCAAAGTAAGAGTTTCGCCCGATAAAACAGAATAACTTTGAAAACACGTTCTCCGTGCGGTCGCGCGGGGAACTTATTTTCCCCTCCCGCCGCACCCGCGGCATCCCGCACCCGACGCAAGCCGGAGCGGCGCGAAAAAGCGCCGCAGCGGAACGCCGCAGCTGCCATGTACGGGCTCTGCGGGGAAACGCAGGCACGGGATAGGCAGGCTTTGTTCCGCGGATACGGACATGGCGTTGTGACGGCAAAAAGCCGCTGCGGCAGGGATACGACGGGTCACCTGCGATCGGAAACGCAGGACGCAAATGAACGGGCGCTCTGTCGCCGAAGCGCCAGACTCCACACGGCGGCTGCGCGGCGCGCAAGGTCTCTTACGACAAGAACGGATCGCGCGGCGTACGGCCGCAGGACCCGCATCCCGGACCGTTCGGCTGCCGATTTCCATAGAGCAGCGGCGGACGAGAACAAGCCCAGGCAAAACACGCGGGGGCAAAGAGAAATTCTCTTTGCCCCCGCTCTTTTTTCGTTCAATAGAGGATCTGCGCGTCGTCCGGCAGATGCAGCACGCCCGAATTATCGCCGCGGACGGTAAATTTTTCTTCATTGAAATGGGTATGCGGGATGAGGTACACCTGCTTGTCCCGCCACGGTCCGGCAGCTTCCGCGGAAAACACGTGCCCCGAAAGGATGCTCTCCATAAGGCCGCGGTTGAGTTCGATGATGACGGCGCGGTAGCCGTCCGCAAACCGATCGAGGATGGCACTGCGCAGCCGCATCGCCATATACACGTCAGACAGGACATACCCCTGCCGTGTGCAGTGAGGACACGGTTTGAGCAGGAAGGAGAGCAGCTCGTTGTTGGTGCGTTTGCGCGTGAAGAGCGTCACGCAGAGATCGTTCATCGGCTGCACGCGGCACTTCGCCTTGTCCTGCATGAGCGAGAGCTCCAGCTCCGCCGTCACCTCCGCGCGGTGCGCCTCCTCCGCCATGTCGATGAAGTCGACGGCGATGATGCCGCCGACGTTGCGCAGCCGCACCTGCCGCGCGATCTCGCGGGCGGCGGCGAGGTTGACCTCCCGCGCCGTACTTTCAAGATCGGTATCCCCGATGTATTTCCCGGAATTGACGTCGATGACCGTCATGGCCTCCGTGCGATCGATGACGAGGTACGCCCCGTTGCCCATCTCCACGCGCGGCGCGGCAAGCGAATATACCTGCCCGTCCAGCCCGAACTGCGTGAACATGCTGCGCACGCCCGTATACAGGACGAGGTTTTTCTCCGAAAAATCGCCGCGCAGCCGCACCAGGCGAAGCAGCGTCTCGTACAGGCCGCGGTCCCCCACGCAGATCTTGGTCACGCCCGCGCCGAAACTGTCCCGCATAACCTTGACGGGAAGCTCCGAATCGCGATAGACGACCGTACCGACGGGTGCAGAGGCGGACGCCTCGAGAACGGAGCGGCAGATCCGCTTCAGATATGCGGATTCCGCCTTGAGCTCGCGCCGGGTCGCCTCCGATGCGGCCGTGCGCACGATGAATCCTTCTCCCGGATCCCGCAGCGCGTCGGCTTCCGCAAGCAGGCGGCTGCGCGTTCCCTCGTCCGTGATCTTGCGCGAGATGCCCAGAAAATCCGTCCGCGGCAGATAAATCAGCCGCTTGCCCACAAAGGAAAGCGCCGTGGTCACCTTGGCGCCCTTGTTCCCGCGCGACGGCTTGACCATCTGCACCAGGATCTCATCCCCTTCCTTCAGCGACGGCGCGCTGCCGATCCGGGCGCTGCCGTCGTAATGAAAGAGCGCCGTCACGTTCTCGTCGAGGGGAAGATAGCAATTTTTATTCAGCCCGCAGGAGACGAATGCCGCCTGCATCCCCGCAACGACGTTGCATACCCTGCCTTTGTAGATGCTCCCGACCGATTCCTGCTCCTTTTCGTCCTCCACGCCGACCTCGAGGATCTTTCCGTCCTCCGCATATACGGCGAGCCGTCGGCCGCAGAAACGGTCAAAATACCATTCTTTTTTCATGCTTTACAACCTTTCCATCCTGCCTCGCAGGCTGTATCCGCGTATGTGTTTCGCTAATTTCCCGTATTATATCACATGCCCGTGCATTTTTCAAGGTCTTTTGCAAAATTCGGGCAGAAGCTCCCCCACGGGGAGCGTCCAATCCCCCGCCGAGACGCCGCGCAGAAACTCCTCTTCCGTGAGTTCGCCCGCAAACTCCTCGCCGCGGAACAGGACGAGCACGAGATATTTGTCCTCGCGCAAAAACCGCACGGCGTATCCCACGCTGCGGTCCGCCGAAAGCGCGACGCGCCGCTCCTCTACCCCGCGGGAAAAGCTCTTCTCCCGCGAAAAACGGATGCGGGAATAGCGGCCGCCGCCGAACATGCCCGCGAGCAGAAATATGCAGAAGAGCAGCGCGCTCCAGGCGGGCTTGCCCGCCGCCGCCCCGGCGATAAAATACGCGAGAACGGCGAGCGCGCAGAGCAGAGAAAGCAGCAGGCAGATCCTGCGTGCCCGCGCCTCGCCGTGCGGGCGCAGAAGCGCAAAGAGCATGCGTCCCCCGTCGAGCGGATAGGCGGGCAGCAGATTGACGAGGAACAGGGATACGGACACGTACGCCGCCGTATCCGTGTAGGGGTACGTTTCGGGATACAGCCACCACAGCGCCGCAAAAAAGAGGGCGGCGGCCGCGTTGAAACACGGCCCCGCCAGACAGACGAAGCATTCCTGTTTGGGCGAAATGCCGCCGATGTCGCCGGAGATCACCGCGCCGTACGGCATGAGCACGATGCGGTCGAGCGTATAGCCCATGCGGCGGGCGGCGAAGGCGTGCGCGCACTCGTGCCCGACGGCGGCAACGGCGGCGGCGAGAAACACCATCAGCTCGCCCGAAAACGCCGTCCAGATCCCGTATGCAAAAAAGAGCGGATGGATGCGGAAGCGCAGGCGCGGCTCAGCTCCAGGCAAGCCCGTTCTCTCCGTCTACCGTGTAGCAGTTGAGCAGCGTGCCGTCCGAATACAGCATGACGCGCACTTCGCGTTCCCCCTGCGAAAAGCCGATGGGCACGTTGCGCAGCACCGCATCGCCCGACGCGCAATAGACGGCATCCAGCCCGCTCACGATGGTGGAAAACGAATCGGAATGGCGCACTTCCACCGAGTATCCCTCCTCCGCGCTGCCGTTCACGGATGCGACTTCCCCTGCGCAGGGGCTGTAAACGCTGCACTCCGCCGTGAACGAAAGCACACCCGTGTCCGAGACGGCGATGTCCACGTCGGCATATTCACTGACGACGGGCGAGAGCGTGAAATCCTGATACGTCCGCGTGTCGACCGTTTCCGCGTTGCCCGCAAACAGCCCCCGCACGAAGGTGTTGATGGCGCTGTCCGAAAGAAAAATGTTGGTGAAAAAGATGGTCGCGCACAGCGCGCAGACGGCGACGAATTCGCCGATGAGGATCATCCGCGAAAGCGAGCGTTTTTTGGGCTGCACTTCGCGCGCGATGGGCGTGCTCTCCGCATACGCGGGATCCTGCTCCGCCTGTTCCATGCGCCCGTTCACCCTGTCCACGAGCTGCTCGCCGAGGTCCTCCCCCGCTGCCTTCTTTTTCTTTTCCTTGCGGCGGACGGTGATCGTCTCCACGGGGATCTCCAGCATTTCGGCGTATTCGAGTTCTTCATTCATAATCTTCACCTCTGATGATGCGTACTATGTCGCCGCAGGCTTCCCCCGGCGCTACACCATCACTATATGCCCCCGCCGGCCCGTTTAGAAGAAAAAAAGCTGTCGATTTTGCTCGACAGCTTTTTTTCTCTTCCCGGCTCACGCGCCGCGCGCAGCCGAAATAACGGCATCCGCCGCAAAGCACACCTCCTCCTCCGTCGTCTGCATGCCGAAGGAAAACCGCACGCCGCGTTCCGCCTCCCGTTCGCTCCTGCCCATCGCCAGGAGCACGTGCGACGGCAGGCCGCTGTGCGCCGCGCAGGCGGCGCCGCCCGAAGCGCATACGCCCGCAAGATCGAGGCGGGCAAGCATCGTTTTGCTCCCTGCCCCGTAAAAGGTAAGGTGGCTGATGTTCTCCGCGCGGTATTCCCGCCCGTCTATGCGCACCTCGTCCCCGAGCGCGGCGCACACCGTTTCCTCAAAACGCGCGCGCAGCGCGCCCGTATGCGCTTTGAATCGCGCCCGCTGCGCCTGCGCCTGCGTGAGCGCTTCGGCAAAGCCGACGATGCCCGCCACGTTGAGCGTACCCGCCCGCATGCCGCGTTCCTGTTCTCCGCCGGCAAGCAGCGGGGAAAGGCGCACGCCCTTTTTCACGATGAGCGCCCCCACGCCCTTAGGGCCTCCCACTTTATGCGCGGACACGGCGAGCGCATCGCAGAGGGCGGCCGTCTCCTTCAGATCCTGCGTACATGCTGCCTGGACGCAATCGGAAAACACGACCATGCCCCGCGCGTGCGCCGCTTCCGCCAGTTCGCCGAGCGGCTGCAAAACGCCCGTTTCGTTGTTGACGGCCATGACGCACAGAAGGCCCATGTCCGCATTCAGGAGCGTTTTTGCGCGGGATACGGATACCATGCCCGTCTCCTCGACGGGGAGCGTCGTCACAGACATGCCCTCCCCTTCTGCAAGTTTGCACGCGCCGAGCACGGCGTGATGTTCGACGGCGGAGACGCAGATGCCCTTCCCGCAGGAAAGGCGGCGCACCGCCCAGTTATCCGCCTCCGTACCGCCGGAGGTAAAATACACCTCCGCGGGGGAAACGCCGAACACGGATGCGACGGCATCCCGCGCGCGGGTAACGGCGTATGCCGCTGCCCGCCCGCCGGCGTGCAGCGAATCGGGATTGCCGTACGTTTCCGTAAGGTAAGGGAGCATGGCGGAAAGCGCCTGCGCCGTGAGCGGCGACGTCGCCGCATAGTCGAGATATACGTTCATGTGACCCCTCTTCCCGGCCGGGCCGGGATAAAAAAAGGGACGGCTTCCGCCGTCCGCTTGCGCTCAGCTGAGCCGGATGCGGTGCAGGAGCGCGGAATTTCCCACCGTCCTGCCGCCGCCCAGGACCACCGCCATCTGCGGCTCTTCCGCGAGATGCGTTTCGATCTGAAGCCGATCGGCGACGTAACCGGAAAGCCCCATCATGCGGCAGACGCCGCCCGAAAGATACGCCCCGCCCTTGCAGACCGCCGCGGATACTTCCGCGGGGAGTTTTTTCAAAATGAGCTCCGCGTATTCCAGGATCTTGTCCACATAGACGCGGATGGGGAACATGATGTCGGGCGAAGTGACGGAGACCGAACGCGGCCTGCCCGTGCCGATGTCGCGCCCGTTGACGACCATGCTCTGATTGTCGCTGTCGAGGAAGCTCCCCACCGTATTTTTGAGTTTTTCGCTGGTGAGCGAGCCGATCTTGAGATTGAACTGCTCGGCGACGTGATCGATGATGTGGATATCCATATTGTTGCCGCCTACGTTCATGGAAAGCCCCGCAATGATGCCGTCCAGCGAGAACGCGGCGATGGACGTGCAACCCGCGCCGATGTCAATGACGAATACGGGATTGGAATCGGACAGGGGCACGTCCTGGCCGAGCGCGCTCAAAAAGGGCGCCTCGGCAAAATAAACGCGGGAAAGGCCCGCGGAATTGGCGACGCGGTAATATTTTTCCCGCGCGTCGGGGGCGATGCCGCAGGGCACGCAGAAGAGCGCTTCCGTGCGCCCCCAGCTGCCGCCCGTCACCTTGCCGAGGAAGTATTCCAGCAGCGCCGCGCCCAGCGATTCCGAGACGATCTCCCCTTCGTAGACGGGAAAGCGGATGGCCGTCTGTTCGGCCGTCTTGCCCAAAAGCCGCTTTGCCTCGTTCCCGAAGGCGCGGATCTCCCCCGTCTCCTTATCGACGGCGACGCAGGTCGCCTCGGCGAGCACGATCCCGCTGCCGATCTTATAGATCTTCGTCACCGAAGTCCCGAAATCAATTGCAAGTTTCAACATAGCCAAGTTCCTCCAACATCGTGCGGACGCGCTCCACGGGGAGCCCCACCACGTTTGTATAACTTCCTTCCAGAGCGCGCACGAGCGGGTATCCGTCCTGTATGCCGTAGCTGCCCGCCTTGTCGAGCGGCAGCCCGCTGGCGACGTATTGCGCGATGAGCGCATCCGAGAGCTCGAAAAAAGTGACGCGGCTCTCCTCCGTCGCGCACAGCTTCTTTCCGCGCCCGATGAGGCAGATGCCCGTAAATACGGAATGCGTGCGTCCGCTCAGCCGCCGCAGCGTCGCGGCGGCATCCGCCGCGTCCCGCGGTTTTCCCAACACGTCCCCGCCGAGAGAGACCACCGTGTCCGCGCCCAGAACGATCTGCCCCGGAAATCGCGCCGCGACGTCCTCTGCCTTGCCGACGGCAAACGAGAGCGCCGTCCGTGCGGGCGGAAGCCCCGAAGGGACCTCCTCAAAGCGGGAAGGCTGCACGCAGAACCGGGAAACGAGCCCGGAAAGCAGCTCCCGCCGGCGCGGCGACGCGCTTGCGAGAATAAACTTTTCCATGATCCTCTTTTGAAATCAAACGCCCGTTTTGCGCGCAAAACGGGCGTTTGTTCCGCCCTGCGGCGGGTGCCTGTATCACAAAATTTCCAGATTCTTGCGGAAGGAACGCCTGAATTCCGCATTGACGGAGGCGGCGCAGCGCACTTCAAGCGAAGCGTCGCCGCTGACGAGCGTCTTCATGATGACCGAATCGCCGAGCACGTCGCAGTTGATGCCCGTGACCACGCCGGAACGGCTGCGGTCGAGCGCTTCCGCGATGGTGAGCAGCACGCCAAGCTTGCGCACGACGTCCGCATCCTCCTCGGTGACGATATCTTTGTAGCGCGCCCAATCGGCGGGATTGATGTCTTCCTTTTTGTGGCAGCCGACGACGAAGGCCGCAAGCACGATCTCGCGGTGGGTCGCCCCGTAAATGGCGGAATTGAGCACCATGTACCACCCGTGCTTGTGGCTGTGGTAGTACTTGACGCGCATACCGCTGTCGTGCAGGCTCGCCGCGATCTTCAGCACCTTGAGGTACTGCCGCGGGAATTTGTGCAGCACGCGCAGCTGTTTGAAGAGCTGGATGCTCAGCTGCACGACGTGTTCGACGTGCTTTTCGTCGCACTCGTAATAGCGGACGAGCGTGCTCAGCGAATAGCTGAGGACGTCGGAAATGGGGCGTTCCACCGTCTGCGGGAGCGCCTGGTTGAACATGATCCCCTCGCGCAGGCCGCTGCCGCTCACGACGAAACTCTCCACGTGCATATAGTCCGTAAACGCCTTGACGATCGCCATCGCCGCGGGCATGATGTCCGCGCGGGCGGGCGAAAGGCCGCGGATGCGCTTGCGTTTTTCCACGTCGAGGACGCGCACCATCTCGTAAATGGAGCGGAAATCGTCCACGGCAAAGGTATAATTGTGCACGGTATCCAGGGGATACTTGCGCACGATCTTGTTGATCTTGTAAAGATTGCGGAAGGAGCCGCCGACGCCGATCATCTGCACGTCGGGTTCGACTTCCGAGAGCCAGTCGATCTTCTTGAACTGCTCGGTGAAAAACTCTTCGATCTTTTCCGTCTGCTCCTTGGGGGAAACGCCGTCGTCGGCAAACAGGTCGGTCAGCGTGACCGCCCCGAAGGGCATCGTGGCGTAATTGAGGATGGTGCGGCGGTTGTAATAGACGATCTTGGTGCTGCCGCCGCCGATCTCGAGGATCAGCCCCTTGGGGATATCCATGGAGTTGATGACGCCGCGGTAGACGAGCGTCGCCTCCTCCTCTTCCGAAAGCACGTTGACTTTGATCCCGCAGGTCGCCTGGATCTCGTCAAGAAACGAGCGCTGATTTTTTGCGCGGCGGACGGCCGCCGTCGCCACAGCCAAAATGCGGCTGACGTTGCTCGTGTCGCACAGCCGCTTGAACATCTTTAACGTTTTGATGGTTTCCGCTACCCTCTGCGGTTTCAAAAAGCCGTCTCTGTCCATGTCCTGCCCGAGCCGCACACTCTCTTTCAGCTCGTCGACGACCATAAAATGTCCATCGCCGAACAATTCGACGATGACAAGGCGCGCGGAATTCGATCCCAGATCGATAATTCCAATTTTTTCCATAATTTTCTCCAATCTGCCGCCTGTGTGATTCTTCGGATCCCATCCGAATGCGGGTCTTCTCGGCAGTCTTCCGATCCTTCTGATTTCAATCCCGATTTATTCTACCACAAAACACGGATTTTGTCCATACCATTTTGAAAAAATTTTTCGTTTTTTCCATATTTTTCTTGGGAAACTTCACTTTTTTCACAAAAAATATGCGGTCAACGCCGGAAAGGAAGCGAACACGGCGTCCGCGCCCGCCGCCTCGAGTTCGCCTTCCTCCGCATAGCCGAAGGTGACGCCCGCCGCGAACACGCCGAGCGCATGCGCGCCCTCGACGTCGTACTTCCTGTCGCCGATCATGGCGCTTTGCTCCCGCGGGGCGCAAAGGCGGCGCATCGCCTCGCCCAATTCCTCCTTCTTCTCCGTCATGGTACCGTCGAGGTTACTGCCGACGACGGCGGAAAAACAGCCGAAAACGCCGAACTTGCGCAAAATGCGTTCGGCGAACAGCGTGGGTTTCCCCGTGGCGACGGCAAGTTTTTTCCCCGCAGCGGAAAGCGTCCGCAACGCCTCGGCGGCGCCGGGCAGCAGGGCGTTTTCCTGCCAGCCCACGTCGTGATAGCGCTCGCGGAAGAGGCGGACCGCCTCCAAAGACCCCTCCTTCCCCAGGCCGAACCGATGTTCGAAACTATCATACAGAGGCGGGCCGATGCAGGCGCGCAGCGCCTCCTCTCCGGGATCGGGAAGGCCGAACCGGGAAAGGGCGTACAGGATGCTTTTGGAGATGCCCTCGTACGGCTCGGTGAGCGTGCCGTCCAGATCGAAAAACAGAAATTCCATACCCCGATTGTACCACGCTTTTTCCCGTTTGTAAACAGTTATCCCGCGGCTTTTTTCCGATGTTCCGCCCGGAGGGTGCGGACGGCGCCCGAAAACTGGGATACGGAGAGCCCCGTAAGGAAGAGCCCGAAGCCCTTGCGCAGCAGCTGCGGCGGGAGCACGGACGCCGCAAGCGCGCCGAGCACGGAAAAACAGGCGGCAGGCAGGACGAGGGGCAGTACCCCCTCCCTGCGGACAAGCCCGTTTTTGACGTGCACGGAGAGCGCGATGAGCGACATGGGCAGAAACGCGAGCAGATTGACGCCCTGCGCCGCCGTCTGGTCCACGCCGCAGAGCACGGTGAGGAGCGGGATGAGCAGCGTCCCGCCTCCCATACCCATGCCCCCGAATATGCCGCCCAAAAGCCCGCAGAGAAAGTACAGATGAAAGCTCATGAAAAGAACATCCTCAGCCCCGCGGCGAGCATGAGCAGCGCGAAGACGGCGGTGATCTTCCCGGGGGCTGCCCGCGCGAGCAGTTTTGCCCCGAAAAACCCGCCGAGCGCCACGCCGAGGGCGGCGGGAATGAGCACGCCGAACGGCGCGTGCGCCTCGGACAGGTAGACGCAGCCGCTCAAAAGCGACGCGGGCAGAATGACGGCGATCGCCGTGGCGTGCGCCTCCCGCACGGGAAGGCGCGCCCAGCGCTGCAGAACGGGCACGGCGAGCATGCCCCCGCCGCCGCCCAGAAGCCCGTTGACCGCGCCCGTGACCGCCCCGCCCGCGCCAAGGCGGATGATTTTGTTTCGCTTCATACTCCCTTCTCCGCACTCCTTTCCATCAAGTTTGCCCCGTTTGAAAAAAAATTTACGAAATTTTCTTATTTTGCGCGGAATTGCTTGTCTTTCCCGCCGTTTTATATTAAAATGGATGGGTATCTTATTAAGGGAATGGCGCACGGACGCGCGGCGTTTCCTTAAACCTTCCCCCGGCAGCGGGGAAAGACCATTCGCCGCAAGGCGAAAATTTACAGGACGGGTTTTTTTATGGCAAGATTCTTTGAAAGAAAACAGGGCAGAAAACGGGCGATCGCCGCGCTTTCCTTCGCTTTGGCGGCGACCCTTTCGCTCGGCGCGCTTTCGGCGTGCGGGACCACCGACAGCACGGAGGAGGAAGAAGAGACCACCCCGTCGCGGCGGGACACGCAGCTCATCAAAAACGGTGACTTTGAGTATTACAACGATTACGAGGTAGAAGAGCTCAGCGAAAAGCGCGACCTCATCAACTCGCCGAACGACTGGTCGCGCACCACGGGTTCGGACAGCAACGGCTCGGCGCCCGTTTCCGACGCGGCAAGCGGCATCGTCAACACCGATGCGGCGGAATGGAACAACTTTACCCGCCCCGGCCGCCCCTTCACTTCCGTGGAGGACGCCCTCGCGCATTGGGAAGACGAGGACGTGACCGCTTACGACCGCCTCAAGTTCTACGATGAGTTCGACATCGAGTCCGTCGACGATTTTGAGTATTACGACGACTACACCTTCAGCGTGGACTACGACGACGTCAAGAACTTCTACGACGAGGAAGCATCCGAAGCGCTGGTGGAAAACCCCGGCACGCACGGCGAGACGGAAGGCACGAGCGTGCTGATGATCCAGAACCAGAAGATCACCAACTCCACCGTGTACGGGACGGCGCAGTATTACACGTCCGGCTCCACGGTCACCCTCTCGGCGGGGACGGCGGCGGAAGTTTCCGTCTGGGTCAAGACGAGCAACCTCACCCATTACGAGGATCAGCCCGCGGACGGGCGCTGCGGCGCGTACATCGGCGTCATCAACACCGTCGGCGGCACCACGCTCGATCAGATGCAGATCAAGAACATCAACACCGAGACGCTCAATCCCGACGGCGAAAACAACGGCTGGGTGCAGTACACGCTCTATGTGCGCGCCAGCACCTTTGCTTCCAGCACCTTCAAGATCGTGCTCGGCCTCGGCATGGGCAGCTCGACGGATATGTACGAGACGGTCAACGGGTACGCCTTCTTCGACGACCTCACCTGTAAGATCATTTCCTCCGACGACTATGAAACGGCGACGGAGACGCTCGGCGAAAACGTCACCTGCACGGTCAACGATTACGACGCGGACAAGAAGTTCGACACCGCAAGATCCGATGACCGCACCTTTGCCCTCGACCTGTACGCGGGCTTCGAGCGCTTCGACCTCACGGCGAGCGGCACGTCCGTCAGCATCGACCTCACCAAGGAGATCTACGGCGACCGCGAATACACCTCCGAGACGTACAAGAACATCGGGCTTTCCAAGGACGCCAAGAGCTACACCGAGCTTGCCACGCTGGGCGCCCTGAAGACGGCGGCGGAGAGCAACTCCGTCCTGCAGTCGGTCATCAGCCGCGATTTTGAAAACTTCCCCTTCGGCGGGGACGACAAGGACGACGAGCAGATCGTCATGCTCATGTCCAACAACGGCGCGCCCTACACGGCGACCGTGCGTTCGGATAAGTTCACCATCGCCCCGGACGGGCAGATCCTCCTCTCCTTCTTCGTGAAGACGTCGGATATGCAGTCCTTTACGGGGGCGGGCGCCACGATCGTGGACGGCACCACGAAAACCGCCATCTCCGGCGTCGACTCGACGGTGCTCGTCACGACGGACATCGATGAGGACCGCAAGGACATCTACGACGGCTGGGCGCAGTGCTTCTTCTACGTCTCCAACGACACGGACGAAGAAAAGACCTTCTATCTCGAACTCACCTACGGGCTCACGACGATCGTGGGCACGACGAAGGACAGCTACACGGACGGCTACGCCGCCTTTGCAAACTTTGAAACGTACGACATCTCCGACCGCGAGATCGGCTACGCCTCTACGGGCGACCGCGCCAAGACCGTCTCGCTGACCTCGGAAACGGCTTCGGGGACGAAGTTCGACGACGTCGTGTACAACGACCCCGACTCCGTTGAAGACGACATCGCCAACCCGGCGAACTACTGGGGCCTGCGCGGCGGCGACAAGCGCGTCGGCGGCGACGAGGCGTTCACCCCCAACACCACGCCCGATTCCGTCTATGCGGGCCTTGTGAACGCGGACCACGCGGACAACTATGCCGACGCGGCATGGAAGACGGAGCTGTGCAACATCGCAAAACAGGCGGGCATCCTCAACGATGCGCTTTCCGCCGACTGGTGGAGCCGTATCTTCGGCACGGCGAAACAGCCGCTCGTCATCATCAACAAGATCCAGAGCGGCGATCTTGCCGACCGCATGGAGGCGTACGGGTACATCGCCCGCGCCACCGCCACCATCTCCTCCTCGACCTATCAGCGCGTCTCCGTACGCGTAAAGGTCTCCGAAGGCGCCAAGGCATATATTTACCTCATCGACGCCTCCGACCTTGAAAAAGGCTATTACGACTGCCTGTCCCTCGATATGCCCGCCTATACCTATTGGTATGACGACGACGGCAACGTCGCGGCGATCGACCCCGAGGACGACGAGTTTGAGGAAGAGACCGATCTCGTCTATCTGCTCGAGGACAACGGGCTGTACACGAACGCCCGCGACGAGAGCGATACCAAGTATTACGCCAACCTCTCCAATTACGAGAAAGATGAGGACGGCAACCTGGTGACGGGGACGGACGAAGACGGGCAGATCGCCTTCTACGCGCACGACGGCAAATTCTACGCCTACTGCGACGAGGAGACGCAGGAATATTCGACGGAAGTCGTCGACTTCGACCACAGCTTCGCGCGCTACGATTATTCCGCCGATGAAAAGACGTCACATCAGAGCCTCATCATCGTGGACGGCACGAAGCCCGGCGTCGCAAACAAGTGGGTGAACGTTTGCTTCTACATCCACACGGGCAATACGGCAAAAGATTACCGCCTGGAAGTGTGGAGCGGTTCGCGCGACGGCGAAGTCGTCAACCCCGCGGGCAGCTATATCATTTTCGACGAAAACACCTCCGCGAGCGCGGCGTCCGACTATGAGACGCTGCTGGACGAAGCGGTGAGCGACCTCAAAGACGAGCTTGGTCTCGGCGAAGAGGAGGACCTCCCCGCAAACGTCGCCCTCTACTACACCTACACCTTCTACGACGATCCTTCCTACCTCCGCTACGACGAGACGCAGGATGAGGAAAACGCGGGCAACCCCTACGCTTCCTATACGCAATCGACGTACGAGGAGACGATCGCGTACCTCTACCGCGAAGACGACACGGCTTCCTCGACGGAGCTTTCCTACCAGCTCTTCCTGGATTATTCGGCGACGGAAGTGACGGTGGAAGCGGACGAGACGGAGGATACGGACGATTCGACGACGGAAGACGAAGCCGCCGAGCCCGAGTACAACGTCTGGCTGCTGGTCGCATCCGGCGCAATGGTCGTTGCCCTCGTCATTGTCCTGATCAGCATGGCGATCCGCAAGATCGCAAAGCGCCGCCGCAGCAAGGCTGCCGTCCACGGCAAGAGCGTATACGGCGGAAAACAGAAGAAGGCAAAGACGCCTGCGGAACAGCCGGAAAGCAAGCCGGAAGCTCCCAAGGATGAAAACGATCCGTACAACGAATAATTGACGGATCTTCACAACTGCATCGTGCCACCGGGTACAAAATAATGCGAAACGGCATTCCCGTTTCTGTCGTCAGGTCATAGCAGACAGAAACATACGGAATGCCGTTTTTTTTATGGAGAACGATATGAAATTTCTGAAAAACCCCTTCCGCGGCTTCACGCCCTTTGAATGGAGCCTCTGGCTGCTCTCGCTCGCGGGCATCCTGCTTTCCTACTTCCTCTGCGGCAATACGCAGTTTTTATACCTCATCGCGTCCCTGCTCGGCGCTACGGCGCTCATCTTCGTCTCCAAGGGGCATGTCCTGGGGCAGATCCTCACCGTCGTCTTCAGCGCGCTGTACGGCTATATCTCCTGGACCTTCCGCTACTACGGCGAAATGATCACCTACCTCGGCATGACGGCGCCCATCGCCGTCGCCGCCGTCATCAGCTGGATGCGTCACCCCTTCCGCGCGGAGACGCGGCACACGGAGGTCACCGTCCGCCGCCTGCGCGGCAGGGAATACGCCGTCATCTGCCTGCTCGGACTCGCGATCACCTTCGCATTTTACTTTATCCTGCGCGCTCTCCGTACGCAGAACCTCGTGATCAGCACCGTATCCGTGTTCACGAGCTTTCTCGCCGTCGTGCTCACGGCGCGGCGCAGCGCCCTCTACGCGCTCGCCTATGCCGCCAACGACGTGGTCCTCATCCTGCTGTGGAGCCTCGCCTCGGCAACGGACCGCGAATATCTGAGCATGGTCGTCTGCTTTGCCGCCTTTTTCCTCAACGACGTCTACGGATTCTTCCAATGGCAGCGCATGCGCAGGCGGCAGGAAGCGGCCGCCGCGGCGGCGGACGGGGATGCAGACGCCCCGTAAATAAAATTTTACAAACATTTTACAAATTTATGATGCAAGACGGTGGAAATTTTCGCCGTCTTTTATTATAATAGTAGGTGGATAAGATTTTAAACAGAAAGTGCCTTCCCCGTAGCGGGAAGGACAAGGAGACGTTATGCCGGCAGGATACGCACACAGAAGGTTCGGCGAGGACGTAATGCGGGCGCTCCCCGAGGGAGCCTTCCCAGAGATCGCCGCGGAAACGAGCTGCTTCGCTCTGGGGCTGCACGGCCCCGACCTGCTCTTTTACTACCACCCCCTCTTCCGCAACCGCATTGCAAAGTACGGAAATTACCTGCACGAGATCCCGGCAAAAGGGTTCTTCAAAAATGCGCGCGACATCTATTACTGCCGCGGACAGCGCCCGGAAGATCTCGCCTATCTGTACGGATTTTTATGCCACTTTGCGCTGGACAGCGCCTGCCACGGGGAAGTGGCGCGGCAAATGCAGCTGACGGGGCATACGCACATGGAAGTCGAGGCCGCCTTTGAAGGCGCCCTGCTTGCAGAAGACGGGCGTTCCGCCAAGGATACCGACCTCTGCGCGCACCTCACGGCGGACGAAAAAGCAGTCTCCGCCTCGGCGGCATTCCTCTGCATCGACGGGCGCAAGACGAGGTCCTGCATCAAGGCCATGAAAACATGTACCGCGCTCCTCAACACCCCGTCCCCCTTCCTTTCCGCCGTGGTGCACGGCGCGCTCACGCTTGTGGGCCAAGCCCGCGGCATCGGCGCGATGACCGTTCCGGAAGAGACGCCCGCAGACCTGGCGGAAAGCAACCGCAGGCTGCGCGACCTGTACGGGAAAGCGGTCACCGCCGCAACGGAACTCATCGCAAACTACCGGGCTTTCCTCGCGGGGGATGCGGAACTTGACGCGCGCCTCTGCGCCAATTACGAATGAGGTGAGAGCATGAACCTTCGCCTTTCCAAAGAACGCCGCCGCGAATGGAGCTGGATCCTGTACGACGTCGGCAACTCGGCATTTACGCTGTTCATCACCACCATCCTCCCCATCTATTTCAACGGCATCGCGGAAGCGTCCGGCGTCCCCAACGAAACGGCGACCGCCTATTGGGGATACGCGGCGAGCATCGTCACCCTCTGCGTCGCCGTGCTGAGCCCCATCTTCGGCACGATGAGCGACTTCAACGGCTATAAAAAGCCCATCTTCCTCGCCTTTGCCGCGCTCGGCATCCTCGGCTGCGGACTGCTCGGCATCCCCATGCCTTGGCTCGTCTTCCTCGCCGTGTTCATCGTGGTAAAGATCTTTTATTCGGGCAGCCTCGCCTTCTACGACGCCATGCTCGTGGACATGGTAGAGCCGGGCCGCACGGACATCGTCTCCTCCAAGGGGTATGCCTTCGGATACATCGGCAGCTGCATTCCCTTCCTCATCTGCGTCGTCGTGGTGCTCTTCTCGGGGCTCGACTATGCCGTCTCCATCCCCGTCTCCCTCGTCATCACGGCGGTCTGGTGGCTGCTCTTTACCCTGCCGCTCGCCAAAGATTACAGGCAGACGCACTTCGTGCCGCGCACGCCGCACGCCGTCCGCGACAACTTCAGGCGGCTGTTCTCCGTCTTCTCCAAAAAATCCAACGTGCCCAACAAAAAGGGCATCATCCTCTTCCTCGTCGCCTTCTTCCTCTACATAGACGGCGTCTATACCGTCATCGACATGGCGACGTCCTTCGGCGATACGCTCGGGTTTGACATGACCAACCTGCTGCTCGCCCTGCTTTTAACGCAGATCATCGCCTTCCCTGCCGCGATCGTCATGGGGAAACTTGCCGACCGCGTGCGGAACGACGTGCTCATCCTCATCTGCATCGTCGCCTACACGGGCATCGCCGTGTTCGCCGTATTCATGACCTCGGTGTGGCAGTTCTGGCTGCTCGCCGTCGCCGTCGGATTGTTCCAGGGCGGCGTGCAGGCGCTCTCCCGCTCCTACTTCGCCAAGATCATCCCCGCCGAGCAATCGGGCTGCCTGTTCGGCATCCTCGACATCTTCGGCAAGGGCGCAGCCTTCATCGGCACCCTGCTCGTCGGCGTCGTCACCCACGCGACGGGGTCCGTCAACCTCGGCGCCATTCCCATCGCCTGCCTGCTCGCGCTCGGCATCCTCGTGTTCCTCTTCGCGGCAAGAGAAAACCGCCGCTTTTTGAACGCGCAGAAGGAGACCGACGGCACGGCGGCTCCCCCCGATGCGCCGGACGAAGGCAGCGACGCCGCGCAGACGGAGTCACCTTAACGCTCACAATTCCCTCTTTCAGAAAAGAACGGCCGCCCGCCCGGAATTTCCGGACGGGCGGCTGTTTTGCCGTCAGAAAGGCCGCGCTCAGCGGCGCAGCCCCTTGGGATAATGGTTTTTGACGACGCCCCCGACGATCTTGCCGAGGCCGAGCGGGTAACCGTGCCAGCCGACGAGGCACCAGCCGTCTTCAAGCCCGCTTGCCGCCGTCTCGCCGCGAAGGAACTTTGCCGCCGCCCCGTCGTCAAGCTCGACGAAACGCCGCGCCTGTCCGCCCGCGCAAGCCATGGCAAGGGCGTGCGCGGGGCGAAAGATCCCTTTTTCCAGCCGCCCCAGCTCGACGCCGCAGCGGAGGACGGGAACGGGAAGCGCGCCCATCCCCTCGGGGACCAGATACAACCGGCCCGGATCTCCGTGCGCCGCCGCAAGCACGCCGGAAAGCGGCGCGGCGAAGAACTCCTCCGCGAACGCCTCTGCCGCCCGTCGCGCCGCCGCGGAAACGGGCGCAAACGGGCGCATAGGCATAGACATGCCCGCGCCTTCGTCTTTTTCCAGCAGAGCGGCAAAGTGCCCCTCTCCGCGCACTTCGTGCGGGTACAGGCGCTCCTGCCGCAGCAGACGGAATTCCGGATGCGCGCGCAGGAACCGCGCGATCTGCCCTTCGTTTTCTTCTTCGGAAAAGGTGCAGGTAGAATACACCATGCGCCCGCCCGGGACGAGCAGCGACGCGGCGCTCTCTAAGATCTCCGCCTGGCGCGCGGCACAGCGGGAGACGTTCTCCTCGCTCCATTCGGGGATGGCGTTGGGCTCCTTTTTGAACATGCCCTCCCCCGAGCAGGGCGCGTCGACGAGCACCTTGTCGAACGACGCGCCGAACGCCGCGGAAAGCGCCGCGGGAGACGCGCTCGTCACGGCGCAGTTTTTTATCCCCATCCGCTCGACGTTCTGCGAGAGCACGCCGGCGCGGGAATAGACGTATTCGTTGGCGATCAGCAGCCCTTCCCCGCGAAGCGCGGAAGCGAGCTGCGTCGTTTTGCCCCCGGGCGCGGCGCACAGGTCGAGCACGCGTTCGCCCGGCTGCACGCCGAGCAGGGGCACGGCGCACATCGCGGAAGGTTCCTGGCAATAATACAGCCCGGCCGCGTGGGCGATCGTAGCGCCCGGTTTTTCCGCCGCCGTATAAAATCCGTTCTCCTCCCACGGCACCGCGCCGTCCGTGGGGACGGGCGCAAGGCGCAAAAATTCCCCGCGGGAAATCTTGAGCGTATTGACGCGTACCCCCTTTTCGGGCGGGCGCCCGTAGGTACGCAAAAAGTCGGGGAAGGCGTTCCCCAACTTTTTCTGCATGCGTCCGATAAATTGTCCGGGAAGATTCATACGGTCTCCAGGGCGCGTTCCAGCGCGTCCAGCGGGATAAACGCCGCGCCCGCATCGAGCGCGTTCTGACAGCGCGTCCCCTCCCGCGCCCGCCCGATGTACACGTTGCATTCGGCGGGGTGAGAGGTATACGTCCCGCCGCAGGCAAAGATCTCCGCGAGCAGCTTTCTCGCGTCGGGATAGCCGTCCTCGAGCTCGCGCGCAAAGCAAAACACCTTCCCATCGAGCGAGCCGCCGCGGCGGCGGCGCGGCATGTTCTTGTTGACGAAGCGGAAGAAGGCGTCCCGCGTCTTGGCGCGCTGCTCCCGTTCCTGCTCGCGCATGGCGTGATAGCTGCGCTCCTGCGCGGAATGCGGCGTCTCGATGCGGTAATCGGCGATGCGCCCGGGCAGGACGCCGTAACGGGAAATGAGGGCGTTCAGCCCCGTCCGTTCGCGGCGGCAGATCGCCTCGCACACGCGCATGGTGGCGTACGCGTCGTCCACGGCGCGGTGGGGCGTGAACTCGACGCCCAGCGATTCCGCCATCGTCTGCAGCCCGTACTGGCGGCTGAACGCGTTTTCCATGTTCATATACAAAAACTGCGTATCGTGAAACGCAAAGCGAAACGACGGGAGCTTGTAGCGCCGCGTTTCCAGATTCAGATAATTGACGTCGTTGCGGGTGGCATGTCCGCAGACGAGCGTATTTTCCGCCTCAAGCAGCGCCTTGATGCGCGGGTAGATCTCGGGAAAGAGCGGGTATTGCTTGAAATCCTCGTATTCATAGGGGAGCACCAGCCCTCCCCCGCCCCTGCGGCCGGTGAGGTGGAATTTCCCCTTGGGATTGATGAGGATCTCCCTGCGCTCCTTCTCGCGGAAACTCTCGTCGGTGACGACGTAACCGAACGCGCAGATCTTGGCGACGGTCTTATAGACGCAGGCGCATTCAATATCGAAAAAGACGTACTTCATACCGCCTCCGTCCTCCCGGCTCCGCCCCGCATCACTTCTTGGGCGCGATCACGGAGATGCCGCCCATGTACGGGCGCAGCACCTCGGGAATGGTGACGCTGCCGTCCTCTTGCAGGTGATTTTCCAAAAACGCGATGAGCATGCGCGGCGGCGCGACGACGGTATTGTTGAGCGTGTGCGCAAACGCCGTCCCCTTGTCCGTCTTGTAGCGGATGTTGAGGCGGCGCGCCTGCGCGTCGGTCAGGTTCGAACAGGACCCCACTTCAAAATACTTCTTCTGGCGCGGCGACCATGCCTCCACGTCGAGGCTGCGGTATTTGAGGTCGGCAAGATCGCCCGAGCAGCACTCGAGCGTGCGCACGGGAATGCCCATGGAGACGAAGAGTTCGACGGTGTAACGATACATCTTCTCAAACCATTCGCAGCTGTCCTCCGGCTTGCAGATGACGATCATCTCCTGCTTTTCAAACTGATGGATGCGGTAGATGCCGCGCTCCTCGATGCCGTGTGCGCCCTTCTCCTTGCGGAAGCAGGGGGAATAGCTGGTGAGCGTGAGGGGCAGGCGCCCCTCGTCGACGGTCTGGCCCATGAACCGCCCGATCATGGAATGCTCGCTCGTGCCGATGAGGTAGAGATCTTCCCCCTCGATCTTGTACATCATGCCGTCCATTTCCTCAAAGCTCATGACGCCGGAAACGACGTCGGAACGGATCATGAACGGCGGGATGCAATAGGTAAAGCCCTTCCCGATCATGAAATCGCGCGCGTAAGCGAGGACGGCGGAATGCAGGCGGGCGACATCGCCCGTGAGATAATAGAATCCCTGCCCGCTGGTGCGGCGGGCGCTGTCGATATCGATACCGTCAAGTTTTTCCAGGATGTCGAGGTGATAGGGCACTTCAAATGCCGGAACGGCGGGCTCCAAAAAGCGTTCCCGTTCCACGTTCTCCGAATCATCCTTGCCGATGGGCGTCTCGGGAGAAATGATGTTGGGGATGCTCATCATCACTTCTTTGAGGCGGGCGGCGGCCTGCTCCGTCTCCTGCTCGACTTCGGCAAGGCGCGCGGCGTCGCGTGCGACCTCCGCCTTGACCTGCTCCGCCTCGGCGAGCTTTTTCTCCTTCATCAGAAGGCCGATCTTCTTGGAGAGCGCGTTGCGCGCGGCGCGCAGTTCGTCCCCCTCCGTCTGCAGGGCGCGCTTTTTCGCATCCAGCGCGATCGCCTCGTCGACGAGGGGAAGTTTGTGGTCCTGAAATTTTTTACGGATATTTTCCCGCACGGTTTCGGGCGACGTGCGGATGAGATTGATATCGATCATAACCGTCCTCATTGGGGAATTTTTCCCCATTATACAACTTTCGCGCGTGAAAATCAACGGTTTCGCCCCGCTTTTGCCGACACGGCAAAAAAATTAACTTTTTTCCCGCCTTTCTTTTGTTTTTTGTCGGAGAATATGCTATAATAGCAGTAGAATGCACGCGGGGCGCACGGCGCTGCGGCGTCAATCCCGCCGCCCCGCACGAGGTGCACATTGAGCAGATTTTTTGACAGACCGCCCGCAGAGGACGGAGCCGAACCGGAACAGACGGCGCCCGCGCGCGGGTTCGCCTCCCGCGTGCTGGAATCGGACACGGAAGAACGCCCGGCGGAGGACCGCAAGCAGCTGATGAAGCGCTTCCGCAAGGCGAAACACATCCCCTCCGAAACGGAAGTCGAACGGTTCACGCCCGCGCTGTCTGCGGGGCTCACGCAGGAACAGGTGGAAACGCGCTTTCAGCAATTCCTCTTCAACGACGTCAACCGCAAATATTCCAAGTCGTACAAGAGCATCTTCTTCGGCAACCTGTTCACCTTTTTCAACCTTTTGTGCGTGCTGGCGGCGATCGCGCTGCTCTATTCGCACGCGCCCTTCTCGCAGTATCTCTTCGTCGCCATCTTTACCGTGAACATCACCATCGGGATCGTGCAGGAGGTGCTGGCAAAGAAGCAGATCGACAAGCTTGCCCTGCTCGTTTCCTCCACGGCAACGGTGATCCGCGACGGAAAGCGAAAGGAGATCCCCGTCAGCGACATCGTGCTCGACGACGTCATCCTGCTCGAACCGGGGCAGCAGATCCCCGCGGACTGCAAACTCGCGGAAGGGACCGTCGAGGTCAACGAATCGCTGTTAACGGGCGAATCCGTCCCCGTCAAAAAAGCGCGCGGGGACACCCTGTACGCGGGATCCTTCCTTTCAAGCGGTTCCTGCCGCGTGCGCGCCGAAAAGGTGGGAAAGGCCACCTACCTCAACAAACTTACTTCCAAAGCCAAAAAATACAAAAAGCCGCGCTCGGAGATCATCAATTCCATCAAGATGTTCATCCGCGTCATCGGCGTTGCCATCCCCTTCGTGGCGGCGGGGGTGTTCCTCGTCACCTGGAACGCGAACGGCGGCAGCTTCGCCATGATAGACCGCGAGATCCTGAACAGGACCATCCGCTCCACCTGCGCCGTCGTCGTGGGCATGATCCCTTCCGGGCTGCTGCTGCTTACCACCATCGCCATGGCGATCGGCATCGGGCGGCTCGCCAAAAAACAGACGCTCGTCCAGGACATGTACTCTCTGGAAATGCTGGCGCGCGTGGACGTGTTGTGCCTCGACAAGACGGGGACCATCACCGACGGCCGCATGACGGTCAGCGACTGCATGATCCTGAACAACTACACGGAACACTCGCTTGACGACGTCATGGGCTCCATGCTCGCCGCGCTCGGCGACAACAACCAGACGTCCCAGGCGCTCTTCAACCGGTTCGGGCATTCCTCCGCCCTGCAGGCGACGGCGACCCTCCCCTTCTCCTCCAAGCGCAAGCTTTCGGCGGTCACCTTCGGGGACACGGGGACCTTCGTCATGGGTGCGCCGGAGTTCGTCCTGCGGCCCATGCCCCCGCGCATCGACCGCATCGTCAAACAATATGCGCAGATGGGGCTGCGCGTGCTCGTGCTCGCCTATTCCCCCGCGCCCATCGCGGGCGACAAGATCCCCGCGCTCCTGCGCCCCGCCGCGCTCATCACGCTTGCCGACAACATCCGCAGCGACGCGGCGGAGACCATCAAATGGTTCCGCGAAAACGGCGTGGAGATCAAGATCATTTCGGGCGACAACCCCGTGACCGTGTCCGAGGTCGCACGGCGCGTCGGCGTGAAAAACGCGGGCAAGTACATCTCCCTCGACGGATTTACCGACCTGGAGGTGGAAAACGTGGCGACGCAGTACACCGTCTTCGGGCGCGTGACGCCCGAGCAGAAAGCCATCCTCGTAAAGGCGCTGAAAAAGCACGGCAGCACCGTCGCCATGACGGGGGACGGCGTCAACGACATCCTTGCCCTCAAAGAAGCCGACTGCGCCATCTCGGTGGCGTCGGGAAGCGAGGCGGCGCGCAACGTCTCCCACCTCGTGCTCACGGACAACAACTTCCTCAATCTGCCCAACGTCGTCTATGAGGGGCGCCGGGTCATCAACAACATCAAAAACAGCGCCTCGCTCTACATCATGAAGACGCTGTTCATCACCCTCCTCGCGCTCATCTGCATGGGCATCCGCAAACCCTACTTCTTCACGACGGACAACATGCTGCTGTTTGAAGTGTTCGTGGCGGGGGCGCCCTCGACGGCGCTCGCCCTTCTGCCCAACGGCGAACGCGTGCGCGGGAATTTTATCCTATACGTGCTTTCGCGGTCCATTCCCTCGGCGCTCACGCTGCTCGCCGCCGTGTTCTCCGTCTACCTGGGCAACCAGTTTATCCCCGGCCTTTTTGCGGGGCCTTACAACTATCAGGCCATGCTCATGTTCGTGGTCACGACGACGGGGCTCGTGCTCCTGTTCCGCATCCTGCAGCCGTTCAATATGCTGCGCGCCATCGTTTACGCCGCCATGGTCGGCTGCTGCATCCTCGTGTTTTCCGTCCCGGGCCTCGGGAACATCACCTATGCGCACTGGTCGGAAGTTTCCTTCTCGCTCACGGAGTGGCTGTATGCCGCCTGCATCCTGCTCGCGGCGTTCCCGCTCTCCAATCTGCTCATCCGCGCCTGTGACCTCATGAACAGCACGGACGAACAAAAATAGCGCGCTTTTTCAACAAACGGGGGCGGGCGATCTTTCGATCGCCCGCCCCCGTTTTTGCTTCATTCGGAAAAGAGCGGCGTAGAGAGGTATCGGTCCCCCGTGTCGGGGAGCAGCACCACGACGCGTTTGCCCGCGTACTCCGCCCGCGCCGCGACGGAGATCGCCGCCCAAAGCGCCGCACCCGAAGAGATCCCGGCAAGCACGCCCTCGCACGCGGCGAGTTCGCGCGCCGCGCGATACGCCTCCGCTTCCGTCACCGCCAGCACTTCATCGTAAACGGACGTATCCAGCGTGTCCGGCACGAAGCCGGCACCCAGCCCCTGCAGCCCGTGCGCGCCCGCCTTGCCGCCCGAGAGCACGGGAGAGCCGGCAGGCTCGACGGCGACGATGCGCACGCCCGGATGCTTCCCTTTCAGAAACCGTCCGACGCCCGTGACGGTGCCGCCCGTCCCGACGCCCGCAACGAACGCGCCGACGTCGCCCCCCGCGTCTTCCCAGATCTCCGGCCCCGTCGTCCGTTCGTGGGCGAGCGGATTGGCGGGATTGGTAAACTGCCCCGCGATAAAAGAACCGGGCATATCGGCGTGCAGCTGCTCCGCCCTGGCGATCGCGCCGGCCATGCCCTCCGCTCCCGGCGTGAGCACGAGCTCCGCGCCGTATGCCTTCATCAAAAGCCTGCGCTCGACGGACATGCTGTCCGGCATGACGATGACGGCGCGATATCCGCGGGCCGCCGCAAGGGCGCAGAGCGCTATGCCCGTATTCCCGCTCGTCGGCTCGATGATCGCCGCGCCCGGATGCAGGACGCCGCGCGCCTCCGCATCGTCGATGATCGCCTTGGCGATGCGGTCTTTGGCGGACCCTGCGGGATTGAACGATTCAAGTTTTGCGCAAAGGGACGCCCTGAGGGCGTGCTTTTTCATGAGGTTGGAAAGCTCCAGAAGTGGCGTATGCCCGATGAGCTCGCCGACCGATCGATAGATGTTCATTTCAGTCTTCCTCCTTGGCATCCCCTTCCGCGTCGAGGGCGACGACGTCGTCGAGGCGGACACGGGTGCCGTCTTCAAAGATAAGTTCGCGGGTACGGGCGTTCAGGCGCACGGCGCCGCAATGCTCCGTATACGCCCCGCCCGCCTTTCTTTCGTCGGGAACGAAATAGGTAACGCGGACACGGGTGCCTCGCACGGCGCAGAGCGCAGAGAGTTTTCTGTCCAGAAGTTCGCGTTCCGATTCGTCGAGTTCGCGGCGCGGGCTCGTGCGGCGCGCCGTTTCCCCCACCGCCTCGCCGTAGCCCGTAAGCGCCGAGAACGGCGCAAACTGCGCCGCACGCGCAGACATGGGCATGCGCGGGTGCGCCTTCGGCTCGGGATGCGGGAGAGAAATGATATCGCCGTAGCGGCTCATGCCTTGTGCCCTCCGATCTGTTCGTTGCGGCCTTTTGCCGTAGCGCCCTCTTCCAGACTGTTCCCCTTCAGAATGGCGTTCTTGCCGTATTTTTTCTTGATCTGCACCACCGCCTCCTGCCGCCGCATCTCCCGTTCCTCCGCTTCCGCCTGCGCGCCGTCCTCGGGAAAAAGGCTGAGCTGCACGGGCGCGCGTTTTTGTTCCGCCTGCGGCACGACGTGCTCCGCGGCGAGGGTAAAGCGGCGGACGGTGAGCGCCCTGTCGCAGATGGAATCGTACAGCGCGAGCGCCGCCTCGCGGATGCGGGAAGCGCCCGACGTGGGCGGGATGTTCCTGCTGCCGTGGGCATGTCTGGGGATGCGCCTGCCGTAACGGTCGAGCGTCGTCTCCCCCCGATAGCCGGCGTTCGCCGCGTCGTAGCCGACGGTGAGCACGATCTGATCGGTGACGAGGCGCTTCTGAAAGAGGTCGAGCGCCAGCGATTCCGCCATTTCCGAGAGCACGATGCGCCCCTTTTCAAACGCATACGGCTCGGGCAGGACCTGCCCGGAACTTATGCTGCTGCTCTCCGGCTTATACGCCTTGATGTCGGCAATGGTGCAGGGCTCCCAGCCCCAGGCGTGATCGATGAGCAGCTCGGCGTTCACGCCGAACAGGCGGTACAAAAGCGCCTCGCTGAGCACATCGCCTTCGCCGCCCAGGGAACAGCGCGCCACGTCGCCCATCGTATACATGCCGTACGTCCCCAGTTTTTCCGCATACCCTTTGCCGACGCGCCAGAAATCGGTGATCGGGCGGTGTTCCCACAGCTGCTCGCGATAGCTTTGTTCGTTGAGCTCGGCGATGCGCACGCCGTCTTCATCGGCGGGCATATGCTTGGCGACGATATCCATCGCCACCTTGCAGAGGTATAAATTGCTCCCTATCCCCGCCGTCGCCGTGATCCCCGTCTCGGCGAGCACGTCTTTTAAGATGCGTTTGAGAAAGGCGCGGGCGGAAAGTCCCGTCAGCCTGAGATATTGCGTCGCGTCCACAAACACTTCGTCGATGGAATAGACGTGGATGTCCTCCGCGGCGGCGTAGCGAAGGTAGATCTCGTAAATGCGCGTGCTGTACTGCATGTAGAAGGCCATGCGCGGCGGCGCGACGATGTAATCGACGGCGAGCGTCGGGTCGCCTGCAAGTGCCGCCGCCGAATAAGACGCGCCCGTAAACTCCCCGCGCGGACAGGCGTGACGGCGGGCACGGTTGACTTCCCGCACGCGGCGCACCACTTCAAAGAGGCGCGGCCGCCCGGGGATCCCGTATGCCTTGAGGGCGGGAGATACGGCGAGCACGATGGTCTTGTCCGTACGGCTCTCGTCGGCGACGACGAGGTTGGTGTCCATGGGGTCGAGCCCCCGCTCCACGCACTCCACGGAGGCATAGAACGATTTGAGATCGATGGCAAGATAGATGCGTTCGTCCGCGCTCACGTTCCTCCCTCCCGGCCGTTTTCTTTATTATAGCATATCCGCAGACAAATTCTACCCCTTTTGCGCAAAAAAAGCCGCGTCTCCGCGGCGTTTTTTGTTCAGATGCCCGCATATCCCGTCCGCACGATGAGCTCCTGCCCTTCGGGAGAGAGCAGCCAGTCGATGAGCGCCTTGACGTTTCCCTGCGGCTGCCCGCGTGTAACGGCGTAAAATTCGACCGTGAAGGGATAGCTTCCGTCCGTGATGTGTTCCGGCGTGGGAGAAACCCCGTCGACCGAAAGCAGCTTGGTATCCGGGTTCGTATACATGACGGTGGCGTAAAATTTATACGAATAGCCGAGCGCGGGCTGTACGCCCTGCCACCACACGGACATCTGCTGCATGAGGCTGTTGGTGCCGACCAGGCTCGGGTCGGGCAGCGGCTGCACCGCGATGAGCGGGAGATCCCCCATCAGGTTCTGCAGCCCCGTCTGGCTCCCGGAGCCGTCCGGGCGCTGAAATGCGACGATCTTGCCGCCCTCCCGCCAGCCGAGCGTACTCCAATAGGCGGTCTTGCCCGAGTAAATGTTTTTGATCTGCTGATAGGTGAGGTTCTCCACGGGGTTGCTCTTTGCCGTAAGAAAGACGAACGCCTCCCTGCCGATGGGCGTGAAGACGAGCTCGGCGCCCGCAGCCTCTGCCTTTTGTTTCTGCGAGGCGGACGGCCCCGCCACGAAAATGACGTCGCGTTCGCCCGCGATCACCCCGTCGTACGCCTTGAGCGTGTTGGTCATGATGACGCGGTCGGGCGCGCAACTCTCCTCGGCATAGACCGCCTGCGCGGCGGCCGCGTACAGCGGATAGAGCGCCACCGCCCCGTCCAGCTGCGGCAGATCTTCCGTAAGCTGCAGCGACGCGGGCCCGTCGAGGGAGGCGAGCAGGTTCCCCTCGGCAAACGGCTCGTACACGGAAAGGTCGGGCTGCGAATCCGTGGTCATGGGCTGTCCGTAGTCAAACCACCAGTTGGCGCGCAGGGCGTTGGGAAAGAGCGCCGCCGAGAGCGCGACCATCACGGCAAGGACGATGCAGAGCGGCGCCGTCGCGCGCGTGTGCTTCACCCAGACGAGGATGCCGACGCCCGCCCAGCAGATGAGGACGAGCGCGAGCGGCACCGCGCCGACGAGGTTATCGACGCATAAAAGCTGCGAAAGATACTCGTACTTCCACAAAAGATAAATGCCGAGCGCCAGCGCGCCCGCACAGATGAGAACGCGCGCCGCGATCCATGCGGCGCGCCTGACCGTCTGCACGTTCATGGTCACCCCCTACATAAACCGGACGACGAGCGCGCCCGTAGAAAAGAGCAGGATCACGACGACGACCGCCGCCACCGGCGCGATCACGGCAAACAGCGCCTTCCACCGGGAACGGTTCGTCTTTCCCTCCGCGCAGAGCGCCATGATGCCCAGTACCATGCCCGCGGCGGGCGCAAGCACGACGTAGAGCAGGATGCCGAGCAGCAAGATCGCCCCGACGAAGCCGAGGGCGATCAGAAGGACAAGCCAAGAAGCCAACGGCAAGGCGATCGCGCCGACGATCAGCCCGGACATGCATAGGCCGAACGCTTTGTTTGCATATTTTTCCGCTTTCGTCCGCATCGGACGTCCGCCGCGGGGCGCCTGCTCTGCCTGCTCCGGCTGTTGCGGCAGGAGAACCTGCTTTTCTTCCATATGCACACCCCCTTTTTTTCGCCTTTACATAAAATTGATGGTGAGCGCGCCCGTAGAAAAGAGCAGAATGAGGATGAGCGTAACGAGGATGGGTGCGGCGATGGCGACCGTCGAGAGCGCGACCGATTTTCCCGTGCGCCACTTCATGCAAAGCGTCGCGATCCCGTACGCGATGCCCGCGACGGGCGCGGCGAGCGCGAAGAGCGCAAACACGAGGAACAAAAGCGACCCTATCACCGAGCCGAACGAAATGCTGAACCCCGCCAGCAGGATCGCCACGGGGCAGATGAGTTCGATCAGCAATGCCGCGAGGGCGTGCCGCTCCGTCCGTTTTCCCTCTTCCCGCGCATGGTTTTCTTCCTGCGCCGCTTGCTCTTCGGCGCGCATATCTTTTTCTTCCATAACTTCCCCCTTGATCGCATCGCGCAGCCATGCCCGCATAAAAGGCGCGTCCCTCGGACATGCCCCCACGCCGCAGCGGCGGCGCTCAGCGGCAGCTCATGCAAACAGATCGGTGAAATCCAGCGTATTCGCGGACATGGGTGTGCCGTTGTCTGAAAGCGGTGCCGTGCCGAGGTCTGCCGCGATCACACCGGCAAGCGGTTCCCAGTCGGTCACGCCCGATTCGGCGTAAAATTCGCGCAGGAGCGCGAGGATGCGCGATGCTGACAGATCCGTTCCGTCGTACAGCATCTTGGAAAGATAGCGGATGTCGATCTCCAATTCGTCTTCCCGCGCGCCGCAGGCGAGGACGCTGTTGGGGTCGTATTCTGTAAGACGCTCGCGCACCGAGCGCTCGATCGCATCGTACCTCTCACCCGTATACCCCATGCCGCGGTGGATCGCATGGAGGAACCCCCGATCCGCCACGTCGATGAGGGCATAGGAAGCGCCGTCCGCCATGCGCACGGCAAATAAGTTTTCGCCCACGCGGTACTCCGCGACGTCCGCATAGCGGAAACGCTGCAGCATCGGCGTTTTTCCCTTTTTCCATTGTACGCAGAATCCCTCCTCCTCTGCGGAGACGAGCGCCTGCTTTGCCGTTGAGGAAACGATCGTGCCGCGTTCCCCGACCGTCTGTACAAACACGGCGGCGGTATGCGGCGTCCCCGGGGCGAGCCGCTGCCGCTCCCGATCAAACGCTGCGAGACGCGCCGCGTCGCGATGCGTCCGTTTTTTCTGCCGCGCCGCCTCCGCCCGTGCACACAGGACCGCGATCCCGATCATGCCGCCGTAAATGCCGATCGTGATCGCATACGCAATGGCAAACGTCTGCCAGGTGAACCCGATGATCGCGCCGAGGATCACCCCGAGCCCGAACCCCAGCGGTATGCCGCAGCCGAAGATGAGCACCAGCGGATGGCGGACGCTCGTCTGTCCGCCCTGCGGCGCGCGCGCCGCAGGCAGCAGGCGGAGCACTTCGACAAATGCTTCCCCGCCGTGTGCTTCCCTGTCCCGGGAAAGTTCCAGCGTCTCCCCGCGGAATGCCCTGCGTTCTTCTTCGGGAAGGCTGTAATACGCAACGCCGGGCGCCCATATCGTACTGGTTTTGCGTTCGCGATGGTTGGTATTGTCGAGGAAGGGGCTTCCGCAGGCGGCTTCGATGCGGGCGCGCAGCGTTTTTGCCGTCTCGTCCTCCTTCCCTGCACAGAAATAGCGCAGCGAGACCCCGCGGAAATGCGCCTTCCTGCAAAAGAGGACGGCGCAGTCTCCTTCCTCTTCCTGCAGCGTAAAGGTGATCATGCCATGTACCCGACGGTACGCGACGCCTTCCCGTTTCAGGCGGGAAATGAGTTCCCGCGTTTTGGGGAATGCGCCGAAGAGCAGCGTTTCCGCGTTCAACATACGCGCCTCCAAAAATCGATTGCGGATCTATGACAAAATTCCGGCGATCTGCGCCTTGTTTTCGCCTTCATCTTATCACGGATCCCCCGTTTTGTCAAGATGTTGCAAAAATCTGCCATGTCCGCTCAGCCGGGAAGCCCGCGCAGAAACGCGTCGGCGCGCTCGATCCAGCCCGCGGCGTCCGTTCCCGTCCCCTCGGCAAACCCGTGCTGCGCGCGGCGGTAAAGTTCCGCCTGCACGGGGATGCCGCGCTCCCGCAAAGCTGCGGCGAACGACTCCGTGATCTGCGGGCGGATGAGCAGATCGTTGCGCCCTGCCGCCACAAAACAGGGCGGAAACCCTTCGAGATGACGGATGAGATCGTACTGCTCACGCAGCGCGGCAGACGGAGATCCCCCGAAAAGTTTGTGCAGGAAAAAGCGATACCGCAACGGAGCATACAGTTCCTGCACGCACAGGGCAGAATAGAGCAAAAGCAGCGCGCGCGGCGGCTCAAGCCCGTGCGCCGCCGCGCCCAGATGCCGCGTCCCCCACTGTGCGGCGAGCGTACCGCCCGCCGAGAACCCGCAGAGCGCGTATCCGCCCGATATGCGGAACCGCTCTTTTTCGCGCGTCAACCGGGACACGGCGCAGGCGAGGTCCTCCAAGGCGACGGCGAGCGCGGGCGAACGGCGCACGCGGTAGTTGAGCACGAAGACGGAATACCCGAGCTTGTAAAACCGCATGGCAATGGGAAATCCCTCAGCGACGTTGCAGACATAATCGAACCCGCCGCCTGCGATGACGAGTACGGCAGGCGCAGGGGCTTCCTGCGGGAAGGCGAACAGCACGGCGTCCTTTTTCTGCGCGTCACGGCTGCACGCCTCCTCGGGATAGAGCGGGAATATCACCTTCTCCTTTGCCGCGCGCTCGATGAGAAAATCCATCCCCGCGCACATGATCGCGCGGTCGCAGGTGCCGTGCGATCGCATATACGGGCGCAGCGTCAGCCGCTTTTTGCGGAGAATGCGCGCATTCCCGTAATCGAGAAATTTTTCCGCCCCCGCAAGTTCGCCCGTCAAAGCCTCTTTCAGCGACGTATCCGCCGTGACCATGTCTGCCTCCCGTCCTGTTTTTCGTTCAAGCATTTTCAGTATACCACACCGGTGCCGAAAATGCAATGCCGCGCGCAAATTTTGCCATACCCTTCCGTATGCGCCGGGCGCCCCCGGATACCGCCCTCAACGGGCCGCTCCGCGCAAAAAAAAGAGCCTGTCCCGAAACGGGATAAGCTCTTTCCGTGCCGTATTACCGCAACTTATTTACGGAGATTTTTGATGTTCGCCTGAGCGGCCATACCCGTTCCGAATGCCATCGCCAAATTAAGTCAAGTACCGCGTTGGATAATAATCTTTTTTACGACCACACATTGTTGCGCATAAAAATATCAATTATCTTTGCCGACACAAGCATTGCAAATTATTTTCATCCGAATGTATTCTCACTATCTTCTATGTGTTTGCGAATTTCCGCCTCATGCTCAACGCAATATTTGTAGCCTGCCTTCATAAAATCACACATCGGCATTGATTTCAACATTTTGTACAATGTGTCGAGAATGCTTTTGCCGTCAATCTTCATTGTATAAAAATAGAAATATACGCAGCTTTTATCGGCGTAATAGGGGTTTATTCCGCCTAAACGGTCATCACGCATAATCGGTTCAACAACCATCTCGCTCAATATCCATTTGAGATGCGGCGTTTCGTATTCGACATAATCGTCCCTGAAGGTTTCATGCCATACATGAAACCATACGAAATGTATAATTTCATGCAGCGCCGTTCCAAGCGCTCCCTTTTCACTTTCGAGATAAAAATTGTTGAAACAGTTTCTGTCCAGATAACGCGGGCAAACCGGACAAAACGACGTATAGCAGACCAAATCACTGAAAACATCGTCCAAATTTATGCCAAACGCTTCCTGCAATGCCGTTACAATTTGCGACTCATACTTTTGCCAATAGGAGTTATACTTTAACAATTTTTCTCTTAGCAAAGATTTATTTTTTTTGTAGAGCGCAGAGAAATAGTTGGTCAGAAATTTATGTTTTTCATCGTCTGACATTGAAAAAAACGATCCTTTTCTATATCAGGATAAAAGTGAAAGAACGGCTCGTTCCAGAAATTCGTATTGCCATCCTTGATAAATTCCATGATCGTATTTACGCTATGCTCCACGCCGCCGAAAACAAATTTTAAACGCATAAAAAACGCCCTCTAATTATCGGTCTTACCAAGGTCACTCATCATCTTGCTCGTAATAATACGAGTAGTCTATGCCCTTCATAAAGAGTTCTCTGTCGTCGATCTGCGGCGTTTGGGCACCCTTGATGAGCGCAAAAATACGCGACGCGTCCACGGGACTTTCCTTCATCGCCTGCAAATATTCGCGCTTATTTATCTTGCTCCAATCGGTGCAGGTATGCAGGTTCTTCTTCAA
>CALVLN010000007.1 GCA_944338165.1 uncultured Clostridia bacterium | reverse complement strand
CTTTTCCATTCGGAAATCTTTTATCAGGGTCGGGTCCGTTCATGATTTTTATCCTCCGTTTTCGCGGGCTGCTGCCTGTATTATAAGTATATCAGAAAAATTTGCCGGCCGCAAGGGGTTCGCAGTCGGCAGCTCTGCATTATTTCCGTTCGAGACAAATCAAAGTTTCCACATGTGTCGTAAGTCATACTTAGATATGTGCCATTCAGACATTGATTATGGTTTTTCGATATGCGCAATCAGGCAGAAATCGCTATTTGGATATGTTCTAAGCATTAGCAATTCTACTTCATTTGTCATAATACTTTCCAAAAAACTCGTCTGTAGTTTTATTGAATTCTTTCAAATCGATTTCTTTTCCCAATAACTTATTAAATAAATGTTTAACCACACAAACAACATAATACATCAGCAGAGGTAAAATCTTACAATATAATTTTGTAAAATCCCCTATCACGTTATCTTCTATAAAAATAAAATTTAACTCCCCTGATTCTACTTTAATTCCTTTTCCGCTTGTTGCTATGTGGCTTGCTCTATCGCCGATTGCTCTTATACTTGGAATATTTTTTTCATAACGCATATCATATATGGATTCTTTAAGATCTTCGGCCCCAAGTATTTTCAATACCGCATGATAAGTTTCTTTTGAGTTTATGCCTTTGTTATTTTTATTATCAATATCCTTATTTTGGGCATTATCAGAAAAAACCAATTTCACTGTTTCTTCGGGATTAATGAGCATCTTTTCAAGATAACATAATGTTTCACAAAACGGCTTACGAGCCAAACAGAACGCTATTTGCGGATTAAACTGCTTTATGTTAGATATAGATTGTCCAACATAAATACAAAAATCCATTAATAGGTATTTTAGCAGCCGCTTGTTGTACATTTCATCGAGCAAAGAATTTGCACGAGTAATTTCTTCAACTTCGCTAACACTTTGCGCCCTCTTAATTTGTTCCATCACTTGTCTATCATTTATAGGAATTTTGAAACGCTCCTGATTGTTTAATTCAAGAAATGAATTCTCACACAACTTCAGACACATTTCACAATATTCAATTTCTTTAATCATATTCTCCGTTGGAACAAAAGAGCCACTATATCTTAACATTTATTTCTCCTGTTAAATCAATCATAGCAAAATCACCTGATAATAAATAATATTCTTAAATCAAAAATGGATGCAGTCTATCTCAAAGCAATCTCATGTATAAACATCTCTGTTTTTATAGTCTATCATCTTTAAAAGAAATCGTCAAATACATTGTTATAAGCTATCGCTATCCAATTCTTTAATAAAAAAGTAAAACTGCTTTTTACCCATGATTCGTGCCAAAAATGTGGCTTTGTATCCACTTTTTCATATGTATTTTGTGAAAAATCAATCAAGTCGGATTTCGAATTCGAATTAATTAAAATTGAAAGTATCTTATCATTTCTTGCGAACACTATCTGTCGTTTTTCACATATCCAAGCACCCCCTCTGAATTTCTTCTGACATATCCAAGCAAACTAGGCGAGTCAAAAAATGCCAGTGCTTACATTGCAAAGCAGACAATGAAGTTGACTGCCAGATTTGAATATGAAACCTAAAAAGCAAGAAAAAAGGCTGAAAAGTATCGTTTTCAGCCTTAAAAATCGCAGTTTTTATGAATTTTTTCGTTTCAACATCACCAGCGTCTCTACGTGCTTTGTCTGCGGGAACATATCGTACGGCTGTACGAGCGTGACCTTGTACATGCCCGCCCCGTCGCCGCGGACGATCGCGCCGTCCCGCTCGGAAAGCGAGCCCGTCAAAAGCCCCAGGTCGCGCGCGAGCGTGGCGGGATTGCAGGAGATAAGCAGAAGTTTTTCCACGGGATGCGCAAGCAGCGTATGCACGACGCTGCGCGCAAGCCCGGCGCGGGGCGGATCGAGCACGACCGTCGCCTGCGGGTGCTTCTGCAGAAGCGGCGGCAGAAGCTCCTCCGTCCTGCCGCAGAGATTCGTCATTTTTGCCGTAAGCCCGTTCTTTTCACGCAGAGAATCGGCGCAGGCGCTCGCCTCGGGAACGAGCTCGATGCCATAAGCATGTCCGCAATGTTCGGCAAACATGGCGGTGAGAAGCCCCCCGCCCGCGTAACAGTCGATGACGACGTCCTCCTCCGAAGAAACGGCGAGGGAGAGCGCGCGGGCGTACATCCGTTCGCGCACCTTCTCGTTGACCTGCAAAAAGGTGTTCGGCCCCGCCTCGAAGAGGATACCCCCCTCGCTGCTTTCATATTCGGGCTTGCCCTTTAAGAGCAGAAACTCCTCCCCGAACACGACGTTGGTGCGCGCCGTGTTCACATTGAGGAAAAACGAATATTCGCGGAAAATGCCGTCGAGCAGATAGAGAAAATAATCGATGCCCTTGATCTCCCGATAGGTGGAGACGAGCGTGACGAGATATTTTTTTCCGACTTCCCGCACGACGATGTGCCTCAAGCCCTCCCCCGACTCCTCATCGTACCCGTCGAGCCCGCACGTATCCATAAAGCGATACAGCGCGTCGATGACTTTTTCCGCCCAGTCGGGATGGATGGGACAGCTGCGGACGGGAACGATGCGGTGAGACCGCTCGGCATAGAACCCGATGACGTTTTTTCCTTCCCGCCGCCCGATGGGGAGCTGCAGCTTGTTGCGGTAACCGAACGGTTTCTCGCTCTTTTCGCAAGGCGCCACGGGGACGTGAAGCCCCGCAAGTTTTTCCAGCGTATCGCGCACGAGCGCAGCTTTGAATCTGAGCTGACCGCGGTAGGCGAGGTGCTGCAGCTGACAGCCGCCGCAGCGGAAAAACGCCTCGCATTTGGGACGGACGCGGTCCTCGGCGGGCGTGAAGACCTCCAGCGCCTTGCCGTACCCGACGCTGCCCTTGAGTTTGAGGACGCGGATCTTCGCCCGCTCGCCGGGGAGCAGGTACGGCACGAAAAGGGTCACGCCGTCCGTACGGACGATGCCCTCGCCGTTTGTGCCGAGCGCCTCCGCGACGCCGACGATCTCATCATTCTTCTGCATACCGTCACCTTCCGATTCGTTTGATCACCTCGTCGACCGATTTCTGGCAAAGAAAGATCATGCGGTCGTAGACGGCAAAAAACAGCGTTCCGCCCACGAAGATGACGAGGAGGATGTAATCGTTGATCCATTGCGCCGCCGCGGACATATCGAATGCGAAGCGCCAGCACAGATACATGGCGCCGTCGAACCACGCGGCTTTGACGAGGAAACAGAGAAACCCGTTCCAGCGATAGCGCGCCTGCAGGTAATTCGCCAGCGGATGCAGCCCGAAAAAGACGAAATACGGGAGCAATTTCCAAAAATACGCCCCGCCGCCGAAGATCAGCGCCAGGACCCCTGCCGCGAGATAAGCGAGCACGTCCCCGAGCACGAACCCTTTGGAAAGCGGGATCATGAGCGCAAAACACCCCACGAGGTAGCCCGTCGCCAGCAGAAACGGATTGAGCGAGCCGACCGTAAGAAAAATGGTAGCGACCGCGCAGGAAATGGCAGAAAGCGCGATCTCATACGACTTGGATGGCCGTTTCATTTACGAACAATTGCAGCAGAGATTGAACAGGCAGTTGACGCAGAGATAGGTATAACAGCAGCTTGCACAGTTGGCGCAGAGATTCCCCCCCATCTGCTCCGAACCCGAAGCGGGATCCGGATCGATGTTGGGCGCGCCGCCCGTTTCGCGGCGGTATTCCGTGCGCGCGGTCAGCTTTTCGTAAGCGTCCTTGTACTTCTGGTTGGACGGATCCATCTGCATGGCGATCTCAAGCTGTTTCTTGCTCTCGTTCATCCAGTTCTTGCGGAAAAAGACCACGGACTGCAGATAATGCCACTCCGCCCCCCGCTCGTTGAATTCGTCGAGTTTTGCCTGTGCCGCCGCGATATCCCCGCGGCGGATGCAATCCCCCACCTCTTTGAGCGCACCGCTCCCGCCGCCCGACTGCGCGCGCTCGCGGCGGTCGGACATGATCGCCTCGTAAGCGGCGTCGAGCTTGCCGAGCATCTTCGCCGCCTCGTTTCCGGCGGCGCCTTCCTGCCATTGTTCTTCCGCGTACTTTGCCTTGAGCGCGCGGTATGCCCGCTCGATCTCCTCGTCCGCCGCGTCCTGCGCGACGCCGAGGAGCTCATAATATTCGTTCATTCTCTACTCCTGTCGTCTGATTTATTTATACGATGACCTTGACCTGTTTTTTCGCCTTCTGCCGTTTCTCGCCGCGCAGGACGCGCGCCGTCTCCGCGGGAATCCCGCGCAGCAGGATGTTATCCGTGAGGTCGCGGTTGAAGGCGAACGTGATCCCGGAGAGCGCCTCGCGCAGGGAATAAAAGAGCGTATCGAAGAGGAAAGAAAGCTCCTCGCCCTGCGTCGATACGAGCGTCTTTTTATCCGCGCAGCCGTAAGAAAGCAGGAAGGGATTGTATGCGCCCTTCTTTTTGTCCTTGTCGTAATCGTCCAGCGCGTCGATGAGGTACACCCATTTGCCGATCGCATAAAACAATTCGTCCGACGCAGGCGTGCGCGCCTCCTTCAGAAAGTGTGCGGAGAGCTGCTGCATCATCTGCGCCGAAGCTTCCGCCGCGCGGTCGGGCGAGGGCGCCCCGCTCTTTTCCGTCTCCGCCTGGGCGGCGAGATGACGGGCGACGATCTGCTCGAGCTCGGGGTATTTCTCCCCGGCGCGCGCAAACCCGCGGCGGAACCACAGCCGTTTGCCGCGCCCCCTGTCGCCGTCCGCGATGTCGTCGGTGAGTTTGTAATAGACGAGGATGGTATTCAGCGCCCCCAGCTCCTCCGTCAGCGCGTCCACGCAGGCGATGGGCTGGCGGGAGATGCAATGCTCAAAACAATGCTGTTCCTCGATCCGGATATCCTGCCCCGTCATATTGTGCAGGAGCGCGGAGAGAAACGTCACGTCGTAGGAAAGCCCCATGCGCGCCGCATTGCCGCAGCTCCTGGCGATGCCCTTGCAAAGCCCGCAGTAAAGCGCCTTATAGAGCATGAAGTCCTTTACGAACAGATTGGGCAGGTCATAACGGATATATCCGAACACGGTCAATCCCCCTGATAAAACCCGATCTTGCGGTAAACTTTAGAGAGCGTCCTGCGGGCCGCCTTGAAGGCGCGCTCCGCGCCCTCTTTCAGGACGGCGTTCAGATACGCCTTATCGGAAAGCAGCCGCTTTTGCTCCGCCTGGATGGGCGCGAGCACGTCGGCGACCGTCTCCCCCACGGCAAGCTTGAATTCGCCGTACCCCTTCCCGGCAAAGGCGCGTTCCGCCTCTTCCACCGTGCAGCCCGCAAACGCCGCGTAGATATTGAGCAGATTGGAAACGCCCGGCTTTTCTTCGGACGCGACGATCTCGCTGCCGCTGTCCGTGACGGCGCGCTTGAACTTGCGGATGACCGTATCCCTGTCGTCGGAAAGAAAAACGGATGCGTTCGGATTTTCATCCGATTTGCTCATCTTCTTTGCAGGGTCCTGCAGGGAAGCGATCTTGGCGCCCGCCTTGAGGATGTACCCTTCCGGCATACGGAACGTCTCCCCGTAGCGGTTGTTGAAGCGGGCGGCGATGTCGCGGGCGATCTCCAGATGCTGGCGCTGATCGATGCCGACGGGCACGACGTCCGTCTGATAAAGCAAGATATCCGCCGCCATCAGCACGGGATAATCCATGAGCCCCATGTTGATGTTTTCCGCATGCCTGGCGCTCTTATCCTTGAACTGCGTCATGCGCTCCATCTCCCCCACGTAGGTGATGGTATTGAGCACCCACGCAAGTTCCGCGTGCTGCGGGACCTGCGACTGCACGTAAAGCGTACAGCGCGCGGGATCGACGCCGCAGGCGATATAGAGCGCCAGAAGTTCCACCGTTCTGCGGCGCAGTTCCGCAGGTTCCTGCCGGACGGTGATGGCGTGCATGTTGGCGATCGCATAAAAACACTCGTATTCGTCCTGCAGGGCGACCCAGTTGCGGATCGCGCCCGTATAGTTGCCGATGGTGAGATTCCCGCTCGGCTGAACGGCCGAATACAATACCTTCTTTTCCATATTTGCAGCCTCGCAAACGGACGTAGCGTCCGAAAAGATACTTTTTTGCTATTATACCACATTTCCCGGACGATTGCAACGGCGGAAGGGGAAAAATGCGCGCTTTTTATCCCAAATCGCATGAATAACCGGCACGCCGCGCACAACGGCGCTACCATGTCGTGAAAAACCGCCCCGCACCAAACGTGCGGGGCGGGAATGATTTTATTGTTATCCGAGGAATTTCAGCACTTCGTCGAAAAGCTTGTCCGGGGAAAGGACGCCTTTAAAGCGCATCGGCTTATAGCGGAGCGCCTTCAGGCTTTCCGGCACCTTCATCGCCGTGAGCAGATTGATGCGCTTGATGCCCTTGAAACTATCCTTGACGTCGTTCCCCGTGAGCGCATACAGCACGTCCTGCGGGAACTTATACGGGCTCGCCGTGCTCACCACGACCATGGGGCGCACGTCCTTTTCGTGGTTGTCTTCCCTGTACTTTTCATACTTCTGCGCGACGTGCATGGCGACCCCGGTATGCGTATCCATGGGGTAGCCGTATTCGGAAAAGAACTCATACATGCACTCCACCGTATCGTCCTCCGAGGTGCAGCCCGCAAAGAAGGTCTCGCGGATGGCCATCATCTCCTCGGGGCGCATATCGTACCGGCCCGTCTTGCGGAGCGACTGCATGCGCTCGGCGGTGAGCTGCGCGTTCCTACCCGACACTTCGAAGATGAGCCGCTCGAGGTTGGAAGAGATGAGGATATCCATGGAGGGAGACATGGTCTTGAAGAAGGGACGCTTGCAGTCGTACACGCCGCTCGCCATGAAATCGGTCAGAACGTTGTTCTTGTTGGAGGCGCAGACGAGTTTGCCGACGGGAAGCCCCATGCGCTTGGCATAATACCCGGCCAGGATGTTCCCGAAATTGCCCGTGGGCACGGCGAAATCGACTTCGTCGCCCGGTTTGATCTGCTCGGAAGAAACGAGGTCGAGATACGCGGAAAAATAATAGGCGATCTGCGGGGCAAGCCTGCCGAAGTTGATGGAATTTGCCGAGGAGAGGCGGTAGCCTTTTTCGGCAATGGCGCGGTTGCATTCTTCCGAACGGAACATGCGCTTGACCGCCGTCTGGCAGTCGTCAAAATTACCGCGCACGCCCACCACGTCCACGTTTTCCCCGTCCTGCGTGCACATCTGCAGCTTCTGCATCTTGGAGACGCCGTCTTCCGGGTAAAACACGGCGATCTTGATCCCGGGCGCATCCTTGAACCCTTCGAGCGCCGCCTTGCCCGTATCGCCGCTGGTGGCGGTGAGGATGAGGATCTGTTCCTTCACCCCCGTCAGCTCGCATCCCTTTTTCAAAAGATACGGCAGCACGGTGAGCGCCATGTCTTTGAATGCGCAGGTCGGACCGTGGAAGAGTTCGAGCATATACATGCCGTTCTCAACGCGCACGAGGGGCGCGGGATCGTCGCCTTCAAACTGTGCGTACGCCGCACGCAGCGCCTCCGTCAGTTCCGCCTCGTCGTATTCATCGAGATATTTATGCAGGACGAACGCCGCGCGCTCGGGATAATCCATGCCGAGCATCCCTTCAAGTTCCGCGCGCGTGACGGCAGGGAACGACGCGGGGACGAAGAGCCCGCCGTCCTTGGCGATGCCCTGTACGATCGCCTGCGCGCCCGTGACCCGTTCTCCTCCTCTCGTACTGATAAATTCCATGTACTCCTCCTTTTTTCCCGCAAGGGCGGGTGCCGCCGCAAAAACAGGCAACTCCCGGGCAGTTGCCCGAGAGTCGCCGTTTGCCGGATTCCGTTACAGATACTTCGCGATAAAATCGGGAAGCTGTTCCTGCTCGCAGCTGCAGGTGACGTAGATCTGCAGCGCGCGCTTTTCCGAGATCTTTTCGAGCATATAGAAGAATGCCGCCATGTCCTTGAGGTCCTTGCCGGCAATGCGCGCGACGCCGTCCACGAAGATATACTCGTTGTCGTAATTGCAGGCAATGGCGCCCTTGATGAACCCGCAGAGCGCATCCTCGCCGGCGACCGCGTAATCGGTCACGTCGATGAACCGGACGTCGCGTTTCAGGTCATACATATATCTCTTCGTATCGGTAATGAAGATCAAGTGACCCTTCGCATCGGCCACCGCCGCGTTCGCCGCATCGATGATCCGCTTGGTCTTCCCGCTGCCTTTGGGTCCGCAAATGATCTTGATCATATCATGAATCCTCCTTGATCTGCCTCACGGCAGGTTTTCTTATCTTTATTGTACCAACTTTCCGCGCAGATTTCAAGGGGTTTGCAAAAAATTCCCTTAAAATTTTCTCGGCAGACGCTCAGGCAAGGCTCCGCACGAAGGCGTCGATGCGGTCGAGTCCCGCCAGCATGTCCTTCATGGACAGTGAATAGGAGAGGCGCACGCAGTCATCCGCGCCGAACGCCGCGCCGGGAACGACCGCAACTTTGGCGGCGTCCAAAAGGATGTCGGCAAAAGAGACGGACCCCTCGATGCGGGCGCTGCCGAACTGTTTGCCGTACGTCTCGTCGACGATGAGCATGGCGTAGAACGCGCCCTCCGGCACCACGCAGGAGACGCCTTCCATCTCCGCGATGCGCCGGAGCATGACCTCCCGCCGCTTGGAAAAGATGGCTACCATCTCCTCCACTTCCGCCTCGGGCGAATTGAGCGCCTTGAGCGTCGCGTACTGGGCGATGGAATTGGCGTTGGAGGTAGCGTGGCTCTGGAACGAATCGATCGCCTTTGCGATATCCCTGGGTGCGGCGAGATAGCCGATGCGCCAGCCCGTCATGGAATACGTCTTGGAGACGCCGTTGACGGTGATCGTGAGATCCTTCATCTTCTCCGAGCATGCCGCCATGGAGAAAGGCCTCACCGACCCGTAGACGAGCTTTTCATAGATCTCATCGGAAAGCACGAAGATCTCCGCTTCCTCGCACACCTTTGCGAGGGCGCGCACCTCCGCCTCCGAATACACCGCGCCGGTGGGATTGTTGGGCGAATTGAAGATAAAGAGCTTGGTCTTGGGCGTGATCGCCGCCTTCAGCTGTTCGGGCGTGATCTTGAAGTTGTTTTCCCGCAGCGTCTGCACGGCAACGGGCACGCCGCCGCACACCTTGACGACTTCGGGATACGTCAGCCAATAGGGCGCGGGAATGATGACCTCGTCGCCCGGTTCGAGCAGCGCATAGCAGACGTTGAAGATCGAATGCTTGGCGCCGTTGGAGACGATGATCTGCGACGAATCGTAATCGAGATCGTTGTCGCGCTTGAATTTTTCGGCGATGGCGCGGCGCAGCTCCAGAAGCCCCGCCGAGGGCGTGTACTTGGTGCAGCCCCTGTCGAGCGCCTCCTTTGCCGCCTCCACGATGTGCGCGGGAGTATTGAAGTCGGGCTCCCCGACGCCGAAATTGACGACGTCTTCCCCTGCCGCCTTCATCGCCTTGGCTTTGGCGCTGATGGCGAGCGTAAGCGAAGGCGAGATGGCCAGCATGCGTTTTGCAAGTCTTTCTTTCATAGTCTTCCTCCTTCGTCCGGGTCTGTGCGAGACGCTGCATACGGCGGGCCCATGCCCGCGTTTATGCCGTCCCGCCTCCCGGGCGCTGCGGTTTATTCTTCCGAAGTCCCTTCCGCAAGGCGCGCTTCCCGTTCGGCGCGCGCAAGCGCATCGATCATCTGATCCATATTCCCGGCGAGAAAATCGCTCAGGGAATGCAGGCTGAGCCCGATCCTGTGATCGGTCACGCGGCTCTGCGGAAAGTTATAGGTGCGGATACGTTCGCTGCGGTCCCCCGTCCCCACCAGGCTCTTGCGGTTTTTTGCCTCGGCAGAGTTTTGACGGGAACGATAGAGATCATACAGGCGCGCGCGCAGCACGCGGAACGCCTTTTCTTTGTTTTTCAGCTGCGAACGCTCGTCCTGGCAGGTAACGACGATGCCCGTAGGAAAATGCGTGATGCGGATGGCAGTCTCCGTCTTGTTGACCTTTTGCCCGCCCGCACCGGAAGATCGGTACAGATCGACGCGGATGTCCTTTTCGTCGATCGACACTTCCACCTCTTCCGCTTCCGGCAGCACGGCGACCGTCACCGTAGACGTATGCAGCCGGCCCTGCGATTCCGTCTCCGGAACGCGCTGGACGCGATGCACGCCGCTTTCAAATTTCAAACGTTTATAGGCGCCCCTGCCGCTGACGTTGACGATGGCTTCCTTGATGCCGCCCAGCTCCGTCTCGCTGAGGTCGACGACCTCCCAACGGAATCTGTGCTTTTCGCAATACGCCATGTACATGCGGTAAAGTTCGTAGGCGAACAGTGCCGCCTCCTCGCCGCCCGCACCCGCGCGGATCTCCAGCGTACAGTTGCGCTCGTCGTTTTCATCCACGGGCAGGAGCAGTTCCCGGATGCGCTCCAGAAGTTCCGACGCCCGCCCGCGGCATGCGGCCTCTTCTTCGGCGAAGAGCGCCTTCATTTCAGGATCCGCCTCCGCGGCGGCGCCCTTTGCCGCCTCGTCCGCCTGCGCTTCCGCGGCAAGGTATGCGCGGTATGCCTCCGCCGTCTCCGCAAGCGCCGCCCGTTCCTTGGAAAGGCGCGCCCACGCCGCGGCGTCGCTGCCCGCATCCGGACGGGAAAGGAGGACGCCGAGCTCGTCGTAGCGCGATAATATGGCCTGCAGCTTTTCCGTCATGCCGAGCCTCCGTCAGACGACGATCTTGACGATACGCTCTTTGCCCTCGAGGTCTTTGACGACCATCGCATAATCGCATTTGCTGAAGATCTTGAGCACTTCCTGCGCCTGATTTTCCCCGCATTCGAGGATGAGCATGCCGCCATGTACGAGGTAACGGTGTATTTTTTCCGCGATGCGGCGATAAAAATCCAGCCCGTCCTCCCCGCCGTCGAGGGCGATGTGAGGTTCAAAGTCCCGCACTTCGCGCGCGAGCGTACCGATCTCGGCACACGGCACATAGGGCGGATTTGCGGTGATGAGGTTGAATCTGCCGCGCACGTTGGAGAACAGATCCGACTTCACGAAGGTGACGTTTGCCTTGTTGATGCGCGCGTTTTCACGCGCGACTTCCAGCGCGTCCTCGGAGATATCCGCCGCCGTCACGGAGACGGTCTTATCTTTGGCTGCCTCGCAGGCGACGGCAACGGCGATCGCGCCGCTGCCCGTGCACAGATCGAGCATGCTGTCCCCATCTTCGAGCGCAAGCACCGCCTGCTGGACGAGGATCTCCGTTTCGGGGCGGGGGATGAGCACGCGCTCGTCCACCTTGATCTTATAGCCGTAAAAATCGGTATCGCCGAACACGTACCAGAGCGGACGCCCCGTCATGCGCTCCTCGAACACGTCGAGCACCTTGCGGCATTCCGCCTGCGTGATGATGCGCTCCTCGGAGAGCTTGCTGCGCGGGATGTCGAGCGTGAGGCTTAAGATCCACTCCGCGTCCGATTCGTCGATGCCCTTTTCCGCGAAACTCTTTTTCATCATCGCCGTGAGGCGGGAAAGTTTGGTCTCAGTGGCAAACGTCTTTTCCGGCGATTCGGGATCGGCGTCCATATCCAATACCTTTTCAAAGGCGGCGATGGCGCATTCGATCATGTCGTCCGTCGGTTCGCGCGTGGTCAGCATCTGGAGCAGGAGCCCGGGCGCCTTCAGCGGCAGCACGACGGGGGACTGGATCATGGCGAGCAGCTTTAAGACCTCATACGAAACGCCCGCAACGACGGGGAGCAGGATGAGCTTTAAAAGCAGGCCGATGATAAAATCGAGCGCGCCGATGCCCGTATGCAAAAAGCCCGCCGTGAGATAATTGGCAAGCGCAAACACGATGATGGAGATGACCATGACCAAAAAGAGAAAGGTCGTGCCGCAGCGGTCATGCACGCGGGTGCACCCCCTTACGTTCTCCACCGTGAGGGGAAGCCCGTATTCGTAACAGGAGATGGTTTTATGTTCGGCGCCGTGATACTGGTACGTCTCCCGCATGCTCTTCATGCAGAACGTCAGAAGAACGTATCCGATGAAGATAAGGAGGCGGAACCCGCCCTCGATGAGGTTATACCAGATGGAATCCGCGGGAACGGCGGCGGGAGCGGCGCCGGAGATGAGATCCGCCAGAAACTGCGGCAAAAACATGAACAGCACCACGGCCAGCGCGACGCCGATCACCGTGGAAACCGTGGTGAGCACCCCCGTGACGCTGATCTTCCAGCGTTCGGCAAGCCAGCGTTCAAATTTGGACGGCGTCTCCTGCGTGTCGCCCATAGCGACCTCCGAACTGCGAAGAAGTGCCCCCATGCCCGCGATGAAGGACGTCACAAAATTAATGACGCCGCGCACGAAAGGCACGCGCGACCACTTGGTCCGCTTTTCGGGCGGGGTGATGCGCTTCGCCTCCATCTGGATGACGCCTTTGTCGTCACGCACAGCCGTTGCCATGCCGCGCTTGCCGCGCATCATGACGCCCTGGATGACCGCCTGTCCGCCGATGTATGTCAGTCTTTCTTTCTTTTTCATTGCAACCCGTCAAATCCCGTCTCAAAAAGGATAACAAAACAGCCCCAGTGGATCCTGAGGCTGAAGCTTTGTTAAATTCCGTATCTTTTCTTGAATTTATCGACGCGTCCGCCGGTATCCACGAGTTTCTGCCTGCCCGTGAAGAAGGGATGGCATTTGCTGCAGATATCCACTTTCAAAACGTCAACATCCTTCGTCGTACCCGTTTTGAAGGTCTCGCCGCATGCGCAGACGACGGTTACTTCGTGATATTTCGGATGAATTCCCGATTTCATTTTCTTTCACCTCGCTTTTTCCGGATCTTTTTCTGTCTGAATACCCGTTTATTATAGCCGTTTTTTTGCCGTTCGTCAACTGATTTTCAAAGGGAAACGAAAAAACTTATCCGAAAGAAAAAATTTTTGCCGCGCGCGGCGGCAGAGCCGAATGCGGATTTTTCCCGCTTTTTACTTGCAAACCGCCTGCATTTGCGCTATAATACAGACAGGGCCGCAGCGGCAATACGCGCCGCCGGCCCGAGGAGAACGCCCGCATGAACGTATGGAAACTCACGGCCCCCAAAAAACTTTCCCGCGAATCGGAACTCACGCCCGAGCCGCAGGAAGGCGAACTGAAAGTACGCGTGACAGACGTGCTGCTGAGCACCATTGACGCGTGCCTCTTCAACGGCGCCGTCAAAGCGCCCTACCCCATCGTCCCCGGGCGGTTTGCGATCGGCAGGATCATGAACGAAGACGGCCCCGAAAGCCTGAAAAAGGGCACGCGCGTCGTCCTGCACACCTTTCCGCAGCCGGAAGATACGGGAACGGAAAAGCTTGATTTTTCCGCCGACGGCATGCGCATCCGCGGGCAGACGGAAAACGGGTTCCTGCGCGACTTCGTATGCGTCAGAGAAAGCGACGTGACCGCCGTCCCCGAATCGCTTTCCGACGAGGCGGCGCTCGTCGCCGAGCTCGTGGCGCTTGCCAAGGCGGCGCTGGATACGCTCAACGTGCAGAAGGGCCAGCATATTGCCGTCATCGGCGGGGATATGCTCGGCATCATCGTCTGCCGCCTGCTCATCTATCAGCAGATCTCCCCCATCCTCATCGACAATCACACCGACCGCCTGGAATTTGCCAAACAGAACGGCGTGTACTATACCTCTTATGCCGACGACTCCCTCATCGACCGCATCGCGCAGATCACGGGCGGGCGGCTTGCCGACGGCGCCATCTTCGTCACCACGTCGGGGCTGCAGGACAAGTCATTCCCCTTCCGCGTCAGCGCGCGCGGCACGAACACCGTATTCTGCGGCTTCCACGCGGGCGACCTCATGGTCAATCTCGACCTCGCCTTCCGCAAGCAGATCGCCGTCTACGGCGTCGCCGACACGGAGGATTACCTGCCTACCGCCGTCAACCTGCTCGCCAACAAGGCGGTCGACCTTTCCGCTTTCCGCATCCGCCGCGCACCCGCTTCGAAGGCCGCGTCCGTCATCGCGGAGATCGCGGAAAATCCCGCGGAACGCGAAGTCGATACGCTTGACATTTTGGAACTTCTGTGACCGATCCCCCGCCCCACGTACGGGGCGGGGCCTTTCTTCTATGCTGAAACTCATCGCAAGCGACCTCGACGGCACGCTTCTGGACGGCGAAGGCCGCCTGCCCGCAGAGGTCTTTCCCCTCATCGAAGCGCTTGCCGGCCGCGGCGCGCTGTTTGCGGCGGCGAGCGGGCGCCAATACGCCTGCCTGGCGCAGATGTTCGCCCCCGTCGCGGACAAGGTCGTCTTTCTCTGCGAAAACGGCGCGCTCGTCCGCTACCGCGGGAAGACGCTGCGCCTCGCGCCCGTTCCCGATGCGCTACTTTCCGGCACGCTCGACGCCATCCGAGCAGACGAGGCGCTTTGCCCCATCCTCTGCGGAACGGAATGCGCCTATTTTGACCGGGACGACGCGGATTTTTATGCGCTTACGGCGGCAGCGTATCCCGCGCTTCAGAAAGTCGACGACCTCAAAGACGTCATCGGGCGGGAGCATGTCTGCAAGATCTCCGTCTATGACGGGCGGGGCGCGGCAGAGCACTGCCTGCGCACGCTGCCCAAAAAGCTCCCAGCGCTGCGTACGCAGATCTCGGGAAAGGTCTGGTGCGACGTCTCCGCGCCCGAAGCGAACAAGGGGCATGCGTTTGCCTTTCTGCGGCGGTATTTTTCTTTGAACATAGAGGAATGCGCCGCCTTCGGCGACCATATGAACGACTATGAAATGTTAAAAGAATGCGGACATGGCTATGCCTTCGTTCCGGAAAACGCCTATCCGCCCCTGAAAAAAGCTTTCCCGAACGTCATCCCCGCCAACACGCGGGGCGGCGTTCTGACCACGATCCGCACGCTGCTTTCCCAAGCGACGGGCCCATGCGCATCCCGCAGACAAGGAGACTGACATGAAATACCTCATCGCATCCGATATCCACGGCTCGGCATACTATTGCGATCTGCTCGCAGGCTTTTACAGGCGCTGCGGGGCAGACCGCCTTGTCCTGCTGGGCGACCTTTTGTATCACGGCGCGCGCAATGCGCTCCCCCGCGATTACGATACCGTTTCCTGCACGAAGATCTTAAACGGCCTCAAGCGCGAGATCATCGCCGTGCGCGGCAATTGCGACAGCGAAGTCGACCAGATGGTGCTGGAGTTTCCCATGATGGCGGACTACGCCGTGCTTCAGCTCGGCGGGAAAACGGCATTCCTTGCCCACGGCCACAAGACGCCCGCCTGCCTGCGGGAGGGGGACCTTCTGTTCAACGGACATTTCCACGTGCCCGCCTTTGAGCTTCGTCCGCCCGTCCGCTACATCAACTGCGGGTCCGTCTCCATCCCCAAAGAGGGCTCGCCGCACGCCTGCCTCCTCGCTGAGGCGGATGCGCTCACCTGGTACGACCTCACGACGGGTCTTCCCTTCCGCTGCGAGAAACCGGTATAATTTTTCGTGCAGACCTTGACAAATTCATAAAATTGCGCTACAATGTAGATACTATAAAAAAGGAGAAATTGCTATGACATGGTTTAACAAGCTCAACCGTCTGGTGCAGATCATCCTGCTCCTGATCCCCGGCGTCAACTGGGTCGTCGAAGTTATCGTCAGATGGTCCACCTGGCTGCAGCGCGGCGGCATCATCCGCCTCGTGGTGAGCATCCTCACGATCCCGTTCGGTATCATCTTCGGTTGGCTCGACCTCATCTGGGTCCTGCTCTTCAAAAAACTTTTCTTGCAGTAACCCCAAACACAAGATCCCCTGCCGCAGCCATGCGGCAGGGGATCTTATCGTTTACAGGTCAAAGGCAACGGCGGTCAGATCGTCGTCAAAGGCGCCGCAGAATTCGGTGAGTGCCGCCTTCAGCCGCTCGATGAAATGTTCGGCGGAGAGTGAGCGCTGCAGGATGCCCTCCACCCGCTCGAGGGAAAATTGCTCGCCCGCCTCGTTCCGGCTCTCGATGACACCGTCGGTCAGAAGCACCAGGATATCGTGCGGGCGATAGCCGATGAGGCGGTCCTGATAGGCAAACTCGGGCATCCAGTTGGAGATGGGGGGCGAATTCATGGTGATCTCGTCGATGCCGAGCCCGCTTTTTAACAGGATGGGCGCGTTGTGCCCGGCGATGGAATAGTGGATCTCCCCGCGGCCGCGGTCCACGCGCACGGCAACCGCCGTGATGTACGACGTTTCGTCCGGGTTGAGCTCCTGAAATTTGGCGCTGAGTTTGCGGAGCGCGGACGCGGGCGACGGATCGGTGCGGTCCCACCCCGCCCGCACGAAGGCGGACAGCATGCCCGCGGAGATCCCCTTGCCGGAAACGTCGGCAAGCACGCCGAACGTATCGCCTCCGCATTGATAGACGTCCGGCAGATCCCCGCCGATCTCGCGGCAGGGAATGTACATGAAGGAATACGGCACGCCCTGTTCGCTCTTGGCGGCGGGAAGCAGGCGCTGCTGGATATCCTGCGCGGAGTGCATCTCCCGCGCGATCTCCATCTCGTACGCGTTGTCGACGATGCCGAGATAAAATTTCCCGAGCGGCTGCACCTTGATGCGCAGGGCGACGTTGGCGTTTTCGCCCGTACGCATGATGATGTTGCGGAAAGCGCGGCCGTTGCCGCCGATGGCGTCGGCGAAGAGATTTTTGATGGGACAGTAAGCGCACTTGACGGAATCGCCGCACCGGCGGACCGGCTCCCGGCAGCCAACGGCATGCTTCAGGCTCCCCCGCTCGCGTAAGGTCGAAGAAAAAAACGTCTTGAACGCCCTGTTTGCATAGCGGACCCGATACGATTTGTCCACGACGATCGCCGCGGTCGGGATCTGATCGAGCACCGCTTTATACAGATTTGCCATGATCACCTCGGAACATGCGCAGTTTTCCCGTCACGATCGACGCATCCATGCGTTCCGCGGGGTACAGCTCGCCGTCGTACTGCGCCATTTCCGGTACGGAAGGGACGACGCTGACGCGCTCGCAGAGCACGTGATGCGCAAAGGGCAGGGAAAGCACTTTCCCGCGCATGAGTTTGATAAGAGCACCTAAGATCTTCCTGCGGTCGGGATATTCCACGAGCACGAGATCCATCTTGCCGTCGTCGAGCACGGCGGGCGGGCAAATGGGGATGCCCCCGCCAAGCTGCCTGCCGTTGCAGAACGCCGCGATCATGGAATGATACTCCCGCACCGTCCCGTTGAGTTCAAGGCGGATCGTATTGCCGCGATAATGGCGGAGCGAGGACAAAAGCCCCAGGAAGTATTTGATGCGGCCGCGGACCTTCATGCGTTCGCAGCGCTGCAGGATGTCGGCGTCGATGCCGATGCCGGCGATGTTGAGCGACCGCCTGCCGTCGCCGAATTCAAGATAATCGGTATAGACCGCTTCCCCGCCGAGGATGAGATCGAGCGCCGCCGCCCCGCGCGGAATGCCCGCAGCGGCGGCAAAGTCGTTGCCCGTCCCCGCAGGGATCAGCCCGAGCCTGCACGCCTCCAGCCGCACGATACCGCAGAGCACGTCGTTGAGCGTGCCGTCGCCGCCCATGGCGACGAGGGTGCTTTCCCCCTCCGCCGTGATCTGCCGGGCGATCTCCCCCGCCTCACCTTTTTTCTGCGTGAGAAAGAGGGAAACTTCGCGCCCTGCCGCACGCAGCCGCGCCCGTACCCGTTCCAGCAGCCTGCCGCCCTTTCCGCGGAGCGCCCGCGGGCTCACGATCAAGTTGATCATACCGGATCTTCCCCTTCGTAAAAAAGCATCTCGTCCGTATTATATAACATTTCGCAAAGAATTGCAATTTTTTTTCAGATTTGCTATACTGTTTTTGTCAAAAAAATCCTTACGGAGCCGACTATGCATTTGTTTCTCCCCCCTTCCCTGCGTGCGCTCGCCGAAGCGTGCCCCTTCCCCCTCTACCTCGTCGGGGGAAGCGTGCGCGACGCGCTGTGCGGGTTTGCCCCGTCCGGACAAACCGACTGGGACATCTGTGCCGCGGCAGACGAGGACGCCTTGCTTGCTGCGGCGGAACGGGCAGGCTTTTCCGCCCGCGCCGTCTACCGGCGCACGGGAACGGTCAACCTCACCGACGGGCATATCGGCTGCGAATTTACCCGCTTCCGTTCGGATAAATACGTACGCGGCGTACATGCCCCTGCCGAAGTCACTTTCACCGAAGATATCGCAGTGGATGCGCGGCGGCGCGATTTTACCTGCAACGCCGTCTATTACGACATCGCCGCCGACAAAATCTGCGATCCGCTGGGCGGCTGCGGCGACATCGCGGCGGGGATCCTCCGCACCGTCGCCCCCGCGCAAAAAGTGTTCGGCGAAGACGGGCTGCGGCTGATGCGGCTTTGCCGCTTCGCTGCCCAGCTGGGCTTTACCCCCGACGAGGACTGCCTGAAAGGCGCAGCCGCACACCATGCCCTCATCCGCGACATCTCCCCCGAGCGCATATTCAAAGAACTTTCTCTGCTTCTGCATGCCGACGAAAAGAGAGGCGACCGGGAGGGCCCCTATAAAGGGCTGCATCTCATGCGGGACACGGGCGTGCTCGGCGAAGTGTTCCCCGAACTCGCCCTCGGACACGGCATGGCCCAACGCAGCGATTTTCATCGCTACGACGTGCTGGAACACTCGCTGCGCTGCGTGCGTTACGCCCCACCCGAGATCCGCTTTGCGGCGCTTTTGCACGACGTGGGCAAACCCTTCTGCTTTCTCCGCGACGGCAATTTTTACGCCCACGCCGAAGAAGGCGCCCGCCTGACGGAGAACATCCTGACCCGCCTGAAAGCGCCCGTTAAACTCACGCGGGAAACGGCGGAACTGGTGCGGCTGCATATGCGCGATCTGGACCTGCGCATGAAGGAACCCAAGGTGCGGCGCGACCTTGCCGCCATCGGGCCGCTGCTGCCCAAACTTTTTGCGCTCAAACAGGCGGACTATTCCGCCTGCAAGGACGACACGTCCCCCGCCCCCACCGTGGTCAAATGGGAACGCATCCTCCGAAAAATGCAGCGGGAAGGCGCGCCGTTTTCGCTTGCCGAACTCAAGATCGACGGAAACGACCTCAAACGGCTCGGCATCCCGCCGCGGCTGATCGGGAGCGTCCTTGCACGGCTGTTTGACGAATGCGTCCTGGACGGCGCGAAAAACCGCCCCGCGGCCCTTGGCGAAAGAGCCCGCTCGATCGCGGAACGGCTACAGGAACGTGAGGCGGGGCCGCAATGACGATGCCGCGGGCAACTCTGCCGTTCGCCCGCAAAAGGAGACGATCTATGGAACTTACGCTGCTTATCATCACCGCCCTGCTTTCCGCGGGGTGCTTTCTGCTGCTTCTTGCCCTGCTCCTCCGCAGGCGCCCGGAAGGCTCCGCCGACGGGCGTGCGCTCGAAGAATCGCTCCGCCGCCTGGAAGAGAAGACGGACACCGTGGGGAAGCTGAGCGACTTCAACGCCCGCACGATCGATTCGCTCAACCGCATGACGGAGACCCGCCTCAACGCCATTCAGGGCCGCCTCGCCGAGGACATCAAATACATCGTGGAAACGAACGCGCAGAATCTCGACCGCATCCGCCGCACGGTGGACGATAAACTCACCTCCTCGCTGGACGGCAGACTTTCGGACAGCTACGCGCGCATCTCCGAGCGGCTGGAGCACATGTACAAGAGCGTGGGCGAAATGAAGAGCCTCGCCGACGGCATCGCCGACATCAAGCGCGTCTTCACCAACGTCAAGCTGCGCGGCACCTGGGGGGAAACGCAGCTGCAGGCGCTGCTCGAGCAGATGCTCGCGCCAGAACAATACCGCGCCGGCGTCCGCCTCAACCCGCTCGACAACAGCCTGGTGGATTTTGCCGTACTGCTGCCCGCCAAGGACGACGAGACGGTATACCTGCCCATCGACAGCAAATTCCCCGTTGAGGAATACACCCGCCTGTGCGAAGCCGCCGAGCGCGGGGACAAAGAGGCGGAAGAGCGGGCGCGCAAGAACCTCGAACGCGCCGTCAAAGTGCAGGCAGATTCCATCGCCAAAAAATACATCATCCCGCCCTTTACCACCGACTTTGCCGTCATGTATCTGCCCCTCGAAGGGCTGTACGCGGAGATCCTCAAGATGACGGGGCTTCCCGAATACCTGCATACGCGCAGGGTGATGGCCTGCGGCCCCACCAACTTCGGCGCCCTGCTCTCCACCCTGCAGACGGGGTTCCGCACGGCGGCGATCGAAAAGCGTTCGGGAGAACTGCGGCAGATGCTTGCCGCCTTCCGCGTTGAATTTGAAAAATTTGCCGATACTCTGGAAAAGACGCGCAAAAAATTGCAGGAAGCGCAGGATTCCATCGACAGCGCTTCCAAGCGCACGCATACCATCGGCAGAAAACTTGCCTCCTTCCGCTCGCTCTCCGCGGGTGAAGGGGATATTTTGCCGCCGCCCGACGACGAGACGTAAATTCTCTGCCCGCAAGGCAAATATTGGCGAAAATAAGTACTTGCTTTTTTGCCTCGGGTATATTATAATGAAAGCATGAAACACATTGAAAAACTTGCCGCCGCTCCCGAAGACGTCCGGTTCGACGGGGAGGCGACGGCAGCCCCCGCCAAAGTACAGGGCGGCGAGCGCACGCCGCTTGCGGACGGGTTTTCCGTCGTGAGCGGCGGGCGGTTCAAGCTGGAGACGAACGGGCGCGATTTCGTCCGCATCCGGGAAGGGAGCGGACATATCAAGTGGGCACGGGGCGAATTCCCCTTCTCGGAGGGGGATATCCTCCTCGTATCCGAAGCGGGTGAGTACGAGATCTGCGGGCGGTGCCGCTTCACCGTCATCCGCAGGCCGTAAAGAGAGGTGAACCATGGCAGCAAAGAAACAGACACAAAAACGCCCCGCAGGGCAGGCCGCAGCACAGGGCGGCGTCAAGATCAAATACGTGCGCCGCAGCTTCTTCTGGAACGTGTTTGCGGTGCTCCTCGCCTTTTTGCTCGGCATTCTCTTCACCGTGGGCGCGGTGGCAGGCGTCGGATACTTCGCCGCCACCAAATTCTCGCTCAAAGACGTGCTCGGCGCGCTCAAAGTCGATTATGAGAAGTACATCGAAGCCGATTACGCGGACATGACGCTCCTCGACCTCTGGGACGAGGTGAGCAATACCCAATTCACCAACCTTGCGGCGATCGGCAAATTCACGCCCATCCTCAAGGAACAGCTGAACATCGCCAACGATAACCTCGCCGACTTCGGCATCGACCTCAACGTCAATCGACTTATGGAGACCGATTTCTCCGAACTCGGGGCATACTTCCAGGACGACGTCGTCGCCAAGGCGCAGCTCGGCGGCATGCTCGGCGTCGGCCCCGACGATTCCGCACTCATGCTCGCCCTCTGCTACGGCAAGGAAGGCGTCGATTACGACATCGTGACCGCGGCGGACGGCACGCAGACCATCCGGATGCGCGGCGATAAGGCCCCCACCACCGTAGGCGATCTCACCGAAGACGCCAACGGCATCCTGGAAGGGATGGAACTCGGCACCATGCTGGACGTGACGGCGGAAAGCGATCCCCTCACCATCGCCATCTGTTACGGCGAGGAAGGCACCAACTACACCGTTGAAGACGGCGAGATCGTCCCCGTCGACGCCCCCGCCGAGGAGGGCAAGATCGCCTATCCCGTCACCGTCGGCACGCTCATGGACGATGCGACGGGCGTCATCGACAACGTCAAAGTGGAAACGGCGCTCTCCGTCACCGCGGCGAGCGAACCCGCCCTGCGCTATCTCGCCTACGGCAGCGAAGGGGAACAATATATCCTTGCAGACGACGACGGCGACGGCACGCCCGACCGCGTACAGATGCTCGACGATCCCGCCACGGGAAAACCCTACGAAAAGCGCTCCATTTCCTCGCTCACGGAAGAGGACTCCGACCTCATCGGCGGGGCGGCCATCCGCGATCTCGTCGGCATCGACACGAGCGAGGGCAGCGAGGACTCCGCCTTCATGCAGGCCATCGCCGACTGGAAGGTCAACGACCTCAAAGACGAAGAAAAGGTCGAATCGCTGAAGATCGGCGACGTGTTCGATACGGAAGACGCTTCCTCCTCCCTCATGCACGCCATCTCCTCCTGGGAGCTCGGCGACCTCAAACAGCAGGCGCGCATCGACCGCCTTCGCCTCAGCCAGGTGCTTGACCTCGGCGACGACTCCTCCACGCTCATGCAGACGATCGGCGACTGGCGGCTCGGCGAACTTTCCGATCAGGAAAAGATCGATTCGCTCCGCCTCGGCGACGTCCTCGAGATCGAGGAAGGCAATTCCTCCAACTTTCTCCTCGCCCTGCAGGACACGACGCTGGGCGAACTCAGCGAACGCAGCGACATGCTCACCCTCAGCGAGATCATCGGCGAGGACGAACTGCAGAAAAACAAGCTCTTAAAGCACCTCGGTAACAGCACCATCCAGACGCTTTCGGACGACGTAAACGCCATCTCGCTGGAAACCATCTTCGGCGAAGAATATTTCAGCTATGCCGCGACCGCCGACTATGAGGCCGCGCGCGGCGCGGGAAAACCCGTCGAAAGCGACAAACTGCTCGATCCCGAACGCGTGCAGACCGTCTACAAGACCGCGGCGGGGACGCAGGTCGTGACGGGCACGTTCCTGATAACGGAACAGGGGGGCTGGAAGCTCCTCGAAGGGGTCACCGCAAACATCTACAGATGGCAGCGCCCCGTCGACGCCGTAAAGGAATACCGCATCGTCAACTACGAGACGGGCACGCTCGATCCCCTTCCGGACGGCGCGGACGTCGTCACCGAAGGCGGAAAAGACTATTACGTGACGGGCGGAGAGCGGTACGAGATCGTCAAGACGGACCCTTACGCCGATTACGTTGAGATCGGCGGCGAGCGCATCGACCTTGAACTTACCGTCGTCGCCTATCTTTACTCGGATACCCAGGCTGCGGTCCCCGCGGACGTCACGGTCGCCTACGACGGGGAAGCGGACGCCTATTACGTGACCGAATCGGCGGAAACGCTGCGGCGCTATTACGACCCGACGGCGCTCTCGCCCGAAGGCATCGCACCGGAAGTGTACGGGGAAGACGACGTGACCGTAAGCTTCTTCACGCAGGAGGGCGAGCCCGTCACCCGCTTCGTCGCGGGCGCATGGATGCTCATCGTCGGCGAAGACGGCGCAAAGGGAGCAACGTCCGTCATGGGGATCTCCGACGCCCTTGAGGACATTCCCGAGCAGGTCAGCAATCTCACGCTGCAGGAAATGTACTGCAACGGATTGCTCACGGACGATCCGTCCCTCGACATCTCCCGCCTCAATTATATGCTTGACGGCAAGCTGTATACCGACCTCGATCAATTCAACATCCGTCAGTTCACCGAGTTTGTGGAATATCTTCTCGGGCAGGTCCCCACCGAACCCTGAACGAATGCCCCGTCCGCACGGACGGGGTTTTTTTGCGCAAAAACACAGATTTTCCCCTCTTCCGGGAGAAAAATGCGTTGACTTCACGGGGAAAATGGGATATAATAGAGGACAGCACGGAAACCGTGCCGACAAACCTTGCATGCCGAAAAGACATGCCGAATCAGACCGGGAGGTGAAATAACATGGCAAAGTATGAGATGCTCTATTTGCTGAACAGCGAGATGAGCGAGGAAGCGAGAGAAGCGGAAATCAAAAAGTACGCGGACATCGTGACTTCCATGGGCGGCACCGTCGAAAACACCGATAAATGGGGTGTGAAAAAGACGGCGTATCCCATCAATTACAAGACGGACGCGTTTTTCGTCTTGATGACGTTCGAAGCTGACGGCGCCGTGGTTGCGGAACTTGACCGCATCGCGGGGATCTCGGGCGATGTCCTGCGCCGTATGATCACGAAAGTGCAGACAAAGTGAGGAAGCTATGAACAAGGTTTTTTTGATCGGGAACTTGACCCGCGATCCGGAACATTCCGAGACGAGCGCGGGCGTCAGCGTGTGCCACTTCTCCATCGCGGTCAACCGCAACTATGCGTCCGCGGACGGGGAACGGCAGGCGGATTTCTTTAACGTGACCGCATGGCGCGGCCTCGCGGATACCATTGCCCGCTACACGAAAAAAGGCCATAAGGTCGCCGTCGTCGGCAGCATCCAGATGCGCACGTACGAGGACAACCAGGGCATCAAGCGCACCGCGGTGGATATCATCGCCCAGGACATCGAATTTCTGACTTCGAAGTCGGCGGCGAACGCAGACGACGGCTTCTACGACGCACCTGCGGCAGGCGCTCAGCCCGCAAAGAAAAAACCTACCCTGCAGTCGTTCGACGACGACGGAGATATCCCCTTCTAAACCGGGAAGGGAAAGGAGATCATCATGGAAGAGAAAGAAAAACCCGTAAGAAAGAGCTACAAGAAGCAATCTTATAAAAAAGTCTGCCTGTTCTGCCAGGAGAAGATCGAGGTCATCGATTACAAGGATACCGCACGCCTGAGAAAGTTCATTACCGAAGGCGGCAAGATCCTGCCCCGCAGAATGAGCGGCACGTGCGCAAAGCACCAGAGAGAGCTTGCAAGCGCCATCAAGCGCGCGAGAGTAGCCGCTCTTCTCCCCTTCAAGGCGGAGTAACGGAACACGGAAACAAAACGGGAACGGCGGATGCCGTTCCCGTTTTTTTGCGGTGAGAGCAAAGCCCGCCCCTTTGAAGGGGCGGGCTTTTGATTTAAAGACCGAACGCGTTTTCTTCGCGGCGGAAAAACTCGTCGTAGATGGCGGCGATGGCGCGCTCGTAATTTTCGTTGTCCACGCCGACGATGATGTTGAGCTCGGAAGAACCCTGGTCGATCATGCGCACGTTGATGCCCGCGCGGGCGATGGCGTCGAACAGCTTGGCGCTGGTGCCGACGCTGCGGCTCATGCCGTGCCCCACGGTGGCGATGAGCGCGATGTCGTTGAAGGTATGCAGATCGTCGGGCGAAACCGCCTCGTCGATCTCCCGCAAAACCTCCTCGAGCGCGCCGTCCTTGAGCTGGTCTCGGTCGATGACGAGGGACATGGTATCGATCCCGGAAGGAATATGTTCAAACGAAATGCCGTGCTTTTCCAGGACGGACAGCACCTTCCGCGTGAAGCCGATCTCGGCGTTCATCAGAGATTTTTCGATGAAAATGACGGTGAAATTCTGCTTGCCCGCGATCCCCGTGACCGTCCTGCCGCTGTAGCGGTACTTCTTGGTCGGCAAAATGAGCGTCCCCTCGTCCTCGGGGCGGAAGGTATTTTTGATGCGGATGGGGATATCGGCGCTGCGCACGGGAAAGATCGATTCGCTGTGCAGCACGTTGGCGCCCATGTACGAGAGCTCGCGCAGTTCCTTATAGGACATGGAGCGGATCTCGGCGGGATTTTCCACGATGTGCGGATCGCAGGCAAGGAAGCCGCTGACGTCCGTCCAATTTTCATACACGTCCGCCATGACCGCGCGCGCCACGATGGCGCCCGAGATGTCGCTCCCGCCGCGCGAAAAGGTCTTGACCCTTCCCGCCGCGTCCTCGCCGTAATAGCCGCTGACCACGGCGTGCGGTTTGCCCTTGAGCGCCGCGTAAAGCAGCCCGTAGCTGCGGTCGGCATCCAGCTGCCCATCCGGGCGGAACTTGATGACCTCACGCGCGTCGATGAAGGGAAAGCCGAGCAATTCCGCCATGACGCGGGCGGAAAGATACTCGCCGCGGGATGCCGTAAAATCGGCGCTCTTCTCCCGCTCGATGTCCGCCTTGGTCTGGTCGAGGATATCGGCAAGGTCGGTCCGGATGCCGAGCTCCGCGGCGATGCCGAGGAAGCGGGCGCAGATCTTGCCGTACGCTTCGCCGCAGCTTCCCGTCTGCATCACCTCGTCGTAACAGCGGTAGAGAAGATCCGTGATCTTGGTATCGCCGCTGAACCGCTTGCCCGGCGCGGAAACGACGACGTAGCGGCGCGCCTTGTCGGCATTCACGATCGCCGCGACCCGCTTCATCATGTTCCCGTCCGCCATGGACGTGCCGCCGAACTTGCATACTTTAATCATAGCTTATCTCCCTGCCTTCCAGATAATATCGCTTCTCGCTGCCCTCGCCCACGGAGAACGTCTTTTTGGGCAAATTCTTCCCGCCCTTGATCTGGGAAAAGAAATCGTCCTTGTCCATGGCGCGAAGCAGAACGCCGGCGCTGCCCTCTCGTTCCGCCAGCGCGCGCAGCTGCGCGTCGCCGTGGATATAATCGACGCTGCCCGTATTTGCCTGTAAAAACCGCGCGATGAGCGCATCCGTGCGCTCGACGGCGTCCCTGCCGCCGCGCAGAGCGGGGATGAGCACGTTCCCCTCCCGCGCGCACTTGATCTCCCGCGAGAAAAAGTCGCAGAATGCCGCGGGATCCACGCCCGTGACGAGGCGGTGGATGGGATGAAAGACGATGGACGGATCGTAAAGGTTGACGAGTTCGGCGAGGAAAAAGCGCGCGGGATGGGTCAGCCGTTCCCGCTCCGAAAGCGCGGGTTTGATCTCCTCCCAATATGCCTTTGCCGCCGCCACGGAATGATTGCCGTCGGCGACCGCAAAGCAGGGCTCGCCCAGCGTATACATCTGCTGCACCGCGCCTTCCGCGAGATAATCGGGCACAAACCAGCCCTCGAGCCGCCCGCCGCCCGCCATCAGGTCAAAGCTGTAAAGCCGTTCGAGATCCTCGTTCAAAAGGGAGCGCACGATGCGCGAACGCTTGTCTTTGTAAAAGACCATGGCGTGCGGAAATTCCAGCACGGCGCCGCGGCGAAGCGCGATGCGCGCGGGCAGACGTTCGGGCAAAACGCGCTCCGAGGAGCGGATGAGCGAACGCGCCCCTTCCTCGTATGTATAATCTTCCAGGTCGAGCGCCGCGATCAGCCCGTAGCGGACCCCGCCGGACACGGTGCGCGCGGTGAGCACGGCGCCGCGGTCAAGTTTATACATCACGTCGTCGATCTGCGCCGCATACATCGCTTCATGTATGGCGGAAATGCGCTCCTCGTCCTCCTCGCCGAGATAAACTTCCGGCAGGATAAAGTGCAGCGCGGAGGGGCGGTCCCCCACCTCGCGCGCGACGTTCTCCCAATAGGCGCGGTCAGACGTATACTGGTCGCAGGCGATGACCGCCCAGTGCCGTTCGTCCTTGCGCGGGAGCAGGATCCTCGGGATGCGTATACAATGCTTCATAACGTGCGTTCCTCACTGCATCAACGCACGGGGCAGGCGCCCGCAGGCGCCTGCCCCGTGCAAATCGTGCCGCATTACCCCTGGCGCTTGGCTTCGGGGTTGAATTCCTTCCAATAATATTCCCGCAGGAACTTGCGCAGGCTGTCCGAATCGACATAGCGGGTAATGACGCCGCGCTTGACCACGGACACGATGCCCGTTTCCTCGGAGACGATGACCGTCATGACGTCTGCGACCTCCGTGACGCCGATCCCCGCGCGGTGGCGGGTGCCGAAGTCCTTGGGATAATCCTTCTGCGTAAGGGGCAGGAAGCATCCCGCCGCCTGGATGGTATCGCCGTAAATGATCATGGCGCCGTCATGCAAGGGCGCTTTGGGGATAAAGATGCCTTCAATGAGCTGCGACGAGATGGTGGCGTTCAGCGTGACGCCGCTCTCCAGGATCTCCTTGGGCAGATTCCCGTTGGAGAGGACGATGAGCGCACCCGTATCGCTCTTGGAGAGGTTCTGCACCGCCTTGACGATCCCGGAAATGCATTCTTCCGCGTGCACGCTCAGACGCGCCGCGGGCGTCTTGCGCTCGGCGGGCAGCCCCGCCGCCCGGTTCGCCTTCCAGATGCTGCGCTTGATCTCCACGCCGAAGAGCAGCAGGAAAAACATCGACAGCAGCAAAAAGACGATGATAAAGTACATGTCGGCGTTCTCGTGCTCGGAAAAGAGCGTGATGACACCCATGATGACGATGATGCCGAGATATGCGATGATGAATCTTTTGGCGCCGTTCTCATAGAGGACCTTGAAGACAAGGTAGATGAGCAGAAAGATCAGGATGCCTTCCAGGATGAAGACCCATTGGAAGTCTGTGAAAAACGAAGCGATCCTCTGCCAGGCATCCGCCGCCCCGACGGCAAACAGATTGAAAACCATACGGCCCTTCCTTTCTTTTGGATATGAATATTATAAACGATGATGCAGGAAAAATGCAAAGATTTTGCTCCGCATTTTTCAATTATTTTGCCTCAGGCAAAAAATATTTTTGCGATCGCCGCAAAAAGCGCCCCCTCCTTGGTATAGCGGCCGCTTCTCGCCCCGCAGGAGAGCGCGTACAGCCCCTGAAAATACGCCCGCACGCGTTCCCTGCCCAGCCGCGCCGCCTGTTCGCGGTCCTTCTGCACCGCATACGGGCGGATGCCCAGCGCCGAGGCGACGGCGGCGTCGCTCCCGGACATGGACGTGACCTCGCAGAGCACGCGGAAATGCGCCGTAAGCGAAGATAGCGCCGCGTTTTCATCGTATCCCTTGCGGAACAGCTCGTGCAAAATCTCGATGAACGCCGCATAGGAACGGCGCGCCGCCGCCTGCGTGAGCTCGTAGACTTTGTATTCTATGTCCTTGCTGATGCACGCCTCGACCACTTCGGGCGTGACCTTGCCCCCCTTGCCGAGCAGCAAGGCGAGCTTTTCGATCTCGCGGGAGAGGCGCGCGCAGTCGTTGGAACAATAGCGCACCATGCGCGTGACAGCGTCCCGCTGCGGTTCCAGCCCGCTGCGGCGCAGCATGCCGTTCAGCCATTTCCCCACGATCTCGTCGCTCTCCCTGCCGCAATCCACATAGAGGACGTTCGGCTTCTTTTTCAGATCCGCGCCGGACGTCTTTTTTTCGTTGAGGATGAGCAGCACCGTGGAGGGGCACGGTTCCTCGAAATACCCCTTCAGAAAGCGCGCAAATTCGCGCTCGGTGGGATAAAAGCCGTATATCCGCACCAAGCGGTATTCGCTGAGGAAGGGCAGCGTATACAGGCTGTCGCGGAAGGCGGCAAGCTGATCGCCCTTGAGGCGCTCCCCTTCGAAGCGCGCATCGTTGAGGGAGGGATTCTGCACGCAGAGCGTGCGCAGCGTCTCCGCGACGCGCTCGCGGAAATACGCTTCCTCCCCCTCCGCAAGGCAGATGCGCGGGATGCCTTCCTTGATTTTTTTGCCGAATTCGAGGAACTTCATAGCACCTTGATTATACCATTATACAGATAAAAAATCAAGCTGCCGCAGCCTTCGGCAAGCGAAAAATCGGCCGCAAGCGCCGCTTCGCCGTCGAAACAGCACTCCACCGCGACCCCTTCCGTCCAAAATACCAGCCGGTCGGCGGATTCGTAGCGAAAGTCGATGCCGCCGACCGAAAAGCTGCGGGCAAAGACGAGCGGCGTTTCCCTTAGCCCCGTCTCCACGGGATCGCGCGCATAGACCGCATCCGCGCCGAGGAACGCCGCCGTATGGATCCCCCCTTCCCCCTCGCCGAGCACCACCGCGGCATCGAGCGGACCGCCGTACGTGCGCATGCGCAGATCTTCCGCCTGCCGCAGGCTCAGCTCGCCGTCGAGGATCAGCACGCGCGTCCGGGGCGTGCGCAGCAGGACCGCCGTGGCGTCGCCGTCCGCATACACGTTCACGCGGCAGCCGAAAAAGACGACGTTTTCCGCCACGGCGCAGGCCGCGATGAGAAGCGCACACCAGACGCCGAGCACGGCGCGGCCGCGGGCGGACAGGCGAAAGCGTTCGGAGAGAAAGAAACAGGCGACAAGCCACACCGTCCCGCCGGCGCCCAGAGAAAAGCCCGTGAGCACGGCGGAAAAATCGGCGTAGGCGAAGACAAACATCAACAGCGAAAGCATGCTCTGCGGGAAAGCGAGGAAAAACGCCGCCCAAAACGGGAGCAAAAGCGCAAACAGCGTACACAGGATGAGGCCCAGAAACAAAAACGTGAGCGCCGGGATGACGATGAAGTTGAGAAGATTCCCCCACAGCGACCAGTAGCCGAAACTCTCCATGAGGATGGGAAAGGTGACCAGCTGCACGCCGGCGCAGGAACCCAGGTAATCGCCGAGGAATTTGGGGAAGCGGAGACGGGCAAACAAGCGCGAAAAACTGCCGGAAAAGAGCGCAAGGCCCAGGCATGCCCCGAATGAAAGGCGGAATCCCGCCGAGAGCCACTCCGCCGGCGAGATCAGCAGAACGCAGAGCGCGGCGAGGGAAATGCTCTCCGGAAAGTCGCGCTTTTGCCCGAACGTGCGCAGCGCCCCGCCCGCCACGCACATGACGACGGCGCGCACCGAGGACACGGTAAAGGCGCACAGACCCGAATAAAAGACGGCGACGAGCGCGGCGGGGAGCAGCCGCCATCTGCCGAGCGGGCGGCCGAGCAGGTAAACGGCGGAAAAGAGAATGCCGATGTGCAGACCCGAGACGGCAAAAATATGCGCGATGCCGCCGCGGCGCACCGCATCGCTGAAATCGCCGTCCAAATTCCCGCTGCTGCCCGTGAGCAGGGCATAGGCGACGTCCGCCTCCTCCCCCGTCATGCCGCCCTGCAGGCAATCGTAGATCGCGGCGTTGAGCGAAAGAAACGGCGACGCCGCCCTGCCCGTGATCGCAAACTCCGCGGGAGAAGCGCGGTAGCGGACGTCCTCGACGAGGTAATACGTCTGTCCGTTGACGAGATCCTCCTCTCCGTAGCGCCTGACGTTGGCGCAAAACCCGACGATATCGCCGACGCGCACGTCCTCGGAAGCGAGCGTCGCCTGCAGCCTGCCGGAAACGCCTTCCCCGTCAAAGACCAGCCCTTCCAGGGTGACCGTGACCGCCTCCTCCCGATAGACGGCGGATACGACCGTACCTTCCACCTCGTACTCCCCTTCCGCTTTCCCGGAAAGAAAGCGCTCCGCCGCGCCGTGCATGCACAGGGCGCCCGCGCCTGCAAAGAAAGCGAACAGGAGGACGGTTGCGGCGAGCACGCGCAGATCGCGCATGCGCTTCACGAAAAACGCACAGAAAAGCGCGCAAAAGACAAAATCCATTGCGCGCAGATACGCGAATCTTACCCTGCAATAGAGAAAGATCCCAAATATGAGCCCCGCCGCCGCAAACAGCAGCGGGCGGGGATTGATGCGGCGGGTCTCGCCGCGCATGTTCATGCGAGGGAGATCCTGTCGGATACCGAGCGGACGAACATGCCCTTGGCTTCGCCGAGCGCGACGCAGTCGCGCACGAAGGTCGTAAAGCGCTCGCTCGGGCGGACGACGTGGAACGTGCTGCCGATGAGCGTCATGACCTCGTCCATATAGAGGGCGACGCGGTCCTCGAGCGCGCCCTTGATGAACGCGATCATCTCGTACGGCGTAAAATCCTCCTCCGTCTTGCGAAGCGCGGGCAGGTTCTCCACGCGGAAGGTATCGCGCAGGATCGCCTTGTCGGTCTTGTAGAAATAGTCGCTGCCGAGCGCGCGGTCGCGGCGGAACGCGCAGGCATCGATGAGCGCATCCAGGCGCTGATCGACTTTGCTGCCGCTCTTAATGATGCCGAACGTGGCAAGGCACCGCTTTTTGAGAAACTCGCGGGAAATGGGCTCTTCCGCGGCGACGATCTCTTTGAGGCGCGCCATGATCGCGGCGTCATTCTCGCCGCCCGTGACGAAATTGGCGTTCTCCGCCCCCGTCTGCTTGACGGCGCGGTAGGGACGGCGGTACTTGGTGAGCCATGCGCCCGCCTTCTTGTCCGCCCCCGTGATGCGGTCGAGCATATCCTTGATGCGTTTGATCTCGCGCTTGGGATTGTTGTAATAATTGACGGAATAGACGCGCATGACGTTCCAGTTACCGCGTTTGAGCGTCTGGATCTGCAGCACGTTGCGGTCCTTGACGGAAAACTTGTTGTTGCCGTCGCAGATGACCGCAAGTACGAATTTGTGCTTGTTCCTGGGGTCGACGACGGCGACGTCGATCTTGAAATCGGACGCCCCCACGTCGCAGCGGCAGTCGTACCCGCAGGCGGCAAGCTCCTTTGCGATAAACTTGCCGATGCCCGCACCGCCCTTGACGAACGCGGAGTTGACGGCGAGCGTCGTGCGGCCTTTTTCGGCAAACTCCAGGAACGCTTTGAGGCCCGCCACGCCCTTGGAAGACGTCTTGGCGAGGTCGATCATACCCGAAGTCATGGTGGAGAAGATGAGCATCTCCTCGCGCGCACGCGATACGGCGACGTTGAGGCGGCGCCAGCCGCCCGCCTGGTTGAGCGGCCCGAAGTTGAGCGAAACGCGCCCCGTGCGGTCAGGCCCGTAACAAACGGAGAAAAAGATGACGTCGCGCTCGTCGCCCTGCACGTTCTCGAGGTTCTTGACGAAGAGCGGCTCCTCGCGGTCGTAAGCCACGCCGTCCAGGCGCTTTGCCGCGATCTCCTTGGAAAGCAGCCGTTCGATGTCCTCGCGCTGTGCATTGGAAAATGTGACGATGCCCATGCTCGAGCGGGAAAGGACGGGGTCGGACAGCCGGCGCACCACCTCTGCGACCAGCGCTTCCGCCTCCTTGCGGTTGCGCTTGGTAAAGCCCCTGTCGTACGTGCCGTCCACCTGGATAAGCCTGACGCGGCTTTCGAGCGCATCCGGCGAAGGGAAGGTGCACAGCTTGTTGTCGTAATACATGCTGTTGGAGAAGGCGATGAGGCTCTCGTGCTTGCTGCGGTAATGCCACAGGAGATGGCGTTCGGGAAGCCCTAAGGCAAGGCAGTCGTCGAGGATGCTCTCAAGGTCTTCGTTTTCAAGGTTCTCCTCATCCACATACGTGGTGTGGAAGAAGGTCGTGGGCGGGAGCTGCTTGGGGTCGCCTACGACGATCGCCGCCTTGGCGCGGGCAATGGAGCCGACCGCTTCCGCCGTCGTCATCTGCGATGCCTCGTCGAAGATGACGAGGTCGAACTGATCGGCAACGGGCTGCAGATACTGTGCCACGGTAATGGGGCTCATGAGCATGCAGGGCGCGATGCGCTTCATGAGTTCGGGGATCTCCTCGAACATGGCGCGCAGGCCCGTGCCGCGCAGGTTGCTCTTGGCGAGGCGGGTGAACGCCGCCACTTCCAGGCTGAGCGAGTCGTCCCGCCCGGGAAGCCCCGCGATGAGCTTGGCGCGGATGCGCGCACGGCTGAGCTTTGCAAATTCCTCCCAGCCGAGGCGGAATTTCTCAATGGTATCTTCGAGCGTTCCCACCGTCATGCCGGAGAGACAAGGATCGGCGGGGATGTTGATCTCAAGGAAATTCTTATAGACGTTCTTCTCGAACCCGGAAAGGATGTTTTCGCCGCTCAGCCTTCCGCTCTCGAGGGCGGCGGAAATAAAGTTGAGCCCCGCCTTGGCGAGATCTTCCGCCGTCTTTTTGTACATGCACCAGTTGGGAAGCATGTCGATGTTGTCGAGCAGCGCGCCGGCCTTGGAAAAATAATAATCGAGGACGTCTTCATCGTGCACTTTGCTGCGGTCGGCGCGCGTGACGGTCAAGAAATTCTCCTGCGCACCCGAGAAACTCTCGTAAGCGCGGACATACCCGTTCAATACGGGCATGGTATAGCCGTTGGCAGCGCGCACGCACATGCCGTTGAAGGAGTCCGGATTGTACTCCATGAAGACGACCGCGCACATCTTGTGCAGCTCCGAAAGGTCGGCAAGAAGTTCGGCGCGTTTTTTGAACACGATCTCGCCGCCGCGGTCGGTGAAGCTTTTGGAAAGCGGCGTATTTTTGACGATGCGCTCCATGGCGCTGTCGATCTCCACCGCCGTCTGCAGGAATTTGGGGACGTCTTCCTCGTCCAGCTTGTGCAGCGCCGCGCGGGAGAGCTTTTTGACCGCGGACATGACCGCCTTGTTGAGCCGGTAATCGCCACCCGTCTCGCAGAAGCGCCTGACCTCCGGCATATCCCGCCCGAAATCGACCAGCGCCTTAAAGTGTTTGAAATAGTAGGCGAGGCGGTCGTCAAGGCGCTTGTTAGCGTTATAGAACAGGAAGAACTCCCCTTCGTCCACGTTTTTGAAGTACTTATCGTACATGCCGGAGGCGAGGTTGCGCGCGATCCTGCAAATGAGGTCGAGTTTTTTCTGCGTGAGTTTGCTCACCTTCTGGCGGTAGAATTCCAGCAGCAGGGCAAGGTATGCCTTGAGGTGCTTGATCTCCGTCATGACGACCTCGCAGGAACAATACAGCGTATCGCGGAGCGCCTGCGAGTATTCGGTCAGATTGACGTTGTCGAAGGGGGAATTGAACACGCCCCCGCATTCCTTGGCGGCGGCAGCCGCGGTCAGGATCATGCTCTTGCATTCGGCGAGCTTCTTCTCGGTCAGAGAATCGTAGAAAGAACTCTCGATGTCGAGGATATCGGGCGCCGATTTGTTCTGCAGATAGTACAGGATGGCCTGATAGACGGAAATGCCGAGGCGGCGCTTTTTGTGCAGCGCCTGCATGGGCGCCCGCAGTTCTTCGCGCAGGGCGACAAGTTCGCGGGCGCGCGATTCAAAGCCCCCTTCCTCCTCATCCGGCTGCAGGGAGAGCGTTTCCTCGAGGCGGTGCAGAACGTCCGCCTTGTTCGCCTTGTTGGAATGCAGCTCCAGGCAGAATTCGCCGATGCCGATGGCGTCGAGGCGCTTCTTGACGACGTCGAGCGCCGCCTTCTTTTCCGCGACGAACAGGACGCGCTTGCCGTCATGGAGAGCGTTGGCGATGATGTTGGTGATGGTCTGGCTCTTGCCCGTCCCGGGAGGGCCGTGCAGCACGAAGCTGGCGCCCGTCTGGGAAAGCGCGATGGCGGAATACTGCGAGCTGTCCGCAGGGAGCGGCGTCAGCGTATCCACGGGGTCGCCTTCGTCCTCCTCCGTGCGCACGTCCGCCGAACGCTCGGTGCGGTTCTCCAGCAGCGCGGAGACGATGGCGTTCTGCTTCAAGGCGTCAAAGGAGCGGCGGATATCGTTCCACATGAGGTACCGCTGGAAGGAGAAGGTGGAAACGTAAATGTCCTCCACCACCTCCCAGCCCTTCATGTTGGAAGTCTCGGCGCGGACCATGGCCGCGATCTCGGAGATCTTAAGGGCGGAAATGTCGCCGCCCAGGCCGCGCACGTCGATGTTGAACTCCTGTTTGAGATATTCGAGCAGCGTGGAATTGACGAAAAACTCCCCTTCCGTCGCCTCCACGGCAAAATCTTCGTTGCCCTTGGAACGGGTGAGCCCGACGGGTACGAGGACGAGCGGCGCGTACTTGCTCTGCCCGTCTTCCTTGCAGACGTACTTCAGAAATCCGCACACGAGGTACAAGATCTTGGCGCCCGATTCTTCATCGGCGTCCTTGTTCCTGCGGGCGAGGCGCAGCGCCGTCTCGTTCAGCGTCTTGGTATCGCCGAACACGCGCACGATACCCTTCCCCTCCTCCAGCTCCATAAGTTCGCGCAGGCGGGCGAGATAACTCTTGTCGCCGAAGGGAAGCTCCGCCTCCTCGGACGGGACGGCTTTGAGCCGGAAGCTCTTGCCGTCATCGAGCATGGAAAGGATCGCATCGCCGTTCTTGGCATAAAAATGGATGGCGTTCCTGCCTGAAAAATTCAGCAGCGCGTTCTTGGTGGTAAGGTCGAGCAGACGCCGTTCCCACTGCTTGTTTTTGGGCTGCTTGCCTTCCAGATTGAGTTTGCGCAGCACGGGAAGCGGCGCGGGCGCGTTGTCCGCGGACATATCCTGCTCGCGGATGAGTTCGTACCCCTTCAGGCCCCGCCCGCGGAGCGGCAGCGGCAAAACGGAAGCGATGCGGCAGCGGCGCACGTCGACGAACGCCTCGAAATGATGTGCGCCGAGCTTTTGGCGGAAGTGCGACTCGGAAGGCGTAAAGGCGTAGTTTTTGCCCGCGAATAGATCGTCCACGTCAAAGAAACTTAAATTGTTGATGCCCTCCGAAATGTATTTGCCGACGATCTCCTCATCGTCGGTGACGGTATCGAGGAAACAGCTGTCGTACAGCCAGGCGCCGACCGCCACGGCATTCCTGCCGACGGCAATGACGGGATGCAGGCGCGCCGCCTCCAGGCAAGCCGCCGCAAAGAGGCCGAGCTGCAGGGCGGTCGCCTGCTTGTCTTTGAGCAGCGAACCTTCGCGCGCCGCGCAGACGGGCACGGAAAGATCCGCTTCCTCCGCGCGCTCCACCGACTGACTGCGGATGGCGGAGAACACGGCGGCGATGATGCCGCGGACCGTGTTTTTATCCGTGCCGGAATAGCCGAGAAGTTCGGACGGCATCTTCCATTTTTTGAGGAACTGCCCCGCATCCGCAAGGATGCGCTGGCAATCGGCGAGCTTGGGGCGGACGAAAGAGGCGAGCCGCTCGCAGTTGCTCTCCGTGCCCGCCCACCAATCAAAGGGCAGCACCGTCGTCTCCACGCTCGTACGGAAGAGGTCAAGCCCCTCCGCGCGCGCGGTGAACGTCACCGTGCACGGCTTGAGTTCGTCGTTTTCCGCGAGGAAGAGCGGGGAAAAGATACCGTCGGCGGAGAGCTCCACCGAACTTTCAAAGGGGACCTCCGCGGTCGTCTCGTACGGAACGATGAGCCCGTCTTCATTCTGTGCCGTCACCGTGACGGAAAGATTCTCCACGTATCCGTTTTTGACCTGCACGGATACGGGCGTCCTGCAGAAAAAGTCGGCATATCCGACGTATGCGGGGAAGCGGACCTCGAGCGCGATCTTGTCTTTCAATACGTTTTTGAGTTTGGATGACGCCATAATTCTCCTTGCCATTGCGTGCTGCTTTGCGTTCGCTGACTTGCCGCGGGCGCCGATGAAAGCGCCCGTTCCGATGTTACGTCTCTATTATAGCACAGACGGGGGGATCGTGCAACCCCTCCCCCCGAAAAACTGCCGAAAAACCTGCGGCGCGTTCGTCCGCGCCGCCTTTACAGATATGCGTTTTCGATGTATTCCACATCCCCTTCCAGCACGGAAGCGACGTCGAAGCGGACGGGAAGCTCCTCCCCTTTGGAAAGGCAGAAGAACGCCGCGATGGCATGATATCGCCGCTGCTTTTCCCGCGTGACCGCCTCCGAGGGCAGCCCGAAGGCATCGCCCGCGCGCGCCTTCACTTCGACAAACGCATACACGCCCCCTTTGTAAGCGATGATATCCGCCTCGCCGACGGGCGTCTTATAGTTGCGTTTGACGATCTTGTACCCGTGCTTTTTCAGGTACTTGCAGGCGGCGTCTTCCCCCCGCCGTCCCAGAATTTTTTTACGAAGGTCTTTCGATGGATCGGACATATCCCCCTCTCCCGGATGGCACGGATGTGTTCCGCCGTGCCGTATCCCATGTTGCGCTCGAACCCGTACCCCGGATATTGCTCCGCGAACTTCCGCATGAGCGCGTCGCGGTAGGTCTTGGCGAGGATGCTCGCCGCGCCGATGGAATAGACGAGCGCATCGCCCTTGACGATGCTCCGCTGCGGACAGGAAATATCCAGCGTCATGTTGCCGTCGCAAAGCACCATGTCCGCGGGAACTGCGAGCGATTCGATCGCGCGTTTCATCCCCAGGCGCGTCGCCTGCAGGATATTCATCTCGTCGATCGCCGCCTCGGACACTTCGGAAACGGCAAACGCGCGGGCGGTCTCCCGGATGCGCAGGGCGAGCGCCTCCCGCTTTTTGGGAGAAAGGCGCTTGCTGTCGTCGATGCCCGCGATGCGTGCCGCCTCTTCCAGCGGAAGAATGACCGCCGCGCAGACGACGGGCCCCGCCAAAGGGCCGCGCCCCACCTCGTCCACGCCCGCCACGGCAGAAAAGCCGCGAGCTGAGTATTCCCGTTCGAGCAAAGGCGTATCCATCAGATCAGCCCTGCCTCCTCCGCATCGGAAAGATCGTCGAGGCAAAGCGCCGCGATGCGCCCTTTGCGGAAATCATCGATGAGCGCGTTTGCGCCCCGTTCGTAGTCAAACTCTCCCCCGCGGAGCAAAAACCCGCGGCGCACGCACAGGCGTTCGAGCATTGCAAGCGGCGTGCCGCCCTCGATGCCGTACCGCGCGGAAAGCCCCTGCGGGCAGCGCGCCCACAGTTCTTCGAGGAGCGCGAGCGCGATCTCATCCCGCTCCAAGATGTCGTCGTTGATGCAGCCGAGGTAGGCAAGCCGCCGCGCCAGTCGCTGATCGGCAAAGGAAGGCGGCATGGTGCCGGGCGTATCCAGCAATTCAAATTTGCCGCACTTTACCCACTGTTTTTGGCGGGTGACGCCCGCCTTATCTCCCGTGACGGCCTTTTTTGCGCCGCTTAAAAGATTGATGAGCGTGCTCTTGCCCGTGTTCGGCACCCCCGCGACGAGAAAACGGACGGGGCGCTCCACGCCCTTGCGCGCCGCGCGCGCGAGCGCCGCAGAAGCCGTCTGCATCATGGCCTGCGTGAGCGGGCGAAGGGATGCGGGCTGCGTTGCGGCGATGCAGACCGCACGCCGCCCCGCTTCCTGCATGCGGGAGACAAAGGCGGACGCCGACGCATCGGACAGATCGCACTTGTTCAGGACGTACAAAACGGGCTTCTCCCCCGCCATGGTGCGCAGTTTTGCATTGAAGGACGACGCGGGAGCGCGCGCATCGAGCACGAAGATCACGGCGTCTACGAGGGAAAGCTGCTCCTCCATCATGCGCATCGCCTGCGCCATGTGCCCCGGATACCATTGGATGACTTTCACTTTCCCTCCTCCCCGAGAAGATCCGGGCGCTTGCGGCGCGTCGTTTCAAGGGCCTGCTCCCGGCGCCAGGCGTCGATCTTGGCATGATCGCCGCTGCGCAGCACGTCCGGAACGCGCAGGCCGCGGTATTCGACCGGCCGCGTATACTGCGGATATTCCAGCAGGTTTTCCGAAAAGCTCTCCTGCACGAGCGATTCGGGGGAAAGCACCCCCTCCACATAACGGGACACGCAGTCCATGACCACCATGGCCGGGAGCTCGCCCCCCGTCAGCACGTAATCGCCGATGGAGAGCTCCTCGTCAATAAACAGATCGACGGCGCGCTGATCCACCCCTTCGTAATGCCCGCACAGCAATATGATATGCTCGTATTCCACCAGCTCAAAGACCTTCTGCTGGCGAAAGACCTCGCCCTTGGGGGAAAGATAGATGCGGCGCGCCTTGTGCTCGGGGTCGAGCGCCTCGATGGCGCTGCCGATGGGCTGCGCCATCATGACCATGCCCGCGCCGCCTCCAAAGGGATAATCGTCGCATTTCAGATGCTTGTCCTGCGTATGATCGCGCAGATTCACGATCTCAAATTCTACCTTGCCTTCCCGCTGCGCCCTGCCGAGGATGGACGCGGAGAGTGCCGTAAACATCTCGGGGAACAGCGTCAGTACGGTGATCTTCATAACCATTCCTTTCCGCCCGTCATGCAGACATGGGCGGCCCATTGACCTTGCAAATACGATTTTTTGCCGCAGACACAGCGGACATGCCCGTCCCCTGTGCGATCTTCCGTCATTGTTCCACGCTCACTTCGGCAAAGCGCGCGCCGTCGACGACGATGCGGGCTGCCTTTACGTCGACGGAGAGGATGACCCCTTTTGCCGCGGGGAACAAGATCTCCTTCCCCTCCCGCTCGATGGTGTATACGTCCGTGGCGGCCTGGCGGATATCTTTGAGCACGCCGAGGACTTTTCCCTCCTGCGTCGCCACCGTACTGCCCAGAAGGTCGACGATGTAATAGCTCCCCTCCTCGGGTTCCGGCGCCTCCTCGCGCGCGACGAGGACCTGTTTGCCGCGCAAAAGCTCGGCGGCATTGCGGTCGGCGACGCCGCGCAGGCCGAGGTAGACCATACCGTCGCCGGTCCGCACGGAGAGCACGCGGTATTCCTGCCCGCCGAGGATGACCGACCGAAAAAAGCGGAAATCTTCCGCACGGTCGGTAAACGGCCGCACTTTGAGTTCGCCGCGGATGCCCTGCGGTTTCAAAACTTCCCCCACGATGAGATGATCCTGCATACCCCCTCCTTACAGCCCGAACAGCGGCGCGACGGCGCGGCGGATGGCTGCCTGCGTGACGTCTTTGTCGGCATCGCTCTTTACGATCGCGATCCGTTCCGTATCCCGGAACCGCTCAAACAGCGCGAGATACCTGTCGTGAACGGCCGCCTGGCGCTCAAACGACTCGTATCGTTCCGTCCTGCCGCGGCGGGCAAGGCGGCGCATCCCCTCCTCGGGAGAAAGCTCGATGTATACGGTGAGATCGGGACGCATCTCGCGGCGGGCGACCTCATTGAGGGAGATGACCCACTCGAGCGGCACGAGCCCCCCGTTATAGGCAAACGACGAAAAATAAAACCGGTCGCATAGGACGGTGACGCCCTCCTCGAGCATGCGGCGGATGCCGGTTTCGCGGTTGAAGCTATGGTCGAGGCGATCGGCGGCAAACAGCGCGGCGATGGCGCGTTCGTCGCTGTCCAGCTCGCCCGTAAGGCATGCCCGCAGGAGCGTGCCAAACGGCGAATGCGTCGGCTCGCAGGTCGCGGCGCAGGGGATCCCCTGCTCTGAAAGATATGTGCAAAGGCGTTTGAGCTGCGTGCTCTTGCCGCTGCCGTCGATGCCCTCGAATACGATGAATTTTCCCTTCGTCTTCATATGCAGAATTATAACAAATTCCCGCGTCGTTGTCAACGCGGGAAGGAAAACTCAGTCTTTTTTCAGGGGGATCGGGCGACGGTCTGCGACAAAGATGACGCCGAGCGTCCCGGGGCCGCAATGCGCGCCGATGACCGGGCCCACGATCTGGCGGATGACGTTGGCCCGGGGGCGCTTCTCCAAAATGAGATCGCGCAGCCTGTCGCCGTCCTCGGGGCAGTCGGCGTCGACGACGTAAACGGGATAGGTATCCTCGTCGCGCAGCTCCTCGATGACTTTCCCCGCAAGATAGGAAATCGCCTTTCTGCGGCCGGACTGCTTGGTGAGCACGGAAAGCCCGCCCTCCTCGTTGAAGGTGAGTACGGGTTTGAGCCCGAGCATCGTCCCCGCAACGGCGGCAAATCCGGAAAGACGCCCGCCCCGCTTGAGATGCATCAGATCGTCCACGGCAAAATATACCGCCACGCGATCGGTAAACGAGCGAAGAAACTTCAGGATCTCCTCGTCGGAAGCGCCGGCTTTTTTCATGAGCGCCGCCTGTTCCACCTGAATGCCCGCGCCGAGCGAGATGCTGGCCGTGTCGAACACCGTGCATTTGCGCTCGGGATACGCCTCCTTCAGCTCTGCGAGCGCCAAGTCGAGATACTGGAAGGTACCGCTCATTTTATGGGAAAAACTCAGATAAAGCACGTCCTCGCCCGCCTCAAAATACGGCGTGAGGATGCGCTTGTAGTCCTCCGGGTTGAGCGCCTGCGTCTTGGGGATCTCCCCGCCGCGCACGGCGTCGTAAAAGGCGCGGAAGTCGGTGTTTGCGCCCATATCGTAGTAATATTCCTGCCCTTTGACGTAATAGGGCATGGAGATCACGTCAAGGCCGAGTTCTTTCAGCCTGGTATGCCATAGTTCACAGTTGGAATCGCAAAGCAAAACGCTCATCGATCGTCTCCTTACATGTTATGATAAGTTCACAGCAAGATATGCCGTCCCTTACCCCAATTATACTACATTCACAAAAGAATTTCAACAATTCCGTTTCCCGTGAGCGGCAAATTTAAAATCTTTTTTGCCGCGGACATGCCGTCCCCTTTTTTCCGCGTGCGCCATATTACCGCGGACATGGCTACAGGATAACAAAACAGCCCGCGATTTTCGCGGGCTGTTTTGTTATCGTTTGGAAATAAGCCGGGCGGCCCCGCGCAGCAGCGCGGTGATCAGAACGATGGCCGCCGAGAGCAACAGGGACACGGACAGAAAGCTGAACGCCCAGCCGGAAGCCGTCTGCAGAGCGGCGTTGAACCCGTCGAGCACGGCGCCTCCGATGAGCACGAGGATGATGTTGAGAACAAACAGCACACCCATGCCCGCAAGCAATCCGACGATCCCGTTTTTGATGTCCGCATCGCTCAGCCCCATATGGATGGCGATGGACAGGCTGATGAGAAGGTACAGCCACCAGAGCGGATCCATGAGCCTGTCAACGGCGAACAGCGCGCGGAAGGTCCCCGCGACGATGTCGACGTAAAACAGGAGCATGCCTTCCGGCGTAAAGGACGGGTCTGCCGTCAGCGAACCGATCATGTACATGATGTCGTCAAAGACGGGCCGCTGCAGCAGGAACATCATGAGCACCAGTATGCCCGTCCCCAGTATGACGGGCCCGATGGCGATGAAGAAATTGCCCACGACCTGATAGACGTTCCTGCGGTCATACGAGTGCGTGACGTAACCGAGAACGCCGTTTTCGCTCGAAGGCTGGAAGAGCACCATCTCCGTGATCTTATGCCCGAACAGCAGGCACATGAGCGCGTGTCCGCATTCATGAACGGGCGTGCCGATGAAGCCGAGCGCGATGCAGACCTTGTGCGCATTGCGCCCGCAGAGGCGGTAAAAGAGCTTCTCCAGCAGTCCGACCAAAAAACAGACGAGCATCAGGATGCCGAACAGATAGAGGAATTGGTAGATGAAATTGACGAGGATCCTGACGAGCATGCCCCCTCCCGTTTACTGAATGTTGCTGTTTTCGCTGCGGCCGATGTTCCCGCCCACGTATTTGTACTGATTGTAGGTGACGAACCAGCTCCAGAACGTCTTTAACGCGCCCTTGTCGACGGTAACGTTCTCCGCACTGTTATGAAGGGTGCTCGAATCGAGGATGTACCCGATCATGGCGCCGAAGTACGGGCTGATGCTCTTATTATTGGAAGAATCGTTCTCGTAATATACGGTCGTATCGGAAACGGCGCAGCGGTTGACTTGCGACCCGCCCGAGACGTACCCCGCGATGCCGCCCACGCCGCGGTTGGAGTCGACGTAGTAATAGCCAAGCCTGAGCCCGTGCGGGGTGCAGGACTCGATGACGCCGCCCGCGCATTCGCCGACGATACCGCCCATGTTGCCGTTGCCGCGCAGCGTCCCGCTCGCGCTGCAGCCGATGATGCTGCCGCTCGAGACCTTGCCGGCGATGCCGCCCGCGTTGGATTCCTTGCGGTCCATGTTGATATCCACCTGCGCCGAACAGTTGCGCACGGTCCCGTAATTGAGCCCGACGATGCCGCCCGCATGCACCCAGTTGGACGCATCGTGATAGGCATCCTGCGTGCGGATGGTCGCCACCGTATGCAGGTCGAAGATCTCGCCGCGGTTCTGCCCGAACAGGCCGGAAAAGCAGACGGACGCCGCCGTCACGTTGCCGACGGGGATGGAGATGGAATAGGTGACCGTATGTCCGCCGCCGTCAAATACGCCGTAGTTATCGGGAACGGGCGTCCAATTGCCGAGGTTGAGGTCGGCGATCAGGCGGTAGTGGTAGGGATTCCCGTTTACGCGGGCTGCCGCCGCCAGGAGATCTTCCCTGCTCGCAATGAGGTAAGGCGCTTCCTGCGTCCCCCACCAGACGGCGGTGACGCGGACGATATCGGCCGTAAAGTTCTTGCAGGAAAGGCTTGTCACCGCCTCTCCCCCGTCCAGGCGCCATTCCTTGAACTCATACCCCGCGCGTGAAGGCACGGGAAGAACGGCATCCGCCTCCTCGGTCATCCATTGCGCGCTCTCGGGGACCGTGAGCGTCACGTCGTTCCCGTAAACGTACTGCACCTTTCTCCGCACGTACCAGTCCGCGACGAGTTCAACGTCGCCGGAAAGTTCCGCATATTATAACAGAGCACAAGCGGCATGTCAACAAAATCGCCCCGTCTTTTTCTAATTTTTTTCAATCTTCTATAAAACACAGAACGCGCCCCCGTGCGGGGGCGCGTTCTGCTTTGGAGGTGAAACAAATCGTGTCTCAGTATCAGAGCAACGAACGGTAAAGCGCAATGATGTCTTCCTTGGTGGGATCCTTGGGGTTGCCCGGGCGGCAGGCGTCATCCATTGCCGACTGCGCCAGGAAATCGAGATCCTCTTCCTTGACGATCCCCTTGAGGTCCGCGGGGATGCCGACATCGCGGGAGAGCTGACGGACCGCTTCGATGGCGGCCTTGCGGTATTCTTCCTGCGTCATGCCATCGACGCCTTTCACGCCCATCGCGCGCGCGATCTCGCGGTATTTCTCGCCCGTCGCCTCGGCATTGTATGCCATGACGGTGGGCAGGATGATGGCGTTGGCGACGCCGTGCGGCGTATCGTAGAGAGCGCCCAGAGGATGCGCCATGGAATGGACGATGCCCAGGCCTACGTTAGAAAAGCCCATGCCCGCGACGTACTGCCCGAGCGCCATGCCTTCCCGCCCTTCCGGCGTATTGGCGACGGCGCCGCGCAGGCTGCGGGAGATGATCTCGATCGCCTTGAGGTGGAACATATCCGAAAGTTCCCACGCACCCTTGGTGATGTACCCTTCGATGGCGTGCGTCAGCGCGTCCATGCCCGTCGCCGCCGTGAGGCCCTTGGGCATGGTGCTCATCATGTCGGGATCGATGACCGCGACGACGGGGATGTCGTGCGGGTCGACGCAGACGAACTTGCGGTTCTTTTCCACGTCGGTGATGACGTAGTTGATGGTGACTTCCGCCGCCGTGCCCGCCGTCGTAGGGACGGCAATGATGGGAACGGAGGGTTTTTTCGTCTCCACGGCGCCCTCGAGGGAGCGCACGTCCTCGTGCTCGGGATTGGCGATGATGATGCCGATCGCCTTTGCCGTATCCATGGAGGAGCCGCCGCCGATGGCGATGATGTAATCGGCGCCGCTCTTTTTGAACGCCGCGACGCCCGTCTGTACGTTCTCGATGGTGGGATTGGGCTTGATGTCGCTGTACAGCTCATACGGGAGCTTGTTTGCGTCGAGCAGCGCGAGCACTTTGTCCGTCACGCGGAATTTTACGAGGTCGGGGTCGGAGCAGACGAACGCCTTTTTAAAGCCGCGGCGTTTTGCCTCGTCCGCGATCGCGGCGATCGCACCCGCACCGTGATAACTGGTTTCATTGAGTACAAATCTGTTCATGATGATCTCCTTATTCTTATTTTAAGAGGCAATCGGCTGTCGCCTGATTGGTCGCGATGGGAACGTCGTATACGACGGCGATGCGCAGGAGCGCCTTGACGTCGGGATCGTGCGGCTGCGCGGTGAGCGGATCGCAGAAAAAGATCGCCATATCGATCTTCCCCTCCGCGATGTGTGCGCCGATCTGCTGATCGCCGCCCAAGGGGCCGGAAAGGTACGCCTGCACCGGAAGCCCCGTCGCCTCCTCCACGAGCTTTGCCGTATGCCCCGTGCCGCAGAGTTCGTACGCAGCAAGTTTTTCGCGGTTGCGGCATGCCCAGTCCACGAGTTCCTGTTTTTTATTGTCGTGCGCGATGAGCGCGATGACTTTTCGCTTCATATTCCTTATTTGAGGTGCAGGAAATCCTTGCGGTATTTGACGCCGAACAGCTCGGCAAGCTTGACCATGTCTTCATCCTTGATGGTATTGACGCGCGGGCGGGAGCCGATGAGCATGAAGATCTGCGCCGCCTTTTCCACCGTTTCGATGAGGCCGAATACTTCGTCCATCGTCTTGCCTGCGCCGTATACGCCGTGCAGCGCCCAGACGACGACGCGGAAATCGCGCATTTTCTCCGCGGTCGCGATCCCGATCTCGTCCGTGCCGCAGAGCATCCAGGGCAGCACGCCCACCCCTTCGGGGAAGACGGCGATGCATTCCGTGCACATCTCCCAAAGCGTGTGCGTGAACTTCGCTTCGTCCAGCTCGTGCACGTAATTCATGGCGAGCAGGTTGGTCGGATGCGAATGCAAAACGACGCGGTTTTCGGGATCGACGGAAAGGCGCGCCATGTGGCTCATCATGTGCGTGGGAAATTCGCTCGTCGGGCGGCCGCCGTCCCGGAATCCCCAAAGCAGTTCGACTTCCTTGCCGCCTTTGCCGATGCGGATGATGCCGAGGTTGGTCTCGGGATCGTCCTGCACGTTCTTGAAATATTTGCCCGTGCCCGTGACGAGGAAGAGTTTGCCCTCGAGCGGGGTCGCGTCGAACGACGCCTGTTTGACGCCCATGAGCGGGATCCTGCGGATGACGCGGGAAAGATCGAGATATTCCTTCACTTCCGCTTCCTCGAGCAGATAGCTGATGTTGCCGCCGTTGCGCTCGTCCCAGCCGAGCCTGTACATGTTTGCCGTCGTTTTCTCCATCTCCACGACGAAAGGCGCCGTCAAAATATCTTTCATAACCGATGTTTCCTTTATTTTCTTTCCTTTAAAATTTTCGATTCGTACCTGACGATCTCATCGTAATAGCGGTCCGGGCAGCCGGTGCGGGCGAGATATTCCGCCCATACGTCCTCCATGGGCAGAAGTTTTGCCTCTTCCTGCAGATACATGAGCTCGGTGAAATTCCCTTCGTCCTGCAATTCCTTCATCTTTGCATGGGGCAGGAGCAGGGCGTAAAGGAGCGCCTTCTGCATGGCGCGCTGTCCCGTCACCCAGGCGGAAATGCGGTTGATGGAAGCGTCGAAATAATCCAGCCCGATCTTGACCTTGGAGAGCGCGTCGTTGCGCACGATCTCCTTGGCGATCTCCTTGAGTTCGTCCTCAAACAGGACCACGTGGTCGGAATCCCAGCGCACGCCGCGGGTGACATGCAGCGCCACCGTATCGTAAAAGGCGAGCAGCGCGGGAATCTTGTCCGAGACATATTCCAGCGGATGATAATGCCCGTTGTCGAGCAGGCAGCAGATGCCGCGCGACGCCGCGTAATTCTGATAAAATTCGTTGGAGCCGACCGTATAGCTTTCCAGCCCGATGCCGAACACCTTGCTCTCCACGGCGGGGACGACCCACTGCTTGTCGTACCCTTCCAGCATCTCGTCGAGCGATCTCTTCAGGCGCAGGCGAGGTCCGAGGCGGTCGGCGGGAACGTCCTTGAATCCGTCCGGGATCCAGATGTTGACGAGGCAGGGCTTCCCGAATGCCTTGCCGAGCTCCGCCGCGATCTCCAGGCTGCGTCTGCCGTGTTCCACCCAGAAACGGCGCGTTTCCTCGTCGGGCGAGGAGAGCGTCAGCCCGTCCTTCATTTTGGGATGCCCGAAGAAGGTGGGGTTGAAGTCGATGCCGTCGAGGCCGAGCCCCTTTGCAAACTCCACCCAGGGCTTAAAATATTCGTACGTATAGCCGTCGCGGTCCACCTTGCCCTTATCCGCGCCGAGGAAGGCGTAAGATGCGTGCAGGTTGAGCCGCTTGGTGCCGGGCATGAGACGCATCGCCTCCGCAATGTCGGCAAACAGCTCCTCGGGCGTGCGCGCCCTGCCGGGATAATTGCCCGTCGTCTGAATGCCGCCGCTGAGGGAATCCGATCCGTCAAAGCCGATGACGTCGTCCCCCTGCCAGCAATGTACGGAGACGGGGACGGCGCTGAGCGTCCCGATCGCCGCTTCCGTATCCACGCCGTAAGACGCGTAGATCTTTTTTGCGCTCGTATAGCGAATATCTGCCATTATATCGTAACCTCCTCGATGTCAAACGAATTTGCGACCGCTTCCCGTGCGGCGGGAAGATCGGCGAGTTCGCCGCAGCCGATCATCTGCATGATGACGTTCCCGATCGCCGTCCCCTCCGCGGGGCCCGTGATCACCTTTTTGCCCGTCATTTTTTGCGTCAGCTCGTTGAGAAGCGCGTTCTTGCTGCCGCCGCCGATGATGTTGAGCGTCTCGTATTTGCGGCAGGTCATCGCCTCGATCTCCTCGATGGCGCGGGCATAATCCGCCGCGAGCGACTGGAAGACGCAGTAGAGCGCCTCCCCGAGCGCGAGTTTCCGCCCCGCCGCCGCGCAGACCTCGTCCAGCATGTTTTCGGGGGCAAGGAACCGCGCGTCGTTCACGTCCACCGTGTACGGCACGGGATTTCTGCGCGCGAGGCGCATGAGCTCTTCAAACGAGGCCTGCGGCGCCGCAGCCGAGCGGATCTGCTGCACCATCCACAGCCCCATGATGTTTTTCTGATAGCGGAAGGTATGCCCGATGCTCCCTTCGTTGGAATAATTGTAGCGGCGGCTCTGTTCGTCGGTGTGCGCCTCGTTCTGCTCGACGCCGAGCAGGGACCATGTCCCGGAAGAAAGGTACGGCGTCTGCGCGCGCAGCGGCGCGGCGAGCACGGCGCTCGCGGTATCGTGCGTGGCGGGGAGCAGAAGCGTCGCCTGGTACCCCACCGCTTCGCGGACGCGATTCGTGAACGTGCCGACCTTGGCACCCGGCTGAGTAAGGCCGCCGAACAGCCCCTGCGGCAGTCCCAGGGCGGAGATGAGCGTTTCATCCCAGACATGGGATACGGCGCCGACGAGGCCCGTGGACGTCGCGTTGGTGTATTCCTGGCGCCTGACGCCCGTCAAAAGATATCCGAGATAGTCGGGAAGCATGAGCATGCCCGCAGCATGCTGCAATTTCCCCGAGCATCGATCGGCATATAACTGATAGATGGTATTGAACGGCTGAAACTGGATGCCCGTGCGCGCATACAGATCGGCAAACGGCACGATCTCATGCACCTTTTCAACGGCGTCCGCGGTGCGGCCGTCGCGGTAACAGTACACGTCCCCGATGCGTTCGCCCCGCTCGTCGAGCAGCGCATAATCCACCGCCCAGGTGTCGATGCCCACGCAGTCCGGGCGTTTCCCGAGTTCGCCTGCGCGGCGAAGCCCGTTGAGCACCTCCTCGAACAGGCGGTCGACGTCCCACACGAGCGCGCCGTTCTTTTTCTGCGGCGCATTGGGGAAGCGGTACACCTCTTCGGTGACGAGCCTTCCCCCCTCCATGCTGCACACGATGTGCCGCCCGGACGAGGCGCCGATATCAATGGCAAGATATCTCATCGTCCCCTCCGCTCAGAGCGCCTGTTCAAACCGGTATTCGCCGCTGCCGACGCGCTTGACCTCGCCGTCCGGCATGGTCACCTCGCACTCCGTGGAGACGGGCACGTGCACGCAGAGGACGAACTTTCCGTTCTCGGCGCGCCATTCGCTCTCGATGATGCCGTACGGCGTCTCCAGCCTGCCCGCGGCATGGGTGAGCCCGCCGCCCACAAGCGGCTTGACTGCAAACTTTTTATAGCCGGGTTCGATCGCTTCGATGCCGGCGATGCGGCTGTAAAGGAAGTTGCCCACCGCACCCGAAGCGTAATGGTTGTAAGAGATCATGACGCCTGCCGTGCCGTCCTTGCCGATATGGCAGGTGCCGTCCTCGGCGAGGCCGTCCCAGCGCTCCCAGACCGTCGTGGCGCCCACCTTGACCTCATACAGCCAGGACGGGCACTTGTCGTTCATGAGCATGCGGAACGCGGTGTCCGCCTGCCCGTTGTCGGCGAGCGCGAACAGGATATACGGCGTGCCGGGGAACCCCGTGCCGATGCAATAATCGTTCTTTTTGACGAGCGCCGCCAGATTTTCCGCCGCCTTCTTCTTCGTTTCGCCCTCAAAGATATCAAACTGCAGGGGCAGAACGTAAGCCGTCTGGAACTCCGTTTTGAGTTTTCCGTTGCCGTCCGTGAAGACGCAGCGGTAAGCGTCCGCCACCTTTTCCGAAAGTTCGCGGTATTTCTTTGCGTCTTCCTTCTCCCCGAGGATCTCCGCGATCTCCGCAAGCAGGCCGCTGGTGTTTTTCAGGCTCGCCGTAGCCGTCCACTTGGAACGCGCCTGCCACTGCTGCATCTTGGGAAGATCGGGCGCGACCCAGTCGCCGAAGTTGAAGACGGCGGGCGTATGCCAGATGTACCTGTGCTTTCCGAACCCGAGCCCCGCCCAGAAACGGCACGCCTTGACGTACTTCTTCATGGTCGGATACATCTTGCGCAGCAGCTCCTTATCGCCGCGGGCGCGGTATTCCGCCCAAGGGACGAGGATGCACGCGTCCCCCCAGAATGCCATTGCCATGACGGGCATGGTCACGGGGAAGCCGTATCCGTGTACGGGAACGGTATTGGGGATGCCGCCCGTTTTCAGCTGTTCGTTCTTGACGTCTTTCAGCCACTTTTCCAAAAAGCGGCTCATATCGAAGTTATAGCACGCCGTGGGTGCAAATACGGCGATGTCCCCCGTCCAGCCCATGCGCTCGTCGCGCTGCGGGCAGTCGGTGGGGATGTCCACAAAGTTGGATTTGGCGCTCCAGACGATGTTGCTCTGCAATTGATTGAGCCGTTCGTCCGAGCACGTGAACTCGCCCGTGCGGGCAAGGTCGGAATAGAGCGCGAGCGCGGATACGTCCACCTGCTCCCGCGCGATGCCCTTGACTTCCACGTAACGGAAGCCCATATAGGTGAGACGGGGCGAATACTCCTGATCGCCCTCGCGGCAGATATACGTCGCCGTACACTTGGCAGAGCGCAGGAAGGCGGTAAAGAGCCGCCCTTCGGGATCGAGAAGCTCCGCATGGCGCACGGTGATCGTCTGCCCCGCCGCGGCGCCGCGGATGCGCAGCTGCACGACGCCCGCAAAATTCTGCCCGAAATCATAGATGATGCCGCCGTCGGGAAGTTCGTTGACGGAAACGGGAAGCATGTGCTCCTGTGCCCGCACGAGCTGGCCGTACGTCGCCGTAATGGCAGGGCGGATGCGCAGCTTTTCCGGCGATGCCTTGCGCCAGGCGACGGCGGAAAGATCCACGCGCGCATCGTACGTCTCACCGTCGTAAATGTCGCACATGCGGTAATTGCCGTCTTCGGTGACCTCCCAGCTTTCGTCCGTGCCGATCACCTCTTCCGTGCCGTCTTCGTATTCGATGCGCAGTTCCAAAAGCAGCGCCTGACGGTCGGCATAGATGCGGTTTTTGCGCGTCCACACGAACGCGCCGACCGCCCAGCCGCCCGCGACGACGGCGATAAGCTCGTTCGTCCCCGTGCGCAGCTGCCCGCCGACGTCGTACGTCTGGTACTGCAGATTGGTATAATAAGAGGTAAAGCCGGGGGCGAAATAATCCTTGCCCACCTTGCTGCCGTTGAGCGTCAGCTCATACATGCCCATGGCCGTGCTGTAAATGCGGGCGCGGCGGACGGCTTTTTTGGCCGTGATGCGCCTGCGGAAGACCATGGGGACGGGAGAGGCGCCCTTCTCCGTGAAGCGATACGCCGCATCCGAGATCCATTTCGCCTGCCAGGGCATATCCATGCGCCCCGTTTCAAAGGTCATGTGCGCGGTATCCGTCTCGCCGTGGTTATCCGTCGCCGTGACCGTGACCGTATATTCGGTGAACGGCTGCAGCGGACGGCCCTTGTACGGAACGAGGACCTGTTCGTCCGTGACCGTCTTCCAGCCGTTTACCTCGATCTCCGCACGGGAAAGGCAGGTGCCCTGCTTGCCCGAAGTGAGCGCGAAGGAAAAGCGCGGGGATCTTTCATCCGTCACGCATCCGCGTTCAAGATTTTCCGTTTTGAGTGTTACGATCTTCATATGGTTTCCCCCCTTTCGTCACTGACCGGACCGCAAACCGCCGCAGCGCAGAGCGATTGCCGGCATGCCCGCGGCCCCGGACGGGGCCTTTGAAAAAAAGTCCCCCTTTATACTGCCGAGTTTAAGATAGCACACTCTCCGCGACAAGTCAATATAATCATTCAATTTGATTGCAATTCCGTCGAAGTTGCATCAAAAATCAAAAATCCGAGCGAAAACGATTACAAACGATCATTTTTTGCCCTCGATTTTGCGCGGCACCCTTGACAAGGCCGCACAGATGTGGTATCATCCTTTTACAGAAAAACTTGCTTGGGACGGGACGGATCATGTATATCAGAGAACGCTTCAAACGCATTTCCGAATACCTGAAGGAGCACAAAAAAGCAAGCGTCGAGGAACTTTCCGCATTCCTGTACGTCAGCCCCGCCACGGTGCGGCGGGACCTCGTTGAGATGCAGGCGCTCGGAATGGTCGCGCGCACGCACGGCGGCGCGCTGTACATCGAAGAATCGGACGAGACTTCCATCTTCGTCCGGCTGGGCAAGAACTCACGGGAAAAGGAAGTTACGGGGTATATCGCGCTGCAGCATATGCCCCCCTTCCAGTCTGTCTTCATCGACAATTCCTCCACCTGCCTCTCGCTCGCCAAAAAAATGGACCTCACGCATAAGACGGTCATCACCAACGGGCTACAGCTCGCGCTCACCATCTCCCAAAAGGAAGACGTTCAGCTCATCATGCCGGGCGGAGAGGTGCACTTCAACACCAACGCCGTATCGGGCAGCCTGACCTGCAATCTGCTGCACTCCTTCCGCATCGACCTCATGCTCTGCTCCTGCGCCGCCATCGATGAAAACGGCACTTACGAGCATTCGCTGGAGACCATCCTCTTAAAGCAGACGGCGATCGCGCAGAGCAAGACGCGCGTCCTGCTCGTCGACCGCAACAAATTCTCCACCACCGCCGCTTACTGTACGGGCACGCTCTCCGCCTACGACGCCATCGTCACCGACGCCGAGGACGAGCTGATCGCCCCTTACCGCGCCATGAACCTCAACGTCATCAACCGGTGACGCCGCGCATCCGTGCGCATACAAAAGGACCGCAGATCCCCTGCGGCCCTTTTTCGTTAAATATACTGTATCGCTTTTTCTTCCGGGATCTCTTCGGAAAGCGCATCGGCGAGATCTTGCTTCGTCCATTTGCTTTCGTCCAACGCATAGCCTCCCGTCTCCGTATGCCGCGCAAACCGCTGCATGAACGCAGAAAATCCGTAATAATATTCCGTTCGCCCGAAGCGGAACGCGGAATTGGAAAGATACCTTGCAACGAGATCCTTCAATGCCTCCTCGCAAAGCGCCCGCCCCTCCTCGGCCGCATGCCGGCGAAGATGAAGGAACATCACGATCGCGCGACGATAGTTGGGGACGTTGTTATTGTTGTCGTCGATCGCATCGTTCACGCACCCGCACAACCGCTGCAGCAGCTCCCGGTCGGGCTCCCGGCCGGACTCGACCGCTCGATACGCATATATGATCGCATACAGGGAAGAGACGTAAGAGAATCTGACGTTGATCTTCCCCTTTTTTCCGTCGCTCATTCCCTTTTCCCGTTCGTAAATGCCGTAAGCAAGGCCGATGTCGTCTGCCGCACGGGTCAGAAGCGCGCCGTCGGCAGCGGAAGCTTTGGATGAACATTTTTTGACGAGATATTTCCGGAAATAGACGAAGGCGCATTGCGCCGCAAGAAGCGGATCCGTCGGCGCGAGGGAAAACCCGTACAAGGCAGCCCAATCCGATCGCTCTTCATCCCCTTTCTTCTTCTGGATCTCCGAAAGTTCAAGGAAATATTTTGCTTCTCTTCTGCCCTGGATGAGGCGGTTCACGATCTCCTGCGCTTCCTGCAGAATGTCCTCCCGCCGCTCCATGCAATAGCTGGATTTTTCCAAAACCTTCGCCGAAAGAAACAATCCGTCGGCGATGAGCGTTTTTTCCAGCTCGTCCAGTTCCGCCACGCTCTGCTGGCGGGACAAAAACCGATCGGCGAGCCTTGCGTTCTCCACGGCAAGCGCGTACTCTTCCGTCTGCGTTTCCGTGCGGTAATAATATGCGCGGATATAGTGATATTTCGCCTGCAGCGGATAATACATCGAACGATCGGACTGAAGCGCCCCGATCTCTCGTTCCACCTCACTCAATTCCTGCGCAGAAAGCAGCTCGTACGTTTTCTCGATGCGGTCAAGGCGGCAGCGGACGGAAAGAAAGCGCACGATGCCGGACATGGCCGCCTCATCCCCGATCCGAACGATCAGACGATCCAGATTCCCGATGAGCTCGTCGTAATATTCCTCGTTGCGCGTTCTCCCCGCAAGCTTGCGGTACAGCGTAAACAGCTTATACACGAGCAGCGCATCCCTGCGCGCATGCGACTGTTCGGAAAACGACATCTTCCCGAGCAGTTCCAGCGCTTTATGGATGTATTCCCGGCTGTCCGCATATGCGCCGTTTTCGAACACGGAAAGCGCGTTGATGTATTGCAGGCTCATCGCGAGATAGGGATCCGCCTCGTTCTCAAACATGATATCGTTCTTTTTGACGAGGTTTTCCAGAAGTTCCACGTATCGGGCGTTGATGGCCTCGATCTTGCCGTCTGCTTCCCGCGCACGCGAAAGTGCTTGTTCATCCGCCTTTTTCAGCTCGTCCTTGTTGATAAAGTAAGAGGTCAACGGCAGGACGACCGCGATCATGGTGATCAGGATGGAAAAGACGGAAAGATAATCCTCTATGTTTGCGCTCGCGCTCTCTCCGCGGCTCACAAAGAAGGAGATCACGGCAAGTGCGACTGCGAGCAAAACGAGCGCGCAGATCACGACGATCAGAACCGTTCCGATCGGCTTTCTTTTTTGCGGGCCTCCTCTCTTCTGCTGCTTCACCTTTGTCCTCCCGATGTGTTAAGGATAGATCCTGCGCCCCATGGAACGCGGGAACGGGATCGCCTCGCGCACGTGCGGAAGACGATACAGCCATTTGATGAGGCGCTCCAGCCCCATCCCGACCCCGCAATGCGGGACGGTCCCGAAATCGCGGAGTTCCTTGAACCATTCGTACCCGGGATCGTTTTCCTTCCCCTTCTCCCGAAGCCGAAGCTCAAGTTCGCCGCGATCCGTGATCTTATCGGCGATCCCCAATATCTCCCCTCCGCCGCAGGAACCGAGAAGATCCGCCGTATACGTAAGTTCTTCGTCAAATTCGCAGATCTTGTACGGAAATCCTTCTATCGACCTCGGATTGTGCGTCACCCAGACGGGGGAAGCGAAGTGTTCCGTCAAGAAATTCGCCGCCCGATCGCTCAGGCTTTTCCCGAATGCGGCGTCAACGCCGTGCTTTTGGCAGAGTGCGACCGCTTCCCGGTACGGGATACGCGGAAACGGCGTCTTCAACGCCTCTGCAAAGACGGGGGAAACGCCCAGCTCTTCGGCGATCGTTCCGCTCTTCGGGATAAGTTCGCGCGCGACGGAAGAGATCATGGATTCGACGAGGCCGAACATCTCTTCAAACGAGCAAAAAGCGACCTCGGCTTTTACGTGCCAATACTCCGTGAGATGCCTCGGGCTGACGCTCTCCGCGCCGCGGAAACTCGGCCCGATGTTATAGACGCGCTCAAACGCATGTACGGCGCTTTCCAGATAAAATGCGACGCATTGCGTCAGAAATACGTCCTGCCCGTTGACCGTGACGCCGATCCCCGTATCCTCGGAATACAGCAGAACAGGCGTCAGGATCGGGGCGGTGACTTCCGTAAAGCGGTGTTCCAGAAACCATCTCTGGATCGCCTGTTTGGTAAGATCCCTGCCCCGCATGGCAGCCATCACCTTGGCATTCCGGAAAAACAGATGACGGTTTTTCTGAACGAAGTCGGTATATTTGCTGCCGAAACAATCGAATGCTTCCCGCGGGGACGGATCCAGCATCCTTTTGACGTCGCCGATGATCTGAACGCCTTCGGCGCGGACCTCCCATGTCTTCCCGCGCAGAGAAAGCACGCCCTCCACGCGGACAGACTGTTCGCGTTTAAGCCCTTCCGGCGCCGAATCGGGACGGATGACCGCCTGAATGCTTCCCGTCGCATCCTGCACGTCAAGAAACCAATGTGTTTTTGTCCTGCGGACAGAACGGATCCACCCCAGCAATTCCACGTGCCGCCCTGCATCTGCGCAGGACAAAATATCGCTGATAAAAATTTCTTTCACGATCGTATCGTTCCGCAAGACGCGCCGTTACGGCTTGAGGCGGTTGGGGCCGCGGAAGATAAAGGTGACGTCCTTGACGCTGGGGAGATCGAAGAGCTTGACGAGCGTGCGCGTGATGCCGAGGCCGAAGCCGCCGTGCGTGGGCGCGCCGAAGCGGAAGAAATCCAGATATTCGCGCATCGTCTCGGGATCGATGCCGTTTTCTGCGATGTTGCTGCGCAGCTGTTCGTATCTGTGCTCGCGCTGCGCGCCGCTGGTGATCTCGATGCCCTTGAAAAGCAGATCGTACGTCTTGGTGAGCTCTGGCTCTTCTTCCTTCTTCATGGAATAGAAGGCGCGCGCCTTGGCGGGGAAGTCGATGACGAACACGAAATCGCTGCCGTATGCTTCCTTGACGTATTCGCAGAGCAGCTTCTCCCCTTCGGGGTCGAGGTCGCCCTTCAGGACGCGCGGGACCTCATAATTCTTTTCCCGTTTCAAGATCTCATACGCCTCCAGCAGCGGGATCCGCGGGATCTTCTGCCCGAGGGTGTTGATATCGTGCCCGAAATACGCCTTGAACTGCTCGTTGTATTCGTCGTGCACGCCCTGCATGACGTAACCGAGCAGCGCCTCCTCGAGGTCCATGACGTCGTGATGCGACTCGATGAAGGAGATCTCCACGTCGATGCCCGTAAACTCCGTATCGTGGCGGCTGGTGAAGGAGGGATTGGCGCGGAAATATTCGCCGATCTCGAACGTCTTGTCAAACCCCGCCATCATGCTCATCTGCTTGTAAAGCTGCGGGCTCTGCGTGAGATACGCCTTCTGCCCGAAGTAGTTTTTCAGCTCGAACACCTCGCTGCCGCCCTCGCTGGAGAGCGCGGTGATCTTGGGGGTGTGGATCTCGATAAAGCCGTTCTTGTTGAAGAACTCGACGGCATACTTTTCAAACGCCGTCTGCACCTTAAAGAGGAACGTCTTCTTCTCGTCGCGCAGGTCGATCCAGCGATAGTCCATGCGCAGATCGATGCCGCTGTCGGGCGCAATGGGAAGTACGTCTGCAACGCTCATGATCTCGATCTTCGTGGGATAAATCTCCTTGCCGCCGTTGCGCACGTACGTCGAATACACGCATTCGCCCTCGACGGAAAGGAAGCTGTGCGGCGTAAGTTTTTTCGCCGTCTCATATACTTCCGGGCATTTATCCTTTTCCACCGTCACCTGCACGGCGCCCGTGACGTCGCGGATGACGAGGAACATGATTTTTTTGTCGCGGATGGTCTCCACATACCCCTTGATGAGGCATTTGCCTTCTTTGAGGTCCCTGATATACGTTCTTTCCATGTTACTTCCTCGATTGCTCTGAATTTACCTTCGGCAGCCCTTCGGGCTGCCCGACGATTTCGCCTCAAATTATAGCAAATAATTTTGCCGCCGTCAAACACTTTGCCCCGCGCGCGCGCATTTCCGCAGAAAAAACGCCCGGCGCCCCTTTCCCCGTTTCCTGTGTAATTATTTATCGAATTACGATAAATTTTTATTGACAAATATGGAATCCCGTGCTATAATGCAGCTACGACCGCCCGCAAGGAGGGAATTTTATGAAGGAAAAAGGGATCGGAAACCTTATCTATTCCGTCGTTCTGCTGATCGTTTGCGCTTTGATCTCGGCCTTTTCCGCCGCTGCCGTCATCGAATACTGCAACACGGCGCCGGCGGACTCCGCAGCCTGGCTCGCCGTCACCACGGGGGTCGCCGCGATCGGCTCGGGGCTGTTCGTCGCCGTATTCGTCATCGTGGGCATCTGGTTCTTCCGCAAGGCGCAGCGCTTCCGGGCGCTGCTGCTCGTCTCCGCCATCCTGCTCGCCGCGTCGTGGGTGTTCCTGCTCTGCTGCCCCGCCGCCTCGGCATTCTTCTACGACGTCTCTTCTCCGCACGTCCGCGTGGCCGCCGACGAAGCGCAGGCGCTCGGGGCCCTCTATTGCGAGAAGCTGACCTCACTTGCCGGAACGCGGGGAGACGCGATCGTCCTGTATGCGGGCCCCGACGAGACGACGGCGCTTTCCGACGCCGACTATGCATCGAAGTATGCCGCAGACGTCACCTGCGGGGAAGAGACGTTCACGCTCTCCTTCCGTTATGACGCGGGGCGGAAAAAGCTCGACGTTACCCTGCACTACGACTATAACTTCCCCGAAGGGGACGCCCCCGACTGGACGATGCTCGATGCGCCGCTCGCTTACCTCAACTGCGTCACGGCGCGCACGTTTACGCGGGAGGAACTTGCGGAGACCGCCGAAGGCAAGGGCGGCGCATTCAATCAGTCCTGGGACGGCACCTGCTGGATGAAGCGCTACGACGACCGCTGCACCATCGAAGTTTTCCCCGGCCGCAGCGCGACGGAGACGCAGCGCTTTGAAACGTATCAGTTTACCGTCACGGCATGGACGGATACGGAGGACATGGTATGAACGAAACCGCAAAAACCCGAAAATCACGCCCCGCCCGCAGCCTGCACGGGCTGATGAAGGCGGCGCTCCTGCTCATCGCGCTCTGCGGCGCGGCGGTCTGCGTCTTCTGGTTCCCCTACGCCGCGGCGTCCGGAATGCAGCACGGCGCAGACATGCCCGTGCCGGAGTTCTGGACGCGCTGTGCGATCCTGCTCGCCTTTGATTACGCGGCCGCCCTCCCCTGCTTTGCCGTCCTCTTCTTTCTGTGGCGCATTTCCGACCGCATCGCCGAAGGCGCGCTGTTCCGCGAAGGCGCCGTACGCGACATGCGCATCGCCGCTTTTCTTCTCTTCGGCGACCTCGCCTTTTTCCTCGTCGGTAACCTCGTCTTCTGCGCCTTGGGGATGAACGGCTGGCTGCCGGTATACCTCTTCCTCATCGCCTGCGGCCTCGCCGTTGCCCTGCTCTTCTTCCTCATTTCCAAATGCCTGCGCGAAGCGGCAAATCTGCAAGAGGAGAGTGACGGAACGATATGATCGTGATCAACATTGACGTCATGCTGGCAAAACGCAAGATGAGCGTCACCGAGCTCACGCGCAGGGTGGGGCTGACCATGGCAAACGTTTCCCTGCTCAAAAACGGCAAAGTCAAGGCGATCCGCCTGGCGACGCTCAACAAGCTCTGCGAAGTGCTCTCCTGCCAGCCCGCCGACCTGCTCGAATACCTTCCCGACGGGGAAACATAAAAACCAGGCGCGCCGCTTCCGCCGCGCGCCTGGTTTTTTCTGCGCTGACCCTGCCTTTTTGGGGATTTGCTTGACATGTCCGCCGTTTTATGACAAAATAAGGAAAACGAGGGCGTTATTTCCGCAGAATGCCGAACGGACTGCGGCAAAGGAGAAGGGCATGATCCGGAAAGGCATCAAAAATTACTTTACCAACCTCAGGCATTTTTTCTCTTCGCTCGGCGCGTTTGCGCTCGGCGTCGTGCTCGGCGTCTCCGCGCTCATTCCGGGCATCGTTGCCGCCGTTCAGACGCTCGGCGAGACGATCACGGACATCACGGGAAGCGCGGATCTTGACTTCCATGCCCTGCTTGAAAGCGTCGTCGATGCGGCGGGCAAGCTGAATTGGCAGGATCCGTCCGAGGCGCTCCGCACCGCCCTGAGCGAAGAGTGGCTGAGCGAGACCTTCAATGCGTGCATCCACGCCCTGCTCCCCGGCATGGACGCCTACGCCGAACAGATCGCCGCCGCCGTCGCGGTCGCCGTCGTCATGATCTTTCTCTGCCTGGCCGCGTGCGTCTTCCTGTCGTTTTTGGGGCTCGCCGGCAGCTTTCTGCTCACCCGTTTTCTCGTCCGCCGCACCATCGCCCGCAAGGCGTGGTGGAAAAATTTTCTCTCCGCTCTGTTCGATTCCGCGTTTACGGCGCTCATGGCGGCGCTTTTGCTGTGGATCCGATCGCTTTGGGAACCGGGCGCCCTGCTCGCGGGGATCGCCTTCATCCTGCTCTGCAGCGTGACCGCGCTGCTGAAGGCGTATCTGCTGCACGGGCGCGGCAAGCTTCCCCTGCGGGAAGTCGTCAACGCCAAAAACGCGGGGCTTCTGCTTCTGACCAACATCCTGGTGCTGTTCATTGCCGGCGCCTTCGTCTGGCTCTCCTATGCCCTGACAAACGAATTTGCGGGGACATTTCTCGCCGTTCCCTTCCTCTTCATCGGGCTGTCCGTCGTGCTCTATAATGCCGAATCGTATGTCATTGCCCGCACGCAGCCGCCCCGCACGGCTTTGCCGCAGCCCCTTCCCGCCGCCGCATGACGGCGTTTCCCTTGTAAGAAGTTTCGCACCTCCAAAAAAGACGCCGTTGAGGCGTCTTTTTTCTGCTCATTTTATAAACGCGGTGCGAGTGATCCCTTCGCTTCGCTCGGGAGCGTCGGCGTCGGCATACGCCTTTCGCTCGCCACGGCCTTTGCCTTTGCCGCCGCCTCGCGCGGATCCGAAGGAATTTTCGTCTCCTCGCGGTTCGCACCACCAAAAAAGACGCCGTTGAGGCGTCTTTTTTCTGCTCATTTTATAAACGCGGTGCGAGTGATCCCTTCGCTTCGCTC
>CALVLN010000006.1 GCA_944338165.1 uncultured Clostridia bacterium | reverse complement strand
TCGGCGTCGGCATACGCCTTTCGCTCGCCACGGCCTTTGCCTTTGCCGCCGCCTCGCGCGGATCCGAAGGAATTTTCATCTCCTCGCGGTTCGCACCACCAAAAAAGACGCCGTTGAGGCGTCTTTTTTGGTGGTGCGAGTAATCGGATTCGAACCGATATGGTGTCGCCACCGAAAGATTTTAAATCTTTTGCGTCTGCCGGTTTCGCCATACTCGCATATCCGTTTGTGTTTTGCAAAAAACGCCTGCTTGCGCGGCAGGCGTTCTGGGTCTGGAGGCGCCACCCGGATTTGAACCGGGGAATCAGGGTTTTGCAGACCCTTGCCTTACCACTTGGCTATGGCGCCATAAAAAAACAGTGCGGAGTACACTTTGGAGCGGGAAACGAGACTCGAACCCGCGACATTCACCTTGGCAAGGTGACGCTCTACCACTGAGCTATTCCCGCATAATCAGCATCCGCACTGTATGGTGGAAGCTATAGGGATCGAACCTATGACCCTCTGCTTGTAAGGCAGATGCTCTCCCAGCTGAGCTAAGCTTCCGATTTGCTTGAATACTATACCATATTCCCCGCAAGAATGCAAGCGTTTTTTTGCTCTTTCCGGGAAAATTTTTAATTTTTTTCCGCAGCATGCCTGTCGGCAGAAAAATACCCGCCGCGGAACTTTCCGCGGCGGGCCTCCCTGCGGCAAACGCCGCATCTTCTCAATACACGCTGACCTGTTTCTTATCTCTGCCGAGACGCTCGAACCGCACGACGCCGTCCTTCAGGGCAAACAGCGTATCGTCGCTGCCGATGCCGACGTTGGTGCCGGGATGGATCTTGGTGCCCCTCTGGCGGACGAGGATGTTGCCCGCGAGCACTTCCTGCCCGTCTGCGCGCTTGACGCCGAGACGTTTCGCCTCGCTGTCGCGGCCGTTGTGGGAGGAACCCGTTCCCTTTTTATGAGCGAATAAACTGATAAAAATCATTTTGATTTCTCCTTCTCTACTCGATGTTTCCCGCCGCAGCTCAGAGCGTGATGCTCTCGATCTTGACCGCGGTGAAAGGCTGCCTGTGACCCTGTTTCTTGCGCTCGTTCTTCTTGGCCTTATACTTGAAGACGATGATCTTCTTGGCCTTATCCTGCGCCTGAACCTTCGCGGTCACCTTCGCCGACGCAACGTCTGCACCCGTCTTGACGCCGTCCTCCCCTGCTACCATGAGCACCTTGAAGGACACTTCCGCGCCGACTTCCGCCTTGAGCTTTTCCACCCTCAAAACGTCGCCTTCGGATACTTTGTACTGCTTGTTGCCGTTCTCGATGATTGCGTACATTTCACGTTTACCTCCTCTTTCCAGTCTCGCAAGGGTACTTAGGCGATCTCCGCAGAGATGCTTCCGGGGCCCGTCCTTAGCGGCTCGAAGTTAAATTTATCACACGCGCACGGAAAAGTCAAGCGCTTTTCACCGCATTTGCATACTTTTTTGCGGAAAGCGGCATACTTTCCGCTGAGGAGGACGGTATGAACGATAAAAAAAGCGAAGAAGTGCTCGCGGAGGTATACCGGAACAGCCGACTCGCGCTGCAATCCATCTCCGACGTCCTGCCCGAAACGCAGGATGAGCCGCTGCGCGAAGAGCTGCGCTACCAGCACGATGAGTACGAAAAGATCGGCGGCAAGGCGGTGCGCCTCGCCGAAGACAAGAACGTCGCGCTCAAGGGCCCCGGCCCCATCAAAAAGGCGATGATGTGGTCGGGCATCAAGATGAACACGCTCACGGACAGCTCCCGCTCGCACATCGCGGAGATGATGGTCCGCGGCACGGTCATGGGTATCACCGCGCTGAAAAGCTCGCTCGGCGAGATGCAGGCGGGGGCGTCGGATGCGGACATCCGCGCGCTCGCCGAAGAAATGCTGGCGCTCGAGGAAACCTTTGAAGCACGATGGAAGGCGCTCATATAGACGCCGCGGAAGATCCCGCCCGCAGGGCACGGATCCGCCGCGCCGCAGGCATGCCCTGCGGCAATTTTTGTTTCTTCGACAAAATGCGGCGCATTCTGTGCGCCCGCACGGGCGCGGGAGCGGTATAATCGAGAAAAAACCTTCGGAGATATTTCATGAAAAACCGCTTCCGCAGCCGCCTCACCTTCCGCAGCGCGGCGATCCACCTTGCCCTGCTTGCCGCCATGATCTTCCTCAACTACTGCCTGCCGCAGCGGGAGCTCCTCGCCTACCCGCTTCTGTTTGCGGCGATCCTCGGCGGGCTGAACCCTTTCGCCTGCGGCGGGGCATACCTCATCGCATCCTTTCCCGCCCTCTCCCCGGAGGCAAGCCTCTGCGCCGCCGTACAGGCGGCGTTCACCGTGCTCGCCTTCTGCATCGTCCGCCGCCTCGGCCGCCGGCCCGGCGCGGAAAAATACGCCTTTGCGCTCGCCGCGCAGCTCCCGTTCGTCTTTCTCTTCCCGCATGCGGGGTATCCCGTCTTCGGCGCCATGCCCCTCCTGGCGCAGAAGGCCGTCCTTTCCGCCTTCGGCTTTCTCCTCTGCATCCTCTTTGAGGGCGCGCTCCGCGCCCTCCTCTTCCGCGCCTTCCGCGCGCGGCTCCCCGCCCATGCCCTGGCGCAGATCCTGCTTTTGTGGCTGCTTACGGGAAGCGGTCTGTATGCCGCATGCGGGCCGGACGCCTTTTTTGCCGTCACCTGTTTCTTCCTCTTTTCCGGCGTTCTGCTTTTGAAAAATGCCGCCGCCGTGCCCTTCGCGCTGGCGCTTTCCCTGCCCCTTCTTTTTGCCGAACAGACGGCGCTGCCCTGCGGCATGTACGCGATCTACGCCTGCGCCGCGCTGCTCTTTCTCGGCTACGGCAGAGCGGCGGCCGCGCTTGCGCTTTTCGCCTGCTACCTCGTGGCGGGATATTTCTTCGGCAAATTCGCCCTGCCGCCCCTGCAGACCGCGCTTTTCCTGCTCGCCTGCGCGCTCCCCCTCCTCATCCTGCTTTGCGTCCCCTCCCGCGCCCTGAAGAAACTGCGCGCCGCCCTGCTGTTTTACCGCGAACGCGCGCTGCCGCGCATCGCCGTCAACCGCAGCCGCCGCGCCGTGGGAGAGCAGCTCTACGAAGTTTCCGCCCTCTTCCGCGAGATCGCCGCGGCATTCTCCGTCGGCAGCGGCGACGACGGCGCCGTGCCTTATCTCAAAACGCAGCTCACCGACGCCCTCTGCAAGGACTGCGCCAATCTGCAAAAATGCACGGATGCAGGCGTGTTCCGCAGCATGGACCGCCTGATCGAAGTCGGCTGCTCCAAGGGAAGGGTCAACCTCATCGACCTGCCCTCCGACCTCACCGGGCTGTGCCTGAACTCGGCGGGGCTGCTGTTCACCCTCAACAAACACCTCGCCGAATACATCCGCTTCAAGACAGAAATGGACACGGCGCGCGCGGGCAGGGAACTTCTCGCCGAACAGGCGCGCGGCGTAAGCGAGATCTTAAAGGATCTCGCCCTGACCCAAAGCGAGGAATACGTCTTTTCCGAAGAGGAGGAGACGCTCGCCAAAGCGCTGGCAGGCGCGGGCATCCTCAGCTATGAACTCTTCCTGTACGGCGATGAAGAGGATTTTACCGCGACCATGACGCTGCCCGAAGACGCCGACGCCAAAAAGGTGTGTGCGTTGGCGGGGAAGGCGCTGGGCCGCGCCCTGACGCTCGCCGACAAGATCCCCCTGGGGGCAGGGCGCGCCTGCTTCGTGCTGCGCAAAAAGGCAAAGTACGACGCGGCGTTCGGCATCGCCGCGCAGCCCAAGACGGATACGGCGGCGAGCGGCGACACCCATTCCGTACTCAAACTCACGGAGCGCAGCTTCATGGTCGCGCTTTCCGACGGGATGGGCAGCGGCGAAGGCGCGCGCGACGTCTCCGACCGCACGCTCTCGCTGCTGGAAAGCTTCTATAAGGCAAAGATGCCGTCCGACGTCGTCCTCACCACCGTCAACCGCCTGCTCTCCTTTTCCTCCGAAGAGACGTTTGCCTGCCTGGATCTTGCCGTCGTCGATCTGGAAACGGGGATCGCCGACCTCGTCAAGATCGGCGCGCCCGCAGGTTTTATCCTCTCCAAGGAAAAGCTGCGCGTGCTCGAAGGCGATTCCCTGCCCATGGGCATGCTGGAGACCGTGCATCCCGCCACCATGCGCACGCAGCTCGGCGAAGGGGATTTCCTGCTCTTCCTGAGCGACGGCGTGACGGGGGCGTTCCCCTCCTCCACCGAGCTGTATACCTATCTGAGCGGCCTGCGCCCCCTCAACCCGCAGGCGCTCTCCGAAGACGTGCTGCAGGAAGCGCTGCGCCGTTACGGCGGAAAAGCCGAGGACGACATGACCGTGCTCGCCGTACGGCTGCTCGCGGCATAACGCGGCGGACACGCCCGCATCGTCCGCCGTCAGACGCAGACATGCTCTGCCCGAAAATGAAAGGAGGACGCCCGTTGAGGCGTCCTCCTTTTGCTGCATACGGCACTACCGTGTCCGGATCATTCCGCGGTGAGATCGCAAAACGATACGGGCAGAAGTTTTTGAAGATCCGCGGGGGAAACGAATACCTGGGTCCCCACCTTGCCGCCGCTTATGTATACGCCGCCGCACGCCTGCGCCGAGGCGTCGAAAAACGTAGGCAGGCGCTTTTTCATGCCGACGGGCGAACACCCGCCGTGAACGTAGCCGGTGAGCGGCAGGAGCTCGCGCTGCGGGAGCATGCGGATGCTCTTTTCCCCGGCGGCATGCGCCGCCTTCTTCAGGTCAAGCTCCGCCGTTGCGGGGATAACGAACACGTAATACGCCCGGGGCGACCCCGCGGTGACGAGCGTCTTGAATACGCGCGCGGGATCCTCGCCCAAAACCTGCGCGACTTCCGCCCCGGACAGGGCCCCGCCGCCGTAATAGTGCGGTTCGTATGCGATGCCTGCCCCGTCAAGGAGGCGCATGACGTTGGTCTTTTCTCGTTTTTCCATGGCGTCACCCGATGATATCCGACTGTACCGGCGTGTAGAAGAGCCGCCTGATCTCCTGCGGCTCCCTGGTCTGCGCCAGGATCCACATGAGCTTGACGACGGTCGCCTCCGGCGTCATGGTGCGCGCTTCCAGGACGTTCCCGCAGGACGTGAGCCGCTTGCCGACCTCATAGACGTCGAGCGCGCTGCCCTCCCGTTCCACCTGCGTGCCGATGACGGCGACTTTCCCTTGCTCGGTAAACTCGGTGAGCCGCGCGAAGAAGGAATCCGACTCGTACCGCGGCAGCCCGCCCGAACCGAACGACTCGATCATGACCGCATCGTAGCGCGCGGCAAGATAGCGGAAGATGTCGCCGTCCATGCCCGGGATCATCTTCAGGAGGAACACCTTGGGATCGAGCGCGTGGTAAAAGCGGGGCGGGCCCGCCGGCTTCTCGCCGCAAATATAATAGACGATATGCCCGTCGCGCACCAGGCCGATCTCGGGATAATCGATGCTGGAAAAGGCGTTGTAGCTGCGCGTGCGCGTCTTTTTGGCGCGCGTGCCTAAAATGATCTTGCCGTCGAAGACGATGTGCACGCCCATCGCCCTCTCGTCGGCGCAATAGGTAAAGGCGCCGTACAGGTTGCTGCGCGCGTCCGTATCGCGCAGATACGCCGATTTCTGCGACCCGGTAAGCACGATGGGCTTGGCGCTGTCCTGCACGAGATAGGAGAGCGCCGCCGCCGTATACGCCATGGTATCCGTGCCGTGCGTCACCACAAACCCGTCGTAGCGCGCGTAATTTTCCTCGATGAGGCGGGCGATCTGCAGCCAGTGCCGGGAATAGAGGTTCGTGCTGTCGAGGTTAAAGGGCTGTATCGCCTCCACCTCGCATTTCTCCCCGATCTCGGGGACGCATTGCAGCAGTTCTTCCGCCGTGAGCGCGGGGGCAAACCCGCCGCCCGAATCCTTGGAGGCAATGGTGCCTCCCGTTGCGATCATGAGCAGTTTCTTCATACCAAAGCCTCGCAATCGTCCGCCGCGGCGCACGGCCCGGCAGAAAGCAGCGCCTGTTTTTGCGCGCGCGACATGCGTTTCAGCTGACACTCGCGGCTGCGCGCCTCGTGTTCCGTAGCGAACCCCTCAGCATACACCAGTTCAACGGGGCGCCGCGAACGCGTATACTTGCTTCCCTTCCCCGCATTGTGCGCGGCGAGCCGCCGAGGAAGGTCGTTCGTCCAGCCCGCATACAGGCTGCCGTCCGCACAGCGGAGAAGATACGCATAATTTTCCATATTGCTCTCCCGAGAAAAGCGCCGCCCTTGTGGGCGGCGCCGCTCTCATTCCGTCTTTTGGTCGGTATCGGACGGCGCATCCGCCGCCGCGCGATCGCGCTTCCAATAAAGGAGCAGCACCACGCCGAACGAGAGGACGACGCCCGCCGCCACGGACAAAAGCAGGCTGAGCACGGTGCCGATCCCCCCGTCCGTCTGCACGCGGTTGCTGTCGAACAGCACCGCGGATTCCGTGCGCAGGATGCTGCCGTAAACGTCGGTATACACGTCGGTCACGTCGGCAAACCGGCTGCAAACGTCATCCATACGGGCGCCGAACGCCGCGCTGGCCTCCGCGTCGTACAAGATCTCGCCGTCGCCGTCCGGGTCAAGCGCCGCCATTTCCCGCTCGATCTCCGCGTTGCGTTCGATGAGCTCGAGCGCCTTCTCCCCTACCGTCTCGCTGAGCGACCCGTCCGGGAGCAGTTCGAGCATTTCAAGGTTCGTCTGTAGCTCGTACGTGAGCGATTGCAGTTGCAGACGCGCCGCAATCTCGTCGTAAAGATACCCGTTCGCCTGCAATTCGGAGCTGAACAAAAGCTGCTGGTTCTTGCTCATCACGGCGTTGACGTCGGCGCGATAGGAAAGCAGCGTCTTGCCGTTTACGCTGTAATTCTCGCCGTAAGTGGCGATCAGCTCGTCGTATTTGCCGCTCAGATAATCGCGCTGCGCGGCAAGCAGGTCGATGCGTTCCGAATAGGTATCCGCCTGCGCGTACTGGGAAAGATAGAAGCCCCAGTCGGACGCCGTGGAAACGCGGTTGACGTATTCGATGGGCGTCCGCGCGACGGCACGCAGAAAGCTGCGCGCCGCGTCGGCGTTGCGGAAGTAGCTCGCCTTGACGCGCAGGGTATAATACCCCGTGTATTCCGTCTCCCCTTCCTCGGAGGTCGTCGTTTCCGCCGTGAGCGTGATGTCGCTCTCCTCATACATATCGCTCACGTTGAGCGACAAAAACGCTCCGTCCGCGCCCTTCACGGCGTCGAGATTCGCCAGCCCCACCATGTCCTGATAGCGGAACGCCGTCCCGTCGGGATAGCGCCGCGTCTCGATGCCGGGGAATTCCAGCGAAAAGCGGATATAATACTCGCTGGATACGGGATTGACCCCGAACCGGATGCCGAGAAACAGCGCAACGGCAAGGAGCAGCGCGATCCCCGCGAACAGCCAGGGGCGGCGGAACACCACCTTCAGCACGCGCAGTACGGAAAAGCCGTCTTCCTGTTTGTTTTCTTCCATGATCATGCCTCACATTGCGGGCACGGCGGGCGCACGGCCCCCATGTCCGTATTTTTGCCGCGAGCCCCGCGGCAGATTATTTTTTGAACTTATCCTCGTACATCTTCGCGCACTTGCGGATGATCTCCAGCGCCTCGTCGCGATGCGCCATTTCCTTGACCGTCGTCGTCTTGTGCTCAAGCGATTTGTACACCTCGAAAAAGTGCATCATTTCGTCGAAGATGTGCTTGGGCAGTTCGTGGATGTCGTAATAATTGTTGTACGTCGGGTCCTTGAACGGGATGGCGATGATCTTTTCGTCCAGTTCGCCGCTGTCCATCATCTTGATGACGCCGATGGGATAGCAATTGACGAGCGTCATCGGATAGATCGTCTCGTTGCAGAGAACGAGCACGTCGAGCGGGTCGCCGTCGTCCGCGAGCGTGCGCGGGATAAAGCCGTAGTTGGCGGGATACACCGTGGACGTGTACAGCACGCGGTCCAGGCGCAGCAGCCCCGTCGCCTTGTCGAGCTCGTACTTCGCCTTGCAGCCCTTCGGGATCTCGATAAGCGCTTCAAACGAGCTGGGCGTGATGCGCGAGGCATCGATGTCATGCCAGATATTCATACTCTTTTCCTCCCCTTATGCTCTTTCTATTTTACCATATTTTTGCAATGCAAGCAAGGAATAAAATTATTTTTCTAAAAAAATTTCCGTTTCCGCGAAGATATACTTTGACAAGCGGGCCGTTTTATGATATAGTGATATAGAGCCGCCGGATGCAGAAGTACCCAAGAGGCTCAAGGGGCTCCCCTGCTAAGGGAGTAGTACTGGATAACGGTAGCGCGGGTTCAAATCCCGCCTTCTGCGCCAAACGAGTATAATCCGAACCTCAAACCGATTTTAGTCGGCGGAGCGTTCGGATTATTTCTTTTTTTATAACCCCATACAGGTGACTTCGTTCCATTACTATGCTATAATAGCTATATGAAGATAAAAGCGGTTGTGAAATATCTTATTATTACATTTGTCATAACTTATGTTTGTTGGTGGGGCGTAGCCGCACTTGTAGCATATACTGATTTTGTGTATGGCGACATATTGCCGACAATTATATACATTATAGGTAACTTCGGTCCAGCCGTTGCCGCACTATTTTGCATTGACTACAAACCATATCTACGCTCACTGAAAAAATTTTTGTTTTCATACAAGAAACACGGGGTGTTGTTTTTCCTTTTATTTGTTGCCCTCGTTACGCTCACGGTAGGGCTTTCTTCAATGGAATGGAACCCGCAAATGACGGCATTGAATTTTTTTATTACCTTGCTTGGTTCAACCTTTGTTTACGGTGGTGAGGAAGAACTTGGTTGGCGCGGCATTTTGCAACCCGTATTGTCAAAGAAAATTACATTTCCGCTCGCCGCCTTCGCGTGCGGTGTAATATGGGCGTTATGGCATTTACCGCTTTGGTTTATAGAAGGACACCCCAACCAGTCGATGTCCTTTTGGGTACAGGCTACACTTGGAATATTTCTTTGCTTTTGGCTTGGCATAATTTATGATCGGTCTAAATGCCTGCCGCTGTGTATTCTCTTCCATGGGTTTGTCAACGTGATTCTATCGTCGTTCGTATTAAAAATAAATTGGGTACTTATTTTAGGAATCATACTGACGACAGTCGTAGCAATCGTTCTTTGGTTGCTTGACATAAAGCGGACAAAATCTTTAAATAATCAGTCGACAAATACTAAATAGTTTGAAAACGCTATAATAAAGCGTATAATGCAGTTTTTAGAGGATGAAAAGGCAATCGACGAGCTTGTAGAACGCATTTACGAGCTACCATTTGTAGAAAACACCTATATTCCCAAGCTGGAAGAACAGATAGCCGAAACGCAGAAACGCATAGACAATCTGATTAAGGCAGCCGAGCAGGGTTTTGTTTCGGAGTCGTCGGCAAAACGATTGAAAGAGCTGGAAGAAACAAAAAAGCAACAGGAAATCACTCTCATACAGGAGCAAATCAAAACGCCGCTGTTCACGACGGACCAAATTGCCTTTTCGATTTATAAGTTCAGGCAGTTAGATTTATCCACGCGAGAAGCAAAACAAACATTAATTGACGGCTTTGTAAATGCTATTTACCTCTACGACGACCACGCAAAACTCATTTTGAATTACAAAAACGATACGAAAACCATTACCCTTGATGAACTTCAAGGTTCGGATTTTAATTCGGTCACTGCGCCACAAAAAAGGAACGGACACAAGTCCGTTCCTTTTTTGATGCCGTGAAAATCAATCGGCTTCGTACACCACGGCCGACGTGACGTCAAGCCTGTCGAGCTTAAACAAAAACCAATGCTGCTTTGGCGCGCTGCTGTCGCCGACCCCGAATCTGACCGGCGTATCGTACCCGAGCTTCAATTGCTGCCCCTCCCGCGTTGCCGACTTCAGATAAGCCTCCGCCATGTTTTCCGGCGTCGTAAAGGTGTAAACGACAAGCATCTCCGCGGAAAAATCGACCGTGACGGCGATCTCTTCGCGGAAGATCTCCTGCAGTTCCGCCTCCTCGGTCACCAAAAACGTCCGCTCGGCGGGGAACGAGGGGTCCGCCGGCTCCCCGCTTATGCCCGCCGTCTTATGCGAGGCGGCAAATTCGGGGTCGATCCACGCTTCCACGTCGCTCAGAAGCACCGCATGATAGGGCATGGCGCAGGCGGACAGGATGCACGCCGCAAAGAGAGAGGCTGCAACCGTTATAAAAACCGTTACCAATTTTCTCATTCCTTTTCTCCTTCGCCCGCGCCTTGGCGCGGCTGCTTTCTCTTTTACAACGTGCGCCGCGCAGTCTTGTCCCGCAGCCCCCTGCGCCCGTGCGGGTCCCGCGTTGCTTGTAAAAAAGAAATGTCCCGCAGGCAATGCCTGCGGGACACCGGTTCTTTGGAAGGATCCGCTGCGATCAATCCTTTTCTTTTCTCACGATCGAGAAGAAGGAGGCTACGAGCGCCACCACCGCTGCGATCACGAAGAAGACCAGCGAAGTGATGACCTGCGTTCCCGCCTTGGTCGCCTCGGGGTTGATCTCAAGTTCTTCGTTGGAGAAGAACGTCCAGCCGAGACCGTTGAACGATCCGTAGAGGAAGTTCAGAAGGAGGATCATCAGCATGACGGGGATGAGGATCCTTGCCGCGTCGACGACGACGTCGCACACCGTCTTTACGATGCCGTCAAATTTGAACTGGCTTACGACGAGCGCGAGGACGAGGAAGATCACGCCGAAGACGCTGCAGGTCGCAACAGTGGCCGTCATGGCGCCGAATTCGGAATCGGTGGGATCATAGAACAGCAACCCGCCGTTCGCCGTCTGCACGCCGTTACCGGTGGCAAGCGCCATGGAGTAGATGATGAGCCCTACGATCGTAAGCACGAGCGTCGCCAGCGACAGCCATGCCCCTACGCCTTGTTTTTTCACGAAGTTCATGATTACTTATCCTCCTTTTCAGGGATGACGGCAGATGCGACCCAAGCTGCACCTGCAGCCGCAGTCAGGATCGCGGTGACAGCGATCAGACCGAAGAAGATGTTTTCCCAAGGAGCGTGCTCCAGGCGGCCGACGTAGACGTTCATGGTGACCGTCTCGCCCTCTTCGCCCTCTTCTGCGCGTCTGACGTTGTGTGCCGCGCTCTGTGCGATCGTGTAAAGCTGATACTTGTTGTTTTCGCGTGCCTGCTCGCAGAGCGCGCTGTCGCCCTTGAGCACCGCCATGGTGACGTAGCTCCACGTCTTATCCGTCGCGGTGTCGGAGAAGTCCGTCCCGCTCTCGCCGATGTAGGAGTCGCCGGCGCCGAAGCCCGCGTACTGGTTGGTCGTGGACATGATGATGGCGAACGGTTCGTGGTAGTTCTTCTGGCCCATATCCGTGGTGATGATACCGGTGAAGCCCCACTCCTCGCGCATGATGTGTTTCTGCAGGCCGACGCGGTTGGTCACGTTGGTGGCGCCGATACGGCTGAAGGACATCATGACGCCGTTGCCGTTTGCTTCGCTTGCGCTGAGCGCGCCCTGGTAGCAGCGGATATCCGTCTCGCGCATCTTCTGCTCGGTCATGTATTCCGCGATACCCTGGCGATGAAGTTCCTGATCGTTGAAGCCCATGTGCTTGGGACCGACGATGGCGCCCTTTTCCATGGCTGCGCCGATCTGCGCCGCGCCGATGCGGTTGGTGAGCATCGGGTCTTCCGACATATACTCGGAGTTACGGCCGTTGTAAGCGTGTCTGTGCAGGTTGAGGCCCGCGCCCCAGACGGTGATGGGCCCTGCTTTCTGGATCTCCATGAGCCAGAGGCCGCATTCGCCTTCGAGGAGACCCCACTCACGTGCGAGCGCCGGGTTGAAGGAGGACCCGAGCAGCGTGTTGGAAGCGATGTTGAGCTTCATCGTCTTCTCACCCTCAATGGTGATGGTCTGCTGATAGCCCGCAACGCTTTCAGACTGTCTGCTGGAAGGGTTGCCCACGCTGAGCGAGTCGGTGGTGTTGCCGCCGTGAAGGATGGCGCCAACGGCCTCGTTGATGTTGAGTGCTGCGGCAAACTCGTTCCATTCGTCGGAATTGATGTCGTCGAACGCTTCGGGATGGCGGAGCTTGAAGCTTGTGATCCACTCCCATACGGTCGCATAGTCCTTGCCTTCGCCGACCTCGTCGGGGATGATGCCCTCGACGTTCTCAACGGGATCGTCCGTGGCGGGGACGTACTGCAGGTTGCGCAGCGCCGTCAGCCATTCGTCCTTCTTGCTGCTGTCGTCAATGGTGAACGGATCTTCGGATTCAATGCCGCTGTCGTTCGTGTAGTTGGTGTAGTTCTTGGGGAAGGTACCCTGCCAATTGCTTCTCGTGAGGTAGGTCACTTCGCCGGGCAGGTAGTAGTTGATGTCCGCGTCGTCCGCCTGGTTGGTGACCTTGTAGCCGTTGGATTCGGCAAACGACGTCGTGTCACGCTGCTTGAGCTCGTTCCAGACGACCGCCTTGCCGGTACCGTCCGTGGTGCCGTCCGTCTCGTGACCCTGCTTTGCGAGGATGTTGTTGATCGCCTCGTGTGCGCCTGCCCCCGCCGTGAAGTAGTAGTCACCCTCGTCGAGGATGTACGTCTTCGCGCCGTTGGAGTCGTAGCTGGCAAGATACTTGGTGGGAACGGTGATCGTAACCTCTTCCGTACCACCCGCCTTGACTTCGACCTTTGCGGAGTTCAGGAAGTCGATGGCGGATTTTTCCACCTTGTTGTTGATGTCGTACTCCGTGTACGGCTTCTGAACATACAGCTGCGCGAGGAAGTAGCCGTCCTCCGTGCCTTCGTTGTGCACGCTGACGGTCGCGGTGATGTTGCCGTTCTCCGAAAGGTCGACTTCGACCTTCGTCACTTCCTGCGTGTACGGGATGTAGGAGAGGCCGTGCCCGAAGGTGTAGATCACTTCATTCGCATAATCCCATGCTCCGCCCGTGGAAGAGCCCGCCGTACCGTTTGCGTTGTAGCTCGGGTTGACGATGCCGTCGTAATAACGGGTCTCGTAATACTTGTAGCCGACGTAGATGCCTTCCGCCTGCACGATGTACCAGGGCGCGTTGAGGTTGTTCGCCGTGAGCGGCGTCTGTTCGCCCGTTTCTCTGTTGACGTTGGCTCTCTTGAAGGGGTCTTCGTCGATGGAGGAGAAGCCGATCGATTCGTAGTCCGAATACTGCTGCTCGCCCATGTTGATGGAGGCGGGGTTATAGCTGTTGTCGTACACGTACGTATCGGTCATGGCGCCGGTGGCGTTGGCCTTGCCCGCGAGCACGTTGGCGATGCCGCCGTACTGATAGTCGTTGGGGATGCCGCAGAAGCCGATGGCGTCGGCTTCGTAATCGCCGTCCTTCTCGACGAGGGGCCCGAGCTCCATCGCGTTTGCGGATGCGACGAGCACGACGACCTTCTTGCAGTTGTCCTTCGCGTATTTGATCATCTCCAGCTCTTCATCGGAGAGCGCGAGGGGATCTTCCGCGTTGGTCGCAGCGTCCACCTTGTAGTTGGCGCCTTCGCCGCCGCCACGGCCGACCACCACGATCGCCGTGGACTCGGGATCGATATCCCACGTCGCCTTGGCTTCGAACTGTTCGGGAATGGTGTAATCGCTGTAACCGGGCGCTTTCGCCATCGCGCCGGGGAAATCATCTTTCGTCACCGTAGTGTTCAGGGTGATTCCCTCCATCTCCGCAAAGGCGCTTGCCAGCGTGATCTGGTTGCGATATGCGACGTTTTCGCCCGTGGGCTGCCCACCCCATCCAAAGGTGGGACCCGTAACGTTCCCGGCGACGACGCCCGTGTGGCCCTTCGGGCAGTTGTAGGCGTTCCAGCCGAAGAGTACGACTTTGCTGCCGTTTGCAAGCGGAAGTGCAGCGTTGTCGTTCTTCATCAGCGCGAAGCCCTCTTCGCCCTGCTTGATGGCATGCTCGACGAGCGCGTCCGCGAAGTCCTTGATGTTCTTGTAGTCCTTCGTGAATTCCGTGACGCCCGCCACTTCGCGTTCTTCCCAAATGTCACGCGAATTGATGCCGAAGAAGCCGTCCACCCAGCCCTGCGCGATGTTGGACATCGCGATGCTGTAGCCGACGGACGACAACGTCAGAAGCGTGGCCGTTGTCGCGGCGATACCGCGGAACAATGGTGTGAACTTTTTGAGTTTCATGTCGTTCTTTTCCCTCCAGAAAATTTTTTATTTCCGTACGGCAGCTATCCTTCGTTCACCGCCGTGCCGTTCCCTGATAAGTTTTTTCTGTTTGCACGTGCAAACAGAAGAGGGGTACCCCTCTTGCTGCGTCGTTAAATGTTCGGTTTTTTCAAAAATTGTGCAATTCTTCCAACGCGATTTTATGATATCCTATTTGCGCGATTTTGTCAAGATGATTTTTTAAATTGATTACTATCTTGATAAATAATCAGAAAAATAGGAAAATACACGCATTTATAGTCAAATTTTGATCGTTTTCCCGTCGTTTTTGCCCGCAAAAAACACTGTGTCGGCATGCCGGACCGGCGCGGCGGAACATTTTTTTTTGCATTCTTGCATTTTTTGCAAGGTGATGCTATAATATAGATGCCCCGCACGGAGGGGCAAAATCTTGCTTTTAAGGAGGCTTTCTATGAAACGCATTTTAACGGGGATCCTGGCGGCCGGTATGCTCGCCGCCGCTTGCTTCGGGCTGGCCGCCTGCGGCGGCACGGAGGAGGAGACGCCGAAGACGTACGCCATTCAGGCGCCCGCAGAGAGCGAGCTGTACACGGTATCCGGGCTGCCGGAACAGGCAAAGCAGAACGAGACGATAACGTTCACCGTCACGCTTACCGACCCCGAAAACAGCGAACTCGTGAGCGTGAGCGTGCTGCCTGTAATGGAGCCTGCGGCGGACGCCGACCCGATCTCCCCCATCGTAGACGGCAGCTATTCCTTCGTCATGCCGGGCGAGGAGGTGGAGATCGTCATTTTCGCGCGCGCGTACGAACAGGTCACCCAAAACGGCGGCCTCACCTTTGACGCGGCCAACCCCACCGTCCTTTCCGCGGGCGGCGGCAACGATACGATGTGGGGCGGGCCCAACGGGACCACCCTTATGGACGTCTGGACGTTCAGCCTTTCCTTCACCTGGGGGAACACGGCGCATCTTTCTTCCCGCTCCTACGTCGCCTCTTCCAACCAGGACGTCATCCCTGAGGAAGCCATTACCGACTTTGAGGAGGGCAGCGAGAGCGGCGGCATGATCAGAGACGCCTCCTTCTCCGTCGACTCCTCTCTGATCCGTCCGGGCACGACGTGGCTGGAGATCTACGTGCAGAGCGACAACGTCTCCTCCTACAAAGGGACGCTGCTGGTAAAGATCACGGTCACCGAAGACGGCGCGCTGCAGGAAGCGGAAACATGGACGGAAACCGTGATCTTTGACCTTCAGGACGGCGTGGACACGGAGACGCTGTACTTCTATTTTGTGGATGAAGACTATGCGAGCAATCTGGACTCCGAGGAGCGCCAGAACTTTGCGCCCGGCAGCTATACGGTGACGGACGGGAAAGTCACCCTTACGATCGAATACGTCAAGGGGCACACCTACAGCGTATACGCCGCCATCGACGGCACGGGCGACAGTTACGAGCTCGGGGAAGCTTTGACAAACGGCGGGGCGTATCGGAACGGCGAACTTACCTTTGAACGCACCGGCGTGAGCATCACCATCATCGTCTACGAAAAGCGATAAGCGCGCAACGGGCAAACAAAGCAAAAGCCCCCGCCTCGGCACATCCGAGGCGGGGGCTTTGTTTGCGGGATATGGATCTGCGCCCTCAGAAGAGCATGGCGAGGGCGTATGTCGGGAAGGGCAGCAGCAGCAATACAACCGCGCCGCACAGCGTGATCGCCGCCGCACAGCGGGACACGCCTGCCCTGCCGAGCTCCAGCCCGGAGATCACCGCCGCCAACGCGGCGAGCGCCGTCTGGAAAAGAAAGGAGAAAAACGAGGCGCGCAGCCCGAAGTCGATGCCTTCAAGATCGGTCTCGAGCGCGCCCTGCATCATCCCGATATACAGGACGGCCGTGATCGCGTAAGCGACGGCGGCGACCGCGAGCATCGCCCATGCCGCGATCAGATTTTTGGAACAAAGCGGTCTTTTTTGCCGCGGCGCGGCATTCGTATCCTCAGCCATGGTATCCCCTCAGTTTTTGGTTTCGTTGAGTTTATCGCGGCGCATGGTGAGCGAGATGCGCTTCTTCTTCTCGTCCACCTCCTTCACCCAGACGGTGACCACGTCCCCCACCGAAAGTACCTCGGACGGGTGACGGATGAAGCGGTCGCAGATCTGGCTGATGTGCACAAGGCCGTCCTGATGCACGCCGATATCCACAAAGGCGCCGAAATCGATGACGTTGCGCACCGTGCCCTTGAGCTCCATGCCCGGCTTTAAGTCCTTGATCTCCAGCACGTCGGTGCGCAGCACGGGCGCGGGAAGCTCGTCGCGCGGGTCGCGGCCCGGTTTTAACAGCTCCGCGATGACGTCGGTGAGCGTGGGCACGCCGACGCCGCATTCCCGCGCCGCTTTCTCCGTGCCGTATGCCTGCACGCGCGCCTTCAGCTGTGTGAGTCTGCCCGCCTTCACGTCGTCCATGGTATAGCCGCAGAGCGAGAGCAGCTTCTCCGCCGCCGCGTACGATTCGGGGTGCACCGCGGTGTTGTCGAGCACCCTGTCGCTTTCCGGCACGCGCAGAAAGCCCGCGCTCTGTTCAAATGCCTTGGCGCCGACTTTGGGGACTTTCATGAGTTCCCCGCGGTCGCGGAAGATCCCGTTTTCCTCGCGGTATTTCACGATGTTCGCCGCCGTGCCCGCGTTCAGCCCGGAGACGCGCGTTAAAAGCGGCACGGACGCCGTGTTGACGTCTACCCCCACCGCGTTGACGCAGTCTTCGACGACGGCGTCGAGCGCCTCGCCGAGGCGCGCCTGCGGCATGTCGTGCTGATATTGCCCGACGCCGATGCTCTTGGGGTCGATCTTGACGAGCTCGGCGAGCGGATCCTGCAACCTGCGCGCGATGGACACCGCCGAGCGCAGGTTGACGTCGTACTCGGGGAATTCCTGCGCGGCGAGCTTGGAGGCGGAATAGACGGACGCCCCCGCCTCGTTGACGATCATATACGTCACTTCCCCGTTGAATCGGCGCAGCAGCTCCACCGTCATCTGCTCGGTCTCGCGGCTTGCCGTGCCGTTGCCGATGGCGATGTGCCTGACGCCGTGCTTTTTGATGAGATGGGCGAGCTTTTCGATGCACTCCTGCTTCTGCCGCTCCCCGTACGTGGGGTAAACGACGGCGGTATCCAGCACCTTGCCCGTGCCGTCCACCACGGCGACCTTACAGCCCATGCGATATCCGGGGTCCAGCCCCATGGTGACGAAGCCCTTGACGGGCGGCTGCATGAGCAGCGGCTTCAAGTTGAGCGCAAACTGCCCGATCGCCCCTTCGCTCGCCTGTTCGGTGAGATGCGCGCGCACCTCGCGTTCCATGGAGGGCGCGAGCAGACGATCGTACGCGTCCTCCGCGGCGGCCTTCACGAACGATGTGGACGCACAGTCGGGCTTTTTGACGACCGAGCGCAGGATGAGCGAAAGCGCCTCCTCCCGCTCAATCTCGATCCAAACTTTGAGCAGCTCCTCCCGCTCGCCGCGGTTCATGGCGAGCACCTGGTGCCCCTGTACCTTGCAGACGGGCGCCACAAAGGCGTAATACATGCGGTAGACGCTGTCCTCCTGTCCGCGCTTGACGGCGGACGATACGATGTCCGCGCGGCGCAGATAGAGCGCGCGCAGCCGCTTGCGGATGTCCGCGTCGTCGGAGATGCGTTCGGCGACGATATCCGATGCCCCCGCAAGCGCTTCTTCCGCGCTTGCAACGCCCTTCTCCTCGTCTATGTACGCTTCCGCCGCCTTCCGCGGGTCCGGGCAATCGGCTGCCTGCGCATACAGCAGCTCCGCCAGGGGCTCCAGCCCCTTCTCGCGCGCGACGGTGGCGCGGGTGCGGCGCTTCTGCTTGTACGGGCGGTAAAGATCCTCGACCTCGGCGAGCGTCTGCGCGTTATCGATGGCAGCGGACAGCTCCTCCGTGAGTTTCCCCTGCGCCTCGATGGACTTTTTCACCTCTTCCCGCCGCGCCTGCAGGTTGCGCAGATACTGCAGCCGGTCGGCAAGCGAGCGGATGGTCTGATCGTCCATCGTCCCGTGCATTTCCTTGCGGTAACGGGCGATGAAGGGGACGGTGTTCCCCTCGTCGAGCAGCGTGACGACGTTTTGGACATGTTCTTCCTTCTTGCCGAGTTCGCGGGCAAGGATTTGTACGATGGTCTCCATGTATGGCTTCTCCTGAATTTCTGACAACGATGTCTGCCTATATCTTACCATACCCCGTGTGATTTTTCAAGAGAATGCAGAAAAAAAGCGGGCAGATCTGCAAAAATCTGCCCGCCTGCTGCCGCCGTTACAGCAGAAGCAGGATGCTCGCAAACTGAAGCACGGTGCCAAGCACGTCAAAGAGGTGCCACACCGAATGGAAGTAGCGTACCTTGCGTCCGAGCGCAAAGAAGACGATGCCGAACGTATAGGCGAGCCCGCCGCCCAAAAGCAGCCAGAAGCTCAGCGGTGAGAGCGCCTGCAGAAGCGCGCGGAAGCTTACCGCGATCGCCCAGCCCATGGCGAGATACATGACCATGGAGAGCGCCTTGACGACTTTGTTGTTCATCGCCACGGCGTTCATGGCGATGCCCGCCGCCGCAAACACCCATTCGGCGATGAGGATGCCCGTGCCGAGGGCGGTGCCGCCGAGCGCGATGACGCAATAGGGCGTATACGTGCCCGCAATGAGCAGATAGATGGTGCAGTGATCGAAGATGCGGAACACGCCCTTCGCCCGCCCGTCGGGCAGGAAATGATAGAGCGCGCTCATGGTATAGAGCACGACCACGCTCGCCGCAAAGACGAGCATCGCCGCGACGTGCGACGCATCGGGATAGGCGTAAAGCACGCCGAGCACGGCGACGAGCAGCCCGAACGCCCCGCCCACGATGTGCGACACCGCATTGAAGATCTCTTCCCCCCTCGTATAGAAAGAAGAAAATCCCTTCGTCTGCTTTGACCGTTGTTTCTTTTCCTGTTTTCTCGGAGCCGCCTCCCCCTGCGCGGGGGCAGGCAGATATCCCGCGATCGTCCGTTCCATGTTGCTTCCTCCCTGCCGCATGCCAGGCCGCGGCGCTTTTTGTCTACGCCGTTATTATATGGCTGCGGGGCAAAAAAGTAAACCTATTCCCCGTGCGGACGCCGCTACTTGCGCGCGGGGCGTTTCTACCTGCCGCCTCCCCCGTTCTACCCCGAAAACCGACGCTCTACCGCGCAAAAAAGCCGCTCTACCCGGAGTAGAACGGCCTGTTTTTGCGGCTTTTTAACGATTTTTTGCCGCTCAGCGCAGCGTGAAGTAAAGGACGAGCACGGCGACGGCGATGACCATGCCGACGATGAACGTGATCGTCTTGATCTTTTTCAGCTTTGTTTCGTCCATCGGCTGATATCCCGCAGGCGTGAGCTCCCCGCCGCAGTGCGGGCATTTGGTCATATGGTCGAGGACGGGCTGCCCGCAATGCGGGCAAAGCACGGTGTGTTTTTCCAGGCGATCGCTGCTCATGGCGCCTCCTTTCAGCGCAGCGCGGCGCCGAGCACGTGGGAAAGGCTGCCGACGATCTTGCGGAAGAACCCGTCGACCGCTTCGGGAGTAAGCGGTTTTTCCGCCTTTTCGTCCGCCTCAAAGGTAAGGCGGAAGGCGACGCTCTTTTTGCCATCGCCGATCTGCGCCGAACGGTACACGTCGAACAGCTCCGCACTTTTCACCGCCTTGCAGGCGCGGAGGATGCACGCCGTCATCTGCGCGCAGGTGACCTCCTCGCCGACGACGACGGCGAGATCGCGCTGCACGGCGGGGAAACGAGGCAGCGCGCGGAACGCGACGTCCTGCGCGAACGCGGGTTCCATCGCCGCGTAATCGAGCTCTGCGAGATACACTTTTCTTTCGAGGGCAAGTTCCTGCGCCACGGACGGGTGCAGTTCGCCGAGCACGCCTACCGTCCGTTCGCCGAGCTTCACCGCCGCGGTGATGCCGGGATGCAGATACGGGCGTTCGGCGCGCTCAAAGGCGAGCTTCAGCCCGAAGGCTTCGCCGAGCGCCTCCACGGCACCCTTCAGATCGAAGAAATCCCCCTCTCCCCACAGCGCGAGCACGGCGTGGCGGCGTTCCTCGGGGAAGTCTTTGAGCGGGAGCGCGTCCGAGAGATAGACGTTGGCAAGTTCGAAGAGCCTGCCCGATTCGTTGCCGCGGCGCACGTTCCGCACCACGTTGCCCAGCATGGACGGCGCGAGAAGGGTGCGCATGACGGACAGGTCTTCGCCGATGGGGTTGAGGATGCGGATGGCGCGGCGTTCGGGCGCGTCCGCAGGCAGACGGAAAAGATCGAACTCCTTGGGAGAGTAAAACGAATAGTTGAGCGCTTCCAGATATCCCTGTTCTTTGAGCGTATTCTTGAATTTGAGCTCCTGCTTCTGCGCCGCCGTCAGTCCGCCGTGCGTGACGGTGGTATTGGCGAGGAAGGTGGGCACGATGTGCCCGTAGCCGTACATGCGGATGATCTCCTCCGCAAGGTCGGGATACGCCTCCACGTCCTCGCGGTAAAGCGGCACGGTGACGGTGAGCGAGTCCCCCTCCGCCTGCGGCTGAAACCCGAGACGGCTGAGGATGGCGCAAGCTTCCTCGCGCGGGACGCGGATGCCGAGCAGCGCGTCGATGGCGGAAAACGAGGTGACGATCTGTTTGGGCGTAAGGTCGGCATTGCATACGTCGGCGCGGTATGCGGTCGGCTTGCCGCAGCCGAGCCGTTCGACGAGATGCAGCGCGCGGTCCATGGCAAACGGACACGTGCAGGCATCCACGCCCTTTTCAAAACGGGCGGAAGAATCGCTGCGCTGGCCGAGCGAGCGGGAAGTGCGGCGCACGCTGTCGCGCGCGAACTTAGCCGCCTCGAAGAATACCGCCTGCGTATCCGGCTTGATCTCGCTGTTCAGCCCGCCCATGACGCCCGCGAGGGCGACGCCCCGTTCGCCGTCGCAGACGAGCAGGTTTTCGGGGCAGAGCGTAAACTGCTTTTCATCGAGCGTGGTGATCGTTTCGCCCTGCTTCGCGCGGCGGACGACGATCTTCCTCCCATGCAGGAAGTTAAGGTCAAACGCGTGCATGGGCTGCCCGAGTTCCAGCAAAACGTAGTTGGTGACGTCCACCATGTCAGACACGGAGCGCAGCCCGCACAGGGCAAGCCGACGGCGCAGCCAGCGCGGAGACGTCCCCACCTTCACGTCGGCGACGAAGTGCCCCACGTACCGGGGACAGAGCGCCGGCTCCTCCACGGCAACGGGCACGCTGATTTTGGTCGGGACCGGCGTATACGAGCAATCGGGCGCCCGCAGCGGGCGGGAAAGCAGCGCCGAGATCTCCCGCGCCATGCCGAATACGCTCTGGCAATCGGGGCGATTGGCGGTGACCGCGATGTCGAAGAGATAATCGTCGATGCCGACGACGGGGCGGATGTCCGTCCCCACGGGCGTATCCGCATCGAGGATCAGGATCCCGTCCGCCTCCGCGCCCTCGTAAAAATCGTCGTTGATGCCGAGCTCCTCGCCCGAACAGAACATGCCTTCGGAGAGCTGCCCGCGCAGTTTCCCCGTCTTGATCTTCTGCACGCCGCCTTCATGCAGCACGCAGGCGCCGTCGAGCGCGCAGGGCACCACGGCGCCCGCGAATACGTTGGTCGCCGCCGTGCAGATCTGTTTTTTTCCGAGCTCGCCGCAATCCACCTCGCATACGAGAAGGCGGTCGGCATCGGGATGTTTCTGCACGGAGAGGATCTTCCCCGTATATACGCCCGTCACGTCCTTGCCGAGATAGGTGAGCTGCTCGACTTCAAACCCGCAGGAGAACAGCTTTTCCTGCAGCGCTTCCGCGGAAACGTCGATATCCACATATTCCTTTAACCAGCTGAAAGGCACTACCATGTCCGTCTCCTCCTCAATCCTTGAACTGTTCGAGGAAACGCACGTCGTTTTCCGTGAACAGCTTGATGTTGTTGATGCCGTATTTGAGCATGGCGATGCGCTCGACGCCCATGCCGAAGGCAAAACCCGTGTATACGTCGGGGTCGATGCCGCAGTTTTCCAGCACGCGGCGGTTGACCATGCCCGCGCCCAAGACCTCGATCCAGCCCGTTCCCTTGCAGAGCGGGCAGCCCTTGCCGCCGCATGCCGCGCAGGAGACGTCCACCTCGACGGAAGGCTCCGTGAACGGGAAGTAGGAAGGGCGCAGGCGCGTCTTGCTGTGTTCGGAGAACATGACGCGCGCAAATTCGTCGAGCATGCCCTGGAGATCGCACAGCGTCACGCCGCGGTCGACGACCAGCCCCTCCATCTGGTGAAACATGGGCGAATGCGTCGCATCGTCATCCGAACGGAACACGCGCCCCGGGCAAAGCATTTTGATGGGCGGCTTCTTTTTTTCCATGAGGCGGATCTGCCCCGCGCTCGTCTGCGTGCGCAGCAGGAATTCTTCGGAAAGATAAAACGTATCCTGCATGTCGCGCGCGGGGTGATCCTCCGGCGTGTTGAGCGCCGTGAAGTTATAATACTGATTTTCGATCTCCGGCCCTTCGAAGATCTCAAACCCCATGCCCGCAAAGATATCGATAAGCTGATTTTTCATGCGCGTGACGGGATGAAGCGTCCCCACCGCCCGCTTTCTCCCGGGCATGGTCACGTCCTCCTGCTCCTTGGCAAGTTTTTCGCCGAGCTCGCGCGCAGAGAGCGCCTTCTCCGCCTCTTCAAACGCAGCTTCCAGCGCGGCGCGCAGATCGTTGACCTGTTTGCCGAAGGCGGGACGCTGCTCGGGCGGGACGTCCTTCATGCCCTTCAGAAGCGCGGTCACGGCGCCCCCTCTGCCGAGGTATTGCATCTTCACCTCGTAAAGCGCGCGCGACGACGGCGCCTGCCGCGCCGCCGAGAGCGCCTCCTCCCGTATCGTCTTGAGATCCTGCATAATTCCTCCTTTCCGCAAAAAAATACGCCCTATGCCGACGCATAGGGCGGAAGGTCCGCGGTACCACCTATCTTCGCGCGCCGAAGCGCGCCTCATTGCCCCGTAACGGGAGGCTGCGGCCCCGCTTGAAGTTCTGTTCGGCGGAGCGGCTCGCGAGGGAATACCGCACCCTTCCCGCAGGGGACCTTTCAGCCGGCGGATCCCCCTCTCTGCCCGGAAACTGCGGATGCGTCTGTCTCGGTCAACGCCTTTTCTTTCATTATAGGAGATCCTGCCGCGCTTGTCAATCTTTTTGCGTCAGTTTCCGCCGCGAAAACGAAAAACCGCCCGAAGGAACGCTTCCTTCGGGCGGATCTTGCCTGAACTTACTGCCAGTCGCAGACGTTGACCCATTGGGCGAGGAATTCCGCCTCTTCGGGCTTGCGCTTGACCGACTGCGACGCCGCCACGATGGGCAGCACCTTCTGCACGTACTGAATGGCCGTATCCGTCTTCATGCAGAAGAGGCGCAGATACTTCTCCGCAAGGTCGTCCTGTTTGTGCAGTTTGAAGAGAAGGTACGTCCGCGCCGCATCCGCCGAGGCGTTCCCCTGCGTCGCATGCGCCCAGTCGATGATATAGGGCGTACCGTCCTTGGTGATGATGATGTTGCTGGGCTGGAAATCGCCGTGGCAGAGCTTGTTATGGCGGGGCAGCCCGTCCAGCCGCACGTGCAGATCGTACCGCACGCTGGCAGGATACGCGCTCGCGGAGATCTTGGCGTGCATCTTATCGCGCAGATGCGTCAGAAGCGGCACCTTCTCCTTGCCCACCTTGATCTGAAGGTCGACGAAGAACTCGAGATACTCGTCCATCTTCCCGGGGTGCTTCTGCATGAGCTGTTCCAGCGTATCGCCCTCGATGAACTCCCACTTGAGCGACCACTTGCCCTCGACGCATTCCATGCCGAGGAATTTGGGGATGTTGAGCGAGCAGCTCTCCTCCACGCGCGCCTGGTTGAGCGCCTCGTTGAGGATGTCCGCCTTCGAATACGTCTCGTCGAACTGCTTGATGAGCGTGTCGCCGTCGCGGTAGACCCGCTTGCCGACCCCTTGGTAAATAAGTTTCATGTAAATATCCTCCTTACCCGCGGGGAATTATCCCGCAATCGTTTTCCACGGCATATTATACAGGATAACCGTGCATTTGTAAATACCTTTGGAAAAAATTTTTTCTTTTACAGGCGGCGTTCTTCTTCGCTCAGCCCAAGGGGCTGCGGAAGAGCGGCTTGCGCGCCGAGGGATCGACGGTGCTCACGCAGAACGCGCGGGCGGGGCCGCGGTAACGGCTCCTGGCCCACTCGCACAATTCCCGCGTTTCAAAGAACGCAAAGGACGCGCTCCCGGAGCCCGTCATCGCCGCGCCGAGCGGAGAAAAGGAACGCGCCGCCGCAAGCGCTTCCGCGGCAGACGCGGAAAGAGACGCCGCCGCGGGGAAAAGGTCGTTGGAAAGTGCCTTCCCGAAGGCGGCAAGATCGCCCGACGCGAGCGCCGCTGCCGCGCGATCCGTCGCCCCGGCGGAAGCGTTGCCCGACCCGAGTCTGTCCGCCGCCGCGTAACAAGCCGCCGCGGACACGCCCCCCTCCGGGCAGAGCACGAGGAAATGAAGCTTCGGACATGCCCCCAGCTTTTCCACCCGATCGCCGCGCCCGCGCAGGCGGCACAGCCCGCCCGTAAGCAGGTACCCCGTATCGCTGCCGAGCAAATCGGCAAGTGACTTGAGCCTATCCATGTCCGCGATCCCGTACAATTTTGCCATGGCGCGAAGCACCCCCGCCGCATCGGCAGACGATCCGCCCATGCCGCCGCCGATCGGGATATTCTTATCGATGCAGATATCCGCCCCGCCCGTATGAAACGTCTCCGCGAACGCCCGCGCGGCGCGAACGGCGTTGTTCTCCGCCTCGGAGATATATTCGCTGCCCATACCGCGGCTTTTCAGCGTCACGTTGCCGTCGCGGCGGCGGCGCACCGTCACCTCATCGCACAGATCGACGGTGCAGACGAGGGAATCGAGGAGGTGATATCCCCCCTGTTTCCCGCGCAGCTCGAGCGTAAAATTGAGTTTTGCATACGTTTTGATGCGGACTGCCATACACTCCCCTCGGTTTTTCTTTTATTGTACCACATTTGCCCCCGATGCGCAACCACGGCAAAAAAGAAAGCCGCGCTTTGAGCGCGGCTTTCTTTCAGACCGACCTGTTCATTTTTCTGTATATGATGACCCTCTGCCCTTCCCTGACGGGGAACTCCAGCCCCGGATTGGATGCGGCGACCTCCTCGGGCGCTTTGCCGAGGCGCTTTGCGAGCTCCCACAGCCCGTCGCCCGCATCGGGGATGAGGATGCTGACGGCGCTGTCGCTGCGCGCGATCGCTTCCCCCTCCTCCGCCGCCGTGACGAGCGAAAACGGCAGCACGGCCTCCCCCGTCAGCGCGATCTTGAGCGTGGCCTCCGCTTCGATCTCCCCTTCGCGCCGCTGGCGGGCGGACATGCCGCAAACGAGGACATTCACGCGGCATTCCCCCTCCGCCTGTACGGGCACGGAGAAGGGAAGGCTGACTTCGACGCCGCGATGGCTGCCGTCGGCGCCGAGCACGAGCAGCGTCGCCATCACCGCGCCCTCGGCGCGGCGCGCCCCCTCTTCACCCGCGAGATATCCCTCGGCACGGCTGAGCGTGACCGCCTGCAGCGTATCCGAAAAATCGACCGCGGAAGAAAGCGCCGCCTTCCCCGAAATGCGTTCGATGATGCGGAAGCGTTCCCCTGCGCCGCGGCTCTCCGCGGAAAGACGGGAAAGGCGCAGCACGCGGTCTGAGGCAAACGCATCCGTCACGGCGTCCACCGTCACCTCCTCGTATACGCACGCGTCGACGGCGAGGGAAAGCTGCACGAGAATGCGGCACGTTGCCTTTTCTTCATCCGCCTCCGCCTTGAGGACGGCGTTGCCCACGGTCACGTGCACTTCCGCCCTGCAGGATGCCGACGCCTGCTCGCAGGGGATCTCGGCGCGGAACGGGATCATGCGCTCAAAGGAGACGAGCGCGTTGCCGCCCTTCAGGGCGAGAACGCCCAGATTGATCTCTCCCTCGGCGCGGACGAGCCCCGCCTCGCAGGAGACGTCGCTCAAGAAGACCGTTTCCGCATGAAAGAGGACGTCGCCGATGAGGTCCGTCTCAAATTCGTCCTCCGCCTCCGTCTCCCCGCCGCATAAATGCGCGCAGAGCACGCGCACCGGCTCCCGCCGCGCAATGAGGTCGCCCCCCGTAAGGTAAGCGAATTCCCGCTCGCCGTACAGCCGCAGGTCGGCGCCGAGCAGGGCGGTGACGTAAACGCTTGCCCCTTCGCGGCGGACCGTCACGTTCTCCGCGCTCACGCTGCCCCGCACCGTGAGCGCGGGCGTCACGGATGCATCCTGCGCACGGGCGGAAAATTCCACACCCTTCTCCGCGCGGCACACCCGCTTTTCCGCGTCCTCGTAGACGACGGAAAAGAGCACCTTGCCGAAATAGCGGACCGCGCCGTCTTCTGCCTCCGCGCCTGAAAGCGTCGCCGCCGCGTGCACGGAGAGGACCGTCTCCACTTCCCCGCCGAAGCGGCACTCCACCGCCGTCTGCGCGTTGAGTTCTCCCGCCCTGCAAAAGCCGCGGAAGGTTTGCGTCTGCGTATTCATCGCCATAACCTCACTCCCGAATTTTACTTCCGTATATGATACGCGAAGATCCCGGCGATTATGACGGCAATTCCGGTGCGGACTGTGTCGGAACGTCGCCCTTTGCGTCGAAGCCGCCGGCGGGACGCACGCGCACGCTCCCGCACAGCACTTCCGCATAGGAATAGGCGGTCTTGCCGAGAAAATTCCCGTCGTTGGGGCGGACGGTGAACAGCGCGGGATAGACGCCCGAAAGCTCCCCGCAAAAACGGAGCGTCTTGTTGCGCCCCAGGTTCACCGTCACGTCCACCTGCCGCCGCATGAGCGCCGCGATGCTCTCTTTGACTTCCGCGATACCGTGTCTCGTCTTGATCATGCCTTGATTATTCCCGGCCGCACCCGTTCCTATACCTGCGCCGCCCCTCGGACATGCCCGAGAGATCACACGATCGCCCCGAACATGCCTGCCGAAAAACAAAGCCCCGTGCGCTGCCAAAAATCCCCCCGACGGACTTTGCCGCCGAGGGGATTTTTTTAGACATGGGTATGCCTTTATATCAGGTTTCGTCGTCTCCCGTTTCTTCTGCGGGGACGTCCGCCGCCGTTTCTTCCGGCGCGGCGACCTCCGCCTCCTCATCGCGTTCGGTCAGTGCGACGGTGGCGACGGCGCCTTCGCGCAGGTTCATGAGCCGTACGCCGCGCGTATTCCTGCCGATGCAGGAGATGCTGTCCGCGTGCATGCGGATGACGATGCCCGCCGAAGAGATGAGCATGACGTCCTCCGCATCGGAGACCAGCTTCATGTTGACGAGCCTGCCCGTCTTTTCGTTGAACACGCCCGCCTTGATGCCCTTGCCGCCGCGCGTCTGGATGCGATACTCCGCAGGGTCGGTGCGCTTGCCGTATCCGTTCTCGGAGACGGTGAGGATATCGTATCCCTCGCGCAGGACGAGCATATCCACCGCCTCGTCCCCCTCCGAAAGATCGATGGCGCGCACGCCCATCGTGTCGCGCCCCATGGGGCGGACGTCGGTCTCGCGGAAGCGGATGCACTTGCCGGCGCGGCTGGCGACGACGATCTCGTCCCCGCCGCTCGCATACTGGACGGAGATGAGCTCGTCGCCCTCGACGATGCGGATGGCGATCTTGCCGCTGCGCAGGATGTGCGCAAACTCGCCCGTCGCCGTCTTTTTGATGAGGCCGCGCCGCGTCGCCATGACGAGGTATCCTTCCGCCTTTTCGCCGACGGGCAGGATGGCAGCGATCTTTTCGCCCGCGTTGAGCTGCACGATGTTGACGATCGCCCTGCCGCGCGCCGTGCGGTTGGCTTCTGGGATCTCATACCCCTTGATGGAATACACCTTGCCGAAACTGCTGAACAGCAGGATATCGTCGTGCGTGGAGCAGACGAACATCTGCTCGACGAAATCGTCCTCCTTGGGCTTATGCCCGGTGATGCCGACCCCGCCGCGGTTCTGCGCGCGGTACTCGGTCACGGGGAAGCGCTTGACGTAGCCGGAGTGCGTCAGGGAAATGACGACGTCTTCCTCGTCGATGAGGTCGGCGTCCTCGATCTCGCCGTAATCGACGGAGATCTCCGTGCGGCGCTCGGAAGGATATTTTGCCTTGATGGCGGTGAGATCCTCCTTGATGATGGCAAGCACGCGCGATTCGTTGGCGAGGATATCCTTAAGGTCGGCGATGGTGAGGCGCAGTTCGGCAAGATCTTCCTTGAGCTTTTCCACCTCGAGGGAGGTGAGGCGCTGCAGGCGCATCTCGAGGATGGCGTTCGCCTGCTTGTCGCTGAGCGCAAACGACTGCATGAGGCGGTCGGTCGCTTCCTGCTTGTCCTTGGAATGCTTGATGATGGCGATGACCTCGTCGATGTTGGCGAGCGCCAGGACCAGCCCCTCGAGGATATGCGCGCGTTCCTCCGCCTTGGCGAGATCGAAGCGCGTGCGGCGGACGATGACCTCCTTCTGATGTTCGAGATAATAGTAAAGGATGTCGCGCAGGTTGAGCACCTTGGGCTCGGTGCCGTTTTCCACGAGCGCCAGGAGGATGATGCCGTCGGAGACCTGCAGATTGGTGTGCTTATAGAGCGAATTCAGCACCACCTGCGGATTGGCGTCCTTTTTGCACTCGATGACGATGCGCATGCCCTCCCTGCCCGATTCCTCGTTGATGGCGGAGATGCCTTCGATGCGCTTATCGCGCACGAGGTTGGCGATGGTGGCGATGAGCTGCGCCTTGTTGACCTGATACGGGATCTCGGTGACGACGATGCGCGAGCGCAGATTGGCGCCCGTGCCGTGCTCCTCGATCTCGCACTTGGAGCGGATGACGACATTCCCCTGCCCCGTGCGGTACGCCTTGCGGATGCCCGCCCTGCCCATGATGATGCCGCCCGTGGGGAAGTCGGGCGCGGGGATGTAATCCATCAGTTCGTCGACGGTGATATCGGGATTGTCGATCATGGCGATGGTCCCGTCGATGACCTCGGCGAGGTTGTGCGGCGGGATGTTGGTCGCCATGCCGACGGCGATGCCGTCCGATCCGTTGACGAGCAGGTTGGGGAAACGGGACGGGAGCACCGCGGGCTCCATCTCGTTGCCGTCGAAGTTGGGGAAGAAGTCCACCGTCTCCTTATCGAGATCGCGGAGCATCTCCGCCGCCAGCTTGGAAAGGCGCGCCTCCGTGTAACGCATCGCCGCGGGGGGATCGCCGTCCACGGACCCGAAGTTCCCGTGCCCGTCCACGAGCGGGAAATTGATGGAGAAGTCCTGCGCGAGGCGGACGAGCGCGTCGTAAACCGACGAATCGCCGTGCGGGTGGAATTTACCGAGCACGTCGCCGACGATACGCGCGCATTTGCGGTACGCCTTGTCGTTGTACAGCCCCATCTCGTGCATGGAGTAAAGGATGCGCCTGTGCACGGGCTTCAGCCCGTCGCGCACGTCGGGAATGGCGCGCGATTTGTTGACCGCCATCGCATAGGCGATGAACGAGCGCTTGAGCTCGTCGTCCACCTCGACGTCGAGGATCTTGGTCATTGCAAGCGTCTTGCGGAACTCTTCCGTAAGTTCCGGACTCGTTTCTTTCTTTGCCATATCCTTCCCCCTTAAACGTCGAGATCCTTGACGAGCGTCGCGTTCTCTTCGATGAATTTGCGGCGCAGCGCGGGCGTTTCGCCCATGAGGATGGAGAACATCTTATCCGCTTCGAGCGCGTCCTTCATGGAGACGCGGACGAGGGTGCGCGTGGCGGGGTTCATGGTCGTATCCCAGAGCTGTTCGGTGCTCATCTCGCCCAGGCCCTTATAGCGCTGATATTCCACTTTGTTGTTGTTCGCCGCGTCGTACGCGGTCTTCTCCTCCTCCGAATAGAGGTAGACGTCCTCCTTGCCCTTGACGCTCGCCTTATAGAGAGGCGGCATCGCCGAATAAACGTGGCCGTGCTCGATGAGCGGCCGCATGTAGCGGAAGAGGAAGGTGAGCAGCAGGATGCGGATGTGCGCGCCGTCGACGTCGGCATCCGTCATGGAAATGATGCGGTCGTACCTGAGCTTGCTCTCGTCGAAATCGTCGAGAATGCCGCAGCCGAACGCCGTGATCATCGCCTTGATCTCCGCGTTTTCCAGAACGCGGTTGAGGCGCACCTTCTCCACGTTCAGGATCTTGCCGCGCAGGGGCAGGATGGCCTGGAACCTGCGGTCGCGGCCCTGCTTTGCCGTGCCGCCCGCCGAGTCGCCTTCGACGATATAGATCTCGCACAGCTCGGGGCGGCGGTCGGAACAATCGGCAAGTTTGCCGGGCAGCGTGGTGTTTTCCAGGATGCCCTTGCGGCGGGTGAGTTCACGGGCGGAACGCGCCGCGTCGCGCGCCTTCTGCGCCGTGATGCAGCGGAGCACGAGCTCCCGCGCTTCCTGCGGGTGCTCCTCGAGATAGGTGCCGAGCTTTTCCGACACGCACTTGGAGACGAAGCCGCGGATAAAGGAGTTGTTGAGTTTATCCTTGGTCTGCGATTCAAACTGCGCGTTCTCGAGCTTGACGGAGACGACGGCGGTGATGCCCTCGCGCACGTCCTCCCCCGTCAGCTTGTCGCTCTCCTTCAGGACGTTGAGGCGGTGGCCCGCGTCGTTGATGACCTTGGTGAGGGCGAGTTTGAGCCCTTCGACGTGCGTGCCGCCGTCGATGGTGTTGACGTTATTGGCATACGAGTAAATGATCTCGTTATAGCTGTCGTTGTATTGCAGCGCGACTTCGCAGGTGGTCGTGCCGTCCTGCGCCTCAAAATAGAGCGGCTCGGAAAAGAGCGTTTCCTTGCCCGCGTTGACTTCCCCGACCAGCTCGCGGATCCCCCCTTCGTAGCAGAAGGTATCCTTGCGCTCCTTGCCGGGGCGCTTGTCCTCGAGCGTGATCCGGAGCCCCTTGTTGAGGAAGGCGAGCTCCTTCAGACGCGTCTTCAGCATGTCATAGCGGAACACGATGGTCTCGAAGATCTCCGCATCGGGGAAGAAGGTGACCTTGGTGCCCGTGCGCTCCGTTTCCCCCACGACGGCGAGCGCGCGCTGCGGCACGCCGCGGTTGTACACCTGGCGGTAGACCTTGCCGTTCTGGTACACTTCCGCTTCCAGCCATTCGGAGAGGGCGTTGACCGCCTTGACGCCGACGCCGTGCAGCCCGCTTGAGACCTTGTAGCCGGAGTCGCCGCCGAACTTCCCGCCCGCGTTGACTTTGGTGAACACGACCTCGACCGTGGAGACCCCCTCCTTGGGGTGGATCTCCGTGGGGATGCCGCGCCCGTTATCCTCGACCGTGCACGAGCCGTCCGCGTTGACGGTGACTTCGATGTGCGTGCAGTACCCTGCAAGCGCCTCGTCGATGGAATTGTCCACCACCTCGTGCACGAGGTGGTGCAGCCCCTTTTCATCCGTGGAACTGATGTACATGCCGGGGCGCTTGCGGATATGTTCCAGCCCGTCGAGGACCTGGATCTGCTCCGCGCCGTAAGCGCCTTCCACTTTTTCCGCCATATCCTGTCTCCTTAATCCGTTTCTGTTCTTACGCGCGCGCGTGCGCGCGAAAAGAAAAATGCGGGATCCCCGCGATTCTGTTACATGGATGATTATAACATAAAATTTGCAAAAAGTACAGCGTTTTTCCGTGATTTCTGCCGTCAGACATAAAAAAAGGCGTACGATCTTGCCCGTACGCCCTTTTTATCCCGCCGTCGTGGGGGGATACGCCCGTTTTTTGGGCGGCCGCTCAGCGCCCGTCCGCCGAAAAGACCTCTTCCGCGACGGAAACGAGTTCCGCCGCCGTGCCCGCCGCAAACAGCCTGCGCTTGTATTCCGCCGCGCCGCGCATGCCGTGGCAGTAAAAGGCAGCCATCTTGCGCATGAACACCACGGCAAAGCGCTCCCCGTAAAGTGCGAGCGTCTCTTCAAGCTGGCGGAAGTAAAGCTCCCGCAAGGGGGGCGCCTCCGTCCCCAGGATCTCACAGAAGATCTGCGGCCGGGAGAGTGCGGCGCGCGCCACCATGATCCCGTCCGCGCCCGTTCTGCGCACCATGTCCGCGGCGTCCGCGGCGGAAAAGATACCGCCGTTGGCAATGACGGGAACCGAGACCGCGTTCTTCGCCGCGGCGATCGCCGCGTGATCCGGCTCGCCGGCATAGACCATGTCCCGCGTTCTGCCGTGCACGGTGAGCATGCACGCCCCCGCGCCCGCAAACCGCCGCGCGTACTCCGCCGCGTGTTCCTCCCCGCGGCGCACGCCGATGCGGAATTTGACGGAGATCCGCTTGCCGCTTTTGGCGCATTCGGAGACGATCCGTTCGGCGAGCGGAAGATCCTCGAGAAGCGCGCTCCCCTCCCCGTTGCCGACGATCTTGGGCATGGGGCATCCCATGTTGATGTCGATGAGGTCGAACGGCGCGAGATCCTCCCCCTCGCATGCCGCGCGCATGACGGCGGGATCGCTGCCGAAGATCTGCGCCGCGCGCGGCGCCTCCTCCCCGTGCAGAAGGAGCATGCGCGTGTTTTCGTTGCGGTACAAGAGCCCCTTGCAGCTGACCATTTCGGTAAAGGTCAGCCCCGCCCCCAGCCGCGCGCACATGGCGCGGAAGGGCAGATTGGTATACCCCGCGAGCGGCGCGAGAAACACGTTGTTCGCCGTCCGCATCCCCGCGACGTCAAGTCCGTGCCACATCTGCCTTCTCCTGATACGCCTTCCGCTCCTCCTCGGAAAGCGCCGAAACGTCCTTTCCGTCCGCCCGCACGAGCGCCTCGAACGCCGTATACGCCCTCTGCGCCCGCTTCGCCTCGTCGAGGAGCGCCTGTTCCGCATCCGCGCCGGAAAGATAGGCAAGCTGCGCGACCGCCATCAGCGCCTTCCCCAGCGCCGCGTCCGCCTTCTCCTCCGTGCCGATGTGCAAAAGCGCCTCCGCGAGCGCGCGTTCCGCGCCTTCGCGGCTGACGGGATATCCGCCCTTTGCCATGCGCTTGGCGATCTTCTGCGCCCGCAGAAGGGCGGGAAAACAGGCGGGCACGTCGTTTACGGCGTCGGAATACGTCTTCTGATGCTTTTCCGTCATTTTGTTCTTATCCCAGACGGAAAGCGCGCCTTCCGCCCCTTCCGCGGCCTCCCCGCCGAAGACATGGGTATGCCGCGTGATGAGCTTGGTGCAAAGGCCGCTTATGACGTCGGTCATGGTGAAATGACTGCGTTCTTCCTCCATGAGGGTATGGAACGCCGCCTGCATGAGCACGTCGCCCGCCTCCTCGCACATTTTATCGGGATCGTCCAGGTCGATGGCATCGAGCAGTTCGTACGCCTCCTCGATGAGGTTGATGCGGATGCTCTCATGCGTCTGCACCCTATCCCACGGGCAGCCGTCCGGCGCGCGCAGGCGGCGCATGATCTGCATGAAATCAAACAGGGAAAACCGCTTCTTTTCGAGGAGCGGCGCGTCGAAAACGGCGAGCATGCAGGAGGAATCGTACTCCTCGGCGCGGTCGGCTTCGTACAGCGGGATGCGCTTCCCCTTCCCGGCGCGGAGGAAATAAGCGGGAGCCTCGTCGCCGAACCGCTCCGCAAGGCAGAGCTTGACGTCGGCGGCAAGCCCGCGGCTGTCGATATCGTAAACGACGAGGGGAAGCGAAAGTTCGCGCTCCCCCACCTCGTAGGCGGATACGCTCATGACGGCGGTGCCGAGGTTCGCCTTTGCCGCACAATAGGCGCCCTTGGTGACGCCCTCGATCGCGCAAGCGTCCCTGCGGCGGAGCAGCAGCCGCGCGCAGGCATCCTCGTGCACGCCGCCGTCCACGCAATAACACAGGGTCACCCCCGCCGCCCGCCGCACGACTTCCGCGGCGAGGTTTTTGGTGAGCGTGCGGAAATTGCGGCTCCTTTCGTATACGCCGTCCAGCGATTCGAAGGCGATCCCCGCCTCCTTCAGCGTCTCCGCCGAAGCGGTGAGCGCCGTGCGCAGGACCACCTTATCCGCTCGGAGGACGGCCTCCCGCGCCCGCGCGCTCCAATCTCCCTTTTCCACTCCCAGACTGACTACGGTGATCACGATATTCTCCCTTTGCGTTTGGTTTTTTTACAGTATAAAACAAATCGAGAGAAAAAGCAACCAGATAACAGGCGTCCGCGGCGATCGCGGCGCCCAATACGGAAAGGGATGGCACCCGCAGGAGCAGAACTTCCAGCAAAAATTTGACGCAGACGGCGACCGCCGTCGCCAGCATGGCTTTTTTCGCCCTGCCCATGCCCGTGAGGCAGGCGGAAAGCGTCTGCATGCAGGGCAAAAAGACCGCCGCGGGCGCAAGGGTACGCAACAGCGCGACGAGGACGGATGCCTGCGCGGAAGAAAGCGCGGGATACAGGATCGCCGCGGCGTAGCGGGCAAACAAAAAAAGCCCCGCCGCACAGGGAACGGACAAAAGCAGCGTCACGCCCAGCGCATACAGCGCGCGGCGCACGCCCTCCGCCTCGCGCCCTTCGGCAAAGAGCGCCGAAACGGCAGGCACGCTCGCCGCCGCCAACCCCCAGCATACGGCGGACGAGAGCCCGACGAGAGAGAGCGCGCCGCCCGCAAACAGGCCGTACAGAGCGACCGCCCCTTCCGTATGGGCGGAAAGAAGGCGCACGATGAGGATGCTGTCCGCCGTCTGGGAAAGCGGCAGCAGCGAAGAAGCCGCCATCACGGGCAGCGCCGTTGCCAGAATGCGGCGCCCCGGGACTGCGGGGAGATGCATGGGCAGCGGCGCGCGGGCGCTGCGGCAGCAAAGCATCAGATACCCGAGCGCGACGAGTTCGGATGCGGTCACGGCGAAAAGCGCGTACGTCACCGCGCGCAGCGGCTCGTCCCGGAAGCGGAGGGCGAAAAAAAGACCGAGCGCCGCCTTGACGATCTGTTCGAGAAGTTCGCTCGCCGCCGTGGGGCGCATGTCGTTTTTTCCCTGAAAATAGCCGCGGAACACGGCGATGAGCGCGACGAGAAAGACGGACGGAGCCAGGGCGAGATAGCAGCGCGCGAGCACCGCATCCCCCTGCAATGCAGAAAAAAGCGGGGAAAGAAGGAGCATGAGCAGGGTGCACACCAGCCCGATCATGCAAAAAAGGCGCAGCGCCGAGCGCAGCGTGCCGCGCACGTCCTTCCCTTCCGCCGCCTCGCGCGAGACGATGCGCGCGAATGCGTTGGGGATGCCCGCCGAAGAAAACGTGAGCATGACGCAGAAGAGCGGATACGCCATCTGGTAGAGCCCCATTGCATATCCGCCCAGAAGATTTCCCAGCGGCACGCGGTATATGGCGCCGACCGCCTTGGCGGCAAATCCGCCCGCAGAGAGGACGGCGGCGTTTTTCAAAAACGTCTTCCGCTTCATTATGTACCCGGGCATGGGCATGCCCGCGTTTCAGACAAACTGGTTGGCGATGATATCCGCCGTCAGGCGCGCCAGTTTGACCGCCGAAGCGTCCATCTCCGCGCCCTCCTCCCGCGACAGGAGTACGACGGCGCCGAGGCAGTCCCCGCCGGAGACGATGGGCACGATGACCTGCGCCGTGACGTCCTCGCCGCCCTCCTGCGTGACGGGGATGACGTCGCCCCCTTCCGCGCGGTTGGCGAGATAGCTGCGCCGCGCCCGCATCACCTCGGTGAGCGCCTCGGAGACCGTTTTGCCCGGGAACGCCTTGCGCCCCGCGCCCGCCGCGCCGAGCACGCCGTCCGTGTCGCAGATGAGCGCAAGATATCCGCTCTGCTCATTGAGCGATTTCACCGACGCCTCGGAAAACCGCTCGATGGACGCGATGGGCGAATATTTTTTCAGCATGAGTTCGTCGCGGTCGGTAAACAGTTCCAGGGGATCCCCTTCCCGTATGCGCAGCGTACGGCGGATTTCCTTGGGAATCACCACTCTGCCCAACTCGTCAATTCTCCTCACGATGCCCGTTGCTTTCATAAATTTACCTCCGTATATTGTCATTATGCCACCCTTTGCGCGTTCTATTCCACATGAGGAAAATTTTTGAAATCCCCCGCTTTCCTCTGTCCCCGTTCAAAGATAAAATTTTCTCATTTTGTGCAATTTTTCCCGCCTTTTTTCGTTGCCTTCCCCCTTTTATGGTGCTATAATAGTCCTCGCGCTCGGAGAAAAAGACAAATTCCCCCCTCTCCGCGTAAATTCATCCCCAAAAGGTCGTTTCTTATGACGCAAATCGTTCTGAAAGTACTTATTATCATGTTCGTACTGCTCGTGTTTGCCGTCCCCGGATTTATCCTGCGGAAGACCAAACACGTCCGCTCGGAAAGTATGTATTCGCTTTCCAATATCCTGCTCTGCCTGAGCCAGCCGATGCTCATCATCAAGGCGTTCACCGTCGATCCCATTCCCCCTTCAGGCAAAGTCCTTTTGAACTTCTTATACGTCTTCCTCTTTTCCGTCGCCGCCATTTTCCTTACCTTTATCGCGGCAAAACTTGTCTTTCTTTACCTCAGAAAACCGGAAGACCGCAAAAAGCGCGACGTGCTCGTGTTCGTCGGCACCTTCTCCAACTGCGCGTTCGTCGGAATTCCCTTCATCGATATGTTCACCGACGGGAACTCCGAGGCAATGATGTATATCATCGTCTTCACCGTCGCGTTCAACCTCATTCTCTGGACGCTCGGCGCTTACCTCATCACGCAGGATAAAAAGCAGATTTCCATCAAAAAGGCACTGCTCAACCCCTGCACCATCGGCTCCGTGATCGGATTCATCCTCTTCCTCGTGCCGCAGATCAACATCTTCAATATGGAAGAAGTCAGCGAACTGCAGCAGATCGTCGTGTATACGGGCAACATGACCGCGCCCCTTTCCATGATGATCGTCGGCGTGCGCCTCGCGGAAATCTCCCCGAAAAAACTCTTCTGCGATAAGGATATTTATATCACTTCGTTTGTGCGGCTCATTCTCTCGTTCGGGCTTACCTATCTTATGATCCTGCCCTTCCGCGCCGCGGGACTGTTTGCCGACGCGCCGTACGTCCTGCTTGCGCCCGTGATCGCCATGAGCATGCCGCCTGCCGCAAGCGTCGTCGCATTCGCGGAAAAATATGACGGCGAAAAACAGCTGGCAGCCGCCGCGTACGCGACGGGGACGCTGCTGTCCGCATTCACCCTGCCGGTCGTGCTGCTGCTCATCAGCCTGTAAAAAAGGGAAGCGCCCCGCGAGACATGCGGGGCGCTTCCCTTTTGATCGAGTTACCCGATAAGCCCGTATTCCCGAGCAAGGGCGCCGAAGGCGGGCAAACTTCGCTCGATGACGGCGCGTTCCACGCAATAGGAAATGCGCACGTACCCCTTCACGCCAAAGCCGTCCGAAGGGACGAAGAGCAGCTCGTGCCGTTTCGCCCGCTCGCAAAAGGCGACGGCGTCGGGCTCGGGGGATCGCATGAACAGATAGAACGCCCCCTCGGGCGGCACGCAGGAAAAGCCGCACTGCGTCAGAAAAGAGTACAGCAGGTCGCGGTTTTTGCGGTATTCCTCCACGTCGCCCGACATGCCGAGGCAGCTTGCCGCCACGCGCTGAAAGAGGGAGGGCGCACAGACGTAGCCGAGGGCGCGCGCCGCGCCGCACACCGCGGAAAACACGTCCGCCGCGCCCGCACACCGCGGGGATACGGCGATGTAGCCGATGCGCTCCCCCGCCAGAGAGAGCGATTTGGAAAAGGAATAGCACACGACGGTATTCGCGTAATGCACCATGGGATAGGGCACGGCCGCCCCGTAGGTAAGTTCACGGTACGGCTCGTCGGCGATGAGAAAAACGGGCGAACCGTTCCGCGCGCCCGCGTCGTGCAGCAGCGCGCCGAGCGCCGAAAGTTCTTCCGCCCCGTACACGACGCCGGTGGGATTGTTGGGGGAATTGAGGATGACCGCCTTGGTACGCTTCCCGATCGCCGCCTTCAGGGCAGCCATGTCCGGATGAAACCCCTCCCCCGCGGGAACTTCGACGAACCTTCCGCCCGCCGCCTCGGCAAAGACGCGATATTCGGGGAAACAGGGCGTGATCGCGACGATCTCATCCCCTTCTTCGCACAAAGCGCGCAGCGTAACGGCGAGGGACGCCGCCGCGCCGCAAGTCATATACACCATATCTGCGGACATGGGCACACCGAATGCCGTCCGGATATAAGCCGCAACGGCCTCCCGCACGTCGGGCGCGCCGGGCGCGGACGTATAGCCGTGCAGCGCGAGCGGCGGCATTTCCTCCGTCAGCCGCACGATCTCCGCGTTTACCGCGGGCGGCGCGGGCACGCCGGGGTTTCCCAGCGAAAAATCAAACACGTTTTCCGCGCCGATCTCCCGCTTGCGCTCGTTGGCGTATTCGAAGATCTCGCGGATGACGGAGCGCTCCTGCCCCAACCGCTTGCTGTTCCGATTGACCATGTTCCCTCTCCTCACTTTTTATCCGCCAGGCGGTAACTCTCGTCCAGGAGCGCCTGCAGCGTCGCATAGGGCAGCGTCCCGCCGAGCACCACCGTCACCCAGTGTTTCTTGTTCATGTGCCAGCCGCGGAAGTATTTTACGCCGTCCGCGCGCACATCCAGATCCTGCGGCCGCATGCGCAGGTCGACGATCTCCAAAAACCCCTCCCCGCGCAGCCCCAGCTTTTCCGGCGCAACGGTGAGAAACACCGCATACCATTTGCCGTTGTCGCGGCGGCGCAGCACCGCATAGGAAGGCTCGCGCTCCCACAGATGCTCGGGACGGCCCCCGTAACGCCCGCAGGCGTAGGAGAGCAGGGCGTTGCCGTCGTCGCTGCGGAAGGCGCTGCGATCGTACCGGCGCTCGCGGAACTCGGAAAGCGCCGCGCGATACTCCCTGCGCACGCGATCCACAAAGGCGCCCTGCGCCCCGTCCACGCGATGCAGGACGTACTCCTCTTCCGTCATGACGTCGATCAGCCGCGTAAAGACCGCATCCGCGGAAAACGACACCTCGAGGCGGAACTGCCCGCCGCAGATCGGCCGTTCGGCCCGGAGCGCGCCTTCCCGCTCGCATGCCCCGTCGGAAAGGGCGCATTCCCGCCGCAGAGTCCCTGCAAAGAACGCCGTCTCGTCCGTCATAGGATCTTCCTCAAAAACTGCCCCGTATAGCTCTGCGGGCAGGCGGCGACCTCCTCGGGCGTGCCCGTGCACAGCACCGTGCCGCCGCCGTCTCCCCCTTCGGGCCCCAGGTCGATGATGTGATCGGCGATCTTGATGACGTCGAGATTGTGCTCGATGACGAGCACGGTGTTGCCGCCCTCGCGCAGGCGCAGCAGGATCTGCACGAGCTTTTCCACATCGTAACTGTGCAGGCCCGTGGTCGGCTCGTCGAGGATATAAAACGTCCTGCCCGTAGAGCGTTTGGAAAGCTCGGTCGCCAGTTTGACGCGCTGCGCCTCGCCGCCCGAGAGGGTGGTGGCGCTCTGCCCCAGCCGGATATAGCCGAGCCCGACGTCGAGCAGCGTCTTCATTTTATTGTAAATGGACGGGATGCTGCGGAAGAAGCCCGCCGCTTCCTCCACGGTCATTTCCAGCACGTCGGAAATGGACTTGCCCTTGTACTTGACTTCCAGCGTCTCGCGGTTGTATCGCTTGCCGCCGCACACCTCGCAGGGGACGTAGACGTCGGGCAAAAAGTGCATCTCGATCTTGCGGATGCCGTCGCCCGCGCAGCTCTCGCAGCGGCCGCCCGCCACGTTGAAGGAGAAGCGCCCCGCCTTGAAGCCGCGCGCCTTGGCGTCCTGCGTCTGCGCAAACAGTTCGCGGATCATGGTGAACACGCCCGTGTAGGTGGCGGGATTGGAGCGCGGCGTCCTGCCGATGGGCGACTGATCGATGGCGATCGCCTTGTCAAACTGTTCGACGCCTTCAAACGACCCGTACTTTCCCTCCGGCTGATGCGCGCCGTTGAGGCGGTTCATGAGGATGGGCAGGACGATCTCGTTGACGAGGGAGGATTTCCCCGAACCCGATACGCCCGTGACCGCGGTGATGAGCCCGGCGGGGATGCGCACGTCGATCCCCTTCAGATTGTTCTGCCGGCAGCCGCGCACGGTCAGCCACCTGCCGTCGGGCGCCTTGCGCGCGGAGGGAACGGCGATCCTGCGCCTGCCCGCGAGAAAATCGCCCGTGACGGAGCGCGGCTCGTTCATGATATCCTCCTGCGTGCCGCAGGCGACGACTTCGCCGCCGTGGATCCCCGCGCCGGGCCCGATGTCCACGATGTAGTCGGCCGCGCGGATGGTATCCTCGTCGTGCTCGACGACGATGAGCGTATTGCCGAGATCGCGCAGCCCCTTGAGCGAAGCGAGCAGCCGGTCGTTATCCCGCTGATGCAGGCCGATGCTCGGCTCGTCGAGGATATAGAGGACGCCCGTGAGGGCGCTTCCGATCTGCGTGGCGAGGCGGATGCGCTGGCTCTCCCCGCCCGAGAGGGTGGCGGCGCTGCGCGAGAGGGTGAGATACCCGAGCCCCACGCCGCACAGAAAGCCGACGCGGCTGCGGATCTCCTTTAAGATGCCGCCGGCAATGACGTGCTGCGTATGCGTGAGCGAGAGCCCGTCTAAAAACGCGGGCAGCTCGCTCACGGGCATGTCGCACACCTCGGCGATGTTTCTGCCGCCGATCGTGACGGCGAGCGCTTCCTTTTTCAGGCGGCGGCCGCGGCAGACGGGGCACTCACGCGTGCGCATGTAGCGCTCGATGTCGTACTTGACGCCGTCCGAACTCGTCTGTTCGTACCGCCGCTGCAGGTTGTTGACAAAGCCTTCCCAGGCGCTCTGATACGTGCTGCGGAAGGTGCGCGTCGCGTATTCGAGGTCGATCTTCTCCCCGCCGTTGCCGTACATGAGAAGATCCCATACCTGCTGCGGCAGCTCGCTCACGGGCACGTCCAGAGAAAACCCGTAATGGCGGGAGAGCGCACCCAGATACATCTGCGTGACGGTGGAGGAATCGAGATTCCAGCCGCTGATGCGGATGGCGCCTTCCCGCAGCGTCTTGCTCCTGTCCGGACAGATGAGGTCGGCATCCACAGACTGCTGGAAGCCGAGCCCCGTACAGGCGGGGCATGCCCCGTACGGCGTGTTGAAGGAAAAGAGCCGCGGCTCGATCTCCTCGATGGAAACGTTGCAGTCGGGGCAGGCATAGCGGGAGGAATACAGCGTTTCCTCCCCTTCGCAGTCGATGACGGCGAGCCCGTCCGCAAGCTTCAACGCCGTCTCCAGGCTCTCCGTCAGGCGGGGCAGGATGCCCTCCTTGACGACGAGGCGGTCGACGACCACGCCGATCGTATGCTTGACGTTTTTATCGAGCTTGATCTCCTCCTGCAGATCGTAGACGATGCCGTCGATCTTGACGCGGGCATACCCGCTCTTGCGGAAGCCCGCAAGCTCCTTCTGATATTCCCCCTTTCTGCCGCGCACCACGGGCGCATTGACGAGGATCTTGCTGCCCTGCGGCATGGCCATGACGCGGTCGGCGATCTCGTCCACCGTCTGGCGGCGGATCTCCCTGCCGCATTTGGGGCAATGGGGCGTGCCCACGCGCGCAAACAGCAAGCGGAGATAATCGTAGATCTCCGTGACCGTGCCCACCGTGGAACGCGGATTGTGCGAGGTCGTCTTCTGATCGATGGAAATGGCGGGCGAGAGCCCGTCGATAAACTCCACGTCCGGTTTTTCCATCATGCCGAGAAATTGCCGCGCATAGGAAGAAAGGCTCTCCATATACCGGCGCTGCCCTTCCGCAAAGATGGTATCGAAGGCGAGCGTGGATTTTCCGCTGCCCGAAAGCCCCGTGAACACGGTGAGCGTGCCGCGCGGGATGCGTACGTCGATGTTCTTTAAATTGTTTTCTTTTGCACCTTTGACAAAGATCTCTTCTTTCATACCGATATGACCGTTCTCCCGAGCATGCGGGGGAATGATGGATTAAACTTATTTGACGCGGTACCAATACTCGTGTGCGCGCGCAAAGCCGAGCCCCGTATAGAGCGATTCCGCCTCCCGGTTGCCCGCCTGCATCTGCAGATAGGCGCGGTGCGCCCCGCAGCGCACCCCCTCACGGAGCGCGGTCTCACAGACGGCGCGCCCGTAGCCGAGACGGCGCAGATCCTCGCGGGTGTACACGTCGTACAACCCCAGCCACTCCCCGTCGAGAATGCCCGTGGCGACGGCGGCGGCCTCTCCCCCGACGCGGACGGAGACGTAAAACGCCTTGCCCTGCGTCAGGCGGAACTCGCGCGCCTTCTCCGTCCCGTGCAGGGCGTAATAGTCGCGCAGCCACGGCTCGGAGGGTTCCTCGTACACGTCCGCCACCTCACAGAAGCGGTACGGGCGGTCAAGTTCCGCCGTCATCTGAAAACACATGCGCTCGGTGAGATATCCGCGGCGGGAGAGCAGATCGTCGAGCGGCAGATCGGACGGCGTGAGCAGAAACCGGCAGGCGCGCCCCTCCGCACGGTATTTTTCCTCGCAGACGACGATCTTATCCTCCAACGCGAGGCGGGAAGGCATGGCGGGGCGCACGCAGTTGCCGCGCGGCTGTTTCCAGCCGTCGAAGGAGAGCGTCCAGCCGTCGTACGATTCCACTCTGCGCGCACGGACGGCGCGCGCCGTGAGCGCTTCCAGCTCCGCCGTGCGGAAAATGACGTCTGCCTTCCCCTCCACCTGCTTCCAGTTTGCCCCGCCGAAGCGCACCTCGCGGGCGCGGGGGAGCGTCTCGCGGCTGACCATGAGGATGGCGCTCACGCCGTGGCGCTGCGCATCGAGGCAATTTTCAAGGTCGTTGTCCACGAGCAGGGAGATGCCGTGCTCGGCACAGTACATGCCCTTGCCGGACGTCACCACCGCGAGCTCGTCGTAGGGGATCTTCCGTTTTTCCAGCCAATCGCGGCTGATGCTGTACGGATTCTCGAAAAAAGCGTTGAGCCGCGCCGTCAGGACGACCACGGTATGCCCTTCCTCGCGCCAGCGGGTAAGCGTTTCGCGGGCGCCGGGGCGCAGTTCCGCCTCGGTATACACGGTGATGCCCCCGTCCCGCACGAATTCCACCGCGTCCTCCTCCGTCCAGTCAAAGACGCGCAGGAGGTGCTGGGAATCGGGATCCCGCAGGCGGAACGGGAGCCCCTTCCGCTGAATGTACGCCTGTCCGCGGCTGACGCGGTCGACGATGCTGAGCGTATCGTCCAGATCGACTGCGATCTTCATGCTTCACCTCGCTATTTTCTCATTCGTCTTTTGAGTTCCGCGATCTGCTCGCGGATCTCGATGGCGCGCTCGAAATCCAGCTGCGCGGATGCGACCTTCATGAGCGCCTTGAGCTTTTCGATCTCCTCGGGGATGTCCGACGCCTTGATCTCGTCCGTCTTTTTCGCCTTGCCCGTGATGACGAAGGTGGGCGCGATGTCCTTGACGATGGTCTTCGGCACGATGTGATGCGCCTCGTTGTATGCCTGCTGGACGGCGCGGCGGCGATTGGTCTCGGCGATGGCGCGCTCCATGCTCCCGGTCACGGTATCCGCATACATGATGACCCGCCCCTCCGCGTTGCGCGCGGCGCGGCCGATGGTCTGCACGAGCGACGTCTCGCTGCGCAGAAACCCTTCCTTATCCGCGTCGAGGATGGCGACGAGCCGCACCTCGGGAAGATCCAGCCCTTCGCGCAGCAGGTTGATGCCGCAAAGCACGTCAAACGCGCCCGAACGCAGCCCGTTGACGATGTCGATGCGCTCGAGCGTATCGATATCCGAGTGCATATAGCGCACTTTGACGTTGTTTTCCTTGAGATAATCGGTGAGCGATTCTGCCATGCGCTTGGTAAGCGTGGTCACCAGCACCCTGCCCCCCGCCCCGACCGCCGTGCGGATCTCGGAAAGAAGGTCGTCGATCTGCCCCTTGGTCGGCCGGGCGGTGACGGGCGGATCGAGAAGCCCCGTGGGGCGGATGAGCTGCTCCACCACCTGCCCCGCCTCCCCCAGCTCGTACGGGGCGGGCGTCGCGGAGACGCAGATGAGCTGCGGCACGCGCGCGTCAAACTCCTCAAAGGTCAGGGGGCGGTTGTCGTATGCAGAGCGCATGCGGAATCCGTAATCGACGAGGTTTTTCTTGCGCGAGAGATCGCCGTGGTACATGGCGCGGATCTGCGGGATGGTCATGTGGCTCTCGTCGATGAACACGAGAAAGTCATCGGGAAAATAATCGAGCAGCGTGAACGAGGGCTCGCCCGGGCTGCGCCCGTCGAAATAACGGGAATAATTCTCCACCCCCGAGCAATACCCGATCTCCCGCATCATCTCAAGGTCGTGCTCGGTGCGCTGGGAGAGCCGCTGCGCTTCGAGGAGTTTCCCCGCTTCCTCAAACGCCCTGACTTCCCCCTTCAGATCCTCTTCGATCATGGAAAGCGCCGCCTGCATGCGCTCGGATCCCACCGCGTAATGGCTGGCGGGAAAGACGACGGCATGTTTGAGCTCGGAGACGAGCTTCCCCGTCACGGGATCCTCTTCGCCGATGCGGTCGATCTCGTCGCCGAAAAATTCGACGCGGAGGGCGATGTCGGAATTGGATGCGGGGAAGATCTCCACCACGTCCCCGCGCACGCGGAATACGGAACGGCGGAAATCGGTATCGTTGCGCGTATAATGGATCTCTACCAGGCGGCGGAGCAGTTCGTCCCGCGCCATGGCCTGCCCCGGGCGCAGGGAAATGCCGAGGCGGAAAAACTCCTCCGGCGCGCCCAGCCCGTAAATGCAGGAAACGGAGGAGACGACGATGACGTCGTCCCGCTCGCCCAGCGAGCAGGTCGCCGCATTGCGCAGCTTGTCGATCTCGTCGTTCATGGAAAGATCTTTTTCGATGTACGTATCCGTCTGCGGGATATAGCTCTCCGGCTGATAATAATCGTAATACGAGACGAAATATTCCACGCGGTTTTCGGGGAAAAACGCGCGGAACTCGTTGCACAGCTGCGCGGCGAGCGTCTTGTTGTGGGCGATGACGAGCGTAGGCCTCCCGACGTTTTTGATGACGTTGGCCATGGTGAACGTCTTGCCGCTGCCCGTGACGCCCACCAGCACCTGCGTGCGGATGCCGTCCAGCACCCCTTCCGTGAGCTTTTCGATGGCCTGCGGCTGATCGCCCGTCGGGGAAAAGGGCGCGTGCAATTTGAACTCGTGATGCTCCATGGGATCCTCCGCAGAAAGATGAATAGACGCAAACATACGTTTGCGTCTATGATACCGCTCTTGCCCCCGTTTGTCAAGCAAATGCGGGACGCATTACGTAAAGATGAGTTTGAGGACGATGCCGATGAGGAAGGAAAGCACAGCCAGGGCAACGGTCACGAGCAGCCGGATGTAAAAGCTGCGCTTGCGCTGCGCCCCCGAACGCTTATAGGAGAGACCAGCCGTCAGCAGGTGAAAGACATACATCTTTTCCCCCTTCCGCTCGGTGTGCGTAAGCTGAAAATAACCGTCAAGTTCGAGCGCGGAGAGCACGCCGTCCAGCGTCCCCTCGTCCATGCCCTGTTTGGGCGGCAGAAGCGCCAGGATCTCCTGCGGGGTACAGAGCAGCTTTTCCCTGCCCGCGGCCAGGGTCACGACGGCGTTCATCACCGCTTCTTCCCGCTGATTGAGTCTTTCGTTGAGCAAACCGTTCTCCTTTATAGCCAAAGCGCGACGCCCCAGGCGAGCAGCGCACCGAGGAACCCGCCGACAAACGCCCCCGCGGCGGCGAGCAGCACCGTGTCGCGGCGGCGGCGGAACGCATCCCGCTTTGCCGCACGGGCATGCTCGGTGTACAGCCTGCCCGCAGGCAGCGGGCACAGGCAATACAGCCCGTCCTCTTCGTAACGGATGTCCACGTAGCCGTTTTCGCTGAGATAGGCGAGCGTCTTCTGCAGGTTTTCGCGGTCCATGCCCGCCTTCGGGGGGAAGCAGGACAACAGCTCGTCCGCCTCCACGACCTCGTATTTCCCTTCGCGGCACAGCCCGTTGAGATGGGCGAGCAGCGCCGCCGTCCTTGTGTCCAGCATATCCTTTCTCTCAAGTATCCGCCGTTTTGCCGCCCTTTATCAGCCCTTGGCGAGCAAGAGGCGCACGGGGTTGCAATCGTAGAAGAACTTACAGAGCGGCGAGGAGGTGAACAGCTCCTCCAGGCGGAAGTTCTGCGCATACTCTGCGATCTGTTCGCCGAACGATCCGCCGGCCGCCGCGGCGACCGCATACTGCAGCAGCAGGATGACGGCAAGCACGACGGCATAGAGAAGCACCGCGATGATCGTCCCGTCCAGGACGCGCAGCACCGACGAGCGGTCTACCGCGCGCACGCCGAACCCGACGAGCAAATTCAAAAGCGCAAGCACGATGAGGCAGAGGAGGAACGTCCCGCCGCCGACGGCAAGCATGCCGAGCCCGAGCGCAAGCCCGTCGCCCATGCCCGTTTCCAGGAAGAATTCGCCGAGCCGGACGGCCAATCCGCTGAACGGGCCGATGTTGAGCACGGCGTACACGCTGAATGCGAACGCCGCCGTGCCGAGAAGGACCATGACGACCGTCCAGAGCGAGCGAAGGAGCCCGAGGCGGTACCCGCCGTTGACGGCGATGGCGAGCAGGGAGACGAGCACGGCGTCAAGCACGTAAGGCATGACCTTGTCCCAGAGGACGACGCCGCCCAGCTCGTACGCAAAGAGGGTGCCGAACACGCCGTCGCGCACGGACGTGCAGTGCCAGACGACGCTGCACACGAGCCCGCCGATCACCGCGGCAAACACCGCAAGGTTGATGACGCCGTTGACGGCGCCGCACAGGCTGTCGATGAGCAAAAGAAACCAGTTGCTTTTGCGCCGGCGCGCGCGGCGGCGGTCGAAAAAGGCGCGCAGCAGCCCGCCCAGGGCAAACACGACGACGGCGGCGAGCAGGAACGCGCCCGCCGTGACGCCGAATGAGACGTAATCGTTTTCAAAGGCAGGGATCTTGCCGAGCAGAAACGTCGCGGCAAACAGGACGCAGATCTGCATCCCCAGCCAGCTCCCGCGCGAAAAACGGCGGACGAAGCCGATGAGCGCGGCGAGCGCCGCAAACACCGCGACGACGATAAGCGCGATCTGCGGCGCCGTGACGGCAAGCAAATTCATAGTCCCCATACTTCCTCCTTGTCGGCAGCGCGCGGCGCATGCCGTTATTTGTTGAAATTATCCTTGAGCGACACGATCTCGGAGAGGATGAGCTTCCCCCCTTCCGTCGCCTTTTTGTAATATCCCGTGCGCATGAGCTGGAAGCTGTCTCCGTCTGCCGCCGCCGCGAGCGCCGGCTCCGCCTTGCCGCAAAAGACGTGCTCGCTGTCGTAATTCATGCGTTCGGAGAAGTCCTGCCCCGCATAGTCGGCGTCGCGCAGGAGATGATCGTATTTTCTGATCTCCGCATCCGCCGCCGTCTCCGCGTTCACCCAATGGATGACGCCCTTCGCCTTGACGCCGCTCTTGTCCGATCCGCTGCGCGATTCGGGCAGATAGGTGCATTTGACTTCCGTCACGTTCCCCGCCTCGTCGGTCACCGCCTCGTCGCAGCGCACGATGTAGGCATTCTTCAGCCGCACGTATCCGCCGATCTTCAGGCGGTAATACTTGGGCGGCGGATCGAGCGAAAAGTCGCTGCGCTCCACGTAAAGCGTCCTGCCGAACCGCACCTTGCGGGTGCCGGCTTCGGGGTCCAGCTGATTGACGTCGAAATCGACCTCCTCGCTGCCCTCATAGTTGGTGACGGTGAGTTTCAGAGGTTCGACCACCGCCATGGCGCGGGGGGCATGCGCGTTGAGATATTCGCGCACGCACGCCTCGAAATACCCGATCTCGCATTCGGAATTTGCCTTGGTGATCCCTGCGCGGGCGCAAAAATCCTTGATGGCGGGCACGGGGATGCCGCGATTGCGCAGCCCGGCGAGCGTGGGCATGCGCGGATCGTCCCACCCGTGCACGGCGCCGTCCTCGACCAGCTTTTTCAGATACCGCTTGCTCATGACGAGGTTGGTGATGTTCAGCCGCGCAAATTCGATCTGGCGGGGTTTGGGCGAAAACCCGAGCGTGAGCCCCACCCAATCGTAAAGCGGACGGTGATCCTCAAATTCCAGCGTGCAGAGCGAATGCGTCACCCCCTGCATATAATCGCAGATGGGGTGCGCGAAATCATACATGGGATAGATGCACCAGGTATCCCCCGTGCGGTGGTGCGCCGCGTGCAGGATGCGGTAGATGACGGGATCGCGCAGGTTGATGTTGGGCGACGCCATGTCGATCTTGGCGCGCAGACACTTTTCCCCGTCGGCGTATCTGCCCTCCTTCATCTCCTCGAAGAGGCGCAGGTTTTCCTCGATGCTGCGGCCGCGGTAAGGGCTTTCCCGCCCGGGCTCCGTGAGCGTGCCGCGCGTTTCGCGGATCTCGTCGGCAGAGAGGTCGCACACGTATGCCTTGCCCATTTTGATGAGCTTGACCGCGTCCTCGTAAATGACGGGGAAAAAGTCGGAGGCGTACACTTCCTTTTCCCAGTGATAGCCCATCCAGCGGATATCGGCGCGGATGGCCTCCACGTATTCCGTTTTTTCCTTGGAGGGGTTGGTGTCGTCGAAAAAGAGATTGCACTTGCCGCCGTATTTTTCCGCCGTACCGAAATTGACGTACATGCTCTTGGCGTGGCCGATGTGCAGATAGCCGTTCGGCTCGGGCGGGAACCGGGTCTGAACGCCCGTCACCTTGCCGCTTTCCAGCTCCTCGTTGATGATCTGTTCGATGAAATTCGTCGCTTCTGCCATGTCAAATCCTTTGTGCCGCGGGCGCATGCCGCCCGCCCGAAATTGTCCTTTTTGATTATACCATACTTTTTGGGGAAATGATACCCTTTTACACAATTTTTTTGTAACTTTCCGCGAGTTTTTTGCGGGCATTTTGCGCAGAAATATGCTATACTGTCTGTATGGACGAGATGATCCTTCAATGGCTCGAATACATCCGATGCCCCGCGCTCACCGCGGTCTTTTCCGCATTCTCCTTTCTCGGCGAATCGCTGACGCTGACGGCAGCCGTCATGCTCGTATACTGGCTGGCAGCCGGGCGCACGGGGGAGAAACTTGCCCTCATCGCCCTCACCTCGCTCCCGCTCAACGTGGGGCTGAAACACGCCGTCTCGCGGCCGCGGCCGTATGCGGCGGGCGTCGTTTCCCGCGTCGACGTGAATAACTTCTTCGTCTCCACGGAAGGCCTCGGCGACGCCCTCTCCTTCCCCAGCGGGCACGCGCAGGCCTCCGCCTCCTTTCTGACGGGCACGGGGGCGGCCGTGAAGCGGGCGTGGGCATGGGCCGCCTGTGCGCTCGTCGTCTTCCTCATCATGCTTTCCCGCCTCTACCTCGGCGTACATTACCCGAGCGACGTTTTGGCGGGGTTTGCGCTCGGCGTCGCCGTTGCGCTTCTTTGGGAACTCGTTTACGCGCGGTGGTACCGCTTCCGCTTCTATGCGCTCGCCCTGCTCGCCGCGCTCTCCCTCCTCCCCCTCCTGTTTGCCTGTCCCCACGACATGGTGCAGGCGGCGGGTCTGCTTTCGGGCGCCGCCGTCTTCCTGCCCTTTGCCGACGCGCTGCAGCGCGGACGGGAGGCAGTCTCCTTCCCGCGGCGGCTGTGGCGGGTGCCCGCGGGCGCGCTGGCGGCGGGCGCCGTGTACGCGCTCTCCCTGCTCTTTCCCGAAGGGGAGGCGTTTGACCTGCTCTTTTACTTCCTGCTCGCGGGGGCGGCGACGCTGGGCGCGCAGGCGCTGTTCCGCCTCTTCCGCATCTGAAAAATTTACGGCGGGCGCGCAAAGCGCTTGACTTGACGGGCGGAAAAAGTTAGAATAATAACAACACAGAAACGCGCGTAAGGCCTTTACGCGTCGTTCTTTGCATATTTGAGAAAATAAGGACGGATACCATGGCAGAAAACAAGACGGTCACGATGGAAAAGCTCGTTTCGCTTTGCAAGAGCAGGGGCATCATCTTCCCCGGCAGCGAGATCTACGGCGGCATGGGCAACACGTGGGACTACGGTCCCGTAGGCGTGGAGATGAAAAACAACATCAAGCGCGCCTGGTGGAAGCGCTTCGTACAGGAGAGCGAGAACTCCTTCGGCGTCGACGCGGCCATCCTCATGAATTCGCGCGTGTGGGATGCGAGCGGGCACACCACCTCCTTCACCGACCCCAAAATGGACTGCAAGGAATGCAAGAGCCGCCACCGCGCGGATACCCTCATCGAAGCGCATTCCAAGGGAAAGGTCAACCCCGACGCCATGACCAACGAGGAAATGGAAGCCTACATTCAGGAGCACCATGTCTGCTGCCCCGTCTGCGGCAAGTTCAACTGGACGGGCATCCGCACCTTCAATCTCATGTTTGAGACCTCGCGCGGGGTGACGGACGAAAACCAGAACAAGATCTATCTTCGCCCCGAAACGGCGCAGGGCGAATTCGTCAACTTCCTCAACGTACAGCGCACGACGCGCGCAAAGGTGCCCTTCGGCATCGCGCAGATCGGCAAGGCGTTCCGGAACGAGATCACGCCCGGCAACTTCATCTTCCGCACCATCGAATTTGAACAGATGGAGCACCAGTGGTTCTGCAAGCAGGGCACGGACAGCGAATATTACGCGCTGTTCAAGAAAAAAGCCTGGGATTTCCTCATCGACCTCGGCTTCTCGCCGGAACATCTGCGCTATAAGGATCACGACAAGCTCGCCCATTACGCCAAAGAGGCGTGCGACATCCAGTACCTCTTCCCCATGGGCTGGTCGGAGCTCAACGGCATCCACAACCGCACCGACTACGACCTTTCCCGCCATCAGGAATACTCGGGCAAGAGCATGACCTACATCGACCCCGTCGACAATTCCCGCTACATCCCCTATGTGGTGGAATATTCCATCGGCGCCGACCGCCTCATGCTCGCCGTGCTTTCCGAGGCATACGAGGAGCAGACGCTCGAAGGCGGGGACGTGCGCACCGTGCTGCATCTGCATCCCGCCGTCGCGGCATACAAGGCCGCCGTGCTGCCCCTGCAGAAGAACCTCGCCCCGCAGGCGAAGGAATGGCACGCAAAGCTTTCCAAACTGTTCATGACGGCGTACGACGAGGCGGGCTCCATCGGCAAGCGTTACCGCCGCCAGGATGAGATCGGCACCCCCTACTGCCTGACCGTCGACTTCCAGACGCTCGAGGACGGCACGGTGACCGTGCGCGACCGCGACAGCATGGAGCAGACCCGCCTCACCCTGGAAGAAGCGATCCGCTTCCTCACCGAAAAGGTCGCCTTCAACTGAATCGGACCGACGCTTCCCCGCGGGCATGCCCGCGGGGATTTTTTCCGCCGATTTCCCGCGGGGAAAATGTCATGCAAAACATTGACAAAACGGCGCGCCGCGGGGTATAATATATTTGTGCACGCATCCGTTGCGCAAATGAAACATGATACCGGGGACCCCTTTGTGATCAAATCCGTCTTCATCGCGTACCTGTTTTTCTCTCTGCTTGCGGTGGTCTTATACATCCCCAAGCTGATACAGCTGTGCTACGCGTTCAAAAAACCGCCCCATCTTATCGCAAAAGAAAAGCGGAAGATATCCCTCGTCATACCCGCGAGAAACGAGGGCCGCATCATCGGCGACCTGTTTGCCTCCATCGAGCGGCAGGATTACGACCGCGCGTACTTTGACGTCAACGTCATCGTCAAAGATCCCAACGATCCCACGGTGGAGATGGCGCGGCGCATCGGCGCGCGCGTGTTCGTGGTGGAAAAGCAGACCTGCAAGGGCGCCGCGCTGGACGGGTACTTCAAGGCGCTCACGGAAGAAGAATTTGCGCAATACGAAGCGTTCTGCATCATCGACGCGGACGACGTGCTCGAGACCGATTACGTCACCGAACTCAACAACGCGCTCGAACATCCCTATCAGATCTATCTCTCCCGCAAGCGCATCAAAAATTTCCTCGGCGGCAAGTCGTCGCGCAGCGTCTTTTCCAACTGCTCGGCGCTCACCTATCCGCAGCTGGACGACCTCGCCAATACGTACCGCACCCGCAAGGGGATCCCCATGAACATGTGCGGGCAGGGCATGATGATCCGAAAGGACGTGATCCGCGCCATCGGCGGCTGGCCTTACCGCACCCTCACCGAGGATTACGAACTGCGCATGGACTGCTTCCTTAAGGGGTTCACGTCCATGTATTACCCCTACGCCATCCTCTATGCCGAGGAGGTCATCCACCACAAGGACAGCTACAACCGCCGCCTGCGCTGGGTCACCGGGTTTTCCCAATGCGACCGCATGTACAAGAAGCGCATCCGCGAACAGGCCAAGGCGCGCGGCGCCATGACCGCGGGCGAGTTTGAATACTTCTTCTCCCTCTACCCCGTCATCCTCTTCATCGTGACCACGATCCTGACGATGTGCGCGGGCGCCGGCATGGCGATCTATTACGCCTTCTGCGGGCAGGATCTCTGGATCCCCTGTCTGCTGTGGCTGACCGCCCTGCCCGCCGCCGTCATGTACGTCATCATCCTGCTCTATTCGCTGCTCGCCATGCTCTCCTTCTGGGACGCCTTTTCCCGCATCTCCGCGGGCGAACGGCTGGCGACATTGCTGTTTTCCCCCTTCTTCATGCTCGAATACTTCCCCATCTTCATCCAGAGCCGCGTCTATGCGCGCACCAGCCTGGAATGGGAACAGACGGAACGCGTGAAATACGACCGCGAACAGAAAAAATGATAAAATCCCCTCCGCTAACGCGGATGGGATTTTTTATTTGCGGCGATGCGGATTTTTGCGCACGTCGTCGAGGTACGTGAGCGGGATGCCGTACGCCCGTTCGTAACAGGTACGCCAGCTCTCCTGCGCTTGCTCGAGCATGCGCTGCGCGCGCGCCCCTTTGGGGAGCGACTCGTCCGCATAAATTGCAGGCAGGATATGGATGCGCATGCGGCGGATGTTGCCGCGGCGCCCCTTGTCAAACGTGCAGAAGACGGGCAGCACGGGCACGCCGTATTTGACCGCGAAGCGGAAGGCGCCCTCCTTCATGGGGCGTGGCTTCCTGTAATTTACCCACATGGCCTGTTCGGGATAGAAGTTGATATACTTGCCGTCGGAAAGCAGGCGCTCCATCTCCTGCCACAGATTGCGCGTGGCAATGAGATTGGGGCTGAACGGCAGCACGCCGCTGACGCGCAGGAACCAGCCGGCGAGCCCGCGCTTGTTGTTCCAGGGCGCGGCGGTGCAATAGGAGCGATAATGCCCGACGGCATGGCGCAAAAAGAGCGTATCGAGGAAGGAGAAGTGATTGCAGACGGTGATCGCCCCCTTGCCCCCGAGCGCCTTCAGATTTTCCCTGCCGACGAGCTTTGCCCCGTAGACGAGCTTGATGATCAGCGGCCCGAACAGGCATTCGACGGTGCGGAAAAAGCCGCCCGCGATGCGCCCGAACAGATCGGGCCGGTACGCCGTCCTCTCGTCGGGGATCACCCACGTATCGCCGAACGGGATATAATCGTAATCAAACCGTCGGTTTTGCTCCAGAACGCGCTGGATCCCTTCGCGCACCTCAAGCGCGCTCCTCTTTCGTTTCATGCTTCCCCCTTTGCGGCGGCTGCGGTACGGGTGCAGCCCTTATAGTCCGATTATACGACATCCGCCGCCCTTTGTCAAGGGACGGCGGACAAATCGCGCGTCAGTGCTGCGCATCGCTGCGGGGCATGGCATAGAGATCGAACTCCCCTTCCAGGTCAAAGGCTTCGCTCTCGTCAAAGGCGGCAAGTTTGGACACGGATACCTCGTATGCCGTCATGGTGACCGATTCGAACTCGGAAAGCTTCTTCTGATACTCGCGGCTCTGGATGCGCCCCGAGAGGGCGATGCGGTCGCCCACGCGCAGATTCTGCACGAAGCGCGCGTTGCGGCCCCACGCGATGCAGGGGATATAGTCGGACTTGTTATAGGCGCGGTTGACCGCCACCAGCATGTCTGCGATCTCACGGTTGAAGGGCGTGGTCCGATAGACGGGCGGCTTGCACAGATAGCCGGAAAGGACGATGCTGTTGGGGTTCTTGGAGGGCGCCTCGTCGATGAGTTCGCGCACGAACACGGTGAGCATGAGCCGCGAACGGCCGCCCTCCAGCTTGTTATAGCTGCGGAACTGCCCCAGCGCGCAGAGCGTGCTGCCCACGTGCAGATCGTGCCCGCGGATGAGCCGTTCGGAAATGGTCACGGGCAGGATATCCGCCTGCCCGGAAAGGCGCATGACTTTGACGTAAAATTCGTAAAATCCTTCCCCGTATACCTCGTGCGAGAACACCGCTTCCGAGACGATCTCGCCCATCAGATAAACTTTGTTGTTCTTTTCCGCATTGTGATCCATAGCAACCTCCAAAAGTATTTTTCCGTACGCCGTCCTCCCCGCTCAGGCGTTTTTTACCTGCCTGCCGGAAGGATCTATGGTATAGCCGTCCCTGTAAATGAGCTCCCCCACGGGCACGAACTCGTACCCCCTCGCCTTCAGCGTGTCGAGGACGGCGGGGAGCGCCTCCGCCGTGTGCCTGCCGTCGTTGTGGCAGAGGATGATCGAGCCCGCCTTCACCCTGCCCACGATGCGGGAGACGATGTCCTGCGCGGACAGCTCCTTCCAATCGAGGGAATCAACGTCCCATTGCACGGGGTACAGCCCCATGTCGTTGGACGTATCGATGAGGAGATCGTCGTAATCGCCGAAGGGCGGGCGGAAGAGCGAAACGTCCTTCCCCGTGACCGCTTCGATCGCCCGGGAAGAGGAGCTCAGCTCCGCGCGGATCTCCTCCTCGCTCTGCGCGGACATGTGTGAGTGCGTGGCGCTGTGCGTGCCGATCTCATGCCCGGCCGCGTCGATCTTCTTTACGTGATCGGGATTGGTCTCTACCCAGAACTGCGTCATGAAGAAGGTCGCCCGCACGCCCCCTGCCTCCAGGGCGGAGAGAATGGCGTCGGTATGGTCCGTTCCCCAGGCGCAGTCAAAGGTGATGGCGATCTTTTTGTCCGTCCGCTCCACGCTGTAAATGGGCAAGGACCGCCCCGCGCCGTTCCAGTAAACGTCCGCGGCCTCGGCGCCGCGCACGGCAAAGACGGCCGCCACGGCGGCGAAGGCGACGGCCGCCGCCAGAAACACGTATCTCAGACGCACCATGAGCACTTTCATCGGCAACACCTATATCATATTGGATTCCGCGGCGGATAATTTGCGGGATCTTCCGCTTTTTTGCGTTTTTTTGTCGAAACCGCCTCCCCGCGGGAAAAGCGGGAACGCGCCGCCTGTGATATCCTATGCGCCCCGCAGACCGTTCATGCGCGGCGGGAGCGAAAAGGGCGCGCGGCTTTCGCCGTGCGCCCTTTCCGATTTTCAGAGGGATGCCAAAGAACAGATAAAAGGATGGAGTCGGGGCCGGGCGTTTCTGCCCTCTCCCCTCCTCGGTTTATTCATACCCGCCGCGGGACGCCTTTAATCGCGCCGCGGCAAAATTTTTTGCGGGACGCTCGTGACGGTAAGCAGATCGCAGCGGACGGCGCCCGCGCGCAGCAGAACGGAGGCGAGCTCGGATGCCGTGCTGCCCGTCGTCATGGTATCATCCACGATGAGGAGCGCCTTGCCCCTGACCGCCGCGCGGTCGGTGACGCGGAAACAGCCCTCGAGGTTCTTTTCCCGTTCCGCCCTGCCCAACGACTTCTGCGGCTGCGTCTCCCGCCGTTTTTCCGCAGCCTCGAGGTAGGGAAGCGCGGTCAGGCGGGCGTATTCCCGGGCGAGCAGATACGACTGATTATACCCGCGCGCCCGTTCCGCCTTCTCCGTCATGGGAACGCCGACGACCGCATCGGGCGAAAATTCCCCCGCAAGCGGCAGGAGCAGCTCTGCGAGCGTGCGGAAAAGGTAGCGGTCGCCCCGCTTGAACCGCAGCACGAGGTGCGCCGCTTCCCCCGCGTGCAGCAGCGCGGAACGCGCCTTTTTGACGACGAGCGGCTTCTGCTTGCATTCGAGGCATGCCCCGCCCTCGGCGACGCTGCGCCCGCAGAACGGGCAGACGGGGCCGCCGTTGTGCGGGAGCGCTGCATGGCAGGCGCGGCAGATCCGTTCGTTTTCGAACACTTCGCGCCCGCAGACGTCGCAGGTGAAATTGTGCGTGCGGAAAAATTCGCACATGCGCCCGATCAGGCGCGAAAAGACGTTCATGCCTCCATTATACCCCGCCTGCCCGCCCGCGTCAAGCGAAGGACGAAAAAGACGGGGCGCCGCCGCGCCCCGTCCGTCTGCCGATATCAGAAATCGTCGTCCTTCTTGTCGTCGTCCTCATCCTCGTCGTCATCGTCGTCGGTGAGGGAATAGATCTCGTCTCCCGTCACGTAATCGAGGTCCTCCTCGTCGTCGCGGTACTCCTCTTCTTCCTCCTCTTCCTCGTCGAAGTCGTCGTCAAACGATTCGTCGATCTCGCCGATGTCGCCGTCGATGCCGATGTCGGTGTCGTCGTCGAGATACTCGCGCCACTCCTCATCGTCCTGCTCGGGATCGGGATCTTCCTCCTCATACTCCGCCTTCTTGCGGCATTCCTCGCACATTTTCTCCCCTGCGCGCATCATGTTCTCGCCGCAGACGGGGCAAAGTTCGGTGGGCGTATCGTCCTCTTCGCGTTCGATCTCGTCCGTATCCGTGGGGATCCCCTTCATCTCTTTCAGGCAGACGTCGCAATACTCCTGCTTATCCGCATCGATATAGTTGAGTTCGCAGCGCGGACACTTGATATACCGTACCATCTCTTTTTCCTCCTGCATGCCGCGGGCCCGTGCGGGCATGCCCGCTTCCCGGTCGGCTAATAAATTATATTAGGATTTTGTATATTTGTAAACCGTTTTTTGCAGTCTTTTTCGGGAAAATCAAATTTTCCCGCCGATTTTTTTCCGCACCGCGCGCAAACGCAAAAAAATACCTGCAGGATCTGCAGGTATTTTTTCATCAATTCTGTTCGGGATCCTCCGCAGCGTCCTCCGCGGGCTCTTCCGCGGGCTGCTCGGATTCCTCTGCAGGCAGGTCATCGACCGGCTCTGCCTCCGCATCCGCAAGATCTTCCGCGGGCACTTCCGGCTCCTCTGCCGGTTCCTCCGGCTCTGCGGGCTCCGGTTCCTCCGTCGCGTACACGTCCACGCTGCGGTCGTCCGTGGTATCGACGGCGAGAAGCTGCTTCTTCGGCTGCTGCGCCGCTTTCTTCTTCTTGGCGCGGATGACGAATACGGGGATGAGCACCGCCGCCGTGACGACGAGCGCGATGCCGACGCCGATGAGCGCCCACGCCCAGCCGGGCAGCCCGCTGCCCGTTTCGGCTACCGTATAATGCTCGAGTTTGTTCGTCCAATAGGTATCGTACGCTTCCTGATCCGCTTCGCTGAATTTGCCGAGCTGCGTGATGAAGGAGCTGCGGGTGCGGTGATCTTTGAAGGAAAGTTCTTCGTCGCCCTCCTTGCCCTCGTCCGCAAAGGCGTAGAACGCCTTTTGCGTCTCTTCATCGTAGAGATAATCCTCCTCTTTGCCGTTCTCCACCGCAAAGTCGATGTTGTCCTTGAAATACTGCGTCGAACCCGAGTAGAAATAGACGGTGAGCGCCGTGGAAAGCGTCACGTTGTCGTCAGAGATCTCGTTGATATAGTCGACCACTTCTTCGTAAAGCTCGGTCAGCTCCTCGATCTCGCCGTTCGTCATGAGGCCGTTTTCCGAGTTGAGATTGACGGCAGAGATGTAATTGAGCGAGTTCGCGTAAGAAGAATCGGTATCCGCGTAGTAGACGACGCCGTCGATCACCTCGTATTCATACCAGGAGGAGGCATGCTGCACGTCGAGGAGCTTGACGGGCTGATAGTTCGGATCGCGCTCGAGGTTGCTGTAATCGGCGGCGCTGCCCGTGTAGACGGCGCGCTCGACGGAAAGCCCGCTCCCGCTGGTGCGGTTGAAGTAGACGTACCCGTAATCGGGGTCGCTCGTATCATCGAGGAACATGAGCGTCGCACCCGAGACGTTGCGCGCGATGCGCTGCACGGTCGCCACGCCGTTTTCCCCGACGTCCGCGCGGTTGATGACCGCGTCCTTTACGTACAGGTAATGATGCCCGCCCTGCTCGTCGATGTAGAAGACGGCGTTGGAAGCGGTGTTCTCCGTGTTCTGGGCGACGACATCGAGATGCTCCGCCGCATTGCCCGTGACGGAATTCCAATCGGCGTCAAGTTCGGCCGCGGCGAGGTAATACAGCCAGCCGTCCTCCCCCGTCGTGCTCGTGCTCGTCACTTCCGTGCGGGTGAAGTACAGCCCGTCGTTCTCATACGACTGAAGCGTATAGGTGTACCCGTTCGGGGTGAGCGGCTGCACGCCTTCGGCGAGGTCCTGCGTGAACTGCGTGGCGTTGCCTTTTTCGTCGATCCCGTTGACGCCGACGCCGTCGAGGACGAGCGTGCCGAGGTTGACGTAAGGCGCCTCGCCGTCGTGTTCGTCGAGGTATTCCTGACGGAACGTGTACTCATAGGGCGCCTCGGTGGCGTCCGCCGAAACGCGGTAGACCTGCGTATATTTGAGCTGATTGGGATTGTCGGTATCGATGTCGTCGGTGACGTTCATCGTATAGTAGACCACGGGATCTTCCACGTTCGCGGCGTTGAATACGTAGCTCGTGGTGTTCATCGCCAGCAGCGTATCGTCGCCCGTCTCCGTGTTGTACGAACGGAGATCGCTTTCGTCGGCATACAATACGTAAACGGCGTCGTCCGCGCCCGCCTGCACGAAGCGGTACGCGGTGGCGTTGTCTGCCACGCGGAAATAGGACCGCACGTCCGACCCGTCGAGCCTGGCGCTCTTGAAGTCAAGGTAATCGTACTCGATCATGCCCTCCGTATTGCGGACGTTGTTGGGCGTCGCGTAATAGACGCGCTCGCCGTAAATATAGATGCCGGACGTATAATCCGCCGCCACCATGAGCGACGGGACCACCGTCTCCGCCTCTGCATCGCCCGCGAGGATGTCCGCCTTCTTCGAACGCATGAGCGCGCCCTTGACCACGTTTCCGTAGGTATTGTCGGAGGTATACGTCTCCACGCCGTTGATGAAGTAGACGTAGTCGCCTTTTTCGACGACGAAGCCCCCGTTGGAAACGACCTCGCCCTGGGGAATGCCGTCAAGCGGGGTAAATTCCCCGTCGCACGCCGTAAGGGCGAGCGTCCCCACAGACAGCGCCGCCAGCAGCGACGCCATCACGATCTTTTTTGTTTTGCGCATAAAAGGACTCCTTCTTATCTCAGACGACGGCACGCGATTCTGCATGCCGTTCTAACGATACGTTTTTTATTATATACTAAATCAAGGTTTTAGGCAATCAAAAACTCGCGGAAGTTTTGCATTTCTTTGATATTTTTGCAAAATAGAGAGGTGTTCCATGGAAAAATTCGGGATCTTCGACCTGCTCGACGCCCTGTCGGCGTTCTCCGATGCGGCGCACGGCGCAGCGGACGGATCGGACGCACGGCCCGCGCCTCCGCAGGAAGCGCCGCGGCAAAAACGGGGCGGCGCGTTCGCCTCCCTCATCGCAAAACAGGAAGCCATCTCCCGCCGCATCGACGAGAACAAGCGCGGCTGACGGTCAGTCTTGCAAAAAGGGCGCCCACGGGCGGGGCATGTCCGCCTCTGCCTCCGCCGCGTCGGCAAGCCGCAGAAACAACGCAAGTTCGCCTTCGATCGCGCGCTCCCAATCCGCTTCCGGGAGCCCGGAAAGCAGCGCCGTCAGCCGGTAACAGACAAGCCCCGGGGCATGCCGCGGCGTGTGGACCGCCGAACACGCCTGCCCCACCGCATGACAGAGCGCGGCGGCGCGCGCATCGCTCGTCTCCTTTGCCGCCGCGTGCGCGGCGAGGATGGCGCGCCTCGCGGCAGGCATCTTCACGCGGCCCTCTGCCCAGGCGCGGGCCGCAGAAAGCGCCTCAAAAAAGCGCGGATCGCCCGGGAAATACGCTTCCAGCTCGGACACGGATGTCTCTGCGCCGCGCAGCGCCCATAAAACGACGGCGCGGCGGCGCATCGACGAGAGCCTGCCCCAAAGCCCCTGCAGGCAGGCGGTGCGGCGGTCGAACGGGATCGCCCTGCCTCGTTTTTTGTTGCGTACGACGTCTGCGAGCTCCATACCTGCCCCCGAAAAGCAAAGGCCGCCGCATATTGCGGCGGCCTGATAGCCGTTGCTTATCTCTTGGAGAACTGCGGAGCACGGCGCGCCTTTTTGAGGCCGTACTTCTTTCTCTCCTTGGCGCGGGGGTCCCTCGTAAGGAAGCCCGCCTTTTTGAGGGTGGGTCTGCATTCGGGTTCGGACTGCAGGAGCGCTCTCGAGATGCCGAGGCGGATCGCACCGGCCTGACCGGTGTAGCCGCCGCCGATGACGTTCACGAAGATATCGTATTTGCCTTCCGCCGCGACGGCGACGAGGGGCTGTTTGACGATATACTGAAGCGTGCCCATGGGGAAATAATCCTCAAGCGAGCGATCGTTGATGACGATCGCGCCGCTGCCGGACGGGATGAGACGAACGCGGGCGATCGCCTTCTTCCTTCTGCCCGTTCCCCAGAACTGCAATTTTTTCTTCAAATTAGCCTTAGCCATCTTCTCGATACCTCACCTTAAAATAATTTAAGTTCTTCGGGCTTCTGCGCCGCGTGGTTGTGTTCCGCACCCTTATACACCCTCAGCTTCTTGATCATCTGTCTGCCGAGAGAATTCTTGGGAAGCATGCCCCGCACCGCTTCGTACACGGCGAGGTCGCTCTTTTCCGCCATCATCTTGCCGTAAGCGATCTCCTTGAGCCCGCCGATATACCCGGTGTGATAACGGTAGAATTTGTCCTCAAGTTTCTTGCCGGTGAGGACTGCCTTATCGCTGTTGATCACGATCACGAAATCGCCCATGTCCGCGTTGGGAGTAAAGGTGGGCTTGTTTTTGCCGCGCAGGATGGCAGCGACCTTGGAAGCCAGCCTTCCGAGGGGGATGCCCGCCGCGTCTACGACGTACCACTTTCTCTCAACCGTCTGAGCACTTGCCGTATAGGTCTTCATTGCTTTGTACTCCTTAACTTGCCGTTCTGTGTTTTATTTGAGTCAATCGCCCAAAAACGGGGTGTTTGCGCTGATTACCCCTTCATTATAGGCGATTCCCTATCTTCCGTCAAGCTGTTTTGCCTCGCGATTTTAAGATTTTTCGGAAAAAATAAAAAAATTTTCGCACCGTTTTTCGCGCTCCCGCGCCCCCTTTTTGCCGCCGCGGCGGCAAAAAAGGCGGGCAGGCCTTGCGGCCCGCCCGATCCCCGTCCTTATTCCAAAACTGCCTTGATGCGGCGCACGCCCGCCGAAGAGGACTGCTCCTTGACGATCCGGAAATGCCCGAGGACGCCCGTGTGCCCGACGTGCGGCCCGCCGCACATCTCCTTGGAAAATTCGCCGATGGAATACGTCTTGACCACGTCGCCGTACTTGCTGTCAAACACGCCGACGAAGCGCTCCGCGCGCGCCTCTTCAAGGCTCATCTCCCGGTAGACGACGGGGAGATCCTCTTCGATCTTCGCGTTGACGAGGTCCTCCACCGCTTTGATCTCTTCCGGCGTCATGGCGCGCTCGAAATTGAAGTCGAAGCGCATGCGCTCGTCGGTAATGTTGCTGCCGCGCTGGTTGACGTCGGGGGAGAGCACGGCCTTGAGCGCCGCGTTGAGGAGGTGCGTTGCCGTGTGATATTTGATCGCCATATCCGAATGGCTCTCGAGCCCGCCCTTGAACGTACCCGCAGGCACCTTGCTCTTTTCCTGATGTTCCCTGAAGGCGGCGTCGAATCCCGCGCGGTCGACGGAATACCCCTGTTCTTCCGCGAGCTCCTCCGTGAGCTCGAGCGGGAACCCGTAGGTATCGTAAAGGCGGAAAGCCTGCTTGCCGCCGATGACCGTCTCCCCCCGATAGGAAGGATCGCTCTTCTTCATGAATTCGTTCTTGCGCACGATGCCCGCGATGCACTTGTCAAATTCCTTCATCCCCTTTTCGAGCGTCGCCTCGAAGCGCTCCGCCTCGTTGGCGATCTCGGAAAGGATGTATCCTTCCTTCTCCCGGAGCAGCGGATATGCCTCGTCGTAAATGCGCTCGATGAAGATCTTCGCGCATTCGCCCATCGCCGCAGAGGCGATGCCGAGTTTGCGGCAATAACGGATGGCGCGCCGCATCAGGCGGCGCAGGATGTATCCCGCCCCCGTGTTGGAAGGCAGGATGCCGTTGACGTCGCCGATGAGCATGACCGCCGTACGCGTGTGGTCGGCGATGATGCGCATCGCCTTGCGCGCCTCCGCATCCTCGTCGTATCGCTTGCCGGAGATCTCCTCCAGCTTCTCGATGACGGGCAGGAAGAGGTCCGTCTTGTACCCGTCCTCCAGCCCGTTGAGAAAGAGCAGCATGCGGTCGAGCCCGAAGCCCGTATCCACGTTCTTGTTTTCCAGCGGGACGTAGCCCGTCTCCGTCTTTTTGTATTGCATGTAGACGTCGTTGCCGATCTCCACGTACCCTTCGGGGAACGCCGTCTCCACCGTCTCGTCCATGGGGTAAAACCACTCGTTGTCGGGGCCGCAGGGGGTGCCCACCGTGCCTTCGAGCTCCCACCAGTTATCCGCCTTGGGGAGGTAGAAGATGTGTTCGGGACGGATGCCGAGCGATTTCAGAAGATCGGCCGTCTCGTCGTCGCGCGGGGCGCTCTCGTTGCCCGCGAACACCGTGGAGCAAAGCTTGTCCTTATCGAGCCCGAATACCTCCGTCAAAAACTCGAACGTCCACGCCGTCTTCTCCTTCTTGAAGTAATCGCCGAGCGACCAGTTGCCCATCATTTCAAAGAAGGTAAAATGGGAAGCGTCTCCCACCGAATCGATGTCCACCGTGCGCACGCAGCCCTGCACGTTGCAGAGGCGCTTTTTGCCGGACGGATGCGGCTGCCCCAGAAGATAGGGCATGAGCGGCTGCATCCCCGCCACGTTGAACATGACGCCCGTCGACCCGTCGCCGATGAGCGACACCGCGCCGATGTTGAGATGCCCCTTGCTTTCATAAAATTTCAGCCATTTGTTCCGCAGTTCCTTGGATGTAATCATATCCTCTCTCCTAACCGTGTTTCCGCACCATTCTACCGCGGGCGGAAGCCTTTTGTCAAATCGTTTTCAAAGTTTTTCCAGCGTATAACCGTCCTTGGAATCTTTGACGGCATATCCGCGCGCTCTGAGCTGCTCGCGCAGTTCGTCCGACTTTGCCCAGTCCTTGTTCGCGCGGGCGGCCTTGCGTTCCTCGGCGAGGGCAAGAACGTCCGCGGGGACGGGCTCCTGCGCCTGATAGCGCGCCGCATACGCGGCGGGATCCTGCTTGAAGAGCCCTAAGAGCGAATAGGTCTTTCTGATCTGGTTGGTCATACGGCGGGCCTTGGCGTCGCCCGCATCGAGCAGACGTCGGACCTCCCTGAAATATCCGTACAGCGCAGACACGGCGACGGCGGTGTTGAAGTCGTCGTCCATGGCGGAATCGAACGCCTCGTCGATCTCCTCTTCCGCGCCCGCCTCCGCGGGGAACCGCGCCTCCGCCTCGCCGATGAGCGCATAGAACCGCGCGATATGCTCCTCCGCCTCGGGGAACAGCCTGTCCGTGATGTTGATGTCGTTGCGGTAGCTGGTGGAGAGCAGGGCGAGCTTGACGGCGTCGGGCGAATACGCCTTTAAGAGATCCTCCAAAAGCAGGCTGTTACCCAGCGATTTGCTCATTTTCTGCCCGTTCACCTTGATGAGCCCGTTGTGCGTCCAGTACCGGACGAATTGCTTGCCCGTGAGCGCTTCCGTCTGCGCGATCTCGTTCTCGTGATGGGGAAAGATGAGGTCCCTGCCGCCGCCGTGGATATCGATCTGATCGCCGAAGGCGGCGCGGTTCATCGCCGAGCACTCGATGTGCCATCCGGGGCGCCCCTTCCCCCAGGGCGAATCCCAGCAGATCTCCCCGGGCTTGGCGCTCTTCCACAGCGCGAAGTCGAAGGCGTTGCGCTTGTTCTCGTCGTTCTCCACGCGCACGCCGTCCAGCGCTTCCTCGGTGGTCCGCCCGGAAAGTTTGCCGTACGCAGGGAACGTCTGCACGTCAAAATACACGTCGCCGCTTTCCGTGGCATAGGCATGTCCCGAACGGATGAGGTCGGAGACGAAGGAAATAATGTTGCCGATGTTCTCCGTCGCCTTCAGCCACAGCGTGGGATCGTCCACGTCGAACGCGCGCATGATGCGGTCGGTCTTTTCGATCATCTGCGCCGCGTACTCGTCGGCGGGAATGCCCGTCTCGCGGGAACGGGCAATGATCTTATCGTCCACGTCCGTATAATTGCGCGCATACGTCACGGCATACCCGCGTTTTTCCAAATACTTGCGGAAAATATCGTAAATGAGCGCCTGGAATCCGTGCCCGATGTGCGCATCCCCGGACACGGTAATGCCGCAGGCGTACATTTTTACCTTTCCGGGCTCAAGCGGGACGAACTCTTCCTTGCGCCGCGTCAGCGAATTATAGATCTTCATGTTCCTCTCCTTTTTCCGCGTCTGCCGCGGTCATGCCCCCTTCTGCCGCAAGCGCCGCTTCCAATTCGGCGACGCGTTCGCGCAGACTTAAAAGCTCGCGGGCGATGGGATCCTCTTTTTCGGGAAGCAGGTCGGGCTCCGTGCGCGCGCCGTTGATGCGCACCACGCGCCCGGGTACGCCCACCACCGTGGCATACGGGGGGACTTCCTTCAAGACGACGGCGCCCGCCCCGATGCGCGCCCCTTCCCCGACGGTAAACCCGCCGAGCACCTTAGCGCCGCAGGAAATGGTGACGTTGCGGCGGATGGTCGGGTGGCGCTTGCCGTTCTCCTTGCCCGTGCCGCCCAGCGTCGCGCCCTGGTAGATGACCACGCCTTCCTCGATCTCCGCCGTTTCGCCGATGACGACGCCGGAGCCGTGATCGATGAACACGCCCGCGGCGATCTTGGCGGCGGGGTGGATCTCGATGCCCGTCAGAAACTTGGCAAACTGCGAGACCATGCGCGCCAGAAGCTTCAGATGCATGCGGTAGAGGCGGTTGGCAAAGCGGTGCCAGCTGAGCGCGTGCACCCCCGAATAGGTAAGCAGGATCTCAAACTTGTTGCGGGCGGCAGGGTCGTTCCGCTTTGCCGCCTCGAGGTCTTTCCGCAGCCTTGCAAAAAACATGCTATCCTCCTTGCGGGGCGGATAAAAAGAAAACGCCCCTTATACAGTATATAAAGGCGTCTCGTTCGCGGTTCCACTTTACTTCAGGCGCGGCACGGGCCGCACCCCTCGTCTGCCCCGATAACGGCGGGCACGCCGCGGACATTGCTCCGGCCTCAAGCGGGAACGACGCACGTTCTTCCCCGTCTCCGCAGGGCGCTTTCAGCGGATGCGCCCCTCTCTGCTGCGGCGAACGAGCGGAATACTCTTTCTTCCCTCGGCTGTCATCTTTTTTTCTATTATACCCGCTCCGGGCTTCGCCGTCAAGCGTTTTTGCCCCGGCGCGGAAATTCTTGTGCCGTATGCGCCGATGTTTATTTTTTGCACATTTTTCCGCCCGCGTGAAGAAAAATTTTTTCAATTCAAGAAAATTTATATAAAAATAAGTTGCATTTTTTCTTGATTTGTGTTAGAATTTTACACGAGGAAGTACGAATACAAGGAGAAAACTGTTGATGAAAAAGAAACGGGTCGAAGAGATCGCCGAGCTTTTGGACAAGCGCGGCAAACTGACGCTGAAACAGTTGGAAGCCTATTTCCCCAACGTTTCGCAGATGACGCTCAGGAGGGATCTCCTGCAGCTGGAGAACGAAAACCGCATCATCCGCGTGCGCGGCGGCGCGATGTCGGTCAAGGAAGTGCAGAAAGTTTCGGGCGAGCCATACGCCAAAAAGACGGCCATCCACACGGACGAAAAGATCGAGATCGCCCAGAAGGCGGCGGGCCTCATCGACGATGAGTGCTCCCTCTTCATCGACGGCGGCACCACGGCGATGTACCTCGCCAAGGAGATGCCCGACCTCAACATCAACGTCTTTACCAACGGGCTGGCGGTCGCCATCGAACTGGCGCAGAAGAAGAACCTCAACGTCACCATGCTGGGCGGGCAGGTCATGCCGGAAAACCTCTCCACGGCGTCCCCCGTCGCAAAGATGTATTTTTCCGACACGAATTTTGAACTGGCGGTGATCTCCGCCTCGGCGTTCACGCTGGAAAGCGGCTTCTCCTGCGGATCGCAGGTGGAGGCGGACCTTCTCAAACTGGTGCGGCAGAAGGCGAAGTATCTCTACATGATGCTGGACAGCTCCAAGATCGGCAAGATCATGCCCTACACCTTCGCCCACGTCGAGGACATCGACGTGCTCATCACCGACGATAACTTCCCAGCCGACCTGAAGGCGGCCTTCACGCAGAAAGATATCGTCGTCATGTGACCGATCATCATCCCCCCAATTCAAGACGCCCCGCGGGCATGGCTGCCGCGGGGCGTCCTTTTTTTCTTTATTTTACCAGTTCGTCCGCCTGCTTTACGAGGGAGAGCCACGCCGCCTCGTCGGGAAGGGGCGGCAGCGGCCGCACGACGAGTTCCTTGGCGAGGCGCGCGCCCGCCATGCGGGCGGCGAGATAGGCATCCTGCCCGTCGAGAAGATAGCTTTTTCCCCCGCTCTGCACCACGGGCACGGGCGGCAGCTTTTCGCCCGCGCGCAGTTTTTCCGCCACGGGAAGCAGCGAGGCGAGCTCCGCCTTCTGTTCCCTGGTCGCATACATGGGTGCGCCGGAGGTTTCCTCCTGCACGATCTGCAGCACGGCGGAAAGCGTTGCCTGCAGGTCGACGTTGTTGATGATATAGTCGTACTCGGCGGCGTGGCTTTGCTCCATGTCGAACCGCCTGAGCCGAAGTTCGATCTCCTGTTCCCCCCTGCCGCGAAGCCGCTCGGCGAGCACGTCGCTCGAATCGACTTTGAGGAAGATCGTCACGATCTTCAGATCTTCGCCGACGGCGCGCACCAGATTCTGCGTGCCGAGGACGTCGATATCCTTGAGCAGGATCTTGCCCGTGGCGAGGCTTTCACGCAGCAGTTTTTTCGATGTGCCGTAGTAATGCCCGTGTACCTGCTGATGCTCGTAGAACTCCCCTTCGCGCAGCTTTGCCTCAAACTCCGCGTCGGACAGAAAATGATAGGGATGCCCCTCGCTCTCGTTCGGGCGGCGCGCCCGCGTGGTATACGTGGGCATGAGCGCAAAGCCGCCGTGCGCGATGAGGTGTTCGATGACGGTATTTTTGCCGACGCCGGAACCGCCGGAAAAGATGATGAGCATATCCTGCCTCTTTCTCCCGCAGGCGCGGGAAACGAATATATGCAGGTATGATATCACATCCCGCGGCATTTGTCAAGCCGCTTACAAAAAAACGGCCGAAAAAGCGGGCGGGAGAAAAATCGCGCCAAATCGTTGCTAATTGCTGCGCAAGTGTGGTATAATAAAACTGTTAGAGAAGCAGGGCCTGCGCATCTGCGCGGCCCCGCACAAAATTTTTTGGAACGGAGGAACAAACGATGGCAAACGTACCCACCGAAAACCGGAAGGTCCTTGCTTTTGTCAAGGAAAGCGCAGACCTCGCCCAACCCGATCAGATCGTCTGGATCGACGGCAGCGAGGAACAGCTGGAATCGCTGCGCCGCGAGGCCTGCAAGACGGGCGAGATGATCAAGCTCAACCAGGAGAAATTGCCCGGCTGCTATTACCACAGGACGGCGGAAAACGACGTCGCCCGCGTGGAAGCGCGCACCTTTATCTGCTGCAAAAACAAGGACGACGCGGGCCCCACCAATTACTGGATGGCCCCGGATGAAGCGTATGCGATGTGCAAGGAGATCGCGCGCGGCAAGATGAAGGGCCGCACGATGTACGTCATCCCCTATTCGATGGGCGTGGTCGGGTCTCCCTTCTCGCGCATCGGGATCGAGGTCACGGATTCCATCTACGTCGTCCTCAATATGGCGATCATGACGCGCGTCGGGCTCGACTGCTATGAAGCGCTGGGCAAAGACGGCGACTTCATCAAGGGATTCCACTGCAAGTGCGACGTCGACCCCGAAAAGCGTTACATCATGCACTTCCCCGAGGATGACACCATCATTTCCGTCAACTCGGCATACGGCGGCAACGTGCTGCTCGGCAAAAAGTGTTTTGCGCTGCGCATCGCCTCCTACCTCGGCAAGACGGAAGGCTGGATGGCGGAGCATATGCTGATTTTGGGCGTCACCTACCCCGACGGCAGCAAAAAATACGTGGCGGCGGCATTCCCCTCCGCCTGCGGCAAGACCAACCTCGCCATGCTCATCCCGCCCAAACATTACCTTGAAATGGGCTATCGGGTGGAGTGCGTCGGCGACGACATCGCCTGGATCCGCGTCGGCGAGGACGGCAGGCTCTGGGCGGTCAACCCCGAAAACGGCTTCTTCGGCGTCGCGCCCGGCACCAACGAAAAGAGCAACCCCAACGCCTTGGCGGCGACCCGGAAGGGCACCATTTTCACCAACGTCGCGATCGACCCTGCGGACAACACCGTGTGGTGGGAAGGGCTGACCAAACAGGCGCCCGAAAAACTCATCGACTGGCTGGGCAACGACTGGACGCCCGGCTGCGGCAAGAAGGCGGCGCACCCCAATTCCCGTTTCACCGCGCCCGCCGAAAACTGCCCCTGCCTCTCGCCCGAATTCAACTCCAAGACGGGCGTGCCGCTGGACGCCATCATTTTCGGCGGCAGACGCGCCACCACCACCCCGCTCTGCTACCAGTCGCGTGACTGGAACCACGGCGTGTTCGTCGGCTCCATCATGTCTTCGGAGACGACGGCCGCGGCGACTGGCGCCGTCGGCGTGCTGCGCCACGACCCCATGGCGATGAAGCCCTTCTGCGGGTATCATATGGGCGATTACTTCGCGCATTGGATCGAGATGGGCAAAAAAGCGAAGAACCCGCCCAAGATCTTCAACGTCAACTGGTTCCGCCAGGACGAGAACGGCGAATTCCTGTGGCCGGGCTTCGGCGACAACATGCGCGTGCTCGACTGGATCTTAAAGCGCTGCGACGGCAAGGTCGCCGCAAAAGAGACCGCCATCGGTTACGTGCCTTACGCCGAGGACATCGACCTCGAAGGGCTGGATTGCTCCAGAGAAACGCTCGAGCGCATCCTCGAAGTGGATACCAAGCGCTGGAGCGCCGAAGCGGACGAGATCGGCGAATTCTACAAGCAATTCGGCGACAAGCTGCCCGCAGAACTCAAAGAGAGCCTCGCGACCCTCAAGAAAAACTGCGACGCATAACGTCATCCCATCCATTCCCTGCGGGGCAAGGCTGCCCGCAGGTTTTTTTATGCCTTGGGGAGGATGATCTCCTCTCCCGTCTCCGCACTCTGAAAGGCGACGTACCATCCCTCCTCTTCCGTAAACGGGGATGCGGGCACGAAGGTGCATTTGCCGCGCAGCGGCTCCGGCGCCTCGCCCTCCGCCCGCACTGCGATACAGAGGTACTTGGGCAGCCCGCTTTCATAGACGACGCCGAAGAGGGAATCGCCGCGGTCCCACCAGTCCGATTGCGGAAAGACGGCGCGCAGGCGCGTATCCTGCGGGAAGTTTGCCGCGATCTCCTCGATCTTTCCCCTTATCTCCATGTAATATTCCGGCGCGCGCGCAAAGAGGAACGGCTGAACGACGCCGTCGCCCGCATCCGCGCCAGCGCCGCGCCCGCCCGCGTCCGCCTTCTCTTTTTTTTCGCTTCCAGCAGAAGCTGCTGCATCTTCAGCGCCCGCCCCAGGCATGTCCCGTTCATAATAATTCTCCTCGGCAATGACGTCATCCCGGTAATCCCGTACCTGCTCCCCCGTTTCCTGCGTTTCTTCCGGACATGGAGCCTCCTTTTTTTCGGAAGGTCCGCTTCCTGCGGCGCTTTCCTCGGACACGGGTGTCCCTTGTGCTTTCGCCGCGCGCTTCTTTTTTTCCGGCGGCGCAGAAAAAAGGGCGAGCATCTCCTCCTCCGACGCCGCCCTGCCGCAGGCGCCGTAGGCGATCGGCGTCGCCTCTCCGCGCACGAAACAGAGCAGGACGGCAAATCCCCCGCTCAATTCCGGACATGCCTGCCCGATATAAGGCGGATCTTCGCTTACGTCAAACACGTACGCCCGATCGCGCACGCGTACGGCAAGCGCGTACCGCCCTTCCTTTACGGGCGCAATGCCGAGCAGCCGCGGCGTGACGGTGAGCGTATCCCCCATCCGTTCGAGATACACCGCGCCCGTAAGGTCTCCCCCGTCCGCGGAAAAGCCGCGCTTCTTTTGTTTGAGAACGCAAAGTTTTTTTTCGTATGCCATATCCGTATTATATCACGGCCGGCGGCGCAACGTGTGTCGAATTTTGCCGAATTGCGCGCTTTTTCCAAAAAAAAAAGAAGGGTTTCCCCTTCTTTTCACAAGCGTATGATGCGAATGCCCCGCTTTTCGGCATAGCGGACCGTATACCCCGTTCCGGACTGCTCTTCGCGCAGATAGCAGAGCAGAACGTCGGCGCAATCCGCCATATAGGCGTCGCGTTTGAGAAAACATCCCGCAAAATAATGATCGCACACCACCGTCTTGCGGTCGCACAGGGAAAGAAGCTGTTCGTACTGCCTGCGCAAAGCGGGCGCAAGCCGCTCCTCATGCCCGGGAAACGGAATGCACGCCTCGATCTGTACGTGCGGATACCGACGGCGGAACGCGGCGATCTCTTCGAGCGCGAGCAGATCGAACCCCTGCGCCATCCCGCAAAGAAAATAATCGCATCCTTCGCGGATGAGAGACTCGATCGCATCGTGCAGCGCATTGCGGTCGAAGTCGGGCAGGAGCGTCCTGTGTCCGGACAGCGCGCAGACGAGCGGCCTCGTCACAGCGGTGTCCTCCGTTCCCTGCCGTTGCCGCGCGGATACGCAGCCGGCGTCGGACGGGATTTTTCACAAAACAAAAGCGTTCTCTGCCCGTACCCTTCCGGAAGCTCATACTCCACGCGTTTCAATCCGCTGCCGCCGAGCAGACGGACGGCCCGCGCCGCTTCTTCCGCTTCCTCTTCCGCGTGTCCTTTGTAGGCGATCCATCTTCCTCCCACCCGCACGAGGGGAAGGCAATATTCCGCCAGCGTGTTCGTCCGCGCCACCGCGCGCGCACAGCAAACGTCAAACGATTCTCTCCACAGCCGGTCTTTTCCCGCATCCTCTGCCCGCATGCAAAGCACTTCCACGCCGGAAAGCCCGAGGTTATCCACAGCCGCGCGCAAAAAATCACATTTTTTCCGCGTGCTTTCCACCAATGTAAAGCTGAGATCGCTGCGGACGATCTTCAAAGGAAGGGAAGGAAACCCCGCGCCGGACCCCACTTCCACGACGCGGCTGCCGTGCGGAAACAGCGATTCCCCCGCAACGGAATCCAGAAAATGCTTATAAAACACCTCTTTTTCTTCCGTGATCGCCGTCAGATTGTAGTTTTGGTTGTATTTGAGCAGTAGATCGCGGAAGTTTCCGAACGTTTCCCCGTATTCTCCTGCAATTTTCTCCGCATATTCCCTGATTTTTTCTGCCGTCACTTCCATATCCGGTATTATATCATATTCGCCAAAAGTTATCAACTTCCTGTGGACAACCTGTTCCCACTTTTTCCACACTGTGGACAACTTTTTTCTTTTTGTTTCTCCGCTTCTCCCGATCTTTTCCCTTCTCTTCCTTCCCATTCCGGACAGGCTGTTGACGATGTGGACATCCCCTTTCGTTATCCACAATCTTTCCACCTCTTTAAAAATGAATTTTTTTATTATTTCTTTGATATTTCCCGATAAATCTATAAAAAATATGAATATATTCTTATTTATTCTTTCAATCAAAAGTTGTCCACTTTTCGACAGCTCTTATTATTACTATTATTATGTTTCTGTTTTGTAACGATCTTATCCCTCTCCTTTCTCGGAAAAAACGGGAAGCACAAAAGGGATGTGAATTTTTCGGGATATTTTGGGAAAGGGGAAAAAAGTACTTGAATTTTCGGGCGGATTTGGTTATAATAGATGTTGTGTTTATCTGCTGCGGACGGGGAGCGTCTGCGGCGCATAAGGAGGATCCCAATGAGAATCATCTGTGACGGCGTTACCCTCGGCGAAGCGGTGACAAAGGTAAGCAAAGCGTGCGCGGTGCGGACGACGGCGCCCATTCTGGAATGCATCAAGATCGAGGCGCAGAATGACGAAGTCGTTTTTCTCGCGTCCGACGGGGAGATCTCTATCCGGAAGACGATCAAGGCGGAAGTCATGGAAGAAGGGGAAGCGTGTGTTCCCGGAAAACTGTTCAATGACTTCATCGGCAAACTTTCGGGAGAAGAGGTATGTCTGTCGACGGGCGACCGCGGCATGGAGATCCGTTACGGAGATTCGGTATCCTTTCTGCAGGTCAATCCCGCTTCTGAATTTCCCAAGATCAATTTTGAGATCGGGGAAAATTCCTTCGTCATGAAGCAGGGAGACTTAAAAAAGATCATTGCGGAGACGACGTTCTGCTGTGCGGCGGATGATTCCCGCCCCGTGCTGAAGGGATGCCTTCTTGAATTTAAGGACAAGCTGGAGATCACGGCGCTCGACGGGTACCGCCTGGCACTCTCCACGGCGGCGATCGCCGCCAAGACGGGGGAACTTTCCATCATCTGCCCCGCGCGCACGCTGCAGGAAATTTCACGCATGCTTTCTTCCGATGAAGAAGAGATCACCCTGTATACGCAGGGGGGCATGCTCATGGTGAAGTTTGATACGCTCGTCATCGTTTCCCGCCTCTATCAGGGGGAATTCATCCGCAAAGAGAGCGTCCTGCCCGCCGAATTTCTGACGACCGTGACGCTTTCCCGCGAGGAACTCATTTTGAGCGCGGAGCGCGCCGCCATCCTCATCCGCGGCGACAAAAACAACCTCGTTACGCTGGATATCCGCAGCGGAGCCGTAAATATCTCTTCCGCTTCCGAATACGGAAACGTATCCGAGAGCGTTTCGGCGGAGATCGAGGGGAAAGAACTCGTCGTCTCCATGAACGCAAAATACCTCCTCGACGCGCTGCGCGCCCTGCATGAGGAGACCGTCGTCATGAGTTTCAACGGCGCATATTCCCCGTTTATCCTGCAGGACGGGCAGGAAAAAGACAGCCTTTATTTGATTTTACCCGTGAGAAACGCCGCATAATCGCTTGACGGAAGCGGGGAAATTCTTTATAATCAAACAAAAAAGAGAAAAAATCAGGAGTATCATATGAAAAGAACGTATCAGCCCAAGAAGAGACAGAGAAGCAAAGTGCACGGCTTCCGCCAGAGAATGAAGACGAAGGGCGGCAGAAACGTACTCAAGAGAAGAAGAAACAAGGGCAGAAAGCACATCTCCGCATAACCACCCGGCATGAAGTATCTGCGGCTGAAAAAGCGGAAGGAATTCGGGAAGATCATGAAGACGGGCAAGCGCGTATACGCGGGTAGCCTGACCATCGTCTATCTCCCTTCCCGCAGCCTGAAAATGGCGGTGTGCGTGGGGAAAAAATACGGAAAAAGCGTACAGAGAAACCGCATCAAGAGGTTATTACGGGAAGCATTCCGGGCGCAGTCTGCGGTCGGATGCTATTCGTTTCTTCTCATTCCGAAATTGGCGGAGACGTATTCCTATGCGGGATTCAAGCGGGACATGGAACGCATCCTGCGCCGGGAAAAGCTGTTTGTTCCCGTCGCTGAAGGCGATCGCGGCGAAAAACATCCGCCTGCTGCGCAGGACGGTGTTTAAACCGTATTTCCGCGCGTTTTTCATCCGCCTGATCCGCTGGTATCAGAGGCGTCTTTCCCGCCATACCTGCCTGTATACGCCGACGTGTTCGGAATATACCAAGCGCTGCATCAACAATCTGGGATGCGTGCTCGGCATCGCGCTCGGCCTGTGGCGTATTTTGCGCTGCAATCCCCTTTCCAAGGGCGGTTACGATCCCGCGCCTGAAAATTATTTTAAGGTCAGATGGGTCATCTGACGCAGAGAACGGTTTTATGCAGACTTTATCTATCCTTTTGGCCGACGTCAGTTTCCCGCTCCTTCAGGAAGGGTTCACCATCGCGGGCGGCTGGTTTCAATGGCTCACCGAACTCATCCGGGCCCTCATCGAAGGGGTCGGCATCACCGGCGTCGGCATCATCCTCTTTACGCTGATCCTCAAGGCGATCACGCTGCCGTTTGACGTCTATCAGCGCGTTACCATGCGAAAACAGACGCTCATCATGCGGCGGATGGCGCCGGAACTTGAAAAACTGCAGAAACAGTACGCGAACGACAGGAATACCTACAGCGCCAAGATGATGGAGCTGTATAAAAAGAACGGGTACAACATGTTCGGGGCATGTCTGCCCATGATCATTTCCCTGGTCATCCTCATCATTGCCTTCCAGTCGCTCAACGAGTTCTCCCAATATGCGAATCTTGCCATGTACGAGCGCATGACCGCATCTTACAATGCGGCGGTGCGGCAGTATTCCGTTTCCGAAGAAGAGGCGGCGGCAGACGAGATCACCACGGAGGAGCGTGCCGAAGGGACGTTTATCATCGTCAAGAGCGCGCAGGCAGATAAATTCGTCTATTTTGAATACAACGCCGACGAAAAGGATGCAAACGGCGAACAAACCAAGCGGTATTCCTATAAGATCGACGTCGACAAGATGTATGCGTATTTCGGGGGAGACAGCGGCGAGATCGCCGCGCTCGTCGAGGAAGAACGGCAGAACGACGCGTCTTACACGAAGGAAGACGGCTGTTACGCCTACCTCAACCGGATCGGCGCGAAAGCCGCGGCACAGAGCTACCGCGACGATCCCCCCTCCTTCCTCTGGATCAAGAACATCTGGTATCCGGACGTTTCGTATGCGCACCCCATCCAGGAGTATCAGGAATTTGTCAATTCCATCCGCGCCGAACTTATCTTGCAGGACGGCACGCGCGCACCCCTTTCCGAAGTCATCGACGAGGCGCTGTATGAAAACATCACGTCTCAGCTCGACAGCGAAAAGGAAGAACCAAACGGGTATTTCGTCCTGATCATCCTTTCCATCGGGCTGATCGTGCTCTCCCAGTTCGTCGCCATGAGGAGCAGCAAGGAGAGCAGCCAATTCCAGACGGTAGACGGTTCCGGCGCAAAGCAGCAGAAGATGATGATGGTCATCATGCCCATCATTTACGCCATCTTCGCCTTTATGTACAGCGCGGCGTTCTCCCTCTATATGCTGATGAGCAGCGTGATCAGCATCCTGGTGACGTTGGGGAGCAACTTTGTGATCGGCAGGATCTTCCGGAAAAAGGAAGAGGAGGAGATCCGTCAGCGGCATACGCGCACGGTTCCCGGAAGAAAACCGACGGATCGGAAGAAAAAATAAAAAAGAGGTAATCTTATGAACGTATTTACCGGTAAAACGGCAGAGGACGCGATCGCGGCGGGCCTGAAAGAGCTCGGCATCACCCGCGAAGAGGCGGAGATCGTCGTCCTGGAAGAGGGAAAACGCAAATTGTTCGGTTCCGTTCCCGCCAAAGTGCAGATCGAAAAGAAGGAAAAAAAGACGGACGGCGAGCGCGCCGTTGAATTCCTTGAAGGGCTGCTCGGGCTGATCGCCGCCGAGGCGACGCCCGTGCTGATCCGGGAAGAAGAAAAGATCGAGATCGAGCTTCAGGCAGAGAATACGCACGGCATCATCGGCCGCCGGGGGGAGATCATCGATGCGATGCAGGTGCTTGCGGGCGCCGTCGCCAATACCGGCCGTGAGGAATATAAGCGCGTCGTCGTCGACTGCAACCATTACCGCGAAGACCGCGAAGAGACGCTGCGCCGCGTGGCGGTCAAACTCGCGCAGAAGGCGGTGCGCCTCGGGAAAAAGGTACGGCTTGAGCCGATGAACCCCTACGAACGCCGCATCATCCATTCCGCATTGCTTGACAGCGACGAGGTGACCACGAAGAGTGAGGGCAAGGAACCCGCCCGCTTCGTCGTCATCATCCCCAAAAATCTCAAGACGTACGAAAAACGAGACCGCCGTCCTCGCGACGGGAGAGACGGCCGCGGCAGAGACCGCGGGCGCGGCGGCAAGTTTGAAAAAAAATACGGCGAACGCAAGCCCTATCCCAAGCGCGATCTGCCGGCAGAGGGCACGCCGGAAACGTCCGGAACGAGCATCCGCCGCGATACGACGGTGCCGGGATACAAGAAGGGCGGCTTCAACGGATTCTTCGGGACGTTCCTCGGGAACTCGCGCGACGGCGCTTCCGAAGGCACGGAGGAGACGGCAGGCGCTCCGCAGCCGCAGGAGAGCGAAACGGGCGATCAGGAGTAAAATAACGGGGGTGCAGCGCGCTGCATCCCCGTTTTATATCACGGACATGGCGGCATGATGCGGACATGCCATGCCCTTGTGCAAAGGGTTTGCCTTTGCGGCAAGTGCAGTCGGTCGTTGCCGACATGGTACCGCCATTGTATGGAAATTACGAAAAAAAGCGGACTCCCTTTCGGAGTCCGCTTTTTTGGTTTGCCGCTCAGTTGTTGTTGAGCCACTCGGCTGCCTTCGCCTTCGTATAGGACGTGATCGTCTCCTTTGCGTAGGGGGAAGCTTCGCCGCCGAAGGTGTAGAGGAAGTAGTCCCCTTCCGGAGTCTGGTACATGGTGGCTTCATACCCGGCAGGATCGCCGTAAGCCCCCACGGTCACCTTCTTGATGATGGTCGCCGTTGCCGTATCAAACGTCTTCGTCTTCGTCTTCTTGATCATGATAAAATACCTCCTGATTTGGATACCAATATTGTACCCCGCGGAGCGCGGTGCGTCAAGAAAAATCCATATTTTTTTCGCAGGGAGAAAAAAGGAAGTAATTCACACATTTCGTTGTTCATTTTATACACAATCTGCGCGCCTGTATGATAAAAGCGACGTATTTTTTGTCGCGGGCGTCTCCTGCAGGAGATAGGCGGCGAGCGCGTCGGAAACGGCTTCCGCCATTGCGTAGACGACGTTCAGCCGCGTCAGGTGCAGCCCGGTGCAGACGAGCGGGCCCTTGCGCGCGACGATCGCGAGGACGGAGGCATCCCCCACCCGCCCCAGCCGCTTGTTGGCGCCGGAGCCGGGGCGGAGCGGCCCCTTTGCCACTTTGATGAGGCCGAGGTCGGATTCCTCCCCCACCGCCGCATCCACCGCGATGACGGGGCTGCCCGGGTGCGTCGTTTTGAGGAAACCGCTTAAGGTGCGAGCCTCCTTTGCGGTGACGGGGCGCGCGAGCGTCCCGTAGACGAATGCCGCCCCGCGCGGCAGCTTTTTTTGCAGCAGCGTTCCCGTGACGGGGCCGAAGCTGTCGCCGATGAGAAGGTCGCTGCCGATGCAGGCAATGACGGGTTTTTCCGTCTCCCCCAAAATGCGCGAAAGCGCCATCATGATCCCCGTTCCTGCGAGCGCATTATAATAATGAAAGGTAAAGTTCATATCCGCCTCCCTGATTTGATACGGATTTTTTCCCAAATTGCTAAAAATTATAACAAAGGAGGGTTCTTTTCGCGACAAGACGGAAAAAATGTGGTATAATGGTACCGTTACGGAGGGATCTGAGATTGCAAACCATGTTATTGGCCGGGAACGGCTGGATCCTCGACGTCGTCTTTTTTCTGTTGCTCATTTTGGGTGTCTTTTCAGGCGTGAAAAAAGGCTTTTTGCTCGGGGTCTCCAAGCTTGCCGGCACCATTTTAGCCGTTGCGGTCGCGCTCGTCTTTGCCGCATCCTTTGAGGTGTTCCTGGAGAACGTCTTCCATATGACGACGGCGATCGCCAACGGGCTCGTCGGGGCGATGTCCGGGAACGAAATGCTGGCGGCAGAGATCTCCGGCGCAAACCTTACCGAGGCGCTTACGGCTGCGGGAATCCCCGCGTTTCTCGCAAACGCCATCGCGGACGCGGTCGGCAGCGGCGGGCTTCCCGAAGGGACGACGGCGGCAATGCTGCTCGGGCCCCTTCTTGCGAAGTGGATCGCCATTGCCATTTCCTTTGTTCTGCTGCTGATCTTGGTGAAGCTCGGCGTTTCCATCCTCTCCCACGCCCTGACAGGGGCCGTAGAGTCTGTGAAACCGCTTGCCGTCATCAATCAGCTGCTTGGCGGGGTGCTCGGGCTTGCCAAAACGGCGCTCCTGATCTTCGTTCTGCTCGCGATCTGTTCCTGGCTCCCCTTGCAGGGCGTGCATGAGTATATCGCTTCGAGCGCGGTGGTCGGTGCCCTGTTCGATTCTGCCTGGTTCGCCGACGCAACGAGCTATGTGTTCTCGTTCCGCTGGCTCACGGATTTCTTAAACAGCCAGCTCGCCGCCTTATAAGCAGTCGGGCCATTTCCCGAATCGTTCGTTCTATTGACACTTGTAAAAAGCGTTCCGCGGACGGAACGCTTTTTATTAAGTAACTTAATTATGTTAACGGAGTAAACAACCATGATCAGATTTATTGTTGATTCCACTGCGTATGCGCCGAAAGAATATTTGGAGGCGCATCGGATTTCTGTCGTTCCGCTCTCGGTTTTTGTCCGGGACAGGGAGTATGTGGAGGGCGCGCCCGGAACATTTGCGCCCGTTTACGAAGATTGCGCGCGAAGCAAAGTCATCCCCACGACGTCGCTCCCCTCGACGCAGGCGTTTCTGGATGCGTTTAACGCAGTTACCAAAGACGGTGACGAAGCAGTTTGCCTGACGATATCATCTACGCTTTCCGGGACTTATAACAACGCACGGCTTGCCGCCGGGCTTTCCGAGCATGCCGACCGCATTTCCGTGCTTGACTCCGGGAGTGCGGCACAGGAGATCTTTCTTTTGCTGCAGGATCTCGTAGAGATGGCGGAACAGGGATGCAGCCGCGCGCAGATCGCGGAAGCCCTCCCCTCTCTGCGCGAGAAAGTCGGCATCGTCTTTGTCCCGGAAACGCTGGAGAATCTTCGGCGCGGCGGCAGGATCAGCCTTATTTCTGCGGCACTCGGCGATATTTTAAAGATCAAGCCCGTTTTGCAGTTTAGAGAAGGCGTTCTCAGCTGTGCCAAAAAGGTCCTTGGCAGTGCAATGGCGATCGCGGCCGTCCTGGATCGCATCCCGAAGGCCGCAGTCCGCAAAATCGGCGTACTGAAAGTCTCCGCATGCCAGCAATTTGAACGATTGAAGGAAAAGATCAGGGCAAAGTTTCCCAATACCCCCCTGTTTGAAGGCGACATCGGTCCCGTGATCGGTGCCCACGTCGGCCCCGCGTTCGGTCTATGCTGGATCACCGCCTGATTTTTCGATATTTCTTTGACGCAAAGCATAAAATGATATAAATTTTTAGCACCTAATGTTTCACGTGAAACACCGATTTTGCAGAAAAATTCTGCGGGATGTTTCATGTGAAACATTTTTTGCTGTTTTTGGGCTCAAAAAGCCCGATTTTGGCCTATTTTTCGGTGAAACTACGGCAAATTTCCCATTTTTGGGGAAAATTTCATAAAACACTTGCGAATTCGGGTAAAATGTGGTACAATAATACCAAGTCGATTACACAAAATAGAATATGTGTAAAATACGAGAAAAGGAGAATGTAGTTGAACAAGACAGTCAAGCTGATCATCAGCATACTGCTTGTCGCTCTCATTGGATTGGGTCTATATTGGCTGATCGATTCGCAGGTCAATGCTGCGATGAAGATCACACATGACCAAATGGATGAATACGTATTAGACCCGAACGGCGAGATCGACGATGAGAAACAGATCAAGTATATCGTTGTAGACGGATACAATTGGTACGGGTATCTTGACAAGGATGCCAGGTCCTATGCTTATTATTGGATCGGGCCGAGTATTTACAGTGCCGAGGACTTACAGGCAACGGAATTGCCGAAGTGGGTCGATGAAGGATATCTGCAGGGATTCGACATGCGCGATCCGAATGCGGGGTCCGGATGGAGCAATTTCATCTACATCGGCGTTATGGTCGTCGGGATCGTCGTGTTCTGGCTCATTTTACGCTCCACCATGGGCGGTGGCGGCAAAGTGATGAGCTTCGGTAAGACGAAGGCAAAGGTTTCGACCAACGTAAAGGTGCGTTTTTCCGACGTCGCAGGTGCGGAAGAGGAAAAAGAAGAGCTCGCGGAGGTCGTAGAATTCCTCAAAAACCCCAAAAAGTTTTCCGATCTGGGTGCAAAGATCCCCAAGGGCGTTCTGCTCGTTGGCCCTCCGGGCACGGGGAAAACGCTGTTTGCAAAGGCAGTCGCGGGAGAGGCGGGCGTTCCGTTCTTTTCCGTCAGCGGGTCGGACTTTGTGGAAATGTATGTCGGTGTAGGCGCTTCGCGCGTGCGCGACCTATTTGATCTTGCAAAGCGCAATCAGCCGTGTATCATTTTCATTGATGAGATCGATGCGGTCGGGCGCCAGCGCGGTGCAGGCCTCGGTGGCGGCAACGACGAGCGCGAGCAAACGCTGAATCAGATCCTCGTTCAGATGGACGGGTTTGATACCAACGAGGGGATCATCGTGATCGCGGCGACAAACCGTGCCGACGTTCTTGACAATGCGCTCTTGCGGCCGGGGCGTTTTGACCGCCAGATCTACGTCAATCTTCCCGACGTCAAGGGGCGCGAGGCGATCTTGAAAGTGCATGCGCGCAATAAGCCGCTTGCTCCGGACGTCAACTTCAAGGTGATCGCCCGCATTACGAGCGGTTTTTCCGGCGCCGATCTTGCAAACTTGCTTAACGAAGCGGCCATCCTTGCCGCCCGTGCGGGAAAGACGATGATCGGCAACCTGGAACTGTACGAGGCGATCAATAAGGTCATAATGGGCCCTCAGAAAAAGAGCCGCGTGGTAACGGAGGCTGATAAGCGTTCTACCGCTTATCACGAATCCGGGCACGCGATCCTCGCCAAACTCTGCGAGAACTGCGACAACGTGCAGGAGGTTTCCATCATTCCCCGCGGTATGGCAGCGGGCTACACGCTTTCCAGACCGGAAACCGACGACAGAACGGATACTGTTAATAAACTTAACGATGAGATCTGCATGGCGTTGGGCGGCAGGGTCGCGGAGGAGCTCGTCATCCACGATTACAGCGCAGGCGCTGCGGGGGATATCAGGCAGATCACGAATATGGCGCGGCGCATGGTCACCGAGTGGGGGATGAGCGCGCGCCTCGGCCCCGTCTCTTACGGCAACAGCGGCCCCGTGTTCCTCGGGCGCGACTATGAGGAGCGGAACCTGTATTCCGAGGCGACGGCCGCCCTCATCGACGAGGAGATCAAGCGCATCATCGAGACGCAGTACGAGCGGGCCAAGAAGCTGCTTCGCGAGCACAGGAGCGTTCTCGACAATATGGCGCGCGTGCTCGTTGAACGGGAGACGATCTATACCTCCGAAGTCGATATGCTCATGAAGGGCGCAAGCTACGAGGAAGTGCTCCGCTACATGGAGGAGCACGACAAGGGTACGCCCGATCGCCCGTTCGGGAGTGCGGCTGTTCCCGAACAAATGAAAGCATTGGGCGCCACCATGTCTGAAGGAAAGCCCGAAAACCCTGCACCCGCGTCGGAAACGCAGGGAACGTCGGGGGATCCGGACGAGGGTACCATGTCCGAGGCCGGAACGGAACAAACGAAGAAGGCGGACGAAACGCCGGACGGGGAAGGCAAAAGCCCCGACGGAACGGGCGCGGAGGGTTAAATTATGGGGAAGATCATATCCTTTTCCAATCAGAAGGGCGGCGTCGGCAAAACGACGACGTGTGTGAACATGGCGGCATACCTCGCCAAAGCGGGGAAAAAGGTCCTGCTCGTCGATATGGACGCGCAGGGGAACGCCACGACGGGGCTGGGCTTTTTCAAAAGCGAACTCAAGCAATCGGTCTACAACGTCATCATCGAAGAGGAGGAAGTGCGGGATAACGTACTTGCGACCGCCATCGAGGGGTTGTTCATCCTGCCTTCCAACATCGATCTCGCGGGCGCGGAAGTCAATCTCGTCTACAAAAAGAACCGCGAACGCGTGCTCAAAGCCGCCCTCGACAAAGTGAAAGGGGACTATGATTACATCCTGCTCGATTGCCCGCCGTCGCTTGGGCTGGTCACCATCAATGCCCTGGCGGCGTCCGATTCCGTCATCATTCCCATCCAGAGCGAGTACTATGCGCTGGAGGGGCTGAGCCAGCTCATGAACACGCTCTCCCTCGTGCGCAAACATCTCAACAAGGGACTCAAAGTGGAAGGGGTGGTGCTCACTATGTACGACGGGCGTTCCCTCATTTCGCGGCAGATCGCTGCGGAGATCAAAAAGTTTTTTACCAAGAAGCTGTACGAGATCGTTATCCCGCGCAACGTCCGCCTCTCCGAGGCGCCCAGCCACGGCAAACCCATCCTCCTGCACGATCCCAAATGTGCGGGCGCGCGCGCGTACGCCGCGCTGACGGAGGAATTTCTTGAACGAATGGAAGGAAAATCGGAACATAAAGGAGAATCATGATGGCGAAAGGTTTAGGTAGAGGTTTATCGGCTCTGTTCAGCGATACGGAAGACGCTTACGAGCAGGCCACGGGGGAGACCGGTTCCGCGACGGAGATCGCGCTCGATAACATCTTCCCCAATCCCGATCAGCCGCGTAAGGCGTTTGACGAAGGCGCGATGAACGACCTTGCTGCTTCCATCCGGGAGCACGGCGTCATCATGCCGCTCGTCGTCAATCGCTGCCCGGACGGTTCGTTTATGATCATCGCCGGCGAGCGAAGATACCGTGCGGCGAAGATGGCGGGGCTGGAGACGGTCCCCTGCGTCATCAAGGAATACGACGAGCGGACCATCCAGGAGATCTCGCTCATCGAGAACTTGCAGCGAGAAGATCTCAATCCCATCGAAGCGGCGTTCGGGATGAAGCGGCTGATGGAGGAGTATAATCTGACGCAGGAGGTTTTGGCGGAACGCCTCGGCAAATCGCGGCCCGCCATCGCCAACACGCTGCGCCTTCTGACGCTTTCAGACGAAGTCATCGCGCTCGTTCGGGAGGGGAAGATCTCTTCCGGTCATGCGCGCACGCTCGTTCCGGTCCCCAAGGAGGCACAGGCAAAGCTCGCCGAGGAATGCGTGAAGAACGGCTGGTCGGTGCGGGAAATGGAGCGCGCCGTCAAGCAGTTTTTGAATCCGCCCGAGGTGCTCGCCAAGGACAAGGAGAAAAAGACGGCGCAGACGAGTGCGGAACTCAAATATCTCGTCGAACGGCTCCGTACGACGTTCAAGACGAAGGTCTCGCTCATCGGGACCGACCGCAAGGGCAGGATCTACATCGACTATTATACGCGCGACGATCTTGACCGCATCAGCGAGCTGCTCGATATCATCGATCGTCAGGAATAACCCGTATAGGGCATGTCCGCGAAAGGCGGGCATGCCCGTTGTTTCGGACATGGGTCTGCTTTCACGTGAAACGCACCCGCCATGCCCGAGGGATAAAAGTTTGCCATACATGGCCGTCGGAGAAAAAAGGAGGGCCCGAACATGCTGACGTTTGAACCGCTGACGAAGGAGGCGCTTCCTGCCCTCGCTCCTTGGTTTTCCGTGCAGACGACGACACTCGGCGATTATTCGCTCGGGTTCCGCCTGATGTGGGCGGAGCGGATGGGGACGGAATACGCGCTGGCAGAAGATTGCCTCTTGCTGCGCGAGCTTATGGAGGGAACGTATTACTACGATTATCCGCTCTCCCGCGCGCAGGACGGCGGGGCGGTCGGTCGGGCGATCTCAGCGATCGAGGAAGATTGCCGCGATCGCGGCATCCGCCTGCGGTTTACCGCCGTGCCGGGCGAAGAGATGCCTCGGCTCGCGTTGCGTTACGGGAGCGACGTGCAGATCTCCAATTCCCGCCGCTGGCGCGATTACCTCTATCGCGCTGAGGATTTTCGCACGTATGCAGGCAGCGGGTATGCCGGCCAGCGCAATCACGTCAATAAATTCCGCAAACTCTACCCGGATGCGGAATTCCGCGTCTATACGCCGGAAGACGAGGCGGACGTCGTTCGCTTTCTGCGCGCGTATGATGCGGGGCAGCGCGCCAAGGGGACGCGACTTGCCGCGGCGGAGATGGACGGCGTATACGAACTCGTCCCGCGCATCGGGAAGTTCGGGCTTTGCTGCGGGCTGCTCTTTGCGGAAGGAACGCTCATCGGGCTTTCGGTGGGGGAAGTGTGCGGCAAGACGATGATCGTGCACGTCGAAAAAGCGTTTCGCGGATATGAAGGCGTCTATCCCTACCTCGCGCAGCAGTTTGCCCGCACGTTCTGCGGGGAAGAGATCGAACTCATCAACCGCATGGACGACGCGGGCGATCCGGGCCTGCGGAAGTCCAAATTGCAGTACCGCCCCTGCCGCCTGGGCGACAAATATACCGTTTCGCCCGTGCGGGCCATCGAATCGCTGCGCGAACAGCCCGTTTTGCGCGGGGAGCGTCTGACCGTCGCGCCGCTGCGGGATGCGGATGCGTCGGTTTATGCGAGGCTTGCTTCCGACGTGGAGCGCAACCGCTATTGGGGGTACGATTGGCGGAAGGATCACGAGGGCGGCATGCCAGACGACGCCTGGTTTTTCACGATCCCGCGTACGGAGTGGGAATGCCGGCGCGAGCTTTCCGAGGGCATTTATTTGGGTGACGCGCTCATCGGCGAGGTCGTGCTGCATCGGTTCGGGTATGCGGCGCAGGCGGAGGTCGGCGCGCGGCTTTTGCCGGAGTATGAAGGCCGCGGCTATGCTTCGGAGGCGGTGCGCACGATGAGCGAATATGCCTTTTATCAGCTGGGCCTCGAATGCGTGGAGGCAAAATGTTTCCGGGAAAACGAGCGTTCCCGCCGCATGCTGCTCTCTGCGGGGATGCGCCCGTGCGGCGAAGACGAGCGTTATTTTTACTTCCGGCGCACGCCCGCCATGTAAACAGACGGCTGCTTGCCGCAAAAAAAGAGGATCCCAAGAAAGGGATCCTCTTTATTATACAAATTGTCGCGCGCATGCGCGCGAGTGTCAGGCTTCGTCGTCGGTGCGCTGCGCGGTTTCACGGCGGATGCGTTCGTTTTCTTCGGGCGTGTTGAGGAAGCTCGGCCGCTCCACGCGGGGCGTACGGATCTTCCAGTCGCGCTTTGCCAGGAGCATCAAAAAGCCGAACAGGAAGGCCCCGAAGAGAGGGATCAGGCAGTACAGCCCCCAAAGGACCGCGACGGGAATGACCGCCGCCACGCAGAGCGCGGACAGAATACAAAAGAAAATGCGGAAAAATGTTGTCATCGTTTTCCTCCGAAGCGAATAAGCCTGGCTTTATTGTAGCATAATCTCAAGGAAAATACAACATCTTGTGGCAGCAAAAAAAAGAGGAAAAAAATTGCAAAAATCGTCGAAAAACAGTTGACTTCTCGTCCGGAAAGTGATATGATGTGCAAGCTGTCTGAAGCGGACATAAGCGCCGCACGGCAAAAAAATTCTTTCAGATTTTCCCAAAAAAGTTGCGCAAAACAGTTGACAACGAATACGGGATATGATAGAATATACAAGATGTCCCGAGAGAGGGTGCCGCAGCTCATGGAAAACGGATAAATTCCGAAAAAATTCCAAAAAAGTTGCGCAAAATGCTTGACATTGCAGAAGCATCTGTGATAAAATAGTCAAGCTAACCTCTGCGAAGGCAGGTCAGCATCGGGCTGTTGCCCGTTCACGCAGATTAAAAATAGAATAAGAAAGAAACGATTTTTTGTAACACAAAAGTAAGTTTCTGTCAATTTTTTGAGCATCAAATAGTACTCAAAACAAAGTCAGCAAGATAACGAGAATTTATTCAAGTTAGAGCCGCTGATGCGTATAGCGCGCATCGGCTTTAAGCAATTAAACTCAAGAGTTTGATTCTGGCTCAGGATGAACGCTGGCGGCGTGCTTAACACATGCAAGTCGAACGGATGCAAGGGGCTTGCTCCTTGCATTAGTGGCGGACGGGTGAGTAACGCGTGAGCAATCTGCCCATATCAGGGGAATAACAGTTAGAAATGACTGCTAATACCGCATATGACCACGAAGAGGCATCTCTTTGAGGTGAAAGATTTTATCGGATATGGATGAGCTCGCGTCCCATTAGGTAGTTGGTGAGGTAACGGCCCACCAAGCCGACGATGGGTAGCCGACCTGAGAGGGTGATCGGCCACATTGGAACTGAGACACGGTCCAAACTCCTACGGGAGGCAGCAGTGGGGAATATTGGGCAATGGAGGCAACTCTGACCCAGCAACGCCGCGTGAATGATGAAGGTCTTCGGATTGTAAAGTTCTGTGACGGGGGACGAACACAATGACGGTACCCCGAAAGCAAGCCTCGGCTAACTACGTGCCAGCAGCCGCGGTAATACGTAGGAGGCAAGCGTTATCCGGAATGACTGGGCGTAAAGGGTGCGTAGGTGGTTTGGCAAGTTAGTAGCGTAATTCCGAGGCTTAACTTCGGAACTACTACTAAAACTGCTGGGCTTGAGTGCAGGAGGGGCATGTGGAATTCCTAGTGTAGCGGTGGAATGCGTAGATATTAGGAGGAACACCAGTGGCGAAGGCGACATGCTGGACTGTAACTGACACTGAGGCACGAAAGCGTGGGGAGCAAACAGGATTAGATACCCTGGTAGTCCACGCCGTAAACGATGAATACTAGGTGTAGGGGGTATCGACTCCCTCTGTGCCGTCGTAAACACATTAAGTATTCCGCCTGGGGAGTACGGCCGCAAGGTTGAAACTCAAAGAAATTGACGGGGACCCGCACAAGCAGCGGAGCATGTGGTTTAATTCGA
>CALVLN010000005.1 GCA_944338165.1 uncultured Clostridia bacterium | reverse complement strand
ATAAGGGCGGAAAGTAAAAAGAAAAGGCAGCGGCTCAAAGCCGCTGCCGGGCATCTGAATTACTTATCGAGCAGGAAGCGAATGATATTGAAGTGGCGTATGCCATTCCGCGAAAAATCGGGCAGGTCGCCGGAGATGACGTATTTGGGATAATTGTCGTTTATTCTTTCAAGATTGCCGAACTCGCGTTCCACCGTTTCGGGGGAAGCGAGAAGATAGCAGACCTGAACATAGATGCGTTCTTTGCCCTTATAGGCGACGAAGTCGATCTCATAGTTATCGGTTTTGCCGACTTTTACGTCATATCCGCGGGAGAGAAGTTCGAGATAGACGACGTTTTCATAAAGCTTGTTAAAATCTATTTCGTTGCTCGCTTTAATGACGTTCCTGAGACCTAAATCGACGGCATAGTATTTTTCACCCGCGGTAAGCAGTTTTTTCCCTTTGATGTCGTATCGCTGTACGGAGCTCATGATCATCGCGTTCTTGATGTACCCGATATATGCGAGGACGGTATCGACCGATGTTCGTATCCCGTTTGCGGCGAGGGCGGAAACGATCGAGCGCGCCGAGAATGGGTTGGCGATGTTGTGCATCAGAAAGGAAAGGAGCAGATTCAAAAGAGTATTGTCGTTGAGTTTGTTGCGCTGAATGATGTCTTTGACGACGATGGCGTCGTAGGTGTCCGAAAGATACGGCTCCACCGAAATTTCTTCAAGGGAAAAGCGCAGCGGCAGTCCGCCGTAACGCAGATAGTCTAAAAAGAGCGCATCGTCCGAAACGAACGTTGCGTTTTGCTGCGTGATCTCCTTTGCTTCGGACAAGGTGAAGGGATAGACGTGGATCTGGATATACCTTCCCGCGATCAGCGTTGCAAGCTCGCCGGAGAGCAGTTTGGAATTGGAACCCGTAATGTAAATGTCGCAATCGAGATCGACAAGAAGGGAAGATACTACTTCCTCCCAAGCGGAAACGGTTTGTATTTCGTCGAGGAAAATATACGTTTTTCCGTCGGCTTTTTTCGCTGCGTCGATGAGATACGCATAGAGCGCGTCCGAATTTTTCAGGTGAGCGTTGGCTTTGGATTCAAAACTGATATATACGACGTTGTTTTTGCGCCGCCCGTGTTGCAGAAGATAGTCCTGTATCTGTTGCAATAAAACGGTTTTACCCGAACGGCGGACGCCCGTAAGCACTTTGATAAGGTTCTTGTCGATAAGCGGAATGATTTGGTCGAGATAGGTTTTGCGGAGGATCATAGCATTTCTCCTATTGCTTTTTATTCTATTATACTCGACAAAAATATTGCTGTCAATAGTTCTGTCAGTCTATAATCGACAAAAATTAAAAATCAACACGAATTGTCGGATATAATGTCGAAAGACGATTTACAGAGTAAAGGTAAAAATTTTTTGGAGGAAAGCGTGAAAAGGAGAGAAGAAAAGAAGTGGAACTGTATGTACTCAGGCAAGCAAATCATTGACGGCATTTACAGACTTTGCTATAATATACGCATAGTTTGTGGGGCAAATGGCAAGGTAGCATTTTATCCTTTAAAGCCAAAATAGGCCAAAAATGAGCATAAAACGCTTGTTTTTGGTCTTTTTTTGCGCTTTTTTGCATGCCGATTCGCATTTGATTTTATAATTTGGGGGCAAAATTGGGGGCAGATTGAGGGCAATCCCGATTCATCCGCCTTTCGGGAGACGGCAGGAAAAAGAGCAGGGTCACGATCGCAGATACAGAAGCGGATACGCGTTGCCCTGTTCGTCCAACGGGGTGCGTTTGTACGGTTTGAACCCCATATGCTCATAAAAGCCGACCGCCTGCGTGTTTTGTTCGTTTACCGTGACCTCGTTTGCGCCGAACGTGCAGACGGCAAAGCGGATCAACGCTTTCCCGATCCCGCGGCCGCGCGCTTCGGGCGCAACGAACAGCATCTCGATCCTGCGGTTTTCGACCCCCATAAACGCGGCGATCGCATCGGGCCCGGTTTCCGCAATGACGAGATCTTGTACCGTTTGCAGCGCCTGCGGAACATAGCGCTTTATGGCTTTGATTTCCTCGGCGCTCAAAAAACGGTGCGTTGCGGTTACGGAGTCTTCCCAGATTCGCAGGAGCGTTTCGAGCGTTTGCGGCGTTCGGGAGGGGAGCGTGAAAATTTTCATATATATCTTCCTCGATCGGTTTGTAACGGCTGCAGGCAGCGAGCCGTGCGGGGCGGCATGAACGGCAGGGCCGCAAAGCGGCGATGCGACCGCAGATGCGGCCGTTTTGTTTGCACGGTCACGACACAAAAGGCGATGCCCGTTGAGGCATCGCCTTTTGCTGGTGGACAGAGGTGGATTCGAACCACCGAAGTCGAAGACGTCAGATTTACAGTCTGATCCCTTTGGCCGCTCGGGAATCTGTCCGTATATGCTGTTGTGTGGCGTTCGCGGTGGAGCTGGTGACTGGAATTGAACCCGCAACCTGCTGATTACAAATCAGCTGCTCTGCCGATTGAGCTACACCAGCATGAGTGGTGCCTTGGGGCGGAATCGAACCACCGACAGAGGGATTTTCAGTCCCTTGCTCTACCAACTGAGCTACCAAGGCAGGTGCCTTAAATTTTTAAGGCAGGAGCCTCATTCCTCGGAATGAGGCTCCTGAAAATGGCGACCCAAAACGGGCTCGAACCGTCGACCTCCAGCGTGACAGGCTGGCGCTCTAACCAACTGAGCTATTGGGCCATGAAAAAGATATGGTGGGCCTTCACGGACTTGAACCGCGGACCGATCGGTTATGAGCCGACTGCTCTAACCAACTGAGCTAAAGGCCCTTGATACGGGCGCGGTGCCGTTTCGCACAACGCTTGATTATAATAGTATAAATCACGACAAAAGTCAAGTATTTTTTCTTCCTTTTCTCGAAAAAAATCAAGAAAATTTTTTCGGCTTGTTTTTCGCTTTTTCGCCTCTTTCAGACAGTTTTTTCCGCCGACGCTTTGGTAGAATGGCATTGATTTCACGCGGAGGTCGCTTATGAAATTGCGGAGCTGCCGTCAGGGGGATGCGCTGTATCTCTTCCTCGAGGGCGAGATCGACGAACATTCCGTATCCGGCGTGCGGGCGCAGTGCGACCGCCTCATCGACGCAAACGCGGGGGCAAAGTGCGCCGTATTCAATCTTGCCGGCGTGAAGTTTATGGACTCGACGGGGATCGGGTTCCTCATCGGCAGATTTAAAAAATTGCAAAAATATGGCATGGGCATGTATCTGGAAAATCCGAACGCGGGTGCGGACAGGGTGCTTACGCTCAGCGGCGTCTACACGCTGATTCCCAAACTTCAGGGGTAACGTATGAATCAAATGCAGCTTACATTTTTATCTCGGTCGGAAAACGAGGAGTTTGCGCGCAACGCGGTCGCCGCCTTTGCGCTGCCGCTCAATCCCACGCTGGACGAGCTTTCCGACGTCAAGACCGCCGTGTCCGAAGCAGTCACCAACTGCATCGTCCATGCATATCGGGGGACGGAAGGGTGGATCACGCTTTCCTGCCGCACGGAGGGAAGCCGTTTACATATCATCGTATCCGACAGCGGACGCGGCATCGAGGATGTCGAGCAGGCGCTTGCGCCCTTTTTTACGACGCTTTCGGATGAGGAGCGTTCGGGTATGGGCTTTACCATCATGCAGGCATTCATGACGGATTTTTCCGTGTCGTCCCGCCCCGGGGAGGGGACGACGGTGAGCATGAGCAAGGTCTTCGGCGCAAAGGCGGAAGCAGATGCTCAATGAACAGGATACGCTTGCCTGTCTCCGCCGCGCAAAGCAGGGGGACGCCGCCGCCAAGGAGATCCTGCTCGAACACAATTCTTCCCTGTTGAAGAGCATTTTAAAGCGGTATCTGCGCAAGGGCGTGGAATATGACGATTTATACGAACTCGCCTGCATGGGATTCCTCAAAGCCATCGCGGGCTTTGACGAAACATACGGCGTGCGCTTTTCCACCTATGCCGTTCCCATGATCGCAGGGGAGATCAAGCGCTTTCTGCGCGACGACGGCAGCGTCAAAGTCTCCCGCGCCATGAAGCAGTGCGCGCGGGAGCTCAACCGCTTCATCGAAGCGTATGTGCAGGAGCACGGCGTCCAGCCCTCCGTCAAGACGCTTTCCGCCGCCTTTTCCATGGAGGAGAGCGAAGTCGTCTTTACGCTGGGATCTTCCCGCATGCCCGTTTCCATCTACGAGCAGAGCGAGTACAAAGACGAGCGTTCGACGTCGCTGCTCGACCGCCTTCCGTCGCGGGACGATCAAGATGAGATGATCGAGAAGATGCTCTTGAAAAGCGCCATCGAAAAGCTGCCGGAACGGGAGCGCAAGATCATATACCTTCGCTATTTCCGCGATATGACGCAGTCGGAAGTCGCCAAGGCGATCGGCGTTTCGCAGGTGCAGATCTCGCGCATCGAATCGCGCATCATGCAGGAGTTCCGCCGCGAACTCAGCGGCTGACGGATGCCGTCCCTCCCATGAATAAATGTGTATAAAAGCGAATAAAAAGCGGGCATTTGCCTAAAAAATTGCCGCAGCAGGGGGAGCTGCGGCTTTTTTTCGCGCGAAATTATTGACTTCCCCGCGTGCGGGATGCTATACTATATTTATAAACCGACATGGGAGAGGCGACGATGGTCTACCGCAAACTGCCCGCGGGCGTGCAGGACGTGCTGCCCGAAGAATGCACCCTTTTGAATTCGCTCAAGGACCGCCTGCAATCGCGGTTCACGCGCGCGGGGTTCCGCCCCGTGCTTTCGGGTGCGCTGGAATATTACGATACGTATTCGGAGATCGCCAACGCCGTCCCGCAGGAAAAGATGTTCAAGATGACGGATACGGACGGGAAACTGCTCGTGCTCCGTCCCGATATGACGCTCGCCATCGCGCGCATTGCCGCCACCAAGCTTGGGGATGCGCCCGTCCGGCTTTCCTATTTTGCGGACAAGTGGGACATGCAGGGCGCGGGCAGCATTTCGTCCAGGGAGATCTTTCAGGCGGGCGTGGAATGCCTGGGGGAAGAGGGCGCGCTTTCCGATGCGCAGACGGTCGCCTTTGCCATCGAATGCCTGAAGGAGACGGGGCTCACCGGGTTTACCGTCGATCTCGGACACGTGGGATACTTCAAAGGCATCCTTGCAGGATGCGGGCTTTCCGCGGCGGATGCGGAGCGGGTGCGCCGCTTCGTCAATGCCAAAGACAGCCTGAACGCCGAGCGGATCCTGCGCGGCGCGCACGTGAAAGAAAGTACGCTGAATACCGTTCTGGCGCTCCCCGCGCTGTTCGGCGGGGCGGAAGTCCTCGACCGCGCCGAACAGCTGACGGAGAACGAGGAGGCGCGGGAAGCCGTACGGCACCTGAAGCGCGTTTACGGTATTTTGTGCGACATGGGGTATCGGGACACGGTATGTTTCGACCTCGGCGCCGTGCGCAGGCTCTCCTATTATTCCGGCATCGTCTTTTCCGGGCTGCTGCGCGAGCTGGGGGCGCCCGTCTTAAGCGGCGGCAGATACGATCGCCTTGCAGACGATTTCGGGAAGCACATTCCCGCGGTGGGCTTTGCAATGGGCTTAAAGCGCATCCTCATTGCGCTGGAACGCCAGAAAAAGCTGCCGCCCGCGCCGCTTGCCGACGTTGCCGTCGTCTGCGACGAGGGGGAAGAGGGGGACGCTTACCGGTATTATCTCACCCTGCTTTCCGAAGGGAAGAAGGTCATTTTCCCGCCCGAATACGGGGAAGAAGCGGCGCTGCGCTGCAAGGGGAAGGCGAAAAAGGTCATCCTGATCGGCAAAGAGGGGATGGAGGAATTATGATCTGTTTTGCATTGGCAAAAGGGCGGCTCGCGGAAGAGAGCGCGGCGCTGCTTGAAAAATGCGGCATCGACACGTCCGTCTTAAAGGAAGATACGCGCAAGCTGATTTTGACGAGCGCGGACGGGGGGTATCGCTTTTTCCTCGTCAAGCCGTCCGACGTGCCCACCTACGTGGAGGCGGGCGTCGCTGATCTCGGCATCGCCGGGAAAGATACGCTCATGGAGCAGGACAAGGATCTTTACGAGATGCTCGACCTGAAGATCGGCGAATGCCGTCTCTGCATCGCCGGCGCTCCGGGCCGGCGGGATGCGCTCACCAATCCGCACCTGCGCGTGGCGACGAAGTACGTCAATACCGCGCGCCGGGTATTTGCAGAGCGCGACGAGGAGGCGGAGATCATCCCGCTCAACGGTTCCATCGAGCTTGCGCCCGTCACCGGGCTTTCAGACGTCATTTTCGATATCGTGCAGTCCGGCTCCACGCTGAAGGCAAACGGGCTTGCCGTGCTCGAGGAGGTATACGGGCATATCACGGCGCGCCTCGTCGCCAACAAAGTCAGCTTAAAACTCAAGGCGGCGGAAATTCTGCCGCTCGTCGCAAGATTAAAGGAGGCCGTCTCGTGAAGATCTTAAGGAGCAACGCCTGCGGGGAACTTCTCCGCCGCGGCACGTTTTTTGAACCCGAACTCATCTCTGCCGTGCACGCCATCGTGGAAGCCGTCCGCGAGGAAGGCGATGCGGCGGTGTTCCGTTACGAAGAAAAATTTGACGGCACGTCCCTCACGGCGGAGAATTTCCGCGTCAGCGAGGCGGAATTTGAGGCGGCGTACCGCGCGGTTTCCCCCGCGCTTTTGGACAGCCTGCGCCGTTCCATCCGGAATATCTACGAATATCATTGCCGCGGCAAGCGGGCGGGCGAGGTGCATACGGATGCGGACGGCCGCACCACGGGCTACGTGCTGCGCCCCGTGGGGGCGGCGGGGATCTACGTTCCCGGCGGCACGGCGCCGCTCTCGTCTTCCGTCTGCATGGGCGTCTTGCCCGCCAAGGCGGCGGGCGTAAAGCGCATCGTCGTGGCGACGCCCGCAAAAAACGGCGTCATTCATCCGCTCACGCTCGTCGCCGCCAAAGAATGCGGCGTCTCGGACGTATATAAGATGGGGGGCGCGCAGGCGATCGCCGCGCTCGCTTACGGCACGCAGAGCGTGGAAAAGGTGAACGTGATCGCGGGGCCGGGGAACATCTACGTCACGCTCGCGAAAAAGGAGGTGTACGGGCAGGTGGGCATCGATATGCTTGCAGGCCCGAGCGAGATCCTCATCGTCGCAGACCGTACCGCGGACGCCGACTGCGTCGCCGCGGACGTGCTTTCCCAGGCGGAGCATGACGTGCGCGCCCGCGCCATCGTCCTCACGGATGACGAGGCGCTCGCCGGGCGCATTTCCGACTGCGTTTCGCGCAGGCTTTCGGAACTTCCCCGCCGCGACATCGCGGCGCAGTCTCTCGAAGAGAACGGGGGCATCGTCCTCGTCAAAGATATGCAGGAGGCCTGTGCGCTCGCCGACGAGATCGCGCCCGAGCACCTCGAACTGTATACGGCGGATCCCGAAGGCTTGCTGAAAAACATCAACAACGCGGGCGCCGTGTTTCTGGGCGGATTTACGCCGGAACCCGTCGGCGATTACTTTGCGGGGCCCGACCACATCCTGCCCACGGGCGGAAGCGCCAAATTCTTCCACGTACTCAATGAGGACGTGTTCCTGCGCAAGATGAGCGTCATTTCCTATACGAAGGGGGCGCTGGAAAAGGACGGCGCGCACATCGTGCGCCTTGCGGAGAGCGAACAGCTTTCCGCGCATGCCCGCGCGGTGCTCGCGCGGACGCAGAAGGAGGGGTTATGAGAAGCGCAAGCATACGGCGCAAGACCAAAGAGACGGATATTTCCCTCACCCTCGCCCTCGACGGGCAGGGGAAGGCGGAGATCGGAAGCGGCGTGGGATTTTTCGATCACATGCTCGAACTTCTGACCGTGCACGCGGGCTTTGACCTGACGCTTTCCTGCAAAGGGGATACGCAGGTGGATTTTCACCACACGGTGGAAGACGTCGGCATCGCGCTCGGCGACGCCTTGAAAGAAGCGCTGGGCGATCGGCGCGGCATCGCGCGCTTTGCCGACCGCCTTATTCCGATGGACGAATGCGCGGCGCTCGTCGCCGTGGACCTCGGCGGCAGGGCGTATCTTGCCTACGAGGCGCCGCTCGAAGGGAAGGCGGGAGAGTTCGATCTCGAGCTCGTCGAGGAGTTTTTGCGCGCCTTTTCTTACCATGCGGGGATGAACGTTTACGTGCGCATGCTGCGCGGGGGTAACCGCCATCACGAGGCGGAGGCGATCTTCAAAGCGCTTGCAAAGTGCCTTCAGGACGCGGTGAAGGTGGTGTCCGACCGCATCCCTTCCTCCAAGGGCGTATTATGATCGGCATCCTCGATTACGGCATGGGCAACCTTCGCTCCGTACAGAAGGCGTTTGAGCATCTGGGGGCAAAGACCGTGATCGCCTCGGACATGGGTGCCTTGTGCGCGTGCGATAAGCTCGTACTTCCCGGCGTAGGCAGTTTTGCGGCGGGCATGGAAAACCTGCGCCGCGCGGGGCTTGTTTCCGCGCTGCGGGCCGAGGAGCGGCCGCTTCTCGGCATCTGCCTCGGGATGCAGTTTCTGCTTTCTTCAAGCGAGGAGGGCGGCCCGTGCGAGGGGCTTTCGCTCATCCCGGGGCGCGTCCTGCCGTTTGCCGAGGGAAAAGTTCCGCAGATCGGCTGGAATGCGGTCACGCATCTGCGCGGGCCGCTCTTCGAGGGCATTCCCGACGGCACGCAGTACTACTTCGTGCACGGCTATTATGCGGAGACGCAGCCCGATTTTGTGCTCGGGCAGACGGAGTATTACCGCACGTATGCTTCGGCGGTGGGGGCGCGCAACGTCTTCGGCGTGCAGTTCCACCCCGAAAAGAGCGGAGAAGCGGGGCTTGCCCTGCTGAAAAATTTTATGGAGTTGTAAGCTATGCAGCTTTTTCCTGCCATCGATATCCTTGACGGGCGCGCGGTGCGCCTGCTGCGCGGCGAACGCGATAAGGTCACCGATTACGGCGATCCCGTCGACCGCGCCAGACAATGGCTGGATGCGGGCGCGAAACACCTGCACGTCGTCGACCTTTCGGGCGCCTTTGAGGGTTCGAGCCGCATCGACCGCGTGCTCGAACGCATCGCCGCGCTCGGCGCGGACGTCCAGTCGGGCGGGGGATTGCGCACGGAGGAGGAGATCCGCCGCCGCCTGGGATCGGGCGCGAACCGCGTGGTGCTCGGTACCGTCTGCATCCGCGATCCCGCACTCTTCCGCTCGGCGGTGGAGCGCTACGGCGCCGCGGTGGTGGCGGGCATGGACGTAAAGGAGGGGTATCTCGCCCTCAACGGCTGGACGCAGCGCGCCGACGTGCGCGCCGAAGCGTTTGCCCGCGAGGCGTATTCGCTGGGCGTGCGCGAAGCGGTATTCACCGACATCGGCCGCGACGGGGCGCTCTCCGGCGTCAACGTACGGGATACCGCTGCCATGCAGGAAACGGGGCTCAGGATCATTGCTTCGGGCGGGATCCGCGATCTCGACGATCTGCGCGCCCTGCGGGAGGCGGGCGTTTACGGGGCGATCCTCGGGCGTTCGATCTATGCGGGCGCCATCGACCTTGCGCGCGCCATCCGGGAGATGGAAGCATGATCGCGCGGCGCATCATTCCCTGCCTCGACCTCAAAGACGGGCGCGTCGTCAAGGGCGTGAATTTCGTTTCCCTGCGCGACGCCGGCGATCCCGTGGAGACGGCGCGGCTGTATAACGAACAGGGCGCGGATGAGATCGTCTTTCTGGACATCACGGCGAGTTACCGCGGCGATGAGACGATGCTCGACGTCATTTCCCGCGCCAGCGAACAGGTGTTTCTGCCGCTCACCGTGGGCGGCGGCATCCGCACGGCGGAGGATTTCCGCAAGGTGCTCGCCTGCGGAGCGGATAAGGTGGCGGTCAATTCGGCGGCGGTGAAGCGGCCGGAGCTCATCGAAGAGGCGGCGGACAAGTTCGGGCGGCAATGCGTCGTGCTTGCCGTAGACGCCCGGCGCAGAGAGGGCGGCTGGGAAGTTTACCTCAATGGCGGCCGCGTGCCGACGGGGCTGGACGCCGTGGAATGGATCGCGCGGGCGGAAAGGCTCGGCGCGGGCGAAGTGCTGCTTACCAGCATGGACCGCGACGGCACCAAGCGCGGGTATGATCTCGAGCTTTGCCGCGCGGCGGCCAAGGCGGTCAACATCCCCGTCATCGCTTCGGGCGGGGCGGGGTGCATGCAGGATTTTTGCGACGTGCTCACGGAGGGCATGGCGGATGCGGCGCTTGCCGCATCCCTCTTCCACTTCGGCGAAGTGAGCATCGGCGGTTTGAAGGCATATCTGGCGGCGCGGGGCGTTCCCGTGCGGAAGGAGTATCGGAAATGATCACGGATAACGTAAAATTTGACGAGCGCGGGCTCATCTGCGCCATCGCGCAGGACGCGGAAAGCGGCGAAGTGCTCATGCAGGCGTATATGAACGAGGAGGCGCTGCGCCTCACGGCGGAGACGGGGTTTGCCCACTATTACAGCCGTTCGCGCAAGTGCCTGTGGAAGAAGGGGGAGACGAGCGGACACGTCCAAAAGGTGCTTTCCATGGCCTTTGACTGCGACCGCGACTGTCTGCTGCTCGGCGTGGAACAGACGGGGGCGGCCTGCCATACGGGCAATCGCAGCTGTTTTTTCAGGACGGAGCAGGCCTCGCCGCAGGCGGGCGTCTCCTTCCTCTGCGAGCTCGAGCGCGTCATCGACGGGCGCAAGCGGGAACCGCAGGAGGGGTCGTATACCTCCTATCTGTTTGAAAAGGGGATCGATAAGATCGCCAAAAAATTCGGCGAAGAGGCGGTGGAAACGGTCATCGCCGCCAAAAACGACGAGGATCAGGAATTCGTCGGGGAGTGCGCGGATATGCTGTATCATTTTTTGGTGCTGCTCCGCGAAAAAAACATCCGTCTTTGCGACGTGTGCACGCTGCTTTATAAGCGGCACGAATGAGAGGTAGATCATGAAACGGGAAGAACGCGGCACGCTGCTCTCCTTCCGTCCGTCCATCCGCGTGGTGGACGCGACGCTGCGGGACGGCGGCCTGGTCAACAATTTTGCATTTTCCGACGCGTTTGTGCGCGCCCTGTACGAAGCGAACGTGCACGCGGGCGTCGATTACATGGAGTTCGGCTACAAGTCGGATGCGAGCATCTTCGACGCAAAAAAATACGGCAAGTGGAAGTTCTGCCGCGAGGATGACATCCGCGCCGTGGTGGGGGAGAACGCTACCCCGATGAAGATCGCCTGCATGGCGGACGTGGGGCGGTGCGATTACGAGCGCGACATCGGCGAAAAGGGGAACAGCCCCGTGGATATGTACCGCATCGCCGCTTACATCACGCAGATCCCCGCCGCCGTTGCCATCGCCGAGCACTGCAAGAAGCTGGGGTACGAGACGACGGTCAACCTCATGGCGGTCTCCAACGCGTCGGAGAAGGAGATCTCCATCGCGCTCGAACTTTTGGGCGACGCGCCCGTGGACGTCATTTACATCGTGGACAGCTACGGCTCCGTCTACCCCGAGGAGATGCGCGTTCTGGCGGAGAAATATCTCGAGGCGGGGGAGAAGTACGGCAAGAAGATCGGCATCCACGCACACAACAACCAGAACCTCGCGTTTGCCAACACCATTGAGTGCACGGCGCTCGGCGTGGACTTTTTGGACGCTACCATGTCCGGGATGGGGCGCGGCGCGGGCAACTGCGCCATGGAGCTTCTGCTCGGGTTCCTGAAAAATCCCAAGTATAAGCTGGTGCATACGCTCGCCTTTGTCGAAAAGCACATGCGCGCCCTGCGGGAGGCGGGTACGGTGTGGGGATACGACGTGCCGTATCTGCTTACGGGCATCCTCAACCGCCATCCCTCGTCCGCCATCGAGTTCTTGCGCCGCGGCCGCACCGATTACGTGGAGTTTTACCGCGAACTGCTCGATCAGGAGTGAAAACTGCAAAAAACGATTAAAATATGAAAAAAAGCGACAAGCGTTTTTTCGAGGCAAAGAATTTTTGTCGATTGCTTGACATATTTTTTCGGGATATGTATAATATGGTATAGAAATTGCGTGATTGCCTTGCGGCCGTTGCGCTTTTTTCTTTCAAAGAGGTTTTGTTAAGAGAGTTTAAGGAGCGTTGTATATGATCAGAAAACTTGCCAAAAGTATCCGAGAATATAAGACCGCGTCCCTGCTGTCCCCCCTGTTTGTGACCATCGAGGTCATTCTTGAATGCATCATTCCGTTCATCATCGCCCAGCTTCTGGAGGTGATCCGGACGGACATCAACATGGGGGCGATCATCCGGTACGGCCTTCTCCTTGCGACGATGGCGATCCTTTCCCTCGTCACGGGGGCGTTGGCGGGCGCATTCTGCGCGCGCGCTTCCGCGGGGTTTGCCAAGAACCTGCGCAAGGACATGTATTACAAGATCCAGGATTTTTCCTTTGAGAACATCGATAAGTTCTCCACGCCCTCTCTCGTCACGCGTATGACGACGGACGTCACCAACGTGCAGCTTTCCTACATGATGATCGTCCGCCTTGCCATCCGCTGCCCGATCATGATGATCTTTTCCTTCGTCATGGCGTTTGTGATGGGGGGATACCTCGCGTTCGTCTTCGTGGCGGTCATCCCGCCGCTCGCCTTTGCGCTCTTCTTCATCATGCAGAAGGTCATGCCGCTCTTCCACAGGGTGTTCAAGAAGTACGACGCCCTCAACGAGTCCATCCAGGAGAACGTCAAGGGGATGCGCGTCGTCAAGGCGTACGTGCGCGAGGATTTTGAAAAACAGAAATTTGACCGCGCGGCGGAGGAAGTCAAGGTGGACTTCACGCGGGCGGAGCGTCTGCTTGCCTGGAATAACCCCATCATGCAGTTCGCCTTCTACACCGTCATTTCGTCCATTCTCTTTATCGGATCCTACCTCATTTTAAGTTCGAGCGGCTCCGTCATCAACGTCCCGGAAGTCTCGCAGCTCATCGTCTACGGCTTCCAGATCCTTTCCTCGCTCATGATGTTCTCCATGGTCTTTGCCATGATCGCCATGTCGGGCGAATCCGCCCGCCGTATCGTGGAGATCCTCGACGAGGAGAGCACGCTGCACAATCCCGCAGATCCCGTCTATGAAGTCAAAGACGGATCCGTCGACTTTGACGACGTCTTCTTCAAATATTCCAAGACGGCGGAGAAATTCGTGCTGTCCGATATCGACCTGCACATCAAGTCGGGGGAGACCATCGGCATCATCGGCGGCACGGGTTCGTCCAAGACGTCGCTCGTCAACCTTATTTCCCGTCTGTACGACGTGACGGAGGGGAGCGTCAAGGTGGGCGGCATCGACGTGCGCGCGTACGATCTGGATACGCTGCGCAACCAGGTCGCCGTCGTGCTGCAGAAGAACATTCTCTTTTCGGGTACCATCAAAGAAAATCTCCGCTGGGGCAACCCGGACGCGACGGACGAGGAGATGATCGAGGCGTGCCGCCTCGCGCAGGCGGACGAATTCATCACGCGCTTCCCCGACGGGTACGATACTTACATCGAGCAGGGCGGCGCCAACGTTTCGGGCGGGCAGAAGCAGCGCCTGTGCATCGCGCGCGCGCTCCTGAAAAAGCCCAAGATCCTCATCCTCGACGACTCGACGAGCGCCGTGGATACGCATACCGACGCGCTCATCCGCAAGGCGTTCCGCGAATATCTTCCCGATACGACGAAGATCATCATCGCGCAGCGCATTTCGTCCGTGCAGGATGCGGATAAGATCATCGTGATGGAAAGCGGCAGGATCAACGCCGTCGGCACGCATGAGGAGCTTGTCAAAACGAACGCCATCTACAGGGAAGTTTATGAATCTCAGGTGAAAGGAGGGTCCGACGATGAGTAATCGTCCCAAGGCAACTGCCGGGAAAAAAGGCGGCACCTTCATCCGCCTCATGAAGTCGCTCTTCCATTATTATCCGCGCATGCTGACCATTTCCGTGGTCTGCATCATCTTCAACGCGGCAGTCAGTTCGCTGCCTGCCATCTTCATGCAGAACGTGTTTGACGCCGTGGAAGGCGCGCTCGCCGAGCAGCTCGGCTGGGCGGACGTCGGCGGCGAGGTCGTCCGCTTCATGAGCATCCTCATCGGCTGCTACGTCACGTCGCTCATCGCGGGCGCCGTCTACAATCAGCTGATGGCGATCATCACGCAGGGGTATCTGAAGAAGCTGCGCGGGCAGATGTTCAACGGCATGCAGGATCTGCCCATCCGTTACTTCGATACGCACAACCACGGCGATATCATGAGTTATTACACCAACGATATCGACTCGCTGCGCCAGATGGTCGCGCAGAGCTTCCCGCAGCTGCTCACCTCCTCCGTGATGGTGCTCACGCTGTTCGGCATCATGCTCTATTACAGCGTATGGCTCTCGCTCATCGTGCTCGTCGGCGTCTTTTTTATCTTCCTCGTCACCAAATGGGTGGGCGGCGGCGCCAGCAAGTACTTCATCGGCCAGCAGCGCGCGATGGGCAAGACGGAAGGCTTCATCGAGGAAATGATGAACGGCCAGAAGGTCATCAAGGTCTTCGTGCACGAGAAGGAGAGCAAGGCAGACTTCGACAAAGTCAACGACTACCTCTTCGAGCAGTCGGATAAGGCGAACCGCTTTGCCAACATGCTCATGCCCATCATCGCCAACATCGGCAACGTGATGTACGTGCTCGTCGCCATCGTCGGCGCGCTGTTCGTGCTCAACGGCGCGGCAAACGTGAGTATGTCCGGGCAGATGTTCTCCGTCGTCATCATCGTTTCCTTCCTGCAGATGACCCGCCAGTTCTCCAACAACATCGGGCAGGTCTCCAACCAGGTCAACTCCGTCGTCATGGGTCTCGCGGGTGCGGAACGCATCATCGGGCTCATCGACGAAAAGCCGGAAGAGGACAACGGCTACGTCACGCTCGTCAACGTCAGGGAGGAGGACGGCAAGCTCGTCGAGTGCACGGAACGCACGAATATGTGGGCCTGGAAGCATCCGCACAGCGCAGACGGTTCCGTGACCTATACCAAACTCGAGGGCGACGTGCGCATGTTTGACGTCGACTTCGGGTATACGCCCGAGAAGATCGTGCTGCACAACATCAGTCTGTACGCAAAGCCCGGGCAGAAGGTGGCGTTTGTCGGCGCGACGGGTGCGGGCAAGACGACCATCACCAACCTCATCAACCGCTTTTACGACATTGCCGACGGCAAGATCCGCTACGACGGCATCAACATCAACAAGATCAGAAAGGCGGATCTGCGCCGCTCGCTCGGCATGGTCCTGCAGGATACCAACCTGTTTACGGGCACCGTCATGGACAACATCCGCTACGGCAGGCTGGACGCGACGGACGAGGAGTGCATTGCGGCGGCGAAACTTGCGGGCGCGGACGACTTTATCACGCGTCTCCCCGAAGGATATCAGACGATGATCGCGCACAACGGCGCCAATCTTTCGCAGGGGCAGAGGCAGCTTCTTTCCATTGCCCGCGCGGCGGTCGCCGACCCGCCCGTCATGATCCTCGACGAGGCGACGAGCTCCATCGATACCCGCACGGAGGCGATCGTGCAGCGCGGTATGGACGCGCTCATGAAGGGCAGAACGGTCTTCGTCATTGCCCACAGGCTCTCCACCGTCCGCAATTCGGACGTCATCATGGTCCTCGAACAGGGCAGGATCATCGAACGCGGTACGCACGAACAGCTCATCGCTGAGAAGGGCAAGTACTATCAGCTGTACACGGGCGCGTTCGAACTCGAGTAAGCAAGCAAGTAAAAAAGCGGATGCCGCACGGCGTCCGCTTTTTGTATCGGCGCGCCGCATGGAGCGCTTTCGGGAACTGCAAGGGATGTGCCTCGTCTGGGACGGGGCTTTTTCTGTTGACACAAAGACACAAAGGAGCAGCAAGCATGAAATACGGGCAATGGTTGGAGGAATGGCTGACGGTCTACGTGAAACCTACGGTGAAGGCGCGCACGTTTGAATCATACGAATCCATCGCGCGCCAAAAGATAGAACCGCATCTCGGGGAGCGGGAACTCGATGCGCTCACGCCGACGGTGCTGCAGACGTTTGCGGCGGAGCTGTGCGAGCGGTACGCGCCGAATACGGTATCCTGCATCGTGACGGTCCTCCGCTCCTCCCTGAAAAGGGCGCGCGCGGCCGCGCTCGTGCAGACGGAATACGGCGGCAGCATCTGCCTTCCGCGTTCCGAGGCGGGCAGAGTCGCCTGTTTTACGCTTTCCGAACAGAAGAAGATCGAACGCATCGTCGCCGGCAGCCGCCGCCCGGAACTGTTCGGTATCGTCCTCTGTCTGTATACGGGACTGCGCATCGGGGAGCTGTTCGCGCTTCAGTGGCGGGACGTCGACTTCGTGCAGCGCACGCTCTCCGTCACCAAGAACTGCCGCGACGGCTGGTATCAGGGCGTGTACCGTAAGATCATCGGTACCCCTAAGACGGCTGCTTCGTGTCGGATCGTGCCCATTCCGCGGCAGCTGCTGCAGGGGCTTTCCCGGATGCGCGGAGCGGGCGAGGATTACGTCATCAGCGGCGCGAACGGAGAACGGCTGACGATGCGCGCCTATCAGATGGCGTTTGAACGGCTTTTGAAGCGAGCCGGGATCCCGCACAGGGGATTTCACGCCCTGCGGCATACTTTTGCGACGCGCGCGCTCGAGTGCGGCATGGACGTCAAGACGCTTTCCGAGATCATGGGACACAAAAACGCGGCGCTGACGCTCGGCAGATATACGCACAGCCTTTCCGAACACAAGCGCGCCATGATGGATCGCGTCGGCAGGCTGTGGGGGTGAGGCGGGGAATTTGCCGCGCGGGACTTGACGGGAACGGTGGAATATGATATGATAAAGGGGCAGGGCGGCGGTACGCTGCCCGGAAAGGAGAATGTTATGACGGAAAAAGTGCTCAACAAACGCCCGAACGGCATGATCGCGCTCGTCATGTTCGTCGCGCTGTATGCGGCGGCGCTCGCGCTCACCATCTTCGGCGCGCTGAATCTGGAGTCGCGCGATGCGGCCTCGGCGGGCATCTGTCTGATCGTGGGCGTCGCCTGGCTTATCATCGGCTGGTTCCCGTTCCTCGGACTCAAGGAGATCAAACCGCAGGAGGCGCTCGTGCTCACGCTGTTCGGCAAGTATTACGGATCGCTGAAAGGGGAGGGCTTCTATTGGGTGAATCCGTTCTGCGTGGCGTTTAACCCGGCGGCAAACACCAAACTCGGGCAGAGCGGCGACGTCAAGACGGAGGAGGAACCGTTCGCGGCAGCCGTCGCGGGGAAATTCGGCAGATTTGGCGCGGATATGAAGATCTCGCTCAAAGTGATGACGCTCTCCAACGCCAAACAGAAGATCAACGACTGCCTCGGCAACCCGGTGGAGATCGGGATCGCCGTCACCTGGCGCGTCGTCGATACGGCAAAGGCCGTCTTCCAGGTGGATAACTATAAGGAATTCCTTTCTCTGCAATGCGATACCGCCCTGCGCGACATCGTCCGCATTTATCCCTACGACGTCGCACCCAACGTGGACACGACGGGCGACGGACTTGCCGACGACGGGAGCCTGCGCGGCTCGAGCGAAGTGGTGGCGCAGCGCATCCGCGAGAAGATCCAGGAAAACGTCAGAGAGGCGGGGCTGGAGATCATCGAGGCGCGCATCACCTATCTTGCTTATGCGCCGGAGATCGCCGCGGCGATGCTGCAGCGGCAGCAGGCGTCGGCCATCATCGACGCGCGCAAAATGATCGTGGACGGCGCGGTCGGCATGGTGGAGATGGCGCTTGAACGGCTGAGCGAGAACAAGACCGTCGTGCTGGACGAGGAGCGCAAGGCTGCTATGGTTGCCAATCTGTTGGTCGTTTTGTGCGGCAGCAAGGATGCGCAGCCCGTGGTCAATTCGGGGATGTAACGGGTCAAATCACAGTTTTAACGCAATTTCATAGTACTATGTCATGCATAAAACATCGTTTATGTGTGACATAGTATGAAAAAAGCGGGCTTTTGCCCGCTTTTTTGTGTTTTTTGCTTATTGAGGGAAGGAGAGCGTGACGCGCAGTCTCCCTTTGCGGGATTCGCCGCCGAGGGTGACGAGGGTGAATTTTCCCCTGCCGCGCAGGGTGAGGCAGTCGCCCGGCTTTATTTCTTTGGCGTTTTCCGTGCACGGCCGCCCGTTGAGCAAAACGCGCTCCTCACGGAAGCAGGCGAGGGTGTCCGCACGGGAGAGCCCGTATGCCGCGGCGAGCACGCAGTCGGCGCGCAGGGAGGAGAGAAATACCGCCCGTTCCTGCGTTTCATGCGCGGCGGGGAAGGGCGCGTCGGTTTCCCGGCAGACGACGTCCGTGCGGCGGACGCGGGTGAGTTCTTCGCATAAGAGCGGGGCGACGCGGTCGAGGCAGAAGCAATAGGCGCTGCCGCCCGAGAGCGCGAGATCGCCGAGCGTGCTGCGCTCCAGCCCCAGGGAGAGCAGGGCGCCGAGGACGTCGCGGTGGCCGAAGTTTTCCGCGAATTTTTTCTGTCTGGGCGCGATCTCGACCAGCCGGACGGGGAAGGGAGCTTCTTTGCCGAACCGCACGATCTTCCGGACGCATCCCTCCGCGCCGCCCCAAAGGGCGGGCTGCGCATAGGAAAATTCGCGCTGATGCAGGTAAAATTCCGCGCATTCGCTTTCGCTCAAAAAATCGGAAAAGACGGGCCGTCCGCTCTGATAGGCGCGTTCCGCAAGGTCGCGCAGATGGGGAAGAAGCAGTTGCATGACAGGGGTATTGTACTCTGCGGCGGAAAAACTGTCAAGCAAAAAATTGCCTTGCGACGTTTCGGCTGCCGATGCCGCGGGTATATATTCTGCGTGAATACTTATCGCCTGATAAGCATAATGACGGAGGATCGCATGGAAAAAGAAAACGATAAGATCTCGCACGCCTTTGCGCTGCTGCTTGAACTCAGGCTCATCATGCACAAATTTGCCATTCTGACGAAGAGGCAGGGGAGCGCTTTTGCGCTTGCCAATCTGCGTGAGTTTGAACTGCGGAACGGCAGACACGCCACGATCACCGACCTCGTCAAGCTGACGGGGCGCGCCATGCCGAACGTGTGCCGGCTGCTGCGTCCCCTGGAAGAAAAGGGGCTTTTGAGGCGGGAAAAGGAGGGGCGCAGCGTGTGCGTGCGCATCACTCCAGCGGGAGAGGCGGAATTGGAGCGGCTGCGGCAGAAGTCGGGCGCCATGCTCACGCGCGCGCTTTCCGCCGTGCCGGAGGAGGAGCAGAACCGGTTTTTCGCCAATTGCAACGCCGCGCTTTCCTCGCTTGACGAAGCGGTGAGCGAGGTCATACAAGAACAAGAAGGAACGGAGGGCGATCATGCTGAAACTGTATAAAAATTTCCGGCCGATCGACTGGGCGCTCACGGCGCTCATCGCCGCGCTGACCGTCGCGCAGGTGTTTTTCACCATGTGCCTCACCGATCAGATCTCGGCGATCGTGGGGGCGATCCAGGCGGTCAGCCTGCACCTTCCCGGCGCTTCCACGGGGGACATCTGGCGGGAAGGAGGCATCATGCTCGGCTACGCGGCGGCGAGCGCGCTCGCCCAGGCGGCGATCGGCTTTGCGGCGGCGCGCGTATCGAGCGATCTTTCGGCGGCGGTGCGCGGCAGGATCTATGACAAGGTGGAGCGCTTTTCCGTCGCCGAAGTCAACCGGTTTTCCACCGCGTCGCTCATCACCCGCACCACGAACGACGTGCAGCAGGTACAGATGGCAAACGTCATGATTTTGCGCATGCTCGTCTATGCGCCCGTCATGGCGGTGTGGGCGATCTGCAAGATCAACGCTTCGAGCGCGGAGCTCACGGCGGCGACGGCGGTCGCGGTGGTCATCCTCGTCCTCTGCATCCTCGCCATCATGCTCACCGTCATGCCGCGCTTCCGCGCGATGCAGAAGCTCACGGACCGCCTCAACGGCGTCACGCGGGAGAACCTCACGGGCATCCGCGTGGTGCGCGCCTACAACGCCGAGACGTATCAGGAGGAAAAGTTTGCGCGCGAAAACGAAAAGTTTACCGCCGCCAACCTCTTCACGGGGCGGGTCATCGCGCTCATGAGCCCCGTCATGATGCTCGTGATGAACGGCCTGACGCTCGCCATTTACTGGCTGGGCGCTTCGCTGATGAATGCGGGCAGGATCGATTACGAGACGATCGTCGCCTTTATGATGCTCGCTTCGCAGGTCGTGATGGCGTTTTTGATGATGCTCATGATGTTTATCCTGCTGCCGCGCGCACAGGTCTCCGCCAAACGCATCAACGAAGTGCTGGATACGCCCTGTTCGATCTCCGATCCCGCGGAGTCTGCGCCCGTCACCGAGCGGGGGACTGTGGAATTCCGCGACGTGAGCTTCCGCTATCCCGACGCGGAGGCGTGCGTCTTCGAACACGTCTCCTTCCGCGCGGAACGGGGGCAGACGGTCGCCTTTATCGGCAGCACGGGCAGCGGAAAATCGACGCTCATCAACCTCGTGCCCCGCTTTTACGACGCCACGGAAGGGCAGGTTTTGGTGGACGGCGCCGACGTGCGTTCGCTCACGCAGAAGGATCTGCGCGAAAAGATCGGCTACGTACCGCAAAAAGGGGTGCTTTTCCGTGGCACGGTGGCGGAAAACATCGCCTTCGGCGGGGATGCGGACGAAAACGCCGTCCGCGAGGCGGCGGACATCGCCGAGGCGAGCGGCTTCATCGAAGAGATGGGAGGCTTTGAAAGCCGCATCTCCCAGGGCGGCAAGAACGTCTCCGGCGGGCAGAAACAGCGCCTTTCCATCGCCCGCGCCGTGGCAAAACGGCCGGAGATCCTCATCTTTGACGACAGCTTTTCCGCGCTCGATTACCGGACGGACAAAAAGGTGCGGGAAAACCTCGGCGAAAAGATGGCGGGCGTGACCAAACTCATCGTCGCCCAGCGCATCGGCACCATCATGGACGCGGATCTCATCGTCGTGCTCGATAATGGCAAAGCGGTCGGGCAGGGCACGCACGCGGAACTGCTGCGCAGTTGCCCCGTCTACCGCGACATCGCGCTTTCACAGCTTTCCGGGGAGGAACTTGGCTTATGACGAACGTATCTCAGCAAAAACGCCGGCACGGGCTCGGGGAGCTCGTCCTCTTTCTGAGGCCGTATTATCTTCCCGTTTTGCTCTCGCTGCTGTTCACGGCGGCGGCGACGGTGCTTTCCATCCTTGCGCCGCAGGTGCTCTCCGAGCTCGTCAACGTCATCACGGCGAGCTTCGGCGGGTCGCCCGTCGATATGGGGGCGCTTGCAAAATTTGCCGTCATCCTCATGATCTTTTACGCCTGCAACGCGCTTTGCACCTATGTGTCGTCTTTCCTCATGACGACCGTCTCGCAGAAGGCGTGCAAGGGGCTGCGGGCGGAGATCACCGCAAAGATCAACCGCGTGCCGCTCAGATACTTTGACGCGCACCCGTACGGCGATACGCTCTCCATCGTCACGAACGACGTGGATACCATCGGCAATTCCCTGCAGCAGTCGGTGTCGATGGCCGTGCAGTCGGTGTGCATGCTCGTCGGCGTGCTCATCGCCATGTTCGTCACCAGCTGGCAGCTCGCGCTCACCGTGCTTCTCATCGTGCCGTTTATGGCGGTGCTGATGTTCGTGATCATGCGCTTCTCCCAGCCGCAGTTCAAAAAGCTGCAAAACGAGCTCGCCGAACTCAACGGCAAGGTGGAGGAGACGTATTCGGGGCAGCTCGTCGTCAAGGCGTTCAACGCCGAAGCGGAGCGCCGCGAGGACTTTGAAAAGACCAATCGCCGCCTGCGTCGCAGCACCTTCCTTTCGCAGGCGCTCTCGGGCGCGATGCAGCCCGCCATGACGTTCGTTTCCTACTTTGCCTATGCGGCGGTGTGCGTCGTCGCCGGGCTGATGATCGCAGAAGGCAGCGCCGATTATGGGATGCTTTCCGCGTTCCTCGTCTACGTCAACCTCTTCCAGAGCCCGCTTTCGCAGATCGCGCAGGCCTTCAACGTGCTGCAGAGCGCGGCGGCGGCGAGCACGCGCGTCTTCGGGTTTTTGAACGAGGAGGAACTTTCCGACGAGAGCGGCAAGGTGCGGCAGCTCACGGGCGGCGTGCGCGGGGAGGTGGAATTCCGCCACGTGCGCTTCGGATACGATGAATCCCGCATCATCATCCCCGATTTTTCGGCGAAGGTGCAGCCGGGCTGGAAGGTCGCGATCGTCGGGCCGACGGGGGCGGGCAAGACCACGATGGTCAACCTGCTCATGCGGTTCTACGAGATGGACGGCGGGGACATCCTGATCGACGGCGTTTCCGTCAAGGATATGCCGCGCGAGGAGATCCACGACCTGTTCGGCATGGTCCTGCAGGATACCTGGATGTTCGAGGGCACGCTGCGCGAGAACATCGCCTATTGCAAGGACGTCCCCGAAGAACGGCTGAAGGAGGCGTGCGAGGCGGCGGGGATCTCCCATTACGTCGCCACGCAGCCGGGCGGGCTCGGTCATTACGTGGAAAATCCCGACGAGATCTCCGGCGGGCAGAAACAGCTGATCACCATTGCCCGCGCCATGGTGGAGAACGCGCCCATGCTCATCCTCGACGAGGCGACGAGCAACGTCGACACGCGCACCGAGGAGGTCATCCAGGAGGCGATGGACAATCTGACGCGCGGCAGGACGAGTTTCGTCATCGCCCACCGCCTTTCCACCATCAAGAATGCCGATCTCATCCTCGTGATGAAGGACGGCAACGTGATCGAGCAGGGCACGCACGAGGGGCTGCTCGCACAGAACGGATTTTACGCTTCCCTCTACAATTCGCAGTTTGCCGGGGAGTGACGAGAAGGCGGGCGCATCCGTGCGCCCGCCTTTCATATTGCCGCGGCCTTCCGCATAGGATAGGAACATGGAAGAGCCGAAAGGGACGGAGAGCGTGATGACGCTCGAGCAGGGCAGGCGGCTGACGCTGACGGGCGTGGAGCGGGTGGACAGTTTTTCGGAAAACGCCATCTCGCTGACCGTGGCGGGCAAGCGGGTGCAGATCGCGGGGACGGGGCTGAAGATCCTGTCCTTTTCGCAGGGGAACGGCAATTTTGCCGCGAGCGGACAGGTGACGAGCGTGCGCTTCGGCGCCGCCTTCCGCCTTTTCCGATGAAGGGCGGGGAATTTTTTGCCCTTCTCGTCTGTATGCTCTGCGGCGTTTCGGGCGGGATCTTTTACGACGGGGCGTCCCTGCTGGGCAGGCGGCTCGGGGGCGGGGCGGCGGCGTTTTTCTGCGACGTCGCCTTTTTTGCCGTTCTTTCCCTGCTTTATCTGCTCTTTTCTCTGCATTTTTCGCTGCCCGCATTCCGCCTGTATCATTTGCCGGGCTGCCTTGCGGGACTTTTTCTTTATCGAAAAAGTATCCATGAAATCATTGCTTTTTTTGGAAAAATCGTATATAATAAGGGCAAGAAAATCGCAGGCAGGCTGCGGCCTGCACGGAAAAAAGGACGGAAATCATGCCCGATCAGCAAGAGAGAACGAAAAAAATCGTGATCGCCGCGACGATCGCGGGCTCGCTCCTGCTCCTGTTCCTCCTCATCGTCATCATCTTCCAGCTGGTGCAGATCGGCGTCCGGCGCGCGGAGGTGGACAAGATGAACGAGGAAGTGGAGGCGCTCGAGCAGCTCATCGCCGACGGCGAGAACAAATACGAATATTATAAGACGAAGGAATATCTGGAACAGCTCGCTTATGAGTACGGGTTCCGTTTCCCGTCCGACAAGTGACGTATGAAATTCGGTGTGATCGACATCGGTTCCAATTCCGTCCGCCTGATGATGTGGGCGGACGGAACTACTTTGTATAAGCACGTGATCACCACCCGGCTCGGCGAGGGCATCGAGGGGCGCCCCGTTCTCCGCGAGGAGGCGATGGAGCGCACGGCGCGCGCCGTCGCCGACTGTGCGGAACGCGCCGCGCGGGAGGGGGCGGACGCCGTCTGCGCCTTTGCCACCGCAGCCGTGCGCCGTGCGGAAAACGGCGGCGAATTCCGTGCGCGCGTCCGCGCGCTCTGCGGGCTGGACGTCGACGTCGTCTCGGGCGAAGAGGAGGCGATGCTCGGCCTCTCCGGCGCGCTCGGGGCGGCGGACGGCGGCATCGTCGACATCGGCGGCGCCAGCACGGAAGTGTGCGTGCGCAGGGGCGGGAAGATCGTCTTTTCCGTCAGCATGGACGTCGGCGCGGTGCGCCTTTACGATCGCTGCGGGCAGGACGAAGCCGCGCTCTCCGCGCACATCGGGCCTGTGCTTTCCGCTTTGGAAGGATGCCCCGAAAAAATACGCGTATACGCGGTGGGGGGCACGGCGACTACGGTCTCCGCTCTGCTTCAGGCGCTTCCCGTGTACGATCCGCACAAGATACAGGATCACTGCATGACGGCAGAGGCCGTGAAGGCGCTCGCCGGGCGGCTGCTTCATCTTCCGGCGGATGCGCGCAGGGCGCTCCCCGGAATGGACGTAAAGCGCGCCGACATCATCGGCGGCGGGACGCTGCTGCTCTCCCGCATCATGGAAAAACTGCGGCTTGACTGCGTGTACGCGTCCGACCGCGACAATCAGGAAGGATATGTGATTCGGAGGTTGCTGAAATGAGCGGGATCTCGAAATCGGGCGCTTACCGCGCGTTTCTCATCATATGCGGGCTCATCGCCGTCATCGGGACGGTCATCGTCGCCTGCACCGCCATCGATCCGGCGCGCGCGGATCAAGGGTTTTTGTGGGCGTTCGGCTTTGCCGTAGCCGTCCTCATCCTCCTGCCGCTCAACACGCTCGTGCATGAGCTGGGGCATCTCGCGTTCGGCTTTCTGTCCGGCATGCATTTTTCTTCCGTCCGCTTCGGCTGGCTGCGCCTCGTCCGCATCGGCGACAAGGTGAAGCTGCAGTGGCTGCGGCACCGCGACGTGGCGGGCTCCTGCGAGATGTATCCCCGGGACGACCGCAATCTCGAGCGCCGCATGATCGTCTATTCCCTGGGCGGGGCGATCTTCAACCTCGCATACGGCGTTGCGCTGCTTCTCACGTTTTTGCTGCCGATGCACCCCGTGCTGTACTTTTTCCAGTTGTTTGCGCCGCTCAGCTTGCTGGAGGCGGCGTCCTGCCTGTATCCCGCGGAGACGGCGACCGGCAAGACGGACGGCGGGATGGTGCGTTCGCTTCTCCGCCGCGAGCCTTCCGCCGTGGTAGCGCTGCACGTGCTTGCGGCGCAGGGGATCCTCTCCCGCGGGACGTATTCCGACGTGAGCGAGCAGCTTTTGTACGACGTTCCCGCCGTGCGCGAGGACGACGGGGGATTTCAGGCGCTGACGCAGCTGCGCTGGCAGTATAACTTCTGGGCGGGAAAGGAGGAGCGCGCGCTTTCCGAGCTGGAACGGCTGCGCTCCCTGTACGAATATCTGCCGGAGCTCAACCGCGGCGACGTTGCCTGCGATCTCATCTATGCGGACTGCGTGCTTTCCGACGCGCCCGAGCGCGCCGAGGAATACCTCGCCGACGCCGCTTACGCCAAAGGGACGTGCGCCTATTTCCGCGCCATGGCCGCCTACGAATGCGCCACCGGCAGGGACGCTTCCGCGATGCTCGCCGAGGCGCGTTCCGCCGCCGCGGAGGAGCCCGTTCGCGGCATCGCCGCACTCGAAGAAGTCTTTATCGGGCGCATCGACGGCTGAACGATATTTGCCCGATGGGCACAATAAAATAAAAAAAACGTTCTGCCGTACGGCAGAACGTAAATTTTGCTCTTGAGAGCGGCGGCCGGGGCGATCCCGGCGCGGATCCGCGATGCCGCGGACCGATGGGGTAAAGGGCTTCCTTGATCGCTCAATCGGAAAGACCGAGTAAATAGTCCGAAGGCACGTTGAAATATCTCGCGATCTTTGCAATGTTTGAAGCGGTAGGGTCGCTCTTGTTAGTCTCCCAGTAACATACGATTCCCAGGCTGACGCTCAAATCCCTTGCCAGTGTCGCTTGTGAAAGGCCTCGTTCTTTTCTCAGTTCCATGAGCCGTTCTGAAAAAATCTTCATGGTTCCATTATACACTTCTCGCGCAAGAAAGGCAAGGATTTTTGGCAATTATGCCAAAAAAAATTTCCAATTTATTTTATATTCGTTAGAAGTTTCACAAAAAAACGGACGCATCAACGCCAATCGCGCCGCATGCGTCGGTAGGAGGACACAGTGTTCAGTATTATCTTTCTTTGCCACGGGAACATCTGCCGTTCGCCGATGGCGGAGAGCGTCATGGCGCACCTCGTAAGGGCGCGCGGCATGGAGGGGGAGATCCGCGTTTCTTCCGCCGCCGCGCATACGGATGCCATCGGCTGCGCGCCGCACCGCGGCACGCGCGAAAAGCTCGCCGCCGAGCACATCCCGCTCGTGCCGCACCGCGCCGTTCTCCTCACGCGGGCGGACGCCGACGCGTGCGATCTCATCCTCTGTATGGACGAGGCGAACGTGCGCGACGCAAAGCGCATCGCAGGGAAAGACAACGAGGGGAAAGTGCGGCTTCTTCTCTCTGCGGCGGGGACGCCCCGCGCCATTGCCGATCCGTGGTATACGGGCGATTTCGACGCGACCTTCCGCGACGTCCTGCAGGGCTGCGGCGAATGGCTTTCCCTGCTTTCAGGCGGCGGGGTTTCGCCGCTTGCGAAAGGTTCGGAAAAATAGTTGTATTTTCCGTGCGTTTCGGATATAATAGAGGCGTCTGAAGGATCGATAAATCGTTTGAAAAAGGAGACCTGAATTGGACGAACAGATTACGCAAAACGGCGGGGGCGAAAAGGCAGGCGGCGGAACGGGCGGCGTGCGCGGCTTTTTCCGCGATCTTTTCTGCGGCGTGCTCATCGGCGTCGCCTTCATCATTCCCGGCTTTTCGGGGGGATCCGTGGCAGCGATCCTCGGCATTTATGAAAAACTCGTCGGCGCCATCGCCGATATTTTCCGCGATTTTAAGCGCAGCTTTCTGACGCTGCTGCCCATCGGCATCGGGCTCATCCTCGGCGCGGCGGCGCTGCTGTTTCCGCTCGGCTGGGCGCTCAACGCCTATCCCATCCCCACGGTCTGCCTGTTTGTCGGGCTGGCGCTCGGCGGGCTTCCGTCCATCACGGAAAAGATGGGGGGATTCAAGCCCGTTCTCCTGGTTCCGCTGCTTCTCGCGCTGGTCTCGGCGGCGTGCCTCAGCTTTTTGCCGACGGCGGGCGACGTCGATCTGTTTTCCCTCGATGCGTGGGGATACGTGCTGCTGTTTATCATCGGCGCAGTCGGCTCCTGCGCGCTCGTCATCCCGGGCATTTCCGGTTCCATGCTGCTGCTCATCTTCGGGTATTACAACCCGATCGTGACGATGATCACCGATTACTTTTTCCGCCTGAAGGAGTTCTGGACGTGCGTGGGGGTGCTCGGCTGCGTGGGCGCGGGCATCGTCGTCGGGTTCTTCCTGATCTCCGTGGTGATGAAATTTTTGCTGCGCAGGTATCCGCGCGGGACTTATTACGCCATCTTCGGGTTTATCGTCGGCTCCATCCCCACGGTGTATATCTCCACCGCCAAGGACGTCGGACTGACCTTTGAGACGCTGCCGCTCGCCGCGGGATACTGGGTGGCGGCGGTGGCGCTGCTGCTTGCCGGGTTTGCCGTCTCCTATCTCTTCGTGCGGACCGCGCGCAGGAAGACGCGGGAACCGGAAGCGATCGTCCTTCCCGAACGCGGCGGAGAAGAAACGTGAGAAAAGCTCCCTTTTCGGGGGCTTTTTTTGCGGAGCGGGCGGTATTTTTGTGTTTTACCGCCCGTTTTGTTTGATAAAAGCGGCAAGTTGTGGTATGATAGGTGAGGTAAAATAAGGAATACGAGGTAAGACATGTTACAGGTGACGGGCGTCAGTCTGCAATACGGCAGCAAAAAACTTTTCGAGGACGTAAACATCAAATTCACGGGCGGGAACTGCTACGGCATCATCGGCGCAAACGGCGCGGGGAAGTCTACCTTCCTCAAGGTGCTTTCGGGCGAGATCGAACCCAATAAGGGGGAGGTGGTGCTCGGCAAAAACGAGCGCATGTCCGTCCTCGCGCAGAATCAGAACAAATACGACTTCGAGACGGTGCTGCGGACCGTCATGCTCGGGCACAAGCGCCTCGTGGAGGTCATGGACGAAAAAGACGCGCTGTATGCGCACGCGGATTTTACCGAGGAGGACGGCGTGCGCGCGTCCGAACTCGAGAGCGAATTTGCCGAACTCGGCGGCTGGGAGGCGGAGAGCGAGGCGGAGACGCTTTTAAACGAGCTGGACATCCCGCCCGAACTGCATCACATGCGCATGGGGGACCTCGACGCCAAGCAGAAGGTGCGCGTGCTGCTGGCGCAGGCGCTTTTCGGCAATCCCGACGTGCTGCTTTTGGACGAGCCGACCAACAACCTCGACTTGAAGACGGTGCGCTGGCTGGAAAATTATCTGCTGAACTTTGAAAATACCATCATCATCGTCTCGCACAACCGCCATTTCCTCAACAAGGTCTGCACGCACATCTGCGACGTCGATTACGGCAAGATCAACATTTTCCTCGGCAATTACGATTTCTGGTATCAGACGACGCAGCTTTTGGCGCGGCAGCAGAAGGAAGCCAACAAGAAGGCGGAGCAGCGCGCTGCGGAACTCAAAGAGTTCATCGCCCGCTTTGCGGCGAACGCGAGCAAATCGCGGCAGGCGACTGCGCGCAAAAAGGAACTGGAAAAGCTCACAATTTCCGATTTCAAGCCGTCGCTGAGAAAATATCCCTTCATCGATTTCAAGTACGAGCGGGAGATCGGCAACGACATCCTCGAGGTGGAGGGGCTCACCAAGGAAGGGTATTTCGAGAACGTTTCCTTCACCGTGCAGCGGGGCGACAAGATCGGCGTTTTGTGCGATAAGTCGACCGCCGTCACCATGCTTTACGATATCCTCATGGGCAAGGAGCAGCCGGATGCGGGGACGGTCAAGTGGGGCAAGACGATCACGGCGTCCTACTTCCCGCAGAACAACAACGAGTTTTTCGACGGGTGCGGGCTCACGCTCGTGCAGTGGCTGTCGCAGTTCAGCAAAGATCATTACGAGGAGTATCTGCGCGGCTGGCTGGGGCGCATGCTCTTTTCCGGCGAGGAGGCGACCAAGCAGGCAAAGGTGCTTTCGGGCGGCGAAAAGGTGCGCTGTATGCTCGCCAAGATGATGCTCGAGGGCGGAAACTTCCTCATCTTCGATGAGCCGACCAACCATCTCGACCTCGAATCCATCACCGCGCTCAACAACGGGCTGACGTCGTTCAAGGGCTGCATGCTGCTCACCTCGCACGATGAGGAGCTGATGAACACCGTCTGCAACCGCATCCTCGTGCTCGACGGCACCAAGGTGTACGATAAGAACGTCACCTTCGACGAATACGTCGAATCGCAGGGCTGAAATTCTGCGGGAAATTTTTTGCGCTCCCCCTTGCAGGCGGGAGCGCTGTCTGTTATAATAGGGGCATGAAACTCGTATTATTCTGTGATTACGGCGTGGATGACGCCGCGGCGACCTGCGACGTGTTCCGCAGCAAGCGGTATGACGAAGTGGACGTCGTGCCCGTCGGCGGCAACGTGCCCAAGGAGATCGCCTTCCGCAACGCAAAGACGCTCCTTTCCGTGCTGGGCGTGAAAGAGGGCGTGCGCCTCGTCGACGCGCGCAAAGAGGCGCAGCCGGAGGAATTTCTGACGCTCATCCACGGCGACGACGGCATGGGGGACTTGTTCCCCGCGGCGGACGCGCCTGCCGTGACCGTCCTGGATTTTTCCCGCTGGCTGGACGAGGCGGGAAAGGCGCCGTTTGACCTTTTGAGCCTCGGCCCGATGACCCTGCCCGCGCGCCTCCTCGCCCGCGCCGTGCCCGAGCGTTTCGTCTTTATGGCGGGAACGATCGCCGAGGAGCCCAACTTTCACGGCTATGAATTCAACCACGCGCTCGATCGCGCGGCGTTTTCCGATTGCGCGCGGTTCCCGCATACGGCGGTGACCATGGACACCTGCCGCGATCCGCTTCTCAACGTGCAGCCCGCGCCGCTCCCCGGGGAGGGGCTGATGGAGCGCATCGTCAACCGCGCCCGCGAACTCACCTTCCGTTCCGGGGAAACGGGGTGTTACCTTTGGGACGATATCGCCTTCAAATGCCTGCTGCATCCCGACTGGTTTACCTGTACGCGGGAGCGCGATCGCGACGGGAACGAGCTCACCGTGGCGCACTACGCGTACGGGAAACCGTATGCGGAGATCGTCAATACGTGACGGAACGTGGCACCATGTCCGAAGTTACGTTTTGATTTATATCAACGATAAAAAAAAGGAGCGCCCTGACGCATGCATCAGGGCGCTCCTTTTTTATGCATTATTTCCGTGTTTTCGGCGGGGGAGCAGGTAGATCCAGCAGCCGATGACGATGGCGGCGAGCACGCTGAGCCCGACGATGAGGCTGATGCGGATGGCATCCGAGAGCGAGCGTTCGAGCTGTCCCTCCGCGATCTGCGCGCGGTAGGTGACGCCGTCGCGCTCAAAAAGCGCCGTGACCGCCTCTCCTTCGCCGCTGATGCGGACCTGCGTGCGTTCGGTGACGGTGAGCTGCGTGCCGTCGTCCGCCGTGAACACGACGCCGTCCGGGTCGGCTTTCAGCCAGGCGATGCGGAACTGTTCCGCTTCGGGCAGCGGCGGCGCCGCCGTCAGGTAGGAGAGGGGAACGTAACCCGTCGCCGTGCCGTCCTCCGTTTCGTAGCGGATGAGGGCGTAGGGATAGTCGGACGTATCGCGCGATTCCACCGTGCCGAGCAGCGTCACGCGCTGTGCCCGCGGCAGATGCGTATCGCGCAGGGCGGAGATGAGGCAGGGGAAGTAACAGGGGGAAACGTCGCTGGTGAGATAGCGCACGGCGTCCGTTTCCTGCCAGTATTCGTCGGGATCGACGGGGGTGCAGAATTGTTTTTTGAAGAGGTTCGCCGTATATTTGTGGTCGGCGCCGAAGAGCGCGACGAGGTAATATTCCTCCGTTTCGCAGAGCAGGATGCCGCGCGTCGCTTCTTCGGTGCGGAAATACCGTTCGTAGGGGAAACAGTCGCTTTCCGTCTCCCGCAGCTCGTCGAGGTCGGTGCGGATGCCGACGGCAGACGCGGAGACGCTGAGCATGGTGAGCGAATCCTGCGGCGCGTACAGCGACTCGCGCACCGCGCCGTAGGGGATGGCACTGAGTACGGGGAAGCTGAGCGCGTTCGTCCGTATCATGAAATTGTCGTAGAGGAAGTAGACGGCGTTGTCCTCAAAACCGAGCGCGAAGGAGACGGGATCGGGAAGTTCGCTGCGGTACAGGAGCCCCTCGGCGTCCACTTCGGCAAAGGGCGCGCCGTTGCGGTAAAGCGTGCTTTGCGCCAGGCAGTAGAGGTTGCCTTCAAAGTCCGCGCGCAGCGACGTAAAGCCGGCAGGCAGCGTAAAGGCGAGCGCCTCCCCGCGCATGCCGTCCTGCGCAAATTCTTCCCTGCCGTAACGCGTGACGCTGCCGTCCGCGCAGGCGACGAAGAGGTTGCCGTAGATATCGCCCGTAATGCCTTTCAGCGAGCTGGACCCCGTATGGTAGACGGTTTTGACGCCCGTTTCCGTCGCGGTGCCGTAGAGGAACTGGGTGATGAAGTATACCTGCCCGTACAGGCAGGCGAGCCCCGTGACGGGCATTTCCGCCGAGGCGGAAAACTGCAGTTCGCCCGCGGAGGAGTAGACGTAAATGCCCGTTCCGTCGGAGGCGGCGATGAGGTCGCCGTCCGTCGCGACGAGGGCGGGCGCATAGCCGCAGTCGATGGCGGAATAGCTGCCCGTCGAGAAGCGGTAGATCCCGATGCGTTCGTTCATGCCGTCGGCGACGGCGAGCAGATCGTCCGCGCGCACGGCGGCGTTGCCGCTGCCGAGGCGGTTGAGCGAGGCGGAGGAAGCGCAGATCTCATACCCCGTGAAGGCGACGCCGTCGCCTTCGATCTCCGTCTGCAATACGGACGCGCCCTTGACGCAATAGAGGCTGTCCTGAAAGACGGTGAGGGCGGAAAAATCGCTGCCTTCGCAGAGGAGCGTGCATTCCGAGTCGGTATTCGTGCGGTACAGGCCGCCCGCCGCCGTGTAGTACAGCGTGCCGTTGTAGGCGCAGAGCGAAGAAACCCCCGTCACTTCGGCGGGATTTTTGGAGAGCTGGAAGGTGGTGGCGGGGCTGCCCGGCGCGTAGCAGTACACCACGGGTCCCGCGGCGCACAGCAGCGCGCCTTCAAAGACGGTCATGCGCGGGGTGCCGCTCACCGCCTCGATGGTGGCGAGGTCTTCTGCGGGCGCGGAAAAATCGTCCATGTCGTAGCGGCCGATGCGCGTCGTCTGCGCGGTAACGATGGCGTAATAGAGAGAATCGCCTTCGATGCAGAAGGTGGAGCTGTTGGCGCCCGTGCGTTCCGCCGTCATCGTCTGCGCGTCAAAGGAATAGAGGTAGGCTTCGATGTCGGAAAAATACAGCGTGCCGTCGCCGGCAAATCCGATCTTGGAAATGCTGTAGGAGTGCGTATAGCAGGCGTATTCCCCCGCGAGGCGGTCGTAGACGTAGAGCGACTTGCCGTCGGCGACGGCGATGTACGCATCGGAAAACGCCGCATCCGTAGGCGCGTCGAGGGGGAGGTACTGCTCGTAACCGGCGGGCAGAAAAAGCTCCGCGTTTTCACTTGTGACGGGCGCCTGCGCGGCAGCTTCCGCGCGTGCGTCTGCCCCTGCGGGCAGCGCGCACACGGCGAGAGAGAGCAGCAGAGCCCCTGCGATCATTCGTTTCAGCATGACCTTATTATATCATACGCGCGCGTAAAAGACAACACCTGACGGGGAAAAACCGCGAAAAACGCCGCGTAAAATTTTTCCGAAAAAAAATGGCATATCGGCACCCCTCTGTCAACATTTTGTGCTATGATAAAAATACAAACAAATGTTCGCATTTATTCCCCGCAGCCGCAGGGAAACGCCGGAGAGAAGATGACGGGAAAGGAATACATCAAAGTGTTGTTATACGCGTATCCGAAGCTGGACGCGATCATCGGGGCGCTTGCCGACGGGGCGGAGATCAAGGCGCTTTTGTCCTTCCGCAAGCCGGAGGACTGCCTTACGATCGCGCAGAGCATCGTGGAAGAGATCGCCGCAAAGGAGCGGATCGCGGCGTGCAAATGCGCACTCGACGAGATCGTGGGCTCGTGCAGCGAGGCGGAGCAGTTTCTGCTCGAATACAAGTATTTTCGCCGCAAGCGCGTCCTGCGCGGGCGGTTTGCGGGATTTTGCCTCGATTGTTCCGAACGCGCGTATTTCCGCCGTCAGAACGCGCTTCTGCTCAAGGTGGCGGAAGGGCTGCGGTTGCGCGGGCTGGACGAGGATTGGTTTTTGCGCAGCTTTTCCGCGTTCCCGTGTTTCATGCGCGCCTGGCGCGCCGTCGCCTCGGGGCGGGAGCGCGTGGTGGTGAAGCGGCATCCGTCCGCGGAACTGCTCTTTCAGAAGTCTTCCTCGGGCGCGGGGGCGGGCGCCTTTTTGCCGCGGATGACGAGCGCGGCGATGGCGGCGACGGAGACGCAGAGGGCGCAGAGGAAGAAGATCTGCATGCCGGAGAGTCCGCCGCCCTGCGGCTGTTCGGGAAGATCCGCCTCGCCCGACGACGGCTGAAGATAGTCGGTGTTGAGGTCGTAGACGAGTTCTCCGTCCGCGGGCAGATACCCGAATTTGCCGTTCCCGTAGACGTAGCGGTACTTTGCGGAGCCGACGGGGAATTCCCCGTAGTAGGCGTATTCCACGGTGACTTCGCTGAGGTCGCCGGTCGCCAGCGCGGGCGGGTCCGGCAGGACGTAGGTGACGGAGAGCGTCATGGTGAGGTAGGGGCGTTCGGGCACGAAATCCACGAAGGTAAGGTCGCTCTTTTTGCAATAGCCCGTCACCTTTTTGTAGGGCGGCGTATCCGTGAGGTATTCCACCGCGCAGAAGGGATCCCCGAGCGAGAGCACCTTGACGTAATAGGTATAAGGGATGAGGAAAAGGCCGCTGTCCTCGTCACGGTCGGCATAAAAATAGACGTCGCGCGCGTCGGCAACGGCGTATTGCGGGCTCTCTTCCGCGGCGGCGCGGCGCGCGGGGAGGGAGGGGGAACAGAACAGGAGCAACAGCGCGGAAAGGCAGCAAAACCATCGTTTCATAGCTTGCATTGTAACGCGCGGGCGAGGGGGAAATGGGGAAGGATTTGTCGGATACGGTCGGAATTATAGAAAAAATCAAGGCGATCGAGCGGGAGCAGGCGCGGCGGAAGCGTTCGGACGCCCTCGCTCGGTACAATGCGGGGCGGAAAAAGCACAAAAAACAGATCGCCTTTCACAAATGCAGGAAGCGCAACCGCTGGGTGTTCGGCGGCAACCGCTCCGGCAAGACGGAGTGCGGCGCCGTGGAGTGCATCTACCTCGCCTGCGGCATCCATCCTTACCGCAAAAACCGCAAGAACGTCTTCGGCTGGGTGGTCTCGCTCACCGCGCAGGTGCAGCGGGACGTGGCGCAGAAGAAGATCCTGCAATATCTCCGCCCCGACCGCATCGTGGACATCGTCATGCAGAGCGGCAGAAAGGACGCGCCGCAGACGGGCGTCATCGACCAGATCGTGGTGAAAAACGCGCTCGGCGGCACGTCCGTCATCGGGTTCAAGAGCTGCGAGATGGGGCGGGAAAAATTTCAGGGCAGCTCGCTCGATTTCGTATGGTTCGACGAGGAGCCGCCCAAGGATATTTACGAGGAATGCCTCATGCGCGTCGCCGACCGCCGCGGGGATATTTTCGGCACCATGACGCCGCTCAAGGGGCTGACCTTCGTCTATGAGGAGATCTATCTCAACCGGCGCGGCAACCCGGAAGTGTGGTACGAGTTCATGGAATGGGCGGACAATCCGTTTTTGCCCAAGGAGGAGATCGCGCTGCTCGAAGCCACATTGGACGAGACGACGCTTCAGTCGCGCAAGCTGGGCAGGTTCTGCACGCGCGAGGGGCTCGTCTATCCCGAATTTGACGAGGACGTGCACGTGATCGAGCCCTTTCCCGTGCCCAAGGAATGGCAGGACGTCATCTCCATCGACCCCGGGCTGCACAACCCGCTCTCCGCGCACTGGTACTGTGTGGATCACGACGGCAACGTGTACGTGGTCGCCGAGCATTACCTTGCGGGCAGAGACGTCGATTTTCACGCCGAGGCCATCCGCGGCATCTGCGGGAAACTGGACTGGAAACACGACGCAAAAGGGCGCGTTTCCGCGCTCATCGACAGCGCGGCGGGGCAGCGCACGCTCGCCGCCGTCAAAAGCGTCTCCGAACTATTTTCCGAGCGGGGCATCCTCGTCAATCCGCGCGTGAACAAGGACGTGTTTTCCGGCATTGCGCGCGTCAAAAGTTATCTTCTGCGCGGGAACGGGCAGCCAAACCTCTATATTTTTTCCTGCTGCACCAACATGATCCGCGAGTTCAAGGGATATTTTTGGGGGAGCGGGGAGTGCCCGGAAAAGCGGGACGATCATGCCATGGACGAGCTCCGGTATTATCTGATGAGCCGTCCCGTGCCGCCGCCGCGCACGCAGGAGCTGAGTGAAGTCAGGCGGGAAAAGGAGCGGCTCATCCGCCGCCTTGCCCGCCGGAAGAGGAGGACGTGACAGTGGACGAACGGGAGATCCGCCGCGCCATTCTGAAGGTGGCGCTCGGGTATTCGCTGGAAGAAGTGACGGAAGAATACGGCGTCGAAGACGGCGAACTGAAGCTCGTCAAGCGCCGCGAGACGAAAAAAGACGTCCCGCCCGACCTCAAGGCGGTGCGGCTTTTGCTGGAGGAGAAGGAACTTTCTTCTCTCTCGGATGAGGAGCTGGAGGCGGAAAAGGCCCGCCTGCTCAAGACATTACAGGAGGCATCGGATGCAGAAACAGGAAGAGAAGATCCAGGCAGAAAAACGGGAAGCGGCGCGCAGGAAGGCGCTCGCTGAGGAGATCGGGCAGGATTTCGCCCGCCGCCAGCAGATGCGCAGGCATCTCGAGCGCGGGTGGGAACTCAACATGAACTTCGTCAGCGGCAACCAATACTGCGACGTTTCGCCGTCGGGGGAGATCGAGGAAGAGGACGCGGCGTTTTACTGGCAGTCGCGCAAAGTGTTCAACCACATCGCGCCCACCATCGATACGCGCATGGCGCGGCTCGCCAAGGTGCGCCCCGCGCTCACCGTGCGCGCCTTTTCCGATTCGCAGGCGGATATGAAGACGGCGCGGCTGTGCTCCAACATCCTGAAATCGGTAAAAAACCGGATCGACCTCGACGCCGTCATCACGGCGGCGACGCTCTGGTCGGAGACGTGCGGCACGGCGTTTTATAAGGTCGTGTGGAATCACGACGACGGCAACGTCATCGGCACGGACGAGACGGGGCATTCCGTGCGGGAGGGGGACGTCAACGTCATCGCGCTCTCGCCCTTCGAGATCTATCCCGATACGCTCACGGCGGAAAGTTTTGCCGACGTAAAGAGCGTCATCCACGCCAAGGCGGTGCCTGCCGCCGAGATCCGGGAAAAATTCGGCGTGGAAACGGCGGGGCGGCGCATCACCGATTTTTCGCTGGCGCCGTACGCCTCGGCGGGCGGCTGGAAGCGCCCGTCGGACGGGGAGGAACGCCCCGTGCTCGAGGACCACGTCGTCCTCATCGAACGGTATTCCCGGCCGGACGGGGAACATCCCGACGGCCGTCTGGAGATCGCTGCGGGGGACGTCCTTCTGTATGAAGGACCGCTCCCGTATCTCAACGGAGACAGGGGAGAGCGCGTGTTTCCCTTCCTCCGCCAGGTGTGCATCCCGCTCGCGGGCTCGTTTTTCGGAACGTGCGTCGTGGACAGGATGATCCCCCTGCAGCGGGCGTATAACGCGGTGCGGAACCGCAAGCATGAATTTCTCAACCGCCTCTCCATGGGGGTGATCGCGGTGGAGGACGGCTCGGTCGACGCGGACGAGCTGGCGGAGGAGGGCTTGTATCCGGGAAAGGTCCTCGTTTACCGCCAGGGTTCGCCGAAGCCGGAGTTCCTCGACTGCGGGGCTCTTCCCGCGGAGTTCGCGGAGGAGGAAGAGCGCATCTCGGGCGAGTTTATCCTCGTTTCGGGCATGAGCGAGATCTCGCGCAATTCCGCAAATCCGACGCACGTCACCTCCGCAACCGGATTGCAGCTGCTCATCGATCAGGATACCAACCGCATGACGATGAGCGCCGAGAGCATCGAGCGGGCCGTCAAAGAGGTGGGAAAACAGATCCTGCATCTTTACAAACAGTTTGCTTCCGCCAAACGCGTGCTCCGCATGACGGGGACGGACGGGAATACCGAGCTTTTCTACTTTGGCGCGAGCGACATTTCGGCGGACGACGTCTCGTTTGAGACGGAATACGACCGTTCGCCCGCGGAGAAGCGGGAAGAGATCGTTTCCCTGCTCACGCTCGGCCTTTTGAAGGACGAGGAGGGGAATCTTTCGGCGGAGATGCGCAACAAAGTGCTCGATGCGCTCGGGTTCGGGACGCTGGAGAGCGCGCGGGATATCTCCCATCTGCATCTGCGCAAAGCCGAGCGGGAGAATGTGGAACTGGCGCAGCGGGAGGTGGAGGCGGATGCGTACGACGATCACGCGCTGCACATCGCCGAACACACCCGCGCCCTGCTTTCGGGCGGGGAAGAAGACAAGGCGGCAAAGGGGAGGATCATGCGCCACCTCGAAAGCCATCGCCGTCTGAAAGGAGAATGATATGGAAGAGGAGAACATCCGAACGGAAGATGCCGGGGCGGAGACGCAGTTCGGCAAGTTCCGCACCGCCGATGCCCTCGTGCACGCGTACGAGCAGCTGGAGGCGGAATTCACCCGTCGCAGTCAACGCCTGAAGGCGCTCGAGGCGGAGAAAAAGGCGGCGGAAGATGCAATGCAGGCAGCGGGAGCTGCGCAGACGCCGCCCTCTCCCGCGCAGCCGGACGCCGAGGCGCTCTATCGCGCCGTCTGCGAAAACGAAGGGGTGCGTTCGCGCATCGTGAGCGAATATCTCGCCGGGCTGGGCGGCGTACCCCTCATGGCGGGCGGCGGCGCGCCCGTAACGGCGCCCAAAACGCGCGCCAGGTCTTTTGCGGAGGCGGGCGATCTTGCGCTCGGCTACTTCCGCAGCCACAACAAACAATAAGGAGAACAGGATATGGTAACTACGGCAACGGCGGACAACGCCCTTAAATCTTACTATCTCGGCGTGGTGAGCGATCAGCTCAACTTTGCCGTCAACCCTCTGCTCGCGCGCATCCGCCAGACGACTTCCGACGTCTGGGGCAAGGACGTGCGCAAGCTGGTGCGCGTCGGCGTCAACGGCGGCGTCGGCGCAGGCACGGAGGACGGCGAGCTGCCCTCCGCGGGCGGCAACCGCTACGCGCAGTTCGTGGCGACGCTGAAAAATCTTTACGGGACGATCGAGATCTCCGACAAGGCGATCCGCGCTTCCGCAAACAACGAGGGGGCGTTCGTTTCCCTCCTCAACGACGAGATGGACGGGCTCGTCAAGAGTTCCGCCTTCCATTTCGGCAGAATGCTCTTCGGCGACGGCTCCGGCACGCTCGGCACGGTCTCGAGCGCCAGCGGCTCCACCTATACGATGGACAGCGTCAACGCCATCGCGGAAGGGATGATCGTCGACGTGTACAACACTTCCGGCACCGCTGCCGCGAAAGGGCGCGTGGTCACCTCGGTCGACCGCGCCTCCAAGAAGGTCGTCCTTTCGGGCGAGGCCATTTCTTCGGCGGCGACGATGAAGTTCGTGCTGCAGAATTCCTACAACATGGAGCTCACGGGGCTCGGCGCCATCTTTTCCTCCACGGGCACGCTTTACGGCCTCAGCCGCAGCGAAAATCCCTGGCTTACCCCCTATATGCAGACGTCCGTGGGCGACATCACCGAGGCAAAAGTGCAGAAGGCGATCGACGCGCTCGAGGAGAACGCGGGCAGCAAGGTCAACTTCATCGTCTGTTCCTGGGGCGTGCGCCGCGCGCTCGCGGAGGCGCTTTCCAAGTACAGGCAGACGGAGAGCCTGGAGCTCGAGGGCGGATTCCGCGCCATCAGTTTCAACGGCATCCCCGTGGTCGCGGACAGGTTCTGCCCTGCAAAGACCATGTATCTGCTCAACACCGACGATTTCCGCCTGCATCAGCTTTGCGACTGGCAGTGGCTGGAAGGGGACGACGGCAGCATTCTCCGCCAGAAGGCGGGCAAACCCGTGTTTACGGCGACGCTCGTAAAATATGCGGAACTGCTCTGCTCGCGCCCCTGCGGGCAGGCGATGCTTTCCGGCATTACGGAAGCGTGAGCGGGCGGGAGGGCGGGGGATGCCCCGCCCTCCTCGGACTGATCGGGAGGTGGATGATGAAGGTGAAAGACGTGGTCGCGCTCGCCGCGGCCAATCTCGGCAGGGAGGACCTCGTGCAGGAGGCATACGCGGCGGCGTCCCCCGCGGGCGAGCTCCTCTCCCTCGTGCGGTGCTATAACCTCGTGGAGAACGAGGTCGCCGTCGATTACGTCCCGCTGCGGAAGGAGGAGACGTTTGCATCCGCGGACGGCGGGATCGCGTTCGTGCGGTTTTCCTGCGCGCCCGTCGAGATCCTCCGCGTGACAGACGAGGCGGGAAATCCGCTCGCGTATACCCTCTCGGCGGAGGGGATCTGCGTGCAGGGTGGGGGGACCGTGCGCGTGCAGTACAACTATTCTCCCGCGGAAAAGGACTGGGAGGACGACTGCGCCTTTTCGGGGAAGATCACGGCGCGGCTGCTCTCGTTTGGCGTCGCCTCGGAGTACTGTCTCTCGCGCGGGCAGTTTTCCGAAGCGGCGGTCTGGCAGAAGCGCTATCAGGACGCGCTCCGCGCGGCGGATTTCCCGCGCAGGCCGCTGCGCATGCGCTCGCGGAGGTGGGTATGAGCGCCCGCAAGGAGATCTGCGCGCCGGCGGGCACCCGCCGCAGGGTGCGCCTGCCTTTGGCGCTCTTTTCGGGGCAGGGGCTGAAGGCGGCACGGGCAAGCGGATTTCTCCGCGCGGGGGATGCGCTCGTGTGCGGTCCCGCCGTACGGCAGGAAGGGGCGCTCCCCGCCGGGGTGCGCCTGCTGCGGCTTGCCTGTTCGGGGCGGCTGTGCGGCGTGACGCAGTCGGCGTTTTATCTGTTCGGGGAGGCGGCGGACACGGCGGCTGCAACGGGCGTGCGCGCCGTGGCGGAGGTGCCGGGCGCGGACGGGGAGCCGCGCGTCTATCTCGTCGGCGGGTCGGGGATCCGTCGCTATTTTGCAGGCGTCCTTTCCGACGTTCCGGGCGGCGCGGGCGGCAGCGCGGCGGCGTTTTTCCGCGAACGCCTGTTCACGGCAGGCGGGAGCCGCCTCTGTTTTTCCCGTGCGGGCGATGCGGAGGATTGGGAGCACGCCTCGCAGGGGGCGGGGGAGATCTGCCTTCCCTCCGCGGCGGGGGAGATCCTCGCCCTCGTTCCGTTTGACGACGATCTGTACCTTTTCCGCGAACGGGGGATCACGCGGGTGCGCGTGCCGGGGGACAACCTCAATTTCCGCGCCCTCGACCTTCCCTGTGCGTTCGGCGGGATCTGCGCTTCTTCCGTCGCCTGTTGCGGGAAGGAGATCGTCTTTTTTGCCGACGACGGCGTATACGCCCTCGACGGCGCCTGCCGCCGCATCTGCCCCGATTTCCGCGCGCCCGGCACGGCGGCGGAGGGGACGCAGGCAGGCGGGATCTATTACGCCGCCGTCGTGCTGCGCGGGGGCGGCCGCGCGTTGTTCCGGTACGACCCGCAGACGGGGGAGACGGCATTTTTGCCCGCGGCGGCGGAAACCGTCGCGGGAGGCGCGGAACTGTATTTCGCGGCGGAGGGAAAACTCTGCCGCCTCGTTCCGCCGTCTTTTTCGTCGGCGCCCGCGTGCCGGTATGAGAGCGAGTTTTCCTCGCTCGGACTTTCCTGTGCGCGCAAGCGCATCGGAGAAGTCTGCGTCGAGGGGAGCGGGCGGGTAGAGGTCGGCGTGTATTCGGACGGCGGGGACTGCGCCCTGGTGCGCGGCCGGGCGGGGGAGCTTTTAAAGCTGCCGTCCGCACCCGCGGGCAACGCGTTCCGGTTCCGCCTGCGCTCCGCCGATCCCGCCGCCCGTTTTACCGCCCTGACGCTGCGCGTCCTGGAGGAGATCGACCATGGATATTGACATCATCGATCTGACTGATCCCGATTACGCCGATCTTTCCGCAGTCCAGCTTGCCATGGTGCGGGCGGCGCAGGCCAAAAAGAACGACATCCTCGCCGAGGCGGAGGCGGAAAAGGGGGAGATCTTCCGCCTGCTGCTCTCCAACAACGTCTCCCGTTCCACCATCCGTTCCGAACGGGAAGAGGAGATCGACGAACGGGCGGCGGCGGACATCGAGGTCGTGCGTTCCGACCTTCTCTATCAGCTCGCCTACGAGGGGATCGCCTCGGAGGGGAACGAATACGGACCGTACCGCTACCCCGATAACCCCAATTACGGGCTCGCCTATCCGCAGCGCTTCCTTGTGGTGCGCAACTATTATATGGAAGCGACGGACGACCCCGACGCGCGCCTGCAGGCATTCGCCATGGATACGCTGGCGCGGGAATATCTGGGCGAGTTCTACCAGACGCTCTACGAACTGCTCGCGTCCTATTGCTGACCCCGCGCCGGCAGAGGTATAAAAACCGCGCAAAATCCCCAAATTACGGGTATGGAAAAGATCAGAAACGACCCGCCCGGCAAGACGAAAGAGGAACGCGAAAGCTGCATTCCGCCCTTTGGGCGGAAGGAGGGGAGACGGTGACGGAGCAAAGCCATTACAACCGCAATTACGTGGAATACGTCAACCGCTTCGCCCCGCCGAGCAAGCATTTCCGCACCTGCGGACACGCTTTTCTGGTGGGCGGCGGCATCTGCTGCCTGGGCCAGTTCTTTCGCTTCATGCTCTCCTTCGCGGGGCTTTCGGGCGACGTGCTTGCGGGGACGGTCTCCGTTCTGCTCATCTTTCTCGGCACCTTTCTTACGGGGCTCGGCGTCTACGACCGGATCGGCCGCGTCGCGGGTGCGGGGAGCATCGTGCCCATCACGGGATTCGCCAATTCCGTGGCGTCGCCCGCCATCGAATTCAAGACGGAAGGGTTTGTGTACGGCATGGCGGCGAAGATGTTCCTCGTCGCGGGGCCCATCCTCGTCTTCGGCGTGACGGCGGGCACGGCGGTGGGCGTGCTCTATCGGCTGCTTTCCTATCTGTAAACGGTGCGGTTTTCCCCCGGCGGCAGTTTGCCGCCGGGGGTTTTCGCGTTCTGCGGGAAAAATCGGGCGCCGCCATTGACGGACGGGAGGGAATGTGATATAATGAAATCCGCGATCCATGTAAAACATCACGAGAGAGGCAAAAGGATATGAAAGGAACGTATACGATCACATTCCGTCTTGACTGGGTGCTCTCCTTCCGCGGCGGCCTGGGCGGTTCGCCCGTGCGCCTGCTGGCGGACGCTTTGCGAAAGGAGTTCCCGCAGGCGGAGATCTCGCAGGATTCCGCCAACGTCGTCACGATGGCGTGCGGCGAAGCCGGCAAGCCGGAACAGGAGGTGCGCGAACGCATCGGCGCGTGCATGCAGGAGACCCTCGGCGTCCTGCCCGACGGGACGGACGTCACGCTCGCCTTCGAAGGCGAGGAGGGGGCGGGCGCTGCGCCCGCCGCCGAAGAGGCGCCCGCGGCGCCGGAAAAGCCGCAGACGCACGTGGACGAATCGTCCATGCAATGGCTGAACGACCTTGCGAGCCGTTTCCAGAAAGGCGGCGGCACGGCGGCTCCCAAGGCGGAGAGCGCGCCGCAGCAGCAGACGAAGGAGGCGCAGGCGCTTCCCGACGTCTTTGAAAAGATCGTCCGCACCCGCCGCGTGCTCAACGAGAAGATCTACGGCCAGCAGCATGCCGTCAACGCCTTTACGGAAGGGCTGTTCGGCGTGCGCGTGTTTGCCGACCGGGAAAAAGAGCGCAAGGGGCCCAAGGGGGTGTTCCTCTTTGCGGGGCCTCCCGGCGTGGGCAAGACGTTTCTCGCCGAGACGGCGGCGGAGGAGCTGGGGCTTCCCTTCCTTCGCGTCGATATGTCGGAATATTCCGGCTCGAACGCCGTGGAGGAATTCATCGGCACCGACGCCATCTACAAGGGATCCAAGCCGGGCCGCGTGACGGGGTTCGTGGACGAACATCCCGAATGCCTCCTGCTCTTTGACGAGATCGAGAAGGCGCATCTCACGACCATCCAGCTCTTTCTGCAGCTGCTGGAAGGGGCGCGTCTGCGCGACGTCTGCATGAACAAGGAGATTTCCTTCCGCGATGTCATCATCATCATGACCACCAACGCCGGGCATAACCTCTATGAGGAGACGGACAGCGTCAACCTCTCCGGCATTTCGGCAAAGACGGTCATCAACGCGCTCAAGACGGACATCAATCCCTACACCAACGAGCCGTATTTCCCCGCAGCGATCGTCTCCCGCCTCGCGTCGGGGACGGTCATCATGTTCAACCATCTTGAACCGTTCTCCCTGCGGGACATCGTCACCCGCGAGATGCGCGGGCGCATCGGGCTTTTGGAACGCGAATACGGTTTTTCTGTGGAAGTCGATTATCCCAAAGTCGCGTCGGCGATCCTCTATTCGGAGGGCGGCGCCGCGGACGCGCGCACGCTGAAAGGGGCCGCGTCCGGCTTCGTGCGGCGTGAGCTTCTGGGCCTCTTTTCCCAGTTCCGTTCCGGCTCCGTGCGCGAGGAACTCAAAAAGCTCAAGACCATCCGCATCACCGTGGACGAAAAGGACGGGACGCCGGAAGCTTCGGCGCTCTTTGCGCCGAAGAGCAAAAAGACGGTGCTCGTCTTCTGCGGCGGCGCGCGGAAGAAAGCGCTCTCCGGCTATACCTGCGGGGAATTTTCCGTGGAAGCGACGGACGATCTGCTGCGCGCGCAGGAACTTCTGCGCGGCAACCTTACCTGCGCCGTCACGGACGTGTTCTGCAACGTGCATGAAGACGGCTTTTTGCCCAGCGATCCCGAGGACGTCGATTCGGACGGCGTGCGCCTGTTCCGCTACGCGCGCGAGTATTTCCCCGAACTTCCCGTGTACGTCGTCAATACGGCGGAAAAGGAGAACGATCGGTTTCTTTCCTTCATCGCATCCGGCGCGCGCGACGTGCTCATTTATCCCGAGGACGGGACGCAGGCGTTTGCGGAGACGCTCATGCAGGTCTGCCAGAACGCCGTCATGGCGGAGAGCGCCTATAAGCTCGCCCGCGCCAATAAGATCCTTTCCTTCAACGCCGAGCAGTACTTTTCCGACGGCGGCAAGACGGCGGAGATCCGCCTCACTTCGTTCAGCCTGAAGCGCGCGGTGCGCGCCGAAGATAAGTCCTCCGTGCTGGAGGATACCTCGCTGCCGGACGTGCATTTTTCCGACGTCATCGGCGCCAAGGACGCCAAGGAATCGCTGCAGGAGTTCGTCCGCTATCTCAAAGACCCGGTGGCGTATCTCACCAAGGGGGTGCGCCCGCCGCGCGGGGTCCTGCTTTACGGGCCGCCCGGCACGGGCAAGACCTTCCTCGCCAAGGCGATGGCGGGGGAATCGGACGTCGCGTTCATCCAGAAAAACGCCACGGAATTCTTCCACCGCCTGGTCGGCGAGGGGCCGCGGCTCATCCGCAGCATGTTCTCGACGGCGCGCCGCTATGCGCCTTCCATCATCTTCATCGACGAGGTGGATGCCTTCGCCCGCGCCCGTACGGGCAGCGAAGCGGGGCAGTTCGCGGCGGAGATCTTAAACACGTTCCTTTCCGAGATGGACGGATTCGTCTTTGACGAAAAGCGCCCCGTTTTCGTGCTCGCGGCGACGAACTTCGACATCGCGCCCGGCCGCAGCAACCGCGTGCTCGATCCCGCCTTCGTGCGCAGGTTCGACCGCAAGATCAAGGTGGATCTCCCCGACACCGAGGAGCGGGAGCAGTTCATCGCCTATTACCTGAAGCGGCACGGCATCGAGGACATCAGCGCCTCCGCCATCCGCAACCTCGCCCTGCGTTCCTACGGCAAGAGCCCTGCGGACCTTGAAATGGTGGTGGAATACGCCATCCGCAGCGCAAAGGGGGAAAAACTCACCGACGAGATCCTCGAAAAGGCGCTGGATGCGGACGCGTACGGCGAAGAGAACGAATGGCGGGAGGAGACGGTGCGCCAGACCGCCTTCCATGAGGCCGGGCATACGCTCATCAGCTGGCTGAACGGCAAAAAACCCACTTACGTCACCATCATTTCCCGCGGCGGGTTCGGCGGCTATATGCTCAACGAGATCGACGACAAGAAGTTCGGCTACACGCGGCAGGAGATGCGCGACGAGATCTGCACCGTCTTCGGCGGACGGGCGGCGGAAGTCGTCTTTTACGGCGCGGAGGGCGTCTCGACGGGCGCATCCTCCGATCTGCGCAAGGCGACGGCGCTGGCGCGGGATATGCTCTCGACGTACGGCATGGACGAGGCGTTCGGCTACGCTTCCTTTGAGGAAAACGCCTTCGGCGAGCGCGTGGAAGAGGCCGTGTTCCGCCGCGTTTCGGAGATCTTGAAGGAAGAATACGCGCGCGCCGTCAGGCTGATCGAGGAAAATAAGGCGGCGATGCAGTCGCTGGCGGGCGAATTGATCCGCAAAAACAGCCTCACGGCGGAGGAGATCGAAACGGTGCTTTCGCCCTTCCGCGCGAAGAAGGCATAAGGAGGCGCCGCATGCAAGACGAACGCATCCTGCATCAGGCGGATGAGGCGTACGGCGTGCTTCTCGGCATGCTGGACGGCGGCGGCTGGAGGTACGCCAAAGACGCGCCGTCGCGCAGCGTGGAGTTTGCGGTGAAGGGCGGTTCCGGCCCCATTGCCCTGCGCCTCGTGATCGAGGCGTCCATGCAGCTCATCCTCGTCTATTCCCCGCTTTCCTTCCGCTTCGGCGAGGAGCGGCGGGTGGACGGGGCGGTGGCGCTGAACGCCGTCAACTGTCAGCTTTCCTACGGTTCTTTCGATCTGGATCTTTCTACGGGCGCCGTCGTGTTCCGCCTCTCGTCGAGCATCCGGCGCAGCATCCCTTCGCCGCAGCTTTATGAGGCGCTGATCGCCGCGGCGTGCGCCACGGTGGACAAATATGCGCAGCAGCTGCTGCGGTTCAGCAAGGGGGAGATCGCGTTTCCCGATCTCTACCGCTGGATCAATTCGTAAAGGAGTGACGTCATGAACGATGCAAACGTGCGCGCCGGTCGGCTGTACCGCGCCTTCTGCGCCTGGCTTGAGGAACAGGGTTGGCCGTATCGCAGCGCGGAAGAAGGGGGGATCTTTTCCGTCCGCTATACGATGACGGGAGACGACCTTGCCATGCGCTTTTCTTTCGAGATCGACGGCAGGAGGGAGACGCTGCTCATGCGGTCCGTGCTGCCGTTCGCGCTGCGCCGCGACCTGCTCGCGCAGGGAGCGCTCGCCGTCACCGCCGTCAACAACAAACTCACCGACGGCAATTTCGAGGTCGATCCGCGCAGCGGGGAGATCTCTTTCCGCATGAGTTCCTGCTTCTGCGGGGCGGAGCCGGACCTCGAAGTGGTAAAATACATCCTCGCGTTTTCGGCGATGGTGGTGGACGACTATAACGACAAGTTCCTTGCGCTCAACCAAGGGAAGGCGGATCTGATGGCGTTTTTGCAATAAAAACGCATGGATTTTCAAATCTACATAGTATTATGTCACACATAATATGGTAAAAAGGCGAAGATCTCGCCTTTTTTTGTGCGTTTTTTCCCCAAAACCGGCGATGCGCGCATGGACCGCGGCATGCGTCCGCATACTGAAAAAAAGGAGAAGTATGCAGACGGTTTTTTTTTCGCATGCGCCGAGGATCGCCGCGGGCGCGTCCTGCGCGGGCCCCAAGGAATGCGCGGGCATCGTGGGGAACTATGTAGACAAGGCGCTTTCCGACGACCTGTTCGGCGAGAGCACCTATGAAAAGGCGGAGCGCAAGATGCTCTCCTTTGCCATCGGGCAGGCGATCCGCAATGCGGGGTATACGGAAGAGGAGATCGACGTGCTCATCGCGGGGGATCTGCTCAATCAGATCATCTCCGCTTCGTTTGCGGCGCGGGAGCTTCCCATGCCTTTTTTGGGCGTGTACGGGGCGTGTTCGACGATGGCGGAAAGCCTTGCGCTCGGCGCCTGCCTCATCGACGGCGGCTACGTCCGCCGCGCCGTCGCGGCGACGGGAAGCCATTTTTCCTCCGCCGAGCGGCAGTACCGCTATCCGCTGGAGCTGGGCACGACGCGCCCGCCGCAGTCGCAGTGGACGGTGACGGGCGCGGGGGCGACGGTGCTCGAACGGGCAAGCGGTTCTTCTTCGCCGCTCGCGATCACCTCTGCGACCTTCGGCAGGGTGGTGGATTTCGGTATTTCCGACGTCAACAATATGGGCGCTGCGATGAGCCCGGCCTGCTGCGATACCGTCCTCGCGCATTTTCGCGATACGGGCAGGGATGCGTCGGCGTACGATCTCATCGTCACGGGGGATCTGGGCGCCCTCGGCAGCCGCATCCTCAAGGATCTTTGCTGGGAGAAGGGCGTCGATCTGCAGCCGAATCACGTCGACTGCGGGGAGATCGTCTATCAGGTCGTCGAGGACGAATTTCAGGGCGGCAGCGGCGCGGGGTGCAGCGCGGTGGTGTTCAATTCCTATCTCCTCGACAAGCTGCGGCGCGGGGCGTGCCGCCGCATGCTCTTCGTCGCCACGGGCGCGCTTCTGTCCACCGTCTCGAGCGGGCAGGGGGAGAGCATCCCCTGCATCGCGCACGCGGTCAGCATCGAATACAGGGAGGAATGAGATGGAGATCCTGGAAATTTTTTTCGCGTTTGCCAAGGCGTTTGCGGTCGGAGGGCTCATCTGCATGGCGGCGCAGCTCGTCATCAACTTCACCGACCTCACGTCCGGCAAGATCCTCGTCATCTTTATGCTGACGGGCGTATTTTTCACGGCGCTGGGGCTGTATCAGCCGCTCGTCGAGTTTGCGGGCGCGGGGGCGACGGTCCCCATTTCGGGGTTTGGCTATCTGCTCGCCCTCGGCGCCATGCAGGGCGCGCAGCAGAGCTGGTTCGGGGCGCTCACGGGGTCGCTTTCGGCGGCGAGCGCCGGCGTCTCCGCCGCCGTCGTCTTTTCCTTCCTCATGGCGTTTCTCTTCCGTTCGCATTCCAAGAAAAACTGAAAGGGCGTCCGCGCGGGCAGCGTGCGGCGCTTTTTCTTTGGGGGCGGGCGCCACATAACGGCGGGCGGAAGGGCATACAATAGGCTGTGAAACGCTATCGTCCGCCGAAAAGCAAATGGCGGCGCCGCCTCATCGCCGCCGCCGTCCTTCTTGTCGTCGTCTGCATTTCCGTCTGGCTGCATTGCAACCTGACGGCGGTCATCCGCTCGGTGGCGGAAACGGCGATGCGCTCTGCCGCGGCGTCCGCCGTCAACGACGCCGTTTACGCGACGCTTGCAGACCGCACCCGCTATGAGGACCTCGTCACCGTCACGCGGGACGGCGAGGGAAACATCCTGTCGCTTACGGCAAACTCTTATGAGATCAACCGCATCGCCCGCGACACGGCGTCCTATGCGCAGAGCCGATTGCAGGCGCGGGGCGAGGAGGGGATCGAGATCCCGCTGGGCGCGCTGACGGGCGTGGAGGCGTGGTCGGGCTTCGGGCCGCGTTTTTCCGTCAAGATCATCCCCGTCAGCACGGTCACCTGCCGGTTTTTGTCGGGATTCGAGGGCGCGGGCATTAACCAGACCCGCCATTCCGTCTATCTTGAAGTGGCGGCGGACGTCTCCATCGTCATGCCGGGCGGCACGGACGGCTTTACGCTGCGCAGTCAGGTGCTGCTCTGCGAGAGCGTGCTCGTGGGGAAGATCCCCGAAGTTTATTTGGAAAGCGAGCTCTTCGGCGGCGGATACGACCTCGTGCCCGCCGCATGAGCGGGCGACGCGGCAAGCTCCGAGAGCAGCGCGGCGATCTGCGGCGTTCCGTTCGCGAGGGTGCAGGCATCCAGGGCGGCGCGCAGGGCACGGTCGTCCGCAAGCGCCCGGATGCGCAGAAGGCACGCCTTGGGCGAGGCGGAAAGTTCGCGCTCGCGCAGGACGGCGCACAGGCCTTTTTCCGCAAAATAGCGCGCGTTTTGCAGCTGATCGCCGCGGGAAGCCTTTTCCAGCGGCACGAAGGCGGCCGGTTTTTTCAGGGCAAGCACTTCAAATACCGTGTTGCTCCCCGCGCGCGCGAGGACGGCGTCGGCGGCGGCGTAGGCGTCCTGCATCTCGGGTTCGTATTCGCATTGCACGTATCTGCGGCAGGGGAAGGGCACTGCGTTGCCTTTCCCGCACAGATGGAGCACGGAGTAGCGGTCGAGGAGCGACGGCAGGTGCTCCCGCACGAAGCGGTTGAGCGCAGCGCTCCCGCTGCCGCCGCCTAAAACGAGCAGCGTCCGTCCCTCCTCGGGCAGCCCGTATTTGCGCCGCGCTTTCCGCCGTCCGCCCGTGAACAGTTCCCCGCGCAGCGGCGCGCCGAGGCATCTGCCCCGCGCAAATTTCTGCGCCGTTTCGGGGAAGGCGGTGAGCACGAAGCGGCATTTCCCCGCGAGGAGGCGGGTGCAGAGCCCCGGGGAAAGATCGCTCTCGTGCGTGACGACGGGGACGTGCAGGCGGAAGGCGGCGGCCGCCGCGGGGAAACTTGCGTAGCCGCCCTTGGAAAAGACGAGGTCGGGCGGATCGGCGCGGAGAAATCGTTCCGCTTTTTTGACGGCGGCGGGAATGCGGAAGGGCAGCGTGAGATTTTTCGCCGTCAGCTTGCGTACGAGTTTCGGGCAGTCGACGCGGTAAAAATCGTATCCCTCGGCGCGGACGAGCGCTTCCTCCATGCCGCCCGTGCCGAGGTATCCGATGCGGAAGGAGGGGGCAAGCGCTTTCATGAGGGCGAGGTTGGGCACCACGTGCCCCGCGCTCCCGCCCCCCGTAAAGAGAATGTAGTTCATACCATATAGTATGCGCCCGCCCGCCGCGTTTTTGCGCGCCGGAAGGGGCTCGGCGGCATAACATGCGCCGCTCCCCTTGACAAACGGCGACTGCATGTTATAATGGACTTAAAAGAGGCATGATTTTCGGCACATTCAGCACAAATAGTTAAAAACATACGGGAGGAGAACACATGAAACACAAAACCCTGAAAGCCGTATTGCTGCTTGCCGTACTCGCTTGTGTCGCGGTCTTTCCCGCCTGCGGCGGGGATCCGCAGCCGCAGGAGTCTTCCCAAGGGCAGGTTACGGACGATCGCGTGATCAAATCGATGCAGGCAGAGATCCGCGCCCTCAAGGCGGAGCTTGAACGAATGAAGGCGCGGGAGGAGGCCATTCTTTCGCGCTTATTGGAGCAGGAGATCGCGATGGATGACGCGCAGGAGGAGATCGCTTATCTGAAACAGCGCATCGATTCATTGAACCTGCAGATCGGATATATCAAAGAGGAGATAGATGAACTGCGCAGACAGCATATCGTCGTTCCCGATCCGTCGGAGGATATGGGGACGTTTTATAACCTGTATGATGCGTATACGCAGGGATATCTGACGCAGAACGACCTCATGCACATCTCATATTATTCCTACGGGAACGTGGTCGTGGAAGGTGCGGAGGGATCGGGAGACGGCGTGGAGATCGATTTCACCCCGGAGGCAGAGCTGCAGCCGCTGGATCCTTCTGTGGAGCGGGACATCAAAAACACCTATTTTCTTGAATTTCCGGCGGGATTTTGTGATGGCTCTACGGGGGAAGTGGAATACGGGACGGAGATCCTCGAGGTTTCCTATTTCGGCTGTTACGACGGATCGTACGTCGTGCGGGTGGACAGCGATCATTGGGGGTATGGCGCAGCAATAATCGCGTTTTATGTCGGCGGCGTATATTTTCATTATACAGGCCCGGAATATCTCGTCTTCCGCTACGACGCATAAGCGGGCGCAAACCGACATAAGATACGGGGATCTCCCGAAAAAAGCACTCCGAACGCTTTGCAGGGCGTTCGGAGTGCTTTGCTTTTTCCCGTTAGGGGCGCGGTCAGTCCCGATAGCGTTCGGCAATGCGCCTTGCTTCCAGGGTGACGCGCGATCTGAGCTCTTCCGGCGCGAGCACGGCAAGGCCCGCCCCCGCGGACAAGATCTTGCCGACGAGCGAAGCATCGTCCGGGAGGGAGACTTCCGCAAAATACTGCCCGCCCCGCTCGCGGATGTTCTCGATGCCCAGCCATTCCTCGGCAAAGGGTAGCGCTACGGGCGCAATGAGAAATTCGGCTTCGACGTTATGTTCCTCGCTGTGCCAGAAGGTGAGCGGGACCTGCTCGCGCGAGAAGGGCAGGGGCGTGAACGTCTCGCCCGTCTTGATCACGGCGAGCATCCGCCCCAGTTTGAAGAGGCGGAAATCGCTGCGCTTGGTGCAGTATGCGTACACATACCAGATGTTCTGTTTGTAGACGAGCAGGTGGGGCAGGATCTTGCGCTGCGAGCGTTCCCCCTCGCGGGAGACGTAGTCGATGCGCAGCGCTTCGCGTTCTTCCACGGCGCGCTCCACGAGGGCGAGTTTGTCGGAAAACTGCCGCGTATCCCCCCAGGAGCCGCTGTCGACCAGAATGTTGCCCGAGATGGTGAGGTCCTGCTTTTCCGACTTGACCTGCGCGGAAAGTTTTTCAAGGGCGGAGTCGATCGCGCCGTCGTCGGGCATCTGCCCCTTGAGCGCGAGCAGCGCTTCTATGGTCTTGCCGTATTCCTTCTGCGTCATGAACCCTTTGGGGAGCTTGAAGGCGTCGGAGATAAACACGCCGCCGCCCGCGCCGCGCCTGACGTCGATGGGAATGCCCGCGATCGTCATTTCGTCGAGGTAGCGGTAAACGGTGCGCTGCGAAACGCCGAATTTTGCGGCGAGTTCGCCGGCGCTCGAGCGGCGCTTGCTGAGCAGGGTAAACAGGATATCGATCATGATTTGATATTTCACGGCAATTCTCCGAAAAAAAAGAATGATTTGCTAAAAAAAGTATAGCAGATATGACAATATATGTCAACATATCTGTGATACAATGGGGCCGAAATCAAGGAGGAAAGCAAACATGAGTGCAGAAGCAGTGATCGAACGAGCGAGAAGGGCGCGCGCACAGGCGCTGGACGGGATGCTGGCGGAGAGGCTGAAGGAGGCATGCTCGACGGAGGAGATGCTGGAGAGGTTCCTGCGGCTTTCCGGGCTCAACGTGATCGAGCGGGCGGAATGGGCGCGCGGCGGGCGCGCGCCGTCGGAAAAAGTTGGCTGAAACGTTTGACAAACGGGCGGCGGGGCGGTATAATAAAGCTGTTATGAAGACCACGGCTTACAATTCTACGGTCATCTACGCGTATTACCGTATGGCATGATACGGATTTTTTGCGCGTACACAATTCGGAACGGAAGGGCTTGCGCGCAAAGCGTTGGCCCTTTTTCTTTTGCCCGTCCGTGCGCGGCGCGCGTCGGGGGCGCTTCAAGCAATACAACCATTCGGAGGAAACCATGGCAAACGTAATGGATACCCTGCGCGCGCGGGGCTTCATCAAACAGACGGTATTTGAAGAGGATCTTTATGAGATGCTCGGCCGGGAGAGCGTTCCCTTTTACATCGGGTTCGACCCCACGGCGGACAGCCTGCACGTCGGGCACTTCATGCAGCTTGTCGCCATGAAGCACATGCAGAACGCGGGGCACAAGCCCATCATTCTCATCGGCGGCGGCACGGCGATGATCGGCGATCCGTCCGGCCGGACGGATATGCGCTCCATGATGACGCGCGAGACCATCGATCATCACGTGGAATGCTTCAAAAAGCAGATGTCGCGCTTTATCAGCTTCGAGGGCGAAAACGGCGCCGTCGTCGTCAACAACGCCGATTGGCTGATGGACCTCAATTACATCGGCTTTCTGCGCGAGATCGGCGTGCATTTTTCCGTCAACAAGATGCTGACGGCGGAGTGCTTCAAGAGCCGCATGGAACGCGGGCTTTCCTTCCTCGAATTCAACTATATGCTCATGCAGGCGTATGATTTTCTGGTGCTCTTCAAAAAGTACGGTTGCGCGCTCGAGCTGGGCGGCGACGATCAGTGGAGCAACATCCTCGCGGGCGCCGACCTCATCCGCAGAAAAGAGCGCAAGCCCGCCTTTGCCATGACCTTCACCCTGCTCACGACGAGCGAGGGCAAGAAAATGGGCAAGACGCAGAAGGGCGCCGTCTGGCTGGACGAAACCAAGACGTCGCCTTACGAGTTTTACCAGTATTGGCGCAATACGGCGGATGCCGACGTGGAGAAGTGCATGAAGCTCCTCACGTTTTTGCCGCTGGAAGAGATCGCGGAACTCACGAAGTATCAGGACGAGCGCATGAACGCCGCCAAAGAAGTGCTCGCCTTCGAGCTCACCAAGATGGTGCATGGGCAGGAAAAGGCGGAAAAGGCGCGCGCCGAGGCCAAAGCAGCCTTCGGCGGCGAAGGCGAGATGCCGGAAAAGGTCATCCCCGCCGATACCGCCACGGTCACCGCGGCGCTCGTCGCCTGCGGGCTGTGCAAGTCCAACGGCGAAGCGCGCCGTCTCATCCAGCAGGGCGGCGTCGCCCTCGGCGAGGAGAAGGTGACCGATCCCAATCTGCCGCTTCCCTCGGGCGAGTTTATCCTGCATAAGGGCAAAAAAGTGCACGTGAAGATCGTGCGGGCGTGATGGAATACCTGAGCTTGGAAGGTCGCGCCGAGAGCGAGCGCGTGGTGGAAAGGTCCCGCTTCCTCGCTTACGCCGCGCATACGGCGGGGGAGGAACGGGCGCGCGCGTTCTTAAACGAGGTGCGCGCGCTGCATCCGCTGTCGACGCACGTCTGCTGGGCGTACGTCAGCGACCGTCTCGGCAACGAATTGCGTTTTTCCGACGACGGCGAGCCGCAGGGGACGGCGGGGATGCCCATCCTCGGCGTCATCCGCGCCCAAAAACTGTTTGAAACCACGGTCGCCGTGGTGCGTTATTTCGGCGGCGTCAAGCTCGGCGCGGGCGGGCTGGTGCGCGCCTATTCTTCGGCGGCGTCGGACGTTCTCGCCGCGGCGGACAGGCGCTGCTATGCGGAATGTTCCGAGCTGCAGATTTCCGTCGGGTATCCGCAGACGGATGCGCTCCAGCGCTTTCTTTCCGCCCGCGGCGTGCGCGTGCTCTCGCAGGAATACGGCACGGACGTTCGTCTCACCGTCGCCGTCCGCGCGGGGGAGCGGGACGCGTTTTCTTCGTCGCTCACGGATGCCCTCAACGGCAGGGTGACGATCGCGGAAAAAACGACTTATTTTTTCCCGTTTCCGCTTGAAAAAGACGCATAATTGTATTATAATAGAGGAAAAGGCGGAATAAATCCGCAAAAAGAGGCTAACTATGCAAGTGATTCCCAGAACCGTCTTAAAGCAGAAGCCGAAGCTGGATTCCTCCCTCGGTTTCGGGCAGTACTTTACCGATTACATGTTTACGATGAAGTACACCAAGGAAGAAGGCTGGCATGACGCAAAGATCGAGCCCAACGAACCCGTGAAGTTCGATCTCGCCACCACCATTTTCCACTATGCGCAGGGCGTCTTCGAGGGCATGAAGGCGTTTTTGCAGCCGGATGGCTCCGTCTGCGTCTTCCGCCCCGATGAAAACTGGGCGCGCATGAACCGCTCCTGCGAGCGCATGTGCATCCCGCAGTTTCCCGCGGAGCTCGCCGAAGAGGGGCTGGAGGAGCTGCTGAAGCTGGAAAAGGGCTGGATCCCGTCTGCGCCCGGCACGGCGCTGTACATCCGCCCGACCATCGTGGCGACGCGCGTCATGCTCGGCGTGCACGCCTCCACGGAATATCTCTTCTTCATCATCCTTTCGCCCGTCGGCAGCTACTACGCGCACGGGCTGGAGCCCACCAAACTCATCGTGGAAAGCTATTATGCGCGCTCGGCGCTCGGCGGCACGGGCGAGGCAAAGTGCCTCGGCAATTACGCCGCGTCCATGAAGGCGGGCGAGGAGGCGGAAGAAAAGGGGTTCGACCAGGTGCTCTGGCTGGATTCGGCGGAAAAGAAGTACGTCGAGGAAGTGGGCAGCATGAACATCTTCTTCGTCATCGGCGGGGAGGTCGTAACGCCCGCGCTCGTCGGGTCCATCCTGCCCGGCATCACCAGGAAGAGCTGCCTGCAGATCTTGCGCGACCGGGGATATCGCGTCAGCGAGCGCCGCATCTCCATTGAGGAAGTCGTCGCCGCGGCGGAAAACGGCACGCTGGACGAGGCGTTCGGCACGGGCACGGCGGCGGTCATCTCGCCCGTCGGGCTCATCCGCTATCAGGGGAAGGACTATCCCATCAACGGCGGCAGGATGGGGGAGATCACCCGCATGCTGTACGATACCATCACGGGCATCCAGTACGGAACGAAAGAAGACGTTTACGGTTGGAGAAAATACATCGGATAAAAAGGCCCGCGCCGCCGCGCGCTTAAAGGAGACATTCATGAACGCATGCAAGCGCATCGCAGGAATTTTCTGTGCGGTCTTGTTTCTCCTTTCAGGTGCTGCGCTTTCCGCCTGCGCGCCGCGGGAAGAGGGGGGACCTGACGGGCAGGAGTGCTGCCGTCTGACGCTCACGCTTCCCGCGCCGCTCGAGCTGTACGCGCCCCTGCAGGGATCGTATCCCGCGGGCGAGCGGGTGGAGGCGCGCGTCTGCGCCGCGGAAGGATATGAGGTCTGCGCCTATCTCGACGCGGACAGGCTGTGGCTCGATCTTCTCTCCGACGGATCGGGCGAGGAGTTTTACGCGTGCAATTTCATCATGCCCGCGCATGCGGCGGATCTTATCTTTACCGCAAAGGAGATCGCGGAGGAGCCCGCGGAACCATCGCAGCCGATCGACTGCAGAGTCGCCTTTGCCGAGGCTGATTTCAGGAACGGCGGGATGTATACCTTCTCCGTCATCGCCTCGGCGGAAGCGTGGCAGGCCGTCAGCGGGCAGTTCCCGGAAGGGGCGCTCTCGTACGGGGAGGATTTCTTTACGGGCGGCGGCGAGCGTTCGCAGGCAAAGGCGCTCGTCGTCATCATCGCTTCCCGCAGCAATATGGGCGGTTATTTCCGTTCCGTCACCATGGAGCGGCGGGGGTACGATATCGTCATCGACATCCGGCTTGAAGACGGCAACATGACGGCGGCGAGCGACTGGGCGGTCGTCCTCGAGGTGAAAAAACAGGACATCGGGGACGGCGAACTGCGCCTGGAGACGAATTTTGGCTACGGGTTCAATGCCTATTTATAATGTGACACGCGGTCTGCGCGGGGCGGAAAAATTTCTGCCCCGCGCGTTTTTCTGCCGTTTAAGCCGCCCGCAACTGCGTTATAATAATAGAGAAAAGAAGTTAGCACTCTTTTGAAGAGAGTGCCAACCATCCCCTGAAAGGAGGAACCGGCTATGGATATGCAGAAATTGACCAAAAACAGCATGCAGGCGCTGCAAAAGGCGCAGTCGCTCGCCGCGGAATACGGCAACGCGGAACTGACGCCCGCGCACATTGCCTGCGCGCTTCTCGAACGGGACGGCCTCATCGCCCGCATGTTGCAGCGGGGCGGCGTCGATGTGCAGGGCTTTGCCTCTGCCGTCAAGGAGGAAGTCGAGCGTCTGCCGCGCGTCTCGGGCGCGAGCGAGGGCAACGTCTATCTCTCCGCGGCGGCGGGGCGCATGCTCAACGAGGCGGAAAAACTCGCCTCGGGCATGAAGGACGAATACGTCTCGGTGGAGCACATCTTTTTGTGCCTCTTTGACAATGCGGACGACAGGCTGAAGGCGGTGCTCGCCCGCTTCGGCGTGACGAAAAGCGGCTTCCTGGAACAGATGAAGAAGGTGCGCGGCAACCAGAACGTGACGAGCGACAACCCCGAGGAGACGTACGAGGCGCTGGAAAAATACGGCGCCGACCTCACCAAGCGGGCGGCGGAACACAAGCTCGAGCCCGTCATCGGGCGGGACGAGGAGATCCGCAACGTCATCCGCATCCTCTCCCGCAAGACCAAGAACAACCCCGTGCTCATCGGCGAGCCGGGCGTCGGCAAGACGGCGATCGCCGAAGGGCTCGCGCAGCGCATCGTCAAGGGCGACGTCCCCGAAGGGCTGAAGGGCAAGACGCTCTTCTCCCTCGATATGGGCGCGCTCATCGCGGGTGCCAAGTACCGCGGCGAATTTGAGGAGCGCCTGAAGGCGGTGCTCTCCGAAGTCACCAAATCGGAAGGGCGCATCCTGCTGTTCATCGACGAGCTGCACACCGTCGTCGGCGCGGGCAAGACGGACGGCGCCATGGATGCGGGCAATCTTCTGAAGCCGCTTCTCGCGCGCGGCGAGCTGCACTGCATCGGCGCGACCACGCTCGACGAGTACCGGAAATACATCGAAAAGGACGCCGCGCTCGAGCGCAGGTTCCAGCCCGTCTACGTGGGCGAACCGACCGTGGAGGACACCATCTCCATCCTGCGCGGGCTTAAAGAGCGGTTTGAGATCTTCCACGGCGTGCGCATCCACGACGACGCGCTCGTCGCGGCGGCGACGCTCTCCAACCGCTACATCACCGACCGCTTCCTGCCCGATAAGGCCATCGACCTCGTGGACGAGGCGGCGGCGATGGTACGCACGGAGATCGACTCCATGCCCTCGGACATGGATGCCATGCACCGTAAGATCATGCAGCTTGAGGTGGAGGAAAAGGCGCTCTCCAAGGAGAAGGACAACCTCTCCGCCGCCCGCCTCGAAGCGCTCAGAAAGGAACTTTCCGAGTATAAGGAACGCTTCGCCGCCATGAAGGCGAAGTGGGAGGACGAGAAGAACGCCATCAAGGCGGAAAAGGAAGTCAAAGCGGAGATCGACCGCATCCACGGCGAGATCGATTCCGCCATGACGCGCGGCGATCTCGAGAAGGCGTCCCGCCTGCGCTACGGCGAACTTCCCGCCCTGGAAAAGAAGCTGGAGACGGCGCGCGCGCAGAACAATCAGCGCGAGGACGCCATCTTGCAGGACGAGGTCACCGAGGAGGAGATCAACCGCATCGTGGCGCGCTGGACGGGCATCCCCGTCGCCAGGCTCAAGGAAGGGGAGCGGGAGAAGATCCTGCACCTTGAGGACGACCTGCACAAGCGGGTCATCGGCCAGAACGAAGCGGTCTCCAAGGTATCGGAAGCCATCCTGCGCGCGCGTGCGGGCATTTCCGACCCCAACCGCCCCATCGGGTCCTTCCTCTTTTTGGGGCCGACGGGCGTGGGCAAGACGGAACTTGCAAAATCGCTCGCCGAGAACCTCTTCGACGACGAGAAGAACATCGTGCGCATCGATATGTCGGAGTACATGGAAAAGTTTTCCGTCTCCCGCCTTTTGGGCGCGCCTCCCGGATACGTCGGCTACGAGGAAGGCGGCACGCTGACGGAAGCCGTGCGCAGGCGGCCGTATTCCATCGTTCTCTTCGACGAGATCGAGAAGGCGCATCCCGACGTGTTCAACATTCTCCTGCAGATCCTCGACGACGGCAGGATCACCGATTCGCAGGGCAGGACGGTGGATTTCAAGAACACCATCATCATCCTGACGAGCAATCTGGGCTCCGATTTCATCAGCGAGGGCATCGTGGACGGCGAGATCTCCAAGGAGGCGCGCGAGCGGGTGAATGCGCTCCTGAAACAGTCCTTCCGCCCCGAATTTCTGAACCGCCTCGACGAGATCATCATGTTCAAACCGCTGACGCGCGAAAACATCGACGGCATCGTGGATATCCTTCTCGGGCGTTTGCAGGCGCGCCTCAAAAAGGAAGATCTCAACCTCGAGGTGACCGCCCGCGCCAGGGCGTACATCGCCGACAACGGTTACGACAGCGTATACGGCGCGCGTCCGCTCAAGCGCTTTTTGCAGAGCCATGCGGAGACGCCCATCGCCAGATATATCATCTCGTCCGACCCCGAGGCGGGCAGCACGATCACGCTGGACGCAAACGCGGACGGCATGTTCCTTAAAACCGAATAAGAAAAAAACGTCCGCCGCAGCCGGCGGGCGTTTTTTTTCGTCCGTTGACATTTTGCCGCATTTGCGGTATACTGTAACCGAATCAAAACGCGAGGTCTGAGATATGGAGATCACGGCGATCACGCCGCAGAAAAAGGATAAAACGCGCTGCAACCTCTATGCGGACGGCAGGTTTCTCTGCGGCATGAAGCTGGAAACCGTCATGCGGTACCGGCTGAAGGCGGGGGATGCGGTGACGGAGGCGCAGCTCTCCCGAATGCAGCTTGAAAGCGAAAAGATGAGCGCGCTCGATAAGGCGCTCTCCTTTATCTCGCTGTCCATGAAGACGGAACGGCAGATCCGCGAACACCTCCGCCGCAAGGGGTATCTTCCCGACGTCTGCGATCACGTCGTCGGCAAGATGCGCGAGTACGGATATCTCGACGACGTTGCCTACGCGCGCGCCTATGCGGAGAGCGCGGGCAAGAAGAAGGGGAGCCGCCTCATCGCCGCCGAACTCAGAAAAAAGGGCGTCGGGGAAGAGGCGGTGGAAGCGGCGCTTTCTTCTATCACGGGCGAGGCGGAGAGCGCGCGGAAGGTGCTGGAAAAATACATGCGCGGAAAACAGGCGGACGGGAACGGGCTGCGCAAAGGATATGCGTATCTCATTTCCAAGGGATACGATCACGATACGGCAAGAGAGGTGCTGCGCGCTTACGGTGAGACGGATGAAGATTGAATTGCTATCTTCGGTCGGTTCCACCAACGAATATATCCGCCGCTACCTTTCGGGCGGGGAGGACGTCGTCGTCTGCGCGGACGAGCAAACGGGCGGCAAGGGCACCAAGGGCCGCGCCTTTCTTTCGGGGAAGGGCGGGGTGTATCTCTCCGCGCTCACCTTTTACGAACGGTTTCCCGCCGCGCAGAGCTTCCGCGTCATGATGCACGCGGCGGCGGCCGTCTGCAGGGCGGCGGAACGGTTCGGCGTATCCGCGCGCATCAAATGGCCCAACGACGTGCTGTCCGGCGGGAAAAAGCTGAGCGGCATCCTCATCGAAAACGTGCTCTCGGGGAAATTTTTGCGCGCGAGCATCGTCGGCATCGGGCTGAATGCGGAAAACGACCTTACGTCGCTCGGCGGCATCGCCGTCAGTCTCACGGAGGCGGCGGGACGGCGCGTTTCCGCGGCGGAAGCGCGGGAGGCGCTCATCGGGGAGCTCTCCCGCAGGACGCAGCCGCAGGAATATTTTTCCCGCCTTGCCTACCTCGGGGAAGAGGTCTTTATCACCGAACGCGGCGGGACGCAGCGCGTCACGGCGCTGCGGGTAACGGAGGACGGGCGGCTGTGCGTGCGCACCGCCGAAGGGGAATTGCGCCTGCTTTCGGCGGCGGAAGTCAGCATCAGGGCGGAGACATCATGAAATATTGCTATACCAATCAACAGATGCGGGCGGCGGATGCCGCGGCGATCGCGGGCGGAACGCCTGCGGGCGTGCTCATGGAGCGTGCGGGCAAAGCGCTTGCGGACGCCGTGGAGCGCGCCATGGAACGGACGGGGGAGCCGCCGCTCTTTGTGTGCGGCGGCGGCAACAACGGCGGCGACGGGTTTGTCGCGGCGCGCATCCTCTGCGAACGCGGCAGGGAAGTGCAGGTTTTGTGCCTTGCCGGGGCGTTTTCCGCGGCGGCGGCGCTCGCCCGGCAAGCGTATCCGGGCGAGCTTTTGCGGCGCATCCCGCGGCGGCGGTATGCGCTGCTTGTGGACTGCGTGCTCGGCACGGGCATTTCCCGCGCGCCGGAAGGGGAGGCGCGCGCGCTCATCGAATTTATCAATTCCTGCGGCGGGTACGTCGTTTCCGCCGACATTCCCAGCGGGCTTGGGGAAAACGGCGTCGCGTATTCTCCCTGCGTCGCGGCGCGGGAGACCGTCTGTATGGGGCAGCTGAAGGCGTGCCTTCTTTTGGAAGACGGCGCGGACGCGGCGGGGGAGATCTCCGTCGCCGATATCGGCATCCCTGCCGGCGGCGGCATGGAGGTGTGGGAAGCGGACGACGTGCGTCCTTTCTTTCCTCCCAAAAAACGCAACACCAACAAGGGCGATTACGGCAGCGCCGCGGTGGAGGCGGGCGATCCCGCCTTCCCGGGGGCGGCGTTTCTCGCGGCGGGCGCCTGCCTGAAATCGGGCGTCGGTTATACCAAATGGATGGCGGGGGAGGCGTTCTATCCGCTCTGCGTGGGGAAACTTCCCGCCGCCGTGCTCTGCCGCACGGAGAAGGTGCCGTCCTGCAACTGCCTTGCGCTCGGCATGGGCGCGGGGGCAGGCGAGGCGCTGTATGCGCGCATCTGCGCATTGCTGCACGGCTACCGCGGCACGCTCGTCCTGGATGCGGATGCGCTCAACGCGCTCGCCCGCTGCGGCGCGGACGTCTTGAAACAAAAGGAATGCGCCGTCATTCTGACGCCGCATCTCAAGGAATTTTCCCGCCTTACAGGCTGTACGGTGGAGGAGCTCCGCCCGCGCCTTGCCGAAACGGCGCGCGGGTTTGCGGAGGAATACGGCGTGACGCTGCTTTTAAAGGGATGCCGTTCCCTCATCACGGACGGCGCGCGGACGGCGGTCAACGTCACGGGTTCGCCCGCGCAGGCGCGCGGCGGCAGCGGCGACGTGCTCGCGGGCTTCCTCGCGGGCACCGTCGGACGGGGCGTCCCGCCCTTTGAGGCGTGCTGCGTTGCGGCTTATCTCTGCGGGAAGGCGGGGGAGCTCGCCGCGGCGGAGATGGGAGAGTATGCGCCGGACGCATCCGATCTCATCGCGTATCTCCCGCGGGCGATGCGTCAGGCGGCGGAGTGCCCGAACAGGCGCACGGCGAGGGAAACGAGCACGAGCGCCGCCCCCGCGATCAGGTAATAGACGGGGAAAAAGGTAAACAGGCTCATGAGGAGCAAGAGCACGCCGCTCACGAGGAAGGGCCGCGCGTTCGTCTTGCGGAAGGCGGCGCGGAGGCGCGTTTTGAACGGTTTCCGCGGGATCTCCCCGCAGATGAGCGGGGAGGGCAGCGTCTGCGTGCGGGCAAACAGTTCGTACACTTCGTCGCCGCGCAGCGTTTTTCTGCCGAACGCGGCGAGCAGCCGTTCGCATTCTGGCGTGAGCGCGTTGCACAGGAGCACGAATGGCTGCTTCCCGTATTCGCGCAGCAGGGCCGCCGCCTCGTCGGCGGAGAGCGGCTGCATGGTGAAGCGCGCGAGGTAGGGCATATCGTCCACCAGCAGCTCGTCTTCCGCCTGCCGCACCGCCTTTCCTTCGGCGCGGAACGCCGCGGCAAGCGCGGCGCTCGTCCGTTCTCTGCGTTCGAGAGCGAGGTGCAGCATGAGCGCCGCCCGCTCTTCCGCCTGTCTGCGCGTGAGGAAGACGCGGTCGCGGCTGCGTTTGGTCAGGAGAAAGACGGTCCCGCCCGCGGCGAGCAGCAAAAGCAGCGATACGGCGGCGGAAACGGGCAGGGAAACGTCCGCGATCCGCATCAGGCAAAAACTCAGCACCCCTGCGGCGAGCGCGTAAAAGACGGCGTCTGCGACGAGGGGAAGATCAAATTTTCTCATGGACGTAATTTTTGCCCGTTTCGCAAAAAATTAAACTTGCCAACGGGCGCAAAGTAATGTATAATACAGACGTATGGCAATCGGTATTTTCGGGGGGTCGTTCGACCCCGTACATCCGGAGCACGTCCGCCTGGTGGAAGCGGCGGCAAACCAGCTGCATCTGCGGGAAGTCTTCGTCGTGCCCTCCTATCTGGCGCCGCACAAGCGCGGGGGCGCGCACGCTTCGGCGGAGGACCGGCTGGAGCTTTGCCGCATCGCTTTCCGCCGCCTTCCCTTCGTCACGGTGAGCGATACGGAGATCGCCGCGCAGGGCACGAGTTTTTCCTACCTCACCTGCCGCGCCTTTGCCGAGCGCTTCCCCGATGAAGCGCGGTATTTCCTCGTCGGCGCGGATATGCTGGAGGATTTTTTCACCTGGAAAAACCCGCAGCAGATCGTGAAAGACGTCACGATCGCCGCCTGCGGCCGCGGGGAGGAGGGGACGGAAGCGCTGGCGCCGCGCTTTTTACAGGCGTTCGGCGTGCCGTTCGTGCGCGTGGAGTTCACGGGCGGCAGCCTCTCTTCCACGGAAGCGCGCGTGCAGCTCGCGTTCGGCAGGGAGCCCGCGCTCGACGGGGAGGTGCTCGCCTATATCCGCCGCCGCGGCCTGTATGTCTGCCCGCAGATCCCGCCCGCGCTCGCGTTGGAAAAGCCCAAGCGGCGGGAGCACAGCTACCGCGTGGCGCTCATGGCGGCGCGGCGCGCGCACGGGCTGGGGATCCCCGAGGAGAAGGCGATCCTTGCCGCAGGCCTGCACGACTGCGCCAAATACGTGCCCGCGGACAGCCCGCTCTTGAACGGGTTCGTGCCGCCCGCAGGGGTGCCGGAGCCCGTCCTGCATCAGTTTACGGGCGCATATCTCGCCGAACACGCCTTCGGCGTGCGCGACGGGGAGGTACTCGACGCCATCCGTTACCACACGAGCGGGCGGGAGGACATGACGGCGCTCGAAGCGCTCGTCTATCTTGCCGATCTGCTCGAGCCCGGGCGGGAGTTCCCCGGGATCGGGCCGCTGCGGGAGGCGTTTTGGCGGGATATCTGGGAGTGTCTGTATCGTTCGCTCCGCGATCAGGTCGCTTACCTGCGCGCGGACGGCAAGCCCGTCTATCCGCTCACGGAACGGGCGTATGCGTGGAGCAAAATCAAATTTGAAAAGGAGAACGTATGACAAGTTACGAACTGGCAAAAACGTGCGCCAAGGCGCTTTCCGACAAGAAGGGCAAAGATATCCTCATCCTCAGCGTCGCCGATCAGACGATCGTGTGCAGCTATTTCGTCATCGCGAGCGGTTCGAGCACCACGCAGGTGCGCGCGCTCGCCGAGAGCGTGGAGGAGGCTGCGGAAAAAGCGTACGCGCTTTCCCCCGTGCGCACGGAGGGGCTGCGCGAGGGGCGCTGGGGCGTCATCGACTTCGGCGACGTCGTCGTGCACGTCTTTCACGACGAATCCCGCCTCTTTTACAACCTGGAACGGCTGTGGGACGGCGGCTCCAACGTGGAGCGCTACGAGGATTAAACCGAAAAAAAACGCTTCGGGGACACCGAAGCGTTTTTTGTTTGCTTATTTTCCCTTTTTTACCTGCAGGACGTACGCGATTGCAAAGAACACGACGTTGAGGAAATAGACGACGGGAATGATCACGAAGGTCGCCAGCGCCGCGGGATCGGTGAAATCGATCTTGACGGCGAGCGCCAGCACGAGCGTGAAGATGACGAGGAGCACGTAGATCACCGAACAGTTGATGAGGAAGTTTCCCGTCTGCCGCAGCGTGCGTTCGCCGTAGCGGTTGGCATAGGCGAGCCCCGTGACAAGCAGGAGCGCCAGCCCCGTCGCCCAGATGAAGTAGGGGTAGAAGAGGGGGATCGCCAGCGAATTGGTGAGCGCGAGCACGATGCTCCCCTCGATGATGCAGATGGCGAACACGACGATCGCGGAGAAGAAGAGCACTTTTCCCTTATGGAACACGCTTTCGGAGCGCGTCTCTTTCGCTTCGCTGCCGCCGCCCGCCGTGGAGATCTTGATGCCGTCTGCCGCCGCCCGCGATTCGAGGTCGTAAAAGTCGATGCGGCCCAGCGACTGTACCCGCGGCTGCTGCGCTTCCGCAGGCGCTGCGGGCGCTCCCGTAGGGACGGAGTTGGAGTAGAGGCGGCCGACCACGGAGCGGTATTCCTCTGCGGGCGGCTGTGCCGTCTCTTCGGCGACGGGCGGGGTGTAGTAGTCGTAATCGGTGCCGCCTTCCGCCCTGCTTTCGTGCGGCGAGTTGATGAGGCGGAGGTAATTGTCGTGGATGAGCTGGCGTTCGCGCGCCGCAAATTCCTTTTCCTGTTCTTCGCGCACGCGTTTTTCCTGCTCTTCGAGTTCGCGCGCGTGGCGTTCCCGTTCGTCGGCGAGCCATTTTTCCCGCTCGGCGATGCGCAGCTCCAGCTGTGCGCGCTCTGCCGCCGCCGCGTGCTGCTGACGGGCGAGCGTCTCTTCGTATGCGGCCTTCTCGGCGTCCAGCGCTTCCTGCTGCTCTTTGAGCGCCTGTTCGCGGCGGGCGAGCTCCTGCTCGTCGTTTTCCCGCTGCGTTTTGCGCTCTTCGTCGAGCGATTCGCGCAGCGCTTCCCGTTCGCGGTCCTGCTCTTCGCGGAGCATGCGCAGCTGCTCGCGTTCCTCTTCCAGGCGGATGCGCCGCGCTTCCGTCTCTTCGCGGGCGGTGCGCCGTTCCGCCTCGAGCGCGTCCTCTTTTTCCTGCATCTGCGCGAGAAGCGCTTCGCGCTCCTCTTCCAGCCGCGCGCGTTCCGCGGCAAGTTCCTGTTCCGCCTGCATGCGCTTTTCTTCGAGGGCGGCGCGCTCTGCGGCGAGCGAGCTCTCCGCGCGGGCGCGTTCTTCCTCCAGGCGGATGCGCTCGGATTCGTCGCCGTCGTCGTAATAGAGTTCCTCGCTGCCCGTCTCGCGGGAAGGGACGCGCGAAGTGCCCTGTTTCAAGACGCGCATATCCACCGCCGTGGGGGCGGGGCGCGAAAAATCAAATTGTTTTTCCGAGATGAGGCTGTCGATGACGGAGCGCGAATATTCCCATTCCGATTGGTTGCGTTCGGAGATCTCTCTCCCGGCGTCCGTGAGGGCAAAGTATTTGCGCCTGCCGCCGCTCACCGAGCCGCCCCAATAGGAGGTGACGTAGCCCTGCGCTTCCAGCCGCTTGAGCGCGCTGTACAGGGAGGGCTGCTTCATCGAATACTGCCCGTGACTCTTTTTCTCGATCTCGGCGATGATCTCATAGCCGTACTTGTCGCCGTCGTATAATGCGCGCAGGATGATGGTGTTGATGTGCCCGCGGATGAGATCGGCGCTGATCGTCTTTTCCGGCTGTGCCTTGGAGCCTTGTTCCGCGGGGTCTTCCTCCGCGTCGCCGTCCGGCTCGTCCGCTGCCTTCAGATCTTCCGCGTCTTCCTCTGCGGGAACTTCTTCCTCGTCCTCGGGCGCCTGAAGAAGCGCGGAGACGTCCTCCTCTGCGGGGGAGGGTTCGGCGGGCCCTTCTTCGCCGTCCGTTTCATCCGTCGTCAGGCGGTAGCGTTCTTCCTCGTCCATGGCGGTTTCCTCCTTATCGTAGCAGTCTGATACACACATTATACAGGAAATGTCGCTTTTTGTCAATAGGCAAAGTACTATGTGTGACATAATTCTGCAAAAAATTTGTCAGATTTTGCCGATTTTCCGCGAAAAACCGCCGCAAAGGGCGTTTGCGGCGGTTTTATGTGCGTCCGTTCCGGACGAGCAGTTTTTCCAGCAATACGACGAGGAAATACATGAGGGCTGCGAGCAGGCAGAGGATGCAGGTGGCGCTCATCACGAGGTCGAGCTTGAACACCTGGCCGCCGTAGACGATGAGGTAGCCGAGCCCCGCCTTGGAGACGATGTATTCGCCCATGATGGAGCCGATCCACGCCATTCCCACGTTGACTTTCAGCATGGATATGAAGGCGGGAAGGGCGGACGGGATGACGAGTTTCGTGAGGATCTGCACCTTGTTTGCGCCCATCGAGCGCAAAAGGAGCACCTTGTTTTCGTCCGTTGCAATGAAGGCGGAGAGCATGTGCAGGATGGCGACGATCAGCCCCACGAGCACCGTCATAAAGACGATCGCCTCGCTCCCCGTGCCGCACCAGATGATGATGAGCGGCCCGAGCGCGATCTTGGGAAGCGCATTCAGGACGACGATATACGGTTCGAGGACCTTGCGCAGACTGTCGCTCCACCACAGCGCCAGCGCCGTGAAGGTGCCTAAAAATACGGCGAGAAAGAAGCCTGCCAGCGTTTCCCACAGCGTCACGCCGACGTGGTAGAAGAGGGTGCCGTCCGCGTACAGCCCCGCGATCGTCGCCGCGATGCGCGAGGGGGAGCTGGTGATAAAGGGGTCCACCCAGCCGAGTGCGGCGACGAGTTCCCAGGCGCCGAGGAGGAGGACGAGAAGGCCGATGCGGCACGTCCAGACGAGCACGGCGCGTTTCCGGCATTTTCTGAGGTAGCGTTCGTGTTCCCGCGAGTAGGGGATGCTTTGGTGTTTCATGCGTTGAGTTCCTTCCATAGCAGTTCAAACCAGGCGGAAAAACCGCTCATTTCCCGCCGTTTCAGGGGATTTTTCTCGGAAAATCCCAGCGAGTGCGTGCTGCGTATGCGCGCGGGGCGGCGGGTGAGCACGAGCACGCGGTCGGCGAGCGAGATGGCTTCGGAGATGTCGTGCGTGATGAGGAGCGCCGTTTTTCCCTCCGAGCGGATGATGTGCGATACGTCCTCGGTCACGTTCAGCCGCGTCTGATAATCGAGCGCGGAGAAGGGTTCGTCGAGCAGCAGCACGTCGGGATCGGCGGCGAGGGTGCGGATGAGCGCGGCGCGCTGCCGCATCCCGCCCGAAAGCTGTGCGGGATAGCTCTGCAAAAAACCGCCGAGGCCGTATTTTTCCGCCAGCGCCCGCACGCGCTTTCTCGGCGCGTCGCCCTTCATTTTTTTGATCTCCAGGGGGAGATACAGGTTTTTTTCCACCGTGCGCCAGGGGAAGAGCTCATCTTTCTGCAGCATATAGCCGAAGGATGCGCCGCCGCTTTCCACCTTGCCCTCCGAAGGGGTCAGAAGCCCTGCCGCCAGCGATAGAAGCGTCGTCTTGCCGCAGCCAGACGGGCCGATGACCGCCGCGAATTCTCCTTCATCGAGGGAAAAGGAGAGGTGCTCTGCGGCGACGGTCTCGCCGCGGCGCGTGTGGTAGATATAGGTCACGTCGTCGAACGATAAGATGTGTTTCATTGGCTTTCTCCGCCGCGGGATCTGCCCGGTTACCCCGCGAGCGCGTAGGCGAAGGAATTGTCTACGAGGGTTGCGTAATCGCCGCGTTCGGGCAGTTCGCCCGCGTGTTCGATGATGTCCTGCAGGCGTTCAAAGCTATCCTCCGTCATGACGAGGTCTTCCGCCCAGGCGTCGATCCGGCGGTAGCTCTCCACGCTGACGGCGAGGGAGGCTGCGGACGTGGAAGGGAATTGCCCCGTGAGGTGCTCCGCGATGTCGTCTGCGGGCTGCGTCAGCGCATATTCAATGGCTTTTTTGACGGCGCGCAGGAATTTTTCCGCCGTCGACGCATGGTCGTCCAGCCAGGATTGCTTGGCGATGAAGCAGGTGTAGGGGACTTCGCCCGATGCTTCGCCGACGGCGGCGACGACGTAGCCTTTCCCCGCGGCCTCGTATTCGGATGCCGTGGGCTCGAACATCGTGCAGTAATCTGCCGTGCCCGCCTCGAAGGCGCCCGTCATCAGGTCGAAGGCGACGTCGTAATTGAGCGTGACGTCCTTTCCGTCCGCAAGGCCGTGCTCCCTGAGGATATATTCAAAGGTCATGGCGGGGACGCCGCCCTTTCTGCCTGCAAGGATCTCCTTGCCACGGAGGTCCTCCCAGGTAAAATCCGGCTCGTCATTGCGGGAGACGAGGAACGAGCCGTCCCGCTTGGTGAGCTGCCCGATGACCTTCGGCAGGTCTTTTGAACCGCCGAGCTGCACGTAGAGCGCCGCTTCGGGGCCGCAGAACCCGATGTCCGCGTCGCCCGAAAGCACCGCCGCCATCACGTTGTCGGCGCCGCCGCCGTTGGTGAGCTCCACCTTCAGCTTTTCTTCCTCGAAATAACCGAGCGAGTCGGCGAGATAGAGGGGCGCGTAAAACACCGAATGGGTGACTTCGTTGAGGCGGATGTGCGTATAGCCGTCGTCGGGCGCGCAGGCGGAAACGGGGAGGAGGGCGAAGAGCGCCGCTCCGGAAATTGCCAGGATTTTTTTCATGATTGACTCCCTGAAAAATTAAGAATAATATATTGTATGCCGAGGGCGTAACAATTGACAACGGGGAAAAAATCGGCTATAATGAGTCGGTATATTCCCTTACACATTCCGCAGGTGAGACATGACAGAAATGCAAAAGACGTACAATCCCAAAGACTTTGAGGACCGCATCTACGCCGACTGGGTGAAGAACGGGTATTTTACCGCCAAGGCGGATCCCGAAAAGGTCCCGTTCACCGTCATGATGCCGCCCCCCAACGTCACGGGGCAGCTGCATATGGGCCATGCGATGGATGAGACGATGCAGGATACCATCGTCCGCTTCAAGCGCATGCAGGGGTATTCCGTGCTCTGGCTCCCCGGCACCGACCACGCGTCGATCGCCACGGAGGTCAAAGTCACAGAGCAGCTGAAAAAGGAGGGCATCGCCAAGGAAGAGCTCGGCCGCGAAGGCTTTTTGCAGCGCGCCTGGGCGTGGAAGGAAAAATACGGCGGCAGGATCGTCGAGCAGCTGAAAAAGCTCGGCTCTTCCTGCGACTGGACGCGCCTCGCCTTCACGATGGACGAGCGCTGCTCGAACGCCGTGCGCGAAGCGTTCTTCCGCCTCTACCGGAAGGGGCTCATCTATCGCGGCAGCCGCATCATCAACTGGTGTCCGGGCTGCAAAACGGCGCTTTCCGACGCGGAGGTCGAATATTCCGAGGATGCCGGCCACTTCTGGTACATCCGTTATCCCCTCGAGGGGGAGGAGGGCTTCCTCACCGTCGCCACCACCCGCCCCGAGACGATGTTCGGCGATACCGCCGTCGCCGTCAATCCCAAAGACAAACGCTTTGCCTCTTTCGTGGGCAAGAACGTGCGCCTGCCGCTCACCGACCGCGTCATTCCCGTCGTCGCCGACGAGTACGTCGATCCGGAATTCGGCACGGGCGCCGTCAAGATCACGCCCGCGCACGACCCCAACGACTTTGAAGTGGGCATGCGGCACTCGCTCCCCGTCATCCGCGTCATGAACGACGACGGCACGATGAACGAGCTTGCGGGCAAATACGCGGGGCTCGACCGCTATGAGGCGAGGAAGCAGGCGGTTTCCGACCTCGAGGCGCAGGGGCTCCTCGTCAAAGTGGAGGCGCACGCGCACAACGTGGGGCATTGTTACCGCTGCCATTCCACCGTCGAACCCATCGTCTCCAAGCAATGGTTCGTCAGGATGGCGCCGCTCGCCAAGCCCGCCATCGACGCGGTGGTCAAGAACAAGACCAAGTTCGTGCCCGACCGCTTCGCCAAGATCTATTATAACTGGCTGGAAAACATCCGCGACTGGTGCATTTCCCGTCAGCTGTGGTGGGGGCACCGCATCCCCGTCTGGTACTGCGCCGACTGCGGCGAGGAGATCTGTTCGCGTTCGACGCCCGCCGTCTGTCCCAAGTGCGGCGGCGCGCACCTCACGCAGGACGAGGACGTGCTCGATACCTGGTTCTCTTCGGCGCTCTGGCCGTTTTCCACGCTGGGCTGGCCGCAGGAGACGGAAGATTTCAAATATTTCTATCCGACCGACGTGCTCGTCACGGGGTACGACATCATCCCGTTCTGGGTGATGCGCATGATGTTTTCCGGCATCGAATACACGGGCAAAGTTCCCTTCCGCGACGTGCTCATCCACGGGCTCGTGCGCGACGAGCAGGGCCGCAAGATGAGCAAATCGCTCGGCAACGGCATCGATCCGCTCGAGGTCATCGAAAAATACGGCGCCGATTCGCTGCGCCTTGCGCTGCTCACGGGCGTCGCCCCCGGCAACGATACCCGCTATACGGACGGCAAGGTGGAAGCGAGCCGCAACTTTATCAATAAGGTATGGAATGCGGCGCGGTTCGTGGTCATGAACGCGGAGGGCGTCGACGTCCCCGCGCTCGAGGAAGTGAAGCTGCAGCCCGCGGACCGCTGGATCATCGCGCGCCTGCAGATGTGCATCCGCGAGGTGACCGTCGCCCTGCAGAAGTACGATCTCGGCATCGCTGCGGATAAGCTCACCGACTTCATGTGGAACGACTTCTGCGATTGGTACATCGAGCTGAGCAAACCCGCCCTCTACGGCGAGGACGCGGAGAAGAAGCGCGGCGCGCTGGGCGTGCTGCTGTTCGTGCTGAAAAACGCGCTCAAGCTGCTGCATCCCTTCATTCCCTTCGTCACGGAGGAGATCTACGGGTATCTGCCCGGGGTGAGCGGCAGCATCATGACGGCGGAATATCCGCGCTACAATTCCCGCCTTTCCTATAAAAAGGAAGCCAAGGCGTTTGAGGGCATCATCGACGTCATCAAGTCGGTGCGCGCCATGAAGGTCGCCGTCAACTGCCCGCCCGCCAAGAAGGTGCATCTCTTCCTCGTCAGCGAGGCGAAGCGGCTCATCAACCTCAACAAGGGCGCCATCCTGCGCCTTGCGGGGGCGAGCGAGATCGACTTCGTGGAGAGCGGCGCCAAGGCGGGGGAAAAGACGGTCTCGCAGGTATGCGAGATCTGCCAGATCTTTATTCCGCTCGGGGAGCTCGTCGACATCGAGGAGGAGCGGCAGCGCCTTCAGAAGGAGCTCGACCGCGTGATGAACGAGATCGCGCGCGCGGGCGGCAAACTTGCCAATGCGGGTTTCGTTGCCAAGGCGCCCAAAAAGCTCGTCGATGACGAACGCGCCAAACTCGAAAAGTTTTTGGACATGAAGGCAAAGCTGGAAAAACAGCTCGCCGAATTATAAAACCATCGCCGCGGCAGGGTCTGCCGCGGCGTTTCTTTTGCCGCACGGTTGCATTTCGCTCGTTTCCGTGCGGTAAAAATGAAAATAAATCACAAAATAGGTGTACGGAACATGCGCGCGGAAAATTTGTTTCCTATCGTTGACAAATGCGCGCGCGTCTGCTAAAATAGGAATCGATAAAAATTTATCGATATTTCGGTCAAGGAGGCCAAATTTATGCAGAGCATGCAAAATCCCGTTCCCAAAGCAACGGCGGCGCGCATCCCTGCATACCTGCGCTACCTCAAGGGAGAGGCGGCAAAGGGGGTCGGCTGCGTCTCCTCGGCGGCGATCGCCCGCGATATGGGGCTTTCCGCCGTGGGGGTGCGCAAGGATCTTTCCCTCGTGTCCTCCCGTCCGGGGCGGCCGCGCCTCGGGTTTGAAGTGCGGCAGCTCATTTCCGATCTCGAAAAATTTTTAGGTTACGATCACTGGACGGATGCCGTCGTCATCGGTGCAGGCGGGCTGGGCAGGGCAATGCTCGCCTACGACGGGTTTGAGAATTACGGCATCCACGTCGTGTGTGCGTTTGACGTCGCGCCCGAAAAGGTGGGTTCTTTCGGCGGGAAACCCGTCTACCCCCTGGATCGGCTGCCTCAGATCGCCGCGCGCAATGCCGTCAAGGTCGCCGTGCTCGCCGTTCCGCGCAGTGCGGCGCAGGCCGCGTGTGACGCCGCCGTCTCGGCGGGGATCCGCGCCATTCTCAACTTTGCACCCGTATATCTGACCGTGCCGGAAGGGGTCAAGGTCAGGTATGAAGACCTCGCCGTCGCCCTTGCCCAGCTGTGCGGGGAATGAAACCGTTTCCAATTTATTCCAAGTAAAATACGGAGGTTGATCATGAAAGACTTTATCGTCAACGATGAAGAATCGTTGGAGAAGCTGCTTGCCAAGGTGCGCGCGGCGCAGGCTAAATTTGCCACCTACACGCAGGAGCAGGTGGATAAGATCTTCTTTGCGGCGGCGCTTGCCGCCAACAAGATGCGTATCCCGCTCGCCAAGCTCGCCGTGGAAGAGACGGGGATGGGGATCGTGGAAGACAAGGTCATCAAGAACCACTATGCGGCCGAGTACATCTACAACCGCTATAAGGACGAAAAGACCTGCGGCGTCATCGAGCGCGACGAGGGCTTCGGCCTGACGCGCATCGCCGAGCCCATCGGCGTCATCGCCGCCATCATTCCCACCACCAACCCGACCTCGACGGCCATCTTCAAGTCGCTCATCTGCCTGAAGACGCGCAACGCGCTCATCATCTCGCCGCACCCGCGCGCCAAGAAGAGCACCATTGCGGCTGCCAAGGTCGTGCTCGACGCCGCCGTGGCGGCGGGCGCTCCCGAGGACATCATCGGCTGGATCGACGAGCCCAGCGTTCCGCTCTCCGGCATGATCATGCGCGAGGCGGATACCATCCTCGCGACGGGCGGTCCCGGCATGGTCAGGGCGGCATATTCGTCCGGCAAGCCCGCTCTCGGCGTCGGCGCAGGCAACACGCCCGCCATCATCGATTCCTCGGCGGATATCCGGCTTGCGGCGTCTTCCATCCTGCATTCCAAGACGTTCGACAACGGCATGATCTGCGCTTCCGAGCAGTCCGTCATCGTCCTGAAGGACGTCTACAACGAATTCAAGAAGGAGATGGCATCGCGCGGCGCGTACTTCCTTACCCCCGAAGAGACGGATAAGGTGAGAAAGACCATCATCATCAACGGCGCGCTCAACGCCCGCATCGTCGGCCAGAGCGCCTGCAAGATCGCGGAACTTGCCGGCTTCACCGCGCCCGCGGGCAGCAAAGTGCTCGTCGGCGAAGTGACCTCCGTGGACATTTCCGAGGAGTTCGCGCACGAGAAGCTTTCGCCCGTTCTTGCCATGTATAAGGCAAACGATTTCGAGGACGCCGTCTCCAAGGCGGACCGCCTCATCAAGGACGGCGGGCTCGGGCACACCTCCTCGCTGTATATCAACGTGGAGACGGGCGCGGAAAAGATCGAATATTTCCGCGGCGTCATGAAGACCTGCCGTATCGTCATCAATACGCCTTCTTCGCAGGGCGGCATCGGCGATCTGTACAACTTCAAACTTTCGCCCTCGCTCACCCTCGGCTGCGGCTCGTGGGGCGGCAACTCGGTCTCCGAGAACGTCGGCGTCAAGCACCTTTTGAACATCAAGACCGTTGCGGAAAGGAAGGAAAATATGTTGTGGTTCAGAGCACCCGAAAAGGTTTATTTCAAGCGCGGCTGCCTGGGCGTCGCCCTCAAAGAGCTCGGCCCTCAGGTCTACGGGAAGAAGAAGGCGTTCATCGTCACCGACCGTTTCCTCTTCCAGAGCGGATTCACCAAGAAGATCACCGACGTGCTCGATGCCGAGGGCATCACGCATGCGACCTTCTTTGACGTGGCGCCCGATCCCACGCTCGCCTGCGCCAACGAGGGCGTCAAGCAGATGCGCGATTTCGCGCCCGACGTCATCATCGCCATCGGCGGCGGTTCGCCGATGGACGCGGCGAAGATCATGTGGGTGATGTACGAGCATCCCGAAGTTGACTTCCAGGATATGGCGATGCGCTTCATGGACATCCGCAAGCGCGTCTACACCTTCCCGCACATGGGTGACAAGGCGCTCTTCGTCGCCATTCCCACCACGGCGGGCACCGGCTCGGAAGTGACGCCGTTCGCCGTCATCACCGACGAAAAGACGGGAACCAAGTACCCGCTCGCCGACTACGAACTCATGCCGGATATGGCGATCGTGGACGCCGACCTCATGATGAGCATCCCCAAGGGACTCACGTCCTGCTCGGGCATCGACGCCATGAGCCACGCGCTCGAGGCGATCGCCTCCGTCATGGCGACCGACTTCACCAACGGCATCGCCAAAGAGGCGGCAAAACTCATCTTCGATTATCTGCCCCGCGCGTATGAAAAGGGCGGGCACGACGCGGAAGCGCGCGAAAAGATGGCAAACGCTTCCACGATGGCGGGTATGGCGTTCGCCAACGCCTTCCTCGGCGTCTGCCACTCCATGGCGCATAAGCTCGGTTCTTACTGGCATATCCCGCACGGCATGGCGAACTCGCTGATGCTGGAGGAGGTCATCCGCTTCAACAGCGCCGAGCAGCCCACCAAGATGGGCACCTTCCCGCAGTACGCGTACCCGCAGTGCAAGGCGCGCTATGCGGACGTTGCAAGATTCATCGGCTGCAAGGGCAAGAACGACGATGAGCTCGTCGAGGCGCTGATCGCCAAGCTCAAGCAGCTTCAGGAAGCCATCGGCCAGCCCAAGACGATCGCGGAAGCGCTCGCGGGCAAGGTCACGGAGGAGGAGTTCCTCGCCAAGCTCGATCAGATGACGGAGGACGCCTTCGACGATCAGTGCACGGGCGCCAACCCCCGTTACCCGCTGATGAGCGAGATCAAGCAGATGTATCTCAACGCCTACTACGGCAGGAAATAACGAAAACAGCGCAGAAAAGAGGCAGGGGAGTTGCTCCCTTGCCGCTTTTCCGCCAAAGGAGAGAATATGAGAGGGATCGAAACTCCCATCGTAAAGTTAAGACGTCAGGTCTTTGAGGAGGTCGCGCGCGTCGCCTACGAATCGGAAAACGTCAACGACGACGTAGAGGCAATTCCGTATAAGATCGTCCCCACGGAGATCCCGCAGTACCGCGAGAGCATCTTCCGCGAGCGCGCCATCGCCTCCGAACGCGTGCGGCTTGCCATGGGCATGTCGCTGCGCCCGCAGGACAGGCCCGTCCACATCACCAGCGGGCTGGACGCGAGCAACATTTCCGATAAATATTACGAACCGCCGCTCATGCAGGTCATTCCCTCGGCATGCGACAAATGCGAGGAGAACGCCTACGAAGTGAGCAACCAGTGCCGCGGCTGCGTTTCGCGCGCCTGCGTGACCGTCTGCCCCAAAGGCGCTATCTCCGTCGCGCCAGACGGCCGCTCGGTCATCGATCAGAGCAAATGCATCAAGTGCGGCAAGTGCAAGGCAGCCTGCCCGTACGACGCCATCGCCCATAAGATCCGCCCCTGTTCGCAGGCGTGCGGCGTCAAGGCGATCTCCAGCGACGCGCTCGGCCGCGCGCGCATCGACCCGGAAAAGTGCGTCGGCTGCGGTCAGTGCATGGTCAGCTGCCCGTTCGGCGCCATTGCCGACAAATCGCAGATCTTCCAGCTCATCCGCGCCATGAAGAAGGGCGATAAGGTCGTTGCCGAGGTCGCGCCCGCCATCGTCGGGCAGTTCGGGCAGAACGTCTCGCTGTGGAAGATCAAGGCGGCGCTTAAGGATATCGGCTTTGCCGAGGTCTTTGAAGTGGCGCACGGCGCCGACGTCGGCGCGTCCACCGAGGCGCACCATTACGCCACGGAAGTGGCGACGGGCAAACTTCCCTTCCTGCTAACGTCCTGCTGCCCCGCTTGGAGCATGCTCGCCAAAAAGCAGTTCCCGGAGATGATCGACAAGGTCTCCAGCGCCCTGACGCCCATGGTGGCGACCGCGCGCTCCATCAAGCAGAAGCTGCCGGATGCGCGCGTGGTGTTCATCGGCCCGTGCGCGGCGAAAAAGCTGGAGGCGTCCCGCCGCAGCGTGCGCAGCGACGTCGACTTCGTCATCACCTTTGAGGAGCTCGCCGCGATGTTCGCGGTGCGCGGCATCGATTTTTCGACGTACGAGAAGGAGGAACCCATCCACGACGCTACGGCGGCGGGCAGGGGATACGGCGTCGCCGGCGGCGTCGCCGCGGCGATCGAGGCGTGCGTCAAGGAATATTACCCGGACGTGGAAGTCAGGATCGAGCATGCGGAAGGGCTTTCCGATTGCAGAAAAGTGCTCATGCTCGCCAAAGCCGGCAAAAAGAACGGCTGCCTCATCGAGGGGATGGGCTGTCCCGGCGGCTGCGTTGCGGGTGCGGGCGTCAACATCGCCGTGGAGAAGGGGGCTGTCGCCGTGCAGAAATTCGTTTCCGACTCCACGCAGAAACTTCCCGATAAGGAATTGTATGAGATCAACTTGCCCTGACGGGCATAAAACAGAAAAGAGGCGGTGATTTCCGCCTCTTTTGCGATATAAAAAGATATTTGCGTAGTATTATGCGTGACATAATATATGATAAAACGAGAAAAAGGGGGGACGCATGCGTTCCCCCTCGCGGTTTTTCCTCTTATGCGGGCACTACGGTGACGGAAACCTTGGCGCTTACGCCTTCCATCAGGCGCACTTCCGCCTCAAAGGTGCCCACCGTTTTGATGGCGCTCTTTAAAACGATCTTCTTTTTATCTACCTCAAAGCCGAGTTCGGAGAGGGCCGCCGCGACGTGCGCCGTGGTGACCGAGCCGAACACTTTGCCGTTTTCGCCCACTTTGATGGCGACCGTCGCTTTGGCGCCGTTGAGCCTGGCGGCGAGTTCCTTGAGTGCTTTGATGGTTTCCGCGCGGTGATAGGCTTCCGCGGTGCGTTTTTGCTCGACCTCGTTGATGCCCGAGGCGGTGGCGACCGCGGCGAGTTTCTTTTTCAAGAGGAAGTTCTGGGCGTAACCGTCGGATACGTCGATGACGTCGCCTTTTTTTCCGCTGCCTTTTACGTCTGCAAGTAATATGACTTTCATGGTCGTCCTCCTTGTCTTTATTTTATCCGAAATGCGCGCGTTTGTCAAGGGGGTTTTCTGCGCGACGGCTTATAATTTCCGGCAGCGTGCGCATACTGAAGGGGAAGGAGGAAGATTGTTTATGGAAAAGACGGTCAACAAAGGCGTTTCCTGCGGCGTTTGCGACTGCCGCTTCAACCGCGACGGCATGAGCTGCATGCTCGACAAGATCCACGTCGGCAATTGCTCTACGGAACCGTGCACCTGTTGCGACAGCTTCGAAAAGAAGAATTGACGCCGAAAAAGCCCTCCGCATTTTGTGCGGAGGGCTTTTTTCAGGTAAGAGAAAACGGGCGGATGATCCCGCGGTTTTATCAAATCTTCCCAATATCGATTTTTTCCCGCAGAAGGAACCGGATCCCGACACAGCGGATAACGAGGGCCGATTTTCGGCTCCGTTTTTTGTTTTTCCTGAAAAATGCAATCTGTAACGATTATTTGTCAAATTGTACCATTTTTTTATGAATTTCTATTGAAATGGAAGATGCCGTATGATATAATCATAACAAAGAAACACTTCATACAGGAGGAAACTGATATGAAAAAACTATTCAGCGTATTGTTTGCGGCAGTGATGGCGGGGGCGATGGTGCTGATGACCGCCTGCGGCGGGGAAACGGGCGATCTGCAAAAACAGCTGGACGAACTGACGCAGCGGAACGAGGAATTGCTGCAGGAAAACCAGCAGCTGCAAGGCGGCGTTTCCGAATTGCAGGAAGCGCTTGCGGAACTTATCGCAGAGAATGATCTGACGCAAGAGGAACTTCTCGACGTTGAATATGCGTTCAAAAAACTTATCGGGATCGATTGGCTGAACGGAGACGCGGCGTATGCGACGGATCGGCTTTATGTCCGGATCGGGCCGGACGAGGCGGCGCTTACGGCAGAGGACTTTTTGCCGGTCGAGGCAGCGGAGATCGAGGAGACGTATCGCTGCGATGCCTTTACCGAATATCTGCTCACGCTGAAAACTTCCGGCGTGGAAGAATGGGCGTATGCCATGACAAAGCTGTACACCTTTGACTTTGTGGAGGAAGTGCAGCCGTATAAAATGCCGCGTGAATGGCAGCTCGCGGCGGATCGCGGCGGGTATTTTGTCGGCGTTCGGGAGACCCTGCTGGACGGGCCGCTGACGGCGGAAGATCTTGCGCCCGTTTCCGTTGCCGAGGTCATTCCCGTGGAGGGGGTCAGCGCGTGGACGACGTATCGCGATCCCGTTTCGGGCGAAAGCCGGATCACCACGATCGGGTTCTATGTGATCACGGCGGAAGGGCCGCGCGAAGAGCTTCCGGAAGCCTTGTCGGGTATGGACATCGTCGACTATGCGTGGGAGAATACGTATGATTACGAGACGCGGCATTATCCTATGGAAGAAAAGGAAGCGTTGGAGGAGATCCCGGATTCCTGGCTGAGTTTTTTCGGCTCTTATACGGTACAGATCGATCGGGCGTATGCAGGCCGTATCTTTACCGCGGACGATTTTGCGGGATTCGCCGCAGGGCCGTCTGTCACATGGGTCAGCTATCATGCATTTAAGAGCGGAGAGGAAGCTGCTTCCCCGCTGTATACGCTCGGAGTGCTGGATCACGACGCCCCCAAAGATGTTGTGGAACAATACGGGAGGCTACTCTCTCGCTTCGATCATGTGCAGTCTTGTTTGCCTCGCTACGGAGTCGATGATGGTTACAAGGAAACCAAAACAAAGTAAATATTTATTTAGGAGAGATTTATGATGAAGAAATTATTTGAATGTAAACCTATTGTTTTGTTTGTTTTGATTTGTACTTTTTTGGTTTTTATCAATGTTGGTGTAGTTCATGTTTTTGCAGAGTCAGTTGTTCCGTGTGAACAAAAGGTTTATTGGGAATGGAATAGCGATTTAACAGATGATATTGATGTCGAAAGTTTGCTGATCGTTGTAGATAAATATCACAGTGAGGTAAATAAAATACATACTGATGCATTTTTTGGTGATTTTGAAAAGACATATATAACGGATTTGACAGCAATCGAAGGAGGTATTGAAACTCTAAAATATTTGGATAAGGATAATTTTCGGCAGATTTTTCAAATTGGTTTGCCGAAAGAGTGCGGCGTAGAATATATTCATGATGCTATTTCTGCATTATATGCTGTTGACGGAATTAAATTTGTTTGTCCTAATTATAAGATTGCAACTGATTCTGCGGGAGTTGCAGAAGAAAAAGATTTTAGAGAGGCGACAAGAAGCTACTATACTCAAGAAGATTATTGGAATCAATGGGGATTGGAGCGTATTGAGGCGTTGGAAGCGCAAGAAATCGTTTCAACATTAGGTCAGGAAGAAGTTGCGGTTGGAATTATTGATTCAGGGATCGCCGAACATGATGAATTGAATGTAGGGACCGGAATACATTTTTTTAGCAATGCAAGCATTTCTGAACAAATTGAATATGATAACAATACAGAAGATGTCGACGGACACGGAACTATGGTCGCAGGGTTAGTCAATGCCGTATGTCCTGGAGTCAAACTTGTGCCTATAAAAATTGATAAATGGTGGTGCAATATATTTGTCGCAGCATTGACATATGCGATACAGAACAATATAGCGATATTGAATTGCAGTGGAAATTTTGGATTTGAAGAGGGGACAATCGACTCAGATATGATAGAAGGTTTGTATATTATGGCAAATGCTATAAATAATTACAATGGACTTGTTGTGGCTTCAGCAGGAAATAAGGGCTCCTCAACTCCATCCATTCCGGGAGCTCTTATGCCAATTTGTAACAATGTCATATCCGTTGGGGGAACAAAGGCAAATAGCGATCTCTGCGCGGAACAAGTAGATTGGGAAGGTTTTCTCGGATCCTGTTATGGGGCGAATACAGTAAATTTATTTGCACCAGGGACGGAAATGGTCAGCACAAACAATGAAAATGGATACAGTAGCGGTGCATATGGAACTTCATTTTCCACTCCATTGGTTGCGGGGACGGCTGCTTTGATCAAAAGCGTTGCCTCCGATTTGTCAGTAGAAGAATTAAAAACGGTTATTTTGGACGGTGTGGATGAAATTGCTGCGCTTTCAGACATGTGTTCTACGGGAGGCAGGTTGAATGTTTACAATTCGTTAAGATTGGTGTATAAAGCGATTCATTTTAATTTCGCCGGAGGAGTAAACGGAACGGAAATTGTTTATGTAAAGACGGGCGATGAGATGCCGAAAATCGATTATCCGAATCGAACAGGTTATACGTTTAGTTATTATTATGATTCCAATGGAAATATATATTATAATGGGGATACCGATGTTTTTACAGGAACACAAGATTTGAATCTTTATGCACAGTGGTCCCCTATGCGATGGACATTGACAATTCAGACATATATTGCAGATACCGAGATTGTGGACGGGTCGACCGTGGAAATGGTTTACGATCAACCACATCCTACATATGGCACACAGGTCACGGCTCCCGATATCGAGGGGTATACCTTTGTGGAATGGCGCAAATACTATGCCTATTTCCAGTTGAATGATAAAAGCATCTATACATGCTATACAGAAAAAACAGTCACAATTTATAATGTCTTGCCAGCCGCTATATATGGTGATCAGTTGTTTTTCACGGCCGTATATCAGCCGGAGACCTGCGTTGCGGAAGGGACGCTGATCACGCTGGCAGACGGCAGCCAAAAGGCGGTGGAGGATCTGACGGGGGAGGAACAGCTGCTCGTATGGAACATGTACACGGGGACGTACGATGCGGCGCCCGTCATCTTCATCGACAGCGATCCCGCGGCGGTGTACGAGGTGATCCGACTCACCTTCTCGGACGGGAGCACGGTGGAGGTCATCTCCGAACACGGGTTCTTCGACGTCGGGCTCAACGAGTACGTGTATCTGGACGCGGACGCGGCGGAATACATAGGGCACAGTTTTTTGAAGCAGGGTGCGGACGGCCTGACGGAAGTCACGCTCGTCGGCGTGGAGATCGCGTCGGAAGAGAGGGCGGCGTACAGCCCCGTGACGTACGGGCATCTGTGCTATTTTGTGAACGGGATGCTGTCGATGCCGGGCGGGATCGAAGGGCTGTTCAATATTTTTGAAGTAGATGCGGAAACGCTCGCCTACGACGAGGCGCAGATGCAGGCGGACATCGAGGAGTACGGGCTGTATACGTACGAGGAGCTGAACGCGCTGTGCCCCGTGAGTGAAGAACTGTTTGAGGCGGTGAACGGGGAATACCTGAAAATCGCCGTGGGGAAGGGGCTCATCACGGTAGAGGAGATCTGTACCTTGGCTGCGCGCTACGGTGGCATGCTCGCATAAGAATTTCCCATCAACGGAACAAACCAACGGGGCTGCATAGCGGCCCCGTTGGTTTTGTAAAAAAATTCCCCCGCGCGCAAAGCGCAGGGGAAAAGGACTTGTCCGGATCATTTTTTCTTGCCGAGCGTTTCCAGCGCGCCCGAAAGGAAATATTCCGCCGTGGAATTTTTGCGCACGAGTTCCCGCGCCTCGGCGGGGGTGCACCAGCGCACTTCCTGCAATTCGTCTTCCTTGAGGGTGACGGGGCCTTCTTCCGCGGTCACGATAAAGTTGAGCATGAGAACATCCTTTTCTTCGTGATAGCGGGAGCCGTAGTACCGCCATTTGATCGCCGTCAGTTTCGTCTCCTCGCGCAGTTCGCGGGGGATGGCCTTTTCGGCAGTCTCTCCCTTTTTGATGTAGCCGGCGAGCAGGGTAAACTCCTCTTCCCCCGCATGTTTGGCGAGCAGGACCTTATCCTCCGCCCGGTTGGTGACGGTCATCGACACGGCGACGGGGAAATAGGGGAATTTAAAGCTTTCGCACTTGGGGCAATAGGGGACAAGTCCTTCGTTTTCCAGGAAACGGAGCGTGAGTTTTTCACCGCAATCTCTGCAAAACATAATTGTATCCTCCCTACAGATCGTTTCGGGGCGTCCGCCCCGTCCGCCCGCGCAGATGTTCTTGCGGGCGTTTTCTCCATTTTACTCGCTTTTGGGGGAAATTGTCAATCTTTTTCGTGTGAAAAATTTGCAATAAAAGTGTAAAATCTTTGCGTTTTTTAGCCTCGCAAAACAAAAAAAGCGCGGGGGAAAAAATCGGTGCAGGGCTTGACAATCGCGCGCGTTTCGTTATATAATAGTGTGTATTTTTTTGGGGGCGGAAAAGGGCGTGCGTCGGATCCCGCCATACGGAGGAGGAACTATGCTTACATCGATCTGCGGAATCAACTGGGGGGACGAAGGCAAGGGCAGGATGGTCGATCTTCTCTCCCGCGACTACGACGTCGTCTGCCGCTATCAGGGCGGCAACAATGCGGGGCACACCGTCATCAACGAGAAGGGGAAGTTCATCCTGAATCTTCTGCCCTCCGGCATCCTGCGCGAGGACGTCGTCAACGTGCTCGGCAACGGCATGGTCATCGATATCCGCCATCTCACCGAGGAGATCGGCCGTCTGCGCGAAAAGGGCATCTCCGTCACGCCGGAAAACCTCAAGATCAGCGATAAAGCCGTCATTACCATGCCGTATCACGTGCTTCTGGATTGCCTGGAAGAGGAGCGCCTTGCCGATAAGAAGTTCGGCTCCACCCGCCGCGGCATCGCGCCCGTCTATGCGGACAAATACATGAAGAAGGCGTTCCGCATGGGGGAACTGCTCAATCCCGACCTTCTCTATAAGCGCGTGAAGGATATCGTGGAATGGAAAAATCTCACCATCGTCGGCGGATACAAGCACGAACCCGTCACGGCGGAGGAGATGATCGAATACTTCAAAACGTACGGCGAGCCGTTCAAAGAGTACATCTGCGATACGGGGCTGTACCTCGACAAAGCCAACAAAGAAGGCAAGAAGATCATGTTCGAGGCGCAGCTCGGCGCCCTGCGCGACATCGACTTCGGCATTTATCCCTATACGTCGAGTTCTTCGACCATCGCGGCGTACGCGCCCATCGGCGCGGGCGTGCCGCATCTCAAGATCGACCGCTCCATCGGCATCATGAAGGCGTATTCCACCTGCGTGGGCGAAGGCCCGTTCACGGCGGAATACTTCGGCGAAAAGGCGGAAAAACTCCGCAAGGCGGGCGGCGAGTACGGCGCCGCGACGGGCAGGCCCCGCCGCGTGGGGCCCTTCGACGCGGTGGCGTCCCGTTACGGCATCCGCTGCCAGGGCGCGGACGAGATCGCGCTCACCAAGCTCGACGTCCTCTCCGGGCACGAGGAGCTGGAGATCTGCACGGCGTACGAACTCAACGGCAAGATCATCCATGAGTTCCCCTTTACCGACGTGCTCGACGAGTGCAGACCCGTCTTTGAGCAGGTGAAGGGCTGGAACTGCGACATTTCTTCCTGCCGCAAGGCGTCCGATCTTCCCAAGGAGGCGCTCGACTACATCCGCCTTCTGGAGAAGCTCTGCGAATGCAAGATCACCTACGTTTCCGTCGGTGCGGAGCGCGACGCGTATTTAAAACTTGATTGATCATTCAGCAAACAACGCCCCGCCGCATCCCTGCGGAGGGGCGGAATGCGGGGGAGGCGGTATGCTGCGGACGTTTTACAAGATGCACGGCATCGGCAACGATTATATCTTCTTTGATTGCAGGGAGCAGCCTCTCCGCGATCCTTCCGCCGCGGCGGTGCGCCTCTCCGACCGTCATCGTTCGGTAGGCGGGGACGGCATCGTGCTCATCTTAAGCAGCGACAGGGCGGACGCGCGGATGCGCATGTTCAACCTGGACGGCAGCGAGGGGATGATGTGCGGCAATGCCATCCGCTGCGTGGGGAAGTATCTGTTTGAACGGGGCGGCATAAAAAAGCAAACGCTCACGGTGGAGACGAAGAGCGGCATCAAGACGCTCTTTCTGCACGTGAACGGGGGGGCGGTCTCCTCCGTCACCGTGGATATGGGTGCACCCGTCCTTGCGCCGAAGGAGATCCCTGCGGACTTCCCCGGGGAGCGCGCGGTGAACGTGCCGCTTTCCGTGAACGGACGGGAATACCGCGTCACCTGCGTCTCCATGGGCAATCCGCATTGCGTCGTCTTTGCGGAAGACCCCGCGGCGCTGGATCTCCGGGCCTTGGGGCCCGCATTCGAGCATCATCCCGCCTTCCCCGCGCGCGTGAATACGGAATTCGTGCGCGTTGCGGGAGCGAATGAACTTGTTATGCGCGTCTGGGAGCGCGGGAGCGGGGAAACGCGCGCCTGCGGCACGGGCGCGTGCGCGGCGGCCGTCGCGGCGGTTTTGAACGGACGGTGCGCGGCGGAGTCGGACATCGCGGTGCGTCTTCTGGGCGGCGATCTTACGATCCGCGTCGGAAAAGACCGCGTATTCATGACGGGGGAAGCGGCGCTTTCCTTTACGGGCGAAGTGGAACTCTGACATAAGAAAAACCCAGCGTGAGGAGCAGATATATGACGAAATACATCTTTGTAACGGGCGGGGTCGTATCGGGACTCGGCAAGGGCATCACGGCGGCGTCTTTGGGGCGCCTTCTCAAGATGCGCGGCTATAAGGTCGCTTCGCAGAAGCTCGACCCTTACATCAACATCGACCCGGGCACCATGAGCCCGTATCAGCACGGCGAAGTGTTCGTGACGGAGGACGGGGCGGAGACCGACCTCGACCTCGGCCATTACGAGCGGTTCATCGATGAAAACCTCAATAAATTCTCCAATCTGACCACGGGGAAGGTCTACTGGAACGTGCTCAACAAGGAGCGCAACGGCGAATATCTCGGGCAGACGGTGCAGGTCATCCCGCACATCACCAACGAGATCAAGTCGTTCATCTATCAGGTCGGCAAATCGACGGGCGCCGACGTCGTCATCACCGAGATCGGCGGCACCATCGGCGACATCGAGAGCCAGCCGTTCATCGAGGCCATCCGCCAGGTCGCGCGCGAGGTGGGCAGGGAGAATTGCTGCTTCATCCACGTCACGCTCGTCCCTTATATTTCGGGTTCCTGCGAATTCAAGAGCAAGCCCACGCAGCACTCCGTGAAGGAACTGCAGGGGATGGGCATCGCGCCCGATATCATCGTGGCGCGCGTGGACGAGAAAATGCCCGACAGCATCCGCGAAAAGATCGCCATGTTCTGTAACATCGAGCCCGAATGCTGCATCGAAAACCTCACCGTTCCCGTGCTTTACGAAGCTCCCATGATGCTGGAAAAGAGCAATCTTTCCTCCATCGTCTGCCGCATCCTGCACCTCGACCCGGGCACCATCGACCTTCGCGAATGGGAGGAGATGCTCGCCCGCATCCACGCGCGCAGCAAGACGGTGAAGATCGCCCTCTGCGGCAAATACGTGCAGCTGCACGACGCGTACCTTTCCGTCGCCGAAGCGCTCGCGCACGGCGGGTACGAGACGGACGCTAAGGTGGAGATCAAGTGGGTGGATACCGAAACGCTCACCGGAAAGAACGTCGCTTCCCTGCTCGGGGACGTGGACGGCGTGCTCGTTCCGGGCGGATTCGGCACGCGCGGCATCGAAGGCAAGGTCGTCGCCTGCCGCTATGCGCGCGAGCATAATATCCCGTATCTCGGCATCTGCCTCGGCATGCAGGTCGCGGTCATCGAGTACGCGCGCTCCGTTCTCGGCTTCGAGGACGCCAATTCTTCCGAATTTTACCCCGAAGGCAAGCATTCCGTCATCGACCTCATGCCCGATCAGTACGGCGTGAAGATGGGGGGGACGATGCGCCTCGGGGCATATCCCTGCAAGGTCATCGGGCCGCTCATGAAGGAGGCTTACGGCAAGGATCTCGTGCAGGAGCGCCACCGCCACCGCTTCGAATTCAACAACGAATACCGCGAAGTTTTCGAGAAAAACGGCATGCTCATCGCGGGCACCTCGCCCGACGGGGCGCTCTGCGAGGCAGTGGAAGTGCCCGCCAACGATTTCTTCGTCGGCGTGCAGTTCCATCCCGAATTCAAGTCGCGTCCCAACAACGCGCATCCGCTTTTCCGCGAGTTTGTCCGCCACGCCGTGCGCCACGCGGAAAAGACGCAGCATAAGGGAAAGAAATGAACATCAATCGCAACTTTTTGCAGCTGAAAGACGGGTATCTCTTCGCCACCGTCGCCCAAAAGACCAAAGCGTACGCGGCGGCGCATCCCGAAAAAAAGGTCATCCGCCTGAGCATCGGCGACGTCACGCGCCCGCTCGCGCCCGCCGTCATCCGCGCCATGCATGCGGCGGCGGACGATATGGCGCGCAAGGAGACGTTCAAAGGCTACGGGCCCGACTTCGGCTATGCCTTTCTGGTGGACGCCATCCGCGCATATTACCGGGAAAAGGGCGTCTGCCTGGACTATGACGAGGTGTTCGTCTCCGACGGGGCGAAGTCGGACTGCGGCAACATTTTAGATATTTTCGGGGAAGACAATCTTGTCCTCGTGCCCGATCCCGTCTATCCCGTCTACGTGGATACCAACCTGATGGCGGGCCGCAGGATCGTCTATCTGAATGCCAACGAGCAGAACGGCTTTCTGCCCATGCCCGATCCCGCGGTAAAGGCGGATATCGTCTATCTCTGCTCCCCCAATAACCCGACGGGCGCCGCCTATACGCGCGAGCAGCTTTCCGCCTGGGTCTCCTACGCGCGGGAGCGCGGCGCCGTCATCCTTTACGATGCGGCGTATGAATTTTTCGTCACCGATCCCGCCTGCTGCCGCAGCATTTTCGAGGTGGAGGGCGCCGAGGAATGCGCCATCGAGCTCTGCTCTCTGAGTAAAACGGCGGGTTTTACCGGCGTTCGCTGCGGCTATACCGTCGTGCCGAAGGCGCTCGTGCGCGGGGGCGTATCCCTCAACAAGCTGTGGGCGCGCCGTCAGTCGACCAAATTCAACGGCGTATCCTACGTCACGCAGTGCGCGGCCGCGGCGGTCTTTTCGGAAGAAGGGATGCGCGAATGCCGCGAAAATATCGCGTATTACCGCAAGAATGCGGCTTGCATCGCCGCCTGCCTGGATTCGCTCGGGATCTGGTATACGGGCGGGAAAAATTCTCCGTATCTCTGGATGAAGTGCCCGCAGGGCATGACGAGCTGGGAATTTTTCGACCGTCTCCTGGAAGAAGCCAACGTGGTGGGAACTCCCGGAAGCGGCTTCGGAAGGAACGGGGAAGGGTATTTCCGCCTGACGGCGTTCGGCGACGCGGCGGAAACCGAGGAAGCATGCCGCAGGATGGCGGCGTGGCTGAGGAAGTAAACAAATGTCGGACTATCGGAGAGAGGCGGGCGTGCTGTGCCACATTTCTTCCCTGCCCGGGAAGTACGGCATCGGCTCGCTCGGAAAAGCGGCGTACCGCTTTGCGGAAAAACTTGCAAAGTGCGGCGTCGGTTATTGGCAGATCCTGCCCCTGGTGCAGACGGGCTACGGCGATTCGCCGTACAGCTCGGTCGCCTGCAACTCGGGCAATCCCTATTTTATCGACCTGGAAACGCTGCAGAAGCAGAAGCTTTTGACGTCTGCCGAACTCAAGGGGGCGGAAGTCGCTGCGGGCAACGTCGATTACGGCATGCTGTACGCGACGCGCTATCCGCTGCTGCGCAGGGCGTTTTCGCGCTTTAACCTGGACGGGGAGGGATTCCGCGCCTTCGTGAAGCAGGGCGAATATGAAGATTACGCGCTTTACATGACCGCAAAGACGGTGTACGGCGACGGGTTTTCCGCCTGGCCCGAGCAGATCAGGCGGCGCGATCCCGCCGCCCTCGAATCGCTGCGGACGAGTCATCACGAGGAGTACCTGTTCTGGCAGTTCCTGCAGTACGAGTTCCGCCGTCAGTGGAACAGGCTCAGGGACTATGCAAACGGCCTCGGCGTCTCCATCATCGGCGATATCCCGCTTTACGTCGCCGCCGACAGCGCGGACGTCTGGGCGCATCCGCAGCTCTTCCGGCTCAACGAGGATCTGAGCCCCAAAAAGGTGGCGGGCGTTCCGCCCGATTATTTCTGCGCCACGGGTCAGCTGTGGGGCAACCCCGTCTACGATTGGGAGGGGCATAAAGAGGCGTGCATCGCCTGGTGGCGCCGCCGCCTCCTTTCCGCGCTCGATACCTACAACATCGTGCGCATCGATCATTTCCGCGGGCTCGACCGTTATTACGAGGTGGACGCCGGCGCGGAAAATGCCATCGCGGGGACCTGGCAGGACGGGCCCAAGAAGGAGCTGTTTGCTTCTTTTTCGGAAGAAGAGCGGCGCCGCATCATCGCCGAGGATCTCGGCGACTATGACGAGAGCGTCCAGCAGCTGCTCCGCACGATGGGCTTCCCGGGGATGAAGATCCTCCTCTTTGCCTTCGACGGCAATCCCGACAACACGTATCTGCCCAGCAACATCGGGGAAAACTGCGTCATCTATACGGGCACGCACGACAATTCCACCGTCGCGGGATATTTAAGTTCGCTCAGTGCGGAGGAATATATCCTCTTCAAATCGCGCGTGGCGGCGGAGATGGAACACGCGGGGCTTTCGCTTCCCCTGAACGAATCGCCGAAGAGTTTCTGCACGGCGCTCATTGCGCTGGCGCTTTGTTCCAAGGCGCGCCTCGCCGTCATTCCCGTACAGGATCTGCTTTGCGCGGACGACGCGTCGCGCATGAACCGCCCGGGGATCCTGGGCGACAACTGGATGTTCCGCCTGGAAAAATTTCCGCCGCGGCGCGTCATGAAACTGCTGAAAAAGGCGGTCACGGCTTTTGGAAGAAAACACAACGTATAAAAGGAGAAGGAAATGGCAGAAGAACAGAAGAAGGAAAAGAAAGAGGGCCGCATCGCAAAGTTCCTGCGCGAATTCAAGGAGTTCATCAGCAAGGGGAACATCCTCGATCTCGCAGTCGGCGTCATCCTCGGCGCCGCGTTCGGCAAGATCGTCACGTCGCTGACGAACGACATCATCATGCCGCTCATCACGCTCGCCATGGGCAAGAACAGCATTGCGGAGCTCAGCGTGGAGCTGCGTCCCGCCGTGCTCGACGAGACGGGGGCGGTCATCCAGGAAGCGCTTACGTGGAATTGGGGCAACTTCCTGCAGACCATCATAGACTTCCTCATCATCGCGCTCGTCGTGTTCCTCATGATCAAACTCATGATGGGGCTGAAGAAGGTGAGCGAGAAGGCGCAGGAAGGCGCGCGCGAACTTGCGGATAAAGTGATGGGCAAAGACGAAGCCGAAGAGGGCGCAGCGGAGGCGGAAAGCGCGGAGGTTGCCGCTTCGGATGCAGAAAAAATAAAGTAAACATAGTATTATTTGTGACATATTATGTAAAAACCGCCGAGAAATCGGCGGTTTTTTCTCGTTTTCCCGAAAAACGGGCGGAATGCACATTTTTTCACGCTGTCGGATATGATGAGGTGTAGCAGAGTCGGCGGCGACGGGGAGAAGAGGCATGCGCATCTGTTTTGTCAGCGACGGGACGCTGGGAGAGTTTGAAGAAAATCATGCGGACGTGAGTGCGGATATCGTCTGTTTTTCCTTTCGCGGGCTGGGGGAGGTGAATTACGAGCGCGAGCTCAAGGGGGAGACGTCCCTCTTCGAGGATGCGGCGCTCTGCTCCAAGACGCGGCAGAACGTCGTCGTCAGCGGCTGTTATACGGTGGCGCGGGGAACGCGGCACAAGTCGGCGGTCGTCGCCGACCGCGGCCGCATCCTCGGCGTTTCGGATATGCTCAACCGCGTCGACGGCGGGTCCTACAGCTGCGGGGCGTACGTCAAGGTATACGATACGCGCGCGGGCAAGCTCGGCGTCGTCGTCGCCGAGGATCTGTATTTTCCCCGCGTTCTCGAGACGCTTTCCGACTGCGGTGCCGATCTCATCCTCTGCATTTTCGAATCGCTTACGGAGACGCTCGAGCAGACGCTGATCCGCGCCGCCGCCTTTTTTTACGGGGTGCCCGTCTGCCTGTGCGCTTACGGGTACGCGCAGGCCGCCGATCCCGCGGGCGAGCTGGCGTTTGCCTCGCCCGAAAGCCCCGCGATCTTCCGCCCGGAGCGGGAACGGGAATACCACCTCGTGGAGACGCGCCGCCGCGGCATCGCACCCCGCCGGCGGGACGGCTTTTAAGCCTTGCATTTGCGCGCGATTTGTGCTATACTTCAGGCATGAGCAACGCCATCGAATTTATCTCCGCCTATAACGAGATCGACGCCCGCCTGCGCGAGCTGTACAAGGGGAAGGGAAACCCGCAGTTTTCCGACCTCGTGCGGCGCTGCGCCGATTTCAATCCCACGGTGCGCCGGTTTGAAGATGAACTCCTCGCCTATGCGCGCCTGCGCAACGCCATCGTGCACAACAGCACCAAAGAGCGCATCATCGCCGAGCCGTGCGACGATGCGACGCGGGAGATCTGCTCGATCGCCCGCCTGCTCAGCCGCCCGCCGCAGCTGAAGCGGTTAAAGCGCAAGGCGCTCGTCGGCATCGGGGCGGACAAGCCGCTTTCCGACGCCGTGGTGCGCATTGCAGAGAGCGGATTTTCCAATTTGCCCGTCTACCGCGGGGAGCGCATCGTCGGCATGCTCAACAACCGCCGCATCGTACGCGAGCTGGGCAAGGCGGTCAAAAGCGGGCGGGGCGCGGACGCGTTTTTAAAGACGCCTTGCGGGGAGATGCTCTCCGACGAAGATCTCTTCCGGTATTATAAGGTATTGTCGGAAGACGACGCCGTGCAGGAGGCGATCGACGCGTTTTCCGCCAACAGGAAGCTCAACGCCGTCATCGTCACCGACGGGAAGGGCGCCATCTGCAATCTTCTGACGAGCGCGGATATCCCGCAGCTTCTCAAACTTCTGGAAGAATGAAAGACCCGCGCCGTAAGGGCGCGGGGATCTTTTATTTCAGGATGTGCGTGAGCCCGCAGGCGAGTGCTCCGGGACCGATGTGGCAGGCGACGCTCAGCGAGAGCGGGTCGACGTCGCGCAAGGGGATATCGGGGAACGCCTGCCGAAGTTCCTCGGCAAAGACCGCGGCTTCCTCTGCGTTCGCGGTGTGCGCGATGGCGAGTTCGAGTTCGCCTTTTTTGCGCAGGGCGGCAAAGCGCGTTTCCGCGTCGCTGCGGACGGCGTCGATCATCACCTTTTTGGCGGCTTTGACGCTCGTCACTTTGCGGAAGGCGTCCAGCTTGGCGCCCTGGATCTGCAGGACGGGCTTGATGCGCAACAGGGTGCCGATGAGCGCCGCGGCAGGGGTGAGCCGCCCGCCTTTTTTCAGGTATTTGAGCGTTTCCAGGGTGATGTAGATGCTGCTCTCCCGCGCGGTCGTCTCGAGGTAATTTTTGATCTCCGCGGCCGAGCACCCGCGGGAGGCAAGGAGCAGCGCGTCGCGCACGCTCTCCTTCTGCGTGATGGAGATGCGCTGGTTGTCCACCACGTGCACTCTGCCGCCGTAGTCGCGGGCGAGCGCCTGCGCCGTATGGCAGGATTCGGAAAGCCCGCTCGACATGGGGATATGCACGATCTGTGCGTCCTCGTCTTCGAGCAGGCGGTCCCAAAGGTCGGTCAAGTCGCCGATAGCGGGCTGCGACGTCGAGACGTTCGCATCCTCCTTCAGGTGCGCGTAAAACTCTTCTTGTGTGAGGTTGATATCCTCAAAGTACGTTTCGCCGTCGATCAGAAAGGGCATCGGCACCACGGAGATTCCCAGTTTCTCCGCTTCTGCCTGCGTGATGCCGCTGTTCGAATCGGTCACGATCTTCACGTTCTGCATTGTTACTCTCCAATTTCATTGATTAGTTTTTTTACAAACCTTTGCCATTATAGCAAAAAATGCAGAAAAGGTCAAGGATTTTGTCACGCTCTTTTGTGACAGGCGGCGGAACGTCCGCTGCGGCGCGGCATGCGCGTATTTACGCTTGAAACGGTAATTTATGCAGGATTTTCCGCATAATGCAGCATAAAATACGGAAAATTTATAAAATAATTCCGCGACGCGATTGACAAACCGCGCGTTCCGTTATATAATGAAGGATAATCACATCACGGAGGGAGAAACAATGTACCGGATCCTCAAAAGGGAAAGCCTGCATCCGACCGTAACGCGCATGGTGGTGGAAGCGCCCTTCGTCGCCCGCAAGGCGCGCGCGGGGCAGTTCGTCATCCTGCGCGTGGACGGGGAAGGGGAGCGCATCCCGCTCACCGTGGCGGGAACGGACGCGGCGACCGGCGGGGTGGAGATCATCTTCCAGGTCGTCGGCGCAACCACGATGGCGCTCAATGAAAAGCGAGAAGGCGATCGTCTCTCCGATTTCGTGGGGCCGCTCGGCGAGCCGACGAAGATCGCGGGGCTCAAAAACGTCGCCGTCGTGGGCGGCGGCGTGGGATGCGCCATCGCCCTGCCCGTGGCGCGCGCGCTGCACGCGCAGGGCACCCGCGTGACGAGCATCGTCGGCTTCCGGAACAAGGATCTCGTCATTCTCGAGCGGGAGTTCCGCGCCTGTTCGGACGAATTTCATATGATGACGGACGACGGCAGCTATGGGGAGAAGGGCAACGTCTGCCTTCCCCTCGGCCGGCTTCTGGAGGCGGGGGCGGCGTTTGACGAAGTCATCACCATCGGCCCGCTCGTCATGATGAAGTTCGTGGCGCAGGCGACCAAGCCGTACGGCGTGAAGACGGTCGCCAGCATGAACCCCATCATGGTGGACGGCACGGGGATGTGCGGCGGCTGCCGCGTCACCGTGGGCGGCGAAACGAAGTTCGCCTGCGTGGACGGGCCGGATTTCGACGCGCACCTCATCGACTTTGACGAGGCGATCAAGCGCTCCCGCCTGTATGCGGAATTTGAACGGGAGGCGCGCGAGGCGCATTGCAACCTTTACAAAAAGGAGGTGACGTGAGATGCCCAAGTTCAATATGGACCCGAAAAAGCATCCGATGCCCGTGCAGGATCCCGCCGAGCGCCGCCGCAATTTCCGGGAAGTCGCGCTCGGATATACGGCGGAAACGGCCGTCGAGGAGGCGAAACGCTGCCTGAATTGCAAGAACAAGCCGTGCATCGCGGGCTGTCCCGTGCGCATCCGCATCCCCGAATTCATCGCCCGCGTGGCGGAGGGGGACTTTGCGGGCGCATACGAGATCATCCGTGATTCCTCCTCGCTGCCTGCCGTCTGCGGCAGGGTCTGCCCGCAGGAGACGCAGTGCGAAGGCAAGTGTACGCGCGGCATCAAGGGCGAACCCGTCGCCATCGGGCGGCTGGAGCGCTTCGTCGCCGACTGGTACAATCTGCACGGCGGCGGGGCGGTGAAACGGCCGCAGCCCAACGGGCATAAGGTCGCCGTGGTCGGGTCCGGGCCGGCGGGGCTCGCTTGCGCGGGAGACCTCGCAAAGCTCGGGTATGCGGTCACCGTCTACGAGGCGCTGCACGTTGCGGGCGGCGTGCTCGTCTACGGCATCCCCGAATTCCGCCTTCCCAAGGCCATCGTGGAGCAGGAAGTCGGGCAGCTCAAGGCGCTCGGCGTCACCTTTCTCACCAATATGGTCATCGGGCGCACGCTCACGGTGGAAGAACTGCTGGAAGAATACGACGCCGTCTTTCTCGGCACGGGCGCGGGGCTGCCCCGCTTTATGGGCATCCCGGGGGAGAACGCGAAGGGCGTGTTTTCCGCCAACGAATACCTCACGCGCAGCAATCTCATGAAGGCGTACCGCGAAGGGAGCGCGACGCCCGTCCTGCACGCCAAAAAGGTCGCCGTCGTGGGCGGCGGCAACGTGGCGATGGACGCGGCGCGCAGCGCCATGCGCCTGGGCGCGGAGGAAGTGACGGTCGTCTACCGCCGCGGCAGGGAGGAGCTCCCCGCCCGCGCGGAGGAAGTCGAGCACGCGGAGGAGGAAGGCGTCGTCTTCCGCTTCCTCACCAATCCCGAGGAGATCGTGACGGACGGGGAGGATAACGTCACGGGGATGCGCTGCATCCGCATGCAGCTCGGGGAGCCGGATGCCTCCGGGAGGCGACGCCCCGTGCCCGTCGAAGGGAGCGCGTTTACGCTCGCCTGCGACTGCGTCATCATGGCGCTCGGCACCTCGCCCAATCCGCTCATCAAAAAGACGACGGACGGATTGGAAACGAAACCGCGCGGGGAGATCGCCGCGGACGAGAGAGGGCAGACGTCGCTTGCGGGCGTGTTTGCGGGCGGAGACGCCGTGACGGGCTCGGCGACGGTCATCCTCGCCATGGGAGCCGGCAAGACCGCGGCTTCCGCCATTGACGAGTATTGCCGCTCCAAGCGGGGATAAAACGGTATAAACAGGGGCGCTCCGGCTTGTCCGGGGCGCTTTTGCATGCAGATCAGGATATTTTCCGCCTGCCTTTCATACGATATAGGTATGAAAGGGTTTTTCATACGCAACCGCGTGGCGCTGGGATTTGCCGCGGTGGCGCTCGCCGTGCTCCTCACGTTTGCCGTCTGCTTTTTCGCGCTCGCCCGCACGGCGGCGGAGGCGCATCGCCTGACCGTGGTCATCGACGCGGGCCACGGCGGGATCGACGGCGGCGTCACGGGCGTCAAGACGGGCATGGCGGAAAGCGACATCAACCTCGCCGTCTCGCGCTATCTCGGGCAGGAATTGGAAGAAGCGGGCTTTCAGGTGGTGCAGACGCGCCTGACCGAAGCGGGGCTGTACGGTACCGCCGCGCCCGGCTATAAGAAGCGGGATATGCAGAAGCGGGCGGAGATCATCGCCTCCGCCGCGCCCGCGCTCGTCATTTCCGTGCATCAGAATTTCTTTTCTTCCTCCGCGCGGCGGGGCGGACAGGTGTTTTTCCGCGCGGGGTCGGAGCGCTCGCAGGCGCTCGCCTGCATGATCCAGGATTCGCTCAACGGGATGGAGGAATGCGTGAAAAAGAGCAGTCCGCTGGCAGGCGATTACTTCATCCTCAACTGCAGCGATTATCCCTCCGTCATCGTCGAGGGCGGCTTTTTGTCCAACGCGCAGGACGAGGCGCTGCTCGTCACGCGCGGCTATCAGAAAAAGCTCGCCGCGGCCATCGCGCGGGGCGCGCTTGCCTTTCTCGCATCCGCCGCAAGCGGTTGACAAAGGCGGGCGTTCCTGCTATAATGGGGTCATGAACGGATACTGTCATAAAAGATCGTTCGACGTCCGCTATTCGGACGTCGATTTTCAGGATGTGCTGAAACCTTCTTCCTTCCTCGCCTTCGCGCAGGACGCGGCGAGTACGAGCGCGGACGAGCTCGGCTTCGGCTACGGCGACTTAAAGCCGCTCGGCTACGGGTTTCTGGTCGTGGCGACCTGCTGTGAGTTCCTGCGCCCCGTGCGCGTGGGGGAGAAGGTCGAAGTCGGCACCTGGCCGCTGCCGCCCCGCCACGTCATCTTCGAGCGCGATTACCGCCTGACGGACGAGAAGGGGGAGGTCTGTGCGGCTGCCGCTTCGCGCTGGTGCCTCGTCGACCTCAAAAACATGGCGCTGCTCACGCCGGACAAGCTGAACGCGCACGCGTCCTGCCCGTACAATCCCGAAAAGGCGCTTTCCGGCACGTTCAAAGTGGAAAAGCCGGACGGCAGCGAGCGGGAGGTGCGCCGCCTTCAGGCAACGCCTTCCCTGTGCGATCATTTCCTGCACGTCAACAACGCGCGCTATCTCGACCTCTTCCTCGATTGTTTTTCCATGGAAGAACTTTCCGCCCGCCCGCTCAAGGGCTTCCGCATCTCTTATGCGAAACAGATCCGCGCGGGGTCGGAGATCGTGCTGCTCCGCCGCGATGCGGGGGCGGAAAGCTTTGTTTACGCCGTCTCCGGCGGGGAGCTGTGTACGCTGTGCGCGCTTGTTTTTTCCGACGGCGGAAACGCATAATTGCTGAATAAAAAATAAAAATAAAAAGAAATATACAAATAATCGCCGAAAAATTTGTACTTTTTGCATAAAATTGCTTGACTTGTCCGCGCAGAGCGGGTATAATACGCTTTGGAATTCAACGCAAAGGAAGGAAATTATATGGAAAAGAAGATCAAGAAGGTCGTACTCGCCTATTCCGGGGGGCTGGATACCTCCATCATCATCCCCTGGCTGAAAGAAAATTACGATAACTGCGAGGTCATCGCGGTTTCCGGCGACGTCGGGCAGGGCACCGAGCTCGAGGGGCTCGAGGAAAAGGCAAAAAAGACGGGCGCCTCCAAACTTTACGTGCTCGATCTCAAAAAGGAATTTATCGAGGATTACATTTTCCCCACCGTGCAGGCGGGGGCGAAGTATGAGGATATGTATCTGCTCGGCACTTCGTTTGCGCGTCCCGTCATCGCCAAGGCGATCGTGGACATCGCCAAGAAGGAAGGGGCGGACGCCATCTGCCACGGCTGCACGGGCAAGGGCAACGATCAGGTGCGCTTCGAGCTCACCATCAAGGCGTTTGCGCCCGAGATGAAGATCATCGCGCCCTGGCGCATCTGGGATCTCAAGAGCCGCGAGGAGGAGATCGAATACGCGGAAGCGCATCAGATCCCGCTCAAGATCAGCCGCGAGACCAACTATTCCAAGGATAAAAATCTGTGGCATCTCTCCCACGAGGGGCTGGACCTCGAAGATCCCGCCAACGAGCCGCAGTATGAAAAGCCCGGGTTCCTCGAACTCGGCGTGTCTCCCGTGCAGGCGCCCGACAAGCCGACCTATATCACCATCCACTTCGAGAAGGGCATCCCGACCGCCGTCGACGGCAAGGCGATGGGCGCGGTGGAGCTCATGGAAACGCTCAACAAGGTGGGCGGCGAAAACGGCGTCGGGCTCGTGGATATGGTGGAAAACCGCCTCGTCGGCATGAAGTCGCGCGGGGTGTACGAGACGCCGGGCGGCAGCATTCTCTACGCGGCGCATCAGATGCTGGAAATGATCTGCCTGGACAAGCAGACGCAGCACTTCAAGCAGCACGTCGCCATCAAATTCGGCGAGCTCGTCTACGACGGGCTGTGGTTCACGCCCCTGCGCGAGGCGCTTTCCGCCTTCGTCAGCGAGACGCAGAAGACGGTCACGGGCGACGTGAAACTGCGCATCTACAAGGGCAACGTCACCAACGCCGGCATGACCTCGCCGTACTCCCTGTACAGCGAAAACATCGCCACCTTCGACGACGACGGCGGCGCGTACAGCCAGAAGGATTCGGAAGGATTCATCAACCTCTTCGGCCTGCCCGTTAAGGTGCGGGCGATGCTCGCGCAGCACAAACTCAAATAATGATACGCGTATTTATCGACGGAAAGGCGGGCACCACGGGCCTGCGCATTTACGAGCGGCTGGAAAAGCGGGATGACGTTTCGGTCATCTCGCTTTCCGAACGTTTCCGCAAGGATCCCGCCGCCCGCAAAGAGGCGATGAACGATGCGGACGTCGTCTTTTTGTGCCTGCCCGACGACGCGGCGCGGGAAGCTGCCGCCTTTGTGGAAAATCCCGCGACCGTCGTCATCGACGCGTCCACGGCGCACCGCACGGCGGAGGGCTGGGCATACGGGTTTGCCGAACTGTCCGCCGCCCACCGCGCGCGTATCCGCAGCAGCAAGCGCATCGCCAACCCGGGCTGTTATGCGAGCGGGTTTCTGGCGCTCGTCTATCCGCTGATCGCCTCCGGCGTCGCGTCGGCGGAAACGCGCTTCGTCTGCCATGCGGTGAGCGGCTATTCCGGGGCGGGTAACAAGGGCATCGCGCAATATGAGGCGGCGGAGCGGGACGCATCGCTGAAAACGCCGCGCCTGTACGCGCTCGGCCTCTCGCACAAGCACATCCCGGAGATGATGCAGGTGAGCGGGCTGAAGAGGAAGCCCGTCTTCAACCCGTATATCTGCGATTTTTACAGCGGTATGAGCGTGAGCGTTCCCGTTTTTTTGTGCGATCTCCGCGCGGGGACGAGCGTCGCTTCCCTGGAGGAGCTGTACCGCGCGCAGTATGCGGGCAGCCGGTTTCTTTCCGTTTCCCGGTCGGAAGACGGTTATATCGCCGCAAACACGCTCGTCGGCAGCAACCGGATGCAGATCTTCGTCAACGGAAACGAGGAGCAGGCGCTCCTCACGGCGTGCTTTGACAACCTCGGCAAGGGCGCTTCCGGCGCCGCCGTACAGAATATGAACCTCGCGCTCGGCCTGGATGAGGGCAAAGGGCTTGACGAAGGCGCGGGAGTATGATATAATCAGTAAAATCAGGAAAATCGGATACATGATAACTAAGATCGAAGGGGGCGTCTGCGCGCCCCTCGGGTTCCGCGCGAACGGCGTGCATTGCGGGATCCGCAAAAACAAGAGCAAGAAGGACCTCGCGCTCATCGTCGCCGACGTGCGCTGCGCGACGGCGTGCGTCTATACCACCAACCTCGTCAAGGGCGCGCCCATCCTCGTCACCAAAGAACACGTGAAGGACGGCTATGCCCGGGCGGTCATCGTCAACAGCGGCAACGCCAACACCTGCAACGAAGGGGGCGAGCGCATTGCGGAAGGCATGTGTAAGCTCGTGGAAGCGCATACGGGCATTCCCGCAGAGGACGTCGTCGTCGCCTCCACGGGCGTCATCGGGCAGAAGCTTTCCCTGGAGCCCGTCGCGGGCGGCATGCAGGCGCTCTGCGCGGGGCTGAACGGGGACGCGGACGGCAGCACCGCGGCGGCGGAAGCCATCATGACGACGGATACCGTTTCCAAAGAGATCGCCTTCCGGTTCCGCGCGGGCGGCAAGGAATGCCGCATCGGCGCCATCGCCAAGGGCGTGGGGATGATCTGCCCGAATATGGCGACCATGCTCATGTTCGTCACCACCGACTGCAAGATCTCGCCCGCCATGCTGCAGAAAGCGCTCTCCGCGGACGTGAAAAAATCGCTGAATATGGTCAGCGTCGACCGCGACACGTCGACGAACGATACGCTCTGCGTGATGGCGAGCGGCCTTGCGGGCAATGCGGAGATCGCGGAGGCGAATGCCGATTTCAAGGCGTTCTGCCGCGCGCTCAACGCGGTGACGACCGCCATGTGCCGCATGATCGCCCGCGACGGAGAGGGCGCGACCAAGCTCATCGAATGCAGGGTAACGGGGGCGCGCAGCGTAAACGACGCGCGCCTCGCCGCAAAATCCGTCATCAACTCGCCGCTTTTAAAGGCCGCGATGTTCGGGGCGGACGCCAACTGGGGCAGGGTGCTCTGCGCGCTCGGGTATTCGGGCGCGAAGATGGACGTCTCGCACGTCGCCGTCACCTTCCGCTCTGCGGCGGGCGAACTTCCCGTCTGCAAAGAGGGGCGCGGCGTGGAGTTTTCCGAAGAACATGCCAAAAAAGTGCTTTCGGAAGAGGAGATCGTCATCGAGGTGACCTTACGCGACGGGCGCTGCAAGGCGACGGCGTGGGGGTGCGACCTCACCTATGAATACGTCAAGATCAACGGAGATTACAGAACCTGATGTTGGATAAAAAGCAACAGGCAGAAGTCCTCCTCGAGGCGATGCCCTATATCAAAAAATACCAGAACAAGGTTTTGGTCATCAAATACGGCGGCAACGCCATGCTCACCGACGAGCTGCGCTGGTCGGTCATGCGCGATCTGACCATCCTGCACTGCGTGGGTATCAAAGTCGTGCTCGTGCACGGCGGAGGGCCGGAGATCTCCCAGACGCTTTCGCGCATGGGGATCGAGTCCAAATTCGTCAACGGCCTGCGCTACACGGACGAAGAGACGGCGGAAGTCGTGCGGATGGTGCTTGCGGGCAAAGTGAACAAATCGCTCGTACACATGCTCGGCGCCATGGGCGATAAGGCCGTCGGTCTGTGCGGCATGGACGGCAACCTGCTCCTCTGCGAAAAGGAAAGCGAAGCCCTCGGGTTCGTGGGTAAGATCGTTTCCGTCAATACGGAGATCATCGACGACTGCCTGAACGCGGGCTATATCCCCGTCATTTCTTCGGTGGGATACGACAACGTCGGCAACATCTACAACGTCAACGCCGATACGGCGGCGTCCGCCATCGCCGGGGCGCTCAAAGCGGAGAGCCTCATTTTGATGACGGATATCCGCGGGCTCCTGCAGGATAAGGACGACGAAAGCAGCCTCATCAAAAAGGTGTACGTTTCCGACATCCCGTCCCTCGTCAAGGAGGGCATCATTTCGGGCGGGATGGTCCCCAAAATCAACTGCTGCAAAGAGGCGATCCGCCGCGGCGTCAACCGCGTGTTCATCACGGATGGCCGCGTTGCCCATTCCGTTTTGCTCGAACTTCTTTCGGACGAAGGGATGGGGACAATGTTTGTAAAAGGCGACTGATCTTAGCATCAGTCTTTTTTACAGTCGAGGACTTTTTTCTATGCAATTTGAAGAGATCGAACGGCTGGACCGCGAATATCTGGCGGAAACGTACGCGCGTTTTCCCGTCGCCCTCGTCGGCGGCAGCAACGCGACGCTTCTCGGCGCGGACGGAACGCAATACATCGACTTCGGCGCGGGCATCGCGACCAACGTCTTCGGCGTGGGGGACGAGGGCTGGAAACGGGCGGTCATCGACCAGCTCAACAAGATCCAGCACGTCTCCAACTATTACTATGCGGAACCGCAGGTCAGGCTGGCGCGGCTCCTCTGCGAAAAGACGGGGGCAAAACGCGTCTTCTTTTCCAACTCGGGCGGGGAAGCCAACGAGTGCGCGCTCAAAGCCGCGCGCAAATATTCCTTTGAAAAATACGGCGAGGGCAGATCGCGCATCGTCTCCCTGAAGGGGAGCTTCCACGGGCGCACGCTGTTCACGCTCACCGCGACGGGGCAGGAGGAGTTCCACCGCTATTTCGGGCCGTTCGTGCCAGGCGTCTCCTATGCGGAGGCGACGCTTTCCTCGGTGAAAGCGGCGTGCGGGCGGGACGCCTGCGCCGTCATCATCGAACCCGTGCAGGGGGAGGGCGGCGTGCGGGCGCTCGACGCGGCGTTCGTGCAGGCGCTCGCGGCGTTCTGCAAGGAGCGAGATATCCTGCTCGTCTGCGACGAGGTGCAATCCGGGAACGGCCGCACGGGCACGCTGTACGCCTATGAACAATACGGCATCTCGCCCGACATCGTCACCACGGCGAAGGGGCTCGCGGGCGGGCTTCCCATCGGCGCCTGCCTCTTCTTTGAGAAGACGGAACACACGTTGAAGGCGGGCGATCACGGTTCGACGTTCGGCGGAAATCCCGTATCCTGCGCCGCGGGCTGTTACGTCATGGAGCGGCTCGACAGGGATTTTTTGCTGGAAGTCAAGGGGAAGGCCGCCTATCTGCGCGCCAAGCTCGGCGGCATGGAAGGCGTGGAGGAAGTGACGGGGCTGGGCATGATGATCGGGCTTTCCACCCGGTTCCCGCCCAAGCAGGTGGCGGCGGAATGCCTGCGGCGCGGGCTGCTCGTGCTCACCGCGCACGATAAGGTGCGGCTCCTGCCGCCGCTCACCGTCAGCAAGACGGAAATGGACGAAGGTCTTACGATATTAAGCGAGGTACTTAAAAAATGAAACATCTGTTGAAACTCGGCGATCTCGGGCGCGAAGAGATCCTGACCATCCTGAACCTTGCCGACCAGCTCAAATACGAGCGCAAGAACGGCGTGTTTCACCCGTATCTGCAGGGCAAAAAACTGGGCATGATCTTTCAGAAGTCATCCACGCGCACGCGCGTCTCCTTTGAGGCGGGCATGTACGAACTCGGCGGCTGCGCGCTCTTCCTTTCCAACCGCGATTTGCAGATCGGGCGCGGCGAACCGGTGGAGGATACCGCGCGTGTCCTCTCGCGATATCTCGACGGATTGATGATCCGCACGTTTGCCCAGCAGGAAGTCGAGGATTTTGCGCGTTTCGGCAGCATCCCCGTCATCAACGGGCTCACGGATTACTGCCATCCCTGCCAGGTGCTCGCCGACCTCATGACCATCCGCGAGGTCAAGGGCTCCTTCCGCGGCCTCAAGCTCTGCTTTGTGGGCGACGGCAACAACATGGCGAATTCGCTCCTCGTCGGCGCCGTCAGGATGGGCATGCGTTTTTCCATCGCCTGCCCGGCGGGGTACGAGCCGGATGCCGACCTCGTCGCCTGGGGCAAGGAAAACGGCGACGTGACGGTGACGCAGGACGTGGGCGAGGCGGCGGAGGGCGCCGACGTGCTCTATACCGACGTCTGGGCTTCGATGGGGCAGGAAGAGGAGAAGGCGCGCCGCGTCAAGGCGTTTGCGGGGTATCAGATCAACGGAACGCTCATGAAGGCCGCCAAAAAAGACGCGATGGTGCTGCACTGCCTGCCCGCGCACCGCGGTGAGGAGATCACGGCGGACGTCTTCGAGGCGCACGCGGGGGAGATCTTCGAGGAGGCGGAAAACCGTCTGCACGCGCAAAAAGCTGTCATGTGCAAGCTCATGAAATAAACGGTACGGAAGGTCACGCATGGAGAAAAAAGTTTACATTACGCTGGAAAACGGCAAGGTGTTCGAAGGCTATTCCTTCGGCGCAGACAAGGAAGCGCTCGGCGAGCTCGTGTTCACCACGGGCATGACGGGCTATATCGAAACGCTCACCGACCCGAGCTATTACGGCCAGATCGTCGCGCAGACGTTCCCGCTCATCGGCAATTACGGCATCATCCTTTCGGACAAGGAGAGCAAGAAGTGCTGGCTGACGGCGTACATCGTGCGCGAAAAATGCGACGCTCCCTCCAACTTCCGCTGCGAGATGACGCTGGAGCGATTCCTCAAAGAACAGGGGATCCCCGCCGTCTGGGGCGTGGACACGCGCGAGCTCACGCGTATCGTGCGCGAGGCGGGCGTCATGAACGCCGCCATCACCTTCAAACCCGTCACCGACTTCACCGCGCTCAGAGAATACCGCGTGAAGGGCGCCGTGGCGGCGGTCTCTTCGGGCAAAGTGCGCGAATCGGGGGAGGAAAACGGCCTGCGCGTCGTGCTCTTCGATTTCGGCGCCAAACAGAACATCGTGCGCGAACTCGTGCGGCGGGGCTGCCGCGTCATCGAGGTGCCCGCCTCCTTTACGGCGGACGAGGTGCTCGCGCTTTCCCCCGACGGGATCATGCTTGCCAACGGCCCCGGCGATCCCGCGGAGAATACGGAGGTCATCGAGACCATCCGCCGGCTGATCGGCAAAAAGCCCATCTTCGGCATCTGCCTCGGGCATCAGCTGTTCGCCCTCGCGATGGGCGGGCAGACGCGCAAGATGAAGTACGGCCACCGCGGCGCCAACCAGCCCGTAAAAGATCTGAAGACGGGCAAAGTGTTCATCTCCTCGCAGAACCACGGCTATGAAGTGGTGAGCGAATCGGTGAAGGGGATGGGGGAACTCACCTTCGTCAACGGCAACGACGGGACGTGCGAGGGCGTCGACTATCCGTCCGTGAACGCCTTTACGGTGCAGTTCCATCCCGAGGCGTGCGGCGGCCCGCACGATGCAAACTTCCTGTTTGACAAGTTCATCGGGAGCATGAAGAAGGAGAAAGAAAATGCCGAAGAGAAGTGATATCAAAAAAGTACTCGTGATCGGGTCCGGGCCCATCGTCATCGGGCAGGCGGCGGAATTTGACTACGCGGGCGCGCAGGCGTGCCGCGTGCTCAAGGATGCGGGCGTCAACGTCGTCCTCTGCAACTCCAACCCCGCCACCATCATGACGGATAACATGCTTGCGGACGAGATCTATCTCGAGCCGCTCACCGAAGATACGCTCAAGCGCATCATCATCAAGGAACGGCCGGATTCCCTGCTCGCCTCGCTCGGCGGGCAGACGGGGCTTACGCTCGGCTGCAAGCTCGCCAAGGACGGCTTCCTCGACGAATGGGGCGTCAAGCTCATCGGCACGAAGCTCGACGCGATCGACCGCGCGGAGGATCGCGAGCTCTTCAAGGAGACCATGCAGAAGATCGGCCAGCCCGTCGTCCCTTCCGACATCGCCTATACGGTGGAGGAGTGCGTGGCGATCGCGGACAAGCTCGGCTATCCCGTCATCGTGCGCCCCGCCTTCACGCTGGGCGGCGCGGGCGGCGGCGTCGCGCATGACGAGGAGGAGCTGCGCCTCATCTCTCACAACGGGCTCATGCTTTCTCCCATCACGCAGGTGCTCATCGAAAAATACATCGGCGGCTGGAAGGAGATCGAATTTGAAGTGCTGCGCGACGGTGCAGGCAACGTCATCACCGTCTGCTCCATGGAAAACGTCGATCCCGTCGGCATCCACACGGGCGACTCCATCGTCGTCGCGCCCTGTCTGACGCTCTCCGACAAGGAATATCAGATGCTGCGCACGGCGTCCCTCAACATCATCACGGAACTCGGCATCGAGGGCGGCTGCAACTGCCAGTTCGCCCTGCATCCGGACAGTTTTGAATACGCCGTCATCGAGGTCAACCCCCGCGTGTCCCGTTCCTCGGCGCTCGCGAGCAAGGCGACGGGATATCCCATCGCTAAAGTTGCCACCAAGATCGCTCTGGGCTATACGCTGGACGAGATCCGCAACGACGTCACGGGCAAAACGTACGCCTGCTTCGAGCCTGCCATCGACTACGTGGTCGTCAAGCTCCCCAAGTGGCCGTTTGATAAATTCCTGTACGCCAAGCGCGAGCTCGGCTCCCGCATGAAGGCGACGGGCGAGGTCATGGCGATCGGCACTTCCTTCGAACAGGCGATCATGAAGGCGGTGCGCGGCGCGGAGATCGGGCTGGATACCCTGAATCATCCCAAGTTTGCGGACATGACGCAGGAGGAGCTGCGCGCGGAGATCGGCAAAATGACGGACGAGCGCCTGTTCGCCGTATACGCCGCCTTAAAACGCGGCATCTCCGTCGACGAGATTTACGCCGTCACCAAGATCGACGAGTGGTTCCTCTGCAAACTTAAAAATCTCTGCGAGTTCGAGCGGGAGATCGCGGGCAAAAAGCTCACCCGCGCGCAGTATCTGAAAGGTAAGAAACTCGGCTATCCCGATCAGGCGCTCTCGCGCTTCTCGGGCGAAAAGCTGCCGCCGCACCGCCGCGCCGTCTTCAAGATGGTCGATACCTGTGCCGCGGAGTTCTCCGCCAAGACGCCGTATTTCTATTCGACTTACGACGAACCCGATCACGACGAGGCGCTTCCCTTCGTCAAAAACAGCAAGAAAAAGCGCATCATCGTCATCGGTTCGGGGCCCATCCGCATCGGGCAGGGCATCGAGTTCGATTATTCTTCCGTGCATTGCGTCTGGACGCTCAAGCAGCTCGGGTATGAGGTCATCATCATCAACAACAACCCCGAGACGGTCTCCACCGACTTCGATACGGCGGACAGGCTGTACTTTGAATCGCTGACGCCCGAAGACGTGCAGAACGTCATCGACGTGGAAAAGCCGTACGGCGTCGTCATCACCTTCGGCGGGCAGACCGCCATCAAACTGTGCGGATATCTCGACAAGAAGGGGGTGCGCATCCTCGGCACGAGCGCCGATTCCGTCGACATGGCGGAGGACCGCGAGCGCTTCGACGAACTTCTGGAACGCTTCCACATCGCACGGCCGAAGGGATTGACCGTCATGACCAAGGAAGAGGCGATCCGCGCGGCGGAAACGCTCGGCTATCCCGTTCTCCTGCGCCCGTCTTACGTCATCGGCGGGCAGAACATGACCATCGCCTTCACGGAAAACGACATTTCCCGCTATATGGACGTCATCCTCGCCCAGCACATCGAAAACCCCGTGCTCTGCGACAAATACCTCATGGGCACCGAGCTTGAAGTCGACGCCATTTCCGACGGCACCGACGTGCTCATCCCGGGCATCATGCAGCACATCGAGCGCGCGGGCGTGCATTCGGGCGACTCCATCGCGGTGTATCCTCCGTATCATCTCAGCGACGCCATGCTGAAAAAGATCGTGGAAGTCTCCACGCAGCTGGCGCTCTCATTGAAGACGAAGGGGCTCATCAACATCCAGTACCTCATCTACCAGAACCGCCTCTACGTCATCGAGGTCAACCCGCGCGCATCGCGCACCATCCCGTATATCTCCAAGGTGACGGGCGTTCCCATGGTGGAACTCGCCACCAAGATCATGGTGGGGGCAAAGCTCAAAAAACTCGGCTTCGGCACCGGGCTGTACCCCAATTCGCCCTACGTCGCCGTCAAAGTGCCCGTGTTCAGCTTTGAAAAACTCAACGACGTCAACTCCCAGCTCGGCCCGGAGATGAAGTCGACGGGCGAAGTGCTCGGCATCGGCAAGACCATCGAAGAAGCGCTCTTTAAGGGGCTCGTCTCGGCGGGATTCAAGATGTGCCATCCCACCAAGGCCCGTCCCGTCGGCGTATATTTCACCGTAAACGACCAGGATAAATTCGAGATCGTCTCCATCGCCAAGAAGTTTGCCGACCTCGGCTGTACGCTGTACGCCACGGCGGGCACCGCCAAAGTCATCTCCGATCTCGGCATCGACGTCACCGTCGTCGACCGCCTGAAAGCGACCAAACAGGTCTCGGGCCTCATGGACGAGGGCAAGATCGATTACATCATCTATACGGGCAAGACGGACGTAGACTCCATTGCCGACTATATCGAACTGCATCACCACGCCATCCTGCTCGGCATCACCGTGCTCACCTCGCTGGATACGGCAAACGCGCTGTGCGACATCATCGCCAGCAAGTTTACGGAATATAACACCGAGCTCGTGGATATCAACGATCTGCGCACCAAAAAGACGGCGCTTTCCTTCGTCAAGATGCAGTCGTGCGGCAACGATTACATTTACTTCGAGGATATGGAAGGCAGGATCACCTGCCCCGAATCGCTCGCCGTCAACTTTGCCGACCGCCATTTCGGCATCGGCGGCGACGGGCTCGTCGTCATGCAGAAGTCGGAATGCGCGGACGCCAGGATGCGCATCTTCAATCAGGACGGCAGCGAAGGGCAAATCGCGGGCAACGCCATCCGCTGCGTCGCCAAGTACCTCTATGAGAGCGGCATCGTCCCCAAGGAACAGATGTCCATCGAGACGAACAGCGGCGTCAAAGAAGTCAGCGTCTATTCCTTCGGCGGCGTCGTCACTTCGGCGAGCGCCGACCTCGGCAAAGCCGAACTGCGCGGCGAGAAGATCCCGTCCGTCTGGAAGGGGGATAAGATCGTCGGCCAGCCCATGGAGATCAACGGGAAGGAATACAAGGTGACGCTCGTCAACCTCGGCAACCCGCACTGCGTCATCTTCTGCGACAAGGTGGACGACGTCCCCGTGGAAACGCTGGGGCCCGCCATCGAGACCAGCCGTTACTTCCCGCAGCGCACCAACGTGGAATTCATCCGCGTCGTCAACGAGACGACCGTCAAGATGCGCGTCTGGGAGCGCGGCAACGGCGAGACGATGGCGTGCGGCACGGGCGCATCCGCCGCGGCGGTCGCCTGCGTCCTCAACGGCTTCTGCCCGTACGATACCGAGATCACCGTCAAGGTGAAGGGCGGGGATCTGTTCGTCGTCTACCACAAGGACGGCACGGTAACGTTGACGGGCAACGTCTCCAAGATCTACGAAGGCACGGTGGAATTCTGACGCAAACGGCATAATCAAGCGGTTTGCGAGGTACTATGTATGATATACTTTGACAACGCGGCGACGACGCGCCCTTCTGCGCGCGCCCTGGAAGCCGCCGGCGCCTATCTTTCGGAATGTTATTTCAATCCCTCCGCGCTCTACGGCGGAGGGGTTGCCGTGAGCAGGGAGATCGCGGCGGCGCGCAAGTTTTTGCTCGCGCAGGTCGCCGATCCCTTCCGCTATGAACTCATCTTCACGTCCTGCGGCTCGGAGGCGGACAATCAGGCGCTGTTCGGCTGTGCCAGGCGGGGAAACCTCGTCACCACGGCGGGCGAACATGCGGCGGTGTATGAGAGCGCGCAGGCGCTGAAAGCCCGCGGCATCGAGGTGCGCTATGCGCCGCTTCACGCGGACGGCAGCGTGGACGGGGCGGCGCTTTTGTCGCTGGTGGATGAAAAGACGAGCCTCGTTTCCGTCATCCACGTCAACAACGAGACGGGCGCCGTCAACGACATTGCCGCGCTCGCCGCGCAGGTCAAGAAAAAAAATCCCCGCGCCGTTTTCCACAGCGACGGCGTGCAGGCATACGGGAAGATCCCCGTGCGCCTTTCCGATGACGTCGATCTGTATTCGGTGAGCGCGCATAAGATCGGCGGGCTCAAGGGGACGGGTGCGCTCATCCGCCGCAAAAAGCTGGCGCTTCCGCCGCTCATATACGGGGGCGGGCAGGAAGGCGGCATGCGCAGCGGTACGGAAAACGTGTTCGGCATCATGGTGTTTTACCACGCCGCGCGCGAGACGTTTGCGGCGGCCGAGCAGGCGGGCACGCGGCTGCGGGAAGTGCGCGAACGCCTGTGGGACGCGCTCGATCACGGCATTTTTACGCGCATTTCGCCGCAAAACGGCACGCCGTATATCCTTACGGTTTCGGCGGCGGGGCTGCGCGGGGAGGTTTTGCAGCGCATGCTCGCCGACGGCGGGCTGATGGCGGGCACGGGCAGCGCGTGCTCCTCGCGCCACCGCTTCAGCCGCGTTCTTTCGGCGTGCGGCTATCCCGAACGGGTGCTCGACGGCGTGCTGCGGCTGAGTTTTTCCCCGCAGACGACGCGGGAAGAAGCGGACGCCGCGGCAGAAATACTCAACCGCACGGCGACGGACCTGCGGGAAAGGATGAACTGATATATGGAAAAGATCGTCATCATCCGCTATGCGGAGATCCATCTCAAAGGCAAGAACCGCGGCTATTTCGAGCGCGTGTTCTGCGTCAACCTCGAGCGCGCCTTAAAGGGGCTGCGCCACGAACTGCGCCGCACCAGCGGCAGATATCTCGTTGAAGCCTTCGACGGAGAGCGCGTCGGGGAGATCTGCGACCGCATTTCCCGCGTGTTCGGCGTGCATTCTTATTCCGTCGGGCTCAAGACGGAGAGCGATCTCGATCAGATCTACGCCTGCGCCCGCCTCGTTGCGCCCCAAAGCGGCACCTTTAAGGTGGATACGCACCGCGCGGACAAAAAATTCCCGCTCAATTCCATGCAGTTGAATGCGGAGATCGGCGGGCGGCTGCTCGGCGAAAATCCCGCCCTCAAAGTCGACGTGCACGAACCGCAGGCGTACGTCTTCCTCGACGTGCGCGAGAACGGCTCGACGCTCGTATTCAGCGAATTTAAAAAGGGGCTCGGCGGGATGCCGGTCGGCACGGCGGGGAAAGGGCTTCTGCTCATTTCCGGCGGCATCGATTCGCCCGTCGCGGGATATCTCATGGCGAAGCGCGGCATGACGGTGGAATGTCTGCATTTCCACAGTTATCCCTACACCAACGAACAGGCGAAGGAGAAGGTCGTGGAGCTCACGCGCATCCTCTCGCGCTATGCGGGCACGGCGAAGCTGCGCACCGTGAAGGTGACGCACATCCAGGAGAGCATCCACGAAAAATGCGCCCCCGAATTCATGGTGACGCTGCTGCGGCGGTTCATGTACCGCATCGCCGAACGGCTCGCCAAAAAGATCGGCGCGCAGTGCCTCATCACGGGCGAAAGTTTGGGGCAGGTCGCAAGTCAGACCATCGAGGGCATCACGTCTTCCGATTCCGTGGTGGAATCGCTCCCTGTTCTGCGTCCGCTCATCGGATTTGACAAAGAGGAGATCATCGAGCGCTCCATGCAGATGGGCGCGTACGAGACGTCCGTGCTCCCGTTTGAGGATTGCTGTACGGTCTTTTTGCCGGAATTTCCCGTCATCAAGCCCAAAATGGCGGATATCCTCGCGGAAGAAGGAAAGCTGGATACGGAAGCGCTCCTTGCGGAAGCGCTGGAAAGCCTCGAGGTCATCGAGATCTGAAGGATACGATGAAACGCGCCCCTGCGATATCGCAGGGGCGCGTTTTGCTTTATTCCCACCAACCGTCCGGCGTATCGTCCGCGCCGGGGAGGCAGACGGAGGGGAGGCGGTAGACCTCTCCGGCGTGGCCGAGGTAGCGCGGCTGGACCGTGTAGACGTACGTTTCGCCCGCGCGCACGGCGTTGTCCGTCACCGTATGCGTATAAGGGCCGCAATAAATCGTCGTTTCCTTGCCGTCATGCAGCCTTTTTATGACATAATCATAGTACTCTGTCTGACATAGTTCTATACAGACGGCGTGATTCCTCACAAAAATCTGCGGCGCGCGGATGGTCGGGCGGCTGAACCGGCTGCTTTCGCCCGCCGGGAGCGCGTCGCTTGCAAACAATTCGTAGAAGATCTCCTGCGGGGGAGAAGCGGGATCGGCGCGCACCACCGCGTGTTCGCGTTCGTAGGCTTCGCGGTCGAGCGCCGTTCGCACGACGGTTTCGCAGGGGGCAAACGGCGCGGGGTCCCGTCGGGCATAGAGCGCGCGCAGGGCGGAAAGGGCGAGGGAAGCGGGGAGGCCGCCGCCCGTCGCGTCGACGGGCGTATTGTCCGCGTTCCCCAGCCAGACGCCCACGGTGTGTTCCGCGGTGTAGGCGACGGTATAGGCGTCGCGGTTGCCCTGTTTCGTTCCGCCCGTTCCCGTCTTGGCGCGCACGGCATAGGGCAGCACGCGCAGTTTTTTTGCCGTGCCCTCCTGCACGGCGCTTTCCAGCATATCGCCGACGAGCGCGCACGTCTCCTCGGAAAAGACGCGCACCCGCCGCGGCGGTGCTTCCTCGTAGATGGTCTTTCCGGCTTCGGTTTCGATGCGCACGACGGCATGCGAAGGGGAATACGTCCCGTCGCAAAGCGCTGCGTACGCGTCGCTCAGCTGCCGGATCGTGTAGCCCTGCGCCGTGCCGCCGAGCGCCAGGGCGAGCGTTTTGTCCGATTCCGGCACCGCAAGCCCCATTTTTTCCAGGTAAAGGGCTGATTTTTCGCAGCCGAGCGTGTTGAGGACCTTGACCGCGGGGACGTTCACGCTCCTTGCAAGCGCTTCGCGCGCGCTCATATAGCCGCCGTACGTCCCGCCGTAATTTTCGGGCGAATAGCCGCCGAAATCCACCTTTTCGTCGAGGATGGGCGTGGCGGGAGAAAGCAGCCCTTCTTCGACGGCGGGCGCGTAGACGGCGAGCGGCTTGATGAGGGAGGCGGGCTGACGGAGGGGCATTCCCGCGGTCGACGAGAAGGCGCGGATGCGTCCCGACGCGTTTTCCCGCACGAAGAGGGCGCGCCCGCAGGGCGTTTCCTGCCCGTCCAGCGCCGCCTGCAGCGCGGGATCGAGCGCCGTATAGACGGAGAGGCCGCGCAGCGCGCTGCTGCCCGCGTCGGGGAAGATGGCGGAAAGTTCTTCCATGACGAGGGAAACGTAGGCGTTCGCGCCTCCTTCCTCGCAGGGCGCGGCGGGAAGCGGCGCTTCTTTTGCCTCCCGCGCTTCCTCCGCGGTGAGAAATCCCTGTTCCTGCATGAGCGAGAGCACCTGATCGCGCCGCGTTTTGCAGGCTGCGGGATCGCGGAAGGGGGAATAGCGGTTGGGGGAACGCACGAGTGCGGCGAGCAGCGCGCTTTCGGCGGGGGAAAGTTCGTCCGCGCCCTTGCCGAAGTAAAAGCGCGCGGCGGAGGAGATGCCGAAGCTGCTGTGCCCGAAGTAGATGGAGTTGAGGTATAGTTCGAGGATCTGCCGCTTGGAATAGCGCTTTTCCAGCTGCTTCGTGAGCCGGATCTCCGTGAGTTTGCGGCCGATGGTCTTCTCTCCCGAGAGGTGCGTGTTTTTGATGAGCTGCTGGGAAATGGTGGACGCACCTTCGCGGAAGGAGAAGGAGAGGAGATTTTTCGCCGCCGCCTTGATCATGCGTTTATAGTCGAGTCCGTGATGGGAATAGAAGCGCTTGTCCTCCACGGCGACGAAGGCTTGCGGCACGTGCTCGGGGAGCGACTCGAAGGGCACGTTTTCCCGCGCGGAGCCCGCCGCGCGCACTTCGCAGAGGGTGCCTTCCGCGTCGAAAATGCGGACGCTCGCAAAGGAAAGGCTGAGTTTTTCCGCGTCGAGCTTTGCATTCCGCGTGGAAAGGAGGTAATATCCGAAGAATACGGCGGCAGCGGCCAAAATCGCCGCCAAGGCCAGGATGAGGAGTTTTCCGATGCGTTTCATCCCCGACAGTATCTGCAATCGCACAAAAAATTTGCGTCACGTCGCCCGCTTTTGTTGAAACGGGCGGCGTTTTGTGATATAATGAGGAAAGGAGTTCGTATGACATTGCAGGAGATCGTCAAAAAAAGCCGCCGCCTCGTCTTTTTCGGCGGGGCGGGCGTATCCACGGAGAGCGGCATCCCCGATTTCCGCTCTGCGGACGGATTGTACCGCCAGAGGGGCGCCGTTCCGCCCGAGACCATTCTGAGCGCGGAATTTTTCTATGCGCATCCCGCGGAGTTTTATGCGTTTTACCGCGAGAAGATGCTCGTCCTCGATGCGCAGCCCAACGCCGCGCACAGGGTGCTCGCCGACTGGGAAGAAAAGGGCATCCTTTCCGCCGTCGTCACGCAGAACATCGACGGGCTGCATCAGAAGGCGGGGAGCCGACGCGTCTTTGAATTGCACGGCAGCATCCACAAAAACACCTGCCTTACCTGCGGCAGGAAGTTTACGGGCGAGGAGATCGCAAAGACGCAGGGCGTGCCGCATTGCCCCTCCTGCGGGGGGATCGTCAAGCCGGACGTCGTGCTGTACGGCGAACCGCTCGACGGGGAGACGGTGGAAGGCGCCGTGGACGCCATTGCTTCCGCCGATACGCTCATCGTGGCGGGAACGTCGCTTTCCGTATACCCTGCGGCGGGATTTTTGCGCTGTTTTTCGGGCGAAGAACTCGTGCTCATCAACAAGAGCGAAACGCCCATCGACAAAGAATGCACCCTCTGCATCCATGCCGGCGTGGGAGAAACGCTGGGCGGACTGCAGATCTGAAGGAGATCATGAATTACCACATCGTAACTTACGGCTGCCAGATGAACGTCCACGAATCGGAAAAGATCGCGGGCATTTTGCGCGACCACGGCTATACGCGGGAGACGGGGGAAGAGGAGGCGGATATCATCGTCTTCAACACCTGCTGCATCCGCGAAAACGCGGAAAATCACGCATTCGGCAACATCGGCGCCTTAAAGAAGCTGAAACGGCAGAAAAAGGGCCTGCTCATCGCCGTCGGCGGCTGTATGGCGCAGGAGGAGGGGAAGGCGAAGATCCTGCGCGAGAAGTTTCCCTTTATCGATATTATCTTCGGGACGCATAATCTGCCCGCGCTCGGGGAGATGATCGAGCGGAAAAAGAAGCAGAAAAAGGCGGTCGTGGAGATCGCGCCCGAGCGCGCGCAGACGGAAGACGGCATTCAGCCCGTGCGCACCAGCTACCCCAATGCCTGGGTGAACATCATGTACGGCTGCAACAATTTCTGTTCCTACTGCATCGTGCCATACGTGCGCGGCAGGGAGCGCAGCCGCCGCGCGGAGGACATCCTCGCGGAGTGCCGCGACCTCGTTTCCGCGGGGTATAAGGAGATCACGCTGCTGGGGCAGAACGTCAATTCCTACGACAGCGACGGGCAGGGCGGGATGAGTTTCCCCGAACTTCTCGACGCCGTCGCCTCCGTCGAGGGGAAGTTCCGCCTGCGCTTTATGACCTCGCATCCCAAAGATTTTACGGAAGAACTCGCGGCGGTCATGCAGAAGCACGCCAAGATCTGCCGCCTGCTGCATCTGCCCGTTCAGTCGGGGTCCGACCGCATCCTATCGCTCATGAACCGTCGCTACACGCGGGAAAAATATTGTTCCGAGATCGCGCTGCTCAGGCGGTATCTTCCCGACTGCGAGGTGACAACCGACCTCATCGTCGGCTTTCCCACGGAGACGGAGGAGGAATTTGAGGAGACGCTCTCCCTCGTGCGGGAGGTCGGCTTTTCTTCGGCGTTCACCTTTGTCTATTCGCCGCGCGCGGGCACCAAAGCGGCGGCGATGCAGGGACAGATCCCCGAAGACGTCCAGAAAGCGCGCATCATGCGCCTCGTCGAAGCGGTCAACGCGCAGACGCGGGAAAAGAGCGCGAAGTACGTGGGGAAACGTACGGAGATCCTCTGCGAAGATTACGACGCAAAGAAAGGGTTGTATCTGGGCAGGGACGAGTACGGCAGAATGGGGTATTTTGCGGACAAACGAAGCCGCATCGGCGAATTCGTCACCCTGAAGGTGACGGAAGCCAACGGCATTTCGCTTTACGGGACCGCGGAGGACTGACCGCGTTGCGGGCGGCGGAGGAGAAAAATCATGGCGCTTTCACCGATGATGCAGCATTACCTTCAGGTGAAGGAAAAATACAAGGACTGCGTGGTGTTTTATCGTCTCGGGGACTTTTACGAGATGTTTTTTGACGATGCCGTGCGCGTCTCCAAATTGCTCGATCTCACGCTGACGGGGCGGGACTGCGGCCTTGCCGAGCGCGCGCCCATGTGCGGCATTCCCTATCACGCCGCGGACGTCTATATCGCCAAGCTCGTGGCGCTGGGCGAAAAGGTCGCCGTCTGCGAACAGCTCAGCGACCCCAAGGCGTCCAAGGGGATGGTGGACCGCGACGTCATCCGCGTCGTTTCGGCGGGGACCGTCATCGAAGATTCCCTGCTCGACGAAAAGAAAAACAATTTTGCCGCCTGTCTCTATTTCGGCGGCGGGAAATACGCCCTCGCCTGGGCGGACATCACCACGGGCGAATTCCGCGCGGCGGAGGAGGAGAGCGAGGATGCGGCGTGTTCCCGCCTCGTCAATTTGTCCGTCGCCGAGATCGTCTGCAACGACAAGGCGCTCTTCCTTTTGAAGGAGCGGCCGGAGACGGAGCGCGGGCTTCTGCCGCAGCCTTCCTGCTATCTGCCGCAGGCGTTTGAGCAGGGCGCGGCGGAGCGCAGCCTCAAAGAGCAGTTCTCCGTCGCTTCGGTGGAGGCGCTCGGCCTTTCCGCGCATCCGGATGCCGTGCGGGCGGCGGGCGCGCTGCTCGAATATCTGCGCGAGACGCAGAAGCGGGCGCTCAAAAACGTCAATTCCCTTCGCTTTTCCGACCGCGCGGGGTATATGGCGCTCGATCCGACCGCCGTGCGCAATCTCGAACTTCTGAAAAACAACGCCGAGGGGAAGCGTTACGGCTCTCTCCTCTGGCTGCTCGACCGCACCAGAACGGGGATGGGCGCGCGGCGGCTTTCCGCCCTCATGCTTTCCCCGCTCTTTGACAGGGCGGCCATCGAGGCGCGGCTCGATGCGGTGGACGAGCTTTGCCGCGCCACCGTCATCCGCATGGGGCTTGCCGATATGCTGGGCGGCGTGCGCGACGTGGAGCGGCTGACGGGCAGGATCTCCAACGGCAACCTGCAGCCGCGCGACTGCATCGCGCTCTCCCAATCGCTCGCCGCCGTGCCCAATATCCGCTTTCAGCTGAGCGGCTTTTCTTCCGCGCGGATGAAGGAGATCGCCGCGGGGCTCGCCGATACCAAGGAGATCTGTTCGCTCCTCGACCGCGCCATTTCTCCCGAGGCGACCACCTTGAAGGAGGGCGATTACATCCGCAAGGGGTACAGCGCCGAACTCGACGAACTGCGTTCGGCGCGTACGGACGGCAAAAAACTCATCGCCGAACTCGAGGCGCGCGAGCGCGAGCAGACGGGCATCCGCACCCTGAAAGTCGGCTTCAACCGCGTGTTCGGCTATTACATCGAGGTGAGCAAGTCCTTCCTCGATAAGGTGCCCTATACCTACGAGCGGCGCCAGACGCTCGCGGGCGGCGAGCGCTACGTCACGCAGGAGCTCAAAGACCTCGAACAGCGCATTTTCGGCAGCGAGGAGGGCGCGCAGCGGCTGGAGGCGGAACTGTATGCAGAGATCTTGTCCGTGCTCGAACGCAACATTCCCGTATTGCAGAGCATCGCCTCATCGCTTGCCGACCTCGACGTCTTTCTCTCGCTTTCTACGGTCGCCAAGGAAAACAAGTACTGCCGGCCGGAGATCTGCGACGGGGGCGAGCTCCTCGTCGAAGAGGGGCGCCATCCCGTCGTGGAGGCCATCTCCCGCGAGCGGTTCGTGCCCAACGACTGCATTTTGGACGAGGGGGAGAACCGCACGATGGTCATCACCGGCCCGAATATGGCGGGGAAGAGCACGTACCTGCGACAGATCGCGCTCATCGTCTACCTCGCGCAGATCGGCAGCTTCGTGCCCGCGAAGCGCGCGCGCATCCCGCTCTGCGACCGGATCTTTACGCGCATCGGCGCCAGCGACAATCTCATCCTCGACCGCAGCACCTTTATGGTGGAAATGACGGAGGTGGCGGAGATCCTGCGCAACGCGACGCAGAAGAGCCTGCTCATCCTCGACGAAGTGGGGCGGGGCACGAGCACGTACGACGGGCTTTCCATTGCCTGGGCGGTCATCGAATACCTCACGGAAAAGGTGCGCGCAAAGACGCTGTTTGCCACACACTATCACGAACTCACCGAGCTTGAGGGCAAGCTCGACGGCGTAAAAAATTATAAGATCAACGTGCGCGAACTGGGCGGGAGCATCGTCTTTCTGCGCAAGATCGTGCGCGGCGGCGCGTCGCGCAGCTTCGGCGTGGAGGTGGCGGCGCTCGCGGGCGTGCCCGCGGAGGTCACGGAGCGCGCAAAGAGCATCCTGCGCTCGCTGGAAAAGAACGACCTTACGCGCAGGAAATACGCGCCCGCGCCGGAAGAGGCGCCCGCGGCGGCGGACGGGTTTGCGCGGCGCCTGCGCGAACTTGACGTCGACGCGCTCTCGCCCATGCAGGCGCTGATGCTGCTTTGCGAATGGAAGAAACAGGCGGAGGAGAACGGATGAGCATCCATGTGCTTTCTGCGGACGTATTCAACAAGATCGCGGCGGGAGAGGTCGTCGACAGGCCGTATTCCGTCGTCAAGGAGCTGGTGGAGAACGCGCTCGACGCGGGCGCGACGGAGATCGGCGTGGAGACGGAAGGGGGCGGCAAGCGCCTCATCCGCGTGACGGACAACGGCTGCGGCATCCCCAAAGACGAGCTGCGCCTTGCCTATCTGCCGCATGCGACCAGCAAACTTTCCCGCGCGGAGGATCTGGAGCGCATCCGCACGCTCGGCTTCCGCGGCGAGGCGATCGCTTCCATAGCCGCCGTTTCCCGCATGAAGCTCACCTCCAAAACCAAGGACGGCGAGGCGTATTCGCTCCGTTCCGAAGGGGGCGCGCTGGGGGAACTTACCCGCGACGGCGGGGCGGACGGGACCTGCGCGCTCGTCGAAGATCTCTTCTTCAACACGCCCGCCCGCAGAAAATTTTTAAAATCCGACGCGCAGGAGGATGCGGACATCGCGAATATGCTCTCGAGGTTCCTGCTTTCCCGCCCCGAAGTCTCATTTACCTATACGGCGAACGGCAAGGTGAAATACCGCTCCTTCGGCGACGGGCTGCGCTCGGCGCTCGCCGTCGTCTACGGCGCGGACGTTTTGAACAAGACGTACGAATTCGACGCGGAAAAGAACGGCATCCGCCTGCACGGGTTTCTGGGCGCGCCCGAGTTTTCCAAGCCCAACCGCAGCTATCAGAGCCTGTTCGTCAACGGGCGGTACGTCGTCAACCAGACGGTCTCCGCCGCCGTTTCCAACGCCTACGGGGCGTATCTCATGAAGCGGCAGTATCCCTTTTTCGTGCTCTTTCTCGAGGTCCCGCCCGAGGTGGTGGACGTCAACGTGCATCCCAATAAGGCGGACGTGCGCTTCGCGGAAAACCAGGTCATCTACGGCTGCGTGTACTCCGTCGTTTCCGCCATCCTCGACGGCAATGCCCGCGCGCTCGAATATCTCGTACCGGCGGACGGGAGAAAAGGGGAAGCCGCGCCTGCGGCCGCAGCGGCGCCCGCCGCGCCCGCGCCGGCACAAATGAGCTACGAGCAGGCAAAAAAACAGCTTTCTTTCGACGTTCCGCCCCTCGGCGGGCGCACGCCGGTCCCGCGTCCCTTCCGCGAGGAGCGCAACGAGCTTGAGGTGCATGCGCCGGCTGCCCCTGCCCCGCGTGAGGACGTCTTTGAGGAAAACCGCCGCTTTTTGCTCGAACGGGAGAACAAGGCCAGGCAGGACAAGATCGACGCGGACCTTCTCGTCTATAAGGGGGAGATCTTCCGCACGTATCTCTGTTACGAGCTGGGGGACACCGTCTATCTCATCGACCAGCACGCGGCGCACGAGCGGCTCATCTACGACCGCCTGCGCGCAAAGTGCGAGGCGCGGACGGTCTGCTCGCAGCCCATGCTCGTGCCGTATCTGCTCAACGTCAACGCGCAGGAATTTGCCTTTCTGGAAAAGAATCTGCAGCTTCTGCGCGAGCTCGGCTTTGAGGCGGAGCCGTTCGGCGGCAACAGTTTGAAAATTTCCGCCGTTCCCGCCGACCTCAGGGACATCCGCCTGGAGGAATTTTTCGGCGAAGTGCTCGCCTCTATGGAGACGCTGCGCGGCATCCGCCTGCCCGACCTTCTCAAGGATAAGCTGGCGACGGCTGCCTGCAAGGCGGCGGTCAAAGGGGGCGAGGCGCTCACGGACGGCGAGGTGCGCTCGCTCATCCGCGCCATGCAGGGGGATATGACGCTCAAATGCCCGCACGGGCGGCCGGTCGCCGTCCGGATCGCGCGGGCGGAGATCGAAAAACTCTTCAAAAGGATCGTGTGAGATGAAAAAACTGCTCGTCGTCTGCGGCGCGACCGCCACGGGAAAGACGGCGCTCGCCGTCGAATGCGCAAAGCGGCTGAACGGCGAAGTCGTCTCCGCCGACGCGCTGCTCGTGTACCGCGGCCTTACCATCGGCACGGCAAAGCCGACCAAAGAGGAGATGGGCGGCGTCCCGCATCATATGATCGACGTGGCGGAGCCGACCGAGCGGTTTTCCGTTAGCGATTACGAACGCCTCGCCCGCCCGATCGTCGAGGATATTCTGGCGCGCGGGAAGCTCCCCGTCCTCTGCGGCGGGACGGGGTTTTATCTCAACGCGCTCTTATACGAGCGTACGCTGGGCGGCGCGCCCGCGGACGCCGCGCTCCGCGCCCGTCTCGAGGCGGTTGCGGAGGAGAAGGGGAAGGCATATCTGCACGAGATGCTGCGCGAAGTCGACCCCGAAAGTGCGGAGACGCTGCACGAAAACGACGTCAGGCGCGTCATCCGCGCCCTGGAGATCTATGCGCTCACGGGCAAGCGGAAGTCCGAACAGCATGACGCGCTGACGCCGCGCTACGATTTTTCCGCCGTCGCGTTCGCATTTCCGCGCGGGCAGCTGTATGCCCGCATCGACGCGCGCGTCGATGCGATGATGCGCGCGGGGCTGGTGGAAGAGGTAAAGGGGCTCCTGGCGCGCGGCGTGGCGGAAGACGCGCAGTGCATGCAGGGGATCGGCTACAAAGAAGTCGTTGAAGGGCTAAAAAACGGATATATGCAGAGTACTATGTCTGACATAATAAAGAAAAACACACGCAATTATGCCAAACGGCAGCTTACGTTTTTCAAAAAATTTGCAAATTTACGCCTGCTTGCGCCGCAAAGCGCCGAAAAAGCGGCGGATGAGGTGATCGAAGAATATGAACAGCATTGACGAATGCATCAAAGCGGCGGAGCGGGCGCTCCTGCCGCTGTTTGAACAAATCGACGAGATCGCGCTTTTCAACCAGGAGAAGGTGCTTTCCGCCTTTCGCGAGGAGCGCATCGCGCTCCGCCATTTCCTGCCGTCCACCGGTTACGGCTATGGGGACGAAGGGCGCGACGTTTTGGGAAGGGTATATGCGCGGGCATTCGGCGCCGAGCGCGCCATCGTCTCGCCGTCCCTTTTAAGCGGCACGCACGCGCTTACCGTGGCGCTGTTCGGCGTGCTGCGTCCGGGAATGCGCGTTTTGTGCATCACGGGCATGCCGTACGATACCATCCGCGGCGTCATCCGGGGCGAGGGGAACGGTTCGCTTGCGGAGTTCGGCGTCGCGTTTGACGTCGTTCCTCTGACCCCGGAGGGCAAGTGCGACGCATTGGCCGTCCGCGCCGCGCTTCGTGCGGGGCGGTGCGATATGGTCTACATCCAGCGTTCGCGCGGATATGAGCTGCGCGACGCGTTCAGCGTGGCGGAGATCGGCGATATGTGCCGTCTCGTGCGCGATGCGGGGTTTTCGGGCTGTATCTTCGTGGACAACTGCTACGGGGAATTTGTGGAGAAAGAGGAGCCGACGCAGGTCGGCGCCGACCTCATCGTGGGGTCTCTGATCAAGAATCCCGGGGGCGGGCTCGCCCCGACGGGCGGCTACATCGCGGGGAAGGAGAAGTATATTTCCCTGTGCGAGTGCCGCCTCACCGCGCCTTCCGTGGGCGGGGAGATCGGCTCCTATGCCTACGGATATCAGCAGTTCTATCAGGGATTTTTCCTGGCGCCGCACGTGGTGGCGCAGGCGCTCAAGGGAGGGCTGCTCATCGGCAGATGCCTGGAAGATCTCGGCTGCGAAAATTTCCCCGATTCGCATAAACTCCCCGCGGACATCACGCGCGCCGTGCGCTTTTCCACGGAAACGGAATTGTGCGACTTCATCCAATCGGTGCAGGATTGTTCGCCCGTCGACAGTTTCGTGCACCTCGAAGCGTGGGATATGCCCGGATACGATTGCAAAGTCATCATGGCGGCGGGGTGTTTCGTGCAGGGAGCGTCCATCGAACTTTCCGCCGATGCGCCCATCCGCGCGCCGTACACCGCCTATTTTCAGGGCGGTCTCACGTACGAGCATTGCAAGATCGCCGTCCGATACATCCTCTCAAAATACATCAAGGCATGAAAAAAAGGAAGCCGTGCGGCTTCCTTTTTGCTTGTCTCAGGCGAGGTATTCGCTGCATTCCTCGCTTTTCACGCGCTCCGCGTTGTTTTCCCGCAGGCGCTCCAACAGGGTCAGCGGCTGTTTTCTGCGTTCGAGCGTTTCCGTAAATTTGGCGGAATAGGCGAGGAAGATGAGGTAGATGTACGGCATGCCGAGGTTGGTCTCGAGCAGCGAGTTGGTGACGAGCGTTAAGATCTTGTCCGAGAACTGTTCAAAGCCTGCGCTGCGGATGCCGCCCAGGAGCAGCCCTGCTTCCCAGCCGAACTGCACGAGGATGCCGATCGCCAGGATCCAAAGGATGTTGACGCGGAGCGTCTTCTCTTTTTGGAAGAGATTCCAGCCGATGACGGCGACGTATCCCACAAAGAGGATGAGCGCCATCCAGCCGTGATAGGACCCCGTGGTGCGCTGGATGACGACGGGCTCCCCGCCGCCGCCGAAGGTCGCGGCGAGCATGGGGCAGCACAGCCACCAGAAGAGGATGGCGAGCGACCACTCCAGCAGGTGTTTGTCCTTGGAGAGCCACAGCCAGATCCACGCAAAATTGGTAAATCCGTAGCTCATCGACATCCACAGGAGCACCCAGAAGAGGTCTCCTCCCGTGATGGAGCGCGCGTGGAAGACGAGATGGAACAGCCCGTAATCGACGGCGAAATAGACGATGCCGAAGAAGATCCCGACGAGGACCGTCATGTACTTTTTCTTCCACAGCAGCGCCGAGATCAGAAGGACGAGGAAGGCGATATCCAGCCAGATATACAGCGGGTCGAATTGCCGCCGCGCGATGATGTCATCCATAAATCACCTTTGTCATAAAATATAATTACAGTATAGCGCATCGTGCGGCATTTGTCAATGCGGAGGCGCAAAAAAACGGACGCGGCGGCGTCCGTTTTCGCTTATTTGTCCTGGCGGACAGATTCTTGCCCGACGAGCTTATAGCCCTTTTTGGGCGGCAGGCGGAAGAAATCAATCTTGCTGCCGAACTTGAGCAGCAGCACTGCCGCCACGACGAGCACAGCGCCGACGCAGATGACGGCGATCGCCCAGGCGTCGAGCGTCTCGCTCTTGATGCGCGACCACAGTTCGTTGATGGCTTCGTTGGCTTCCTCGCCGTAATAGTCCATGACGGCGCAGCGCGCGGTCGTTTCCTGCGTGGGGTAGTGCGCCTGCAGCTGCCGATGCTCCGCCTGTTCGCGGTCGGCGAGGAAGACGGCGCTGCCCGCCTCCACCGTATCGCCGAAGAAATAGGAGAGGTCGTAGGAGACGTATTCTTCATCGCTCTCGTAATCGGCGGGGTCGATCTCGTAGCATTCCTTGACGTAATCGAGCACCTCTTCGCCGGCGATGACGCCCGAATAGCCGATGTAATACATATTGCGCACGGCGTTTTCCGGCATGGAGAGGAAGTTGACGAACGCCTGCGCCGCCTGCGTGTTGGCGCCCTTGGGCATTACCCAGCCGTCGAACCACAGGTTGGCGCACTCTTCGGGGATAAAGAAGTTTAAGAGGGTGCTGTCCGTCTCGTTTCCTTCTTCGTCCTCGCCCGCTTCGGCGAGATCCATGGCGTATACCGCGTCGCCGCTCCAGGCAAAGTTGAGCCAGATCCTGCCGCTGACGATGTCCGCCTTGCCGGTGTCCGTCTCGTAGCCGTAAATGTTCTCGTCCATCTCGTGCATGATGGCTTCCACTTTGGCGATGGTCTCATCGTCGGTGCGGTTCATGATCTCCGTCAGCTTTTGGTTGTAATCGGGAGAAGTTTTGTCGAGGGCCTCGATCTCGTCGCGGTAGCAGATGGCGAGCGCGACGAAATAGGAGTCGCGGACGTTGTCCTTGGTCGTCACCTTATTATGATATTGCGGCGCGCGCATGATGTCCCAGCCGAGCTCCGACAGTTCTGCAAGCTCGACGTATTCGGGGTTGTAGGTGAACCCCGTCACGCCCCACATGTATCCCGCCGCGTAGTCCGCCCAGGTGGCGTCGTCGCTCTCGTCCGCCTTGTTGATGCGGTTGCTTTCAAACATCTCGCGGATGAAGGGGGAGACGGAGCGGATGTAGTAATTTTCTTCGCGGCTCGCGTCGAAGAAGCTCTCCTCGTACGGCTGCAGATATCCCTCCGCCGCCAGCTTCATGATCATGTATTCGGAGGGGCAGAGAAGGTCGTACGTATCGCCCAGCTGCAGCTGGTTGTACATGTCCTCGTTGGTGCCGAAGGTGGAGTATTCGACGCGGATGGGGGTGCCGTAGACGTCCTCGTACCACGTTTCGAAGCGCTCGATCATGGCAGGGGCATCCTCGGTGCCGTCCCAGGAATCCTCGCCGCCCTCGTCGATGTACTCTTCCCAGTTGAAGACGCGCAGCACGACGGTCTGCTCGCCGCCGCATCCCGCCGCAAAGAGCAGGGTGGGCAGCAGCGTCAGCGCAGAGAGCAGCAATGCGCCAAAGCGTTTCTTGTTCATGCGCGCACCTCCTTTTTCTGCTTGCGCCCCGCGAGGTTGGCGGTGATGACGACGAGCAGGATGATGACGAAGATGATGGTCGTCAGCGCCCAGAAGGAGGAGAGCGTCTCCGCCGTATGCGCGTTGCCGCGGATGGTGGCGTTGAAGACGTAGGTGGAGATGGTGTCAAATCCCGACGGGCGCGTATAGACGGTGACGATGTAATCGTCGAGCGAGAGGGTGATCGCCAGCATGAAGCCGGAGATGATGCCGGGGATGATCTGCGGCAGGACCACCTTGAAGAGCGCGGCGGCGGGGCTTGCGCCCAGATCGAGCGCCGCTTCGTAGAGCGAATTGTCCATCTGTTTGAGCTTTGGCATGACGGAGAGCACCACGAAGGGGGTGCAGATGACCATATGCCCCATGAGCAGCGTGAAGTAGGACTTCGGCAGCCCGAAGGCGACGAACATGATGGCGAGGGAGAGCGCGGTGACGATCTCCGCGTTGATGATGGGGATGCGGGAGACGGCGCCCATCGCCGCGCGCACGCGGCGCTTGCTGTAATACATGCCGAGCGCGCCCAGCGTCCCGAGGACGGTGGAGAGCGCCGCCGCAGCAAAGGCGAGCCCCACGGTGTTGCCGATCATCGTCAGCACCTGCTCGTCGGTGAAGAGCTTGGCGTAGTGTTCGAGTGAGAAGCTCCCGCCCGTGCCGATGACGTCCGTGCCGATGAAGCTGTAGACGGCGAGCAGCAGGATGGGGGCGTACAGAAGCAAAAGTACGATGCCGATGAAGGCGGCCTTCATGCAGTTGAAGGCAAGCGTTTTTCTGTTCACAGGTTTGCCCCCCTTACCGTTTCGTCTTCCCTGAATCCGCCCGTCAGCCAGGTGGAGAGGAATACCACGACGAGCAGGATGAGCGCGACCATCGAGCCCATGTGCCAGTTGGTGCCGAAGTATTCGTAGATAAATTTGCCGATGATGGTGACCTTGGAATTGCCCAGCATGTCGGAGACGACGTAATTGGTCATGGAAGGCAGGAACACCATGGTGATGCCGCTCGCGACGCCCGGCATGGAGAGGGGCAGCGTGATGCGCGTGAAGGTGGTGAATCCCCCGGCGCCGAGGTCGGCGCTCGCTTCAAACAGGCTTTCGTCGATCTTCAGAAGCGTCGTGTAGAGGGGGAGGATCATAAAGGGCAGAAAGTCGTACACCATACCGAAAATGGTGTTGAAATAGTTGGCTTCGCCCAGAAGTCCCATCCAGTTCAGGAGCTCGCGGATGGCGTTGACGCGCAGCACGAAGTTGATCCACATGGGCGTCACAAAGAGCAGCAGGATGACGAATTTCCGCTTCATCTTGCTCCGCGCCAGGATATAGGCGACGGGGTAGGCGATGAGGAGGCATACCGCCGTGGTGATGAGCGCGATGACCAGCGAATAGACGATGGTGCTCAGCTTGGTGGGGTCGGAAAAGAACTGGATGAAATTGCCGAAGGAGACGTGCATCTGCTTGTCCGTGAAGGCGTAAAAGACGATCACGAGCATGGGCAGGATGACGAAAAAGAGCAGGAAGACCGCATAGGGGATGCCCAACGACTTCCGCGTGAAGCGAAGGCGGGTCATTTTCTCTTGCCCTCCGTGTTTTTCAGGGTCAGGCGGATCTTATCTTTGGGCACGATGACGGAGACGCGGTCGTTTTCGTTCCACAGATCGTCGGTGCCGAGGACGAAATCCTCCTCCTCTTCGCCGTCCGTGCGGACGATGAGGCGGTAATGGTCGCCCTTGTAGATGATGGAGATGATGTTGCCCGTGGTGCCGCCCTCGTCGGGATCGTCGCTGATGGAGACGTCGTCGATGCCGATCTCCACGTTGACTTCCGTGCCCGTGAGGTCGATCTTCTCGCCCGCCGCCGTGATGAGGTATTCCTCTTCGTCGAGGTGGCTGCCGGGATACAGCTGCGTGACGTCGCATTCAAATTCGCCGTCGGCAAATTCCACGGTGTTGCGCTTGGTGATGACGCCGCTGAATACGTTGCTCGTGTATTTGCGCTTCATGAGGTGGATGCCCTCGGGGTCGACGGAAAGGCCGATCGTCTCGCCCACGGCGCGGCTCTCCGTGCTCTGAACGACGACTTCGAATTTGCCCACCTGCACGGTGATCTCGTAATGGATGCCTTTGAAGACGACGGAGATGACCTTGCCGGAGAGGGTGCCCTCCGCGGGGGCGCACATCTTCACGTCCTCGGGGCGGACGACGACGTCCACCTGTTCGTTCTTCTCAAAATCGTCCACGCAGGGAAACGTCTTGCCGCAGAAGCGGACTTTGCGTTCGCCGACCACCACGCCGTTGAAGATGTTGCTCTCGCCGATAAAGTCGGCGACAAAGGTGTTGGCGGGCTCGTTGTAGATATCCGTCGGCGTGCCGATCTGCTGCACCACACCGTCCGCCATGACCACGATGGTATCCGACATGGTCAGCGCTTCCTCCTGGTCGTGCGTGACGTAGATGAAGGTGATGCCGAGCCGGCGGTGCATCTCTTTGAGTTCGATCTGCATCTCCTTGCGCATCTTGAGGTCGAGCGCGCCGAGCGGCTCGTCCAAAAGCAGGATCTCCGGCTCGTTGACGATGGCACGCGCGATGGCGACGCGCTGCTGCTGCCCGCCCGAGAGGGTGGCGATGGAGCGCTTTTCAAAGCCTTCCAGATCGACGAGCGCGAGCGCCTTTTCCACCTTCCGGCGGATCTCCGCTTTGGAGAGGCGCTCGGTCTTGGTGTATTCCTCGCCGCGTTCGTTGCGGTAGGTGTTGCGGACGCGCTTGTTGCGCAGCCCGAAGGCGATGTTCTCGAACACGTTGTAGTGGGGGAAGAGCGCATAGCGCTGGAAGACGGTGTTGACGGGGCGCTTGTTGGGCGGCAGGAGCGAGATGTCCTTGCCGTTGAGCAGGATCTTGCCGCTCGTGGGCAGGTCAAAGCCCGCGATCATGCGCAGCGTCGTCGTCTTGCCGCACCCCGAGGGGCCGAGAAAGGTGATGAATTCGCCTTTCTTGACGTAAAAGCTGACGTGGTCGATGACGAGGTTGTCGTCGTAGTATTTGGTGACGTCCTGAAGTTCGATGATGTGCTCCGCCATGGCAGATCTCCTTTTGTATGACCTTAAAAGTTGGGAGGGGTGGAGACCCAGAGGAATCTCGCACGGCTCTTGCCTTTGTTGACGATGTAATGTTCTTTGTCCGCGGTGTAATAAAAACTCTCGCCCTTTTTGACGGGATATTGCTTGTCTGCGCGGATGACGGCGATGCGCCCTTCGAGCACGAAGCCGAATTCCTCGCCTTCGTGCGGGACGTCCGGCTCGGTCGCGCCGCCCGGCGAAAGTTCGACGAGCAGCGGCTCCATGCGGTTTTTCTGCGCGTTGGGGATGACCCAGTTGATGCAGACGCCGTCCGTATTCTTTTCGATGTATTCCGCCTCGGAGAAGACGATCTTTTCCTCCGTTTCCTCGTGGAAGAAGTCGCTCAGGTTGCTGCCGAGGGCATTGAGGATGTCCACGAGCGTGGCGATGGAGGGGCTGGTCAAATCGTTTTCCAGCTGAGAGATGTATCCCTTCGTCAGTTCGCAGCGGTCGGCAAGTTCTTCCTGCGTGAGGTTTTTCTGCTGCCGCATATCCTTGAGTTTTGCGCCGAGTTCCATACGCTCCCGCCGCCCGAAAGCGGCGTTACCCCCTTAAAAGTTTAGTAATTGTAAACTTTTTCATTATTTTCCCGAAACGACAGGGAAAATAAACAAAAAGTTTACTAAGAATAAACAAACCGCGGTAAAGTATAGCGGTTCCTTGTGCGTTTGTCAACTGAATGAACGGCAAATTCTGTAATATTTTTGTAAATTTTTTTGTCCGCGGCCGCAGCCTGCCGTCGCCTCGCGTGCGCGCGACAAATTTGATAAAAGAAGCCCCGCCGCGGGGCGGCGGGGCGGGGGGTGACACGGAAAAAAGCGCCTGCCGTAACGGCAGACGCTTCCCGTTTTGTTCGAGAAAAAAAGTTATGCGGCGAGGGATGCCATCTTCTTTGCGAGCTTCGCCTTCTTATTGTCGGCGTTGTTCTTGTGAAGGATGCCCTTGGTGACGGCGGAATCGATCGCGGAGATCGTCGCGGGATAGAGGGCGGCAGCCGTTTCCTTGTCGCCTGCGTTGACGGCGGCGAGGAACTTCTTGATCGCCGTCTTGAGGGCCGACTTGATGGCTTTGTTCTGCTCCGTCTTCTTCTCGGTCACCAGAACGCGCTTTTTCGCAGATTTGATGTTAGGCACGGTAGATCTCTCCTTTATTCAATGCTTTTTCGTGATGATTTTCAAAACCTTACTTATTTTAGCATAAAATAAAATGCTTGTAAACTGTTTTTCGCCGCCTTTGCGCAAATTTTTTTGCCGCCGGGGGCAAATTCCTCGCCTTCGGGAGGTCTCATGCAGCTTTTTCATCCGCTCGTCGGCGTCTTTGACAGCGGCATCGGCGGGCTCAACGTCCTGGACGCCTGCGCCGCGCGCTGTCCCGGCGCCTGCTATCTCTACTTCGGGGACAATGCGCACGCGCCGTACGGCAGCCGCACGCAAGGGGAGATCGTCTCCCTTACGCGCCGTGCGATGCGCCTTTTTTCCCGCCTCGGCGCGGACGCCGCCGTGCTTGCCTGCAATACGGCGACGGCAGCCGCCGCGGAACGCATGCGCGCCGAGTTTGCCTTTCCCGTCGTCGGCGTCGAGCCCGCCGTTCTGCCCGCCGCCGCCCGCTGCGCGCGCGTGCTCGTTTTGGCGACGCCGCACACCGCGTCCAGCCGCCGCCTTGCCTCGCTCGTCGCCCGCGCGCGGGGATGCCGCGTGGAGGTGCGTGCCTGCCCCGGGCTCGCTTCCGCCGTGGAAGGGGCGGGGGGAGACTTTGCCTCCCTCGACCTCAGCGCCCATCTGCCGCGCGTTTCCTGCGACGGCGTGGTGCTCGGCTGTACCCATTACTGCTTCCTGCGCGACCGCATATCCGCCTTTTACCGCGCCCCCGTCTTTGACGGCTGCGACGGGACCGCCCGCCGTCTCGCCGCCCTGCTGGGGCCCGGCTGCGCATGCGGGCAGGGAGACGTGACCACTCGCCCCGCGCCGATAGGGACGGATGACCACTTCCCTGAAAATCCAAACAAATTTTCGGATTTTTGCCTGAAACGGGGAAAAAACGGGAAAAAAACGGTAATTTTCTTCCTCGGAGAGGGAAAAATGACCAATCTGATACAATACGAACAAATGTTTTTGTTGCAAAGACCATAAAAACGGATGGCATGTCCGCAAAAAAGTAAATTTTTTTGCAATTTTCGCAAAAAAAGTGGTCAAAGGTGGTTGACAGAATGAAGGGTGTGTGTTACAATAGATTCAAGTTAGTCAAAAAGGGGAAAGTGCATGCAGTTTTGCGGGACGGTCAGCCACCAGCTGGACGGGAAAAACAGAATCAGGATCCCGAAGAAGTTCCGCAAGGATCTCGGCGACGAGTACTACTTCGTGGCGGGTTCGCAGGGCTGCATCGGCGTCTATCCCAAGGCGGCGCTCGAGGAGCGGCTGGAAGCGCTCAAGAGCATCCGCGCATCCGAACCGCAGAAGCTGCTTGCCAAGCGCAAGATCGAGAGCTCGGTGGAAGAGGTGAACGAGGACGACCAGGGCCGCACGCTGCTGCCGCAGCCGCTCAGGGCGCATGCAGGCATCGAGAAGGACGTGGTCACCATCGGGATGGGCGATTATCTCGAGATCTGGTCCAAGGAAGCGTTCGACAAACTCAACGCCTCCATCAGCGTCGACGAAGCGTACGAGCTGGTGGGCTTCTGATGACTGCCTTTCACCACGTTCCCGTGATGCTCCGCGAGGTCATCGACGGGCTCCGCATCCGCAGCGGCGGCGTCTATTTCGACGGCACCGTAGGCGGCGGAGGACACTCCTTCGCCATCCTCTCCGCGGATCCGACCGTGCGGCTCATTGCCACCGATAAGGACGATGAGGCGCTGGCGGCGGCGGAGGAACGGCTGCGGCCGTTCGCCGGCAGGTATTCCCTGCATCATTCCGATTATAAAGATTACGCCCGCGTCCTGGACGCGGAAGGGGTGGAACTTCTGGACGGCGTGCTGCTCGATTTCGGAGTTTCCTCCCATCAGATCGACGATAAAGACCGCGGGTTTTCCTACCTCAAAGCGGATGCGCCGCTCGACATGCGCATGGACCGCTGCAGCCCGCTCACGGCGGAGACCGTCGTCAACGAATATCCGGAGGAACGGCTCGTCCGCATCCTCAGGGAATACGGGGAAGAGCGGTTCGCGTCCCTCATCGTGCGGAATATCGCGCGGGCGAGGGCGAAGGCACGCATCACCACCTGCGGGGAACTCACGCGACTCATAGAAGAGGCTATCCCCGCAAAATTCCGTCATCAGGGCCCCTGTGCGAGGCAGACCTTTCAGGCGATCCGCATCGAAGTCAACGGCGAGCTGGAAGGGCTGGACGCCTGCGTGAGGGGGCTTGCAAGGCGCCTGAAGCCCGGCGGACGCATCGCGGTGCTGACCTTCCATTCGCTGGAGGACAGGATCGTCAAAAACGTCTTCCGCGACCTGAGCACCGACTGTACCTGCCCCAAGAGCTTTCCCGTCTGCGTCTGCGGAAGGAAAAAGGAATTGGAGCCGGTGACGAAAAAGCCCGTCACGGCGGGCCCGCAGGAACTTGCCGAAAACTCGCGCAGCAAATGCGCAAAACTCCGCGTCGCCGAGAAACGATAGCATGACGGCGGAGGGACAAACATAAACTATAAGGAGCACGGAAATGGCCACTGCAATTTTGGAAAGAACGCTGCCGTATACGGAAGAAGAATCGCCCGAACGCCGCGAGGCCCGCGCGCGCGCCGAGGAGCGCGAAGCGCGCGAATTCAACGGACGTATCTCTGAAAACTATGCCCGCATCTTCGGGGGCGAACCTTATGCGTCCGAACAGCCTGCTGCCGCACCGCAGGCCGCGGCAGCGTCTGCTCCCGTGCTGGAGAAAGCGTACGCAGCTCCCGCGGCGGATTTCGACGCGGATATGACCGCCCGCCGCATCTCGCAGTACGTTCCCGTCCGCTCGATCGAGAAGAAGGGGCTGTTCGACGGCCTCAGCTATAAAGACGGCGTGCTCTACGACGCCGCGGCGGTCGCCGCGCCCGTGGAGATCCCCGTTTCCGCGCCCGCTCCCATGCCCGCACCCGCGCCCGCTCCCATGCCCGCACCCGCGGCCGCAGAGGAAGAGGACGAGGACGCGCGCCCGACGTCCCGCACCATGGAGACGCTCCGCCGCAGGGAAGCCGTGAGCGCGGAACCGCAGAGCCGTCAGACATTCGGCGCTGCCTACGAGCTGACGAACAAGGCGAAGCTCCTGCTTGCGGCGATCGCGCTCGTCGTGGTGGTGGCGCTTGCCATCATCTGCGTGAATACCTCCGTTCTGAGCACGCTGAGCACCGAGCTCGGCACGCTGGAGACGGCGGCGGAAACGCTCCGCGCGCAGGCGATGAGCATCGAGCAGAGCATCGACGCGGTGCAGAGCTTTGAAAACGTCGCCGAGTTTGCGCAGCAGATGGGCATGATCCTGCCCGCGTAACGCCCTCGGAGGAGGAAAACAACATCAAACCGACGGATATGTCCCTGTCTGTCTTACGAAAGAGGTTATTTGCCGTTCTATTGGCGATAACCTTTCTTTTTTGCCTTTTTTTGTCCCGTTTTTTTTACATACAGGTCGTTTGGGACGACGAACTCCGCTATCGCGCCATCGGACAATGGACGCGGGAGATCCCCGTCATCGCCGAGCGCGGCAAGATCTTCGACCGCAACGGCGAACTGCTTGCGGGTAACGTCACGGGCTACAGCGTCTATGCGCGCGCGGCCGCCGTGGAGGACGCGGAAGGGACGGCGCAGGCGCTTTCCGGCGCGCTCGGCCTCACCTACGCGGAGCTTTACGAAAAACTCACCGACCGCACGCGTTCGGAAGTCACCGTGATAAAGCAGGCGGAAAAAGAGCGCGTGCTCGCCCTGGAAGGCCTCGATCTTCCCGGCGTGTATTACGCGCGCGATAATCTGCGGTTTTATCCGTATGGCGCGCTCGGCTGCCAGATCCTGGGTTTTACTTCCGCCGACCGCACGGGTACGACCGGGCTCGAAGGGTATTACGATCGATTCCTGCGCGGCAAGGACGGGGAGATCGCGGAGAGCGCCGACCTCGTCGGGGCGGAGATCGAAGGCGCCGCCGCGGCGTATCTGCCCGCGGAAAAGGGGCTCTCTCTCACGCTCACGGTCGATGCGCGCCTGCAGGCGCTCTGCGAAGAGGCGATGGGCCGGGCGCTCGCTGAACATCAGGCGAAGTCTGCCCAGTGCATCCTGCTCGATCCCGATACCTTTGAAGTGCTCGCCATGGTCTGCCTGCCGTCGTACGACCTCAACGAGGTCCCGCGCGACGATCTGTCCGCGCTCAACGCGCTCTCCCGCAACCGGACGCTGAGCGACGTGTTCGAGCCGGGGTCGACGTTCAAGATCGTTACCGCCGCCGCCGACATCGAAGAATCGCTGCGCGGCAATCCGCAGGCGCTTTCCGTGACGCATATCTTTCCGAGTTCGCGCACGCGCACGGTGGACGGCACGACCATCCGCTGCTGGAGCGACCATAAAAACGGCAAGCACAGCAATCAGACGCTCGCCGAGGCGCTCAACAACAGCTGCAACCCCTGTTTTGTGGATATCGCGCTCTCCCTGGGGGAGGAAACCTTTTACGATTACCTCGAAGCGTTCCGCTTCGGGCGCGCGACGGGGATCGATTTTTCGGGGGAAAGCATAGGGATGCTGCTGCCCGAGGGGACGGTGCGGGACTGCGATCTCGCGCGCATCGGCTTCGGGCAGACGATCGCCGTCACCGCCCTGCAGCTCGCGTGTGCTTCCGCCGCGGCGGTCAACGGCGGATATTATTACGTGCCGCGCCTCGTGAAGGAGATCGCGTCGGACGACGGTTCGGTGCGCATCCCCGTCGAGCGCGCGCTCGCAGGCAGAACGGTGAGCGAGGAAGCCTCGTCCATCCTCTGCCGCATGCTCGAAGGGGTGGTGCGCGACGGGAGCGGAAAAAACGCGTACATCGAGGGATACCGCGTGGGCGGCAAGACGGGGACCGCGCAAAAATACGAGGACGGGCACATCGCGCAGGGGAAATACGTCTCCTCATTCGTGGGATTTTTCCCCGCGGACGACCCGCAGTACCTCGCGCTCGTCATCGTCGACGAGCCGCAGGGGCAGTATTACGGGAGCACGGTCGCCGCGCCTTGTGCCAAAGAGATCTTTGAAGGCATCATCTCCCTCCGAAAGATCGCGCCGTACGAAAGCTGATCATCTTCGGAAGGGGGAATGTTATGAAACTTTCTCGGTTGCTCAACGGGTTTCCCTGCCGCACGCTGCAATTTCGCGATGCGGAGGTCGCGTCGCTCTGTACGGACAGCCGCGTCGCAGAGGCGGGCGACCTTTTTTTCTGTTTCCGCGGCACGCATACCGATTCGCACGTCTATGCGGCGGAGGCGGCGCGCCGGGGCGTGTGTGCCGTCGTCTGCGAGCGTGAATGCGCCGTCTCCTGCCCGCAGATCGTGGTTTCGGACGGCAGGGAAGCGATGGCGCGGCTTGCCGCGGCGTTCTACGGGCATCCCGAACGGGAGATGCGCCTTTGCGCCGTGACGGGGACGAACGGCAAGACGACGACGGCGCACATGCTCCATTCCGTCCTGGAAGCGGCGGGGGAGAAGGCGGGGCTCATCGGCACGCTCGGCGCGCGCTTCGGGGAAACGACGCTGCCGCCCGATCTCACCACGCCCGACCCCGTGACCCTCTTTTCTCTGCTCGCCGACATGAAGCGTGCAGGCGTGCGTACCTGCGTCATGGAGGTCTCCGCTCACGCGCTCGCCCTGAAAAAGGTGTGCCCGATCGTCTTTGATACGGCGGTTTTTACCAATCTCACGCAGGATCACCTCGACTTTTTCCCGTCTTTGGAGGCGTACGGGGCGGCAAAAGCGCTGCTTTTCCGCGCGGGGACGAGCCGATTTTCCGTGCTCAATGCCGACGATCCCTTTTCGGCGCGGCTGAACGGAGAACTCCCGCATCTCACGTACGGGCAGGAAGGCCCTGCCGATTCCTTTGCCGTCATCGAGAGCGAGACGCTGCGGGGGAGCCGCCTGCTGCTCAACCTGAGCGACGAACTGTGCGAATGCACGCTCTCTCTGACGGGGCGGCACAACGTGTACAACGCGCTTGCGGCGGCGACGGCGGCGCAGCATCTCGGCGTCGCCGCGGATGCGATCTCCCGCGGGCTTTCCTCCCTCAGCGGCGTGGACGGCAGGCTGGAATGGGTGGCAAATTTCCGCGGCGCGGACGTTTTCGTCGATTTCGCGCACACGCCGGACGGGCTGGAAAAATCGCTGGCGGCGCTCAAAGAGCACTGCTGCGGGAGGCTGCTGCTCCTCTTCGGTTGCGGCGGCAACCGCGATGCGGACAAACGCGCCAAAATGGGGGAAACGGCGGCAAAATACTGCGATTTCATCGTGCTCACCTCCGACAATCCGCGTTACGAGGATCCGTGTGCCATCATCGCGCAGATCGAGCAGGGCGTCCGCAGGCGAAGCAGACGCTACGTCTGCGTGCAGGACAGGGAGAAGGGCACGGCATACGCGCTCGGGCTGTGCGCCGAAGGGGATATCCTGCTCGTGGCGGGCAAGGGCGGAGAGACCTGCCAGGAGATCATGGGAATAAAATACAGCTACAACGACAAAGATGTTATCAGAAAGCTCATCGGAGGCTGATCATGCGCCGTATCCTCATCCTGCTCCTCGCGTCGTTTTTTGTGTCTCTCGCGCTGTGCGCGGCGGAGATCCCGCTGCTGCGGCGGCTGAATGCGGGGCAGAACATCCTCCGCTACGTCAAGGAGCACGCGGACAAAGGGGGGACGCCCAGCATGGGCGGGCTCGGCTTCGTGCTCGCCGCATCCGCGGTGGCGCTGTGCGCAGAGGGCACCGCGGACAGGCGGTTCTGCGCGGCGCTTGCCGTGGGCGGGGCGTATCTGCTCGTCGGGCTTCTCGACGACCTCATCAAAAAGCGCCGCCGCGACAACCTGGGGCTGAAGGCCTACCAGAAAATCTGTTTCCAGCTCGCCGCCGCCTTCATCGCGGCGCTTTTCTGCTGTTTGAACGGGCTCACCGTCTTCCGCGTTCCCTTCACCCGCCTCGCGTTCGACCTCGGGTGGTGGACGCTGCCGCTCGGCGTCTTCGTCTTTCTCGCCACCGTCAATTCCGTCAACCTGACGGACGGCCTGGACGGGCTTGCGGGCTCGGTTTCGGCGCTGTACTTTCTCTCTTTCGCGCTCCTCATCCTGCTGCAGGGCGGGGCGGATGCGCTCTCCGCGCTCTGTTTCTGCCTCGCGGGGGCGCTGTTTGCCTACCTCATCTTCAATACCAACCGCGCTTCCGTCTTCATGGGGGATACGGGCTCGCTTTCTCTGGGCGGATTTGCGGCGGCAGCGGCGCTTTTTTCCGGCAACGCGCTCATGATCCCCGTCGTTGGGGGAATGTTCGTGCTTTCCAGCATATCCGTCATCCTTCAGGTAATATATTATAAAAAAACGGGCAGGCGGATCTTTCTCATGGCGCCCGTCCACCACCATTTCCAGGAGAAGGGATACACGGAGGCGAAGATCGTCTTTGCCTATTCCGCCTTCACGGCGGTGGCGGGCGCCGCGGTGCTGCTTCCGTTTGCCGCATAGAGACGGCTGCCCCAAAGGAGCGAATATGTTATTTGAACGGCAAAGTTTTCTCGTGGCGGGGCTCTCCCGCTCCGGCATCTCGGCGGCGGAGTACCTGCTCTCGAAGGGGGCGAAGACGTATCTTTACGACGACGTCGGCGAAGGCGCGGTGCTCGCCGCGGCGCAGGAGCTCGGCCGCAAGGGCGCCGTCCTCCTTGCGGGGGAGGAGGCCTTTTCGCACGTCGGCGAGATCGACGTTCTCGTTTTAAGTCCGGGGATCCCCATCGATCATCCGCTTCCCGTCGCCTTCCGGAAGGCGGGCAAACGGGTGACGGGCGAGGCGGAACTCGGCGCCATGGCGCTGCGCTGCCCCGTCGTCGCGGTCACGGGGACGAACGGCAAGACGACCACCGTCTCCCTCATCGACGCCATGTTCCGCGCGGCGGGGAAAAAGAGCGTGCTCTGCGGCAATATCGGGACGCCCGTCACCGCCTGTTTAAAAGAGCTCGGCGAAGATGCGGTCGCCGTGGCGGAGATCTCCTCCTTTCAGCTGGAAACGCTGCGCTCGCTTTGCCCGCACGTCGCCGTCGTGCTGAACGTCACGGAAGACCACCTCAACCGCCACTACAACATGGAAAATTACGTCTACCTCAAGTCGCGGCTGCTGCGTAACTGCACGGAGAGCGAATACGCCGTGCTCAATTTCGACGATCCCGTGGTGCGCGCCTTTTCCGAACGCACCAAGGCAAAATGCGTCGGGTTTTCCCTGCGGGAAAAGACGAACGGGGCTTACATAGAGGACGGGGCGCTCTGTTACGCGGGCGAGCGCATCCTTCCGGAATCGGCATTCCCGCTCGAAGGCGACCACAACAAGCAGGACGCCCTCGCCGCCGTCTGCGCGGCGAAACTCATGGGGCTTCCCGCGGAGGCGATCGCAAAGGCGCTCGCGGAATTCCGCGGCGTGAAGCACCGCATAGAAAAGATCGGCAGGGCGGGCGGCGTCACCTTCATCGACGACAGCAAGGCGACCAACGTCGATGCTGCCGTGCATGCGCTCGCGAGCATCACGGAGGAGACCGTCCTTCTGGTGGGCGGCAAGGATAAGGGATATTCGTACGAGCCGCTCTTCGACGCCGTCATCCGTTCGTCGGTCGTGCATACCGTCATTTACGGCGAAAACGCCTTCCGCGTGCTGAAAGCGGCGCTCAGCCGCAACGTTCAGAACGTCACGCTGTGCCGTTCCTTCGATATGGCGGTGCGCATCGCCTATCTCACGGCAAAGCCGGGGCAAACGGTGCTGTTGAGCCCCGCTTCGGCAAGTTTTGACGAGTTTACGGGGTACGAGGCGCGCGGCGAACGCTTCCGCGAGATCGTGCAGTCGCTCGCAGAGGAGCCGCCGCGGCGGGAGAGGGGCGATGCGGAAGCCGAAGAGTGAGGCGCGCCCGGCGGCCGCGGCTGCGGAGCGGGGGAAGGGCGACCTTCTCTTTCTTGCCGCCGTGATCGGCCTGGCGGGCTACGGCGTCCTGTGCGTGTATTCGGCGAGTTCGTACAACGCCGAAGTGCAGTACGGGGACGCCTTCTATTTTGGCAGAAAGCAGCTGTTCGGCTTTCTCGCCGGGCTGGCGTGCATGGCGGCGGCCGCCTTTGTCGACTACCGCAAGCTCCGGCGGTGCGGCCTCGCCGCGCTGGCGGTCTCCCTCGCCCTGCTCGCGCTCGTCTTCGTCCCGGGGGTAGGGCGGAGCAATTACGGCGCGACGCGCTGGATCGGGTTGGGGCCGCTCACCGTGCAGCCTTCCGAGATCGCAAAATACGCATTTATCCTCTTTGCCGCAGGGTATCTTTCCGAACATCTCGCCGAGGCGCGCACCTTCCGCGGCGTCCTGCCGCTGCTCGCGGCGGGCGGATGCGTCTGCGCGCTCATCCTCGCCGAACCCAACCTTTCCGTCACGCTCTGTACCGGAGCGCTCATGCTGGGCATGATCGTGCTCGGCGGCGCGTCGGCGAGGACGCTCGCCGTGCTCGCGGTGCCCGTCCTTCTGCTGGTGCCCGCCCTCATCCTCGCCGAGCCGTACAGGCTCTCGCGGCTGAGCGCCTTTCTCGACCCGTGGGCATCGCCCAAAGAGGAGGGGTATCAGCTCATCCAATCCTTTTACGCGCTGGGCAACGGCGGATTTTTCGGCACGGGGCTCTTCCGCTCCCGGCAGAAGTACCGCTTTCTTCCCTTCGCGGAGAGCGATTTCATCCTCTCCGTCATCGGCGAAGAGACGGGATTTTGCGGCGTGTTGCTCCTGTTTGCGGTCATCGGGTTCGTCATCTGGCGCGGTTTCCGCATTGCGGGGCGCTGCCGCACCGTTTACGGATACTTTCTCGTCTGCGGCATCATCCTCGTCTACGCGGTGCAGAGCGCGCTCAATGCGCTCGTGGTCAGCGGCAGCATCCCCCCGACGGGGCTCCCGCTGCCCCTCATCAGCGCGGGGAACACTTCGCTCATCGTCACGATGGCGGCGATGGGCCTCGTATACGGCGTGTCGAGGCACAACGGCAGCGGAAGCGTTCATAAGATGGACTGTGGAAAACAGCGGATGAAACGCAACTGATCGTTAAGGAGCATCGTATGGATAAATTTATGATCGTCGGGGGGAGACGGCTGTTCGGCAGCGTGAAAGCGGAATGCGCCAAGAACGCCGTGCTCCCGCTTTTTGCCGCTGCCGTGCTCACCGACGAGCCCGTATTCCTGCGCGGCGCGCCGCCGATCGCCGACGCGCTCTGCATGGCGCAGATCCTGCGCGAGCTGGGCGCCGAGGCGGAATTCACGGCGGAAGGCGTCGCCGTCAGGAGCGCGGATGCGCATCTGCACACCATTTCTTCCGCGCTCACCCGCGAATTGCGCTCGTCCGTCTTTATGCTCGGCGCGCTTCTGACGCGCTTTCATCGCGCCTGCATCGCCTATCCCGGCGGGTGCGACATCGGGCTTCGCCCCATCGATCTGCACCTTTCCGCGCTCAAGCGGCTGGGCGTTTCCATCACCGAGCGGGAGGGATACATCTTCTGTGAATGCGGAAGGTTGCGCGGCGCGGAGATCCAGCTTGACTTCCCCAGCGTGGGCGCCACGGAAAACGCCATGCTCGCCGCCGTCATGGCGGAAGGGGAGACGCGCATCGGCGGCGCCGCCAAGGAGCCGGAGATCGTCGATCTGCAGAATTTTCTCAACCGCATGGGCGCGAAGGTAAAGGGCGCGGGCACGGATACCGTCCGCATCGAGGGGGTCTCCCGCCTGCACGGCGCCGATTTCCGCCCCTCGGGGGACCGCATCGAGGCGGGCACCTTCCTCATCGCTGCCGCCCTCTGCGGCGGAGAGGCGGAGGTGACGGGGGTGCGGCCGGAAAAACTCGCCTCGCTTCTGCACAAATTGCGCGAAAACGGTTGCAAGATACATACAAAAAATGATAAAATAAGGGTAGAGAGCAGCGGGAGGCTGAAGAGCAACCGCCGCATCGAGACCATGCCGTTCCCGGGGTTCCCCACAGATCTGCAGGCGCAGGCGACGGCGCTCAACTGTACCTGCGAGGGCTGTTCGCTCATCGTGGAAAACCTCTTCGAGACGCGCTTCAAATACGTGCCCGAATTGCAGAAGATGGGGGCGGATATCGTCGTCCGCGGCAGAAACGCCTTTGTGCGCGGGGTCCCGCGGCTGCACGGGGCGTCGGTGACGGCGGGGGATCTGCGCGGGGGCGCGGCGCTCGTTCTGGCGGCGCTCGGCGCGGAAGGGGCCTCGGAAGTGCTCGATCTTTCGCACATCGACCGCGGGTATTACAACTTTGCGGGCAAACTGAAAAATCTGGGGGCGGATATCCGGCGCGTGCGCACCTGACCGCCCCGCAGGGGGATACCTATGAAGCACAAATTTGTCCTGGCGACGGCAGCCGCCGTCATCCTGCTCGCCGCCGCAGCGGCGGCGGGGCTGAACGCGGTGTTTTCCGTGACCGCCGTCCGCGTGGAGGTCACGGCGTTTTCCTCCGCCGCCAAGCAAGACGCGCTCGCGCTTCAAGAGGACGTCAACGCCTTTGTCGGGGCGAGCACCGTCTTTCTGGACACGGAAGAGGTGCGGGCCGCCGCCGAACGCTACCCGTATTTTTGCGTGGAAGCGGTGGAAAAGCAGTATCCGCAGACGGTCGTGCTCACCGTGCGCGAACGGGAGGAGCGCTTTGCCGTGCCTGCGGAAGGGGGCTACCGCATCTACGACGCGGAGGGCTTCCTGCTGGGGACGCGGACGGAGAACGCTTCCCGCATCGACGGCGCGCCCGACATTCTCCTTAACGGCCTGACGGCGGAGGACGAGCAGTTTTCCTACGCGCTCGACGTCGCGGCCGCCATCGACGGGGCGATCGGCGACGTGCGCATGAACCTTGCAAGCATCGCGCTGAACGCGCCTACGAGCGACCGCGCCGACGATTATTTTCTGCTCCGCATGAGCGAGGGGGTGGAGGTCTGCCTCTACGAGCCTTCGGACGCCGCGGCGGAAAAGGCGGCGCTCGCCATGGAAAAGTATGCCTCCCTCTTCGATGAGGACCGCATGTTCGGCAGGATCGTCGTTTTGCGGGACGCGTCGAGCGGGGAACTCACCGCCACGTATACCCCGCGCGACCTCGGCACAAACGCCTGACGCGTGCGGCGGAAAGGGCAGAATGCGCGCTTTCCCGCGTTTGCCGCCCGTTTATCTCCCGAAATACGGCCGTTTCCCTCTGCGGAAACGGTTTTTTTTGCCTGCACGGATAATTTTTTCGGGCAAAACATTGACATGGGTATCGCTTTTTGCTATAATAATAAGGAAAACGGAAAAAGGATTTTTACGATCAATGGGACGGAAAAGCGTAGCAGTGCTCGACGTCCGTTCTTCGGAAGTGACGGTACTCATCGGGGAACGCGGCGTCAATCATACGTTCGTGTTCAAAGCGAGCAGGACGGAGCCGTACGAAGGGTACGATGAGGACGGTGCATTCTTTGCCGACAAGGGATTTGCCGACGCCGTGCTGCGCGCGGTCGACGGGGTAGAGCGCGTCTGCGGCGAACGCATCCGCACGCTTTACGTCGGCGTTCCCGGCATGTTCACGCTCGTCGTCCCCAAGGAGCATGAGATCAGTTTTCCGGCTTCGAAGCGCATTTCGCAGAGGGACGTCACCCTATTGTTTGACAGCGGCAGGGAAGAATGCCCCGGTTACCGCTTCATCCGCGCGACGAGCATGTTTTTCCTGACGTCGGACAAGCGCCGCGTCATCGATCCCGTGGGGCTGGTCTCGGACAAGCTTTCCGGGCTCCTCACTTACTTCTATTGCAGCAACTATTTTGCGGAGCGCATGCAGTCCGTCTTCGGGCATCTGCCCGTCGAATTGCGCTATCTCCCGTCGGAGGCGGTGCAGGCTTCTTACCTCATCCCGCCCGAAACGCGGGACGAGACGGCGCTCTTTCTGGATACCGGCTACCTCGCGTCGACCGTGTGCGTGCTGCTCGGCAACGGCGTCCTCACGCAGAGGACGTTCTGGGTGGGCCGCGGGCAGATCGTCGCGCGGCTCATGGAAGCGTTTTCGCTTCCGTACGACGGGGCGGCGCTGCTCCTTTCCCGCGTCAATCTTTCGCGCAAGGACGGCGACCCGCTGCTTGAATTCACCTACAAAGGGACTTCGTATGAGATCCCCGTCCCGCGCCTTCTCGAAGAAGTGAAGGCGGGATTGGACGATCTGTGCGAGGCCGTGAGCGGCTTCCTCGAAGAATGCGCGGGGGAGGAGCTCGACTACAAACCGCTTCTTGTCACCGGTGAGGGCGTTCCCGATCTTCGCGGCGCGCTCGAACACATCGGAAAACGGCTCAACCGCGTCTGCGAGCCCGTCTCGCCCGACCTGCCGTTTTTCAACAAACCTTCCGCGAGTTCGCGCATCGCGCTCGTGGATACGGCGTATGAAGATCACCGTAAACGCGGCTTGCTTTGCCGCATATTAAACGTTTTCGGAGGTAAATTATGAACGAAACCATGGAGACCACGGCGCAGGGCCCCGAGATCACGGGCAAAGCCCGTATCAAGGTCATCGGCGTCGGCGGCGCGGGGAACAATGCCGTCAACAGAATGATCGAAGCGGGGATCACGAGCGCGGAATACATCGCGGTGAATACCGACGCGCAGATCCTTGCCTGCTCGCGCGCGGAGCGCAAGATCCAGATCGGCTCCAAACTCACCAAGGGGCTGGGTGCGGGCGCGGATCCCGACATCGGCCGCGCTGCCGCGGAAGAAAACAAAGACGAGCTCATGCACGCCATTGAAAATACCGACCTTCTGTTCATCACGGCCGGTATGGGCGGCGGCACGGGCACGGGCGCGGCGCCCGTCATCGCCAAGATCGCCAAGGACCTCAAGATCCTTACGGTCGCCGTCGTCACCGAACCGTTCGAGTTCGAGGGCAAACGCCGCCTCGACAATACCATGAAGGGGTTGGATAACCTCCGCAAATACGTGGATACGCTCATCATCATCCCCAACGAGAAGATCAGCGAAGTCGTGCCCAGGAACGCGTCCATGACGGATGCGCTGCGCGTCGCGGACGAAGTGCTCAAGCAGGGTATCCGCGGCATTGCGGACCTCATCGTCACGCCTTCGCTCATCAACCTCGACTTTGCCGACGTGCGCGCCATCCTCAAAGACAGGGGGCTCGCGCATATGGGCGTCGGCGTCGCCAAGGGCGAAAACCGCATTGTGGAGGCGGTCAAGCTCGCCGTCAACAGCCCGCTGCTCGATACGACCATCGAGGGCGCGACCGGCGTGCTCCTCAACGTCGTCGGCGGCAACGACCTCACCTTTGACGAAGTGCGCACCGCGGCGCGTCTCGTCCGTTCCGTGGTCGATTATTCGGCGAACATCATCTTCGGTTCCTGCATCGACCCCAACATCAGCGACGAGGTGGAAGTTACCGTCATCGCCACGGGCTTCCCGTCCTCCAGCCGCCCCGAAGATCCCCGTCAGCCTGCGCCCGAGCAGCGCTTTGAGATCCCCGTTGCGCCCCGTACGGAGGCTTCCAGCCCCTTCGGCGCGGCCATGCGTCAGCAGCCGCAGCAGCCCGCTGCAGGTCAACAGACTTCCATTCACGGGGCGCGTCCCCAGCAGCCGCAGCAGCCCGCTGCCCGCGGCGCGGGCGTGCAGCCGCAGCCGTATTACGGCGCGCAGCCGCAGAACGGGTTCGCTCCTCAGCAGCCTTACGGCGCACAGTAGCCCCAGAACGGGTTCGCCCCTCAGCAGCCTTACGGCGCGCAGCAGCCCCAGAACGGG
>CALVLN010000004.1 GCA_944338165.1 uncultured Clostridia bacterium | reverse complement strand
AAGATAACGGAAAATCTTGAAATTTTATGCAGCGGTGATATTTCCAAAATCAGGGAAATTAAGCGGTAATATAGAGACTTTTTATAGGTACACCCTTTGAAAACAGGCACTTTTGAGACTTTTTGCAGCCATCTGCCGTGTGGGATGTGGGTTTGTTTGAAAGGAAGGTGGTCCCATGGAGATCCGAAGATATCGCACCTCGGACATTGATGAAGTGATAAAGCTGTTTTATAATACGATACACACCGTCAATGCGTCCGATTATACATCAGAGCAGCTGGATGCGTGGGCGCCGGAAAATCCGGATCTTGCGGCATGGGACGCTTCGCTCAAACGGCACTATGCCGTTGTGGCGGTCGATAATGAAAAAATCATCGGATTCGGCGACATTGATGCGGGTGGATATCTTGACAGATTGTATGTTCATGCGGAGTATATCGGAAGAGGGATCGGAACCGCGATTTGCCGTGAGCTGGAAGGCTTTGTGCGCGGCAAACTGATTACGCATGCTTCCGTCACTGCAAAACCGTTTTTCGAAAAGATGGGATATGTTGCTGTCAAAAAACAGCAAATAGAGCGCAAAGGCGTTTTTCTTACCAATTTTGTTATGGAAAAGGGGGCTAAAACAGAGTACAGCCGTCTTTAGCCTCAGATTGCCGTGTTGCCGAATGCAGATCGCGATATTTTGCTGTGCCGAAGGCACATCGGCAGTACGGCGTTTTTGGATATAATAAAGGAAACCATGATAAGGAGCGCACATAAAATGACGCAGCATATCACCGTGACGGAGTACGATCCGAAGTGGCCGCTTCTTTACGATAAGGAGCGGGAAAAACTCATCGGCGTCCTGAAAGGCAACTGCCTCGCAATGTATCACATCGGGAGCACATCCGTGCCGGGGTTGGCCGCCAAGCCGATCACCGATATCATGGCGGCGGTGAAAAGCCTTGAGGGAGCGGATGCCGCCGCGGCGGAATTTTCCAGGCTCGGCTATGAATATTGCGGCGAATTCGGGATCAAAGGGCGTCGGTATCTCCGCAAAGGCGGGGCGGAACGGACGCACCAGGTGCACATATTTCAGGCGGATGACTGGCACAACATCGGCCGTCATCTCGCCTTTCGTGACTACATGCGCAGGCATGAAGCGGCGAGACGGGAATACGCGGCGCTCAAGATCGCCCTTGCCCGGCAATTTCCGTATGACATCGACGGATATTGCGCGGGGAAAGAGGCGTTTGTGCGGGCTGCAGAGGCGCGCGCGCTTGCCGAATTTGACGGCGCGTGGGACAAATTGTATCTTGCCGCAAGGAAGGTGCAGTATGAAAGAGATCTCTCTCCATTGATCGGGGCCGGGAGTGTTTCTGCCGCAGTTCTTTCGGCAAAAGGAAATATCTATACCGGGGTTTGCATCGATACGGCTTGTTCATTGGGAATGTGTGCGGAAAGAAATGCGATCGCAAATATGATAACGAACGGGGAAAGCCAAATCATAAAAATAGTCGCTGTCATGCCGGACGGAAGGGCGGGCATGCCGTGCTGAGCATGCCGGGAATTTATGATGCAGCTGGGGGAAGACGCAGGGATACGGAGATCCTCTGCGATCATGAAAGCAAAAAGACGATCAAACTGCGCGCGCTGCTCCCCGACTGGTGGCGGAACGCGTGAGAAAAGAGCGTGAGTCCGGATCCCGATCTTGTTGATCCGAACGAAGCTGTCATCGTCTGCAAAAAAAGGATGACGGAGCAGCCGCGCGGCCGCAGACGCGAAAACAGAGCAAACGTCCGTGTTTCGGCAGATTTTTTGATGCGTATCGTTGCATGACGGCAGAAAATGTGGTATAATAACGGCGAGAGACAGGCATACGGAGGCTTATATGGACAACGCGGTCCGCGTTACGGAAAATTTATACTGGATCGGGGGGAATGACAGGCGGCTGCGCCTGTTCGAAGGGACGTTTCCCGTCCCCCGCGGCGTTTCTTACAATTCTTATCTGCTGCTCGATGCCGAGACCGTGCTCTTTGATACGGTGGACGAGCAGGTCGCGGACGTATTTTTCGAGGGGTTGGAGCATCTTCTCGACGGGCGTAAGCTCGATTACCTCGTCATTTCCCACATGGAGCCCGACCACAGCGCGAGCTTAAAGCGCGTGCTGCGCCGTTATCCGGGCGTCAAGGTGGTCGCCAATCAGAAGACCGCCTGTATGATCGGGCAGTATTTCGGGGAGGCACCCGACTATCTTCTCGTCAAAGAGGGGGATACGCTCTGCACGGGCACGCATACTTTGAAGTTCCTCTTTGCGCCCATGGTGCACTGGCCGGAAGTCATGTTCACGTACGACGAGGCGGCGGGCATCCTCTTTTCTGCGGACGCGTTCGGGGCGTTCGGGGCGCTCGGCGGCAGTATCTTTGCCGACGAAAATGATTTTTGGCGCGAATTTCTGCCCGAAGCGCGCCGCTACTATACCAACATCGTGGGGAAATACGGCGTGCAGGTGCAGAATGCCCTGAACAAGGCGGCCGGGCTGGATATCAAGTTTCTCTGCCCTCTGCACGGCCCCGTCTGGCGGGAGGACATCCCGTCGTTCCTGGCAAAATACCGCCTCTGGAGCGCATACATGCCTGAGACGAAAGGGGTGGCGGTATTCTATGCCTCCGTTTACGGGCACACGCAGAACGCGGCGGAGATCCTCGCTTCGGCGATCTCGGCGCGGGGCGTGTCCGCGGTGAAGGTGTTCGACGTGTCCGCCTGCGATCCTTCCTATCTCGTGGCGGAAGCGTTTCGGTTTTCCCACCTCGTGTTTGCGTCCACCACGTACAACAACGGCATCTTTGTGAACATGGAGCGGTTTTTAAGCGACCTTGCGGCGCATAACTTCGGCAATCGCCGGTATGCCCTCATCGAAAACGGGACATGGTCGCCGCAGGCGGGGAAACTCATGGAAGAGATGCTGTCTTCCATGAAGGGCATGCAGAAGATCGGCAATACGGTCAAGATCCTCTCCGCGCTCAAGGAGGGGGACCGCGCGGCGCTTACCGCTCTTGCACAGGCGGTCGCCGCCGACGTGAACGAAAACGCGGAAAGCGTTGAATAATAAGAAGGAGGTTACGGCAATGAAGTATATCTGCAGCGTATGCGGCTATGTGTACGATGAAGATGCGGGCGATCCCGACAACGGCATTGCGCCCGGCACGCTTTGGGCGGACGTTCCCGACGACTTTACCTGCCCGCTCTGCGGCGTCGGCAAAGACGAATTCGAACAGGCGTAACGGTACACGGGAGGGGAGCCGCGGGCGGTTTCCCTCCCGTCCGTTTATCTCACGGCAGAATTTTCCGCGCCGCAGCGCTTGAACTGCGGGAAAGAGTGTGATATAATAGGGGACTCCCGAGGGGGCTGCGCCCGTTCCGCGGCTGTGCGGCGCGCGCCCGGGCCTTGGGGAGCGAAAAGGGAAATAAGGAGGAATCATGGCGAATATCACGGTCATCACCAATACGCTGCCCGTCATTCCCATGCGGTCGCAGGTGATCTTCCCCAACACGAGCGTCGCCTTTGACGCGGGGCGGGGATTTTCACTCGCCGCCATCGAGCGCGCCAACGCGGCGGGACAGCTCGTATTCATCGTCAAGCAAAAAAATCCGGAAACGGATACTCCCGGCAGCGAGGATCTGTACGCGGTTGGCACGGTCGCCCGCATCAAACAGGCGACGCGGCTCCCCGGCGACAGGCTGCGCGTCTATGCCGAAGGGCTGTACCGTGCCCGTGCGCGCGATTTCCGCGTCGAAGAGGGTTATATTTACGCCGTGACGGACGAGCTGAAGACCGTCCGCGGCGACGAGACGCTGGAGGAGGCTTATTTTCGGACGGCGAAGGAGCTGGTCAAGGACATCGTCGCGGGGGACGGCAAGATCTCCAAGGATCTCGAATCGGCGCTCTCCGCCATCGGCGACATCGACGCGTACATCAACGTCTGTACCTACCAGATGCGCCTGCGCGAGGAGACAAAGCAGCGGATCCTCGAGGAAAACCGCCTCGTGCCCCGTCTGCAGCTGTTCGAGCGCTGTCTGAACGACGAGCTCGAGCTCACCCGCCTCGAGCGGAAGATCGCCCAGGACGTCCGCCGCAGCATCGACAAATCGCAAAAGGAATATTTTTTGCGGGAACAGCTGAAGGCCATCCACAACGAACTCGGGGACGACGTCGAGGAAGGGGAAAAGCTGCGCGAACAGATGCTCGCCAAACACCTCCCCAAGGAAGTCGAGGAAAAGGCGCTTTCCGAACTTGCCCGCATGGACAAGATGCCGCCGTCCTCGCCCGAGTACACGGTGCTGCGCAACTATGCCGACTGGCTCATCGCCCTGCCCTGGCATGAGGAGACCGAGGATACGGAATCGCTTTCCGACGTGGAGGCGGTGCTGGAGGCAGACCATTACGGGCTCAGGCAGATCAAGGAGCGCGTCGTGGAATATCTCGCCGTCCTGAAACTGACGGGCGAGCTCAAGGCGCCCATCCTCTGTCTGGTCGGCCCGCCCGGCGTGGGCAAGACGAGCATCGCGCAGTCCATCGCGCGGGCGCTGGGCAGGAAGTTCGTTCGCATGAGCCTGGGCGGGCTCAAAGACGAAGCGGAGATCCGCGGGCACAGGCGCACGTACATCGGCGCCATGCCCGGGCGCATCATCTATGAGATGAAGAATGCAGGCTCCGTCAATCCCGTCTTTTTGCTCGACGAGGTAGACAAGATTTCGGCAGATCTGCGCGGCGATCCGTCAAGCGCGCTTCTGGAAGTGCTCGATCCCGAGCAGAACGCCACCTTCCGCGATCGCTACCTCGAAGTGCCGTACGACCTTTCCAAGGTCATGTTCATCGCCACGGCAAACACGCTCGACACCATCCCCGGGCCGCTGCGCGACCGCATGGAGATCATCGAGCTTTCCGGCTACACGCCGGACGAGAAAGAGGAGATCGCCAAGCGCTACCTCGTGCCCAAAAAGCGGCGGGAAAACGGCCTTTCAGAGGAGAATCTGCGCATCACCGACGGCGCGCTTTCCGAGATCATCGACGGTTACACCATGGAGGCGGGCGTGCGCACGCTCGAACGCACCATCGGCACCGTGTGCAGAAAGGCGGCGGTCCGCATCGCCAAGGGCGAGGAGGGCAAAACGGTCGCCGTCACGCGCACCAATCTTGCAAAGTTTCTCGGCGCCCGCCGCTATCTGCGGGACGATGAACTGCGCGACGAGGACGAAGTGGGCGCGGCGACGGGGCTCGCCTGGACGGCCGTGGGCGGCACCACGCTCACCATTGAAGTGTCCGCCGTTCCCGGGAAGGGGGAGATCCTGCTCACGGGCAAGCTCGGCGACGTCATGAAGGAGTCGGCGCGGGCGGCGCTCACCTACATCCGCGCCCATGCGGAAAAGTACGGCATCGACGAAGCGGTATTTGAAAAGACGGATATCCACATCCACGTCCCCGAAGGGGCGACGCCCAAGGACGGCCCGAGCGCGGGCATCACCATGGCGACTGCGATCCTCTCGGCGTTTACCGGGCGGCCCGTGCGCAGGGACGTTGCCATGACGGGGGAGATCACTCTGCGCGGCAAGGTCCTGCCCATCGGCGGGCTCAAAGAAAAAGCGCTGGCGGCACACCGCATCGGCATCCAGGACGTCATCATTCCCGAGGAGAACCGCAAGGACATGGAGGACATCCCGGAGAGCATCCGCAAGCAGATGCATTTTATCTGCGTGCAGAACGTCGACCAGGTATTCCGCAGCGCGGTCACGGGGATCGGATATGGCGGATAAATTCACGGCAGTCTTTCTCACTTCCGCGGCGCGCGAAGCGCAGCTTCTGCGCCCGGAAAAGCCCATGATCGCCGTCTGCGGCAGATCCAACGTGGGCAAGAGCACGCTCATCAATCTGCTCGCGGGGCAGAAAAAACTCGCCAAAACGAGTTCCGCGCCCGGCCGTACGCGGCTCGTCAATTATTTTGATTTCGGCGCATTCTGGCTCGCCGATCTGCCCGGGTACGGTTACGCGGCGGTGTCCAAGGCGGAAAAAGAACAGTGGGCGCGCCTTCTCGACGCATTTTTTGCGCGCAAGGAGGACATCGCGCACGTCTTTTCGCTCGTCGACATCCGTCACGATCCGACTGCGGACGATAAGCGCATGCAGGAATATCTCAATTATCATATCCTCCCGTTTACCGTGCTCGCCACCAAGGCGGACAAGCTCTCCCGCATGAAGCAGAAGGAGCGCGTTCAGGCGCTTGCCTCCCGCCTCGGGCTGGGGCGGGACGATATCATCCCCGTTTCGGGCGAGACGGGGCAGGGGAAGGAGGAGATCTTTGCAAAGATCCGCGCCGTCATCTCCCGCGCACGGGAGGACGGGGCGGAACCATCCCCGCAAACAGCGGAAGGGGACTGACCCTTCCGTTTTTTTTTGCGTCCGCGGCGGCTTTTGCGGAAAAATGCCGTAAAAAAAGGCAAATACGGCAAAAAAATCGCTTGCCAACGGCGGGGAGAATATGGTAAAATAATCGCGTTCGGGGCAATGCCGCCCCGAAAAAACACACTTCCGCGCGCAGTGCTCTCCGTGTCCGTAAATTTTTTATGCGGATCGCAAGGGGCGCTCTACCATGTGCCGGAAGGAGGAGAAACGGAGGAATCAAAAATGGCAGTAGTTACCATGAAGCAGCTTCTCGAAGCGGGCGTCCATTTCGGGCACCAGACGAGAAAGTGGAACCCCAAGATGAAAAAGTACATCTTCGCGGCGCGTCACGACATTCACATCATCGACCTTGAGATGACGGCAAAGCTCATCGAAGAGGCGTATTCGTTCGTCGTCGAGCAGGTCAAAGCCGGCAAGAGCGTTCTGTTCGTGGGCACCAAGAAGCAGGCGCAGGACGCCATCCGCGAGGAAGCGGAGCGCTGCGGGCAGTTCTACATCAATTCCCGCTGGCTGGGCGGATGCCTCACCAACTTCAAGACCATGCGTTCGCGCATCGATTATCTTGAAAAGCTCGAGCGCATGGAAGCGAGCGGCGAATTCGACCTGCTTCCCAAGAAAGAAGTGCTCGGCCTCAAAAAGGAGATGGCGAAGCTGGAAAGCAACCTCGGCGGCATCAAGAGCATGAAGGGCATGCCCGGCATCATGTTTGTCGTCGACCCCAAAAACGAGGATATCGCCGTGGCGGAGGCGCGCAAGCTGCACATCCCCATCGTGGCGATCACCGATACCAACTGCGACCCCGACCTCATCGATTACGTCATTCCCGGCAATGATGACGCCATCCGCGCCATCCGCCTCATCTCTTCCATCATCGCAAACGCGGTCATCGAGGCCAATCAGGGCGAGACGCCCGTGATGGAAGCTGCGGCAGAGACCCCCGCCGAGGCGAAGGACATCGAGGAAGTCGTCGCTGCGGAAGCACCCGCAGCGGAGTAAACGAGCGCGGCCGCGGACATGCCCGCGCCGTAAGCAAATTCAGATAAGGAGAATCGTATGGCATTTACCGCAAAGGATGTAATGACGCTCCGTGAACAGACGGGAGCCGGCATGATGGACTGCAAGCGCGCCCTCGTGGACGCGGACGGCGATATGGACAAGGCGGCGGATCTTCTCCGCGAGCGCGGCATCGCCAAGGCAGCAAAAAAGGCGTCGCGTATCGCGGCGGAAGGCATCGTATTCGCGTATAAGGAAGCGGATACCGGCGTGCTCATCGAGGTCAACTGCGAATCCGACTTCGTCGCCAACGGCGAAAAGTTCCGCGACCTCGTGGCGCTGCTTGCCAAGCAGGTCGTCCTTTCCAAGGCAACGACGGTGGAAGAGCTGCTCGCGAGCAAGCTCGAAGGCGAAGGCAAGACGGTCGAACTCTATATCCAGGAGCAGATCGCCGTCATCGGCGAAAAGATTTCCGTGCGCCGCTTTACCGCGTACAAGAGCGCGGGCCTCATCGAGACGTATATCCACATGGGCGGCACGCTGGGCGTCATGCTCAATTTCGCCTGCCCCGTGACCGAGGAGACCAAGGCGCTCGCGCATGACGTGGCGCTGCACGTCGCGTTCTCCAAGCCTCAGTACATGGTCGCTGCGGAAGTTCCCGCAGAGGTCGTGGAAAAGGAAAAGGAGATCATGAAGAAGGAAGTCATCAACGAGGGCAAGCCCGAGGCGATCGCAGAAAAGATCGTTCTTGGGAAGATCAAGAAGTTCTACGAGGAAAACTGCCTCTTCGACCAGAAGTTCATCAAGGACGACAAGGTGACCATCGCCCAGCTCATCGCCGAGGCGAGCAAGAAGGCGGGCGCCCCCGTCGAACTCAAAGAGTTCTGCTTCTACGTCATGGGCCAGGGCCTGGAAAAGAAGAACGAGGACCTCAGCGAGGAAGTCGCCAAGCAGGTCGAGGCGATGAAAAAGTAAAAATCCGCATGCATGCGGGAAAGTTTTTGCGCCGTTCCCTTTACGGGACGGCGCTTTTGTGTTATAATAGTGTCGTGAGATGTGAGAAATACGAGAGATCTGCATGAGAGGCACAGGATGAAAGAGACCAGCATCATCGAGGCGCCGCAGCAGCCGGCCAAACCGTCTGCGTCCGCGGTGCGCAAGATGTCGATCTACGAATACGAAGATAAATACGTGCGCAGGGAAAACACGCGCGCCGTACGCGCCTTCGGGCGGATCGCCGCCCTCGTCATCGGCGTGTTCCTGTTCACCTGCTTTTTCCTCATCACCATGGACGTCGTCGAACGCAACCTTTACGCGGGCATCGGCGTGGGGGCGGCATGCGCCGTCGCGTTCCTGTTCCTGTATATCGTACCGGTGGTCAGGATCTTCCGCACGGGGTATTTCGTCACCAACGTCAATTCCCATTCGGCGCGTCAGGCGCAGAAACACAACCGCGAATTGCGCCATAAGATCTCCGCGCACTTCATCGAGCTCAACGCCACGGTGGACGGCGTGGGCTGGTATGACGATCGCCTCATCGGCGAGCTTGCCGTGGCGCTGCACTGCGGCGACGAGGAAAAGCTGAAGGCGACGCTTTCGGCGCTGTATGCAAAGTCGGTCAAGCGGTCGGCGCGGGACATCATCACCAGGGCGTCGCTCAAATCCGGGCTGTATTCGGCGCTTTCGCAGACGAGTACCGTGGACGCGGCGCTCGTCGCCGTCCTGAACCTGCAGATGATCAAGGATATCGTCTTTCTGTACGGCTTCCGCCCTTCGGATGCCAAGCTCATGCGCATCTTTGCGCGGGTGCTGCAAAACTCCCTCGTCGCTTACGGGCTGGGGAGCGTCCGCATCGGCAACTCCGTGGTCAAGACGATGGGGGACATGATCAAGGGGATCCCGCTTTTAGGGTCTGCCATCTCCGTCCTCGTCGATTCTTCCGTGCAGGGCATGGCGAATGCCACGCTCACGGCGATCATCGGCTATCAGACCATCCATTACCTCAATTACGAGTATAAATTGCAGGACATCCTGGATGCGGTCGAGCTGGAATCGGCGGCGGAGCTGGAGGCGACCTGCGACGAGGTGCGTGCCGAACTGAAAAAGGCAAAACGGCCGTCGCCCGAGCGCGCCACCGCGTGAGGCGTATTTTGCCGAATTCCGCAGAAAACGCGGCACGGCATGGCGACAGACGGGAAAATCGTTCGCTTTGCAGAAATTCTGCGTGCTTTTTTGCCGCAAATATGCTATACTGTAAATATCAAATCAAGGAGGCAACGCGATGCAGCCGAAATACAAACGCATCCTTCTCAAACTCTCCGGCGAGGCGCTTGCAGGGGAACAGCACTTCGGGCTGAACGAACAGGTCATCTCCATGGTCGTCGATCAGCTCGTCAAAGTGCACGAGATGGGGGTGGAGATCGCCCTCGTCATCGGCGGGGGGAACTTCTGGCGCGGGCGGCAGGGCACGAATATGGACCGCACGACCGCCGATCAGATGGGCATGCTGGCAACGGTGATGAACTCGCTCGCCATGATGGACGCCATCGAGAAGAAGGGCATCCCCGTGCGCGTGCAGACGGCGCTCAATATGATCTCCGTCGCCGAGCCCTACGTGCTGCGCAAGGCGCTGCATCACTTTGAAAAGGGGCGCATCGTCATCATGGCGTGCGGTACGGGCAATCCCTATTGTTCCACGGACACGGCCGCCGCGCAGCGCGCCTGCGAGATCGACGCCGACGTCCTGCTCATGGCAAAGAACGTGGACGGCATTTACGATTCCGACCCCAACGTCAATCCCCGCGCCAAGCGTTACGAACATCTCACGTTCAGCGAGATCTTAAACCAGGGGCTCAAAGCGATGGATGCGACGGCGGCGACCATGTGTATGGAGAACGGCGTTCCCGTGCTCGCGTTTGCCCTCAACGAAAAAGATTCCATCCTCCGCGCGGTCTGCGGGGAGAAGATGGGGACGCTCATAGCAAACGACTAATGTAAGGAGAATTGATCATGATCGAAAACGAACAGGTAGAGGAGCTCTTTCTCATTCTCGAAGAGAAGCTTGAAAAGACGGTCGCCGTCCTGCAGGAGGAATTTTCCGGCATCCGCGCCGGGCGCGCCAATCCGCACATCCTCGATAAATTGCAGGTGGAGGCGTACGGCGGCATGAGCCCGCTCAACCAGCTGGGCAACGTCTCCGTGCTCGACGCGCGCTGCCTCGTCATCAGCCCGTGGGACAAATCGCTGCTCAAGGCCATCGAAAAGGCCATCCTGCAGTCCTCCCTGGGGCTGAATCCCGCCAACGACGGCACGGTCATCCGCCTCGTGTTCCCCGAACTCACGGAGGAGCGCAGAAAGGAGCTCGTCAAGCAGGTCAAAAAGATGGGCGAGGAGTCCAAAGTCGCGGCGCGCAACCTGCGCCGTGAGGCGATGGACGGCATCAAGAAGATGAAGACGGCCAAAGAACTTTCCGAGGATGAGGCCGCCGATTGCGAGGACGAGGTGGAAAAACTCGTCTCCAAGTGCGTCGAGTCGATCGATAAGGCCGTCTCCGCCAAAGAAAAGGAGCTTATGACGATCTGATGGGCGGGGAGAAGACTTCTGTCATTCCACGTCACGTCGCGATCATCATGGACGGCAACGGCAGGTGGGCGAAAAAGCGCTTTCTGCCGCGCAGCGCGGGGCACCGCGCCGGCATGGAACGCATGATCGCGCTGTCAGAATGTCTGTTCCGCCACGGCGTTTCGTTCGTCACGCTGTACGCGCTCTCGACGGAGAATCTCTCCCGTCCCGAGGCGGAGCTTTCCGCGCTCTTTTCCCTCTTCCGCGAATATTTTACGCAGTATGCGGGCAGGCTCGCCGAAACGGGCATCCGCATGACGGTCATCGGGGACAGGTCGCTGCTCCCCGCGGATATCGCGGAGAAGATCGCCTACGGCGAAGAGAAGACGAAGAACGGCACGCGCGGGACGCTCGTCTTTGCCGTGGCGTACGGCGCCCGGCAGGAGATCGTGCAGGCGGCAAACGCACTCGGGGGCAGGCATGTCTCGGAAGAAGGGTTTTCCTCGCTGCTTTCAACGCGCGGCATCCCCGACCCCGACCTGCTTATCCGCACGGGCGGCGAGATGCGCCTGAGCAACTTCCTGCTCTGGCAGTCCGCTTACACGGAACTGTATTTTTCCAAGAAAATGTTTCCTGATTTTTCCGACCGCGATCTGCTGCGCGCGCTCAAGGAATACGCGCGCCGCGACCGCCGCTTCGGAAAAGTCGGGCAATAACGCTTCGGCAGGTACCTATGGTAAAAAGAACGATCACGGGCATCGTTTACGGGCTCGTATTGCTGGCTTTTTTTCTCATCAAATTGCTCGTAACGCCCGATTGGCTGGGCATGGTGCTGTTTGACGTCTTCGTCGTCGTGCTCTCCGTGATCGGTTCCATCGAGGTGGTGCAGGCATTCGGCGATAAGCTGATCATCCCGCAGCGCATCGTGGCGACGGTATTCGGGACGGGAAGCATCCTCTGCTATGCGATCAGCGATACCGTCTATAAGATCCTGCGGGCAGAGGATCCGCTCGTCGTCAATTATTCGCCCAACTTTGCCTTCGTGGTGTTCGGCGCGGGCATGGCGATCCTCTTTTCCTTCCTCGTGTTCGCATACACCAAGGTGGATCTGGAATCGCTCGGCCGCTCCATCATCGCCTATCTGTATCCGTCGGCGTTCCTGCTCGTGCTGTCCGGCGTCAATCACATGCCCAACTCCGATTATTCGGAAGTCGCCATCCTTTACGTGTTCGCCATCTGCCCCTGCGCAGATACGTTCGCCTTTTTCTTCGGTAAGCTTTTCGGGAAAAAACTTCCCATGAAGATGGCGCCGAACATCAGCCCCAACAAGACGGTGATCGGCGGATTCGGCGGGCTTTTGGGCGGCGGCGTGGGGGCGGTCGTCATTTACTTCATCTATTACGGCATTCGCGGCACCATCGATCTGCGCTGGGGGAACATGGTCTTTTTCATCGGCCTCGGCGTGCTCACCGCGGCGTTTGCCGAGTTCGGCGACCTCGTGGAGAGCGCCGTCAAGCGCAGGCTTGGCATCAAAGACATGGGCAAGATCCTGCCCGGCCACGGCGGCATTCTCGACCGCATCGATTCCATGCTGTATGCAAGCCTCATCGTCTGCTTCGTCTTCGTTCTGCGGATCATGACGACGGGCTGAGGGGCATAAAATAAAAACAAAGATACGGAACGGGACCGTTCCGCAGACGGGGCGTCCGCTTTGCTGCGGGCGTCCTTTGCAGTGAGAGGTCACTATGCTCAACATTGCACTCATCGGCTGTACGGGCAGCATCGGCCGGCAGGTCGCGTCCGTGGTGCGGCGCGATCCGCAGCGTTTCCGTTTTTCCGCGCTCTGCGCGGGGCATGACGGAGAGGGGCTGCTTTCGCTCTGCCGTGAATTTCGCCCCGAGTTTGCCGCGCTTGCCGCGGGGGATCCCGGGCGTGCCGGCGACGTCCCGCAGGGGACGCATTTTCTGCGCGGCGCGGAGATCGCGGAGCATATCTTTGAAGGCTGCGACGTGGCATTTATCGCCGCGGGCGGCTTTGCGGGGCTTGCGTATACGCTGCGGGCGGCGGAGACCTGCCGGCGCATCGCGCTTGCGAATAAGGAATCGCTCGTCTGCGGCGGGCAGCTTGTCATGGACGCGATCGCGCGAACGGGGGCGGAACTCATCCCCGTGGACAGCGAACATTCCGCCATCTTTCAGGCGCTCTCCTTTCACCGCCATGCGCCTTTTTCCCGCATTATGCTCACGGCAAGCGGCGGACCGTTCCGCACCTGGCCGAAAGAGCGGCTTCGGAGCGTGACGGCGCGGGACGCGCTTCGCCATCCCACCTGGAAGATGGGGGATAAGATCACCGTGGACAGCGCCACGCTGCTCAACAAGGGGTACGAGGTCATCGAAGCGAAGTGGCTGTTCGACGCCCCGTTTGAGGCGATCACGGCGGTCGTACACCCCGAGAGCATCGTGCATTCGCTCGTCTGTTTTGCCGACGGCGCGGCGCTGGCGCAGCTCGGATACCCGACCATGGAAGTGCCCATTCAGCTGGCGCTCACCTGCCCCGAGCGGCTCCCCTGCGCGCCGCAGCTCGATCTGACCGCCATAAAGAGCCTCACCTTCGAGCGCCTGCGCGAGGAGGATTTCCCCTGTTTCGGGCTGGCGGTCGGCGCGGGAAAAGCGGGCGGTACGCTGCCGACGGTGCTCAACGCGGCGGCGGAGGAGGCGGTGCGGGCTTTCCTCGCGGAGCGGATATCTTTTTTCGGGATCGCAGAAACTATTTCGGAAACGCTTTCCCGCATCCCGCGCGAAGAAGCTTCGTGTTTTGCGCAGCTGCAGGAAGCAGACATGCGCGCGCGCCGTACGGCGAGGAAACTACTTTATGATGTTTAACCTTCTGGGAGCGGCGGAAGTGTTCCGCACCATCGGCTCCGTCCTGCTTGCGATCCTTATCCTGCTCGTCATGATCACCGTGCACGAGTTCGGGCATTATCTCGCGGGCAAACTGTTTCATTTCACCATCGACGAATTTTCCATCGGCTTCGGGCCGGCGCTCTTCAAGCGCCGCAGCAAAAAGACGGGGGAGCTCTTTTCCGTGCGGCTGATCCCGCTGGGCGGCTATTGCGCCTTCGGCGGCGAGGACGGTTTGGAGGAAGAGGAAACGCCGCAAAAGGACGACGGCGCAGGCATGTCCGAGGCAGCTTCGGATGCGCCGGAAAAAGAAGGGGAGCATGTCCGAAAGGACGACCCGAACGCCTTCACAAAAAAACCGTGCTGGCAGCGCATCATCGTGCTGATCGCGGGCGCCGCGATGAACTACCTGCTGGCGCTGCTTCTCATCCTCGTCAACGCGCTCTCCTTCGGGCAGATGATGACGGCGGTGTATGAGGTCGAACCCTCGGAAGAATACGCGGCGGAGTATTCCCTCCGCGACCGCGATATCTTTTTGGGGGCAGAAGGGAAGGACGTCTACCTCATTACCGACCTTGCTAAGGCGCTGAACGGCAAAAACGAAGGGGATATGGCAAGGCTCCGCGTTTCCCGCGTCGTCGGGGAGGAGGCGGACGGCACGCCCGTCCGCGAGGAAAAGGATATCACCGTTATCCTGCGCGCCGACGTGCGCGTCGGCTCTACGGCGGACACGGCTACCCTCTGGCAGGCGCTCGGCGTTCGCTACGACGAGGCGTCGTCTTCCTACATGCTGGCGAATGCCTTTTACAAGTTCGGGTTTTTCCCCTCCGTGGGGCGGGCGTTCGTATATTCTTTCCGCATTTCCGGCTCCATCTTCCAGGTCATCGGGGAGCTGTTCACGGGGAAACTGGGGCTGGAATCGTTCGGCGGTCCCGTGACGACCATCGCCATGACGTCGCAGCTCGCGTCCATGGGGCTTCGGTACTTCCTCGAGATCGCGGGCTATATCGGCGTCAATCTTGCCGTATTCAATCTGCTTCCCATCCCCGCCCTCGACGGCAGCAAGGTGATCTTCACCGCCATCGAGTGGGTGCGCGGCAAACCCATCAAGCGTTCGGTGGAGGGAATGATCCACTTCGTCGGCATCATCCTCCTGCTCGGGTTTGCCATCCTCGTCGACATTTTGCAGTTTATATAATAAAACGCCGTTCCCCGACTGCGGGGAACGGCGTTTTGCCGATTACTCGGGCGGTCATGCCGCGGCGTCCGTGGGGGCGTCCGCAGCGGCGGGTTTTTCCGCGGGGCGGAAGCGCTCGATCGCCTTGTTAAAGGCGCGCGACGAGAAGACGAAGATGCCCGCGGCAATCGCGATCGCGATATCAGGCAAAACGTATCCCGCCTGATAGCCGAGACTGTACAGCCAGACGGGCGTTCCCGCAGGCGCGTAGCTGCCGAAGGCGAATATGCCGGAAAGGAAGTGCATCAAAAAGCGCCCCAGCCCCGCAACGACGGCGCCGAGGGCGAATTTGACCTGCGGAAGATGTTTCAGCGCTTTGACGTCCGCGAACATGCCCGCAAGGCCGATGCAGGCGAAGGCTGCCGGATAGTCGAGGATGAATTGCGCGGGGTGCAGGATGTAAAAATCCTGAAATGCTTGCAGGACGCCGTAGATGAAGCCCGCAAACACGCCTTTTCTGGTGCCGTACATGTAGGAATAGATCATGAGGGGCAGAAGGGAGGCGACGGTGATGGAGCCGCCCTGCGGCATTTTGACGATGCGCAGATAGGAGAGTGCGAAGCTCATGGCGATGCATACGCCTGCCGTTGTGAGCGAGCGGCTGTCAAAGCCTTTTTTGTCCTTTCTGCCGAGGAGAAAGGCGGCGGCGATGACGGCGGCAACGGCTGCCGCGGCGCTCAGGTACAGGCCGAGGCTGTTGACGAGGCTGTTGTCCGGGTCGCCGCTTTCGTCGACGATGCCGTTGTTGCCGGCAGGAGCGCCCGTGGAGAAGTTGATCCCCATACACACGAGCACGGCGACGAGCGCGGCGCCCGTTGCGCAGCCGCCGATGAGGAAGGTGAGCTTGCACGGCTTCACGGCGATGGCCGCAGCGCTCCCCGCAACCGCGGCGAGCAAAACGAGCAGGGGGACGAACAGGATGACGTTGATGCCGTCCTCAAGGAAGGTGAGGATGAGCAGAATGAGGCCGACGGCGCAGGCGTAAAGGGCGGCGGCGGGTAAAAAGAAGCGCAGGAACTTTTTGCGCGTCTCTCCGCGCAGCACGAGCGCGCAGACGGCGAAGGCGAGCGCAAGGGCGATCGTCAGCCAAAAGGCGATGCCGCGCGCGATGTTCAGCGGAGAGTCGAAGAGAACGGGATACCATTCCGCTTCGTCCGCCAGAAGGGTGGAAAGCAGCATAAAAACCTCCGAAAAATAAATTTACCCGTCCCGGAAGAAAAAAGCCCGCGCAATAAAGCGCGGGCGGAATTTCCCTTTCAGCGTTCTTTCGTGCAGGAATTACCCTGTCCGATTCGAATGGTATGATCTCAGCCTGTTACAGCACCCACGACGGATATGAAATTATCTGTATTATAGCGAAAAAAAAGCGGAAAGTCAATTGAAATCGCGCGCGTTTTGCGCTATAATAGGGAGCGAACCATGTAAGGAGGAAGGTATGAACGAATTTTACGCTTATCTTGACCGCATGAAGTTTATTGACCGCTGGCAGCTCATGCGTTCCACCCGCGCCGAGAACATCATGGAGCATTCTCATTCCGTCGCCGTGCTCACGCACGCGCTCGCCGTCATCGAAAACGAGGTGTTCGGCGGCAGCGTGGACGCGGGGAAGGCGGTGTTTTACGCGCTCTATCACGAGGTGAGCGAGGTGATGACGGGGGACATGCCCACGCCCGTCAAGTACTTCAACGCGCAGATCCGCGGCGAATATGCAAAGCTTGAGGACCGTGCGGTGGAAAAGATCGCGGCGACCCTCCCCGAATCCGTCCGCAAAGGGCTTTCGCCCTTTTTGCAGCCGGACCGCGCCTCGCAGGAGTATCGGTTCATGAAGGCGGCGGACAAGCTTTCCGCCTATCTCAAATGCCTGGAGGAGCTGCGCTCGGGAAACCGCGAATTCGTGCAGGCGGAAAAAAGCACCCGGGAGGCGCTTTCCGGCATGCACCTTCGCGCCGTCGATTACTTCTTTGAGACGTTTATCCCCGCCTTTTCCCTCACGCTTGACGAGCTTGAGGGGCTGTAAAAAAACGCCGCGCTTTTTGCGCGGCGTTTTTTTTTATTCCCGTTTCAGGCTGAGATAGATCATGAGCACGGCGATGTCGGCGGGGTTGACCCCGGGGATGCGTTCTGCCTGCCCGAGGCTGACGGGACGGACGCGGGCAAGTTTTTCCCGCGCTTCCAGGCGCAGCCCGCCGATGGCGGCATAGTCGATGTCGGGCGGCAGCGCCGTATTTTCCATTTTGCGCGCCTTTTCCACCTGTTCGCGGCCCACGCGCAGATATCCTTCGTAACGGATCTCCGTTTCCGCGCTGTCCGCAATGTCGCGCGGGATGCCTTCGAGGACGCGAAAGCGTTCCCGCAGGACGGAGAGGGGGATGGAACGGCGCAGAAGATCCGCATAGGTGACCCCTGCCGAGAGGGGTGGATATCCGTATTCGCGCACCAAGGCGTCCGCCGTCTTCTGCTCGGCGCGGGTATTGAGCAGGGCGATCGCCTCTTCGCGCATCGCCTTGCGGCTGAGGAATTTTTCATAGCGTTCCCGCGTTACCAACCCGCATTCGTAGCCGATCTGCGTCAGCCGCACGTCGGCGTTGTCCTGGCGGAGGGAGAGACGGAATTCCGCGCGCGAGGTCATCATGCGGTAGGGTTCGTCCGTTCCCTTGGTGACGAGGTCGTCGATGAGTACGCCGATGTACGCCTGATCCCGCCGCAGGACGAGCTGCGGCTTGCCGCGCAGCTTGAGCGAGGCGTTCAGCCCCGCCATCAGCCCCTGCGCCGCCGCCTCTTCGTAGCCGCTCGTGCCGTTGATCTGCCCCGCCGTGTATACGCCTTCGACCTTTTTGAATTCAAGCGTGGGCAGCACGTCGAGCGTATCGATGCAGTCGTATTCGATGGCATAGGCGTAGCGGACGATCTCGCAGCGTTCAAGCCCCTTGACGGTGCGGTACATTTGTTTCTGCACGTCGTGGGGGAGAGAGGTGGACATGCCCTGTACGTACACCTCGGTGGTGTCCGCGCCCTCCGGCTCGAGGAAGATCTGGTGCCGCTCCTTGTCCGCAAAGCGCACCACCTTCGTCTCGATGGACGGGCAGTACCTGGGCCCGGTCGAGGAGATGGTGCCGTTGTAGAGGGGCGCGCGGGATAAATTTCTGCGGATGACCTCATGCGTGGCCCCGTTGGTGTAAGTGAGGTAGCACGGCGTCTGCGTTTCGTTGACTTTTTCGGTGAGGAAGGAGAAAGGGTAAACGCTTTCGTCCCCTTCCTGCACGGGGAGGCCGCTCGTGTCCACCGTGCGCCCGTCCAGCCTAGCGGGCGTCCCCGTCTTGAAACGGCGGACACGGTAGCCGAGTTTGATCAAAGCCTGCGTGAGGTACGTGGCGTTTTGGAAGCCGTTGGGGCCGCAGTGCTGCACGACGTCCCCCGTGATGACGTCGGAATTCAGGTATACGCCCGTGCAGACGATCACGGCGCGGCAGGAAAACACGCCGCCGTACGTCGTTTTGACGCCGGTACACTTGGCCCCGTCCGTCAGGATCTCCGCCGCTTCCCCCTGGACGATGCGCAAGAGGGGGGTATGTTCGAGCGTGCGCTTCATTTCCGCATGATACCGGTTTTTATCCGACTGCGCGCGCAGCGATTGCACCGCCGCGCCCTTCCCCACGTTGAGCATGCGCGTCTGCAGCGCCGTTTTGTCGGCGACGAGGCCCATTTCTCCGCCCAGCGCGTCGATCTCGCGGACAAGGTGGCCCTTGGCGGTGCCGCCGATGGAGGGGTTGCACGGCATGAAGCCGATGGAATCGAGGTTCAGGGTGAGCAGGACCGTGGAAAGCCCTGTCCGCGCCAGCGCGAGCGCCGCTTCGCAGCCCGCATGCCCCGCGCCGATCACCACGGCGTCGTATTGTCCTTCGGAAAATTCGTACATGGTCCTTCCTTTGTCAAAAGAACCCCGGGCAGGGGTTCTTTTGGGTCTGGTCAATTTCGGATCGCGAACGTCATTGTTTCAATACGATCCCCTTGATGTCGTTCACCGCTTTTTGTACGGCGTCGTTGATGCGCATGAGTTCGGCGATCTTATCGCGCGAGTAGATGACCGTGGTATGGTCCCGCCCTCCCATGATCTTGCCGACGTTGGCAAGGGGCAGGGAGAGGATGTCGCACATGAGGTAGGTGCAGACCTGCCGCGCCCGCACCAGATCCTGCCGCTTGTTTTTGCCGATGAGGTCGGCTTTGGTGACGGAATAATAGGAGCAGGTGGCGCGGATGATCGCTTCGGGCGTCATCTGCTCCTGCTCGTCGCAGTTGATGGATTCCTGCAGGGCGAGCGCGGCGAGGCGGAGCGTAACGGGCTCTTCGTGCAGTTTCCCCGCGAAGATGACGGTGTTCAGCCGCCCTTCGAGCGTGCGCACGTTGTTGTCCGATCCTTTGGCGAGGAAGGCAAGCACGTCGTTGGGGATGACGCATTTCTTTTCCAGCGCCTTGCGCTTTAAGATGGCGATCTTCGTCTCGAGGTCGGGGGGCTGGATGTCGGCGATGAGGCCGCCTTCAAAGCGGGTGCGCAGCCGTTCCTCAAGCGTCGTCAGCTCCTTGGCGGGGCAGTCGGACGAAATGACGATCTGTTTGTTTTGCGCCACCAAATCGTTGAAGGTGTGGAAGAACGCTTCCTGCACCCCGTATTTTCCCGCCCAGAACTGGATGTCGTCGATGATGAGCACGTCGACGTTGCGGTAGCGGTTGCGGAAACGCGCCTCGCTGTCCTTCCCGCTGCTCTTTTTGGCGATGCTGTCCACAAATTCGTTGAGGAAGCGCTCGCTCGTGGTGTACAGCACTTTCAGCGAGGGTTTTTTTGCCGTGATCTCGTTGGCGATCGCCTGCATGAGGTGCGTCTTGCCGAGCCCCGTTCCGCCGTAAATGTAGAGCGGGTTGAAGTTTTCCCCCGGCGTTTCGGAGACGGACTTTGCCGCCGCATACACGAATTTATTGGAAGGGCCGACGACGAAGGAATCAAAGGTGAAGCGCGCGTCGAGCGCGACGGACTCCGTCTCCTCGAGCGCGTCCGGCTCCTCGTTGAGCGTGTACGTCTGGCTGCCGTCCACCACGATGTGGAATCCGTTGAGCCCGACGTCCGCGGTCTGGATGGCGTCCTGCAGCTGTTTGGTATAGCTCTTCATGATCTGCGCGGCCGCCATTTCCGTTCCCGCCTTCAGGACGATCTTTTTGTTGACGACGTCCACGGGGACGAGCGGTTCGATGAACATGCCGTAAGAGAGCGGGTGGATGGTTTTTTCTGCCCGCTCGCGTATTTTTTCCCATAAAAATTCAAACTGTGCCTTTTCCGCCATTTTTTCCCCTGAAACGCTTTGTAAATCGCGCGGTTTTTGCTATAATATTGGTGTATCGATCGGTGTATCGCACCGCGCGTTTTGTTCCCTTACGGTATACTGTAAGGGGGTAAAACGAACCCGATCAAAAGCGCCAAGTTTGCGGTGATGCATTGTTGAAAGGCTTGCCCGTGCCACACGGCACGCGCTGTGCCTTTCGCCGCGCCTGACCGCAAATTATACGGCTTTTGATTGCTTTGCACCTTCTGCGGCAGGATTTTTCGGATGGTTTGCCGCGAAGAGGATGCGGCAATACCCTCGTATTGCAAAGACGATGAACGGCAAGACGCCAAAAAGATGCCGCAAAAGGCGGGTTCGCATTGTTCCCTTACAGTATAGTACAAAACCGCCGAAAAAGAAAGTGTTTTTGCGGAAGTTTCCCGGAAATGATCATAAAAAAATTGACCCTGCACAACTTCAGAAATTATGAGGACGAGACGTTTTGCTTTTCCGACGGCATCAACGTGCTGTTCGGGCGGAACGCACAGGGGAAGACCAACTGTGCGGAGGCGGTGTTTTACCTCTGCACGGGCGCTTCGCTGCGCATCCGGCACGATCGTCAGCTCATCCGCCAGGGCGCCGACCGCGCCTGCGTGCGCGCCGAGGCGGTCAGCCGTTACGGGAACGTCACGCTGCAGGCGGATATCTTCGAATCGGGGCGGGAATTGCGCGTCAACGGCGTGAAGATCGCCCGCTCCGTCGACCTTCTGGGCAATATGAACAGCGTCTTTTTCTCCCCGGGGGAATTGCGGCTCATCCAGGATGGTCCGGACGAGCGCAGGCGTTTTCTCAATCTCTCCATCTCCCAGACGTCGCGCAGCTACTGCACGGCGCTGCTGCGGTACAGCAGGATCCTGGAACAGCGCAACAACCTGCTCAAAGAGCGGGATGCTTCCATGATCTTGGAGACGCTCCCCGTCTGGGATGAGCAGCTTGCCCGCTACGCCGCCACCGTCGTGCGGCAGCGCAAGGAATTCGTCTCCATGCTCTCGCCGCTCGCCGCCGAGGCGCACGCCTACCTCACGGACGGGGCGGAGACGCTTTCCGTGGGCTGGGAGAAGGATTACGGCGAGGAGGAGGGAGAGATCGCGGAAAATCTTCTCCGGGAGCTTTCCGCCTCTTACGAGCGCGACATGCGCCTGGGATTCACCACGGTCGGCCCGCACCGCGACGATATGCGCATCCGCATCGACGGGCGCGACGCCAAGGGATTTGCGTCGCAGGGGCAGACGCGCACGGCGGCGCTTGCGCTCAAACTCGCCGAAGTGGAGATCTTCAAACAGCGCGCGGGGGAAGCGCCCGTGCTCATCCTGGACGACGTGATGAGCGAACTCGATCTTCCCCGCCGCAAAAAGCTTCTCGCGCGGGTGGGCGGGATCCAATGCATCCTTACCTGTACGCATGCCGAACGCGTACTTTACGGGCGGGAGACCAACAAGATCATGATCCGGGGAGGGAAGATCGTATCGTGAGAGCCGACCTGCACCTGCATACCGTCTATTCGGACGGCGCGTTTACGCCGCAGGAACTCGCCGCCCGCGCCGCGGAGGCGGGCGTGGAGTTTCTCTCCATGACCGACCACGACAATATGAGCGGCATGGCGGAGAAGGCGGCGGCCGCCGCATCCTGCGGGCTGCGCTTCGTGCCGGGCTGGGAGGTCTCCTCCTATGAAGGCGGCAAAGTGCACGTGCTCGGGTACCGCTGCGCCGCAGGCCCGGCTTACGAGGCGTTTTTGGAAGAGCGCCGCCGCGGCGGAGCGCTGCGGGCAAGGGATATGGTGGAAAAAGCCAACGCCTGCCTAGGACTTGACGTGACCATGTCCGAGGTGGAGCGCTTTCACCTCAAAAAGGAAACGCCGCTGCATACCATGCACGTGGTGCGCGCCTTCTCCGTGCGCTTGAAGCGCAAGCTGAAGGAGGTGTACGCGGCGTACTTCGATAAGGGCATGCCCGCGTATTCCGATCTGTTCCGCCCCTCGCCGTCCGAGGCGATCCGCGTCATCCACGCGCTCGGCGGCATTGCCGTGCTTGCGCATCCGGGGCGCATCGCGCTTCCGTTCTGCGAGCGGGAAGCGCTCATTGCCCGCCTCTGCGCGGAAGGGCTGGACGGGATAGAATGCGTATATACGGCGCATACTGCGGAGGAAACGGAATATTTCCTGCGCATCGCGGAGCGCTGCGGGCTCCTCGTTACGGGCGGATCGGACTTCCACGCGGACGGCGGCAGGCGCGTCCTCGGGATGCCCGCCTTTTACCCTTCGGACCGCCTCCTTTCCGCTTTGCTGGATTGATTCCGTTGCGGGCGGGGATATGGGCAGAAGGTTGCGTATGATGAGCTGGCTCCTCCTTGCGGGGAGCATTCTTTTTTCGGCGGGCTGCATCGGCCCGCGCACCGTGGCGCAGGGCGTCGTGGCGGAAGGCATCGAGGTCGGCGGCATGGGGTATGCGGAGGCGGCGGCAAAGGTGCGGGAAGCGATCGCTTCGGCGCTTCCGCCGCTGATCGTGCAGTCGCCGTCGGAGACGCTGATCGTGCGTTGGCCGGAACTGAGTTTTTCCGACGACCTGCCGGCGCGGCTGCGGTCGGCGCGCCGGAACGAGCGGATCTCGGTCTGCGTGCGCCGCAACTGGGCAGACGCGGAATCGCGCCTGCTCGCCCTCTGCGAGCGCAACGCCTGCGCCCCGCAAGACGCCCGCCTTACCTTTTCCCGCGAGGGATTTTCCTATTCGTCAGGGCATACGGGCATAGCATGTTTGTATCAAAAGCTGCTTTCCGACGTCACGGAGGCGCTCCGCACGGGCGCGACGCAGGTCACGCTCCGTGTCCGCGAGCTGATGCCTGCGGTCACGGAAGAGGCGCTGCGCGCGCGGACGTGCCTGCTTTCCCGCTTTTCCACCCGCTTTGATGCGGGAAACGCGCCGCGCGCGCGGAACGTCGCGCGCGCGGCCTACCTTCTTTCCGGCAGCGTCATCCCGCCGGGCGGGGAATTTTCCTTCAACGCGGCGGTAGGGCCGCGGACGGAAGAGAACGGATTTTCGCGGGCGACGGTCATTGCGGACGGTGAATTTACCGAGGGCATGGGCGGGGGCGTCTGCCAGACGAGCACCACGCTTTTCAACGCGGCGCTGCTCGCGGGCATGACCGTTACGGAAAGCCACGGCCATTCTCTTTCCGTCGGATACGTCCTGCCTTCGCTCGACGCCATGGTCTCCGAGTACAGCGACCTCAAATTCCGCAATCCGCATCCGTTTCCCGTGTATCTGCTCGCTTCGGCGGAGCGGGGCGAAGTCACGGCGAGTCTGTACGGCTGTTCGGACGGCAGCGCATACCGCACGGAAAGCGTGACGCTGGAGACGGTGGAGCCCCCTCCTCCGCGCGAGGTGCAGGGCGAGGAGGATCGCGTGCTGCGCGCTGGGAAACGGGGGATGATCAGCGAGAGTTTTCTGCTGCATTTCGACGGGGAGGGAAAGCTTTTGTCGCGGCGGCGCATCCGCAGGGACGTCTACGCGGCGGTGCAGGGCATCGTGCAGAAAAAACCCGTTTCCCCGGAGGAGATGCCCGCAGATTTTCCGTCGGGCGGAAAAATTTTGCAAAAAGCGGGCAAAATGAGTTGCATTTTCCCGAAAATTCCGTTATAATACCAAAAGACTTCGGGCGTTCCTCTGCCGCATGCGGGAATGAACGTCGCGTGATTACAGGAGGTAAAGTCATGAAAGGATTGATCGAAGCGATCGAAGCCGAAGGCATGAAGGAAACCGTGCCCCAGTTCAACGTCGGCGACACCGTCAAGGTGGGGTATCGCATCATCGAGGGCGGCAAGGAGAGAGTCCAGAACTTCGAAGGCGTCGTCATCGCCAAGAAGAACGGCGGCATCCGCGAAACGTTCACCGTGCGCCGTCTGTCGTTCGGCGTCGGCGTGGAAAGATGTTTCCCCGTCCATTCCCCCAAGGTGGCGTACGTCACCGTCGTCAGAGCCGGTAAGGTGAGAAGAGCAAAGCTCTATTATCTGCGCGGCCGCACGGGGAAGGCTGCCAAGATCAAGGAAAACAAGTAAGCAAAACGTCCGCATTGCGGAAGGAGCGGCGCGCCGAAAGTCAACGGCGCGCCGCTCCTTTTTTCCGCCGCCCCTCCCTCGCGCAATTTTTTGTGCAAAAAAATCAAAAAAGGTGGGGGAAAACCGTTTACAAACGCGGGCGTTTCGGATAGAATAGAACTAACACCATATAATAAGGAATATCACGGATGAGTAAGTTATTGGCAAAATGGAAACAATCCTCCGCATTCATGCGGGCATTCGTCATCCTCGCGCTCGTGTTTTTCCTGCTCGGCATGGGGACGCTCGGCGACGTGCGTTCTGCAGGCAGGGGATTCGAGCTCAAGGAAGGCGCGACCGTCGTCTTCCGCCTGGAGGCGGCAGAAGGGCAGAAGACGCTCAAGGGGATCTACGTCAACGTCGGGACCGTCTATAAAAGCATCGGCAACACCACGTCGCTGCGCATCCGCCGTTCCCAGAACGGCAGCAGTTGGTTCCAGAGCGGCTTCGGCGAATTTACCGTCGCCAACGTCTATACGGGCGACGAGGATGCGATCACGGGCGCGTCCTTCAACTGGATCTCCCCGTTCGATCTCAGCGAAAAAGAATCCAATCTGAGCACTTACCCGTATTTCGAGCTGACCGCACGCGACGGGACCGTCCTCGTCAACGAGGTCGTCTTCGTCGCCGACGACGGTACGCTCATCAAGGCGACCGTGGACAAGTCTTTGTCCGGGAATATCAACACGGATGCCGCGGCAGCGCTTCTGGACAGCCAGTACGTGCCTTCCATGGGGCAGTCCTCCTTCTTCCGCTTCGGCGACGAGGAGGCGTATACGCTGATGACCATTGCGGAGATGTATCGCGGCGGCGCCTATACGTCGGGGAACGTCTATCATGCGGACGGGGTCTACAATGCCTTCGGCATCGACCTGCTCGCGCTTTCCACGCTCATCTTCGGCATGAGCCCGTTCGGGCTGCGTCTCCTGCCGTTCCTCGCCTGTTTCGGCGTGCTCCTGCTCGGCGCATCGCTGGCGCGCAGGCTGTTCCGCAGCGATAAGGCGGGGCTTGCGTTCGGGCTCCTCTACGTGCTCGCGGGGGGCTTCCTTTCGCTCGGGCATCTCGGTACGCCGCTCATGCTCGGCGTGTTCTTCTGGATGCTTTCCTTCTACCTGGGGTATCTCTTCTATGCGAACGGCATGAAGCAGGCGCGCGTGCGCAGCGCGATGCCCGTGCTTTTCTCCGGGCTCTCTGCGGCGGCGTCTGTTTGCGTGAGCGGGGCCTTCCTTCTGCCTGCGGCGGGGACGGTCGCACTGTTCGTTGCGGGCATGGTACGTCAACAGCGCGCAAAAAAATATCAGATCGAAAAGGCGGCGGAAGAGGACAAGCCGCAGGTCAGGGCGGAATTCCGCTATAAGAACCGCGTGGCGCCCGTGCTGTTTGCAACGGCGCTCCTGCTCGGGACCTTCCTTCTCCTCATCCTTTCCGTCATTCCCGTCTACCTCACCTACGTCAAGGTGTTCGACGATCCGCTCGAGCCGGCGCTCACCCTGTTTGCGCTCATCGGCAAGGGGTTTGCGGGCGCCTTCTCCGGGTACAACCTCACTTCGTACGATCAGACGGGCTGGGACTATCTGTACCGCACCTTTGCAGGCAGCGGCGATCCGTATGCGGTGACGCTGGTCTGCTTCAACTTCGTCGCCATCTTCTGCGCCGCGGCGGGCTTTGTCTATGCCGTCGTGCGCGTCGTGCTCAGCTTTGTCGGGAGACGCCGCGTCAACGCGGCTGCCGCATCGACCGAGGAGGAAAAGCAGGCGCTGCTTGAAGCCGAGAGCCGCGAAAAACGCGCGCGCCGTGCGCTTCTGCGCTCGTTCATCCTTCCCGCGGCGGCCGCCGTCCTCTGCCTCATCGCAACGTCTTACACCGTGTCCTCGCTCATGATGCTCGCGCTCGTGTACGTGTTTGCGTTCCTGATCGCGGCGGGCGCCGTCTCGCTTCTCCCGCAGAAGGGGTTCCGCATCGTGTTCCCGGTGGCGATCGTCTTCTTGTCGGCCTGCTTTGTCGTGCTTATCCCGTTCCTGTTCTCCATCCCGCTTCCCGCGTCATGGATGAGCGTTTTGTTTGCGTGATGCGTTCAAAGGGGGAAATATGATCGCAAAAGTCATCTGCTACACGCTCAACGGCCTCGAGGGGATCCCCGTCGAGGTGGAAACGGACGTCAACAAGGGCATCCCCGCCTATGAGATGGTGGGGCTGCCCGATACCGCCGTCAAGGAATCCAAGGAGCGCGTGCGCTCGGCGCTGAAAAACAGCGGCCTTCTGTTTCCGCTGCACAAGATCACCGTCAACTTTGCGCCCGCCGACCTCAAAAAGGAAGGCGCCGTATTCGATCTTGCCATCGCCGTCAGCCTGCTGAAGGCGAGCGAGCAGCTCGTCGGCGCAGACGTTTCGGATACCGTCTTTTTGGGCGAGCTTGCCTTAAACGGCGACCTGCGCCCCGTCAACGGCATCCTTCCCATCTTGATCTCCGCCAAAAAACACGGATTCAGCAAATTCATCCTGCCCAAAGGCAACGAAAAAGAGGCACGGTTTTTGGGCGGAGCGGAGATCTACGCAGCCGCCAATCTTTCGGAAGTCGTCGCGCACGTTTCGGGCGCGGCGCTTCTTCCGCCCGTGGAAACGGCGGAATTCAGCGTGCTCTCCGGAAGGCGTGCCGCATCCGCGGATCTCGCCTACGTGAAGGGGCAGCCCGTCGCGCGGCGGGCGCTGGAGATCGCCGTATCGGGCGGGCACAACCTGCTCATGGTCGGGCCGCCCGGTACGGGCAAGACCATGCTCGCGCGCTGCCTGCCCACCATCATGCCGGACCTCACCTTTGAGGAGGCGCTGGAGATCACCAAGATTCATTCCGTGGCGGGCACGCTGGGGGAGGAGGGCATCGTCACCGAGCGGCCGTTCCGTACGCCGCACCACACGGCGACCACGGTCTCCATGTGCGGTGGCGGCAACCGCGCCGTGCATCCCGGGGAGATCTCGCTGGCGCACGGCGGCGTGCTTTTTCTGGACGAATTGCCCGAATACAAGCGCTCCACGCTGGAAGCGCTGCGTCAGCCGCTTGAAGACGGCGTCATCACCATCGCCCGTTCGGCGGGCGTGGTGACGTATCCCGCGCGCTTTATGCTCTGTGCAAGCATGAACCCCTGCCCGTGCGGCAACTACGGATCCGCGGGGCTTACCTGTACGTGTACGCCTGCAGAGATCCGCCGTTACCGCGCCAAGGTCTCCGGGCCGCTGCTCGACCGCATCGATCTGCAGGTGGAGGTGGACAATATCTCTTACGACGACCTGACTTCGCAGCAGAAGCAGGAGAGTTCGGCGGAGGTCAAGGAGCGGGTGGAATACGCCCGCCGCATCCAGCGCAACCGGTTTGCGGGGGCGAAGATCGTCACCAACGCGGAAATGGGGGAAGGGGAAATGCGCGCCTTCTGCAAACTTTCCGCAGAAGGGGACGCCATCCTGCGCAGCGCCTTCGAGCGGATGAAGCTCTCGGCGCGGGCGCGCTCGCGCATCATCAAGGTATCGCGTACCATTGCCGACCTCGACGCGAGCGAGCAGATCCTGCCCAAGCACGTGTACGAGGCGGTCTCCTACCGCATTTACGATAAACTGGGGTGAGCGGAATGGAATACACGCGGGAAGAAAAGGCGATCATCTGGCTGTGCGGCTGCGTGCAGGCGGAATACAGGGAGCGCGCCGCGCTTCTCCGTGCCGCCGGGGACCCCGCGCGCCTCTTTGCCGGTTTGCAGGAATTTGCCCGCGGGGTGATAAAAGACGCTTCGGCGCGTGTATATACAATTGACGGCGCCGCGCGCGAACGGGAGGCGGACGCGTTTCTTTCCCGGCTTTCCTCGCGCGGGTATTTTGCCGTCACGCTGCTGAGCGAAGACTATCCGGAAAATCTGAAGGCGATCCCCGATCCGCCGCTCGTCCTTTTCGGCGCGGGGAACCGCGCCCTCCTGCAAAAGCGCAGGTTCTGCATCGTCGGCTCGCGGCTGACGCCGCCCTGGGCGGAAAAACAGACTAAACTCTTTTCGGAGCGGATCTCGCAGTCGTTTGCCGTAGTCACGGGCTTTGCCGAAGGCGGCGACCGCGCCGCCATCGACGGCGCCTGTGCGGGCGGAAACCTCATCTGCGTGCTTCCTCTGGGGCTGGACGGCTGTTATCCCGCCGCGCACGCTTCCCTCAAAGAGAAGGTGAAACGCAGCGGCCTTCTGCTTTCCGAGTATCCGCCCGAAGAAAAACTCATGAAGTATTATTTTCACGCCCGCAACCGCATCCTGGCGGGGCTTTCGGAGGGCGTGCTCGTCGTTTCCGCGCGGGAGCCGCGCAGCGGCGCGCTCATGACCGCCTCGTACGCGGCCGATTACGGACGGGACGTGTTTGCGTTTCCCTATAACATCGGCGTCGCGCAGGGGAGCGGCTGCAACGGGCTCATCAAAAAGGGCGCATACCTTGCGTCCTGCCCGGAGGACGTGCTTTCCGCTTACGGCATCGACGCGAAGGAGGACCGCCGGGAAACGCTTCCGCCCGAAGAGGCGCGCGTGCTCGCGCTCCTGCGCGAAAACGGGGAGATGCACGCGGCGGAGCTTGCGGAAAAGCTGGGCATGGCGGTGTTTGAGCTCACCGCGGTGCTCGCCTCGCTGGAAATGAAAAACCTCGCGGTCAAGTCCGGCGGGAACCGATACAGCGCCCTTTGAACGGGCGGACAGTCAAGGAGTCAACATGGATCTGATCATCGTAGAGTCGCCTTCCAAGGCAAAAACCATCTCCAAATACCTGCACGGGAAGTTCCGCGTGGACGCTTCGGGCGGCCACATCCGCGACCTGCCCGAAAAGACGCTGGGCGTCGCCGTCAAGGACGATTTTGAGCCCCGCTATGTCGTCGTGCCCAAGAAGGAGGAGACGATCAAGCGCCTCACGGAGGAGGCAAAGCGGGCGGACAGAGTCTATCTCGCAACCGACCCCGACCGCGAAGGCGAGGCGATCTCCTGGCATTTGCAGACGGTGCTCGGGCTTCCCGCGGACGGCGAGAACCGCATTGAATTCAACGAGATCTCGCCCCGCGCGGTGGAGCGGGCGCTGCAGCATCCGCGCAGGATCGATTACAGCCTCGTGGACGCGCAGCAGGCACGCCGCGTGCTCGACCGCCTCGTCGGCTATAAGCTCTCTCCGCTGCTCAACAACAAGATCCAGAGCGGGCTTTCGGCGGGGCGCGTGCAGTCGGTGGCGCTCCGGCTCGTCGTCGACCGCGAGCGGGAGATCCAGGCCTTCGTCCCCGAAGAGTACTGGGTCATCACGGCGGAATTGCAGGACGTCCCCAAAAAGTTTTCGCCGTTCAAGGCGACGCTGGAAAAATACAAGGGCAAAAAGTGCCGCCCTTCCGACAAGGCGCAGGCGGACGCCGTGCTCGCGGCCCTCAATGCGGGGCAGTACGCCGTCGCGTCCGTCAAAAAATCGGTGACGCGCTCGCATGCGCCCGCGCCCTTTACCACGAGCACGCTGCAGCAGGACGCTTCCAACAAGCTGGGGCTCACCTCGCCCGAGACCATGCTGATGGCGCAGCACCTCTATGAAGGCATCGACGTGGAGGGCGAAGGGCATATCGCGTTCGTCACCTACATCCGTACCGATTCCACGCGCGTTTCCGACGAGGCGCAGAAGGCGGCGCGCGAATTCATTGCGGAAAAATACGGGGCGGAGTACTGCCCCGCGCGGCCCAACGTCTATGCGTCCAAAAAGGGCGCGCAGGACGCGCACGAGGCCATCCGTCCCATCGACCTTTCGCGCACGCCCGAATCGGTGAAAAAGCTGCTCGACCGCAAGCACTATAACGTGTACAAGCTCATTTACGAGCGCTTTATCGCCTCGCAGATGGCGGAGGCGCAGTACAACGCCGTGCAGATGGAGATCGCAAACGGCGATTATATGCTCAAAGCGAGCGGGAAGACGCTGAAATTTGCAGGATACACCGCCGTCTATCAGGAGAGCAAAAAGGAGGACGAGGAGGAATCGCCCGCCAAGCTTTTGCCCGATCTGAAGGAGGGCGACGCGCTCGCCTGCAAGGACGGCGCCAAAGGGGAGCAGAAGTTCACCAAGCCCCCCGTGCGCTACACGGACGCATCGCTCGTCAAGGCGATGGAGGACAAAGGGATCGGACGTCCCTCGACGTACGCTTCCATCATCTCCGTGCTCAACAAACGCAAGTACATCGAGAAGGACGGCAAGTACATGGTGCCGACGCCCGTGGCGTTCCGCATCACCGATCTGCTCGTCAAATACTTCAAGGATATCATGGACGTCGGTTTCACCGCGGACATGGAGGAAAAGCTGGACGACATTGAAGAGGGCGACAAGGACTGGCATCAGATCCTGCGCGATTTTTACCCGCCGTTCGAGCGGCAGCTGAAGATCGCCAACTCCGACGGCGACGAAATGACGGAGATCCCCTGCCCCAAATGCGGGCATCCCATGGTGCGCAAAACGGGCAAATACGGCAAATATCTCGCCTGTTCCAATTATCCGGAATGTTCTAACATCATCAGCGAGGAGGAGACTGTCGTCTCGGACACGCCCTGCCCCAAGTGCGGCGCCATGATGGTGGTGAAAAACGGGAAATTCGGTAAATTCCTTGCCTGCCCCAATTATCCGAAGTGCAGATCCACCCTTCCCTACGGGGACAAGGAAGAAAAGAAGGATGAGGTGCTCGAGGGCGTCTGCCCCGAGTGCGGCAAGCCGACCAAGAAACTTCGTTCCCGCTACGGCAAGATCTATTACGGGTGCAGCGGGTATCCCGTCTGCAAGTTCATGAGCTGGGACGTTCCCACGGGTAAAAAGTGCCCCAAGTGCGGCGGCGCGCTCGTCGTCACGCGCAGGGGGGACGTGCGCTGCGCCAATAAGGAGTGCGATTACCGCGAACCCAAGGCGGAGCAAACGGACGGGCCTGCGCCCGAAGCGGGCGGGGCGGCGCAGTGATCCGCATCGTCGGCGCGGGGCTCGCGGGGTGCGAGGCGGCGTATTTTCTCGGCAGCCGCGGGGCGGACGTCGAGCTCGTCGAGATGAAGCCCGGAAAATTCACCCCCGCGCATGAGAGCCCGCTGTTCTGCGAGCTCGTCTGCTCCAATTCCCTGAAGAGCGACGACGTGTGGGGGAATGCCTGCGGGCTTCTCAAAGAAGAACTGCGCCGTTTGGGCTCCGTCACCATGCGGGCGGCGGAACGGACGCGTGTGCCGGCGGGCGGCGCGCTCGCCGTCGACCGCGAAGCATTTGCCGCGTTTGTGACGCGGGAGATACGGGCATGTCCGCATATTCACGTGGTCACGGAGGAACAGACGCAGCTGCCCGAGCGCGGCATCGTCGCCACGGGGCCGCTCACGTCGGGCGCCCTGTATGAGGCGATCGCCGCCCGGTTCGGCGGCGGGCTGCATTTCTACGATGCGTCGGCGCCCATCGTTTCCGCGGACAGCATCGAGTATGCGCATACCTTTACGGGCGACCGTTACGGCAGGGGCACGGGCGATTATATCAACTGTCCGCTCACGCGGGAGGAGTACGAGGCGTTCGTGTCGGCGCTTCTCGCCGCGGAAAAGGTGACGCTGCACGACTTTGAAAAGCGCGAGATCTTCGAGGGATGCATGCCCGTCGAGGTGATGGCTTCCCGCGGGAAGGACACGCTGCGGTTCGGCACGTTCAAACCGGTGGGGCTGAGCGGGGCGGACGGTACGCGGCCGTACGCCGTGCTGCAGCTGCGCAAGGAAAACGCCGAGGGGACCTGTTATAACCTCGTCGGCTGCCAGACCAATCTCCGCTTCGGCGAACAGAAACGCGTGTTTTCCCTCATCCCCGCCCTCCGCCATGCGGAATTTCTGCGCTACGGGGTCATGCACCGCAACACGTATCTCGATTCCCCGCGCGTGCTCAACGCCGATTTTTCGGTCAAGGGGTGCCCCGATCTCTTTTTTGCGGGGCAGATCACGGGCGTTGAGGGGTATGTGGAAAGCGCCATGAGCGGGCTCCTCGCGGGCATTCATGTCTGGAACAGGCTCAACGGCGCGGCGGACGAAGTGCCGCAGTCCACCTGCATGTGCGGGGCGCTTTCCCGGTATATCGCTGCGGAGAACAGAGATTTTTCGCCCATGAACGCGAATTACGGCGTGCTGGCGGGCGGATTTGACGGGATCCGCGACAAAAAAGAGAAAAAGAGGCGGCTTTCCGAGCGCGCTCTCGAAGAGATCGAACGCTTCCGCAAGACGATCGCGGGAGCAAAGGAGTTATGATGGAATTTCACGGAACGACGATCTGCGCCGTCAAACGCGACGGCGTTACGGCCATCGCCGGCGACGGTCAGGTCACCATGGGCGAATCGGTCATCTTTAAAAATACGGCGATCAAGGTGCGCCGCATCTACGGCGGCAAGGTCATTTTGGGCTTTGCGGGCTCCGTTACGGACGCGTTTGCCCTCTCCGAGCGGTTTGAGGGGATGCTCAACAAGTTTGCGGGCAACCTCATGCGGTCGGCGGTGGAGCTTGCGGACATGTGGCGGTCGGATAAGATCGGCCGCAGGCTGGAAGCCATGATGATCACGGCGGACAAGGACACGCTGCTCATCCTTTCGGGCACGGGCGAAGTCATCGAACCGGACGAAGGCATCTGCGCCATCGGCAGCGGCGGCAATTATGCTTTGGCCGCGGCGCGCGCGCTCGTGCAGAATACCGATTTCGGCGCGGAGGAGATCGCAAGGAAGGCGCTCAAGATCGCCAGCGAGATCTGCGTGTACACCAACGACCATATCATTTGCGAGACGGTCTGACCGCAGACACGGATAGGCCGCAGTCATCCAATAAGGAGAAAATCATGGATCTTTCACCCAAACAGATCGTACACGAACTCGATAAACATATCATCGGGCAGACGGAGGCGAAAAAGGCGGTCGCCATCGCGCTCCGCAACCGTTACCGCCGCTCGCAGCTTTCGCCCGAGCTGAGGGACGAGATCACGCCCAAAAACATCATCATGAAGGGCCCCACGGGCGTCGGCAAGACGGAGATCGCAAGGCGGCTCGCCAAACTCGTGCATGCCCCCTTCATTAAGGTAGAGGCGACCAAATATACGGAGGTCGGCTACGTCGGCAAAGACGTTGAAGGCATGGTGCGCGACCTCGCGGAGTGCGCCGTGCGCCTCGTCAAGGACGAAAAGACGGCGGAGGTCTCCGTGCGCGCCACTGCCGTTGCCGAGCAGCGCATGGTGCATCTGCTCGCGGATCTGAAAAAGGCGGACCGCGGCGAGACCCCGCGCGAGCTCTTTGAAAAAAATCTGCTCGAATCTCTGCGCAAGGGGACCTTTGACGAGCTCGTCATCGAGACGGAGGTCAACGAGGACGCCAAGAACATGGAACTCGTTCCCGGCGGCGCCGCCATCAGCCTCGGGTCTATTTTCGGGGAGATGCTCCCCAAGCGGCGCAAGAAGCGCAAGCTCACCGTCAAGGAAGCGATGAAGATCTTTGTCGCGGAGGAGGCGGACAAACTCATCGACAACGACGCCGTGCGCGACGAAGCGCTGCGCCGCGCCGAGAACGACGGCATCATCTTCATCGACGAGATCGACAAGATCGCCGGCAAGGGCAACACGTCGGGGGCGGACGTCTCCCGCGAGGGCGTCCAGCGCGACATCCTGCCCATCGTTGAGGGGTGTACGGTGCAGACCAAGTACGGCCCCGTCAAGACGGATTACATCCTCTTCATCGCCGCGGGCGCATTCCACGTCTCGCGCGTTGAGGATCTCATCCCCGAACTGCAGGGCAGATTCCCCGTATCGGTGGAGCTCTCCAGCCTCACCAAGGAAGATTTCGTCAACATCCTCACCAATACCGAGCATTCGCTCACGCAGCAGTACGCGGTCCTGCTCGCCGTCGACAACATCGATCTTCGCTTCACGCCGGACGCCATTGAGGCGATCGCGGAGATCTCCGAGGAGATCAACCTGACGAGCGAGGATATCGGCGCGCGCCGCCTGCACACCGTCATGGAATTTCTGCTTGAGGATATTTCCTTCAATGCGGGCGGGGGCGATTATCCCGTCATCCCCGTGGAGATCAACCGCGCCTACGTTGAGGAACATCTCAGCCGCATGACCAAGGACCGGGATCTCAAAAAATACGTCTTATAATCACTCGCAGCACATAAGGAGATAACATGATCCACATTCCCAAGGGCACCAAGGACGTGCTCCCTTCCCGTTCCCACCTCTGGCAGTTCATCGAGCGCACGGCGCGTGAGACGGCGGAGTTGTTCGCCTTCAAAGAGATCCGCACCCCCGTCTTCGAGCATACCGAGCTCTTTCAGCGCGGGGTGGGGGACACCACGGACATCGTCACCAAGGAGATGTATACCTTCCTCGATAAGGGAGGCCGTTCGGTGACGCTCCGCCCGGAAGGCACCGCGGGCGTTGCGCGGTCGTTCATCGAGAACGGCATGGCGGGCGGCGTGCTTCCCGCAAAACTTTACTATCTCATTTCCGCCTTCCGCTACGAGCGGCCGCAGGCAGGGCGCCTGCGCGAGTTCCATCAATTCGGCGTGGAGCTGTACGGCGCGGCGGGCCCGCAGGCGGATGCGGAGACGATTTTGCTCGCCGACCTCTTTCTGCGCCGCCTGGGGTTGAAACAGATCAAGCTGGAGCTCAATTCCATCGGCTGCAGGCAGTGCCGCACGGCGTACAACGAGGCGCTGCGCGATTACTTCCGGCCGCATCTTGAAGAGATGTGCGCCGACTGCCGCGCGCGCTTTGAAAAAAATCCCATGCGCATGCTCGACTGCAAGGAGGAGGGGTGCCGCCGCATCACGGCGGGCGCGCCCCGGATCCTCGACTATCTCTGCGCCGACTGCCGCGCGCATTTCGAGGAGGTCAGATCGCTCCTGGATGCGGCGGGCGTCGCATACGAGGTCAATCCGTCCATCGTGCGCGGGTTGGATTACTACAGCCGTACCGTGTTCGAGTTCACGACGTCTGCGGCGGGCGCCCAGGGCACCGTGTGCGGCGGCGGAAGATACGATTCTCTGCTCGAACAGATGGGCGAACGCGCCGTTCCCGCGGTCGGATTTGCGGCGGGGCTGGAGCGCCTGCTGATGGTGCTGGAAGCAGAAGGCGTACCCATGCCCGAGGAAAACAGGGCGGATTGTTATCTTCTCGGCATGGACGAGGTAAGCCGCCGGCAGTGTTTCCTGCTCGCGGCCTCGCTGCGCAGGGCGGGCATCCCCTGCGAGGTTGACCTTATGGACCGTTCCGTCAAGTCGCAGTTCAAGTATGCGGACAAGACGGGGGCGCGCTTTGTGGCGGTCGTCGGCGAAAGCGAGCTTTCTGCGGGCGCGGCGGAAGTCAAGGATATGCGCACGTCTTCTTCGGAACGGGTAGCTTTTGAACAACTTGCGCAATATATTTTTGCGCACAAAAATAAAAATTGAGGAGGTATACGATGAAAGAGATCAGCGGAAGCGAACTCATTGCCATGGTCAAAGAAGGCAAGACGGTGGTGTGCGACTTCTGGGCAAGCTGGTGCGGCCCCTGCCGCATGCTCGGGCCCGTTATGGAGGAACTCTCCGAGGAGCTGAAGGACAAGGCGGAATTCGTCAAAGTCAACGTGGACGACAATCAGGAAGCGGCGGCACAGTTCGGCATCATGTCCATCCCGGACGTGTTGATTTTTGCGGACGGCAAGGTCAAGGATCATAACCTCGGCTATGTGCCAAAGGCTGCCATGAAGAGCTTTTTGGAACGCAATCTGTAAATTTTCTGCCGCCGTCGGCGCGGTAGGCGCGCGTGCGGGAAAAGCGTAGCTTTTCTTCCGCGCGCGGGCGAAAAAACAGACGCATGCGGACGGAGCAGACGCGCTCCGTCCGTTTTTTTGCCCTTGACAACGGGAGCGCCGTGTATTACAATGGTGGCAGAATTTGTAAGGAGGCGCGCATGGGGCCGGGTGACCGCGGACAACTTAACGAGCTTCTTCTGTCCCTGCGCGGCGGCGACGCCAAGGCGCTGGACGCCGTCTTTTCCTGCATCGGCGGGCGCATGTACGCGCTCGCCCTCGGCATCGTCAGGAACCGCCAGGACGCGGAAGACGTGGTCAGTGAAAGTTTTATAAAGCTCGCCCGAGGCATTCGCGGGTACCGCGCGGATACGAACGCGTATGCCTTCGTCATGCGCATCGTGCGCAATTGCGCTTTTGACCTTCTGCGCCGCCGCAAGGTGCGCGCGGAGGAGGATATCGACGCATTCTTCCACCTCACCGACGGGCGTTACGACGGCAGCCGCATCGAACGCGCCGCCGCGCTTGAGGACGCCGTCTCGCGCCTCACCAAAGAGGAGCGCGCGATGATCTATTACAGGTATTATCTCGATCTCACCGTGCGGGAGATCGCCGCGGAGACGGGGAAGAGCAAGTCGGCGGTGGGGCGGCTGGTCACCGCGGCGGAGGAAAAGCTGAAAGAGCTGCTTTCCGAGGGACAAACGGAGGGTTGAACGCGTTGTAAGTATGGAAGATATGAAAAAAGACGAACGACTCGAACAAGAATTCCGCGCCTATTTTGACGGCGCCGAGGCGCCGCGCTGCGATCTGTCCGCGGCCAAAGAGGCGCTCGGCGCCCGCCGCGCGCAAAAGAGGAGACGGTGGATGGCATTCGCCTCTGCCTGCGCGTGCGCGCTTCTCATCGGCACGGTGACGGCGGGGGCGGTGTTTGCAGGTACGCTGCATGGCGGCGCTCCCGCGGGGCCTTCCGCCGTTCCGCCCGACGGGACGGAGCCCGTCGGCACGCGCGTCACGTATGCTTCGCTCGCGGCGGAGTACGGCGCCATCAGGGGGCTGGCGCCCTTTGAATGGGCGGACAACGCGCAGGCGGACTATACGCTGTATACGGCGGAGGACGGTTCACCGCTCCGGGTGGAGGTGCGGCTCCGCTATCTGCACGGCTTTTCCCATTGGGAGGCGGAGGCGTACGTTGACCTTTCGGGCGGGACGTACTCGCTGCCGCAGGCGGAGCGCTACGCATCGTTGGAGGAGCGCGGCGACGCCCTCGGGCACGCCTATACTTACGCGCAGCGCACGGCGGAAAACGGGGAGACCGTATACGACGCGCAGCTGCTCGGGGAAAACGTCTGCTGCGTGACGCTTACAAGCAGGGATGTTTCCGATCTTTCCTTCCTCATGCGTCTGCTCGCAGCCGGGGCGTAAAATTTTTCCGCCGCGGCGGGACAGCGGGCGTTTGGAAGCGTTGTTAAGGTGAACGCGCCGCAAACAGGCGCGGGATAAGGAGGAAACAAGGATGAAAACGATCGCAAAGAAGATAGTTGTCGGCGGGCTTTCCGTGCTTTTGTGCCTGATGCTCTGCGCCTGCAGCGGCGGGGCGGAAACGTTTATCGACGATCCGGATCACGGCGCGGCGCCGGATGGAGGAGCGCAAGGACCGCAAGGGGGCGTTTCCGGCGAAGATTCCTCTTTCCCCTGGGAATCGGACGGACAGCCGAATTACGGGTACGACGCCGTCGTCGAACAGGGGTTTTACGATACGGCAGAGGCGCCGTCGTCTTACTTCTCGCTCGACCGGAATACGGCAAATTACGCTTACGTCCGCGCACAGATCATGAGAGAGGACAAAGTTGCGCCCGATTCGGTGCGGCTGGAAGAACTGGTCAATTACTTCAGCTACGATTATCCCGCACCCGAAGCGGGGGAGGGCATCGCCGTCACGCCCTATCTTGCCGACTGCCCGTGGAATGCGGAGCATAAGCTGCTGACGCTCGGCATCCGCACGGAAACGGCGCAGCGGACGGGCAGCGGCAATTACGTGCTGCTCGTCGACGTGTCCGGCTCGATGGGCGGCGTCGTCAGCGGGATGGAAGGACAGACGCGGCTCGACCTCGTCAAACTCGGCGCCAACAAACTCGTCGATTCGCTGGGGGCGGACGACCGCCTCTCCATCGTCACCTATGCGAACGGTGTGGAGACGGTGCTCGCAAGCACGGCGGCGACGGAGGAGAACAAACCCGTCATCCGCAATGCCATCGCAAAGCTCACTTCCTACGGGTCGACGTACGGCTCGGGCGGGTTGGAGCGCGCCTATGCAGAGGCGGAAAAATACGCGGCGGAAGCCGGGAACAGCCGCGTCGTGCTGCTTTCGGACGGCGATTTCAACGTGGGGGTCACCGACCGGGACGAGCTGACGGAATTCATTCAGTCCAAGGCGCAGGGCGGCGTCGCCCTCTCCGTTATCGGCGTGGGGCTCGGCAACACGCGGGACGATATCCTGCAGACGCTCGCGCTCAACGGGAACGGCAATTATGCGTACATGGACAGCCCGCTCGAAGCGGAAAAAATCTTTACCGAGGAGCTGGCGGGCACCCTCTATACGGTCGCAAACGACGCCAAGGCGGGCGTTACGTTCAACGCGGATACGGTATCCTCTTACCGCCTGCTCGGGTACGACCTGAAGATGATCTCCGAAGACGACTTCAATAACCCCGAAAAGGACACGGGGGAGATCGGCAGCAACCTCTGCGTGACGGTCATGTATGAGCTTGCGCTCACGGGAGAGGAGGGGGATCTTGCCGAAGCCGCGGTGCGCTTCCGCGATACGGCGGATGCCGACCGTGAGATCGCGTGCACGGTCACGCGCGAGGAATGCGAGACGGCGGATACGCAGTTTGCCGCCTGTGTCGCCGAATTTGCGCTCGTTTTGCGCGAGTCGCAGTACATGGGTACGGCGTCGCTTTCGGGCGTGCTGTCCCGCCTCGCGGCGCTCCCCGAAGGGTACCTCGCGGGAGATGCGTATAAGGAATCGTTTTTCGACCTCGTGCAAAAGGCGGAACAGTCGGGATTCTACGGGGCGGCGGCAGAGCCCGCGCCCGACGCTGCGGAATGACGTAGATCGAAGGAATGAAAAAAGCAACGGGGCATGTCCGAAGAAGCGGACATGCCCCGTTGCAAAAAAAGCCGCCCGCAGAGGCTGCGGGCGGAAAATCGTTTAGTTGTTGATGGCGGACATGAACTGGTCCAGCGTCATTCTGCCCTTTGCAAGGTCGACGAGCTTGTCGTTGTATTCGTCCACGGTGCCGACGGTGATGTGCACGAGATAGTCGATGATCTCCATGCTCATCGGGCAGTTGCGGAACGAGTTGACGACGCGGAACATGACCGTACCGTCGGACACGTCGTAGTCGAAGGTGCCGTTGGCGATCTTCCAGTTGACGGCTGCGGTGGCAAACGCGCCGAGCGCGATCTTGTCGCTGGGGAAATCTTCCGGCAGGAACGAATAGATGCGCAGAAGGTCTCTGTCTTCGTCGATGCTGATGTACAGCGTCATGTCGAGGTCGTCGCCCGAGAAGATGGTCTTGACCTGCAGTTTGTCCTTGTTGGCTTCGTACTTCCATTTGTTTTTCTTGAAGGTCTTTACAACGAGGTCAAATGCAGCCTTTGCAGGGTTATTGGATGAAAAAAACATGGATCAAATCCTCCTTTTGAAACCATTATAGCATACCGTAAGAATATTTTCAAGGGGACAGCGTGAATTTTTTTCGGCATGATGAAAATTTTTTCGGCCGCGCCGTGCATAAAGGGGTCACGCCCTTGCAGAACGGAGCATGCAGTTTTCTCCGCGCAAAGCCTTGCCGAACGCGCGTATTTGTGATATAATGGGGAAAACAACGTCAAGGAAGGTGCGATATGATCGATCTCAGCTGTATCCGCAGGGCGGATCCCGAACTTTGCGCGGCAATGGAGCAGGAACTGGCGCGTCAGCGCGGCAATCTCGAACTCATTGCCAGTGAAAACATCGTTTCCCCCGCCGTCATGGCGGCGATGGGCAGCCATTTTACCAACAAGTATGCGGAAGGGTATCCCGGGAAACGCTATTACGGCGGCTGTCAGTTCGTGGACGTGGCGGAAGATCTTGCCCGCGACCGCTTAAAGCAGCTGTTCGGCTGCGAATACTGCAACGTGCAGCCGCACAGCGGCGCACAGGCAAATTTTGCCGTCTATTTTGCCGCGTTAAAGCCCGGCGATACGATCATGGGCATGAATCTCTCCCACGGCGGGCATCTCACCCACGGCTCGCCCGTCAACATTTCGGGCGTGTATTTCAACATCGTGCCCTACGGCGTGTCGGAAGCGACGGAGACCATCGATTACGACGAGATGGAAAAGATCGCGCTTTCCTGCAAGCCCAAGCTCATCGTCTCGGGTGCGAGCGCGTACCCGCGCACCATCGATTTCGCCCGCATCCGCGCCATCTGCGACAAGGTGGGCGCGCTCATGATGGTAGACATCGCGCACATTGCGGGCCTGGTGGCGGCGGGGCTTCATCCTTCCCCGGTGCCGTATGCCGATTTCGTCACCACCACCACGCACAAGACGCTGCGCGGCCCCCGCGGCGGCGCCATCATGTGCAAGGAACGGTACGGCAAAGCGATCGACAAGGCCATCTTCCCCGGCACGCAGGGCGGCCCGCTCATGCACGTCATCGCCGCCAAGGCGGTCGCGTTCCGGGAGGCGCTTTCCCCCGAGTTCAAGGCGTATCAGGCGCAGATCGTGCGCAACGCGGCGGTCATGGCGAAGCGCTTCACCGAAAACGGCGTGCGCCTCGTCTCCGGCGGAACGGACAATCACCTCATGCTCGTCGATCTGCGCAAGGAGGGCATGACGGGCAAGGAATTGGAAGCGCTATTGGACCGCGCGCACATCACGGCGAATAAGAACACCATCCCGTTTGAGACGACTTCGCCCTTCGTCACCAGCGGCGTCCGCATCGGCACGCCCGCCATCACTTCGCGCGGCATGAAGGAGGCGGAGGCGGCGGAGATCGCTGATCTCGTCACCGCGGTCATCCGCAAAAAGGAGGACGCCGTCGAGGAGGTCTCCGCCCGCGTGGCGGCGCTCTGCGCGCGTTTCCCCATCTACGAACACGACGTCATGTAACGAAAAAAAATACCCCCGACCGCAACCTGCGGGCGGGGGTATTTTTTGTTTGAATGCGATATGGTCATGCCGTGTTATAGTATGGCGTTGACTGCAGAGGCTACGGCGGCGAGGACGATGATCCATAGGACGAGGGAGACGATGCCGATGACGAGCCCCGCCGTGCCCAGTCCGTGGCTGTCCCCGTTCTTTTTGGCTATGTTCATGCCGATTGCGCTCAATACGATGGCGACGATCGAAGCGACGCAGTAGTATACGCCCAGCCAGAGCGAGAGCAGCGAGAGGACGAACCCCGCGATGCACAGCCCGAAGCCCAGCTTATTGCGCGGCGCTTCCTGACGGACGGGTACGCCGCAGTGCGGACAGATCACGGCTCTGTCGTCGATCGCCTTCCCGCAATTCCTGCAAAACATGGTTGATTTCCTCCTTTTTTCTCTATTATAGTCATAAATATGACTATTGTCAAGAAAATGCTCATAGCATACAATAAAAATATGATCAGCTATGCGCCTTTTTGGAGAACGATCAGGGAGCGGGGGGAGAGCACCTATACGCTTATCAATACGTACGGGATCAGCAGCGCCACCATTTCGCGGATGCGCAAGGGCGGCGGGATCAGTACGGCAAAGATCGACGACTTCTGTAAGATCCTGCAATGCCGGGTAGAAGATATCATAGAATATCTTCCCGATGAGACGCAATAAAAGGGGCGGGCGGCAATGTTGCCGCCCGCCCCTTTTGCATCGGAAGCGTCACGGTGCGATGAGCTCGTCCAACGGGACGTCGTAAAGCTTTGCAAGCGCAATGAAGTTTCTCAAAGTCGGCACGGTCGTTCCCGCTTCATAGGCGTGGTACGACTGATAGCGGATGCCGATGCGCTCCGCCACGTACGACTGCGTATAGCCGCATTCTTGCCGCAGCCGCTTGAGATTTTGGGCGATCCGGTATAATTCTTGCATGACAGTGTCCCCCGATACTTGACAGGATACAGTTTAAAACTGTAAAATGGGGAAAATACAGTTATAAACTATATCCAAGGAGGCAAAAGATGAAACATGAGGCATTGAAGGAAGGCGGGATCACGGCGGAGGAGCTGCTGGAGGAGCTCCGCATCGTCATTCGGGATGAATTCGTCGCCGCCGTGCAAAAGCGGGGGAACGAGCTCATGCTGCGCTTCCCGCACGGGGAATGCTTTGCCCTCGCGCTGCGGCAAATTTGCAGGAAGGAGACGGAAAACGCTTGACAGTATAAAGGCGCGGGCGTATAATACAGACAATCGAATATTCTTTGGGGCGGAGTGAAAGTCTCCACCGGCAGTAAAGTCTGCGAAGAGCGCGAGCTCCCGAACGGGTGTGATTCCCGTACCGACGGTATAGTCCGGATGGAAAAAGAAGGAAAGGTGTTTTTTCCGCGCCCCCTGAGTGGGGGCGCGTTTTCTTGCCGAAGAATAGCCGATCAAAAAATTTTTTAAGGAGTTTTTCGGTATGGAAGAAAAAGAGAGCAGGTTTCTGCGCGTCTTGCGGGAACACTTTTCGGCGCCGCGCATCGCCTACATGGCGATCTTTACGGCGCTCGCGTACGTGGTGACGTTTCTGGAGTTCGCCATTTTCCCCGGCGTCCCGCTTGCCAACCAGCTGAAGTTTGATTTTGCAAACTTGTTTTTCATCATCGAGGGCTTTATCTTCGGCCCCGTGGAGGCGCTCGTCTCCATCGCGATCAAGGAAGCGCTTTGCCTGCTCGATTCGTCGACGGCGGGCGTGGGGGAGGTGGCAAACCTCATCATGTCGGCGGCTTACGTCATCCTGCCTGCCATCGCGTATCGTTTCCGAAAGGGGAAGTGGTGGGTCGTGCTCTACCTCGCGCTCGCCTGCGTCATCCAGATCGGCGTCAGCCTGATCGTCAACCGCTACATCAACTTCCCCTTCTTCGGCGCCATGGGCTTTTTGGGCAGCATGGATGCGGCGGAAGCCTTCCGTTCCATCTGGGGCTACGTCCTTGCCTTTAACGCCATCAAGAGCGTCGGGATCAGCATCGTCGTATTCGTGATCTACAAACCGCTCTCCCGTTTCATCAAGATCACGTCCGATAAGTTTGAAAAGCGCATGCACCGCGCCAAAGCGCAACCTGCGGAAAACGGCGCCGGGCAAAGCGCGGAAGTCACGCCCGCTGCGGGATCGCGCTCCGTCGCCGCGGAGGTCGATCCGGATGCAGGGCGGGAATAAACGGGCGGAACTGCTAATTTTTTCTCAAAAGAATTGCAAAAATCAGCCGTATGCGGTATAATGTCCGTGTATGGCTGATTTTATTTCACATTCGGAAGAGGAGACCATTGCCTGGGCGGAGGCGTATGCAAAATCGCTGCGCCCCGGCGACGTCGTGCTGCTCGAGGGAGAGATGGGCGCGGGGAAGACGGCGCTTACCAAGGGCATCGCCCGCGGGCTCGGCATCCGCGAGGAGGTCACAAGCCCCACGTACGCTTACATGAACAGCTACGGGGACAAGCTCTTTCATTACGATTGTTACCGCATTTCGTCGGAGGCGCAGGCGGAAAGTCTGGGCCTGTGCGATTATTTTGACGCGGGCGGCGTCTGCGTCATCGAATGGAGCGAAAACATCCGCGGGCTTCTGCCTGCAGGCTGTAAAAAAATCACCCTCGTCAAGACGGGGGAAAAGGAACGGGTGATACGCATTTGAACTTTCTCGCCATCGATACAAGCGGCAGGCATCTCACGGTGCTCGCCTTTCATGACGGAGCGCTTACGCGGCGGTATCTGCCCGACTGCGCCCTTTCCCATTCCGTGCGGTTGATGGACGAGATCGACGCGGCGCTCGCGGAGGCGGGCATGGCCCCCGCCGACTGCGATTTTTTTGCCGCCGTCGTAGGTCCCGGGTCGTTTACGGGCATCCGCATCGGCATTGCCACCGTCAAGGGGCTTTGCTTTGGCTGCGCAAAGCCCGCGCTCGCCGTCACCTCGTTCGACGTCGTCGCATACGCTGAAGAGAGCGGGCCCGTCGCCGCCGTGACGGACGCAGGGCACGGGTACGTTTATCTCTGCGCATACGACGCTTCCAAAAAGATCGCGCTTTCCCCCCGCTACGTGCCTGCGGCGGAGGCGGAAGCGCTGCGCGGGGAATACCGCCTCGCGGCGGCGGAGCCTTGCTGCCTCGTTTGCGATCTTCTCGACCCCGCGGAGGGGCTGTACCGCGCCGTGCTCGCCAGGCAGGGGGAGCGCTGCGGGGCAGACGCGCTCTCCGCGCTCTATCTGCGCCGTTCCTCGGCAGAGGAGCGCCGTCAATGAATCTCAGGCCTTGGAAATTTGAAGATCTTTCCGAGATCGAGCGCTTGGAGCGCGAATGTTTTCCCTCCGCGCCGTGGAACCGCCGCGCGCTTACGGACTGTTTTCTTTCCGAGCGCTTTTACGGCGTTCTGAGCGAAGAGGGGGGCAGGATCGCGGCGTACGGGGGCATAAGCTGGCTTCTGGATGAAGCGGAAGTGCTGCTGATCGCCACGGCGGAACTTTATCGCCGCTGCGGCAGGGGGCAGGAGATCTTGTCCGCGCTTTTGGCGGAGGCCAAGCGGCAGGGCGCAAAGCGGGTCTTTCTCGAGGTTCGCGTCTCCAATGCGCCTGCGCAGATGCTCTATCTCAAAAACGGCTTTGCGGGGCTGTATGCGCGCGCCCGCTACTATCCCGACGGCGAGGATGCCATCGTGATGAAAAAGGAGCTTATTTGAAGGGAATATCTTATTTGCAGGCGGGAAGCGGCAGGGACCTCGTGTTTCTGCACGGCTACCTCGCCCGGAAAGAGAGTTTTTACCCGCAGATCAAGTACTTTTCCAGATTTTACCGCGTGACGGCGTTTGACTTCCCCGGGTTCGGGGAGAGCGCGCCCATCCCGCGGCCCTATTCCGTGGCGGATTATTGCGACGTCACCGAAGGGTTTTTGCGTGAGATGGGGATCAGCGAGCCCTTGGTCATCGCGCATTCCTTCGGGGGCAGGGTGGCCATCAAATGCCTTTCCCGCCGCCCCGTGTTCGACCGCGCCGTTTTGTGCGGCTGCGCGGGCATCGTGCACAGGCGCACGCTTTCCTACCGGTTGCGCGTGAAGGCGTACCGCATGGTCCGTTCGATCGCGCCCGCCTACGCCGAACGCAGGTTCGGCAGCGAGGAGTACCGTTCGCTTTCCCCGCTCATGCGCGAGAGCTTCAAGCGCATCGTCAACGAGGACCTCCGCGCCGATGCGGCAAAGATCACGCGGCCCGTCCTCTTCGTCTGCGGCGAGAAGGATACGCAGACGCCGCCCGCCGACGCCGAGCTCTTTCACGCCTGCGTAAAGGGGAGCCGTCTCCGCCTGCTGAAAGATTGCGGGCATTTTGCACATCTGGACGATCCGCTCATGTTCAACATGGCGGCAGAGGAGTTTTTTCAATGAGTCTTGCGTTTCTGTTATCCGCCGCGGCGGCATCCGCGGTCACCGCGCTTTTGTTCCTGCTTTGCTGCCCCGGCATGCTCGGGATCTTGCAGCAGGAGGGCTACTCCGGCGGCGCCTTCCTCAGATGGCTGTTCCGCAGGCACAATATGCGCCTGCGCCGCCTGGAGCTGCTCTCTCTCAGCCATGTTTTGCTGCTGACGCTCTGCGGGCTGTGCTTTTCCTTCCTGGCGCCGGAAGCGGTGAACGCCGTCTGCCTGCTGCCCCTGTGGGGCATGTGCGTGCTCTTCGCGTTTTCGGAGAAAAAGTACGCCCTCAAAGTGCCGCTTGCGCGCACGCCGCGCATGATCCGGCTGATCGTATGCGTCTTCGTGCTCTTGTATTTCGCCGCATTCGGGGCGATGGTCGGGCTGAAAGCCGCGGCGCTCGCTGCCGGCGTGCGCCTCGTGGAATGCCTCTGCTTTGTTCCCCTCTGCCTGGTTCCGCTGCTGCTTCCGTTTTTGCTGGCGGCGGCGAACGCGCTCATGCTCGTCTATGAAGTTCCGCATAACCGCGCCTTCATCCGTGCGGCAAGCGAGCGGCTGGGAGCGAGCGACTGCGTCCGCGTCGGCATCACGGGCAGCTGCGGCAAGACGACGGTCAGAGCCGTCGCGGAACATCTCCTCATGCGGAAGTATTCCGTTATCGCCACGCCGCAGTCGTATAATACGCCGCTCGGCATTGCCCGCACCGTGAAGGAACGGGGGACGTCGTGCGAGATCTTCCTCGCGGAGATGGGCGCGCGCAAGAGGGGGGATATCGGCGAACTTTGCGACATGGTACGCCCCAAGTACGGCGTGATCACGGCGATCGGCACCCAGCATTTTCAAACATTCGGCTCGGAAGAGGCGATCTTTGCGGAAAAAAGCGTTCTCTGCGCACGCACGGAGCGCTGCGTCCTCGGCGGATCGGCAGCGTCTGCCGCGCGGGAAGGCGACCTCGTCGAAGGGCGCGACTTTGGGGCGGAGGACGTCGTCTGTACGGCGGAAGGGGCGTCGTTTACCCTGCGGCTTCCGGACGGCAGCATCCCCGTACGCATCCCGCTCCTCGGCAGGCATGCCGCGCAGGATGCCGCGCTCGCCGCGGCGCTCTGTTCGCTTTTCGGCATGAGCAAGGAGGAGATCGCGGAAGGCCTCGCCTGCGTTTCGCCCGTGCCGCACCGCCTCGCGCTCATGCGGGAAAACGGCCTGAATATCCTTGACGACGCTTATAACGCCAACGAAGCGGGCGCGCGCGACGCGGTGGAGACGCTGCGTCTGTTCCCGGGCAGGAAATACGTCGTCACGCCCGGGCTTGTCGAACTCGGGGCGCTGGAGGAGGAGAAGAACGAGGCGCTCGGCGCCGCCTTCGTCGGCCTGGACGGCGTCGTCCTCGTCGGCGAGACGTTGGTGCTTGCCGTCCGCACCGGCTACCTTGCCGCCGGAGGAGAGGAAGCGCGTCTGCACGTCGTCCCCACGCTTGCGGCGGCGGAAACGCTGCTCGGCGGCTTGCTCTCGGAAGGGGATAGCGTGCTCTTCCTCAACGATCTGCCGGACAAATACCTGTAAAGGATCGAATGAATACGAGAGAAACACCGAAGCGGAAAATTCATGCGGAGGTGTTTTTTTATGCGGACGATCGCGGTGTTTTTCGGCGGAAGATCATCGGAACGGGAGATCTCCGTCATCACGGGCATGCTTGCCGTAAATTTGCTGCGCGGAGACGCCCGCGTGCTGCCCGTTCTGCTCGGCGACGGGGCGTTTTATCTCTGCGAAGGGGCGCGGCGCGTGGAATTTTTCCGCGGCGCCATGTCCGGGGAAGTCAGGGAAACCAAAGACATGGTGCACGTATTTTTTCGCGACGGCTGCCTGTATCGCGCCCGTCGGCCGAAAAAACCGTATGCGCGGCTCGACTGCGCCCTCAATTGCTGCCACGGCGGCCCCGGAGAGGACGGCACGCTGGCGGCATGTCTTGCCTGGGCGGGCATTCCGCTTGCTTCGCCGCCCGCCCTTGCTTCGGCGCTTTTTATGAACAAGGGGGCGGCCAAGTATGCGGTAAAGGGGCTTGGCATCCCCGTTCTCCCATGGGAGACCGTGCGGGAAGAGGCGTGGTCGTCTTCGCGGGAGGAGGTATTTGCCCGCGCGCGTTCGCTCGGGTATCCGCTCATCGTCAAGCCGTGCCGCCTCGGTTCAAGCATCGGCATTGCCGTCGCAGAGGACGCGGCGTCGCTTGCGCGGGCGCTGGAGCTCGCTTTCCGGCTGGACTCGCTCGCGCTGCTCGAGCCGTATCTGCCCGCGCGGCGGGATATCAACTGCGCGGCCTGCGCTTGCGGGGGGCGCCTGCGCGTTTCCCCCTGCGAGGAGGTCTTCTCTTCCCGCGAGATACTGACGTTTTCGGAAAAGTATGAACCGCGGGAGGGAAAGACGTCCGCATTCCCCGCCGATCTGCCCGATCCCGTATCCGAGGCGATCCGCACGTATACGCAAAAGATCTGCGAGGCGTTTTCGATTTCCGGCATCGTGCGGGCAGATTTTCTCCTCTCGGACGGCAACGTCTATTTCAACGAGCTGAATACCGTGCCGGGCTCCCTCGCCCTGTATCTGTTCGGGGGAAGCCTGACGGACGCGCGGATGCTGCTTTTGCAGCTTATCGAGGGGGCATGTTCGCCGCCGCCGCGCAAGGAGATCGTAAGTTCCGGCATTCTTTCTTCGCCCGTTTTCGGGGCAAAGACTTGCAAAATGCGCGCGGATGGGGTATAATAGAAGAAAAACCGAGGAGGCACCCCATGCCGAAGATCGCGATGAAAACCCCGCTCGTGGAGATGGACGGGGATGAGATGACGCGCGTGCTGTGGAAGTGGATCAAGGAGATCCTCATCCTGCCGTATGTCGATCTCAAGACGGAATATTACGATTTGGGCTTAAAAAACCGCGACGAGACGGGCGATACCGTGACCATTGAGAGCGCGCTGGCGACAAAAAAATACGGCGTCGCCGTCAAGTGTGCCACCATCACGGCAAACGCGCAGCGCGTCGAGGAATACGGCCTCCGCGAGATGTGGAAAAGCCCCAACGGCACCATCCGCCGCATCCTCGACGGCACCGTGTTCCGCGCGCCCATCCTCTGCGAGGGGATCCGCTCCTACATTCCGTCCTGGAAGCGCCCCATCGTGCTGGCAAGGCACGCCTACGGCGACGTGTATCACAACGCCGAGGAGCGCCTCAGCGAGGGAGAGCGGGCGTATCTCGTCGTCACAGACAAGGAAGGGCGGGAACAGCGCCGCCAGCTCATTCACGATTTCAACGGCAGCACGGGCGTGGTGCAGTGCGTGCATAACCTCGACGCCTCCATCCGATCCTTCGCGCATGCCTGTTTCCGCTATGCCCTCGAGCGGCGGCTCCCCATGTATTTTGCCGCCAAGGATACCATTTCCAAGGTATACGACCGCCGCTTTAAGGACTTGTTTGCGGAGGTGTATGAGGAATACCGCAAAGCGTTCGAGGAGGCGGGGATCACCTATGCGTACACCCTCATCGACGACGCGGTGGCGCGCATCGTCCGTTCGGAGGGCGGCATCCTCTGGGCGTGCAAGAATTACGACGGCGACGTCATGAGCGACATGGTGGCGACGGCGTACGGCTCGCTCGGCATGATGACGTCCGTGCTCGTCTCTCCGGACGGCAAGTACGAATACGAGGCGGCGCACGGCACGGTGACCCGCCACTACTACCGTTACCGGGAAGGGGAGGAGACGTCCACCAATTCGGTGGCGACCATCTTTGCCTGGACGGGCGCCCTGAAAAAGCGGGGCGAACTCGACGGGATCCCCGCCCTGTGCGCGTTTTCCGAGCGCCTCGAGCGCGCGACGATCGCGACCATCGAGGGAGGGCAGATGACGGGCGATCTCATTCCGCTCTTTTCCCGCGAGGGGATCGTGCCGCAGAAACTTTCCTCGGAAGCCTTCCTCCGCGCCGTTGCGGAACGGCTCGACGCATAAAAGAAAACACCTCCCGCCTGCAAGCAGGCGGGAGGTTTTGTTTTTTATCAGTCTCTCCGCAGGAAGGAGAGGGCGAACAGGGCAAAGCGCAGCAGATTGAAGAGGGAGGCAAACAGGGACGCCACGTACGTCATTGCCGCGGCGGAAAGCACTTTGCCAGCGCCTTCCACTTCGTCTGCGGCGAGGATGCCGTCTTCGACGAGCATGCGTTTGGCGCGTTTGCTCGCGTCCAGCTCAACGGGCAGCGTGACGAGCACGAAGAGCGTGGAGAGCGCGTAAAAGGCGATGCCGATATAGACGCAGTACCGCCCGGCGGGGCTGCCGGAGAGGATGGCAAGGTCCAGAAGGATCCCTATGATCACGAGAGGCAGCGCCAGGTTGGAGCCGATGTTTGCGGCGGGGACCAGGACGGAGCGCAGCTTATAGGGAAGATATCCCTGCTTTTTCTGCATGACGTGTCCGATCTCATGCGCGGCCACCGCGACCGCCGCCACCGAGATGCTCCCGTACGTGCTCCGCGAAAGGTTGACCTGCTTTTTCTTGGGATGGTAGTGGTCGGAGAGCTTCCCGTTGACGCGGTTGACGGAAATATCCGTCACGCCGCGGTTGCGCATCAGGCGCACGGCGGCGTCATATCCCGTCATGCAGGCGCGGTTGGGCACCTTGTCGAAGGCGTTGAATGTGGAATTGACTTTTGCGCTCGCCCAACCCGAAAAAGCGATCAGCGGGATGAGGATCAGCAGATACAGATAAAAAGGCATCGCATTCCGCTCCTTATCCTTATTGTACCACAAATGCAAAAAAGTTCAACGGTTTTTTCGCATTTTTTCATAATTTGACAAAATACTTTTTTCGTCGGCGGCATTCGGCGCGGCGGGGAAAAGCTCTTGCCTTTTTTTTGCCGATTTGTTATACTGAACGTATGGATACCAAAGTATTTACCGACAGGGTGCGCATCACCGTGAAGGCGGGCGACGGCGGCGACGGGATGAATTCCTTTAAGGCTTACAAGGGGAAGCCCGCCTGCGGGCCGGACGGCGGCGACGGCGGCGACGGCGGCAGCGTCTATTTCGTCGGCGACAAGGACATGAACGATCTTCTGAGCTTCCGGTTCACCTCCAAATATTTTGCGGAGAACGGCGAGCGCGGCGGGAGCAATCAGTGCTTCGGGAAGAACGGCAGGGACGTCGTCATCAAAGTGCCGTGCGGCACGCTCGTGCGGGATGCAGAGAGCGGGAAGATCGTCTGCGACGTCTTTTCCGACGGGGAAAAGATTCTCGTGTTAAAGGGCGGCAGAGGGGGAAAGGGCAACGTGCGCTTCACCACGGCGCGGCGGCACGCCCCCAACTTTGCGCAGAAGGGCGTGCGTACCAAGGAGCATGCGCTCATCCTTGAGATGAAGGTCATCGCCGACGTGGGGCTCATCGGGTTCCCCAACGTGGGCAAGAGCACGCTGCTCTCCAAGATCTCCGCGGCAAAGCCCAAGATCGCCAATTACCACTTTACCACGCTTTCGCCCAATCTCGGCGTGGTGCGCTACTACGAAAAATCGTTTATCGCCGCGGATATCCCCGGCCTCATCGAAGGCGCGGCGCAGGGCGCGGGGCTGGGGCATGACTTTCTCCGCCACATCGAACGCACGCGCATGCTGCTGCACGTCGTCGACGTTTCGGGCGCGGAAGGGCGCGATCCGCTTGAAGATTTCGTCAAGATCAACCGCGAACTCAAAGAATATTCGGAAAAACTTGCCGCGCTGCCGCAGTTCGTCGTTCTCAACAAGTGTGACGTATACGGCGCGGAGGAGAATCTGCCGCGCTTTGCGGCGGAGTATGGCGAACGGTACAGGCTCTTTCCCGTCACGGCGGTGACGGGGGAGGGGACGGACGCCCTGCTGCGCGCCGTCAGCGAATTTCTGGATACGCTCCCGCCCGTGGAGCGCATCCCCGCGGACGAGGACTTTGCATTTGCCGCGGAGGACAATACGCAGTTTGAGATCGTGCGCGGCGAAAACGGGGAGTACGTCCTCCTCGGCGGACTGATAGACATGTTGTGCCGCAACGTCGTGCTCAACAATCCCGATTCCATGCAGTATTTCCAGCGCGTCCTGCGCGAGCGCGGCGTCATCAAGGCGCTTACGGAGGCGGGCTGCAAGGAGGGCGATACCGTCGTCGTCGGCGACGTGGAATTTGACTTCGTTCTGTAACGGATTTACACGGGCGGTACCATGTCCGCGTCTGTGAGGGGGATCATGGAAAAATCAAAGCAGGCGTTCTTTTATGAATACGGATATTACCTGTTCCCCGCGACGCGCACTTCGCTTGAGGAACTGAAAAAGGGCGGTACGGTCAGCGTCGTCCGCCTGAAAGAGGAAGGCTGCGCCGCGCCCGAGTTCCTGCTCGGCGAAACGGAAACGGTCGCGCTTGCCCTGCGCGAGACGGATCATATCTTCGGGTTGCGCGTAGATTTGTATTCGCGGGAGGAGTACGGCGGGCCGCCGCCGCGGGCGGAATTGCCGCCCGGCGTGGACATGCCTGCGCCGTTTGCCGTGCGATGCCGGGAATTTTGGCGGGCGCAGGCGGCGCAGGAAGCCGAACTTGCCGCCCATTGCGCTTCGGGCAACACGAAAAAGCTGAATGCGGCCTTTTCCCGCATCCCGCTTCCTTTCCCCGGCGACGTTTCTGTGTACGGATGCTTGCGGGACGGCAGGCCTGCCCTTTGCCTGCATGCGCCGCCGCTGCGCTCCGCTCTGCATACCATGTTCGTAAACGGGCTCGCCGCGGCGGCAGATGCGGATATGGGCGCGGCAGGCTGGCAGGTATTGCCTTATCTTTCCGCGGGGGCAGCGGGCGACGCCGCAAAAAAATGCCCGCCGTTCCGCTTCTGTCCTTCTCGCGAAGGGGGATGCCTGGAGATCCTGCATCCGCACGCGGAAAAACTGACGTTAAAGCAAAAGGACGCGGCGGCATCGTCCGTCTGGCTCGCCTTGTGCAATGCGGCGGGGGAGGACGCGGTGCGCTCGGCCGCCGCGGGCGGCATTCGCTTCGTCCGTGGGGCGAAGCGGCACGGCATGTCTGTGGAAGCGGCGGCAGCTTTGCTCGGCGCAGCTCCGCGCGGGGACGGCGTGTTTCCGCCCTTCTTATCCTATGCGCCTGCGGGGCGGGACGCGCTTCCTTTCCGCGAACGCATCGCAAGCGGCGTCACCCGATATGAGGGTATGAGCGATTGCGGCGTGGGCGCGGCGGCATCGTCCGGGGCGTTCTGGCAGTCGTGCGGCGTGCTGTTTGCCTATCTGTACGTTCCGCGCCCTGCCGCCGGGGCGGAACGCGCGCTCGATACGCTGCTGTGGTATCTGCACCACGGGAAGGATCCGCTTGCGGCGGAATTTCTCGGCGCGGCGGAGGGGCAGGATCGTTTCTTTCTCGATTTTCTCGTGACGGATACGCCGTTCTTCCGCAAACTGCGCGCCATGGCGCCCGTGCTGCACGCGTTCGGCGCGCGGCTCGTCGTCCTCACCGGGGAGGGGCCGCTTGTGTTCCGCTGCGGATTCGACCTTTTCCCCGAAGGAAGTATTTTACATCAATAAACAAGGGCATACCATGCCCGGAGGAGTGTTATGACAAGCAAGCAGAGAAGCAAATTAAAGGCGATCGCGGCGAATCTCTCGCCCGTGACGCAGATCGGCAAAGGCGGCATCACCGGGAATCTTTTAAAGACGCTGTCCGAAGCGCTGGAGGCGCGGGAACTCATCAAAGTGAGCATTTTGGAGACGGCGGAGGCCGATGCGGAGACGATGGCGCAGAACGCCGCCGATCTTTTGCAGGCGGAAGTGGTGGCAGTCATCGGCAGAAAGGCGATCCTGTATCGCTATTCCTCGCGCGATCACTTTGCGCACCTCGAGTTTTAAGCGTTCAGGGACGACGCCATGTCCGCAGCGCTGCAAACAAAAAGGGGACAGCCGGAGCTGTCCCCTTTTTTGTGTTTGGATTTAAAGAATGGTTCCGCCGCCGGAGGGAAGCTGCAGATCCGTTTCGGGGTACGATTCGACCTCCTCGGGTAAGACGACTTCTTCTTCCGAGCGGGCGAGCAGGAAGTCGCCGTTCAGCTCCATCGTCACCGTGTTATCCATATAGGACATTTCCATGGAGACGTTGACGACGGCGGAGACTTGTTCAAAGAGTCCGTCCTCATTGACGTAGAAGTAAACTTCCAGCGTCTGCGCGGGGAATTCGACCTCCATCCCGTTTGTCTGCCCGATCTGCGCGGCGAGATTTGCAAAGAAGGTCTCGTTCATCTTCAGACGCAGTTTGACGCCGCTGCCCGTGTCCAGCCCGACGTCGATGCCCGCTTCCTGCATCTGTGCGAGCGTAGACTCTGCGGGCAGGGGATCGGTGCTGCTTTCTGCAAGGAGCGCCGTGCCTGCATAGGGCATATTGCCCAGATCGCCCAGAGATCCGAGCGCCGAGGAGATGAAGTTCCCGATCTCGTCCAGCGTAACTTTTTTGCCGGACGCATCGTCCGTCGTGTCGTCGAAGTAGAAATAGACGTTGTCATTGTAGAAGGTGTAATCCGCGGCGGTCACCGTCCCGTTTTCCGTACTGTGCGCGGAGAGGGAGCCTGCGCCCGCAACATCCGTTTCGCCCGTTCCGGAGAGCCGATAGTCCATGTCGAGATCTGCCGACATCTCCTGCTCTCCCGACCGGAGGGAGAAAAAGAACGAAGCATCCGCGCGCAGCCCGATGCGGTAATCCTCCGCAGCCGGGTCGCCGAACATGGCATCCCCGTCGATGGAAGAGAGCGCTTCTTCCAGCTCCGCATCGGTGGGCGTTTTGTAGTTGCCGGGGATGACGGCGCCGGATCCGCATGCGGAGAGCAGAACGCATCCTCCCAGCAGCACGGCGAGTGCAGTCAGTTTTTTCATAAATTGCCTCCTTATCATATCAATGTCATCATTATAGTACGAAACGTGCGGCTTGTCAATAGCAAACCAAATTTTGCCGCGGATAAAAATTTTTTGCTGCCCGTGCGAATTTTCCCGGCAATTCCTTGTTTTTTTTGCAAGGATATGGTAAAATAACGATGTATTGTTCCGGGAAACAGGAATGGATAAATTTAATGGAGGATATCACATGCAATATTCACGCGAAGTAGAAGAAATGTATTGCGTCGCTAAGGGGCCGAAGCACGACCCCGCGCCCATTCCCGAAGAGGGGAAGTGGGTCTGCGCAAAACAGATCACGGATATCAGCGGGTTCACGCACGGCGTGGGCTGGTGCGCGCCGCAGCAGGGCGCCTGCAAGCTGACGCTCAACGTCAAGGAAGGCGTCATCCAGGAAGCGCTCGTCGAGACGCTCGGCTGCTCGGGCATGACGCACTCTGCGGCCATGGCGGCGGAGATCCTGCCCCACAAGACCATTCTCGAAGCGCTCAACACCGACCTCGTGTGCGATGCCATCAACACCGCCATGCGCGAGCTTTTCCTGCAGATCGTTTACGGCCGTACGCAGTCGGCGTTCTCCGAAGGCGGGCTTACCGTCGGCGCGGCGCTCGAGGATCTCGGCAAGGGGCTCCGCTCTCAGGTCGGTACCATGTACGGCACGGCGCTCAAGGGCGTGCGTTATCTGGAGATGGCGGAAGGGTACGTCACCCGCCTCGCTCTCGACAAGGACGATCAGGTCATCGGCTATGAGTTCGTTTCTCTCGGCAAAATGACCGACTTCGTCAAGAAGGGCATGGAGCCCAACGAAGCGTGGAAGAAGGCGATGGGGACTTACGGCAGATTCAGCGAAGAAGCGGGCGCGGTGAAGTACATCGACCCCCGCAAGGCATAAGGAGGTACGCGGTATGGCTTTGTTTGAAGGATATGAAAGAAGAGTCGATAAGATCAACGGTGTTCTCAAGGAATACGGGATCTCCTCCATTGAAGAATGCAAGGATATCGCGCTCTCCAAGGGCGTAGATTGCGAGAAGATCGTGCGCGGCACGCAGCCCATCTGCTTTGACAACGCGGTCTGGGCATACACCGTCGGCGCGGCGATCGCCATCAAGAAGGGCTGCAAGCACGCGGCGGACGCGGCGGCTGCCATCGGCATCGGCCTGCAGGCGTTCTGCATTCCCGGTTCGGTCGCCGAAAACAGAAAGGTCGGCCTCGGCCACGGCAACCTCGGTTCCATGCTGCTCTCCGAATCGACGGACTGCTTCTGCTTCCTCGCGGGGCACGAGTCGTTTGCGGCGGCAGAGGGCGCCATCTCCATCGCCATGAACGCCAACAAGGTGCGCAAGAACCCGCTCCGCGTCATCCTCAACGGGCTCGGCAAGGACGCGGCGATGATCATTTCCCGCATCAACGGTTTCACCTATTGCGAGACGGTCTTCGATCCGTATACGGAGACGGTCACCGTCACCAAAGAGGTCGCGTATTCCGACGGCCCGCGCGCGAAGGTCAAGTGCTACGGCGCGGACAACGTTCCCGAAGGCGTCGCCATCATGAAGCTCGAGAAGGTAGGCGTTTCCATCACGGGTAACTCCACCAACCCTACGCGCTTCCAGCATCCCGTCGCGGGCACCTACAAAAAGTGGTGCGTCGAGAACGGCTTCAAATATTTCTCCGTCGCATCGGGCGGCGGCACGGGCAGAACGCTGCACCCCGACAACATGGCGGCAGGGCCTTCGTCCTACGGCATGACGGATACGATGGGACGCATGCATTCGGATGCGCAGTTCGCGGGGTCTTCTTCCGTGCCCGCGCACGTCGAGATGATGGGCCTGATCGGTATGGGCAACAACCCCATGGTCGGCGCCACGGTCGCCGTTGCGGTCGCCGTGCAGGAAGGCATGACCAAGTGATATAAGGCAAGAAAAAAGCCGCTCCGTTTCGGAGCGGCTTTTTTGTGCGTCGGATACAGCGGGGCGGGCATGTCCGAAGTTCAGGGCGCGGCTCTGCGGCATACATGCCCTAGAGCATCGGCATAGATAAGCGGCGCTACGCAGACATACCGTCATCGGAGAGACGGCGGCGTGCGCCGTCGCCGAGGAGCAGCATCCCGCTGAGGAAGATCAGCAATCCCGAACAGAAAAAAGCGGAAAAGTTCGACCAGGCGGCGGTCGCAAAATATCCCGCCAGCACGCCGCCGACGAACCCCGCAAGGACGATGCAGTATTTGACGGCGCATGCAAGCGCCGCGCGTTCTCTGCGCGCAAACAGGCGGAAGAAGGCCTCCGTGGTCGAGCGGAGATTCCCCGTACAGAAGGCGGTGGCAAACGCCATGCCCTCAAGGCGGCGGAAACTGTCAAATTGCAGGGCGGCCGCCAGCGCGACGAGCGCCGTCACCCAATGATCCGGAACGGCCGGAGGGAGCGCCGCCGCGACGGCGAGCGCTGCCGCTTCCACGATCAGGATCGCCGCCCGCCCGCGTGCCGTCGCCGCGTCCGCCCGTTCGGAGCGCAGAAAAAAGCGGCTGCAGATCACGCCCGCAAAAAAGAAGAGGATGGGGACGAGGTAGCGCAGCGCCGCGGCGCCGTCTCCCCGCGCCAGCCCCAGCGTGAGCAGGATGAGGTTTCCCGTCTGCGCGTTGGCAAAGACGCCCCCTCTTGAAACGAAGGTGTACGCGTCGAGGAAGCCGCCCAGAAAGCACAGCAAAAATCCGGCCTCCGTCCATTCGTGGACGGGGTACTTTTTCAGTTTTTCCCTGTAAATGTTCATAACGTGGAAAAGTTTACGCTTCGCGCGCGGCGTTGTCAACCAAAATCGTCCCGCGGGAGCGTGTTTTTGCCTGCATCTCGTCGAAAAAAAGAGGAGGCGGCCCGGTGCGGGCGTGTATATTTTGTGGCGGAACGGGGAACAAACAACAAGATAGGCGGAGGGGGCAAAAAACGGCAAAAATATGCGTATTTTCTGCAATTTTTTCGCGGAAAACGCCGCAAAACAGTTGACAAACCGTTGACTTTTATGTATTATAGTTAGGCTGTGTCATTACGGCGTATAGGGTTGAGGCGGGAAGTTACTGAAAAATCGAGGTTTGAAAAGCCCCTCGGCAGATAATTTCCGCTGACAAATGTAGAAGCACGACTTCTGCGACTAACCGAGGCTTTTGCGAGAAAACACCGCAAACCGAGTGTTTTTTTTGATGAGCATGCCTCGATACGCACGGATATGTTGACGCAAGTAATTTTCAGTTAGTATAAAATTAAGGAGTCAGACAAATGGCAAGTCAGAAAATCAGGATCAAGTTGGCGGCATACGACCACGAACTCGTCGATCAGGCGGCGAGCCGCATCGTCGAGACGATGCAGAAGGGCGGTGCGAAGATCTCGGGGCCCATCCCGCTTCCCACCGAGCGCGAGGTCGTCACCATCCTCCGCTGCCCGCACAAATACAAGGATTCCCGCGAGCAGTTCGAGCTGAGAACGTACAAGCGGATCATCGACATCTATTCGCCCAACGCGAAGCTTCTGGATTCCATCCACCTTCCCGCAGGCGTAGACATCAAAGTAAAACTGTAATCCGATAATACTGGATCTGCCCCGTTCCGCAAGGATTGGGGCAAAACTGCGGTATTGTGGAAATAAATTTTAAGGAGTGAACTTTATCCATGAATAAAGCAATCATCGGACGTAAGGTCGGCATGACGCAGATCTTCGCGGAAGACGGCAGGGTCATCCCCGTGACCGTGGTGGAAGCGGGCCCTTGCCCCGTCGTGCAGGTCAAGACTGTGGAGACGGACGGCTACAGCGCGCTCAAGCTCGGGCTTATCGAGACGAGCGAAAAATCGCTCAACAAGCCCGACCTCGGGCAGTTTACGAAGGCGAAAGTCAAGCCCTGCAAGGTGCTCAAAGAGGTGCGCCTTGACTCGGTGGAAGGCTACCAGGTCGGCGGCAGCGTCAAGGCCGACATCTTCGCGGCGGGCGACCATGTTGACGTCGCGGGCGTGACGAAGGGTCACGGTTATACGGGCGTCATCAAGAGATGGAATCAGCGCCGCCTGAAAGAGACGCACGGCGTCGGCCCCGTACACAGGGAGCCCGGTTCCATGGGCGCAAACAGCTCCCCTTCGCGCGTATTCAAGCAGAAGCACCTCGCCGGTCAGTACGGCGTCGAGAACGTGACCATTCAGAATCTCGAAGTCGTCAGAGTGGACGCGGCGCGCAACGCCATCCTCATCAAGGGCGCCATTCCCGGCCCCAAGGGCAGCATCGTCACCATCGGGGACAGCGTGAAGAGCAAATAAGGAGAACAGACATGGCAAGCGTGAAAGTATATAATATGAAAGGCGAAGAGGTCGGCATGGTCGATCTCAACGATGCGGTGTTCGGCGCCGAATACAACGAGCCTTTGATCCATCAGGCGGTCGTGACCTACCTTGCGAACGGCCGTCAGGGCACCAAGTCCACGCTCACCCGGACGGAAGTCCGCGGGGGCGGCGCGAAGCCGTGGCGCCAGAAGGGCACCGGCCGTGCCCGTCAGGGCTCCATCCGTGCGCCGCAGTGGACGAAGGGCGGCGTCGTGTTCGCACCCAAGTCCCGCGATTTCTCCAAGAAGATGAACCTCACCGCAAAGCGTGGCGCGCTCGTTTCGGCGCTCTCCAAAAAGCTCGCGGACGGGGAACTCATCATCGTCGACGCGCTGAGCGTTTCCGCGCCCAAGACGAAGGAGATGGAAGCCTTCCGCAAGGCGCTCAAACTCGATAAGAGAACGGTCGTCGTCATGGACGAGCAGAATGCAGACGTTATCCTGGCGGCGCGCAACCTCGAGACGCTCCACACGATCTCCGTTTCCGAGATCAACACTTACGAAGTCGTTGCGAACGCGATCGTCGTGCTCACCAAGGCTTCCGCGAAAATGCTTGAGGAGGTTTACGCATGAGACCCGAAGACATTATCTTAAAGCCCGTCCTCACGGAAAAGGGCTATGACGGGATCGCCGAGAAGAAATACACGTTCATCGTCCTGAAGAGCGCCAACAAGACGCAGATCAGGATCGCGGTCGAGCAGATGTTCGGCGTGAAGGTCGCGAGCGTGAACACCGTGACCCGCAGGGGCAAGCTGAAGAGAATGGGCAGAAACGAGGGTTACACGCCCACGCAGAAGAAGGCCATCGTGCAGCTGACGGCAGAGTCCAAGCCCATCGAGCACTTCAAGTCGTTGTCGTAAAATTCGGAGGAAAGAAAAATGGCAGTCAAGAGATATAAACCCACTTCCGCGGCGCGCCGTTTCATGACGGTCCACTCCTACGAGGAGCTCACGGGCGTCAAGCCCGAGCGTTCTCTCCTCGAGGACCAGCGCAAGTCGGGCGGCAGAAACAACGCCGGCAGGATCACGGTCCGTCACATCGGCGGCGGCAACAAGAGAAAATACCGCATCATCGACTTCAAGAGAAATAAGGACGGCATCCCCGCAACGGTCAGGAGCATCGAGTACGACCCCAACCGCAGCGCAAACATCGCACTGCTCGTCTATGCGGACGGCGAAAAGCGCTATATCCTCGCTCCCGTCGGCCTCAACGTCGGCGACAAGGTGACGAGCGGCGCCGGCTCGGATATCAAGGTCGGCAATGCGCTCATCCTTGCGGATATCCCCGTCGGTACCATGGTGCACAACATTGAGATGAAGCCCGGCCGCGGCGGCCAGATCGCGAGAAGCGCCGGCATCTCCGCACAGATCATGGCAAAAGAGGGTGCGTATGCGACCATCAAGATGCCTTCCGGGGAAATGCGCCTCATCCCGCTCGCCTGCAAGGCGACGATCGGGCAGGTGGGGAATCTCGAGCACGAGATCATCCGCATCGGCAAGGCGGGCAAGACGCGTCACCTCGGCATCAAGCCGACCGTCCGCGGCTCCGTCATGAACCCGAACGACCACCCGCACGGCGGCGGCGAAGGCAAGTCTCCCGTCGGCCACGCAGGCCCTATGACCCCTTGGGGCAAGCCCGCGCTCGGCTACAAGACGAGAAAGAAGAAGAACCCCACGAGCAGATTCATCCTCAAGAGGATCAATTAAGGAGGGCAGAAAATCATGTCGAGAAGCATAAAGAAAGGGCCTTACGTCGAAGCGAAGCTCCTTGCGAGGATCGAAGAGATGAACAAGGTCAACGAAAAGAAGGTACTCAAGACCTGGTCGCGCGCGTCGACGATCTTCCCTCAGATGGTGGGTCACACGATCGCCGTTTACGACGGCAGAAAGCACGTTCCCGTTTACATTACCGAAGACATGGTAGGGTGCAAGCTTGGTGAGTTCGCGCCGACGAGAACGTTCAAGGGCCATACGGCAAAGACGACCACGCCCGGGAAATAAGGAGGAGCATCATGGCGGGTAATATGAAAAAGAAAGCCGCGAGAGTTGAGGAAAAGAGAGAAAAACGTCCTTACGCGGTGGCAAAATACATCAGAGTATCTCCCTATAAGGTGAGAACGGTGCTCGACCTCATCCGCGGCAAGAGCGTCGCGGAAGCCAAGGCGATCCTCGAAAACACGATCAACGGCGGTTCCCTTCCCACGAAGAAGGTGCTGATGAGCGCCGTGGCGAACGCAGAGCACAACATGGGCATGGACAGGCAGGACCTGTACGTGGCCGAGTGCTTCGCGGACGGCGGCACGATGCTCAAGCGCATGCAGCCCGTATCCAAGGGCAGAGGCCATGCGATCCTCAAGAGGACCAGCCACATCACGGTGATCTTGGACGTGAAGAAAGCGGAAGGAGAAGTATAATGGGACAGAAAGTAAATCCTCACGGGTTGAGAGTAGGCATCATCAAGGGCTGGGATACGCAGTGGTATGCCGGCAAGAAGGAATTTTCCGCATTCCTCAAAGAAGACCACACCATCCGCACGCACATCAAGAAGAAGTATTATGCGGCGGCCGTGTCCAAGATCCTCATCGAGCGCGCGGCGGGCAAGATCGTCGTCACCATTTACACGGGCAGACCCGGCGTGCTCATCGGTAAGGCGGGCAGCGAGATCGAAGTCATCAAGAAGGATCTTGCCAAGCTCACGAACGGCAAGCAGGTCATCATCAACGTGACGGAAGTCAGAAAGATCGACGCGGACGCGCAGCTGGTCGCCGAGAGCGTTGCGGCGCAGCTGGAAAAGCGCATTTCCTTCCGCCGCGCCATGAAGCAGGCGATCGGCAGAACGATGCGTGCGGGCGTCAAGGGCGTCAAGATGCAGGTCAGCGGCCGTCTCGACGGGCGCGAGATCGCGGGGACGGAGCACTATCACGAAGGTTCCATTCCCCTTCAGACGCTGCGCGCGGACATCGACTACGGGTTTGCGGAAGCGCACACGACGTTTGGCATGATCGGCGTCAAGTGCTGGATCTATAAAGGCGAAGTCCTGAAATCCGCGAAGAAGGCGGAAGGAGGAGAGCAGTAATGTTAATCCCGAAGAGAGTCAAGAGAAGAAGGCAGCACCGCGGCCGCATGACGGGTTCCGCGCAGAAGGGCAACGTGATCGCCTACGGCGAATACGGGCTCGTCGCGGAAGAGTGCGCCTGGATCAAGTCCAATCAGATCGAGGCGGCCCGTATCGCAATGACGCGTTTCATCAAGCGCGGCGGTAAGGTCTGGATCGATATTTTCCCGCACAAGCCCATCACCAAGAAGCCCGCGGAGACCCGTATGGGTTCGGGTAAGGGCTCGGTCGAATACTGGGTCGCGGTCGTCAAGCCGGGCAGGGTTCTGTTCGAAATGGCGGGCGTGACGGAGGACGTGGCACGCGAAGCGATGCGTCTTGCGGCGCACAAGCTTCCCATCAAGTGCAAATTCGTCAAAAAAGAAACCATTGCAGAAGGCGGTGAAGGCTAATGAAAGCACAGGAACTTCACAATATGACCGACGTTGAACTGAGCAAGAAACTGTCCGAGCTGAAGAGCGAGCTGTTCAATCTCCGTTTCCGTCTCGCATCCGGACAGCTGGAAAATCCCGTGTCCATCAGAACGTGCAAAAAAGACATCGCGAGGGTCAACACGGAGATCCGCGCCCGCGAACTGAAGGCGTAAGGAGAGACAGACATGGAAAGAAATCTGAGAAAAGAAAGAGTAGGCATCGTCGTTTCCGACAAGATGGACAAAACGGTGGTCGTCGCGGTCACGGACAAGGCGAAGCACCCCATCTATAAAAAGACGATCACGAAGACGAGACGCTTCAAGGCGCACGACGAAGAAAACGCATGCGGCGTCGGCGATACGGTGCGCATCGTGGAGACGAGAAAGCTCAGCAAGGACAAGAACTGGAGAGTCGCCGAGATCGTCGAGAAGGCGAAGTAATGGATAAGGAGAACAAAGAGTTATGATACAACCTCAGACCAGACTGAAAGCGGCCGACAATTCCGGCGCAAAAGAACTGATGTGTATCCGCGTGCTCGGCGGTTCCTTCCGCAGGACGGGCAACATCGGCGACGTCATCGTCGCCTCCGTCAAGACGGCGACGCCCGGCGGCGCGGTCAAGAAGGGCGACGTCGTCAAGGCGGTCATCGTCAGAAGCTCCAAGGGCATCCGCAGGGCGGACGGCACCTACATCCGGTTCGACGACAACGCTGCAGTCATCATCGACAGTCAGAAACAACCCAAGGGCACGCGTATTTTCGGGCCCATCGCCAGAGAGCTGAGAGAGAAGGATTACATGCGCATCATCTCCCTCGCGCCCGAAGTACTGTAAGGAGGAGCCGGGAATGAAAGTAAAAGTAAACGACACCGTACTCGTCATTACGGGCAAGTATAAGGGCAAGCAGGGCAAAGTCCTCGCGACCTTCCCCAAGGCGGGGGAGATCCGCGTCGAGGGCGTGAACGTCCAGTCCAAGCACGAGAAGGCCCGTCGTGCCAACCAGACGAGCAGGATCGTCAAGGAAGAGGGCCCCATCGACGTTTCCAACGTGGAAGTCGTATGCGAAAAGTGCGGCAAGGCGACGAGAGTCGGCCATGCCGTGATCGACGGCAAGAAAGTGAGAGTCTGCAAGAAGTGCGGCGCCGTTCTCGACAAGGCTTACGTCAAGAAGTCCAAGGCAAAGGCAGAGGAAGAAAAGACGGAAGCTCCCAAGAAGAGAACGAGAAAGCGCAGCGCGAAGAAGGCAGATGCCGAAGCCGCAACCACCGTTGAGAGCACGCCCGCTGCTACGGACGAAGAATAAGGCCAACGGGAATAAGGAGACTTTTTATGGCTACGAAGAAGAAAGCAGAAGCCGAAGCGCAGGCAACGGCAGCGACGTATACGAGCAGGGCGAAAGAACAGTACGTGAAGGAAGTCGTCCCGTACCTCATGAAGAAGTTCGGGTACAAGTCCGTCATGCAGTGCCCCAAGCTCGTGAAGATCGTCATCAACACGGGTCTCGGCGACATCAAGGACAATCAGAAGTCCATGCAGATCACCGAGAACGAGCTCAAGCTCATTTCCGGGCAGCAGCCCGTGTACCGCAAGGCAACCAAGTCGGTGGCTAACTTCAAGATCAGAGAGGGGATGCCCGTCGGTCTTAAAGTCACGCTCCGCGACAAGAGGATGTACGACTTCTTTGATAAGTTCATTTCCATCGCGCTTCCCCGTCTCCGCGACTTCCGCGGGGTATCCGACAAGGCGTTTGACGGCAGGGGGAATTATTCGATCGGCCTCAAAGAACAGCTGATCTTCCCCGAGATCACCTACGACCAGGTCGAGAAGATCCGCGGCATGGACGTCTGCTTTGTCACCACGGCGCAGACGGACGAAGAAGCGAGAGAATTGCTGAGGGCAATGGGTATGCCCTTCAAGAAGTAAGGAGAACGGATATGGCAAAGAAGTCAATGATCAACAAACAGCAGAAGACGCCCAAGTTTTCCACGAGAGCATACACCCGTTGCTCCATCTGCGGAAGACCGCACGCGGTGCTGAGGAAGTACGGCATCTGCCGTATCTGCTTCAGGAACCTCGCCTATAAGGGGCAGATCCCCGGCGTGAAGAAGTCCAGCTGGTAAGGAGGCAGAACATGACAGATCCCATTGCAGATATGCTCACAAGAATCAGAAACGCCCTCGTCACCAAGAAGGAGACGGTGGAGATCCCTTCCTCCAACATGAAGAAGGCGATCGCAGACATCATGCTCCGCGAAGGTTACGTCAAGGACGTGCAGCTTGCAGAAGACGGCTACAACGGCAAGCTGGTCATCACGCTGAAATATACGGAAACGCGCGAATCGGTCATCGGGGGGCTCAAGCGGGTCTCCAAGCCCGGCCTGCGCACGTACAGCGGCGCGGCGGATATGCCCAAAGTGCTGGGCGGATTCGGCATCGCCATCGTTTCCACCAACAAAGGCATCATGACGGATAAGCAGGCAAAGGCCCAGAACGTGGGCGGCGAAGTGCTCTGCTACGTCTGGTAAGGAGGGAACCATGTCGAGAATCGGTAAATTGCCTGTGGCGATCCCCGCAGGCGTAACGGTAGAATACAAGGATTCCCTGGTCACGGTCAAGGGCGCGAAAGGTGCGCTCACGCAGAAGATCACGGGCGCCATCGACGTCAAGGTCGAGGACGGCCACGTGAAGGTGCTTGCGCTCAACGATCAGGACGAGACGAATGCGCGTCACGGTCTTTACCGCGCGCTCATCGCGGGCATGGTCAAGGGCGTATCCGAGGGATACACCAAAGGGCTGGAGATCCGCGGCGTCGGCTGGAAGGTCGCCAAGCAGGGCAACAAACTCGTCATGAACATCGGGTTTTCGCACCCGGTGGAGTTTGCGGAACCCGAAGGCATCAAGTTTGAGTGCCCTTCGCAGACGGAGATCACCGTGTCGGGCATTGACAAGGTGCTTGTAGGGCAGGTCGCGGCCGACCTTCGCGCCCTCCGCGAGCCCGAACCTTATCACGGCTACGGCATTCGCTACAAGGGCGAGAACGTCGAGCACAAGGAAGGCAAGACTTCCGGTAAGGGCAAGAAGTAAAGGAGCGTAGACAATGATATCCAAAATCGATAAAAACACCGTCAGACAGCGCCGCCACGCGCGCGTCCGGAAACACGTTTCCGGCACGGCGGAGACGCCCCGTCTGAACGTTTACAGAAGTCTGAATCACATCTATGTCCAGATCATCGACGACACGAAGGGCGTAACGCTCGCGTCCGCTTCCACGATGGAAAAGGCGGTCAAGGAAAAGATCGCCGACATGACCAAGACGGAAGCAGCTAAAGTCGTAGGGCAGACGGTCGCGGAACGCGCAAAGGAGAAGGGGATCGGCTCGGTCGTATTCGACAGAGGCGGGTACCTGTACACCGGGCGCGTCAAGGCGGTCGCGGACGGCGCGCGTGAAGCCGGACTGAATTTCTGAGAGGAGAGGAGACATGGCAAGAGAGAACAGACCTGCAAGAAAGCAGGAAGAAAATGACGGGCTTGTGAAAAAGCTGATCGAGATCAACCGCGTTTCCAAGACGGTCAAGGGCGGCAGGAACATGCGCTTTGCGGCGCTTGTCGTCGTCGGCGACGGAAACGGCCGGGTCGGCTTCGGCACGGGAAAGGCAAAAGAAGTTCCCGAGGCGATCGAGAAGGCAACGCAGGCAGCGAAAAAGAGCATGATCTCCGTTCCCATCGTGGAGACGAGCATCCCGCACGAGGTCCTCGGCCGCTTCGGCAAGGGCGCAGTGCTCATGATGCCGGCTGAAAACGGTACCGGCGTGATCGCGGGCGGCCCCGTCCGTGCGGTCATGGAGGCTGCGGGGATCAAGAACATCCGCACCAAGTCTCACGGCACGCAGAACGCAGGCAACTGCGTCAAGGCGACGATCGCGGGCCTTTCGCAGCTGAAGACGGCGGAACAGGTCGCGGCGCTCCGCGGCAAGACCGTGGAAGAGATCATCGGGTAAGGAGGCGCGCAATGGTAAAAGTTACACTCGTAAAGAGCACGATCGGCGAGGTCGCTTCCGTCAAGGCGACGATCGCGGCGCTCGGCCTCAAGAAGATCCGTTCCGAAAAGACCTTTGAGGATTCCCCCGCACTGCAGGGGCAGCTCAAGAAGGTCGCGCACCTCGTCAAGGTGGAGAACGTATAAGGAGTAAGTCATGAGAATCGATACGATTGCTCCCGCGGAGGGAGCGAGAACGTCGGAAAAGCGTCTCGGCCGCGGGATCGGCTCGGGGCTCGGCAAGACGAGCGGCAAAGGCCACAAGGGCCAGTGGGCGCGTTCGGGCGGCGGGGTAAGACCCGGCTTCGAAGGCGGCCAGATGCCCCTTGCAAGAAGGATCCCCAAGAGAGGATTCAACAACAGATTCCGGAAGGAGTACGTCATCGTCAACCTTTCCGACCTTGCGGAACTTCCCGCGGGGACGGTGGTCGATTACGGGTTCGTGATGGAAAACGGGCTTGCGAAGGCAGTCAAGAACAACAGCGGGCTTAAGGTGCTCGGCGACGGCGAACTCTCCGTTGCTCTCACCGTCCGGGCCGCGAAATTTTCCGGATCCGCGAAGTCTGCGATCGAGCAGGCGGGCGGAACGGCCGAAGTGATCGGATAAAAAGAGGGAACGGCGGCCGTTTCGGCCGGCCGTTGTCCGCTTTTTTCTCCTTGGCGGCAGCGCCCTTCGCTTCGGAGATCCCAGATAGGAGAGAAAACATGTTTGAAACTCTGAAAAATGCCTTCCGGAACAAGGATATCAGAAAGAAGATCATCATCACGCTTCTGATCCTGCTCGTGTTCCGCGTCGGCTGCTACATTCCCGTCCCCGGGCTGCGCGGCAGTTTCTTCTCTGCCGCGATCGAAGGGAACACCTTCCTTCAGCTCATGAGCAGCATCACGGGCGGTTCGCTCGCCAGCGGCACCCTGTTTGCACTCGGGATCGGGCCTTACATCAACGCATCCATCATCATGCAGCTCCTCACCGTCGGCATCCCCGCCTTGGAACGCCTTTCCAAGCAGGGCGAGGAGGGGAGAAAAAAGATCTCCAACATTACGCGCATCATCACGGTCGTGCTTGCCGTCGTCCAGGCGGTGGGCATCATCGTCAACTTCGCGAACCAGGAAGTCGACCTCGCCAGCGGCGAGACGGGCACGGCGATCAAGCTGGATATGTTCTTTGACTCCGCCGTGTTTGCCGGCTTCTACATGACGATCGTCTATACGGCGGGCGCCATGCTCGTGATGTGGCTGGGTGAGCGCATCACCGAATACGGCATCGGGAACGGCATTTCGATGATCATCTTCATCGGTATCCTTTCCACGGCAGGCGATTCCGTCGTCGCCAAGTTCATCGAGGGCGTCACGGCGGATCCGATGGCATTCCTGGAACTCGCGTTCTTCGTGGTCCTGGTCGTCGTCATCTTCTTCCTCATCGTATTCGTCGATCTTGCCGAGCGCAAGATCCCCGTCAACTATGCAAAGCAGGTGCGCGGCACCAAGATGTACGGCGGCCAGTCTTCCGTGATCCCCATGAAGATCGCGGGCGGCGGCGTCATGCCCCTCATCTTTGCGTTCGCCGTCATTTCCTTCCCCTCCATGCTCATGAGCCTCGTCCCCGCCTGGGCAGACGCGGCTGCCTGGTGGAACAGCGTGTTCATGGAAGGGACCTGGATCTACGTTCTCGTGCTCAGCGTACTCATCTTCGTGTTCGCGTTCTTCTATAACGAGATCCAGTTCAACCCCGAGGACGTCAGCAAAAACATCCAGCAGAACGGCGGCTTCATTCAGGGCATCCGCCCCGGCAAGCCGACCGCACAGTATCTGCGCCGCATTTCCAAGCGCATCACGCTGTTCGGCGCCATCTATCTGACCGCGATCGCCTTCATCCCGTCGCTTGCGTTCAGCTGGGCCAGCTACGACCTCGTCAACGTATTCTCTACGACCGGTATCCTCATCGTCGTCTCGGTTGCGCTCGAGTTTGACAAGCAGCTGCAGTCGCAGATCATGATGAAGACGTACAAGGGATTCCTGAAATAATATCACGGGAGGTAACGCATGAACATCATCTTACTCGGCGCCCCCGGCGCGGGCAAAGGCACGCAGGCGACCAAGATCTCCGAACGTTACGGGCTTCCTCACATCTCTACGGGCGACATCTTCCGCGCCAACATCAAAAACGGCACGGAGATCGGCAAACTTGCCAAATCGTACATCGACGCGGGCAAGCTGGTCCCCGACGAGGTCACCTGTGCGATCGTCAAAGACAGGCTCACCTGGGACGACGTGGCGAAGGGCTACCTGCTCGACGGGTTCCCCCGCAACCTCTTCCAGGCGGAGGAGCTTGACAAGTTTGCGAAGATCGACGCCGTCGTCAACATCAACATTGATTTTGCGCTCCTCATGGACCGTTTGTGCGGCAGACGGGTCTGCAAAGAATGCGGCGAGAGCTACCATGTCTCGACGCTCGGCGGCAAGACCACCTGCGAGCGCTGCGGCGGCGAACTCTACCAGAGAAAGGATGACAATCCCGAAACGGTCAAGAGCCGCCTCGAAGTGTACGAAGCGCAGACGGCGCCGCTCATCGAGTATTACACCAAGAAAGGCATTATCCTCAACTTTACGGGGACGGAAGCGCCCGCCGAAGTGCTGTTTGCGGAGATCGCAAAGGTGCTCGACGAAAAGATGGGCTTATGATCCGCGTCAAAAGCGAAGAGGAGATATCCTATCTCCGCGAATCGTGTGCGATCGTGCGGGATTGCCTGAAGTTCGTGGGGGAGCGCATCTGCGCCGGCATGACCACCAAAGAGGTGGATACTCTCGTCTATGATTTCATCAAGGCGAGCGGCGCGGAACCCTCCTGCCTCGGCTATTGCGGCTATCCCGCTTCCGCGTGCGTCTCGGTGAACGAGGTCGTCGTGCACGGCATTCCCGGCGATCGGGTGCTGCGCGAAGGCGACATCGTCAGCGTCGACCTGTGCGCCTACAAGAACGGCTTTCACGGCGACGGCGCGCGCACCTTCTGTATCGGCGAAGCGCCGGAAGAAAAGAAGAAGCTCGTCCGCGTGACGGAAGAATGTTTCTTCCGCGGCATCGACGGGCTGAAGGCGGGAACGCCGCTTTACGACATCGGTTACCGCGTGCAGAAGCACGCCGAAGAGAACGGGTTTTCCGTTATCCGCGCCTATACGGGGCACGGGATCGGCAGAGAAATGCACGAGGACCCCGCCGTCCCCAACTACGGCAGGAGGGGCACGGGCGTCCGCCTTCGGGCGAACACGGTGCTGTGCATCGAGCCGATGATCGCAGAAGGCAGCTACCGCGTCCGTGTGCTCGACGATGGCTGGACGGCCGTCATGGAAGACGGGAAATGCGCGGCGCATTACGAAAACACGGTCGTCGTCCGGGAGGACGGCGTGGAGATCCTGACGCTGTAAGGCGCAGGGGAAAACAAAAAGCGGAGGATAGAACATCGTGTCGAAAGACGACGTCATCGAAGCAGAGGGCACGGTCATAGAGGCGCTGCCCAACACCACGTTCAAAGTACGGCTGTCCAACGGCCACGTCATTACGGCATATATTTCGGGCAAGCTCAGAATGAACTATATCCGGATCATCGAGGGCGACAGGGTCAAACTCGAGATGAGCCCGTACGACCTGACCAAGGGCAGGATCACCTGGCGCAGCAAGTCGTAAGCGCGAACGTATCAGGCGAGAATATCCCGCGGGATCCCGCGGAAGCATTGAAAGGAGAAAAACATGAAAGTCAGACCTTCCGTCAAGCCCATGTGCGACAAATGCAAAGTCATCAAGAGAAACGGCAAAGTCATGGTCATCTGTTCAAAAAACAAGAGCCATAAGCAAAGACAGGGCTGAAATCGATTGACACTTTTGGAAAATTGTGTTATAATGAACAATGCGGTTTCGGGTATCCGCACCGCACCAATTGCAGATCCAGGCTGAATTTCCGCACGGTTCCTGTGCGGAAACTCGGCTTGCTTTGCGCTTTTTTGCGAATATTCACGCGCTTTCGGGCGGATATTTTCCACTATCCTTCCGGGATACGCGTTCACCGATACAGAAAACACCTGAAAATAACACGGAGGTTACAAGAATGGCACGTATTGCCGGTGTAGATTTACCCAGAGAGAAACGTGTAGAGATCGGTCTCACGTATATCTACGGGATCGGTCTTGCTACGTCCAAGAAGATCCTCGCTGCGACGGGCATCGACCCGAACACGAGAGTCAAAGATCTCAACGAGACGGACGTATCCAAGCTCAGAGAATATATCGATCACAACTATACGGTGGAGGGCGAGCTTCGCAGCACGGTCTCCCTCAACATTAAGCGCCTGATGGAGATCGGGTGCTATCGCGGCGTCCGCCACAGAAAGGGGCTCCCCGTCCGCGGGCAGAGCACCAAGAGAAACGCCCGCACGCGCAAAGGTCCCGCACGCACGGTCGCGAACAAGAAGAAGTAAGGAGAACGGAACATGGCAGATAAGACGAAAAGAACAGTCGTTTCGCGCAAGCGCAAGGAACTGAAAAAAGTCGACAAAGGACAGGTCCATATCCAGTCCTCCTTCAACAACACGCTGGTCACCATCACGGATATGAGCGGCAACGCGATCTCCTGGTCGAGCGCAGGCGCGCTCGGGTTCAAGGGCTCGAGAAAGGGCACCCCGTTTGCGGCGCAGATGGCCGCGGAGACGGCGGCAAAGGCTGCCAAGGAGCACGGGCTTCGCTCGGTCGAAGTCTACGTCAAGGGCCCCGGTGCGGGCAGAGAATCCGCGATCCGCGCGCTCGGCAACTGCGAGCTCGAGGTGACGCTGATCTCCGACGTTTCTCCCATCCCTCACAACGGATGCAGACCGCCCAAGCGCAGAAGAGTATAATAGGAGAGAGAGAACATGGCAGTATACAGAGACGCAAAATGCAAACTTTGCAGAAGAGAGGGCGCAAAGCTCTTTCTCAAGGGCGATAAATGCTACATGGAGAAATGTCCGTTCAACAAGCGTCCTACCGCTCCCGGCCAGCACGGCGCGGCGCGGAAGAAGGTTTCCGAGTACGGGCAGCAGCTCCGCGAGAAGCAGAAGACCAAGCGCATCTACGGCGTGCAGGAAGGTCAGTTCCGTCACTATTACGAAGTTGCGGACAGAATGAAGGGCATCACGGGTGAAAACATGCTCTCCCTTCTCGAGCGCAGGCTCGACAACGTCATCTTCCGCATGGGCATCGGGTCTTCGCGCACGCAGGCAAGACAGCTTGTCAACCATTCGCATTTCACGGTAAACGGCAGAACGGTCAATATCCCTTCGTATATCGTAAAAGCAGGCGACGTGATCGCCGTCAAGGAGACGAGAAAGAACAACAAATTCTTCGAGCAGATCAAGACGATGAAAGTCGCGAACATGCCGAAGTGGCTGGAGTTTGATCCCGAGAAGCTGGAAGGCAAGATCCTTGCACTTCCCACGAGAGAGGACGTCGACAGCCAGATCGCAGAACACATGATCGTCGAATTGTACTCCAAATAATTGAATCATGTAAGGAGGTAGCTTTATGATCGAAATGGATATGCCCAAAATCGAGGTGACGGAGAACGAGGAGAAATCGTACGCGAAGATCGTCGTTGAACCGCTCGAAAAGGGTTTCGGTCTTACCATTGGCAACTGCCTGAGAAGAATTTTGCTGTCGGCATTGCCCGGCGCTGCCGCGCAGGGGATCAAATTCATGGACGGAAGCGTCAAGCACGAGTTTTCCGCCATCCCCGGGGTGAAGGAGGACGTCACCGAGATCATCCTGAATTTGAAGCTGCTGGCAATCAAGACCAAAGTTACCGACAAGGATTATACCAAGACGCTCCGCCTCTATAAGGAAGGCCCCGCGGTCGTCACCGCGGCGGATATCTCTCAGGACGCCGAAGTCGAGATCATCAATTCCGATCAGTATATCTGCACCGTCGACGAAGGCGGCAAGATCGATATGGAGATCACGATCGGCAGAGGCAGAGGGTATCGTCCCGCCAAGGATAACAAACAGCCCGTGGTCGATTATATTCCCATCGATTCCATCTATACGCCCGTGCAGAAGGTCAACTACAACGTGGAACCTGCGCGCGTGGGGCAGAACATCGACTACGACAGACTTACGATCGAAGTCTGGACGGACGGGACGTTCTCCGGCAAGGAGATCGTCTCTCTCGCCGCCAAGATCATGCAGGATCATATCAGCCTGTTCGTCAATCTTTCCGATACCATCAAGGACATGGATATCCTGGTCAAGACGGATGACGACAAACAGCAGCAGATCCTCTCCATGAAGATCGAGGATATGGACCTTTCCGTCCGTTCCTACAACTGCTTGAAGAGAGCGAACATTCACACTGTGGAAGACTTGATCCGCAAGAACGAGGAAGAGATGCTCAAGGTACGCAACCTTGGCAGAAAATCTCTGGACGAGGTGATCCAGAAGCTCGAATCGTACGGTCTTTCGCTGGACAAAAAGGAGGATTAAACCATGCCGGGTAAATTAGGGAGAACCACCGAACAGAGAATGGCAATTTTGAGAAACCAGGCTTCCCAGCTCCTCTGGTACGGGAGGCTGGAAACGACGGCGGCACGCGCAAAGGAACTGCGTTCCTACGTCGAGAAGCTGATCACCAAGGCGATCAACACTTATGACGACGTCGTGGAGATCGAGGTCGTCACCAAGGACAAGAAGGGCAAGGAGATCAAGACGACGTCCATCAAGGACGGCCCCAAGAAGCTCGCTGCCCGCCGCGCCATCATGGCAAAGACGTACGACTTGCAGGAGATCAAAGCCTTCGCCGAGAAGAAGAGCGATTACAAAAAGCGCACCGCTCAGGTCCAGCATCCTTTGATGGAGAAGCTGTTCAATGAGATCGCGCCCAAGTATGCGCAGCGCAAGGAAGAGCTCGGCCAGGGCGGCGGCTACACGAGGATCTATCTCCTCGGCCAGCGCCGCGGCGACGGTGCCGAACAGGCAGTCATCGAACTCGTTTAAGGTTCAGGCAAACAGAGAGAACGTCCGTTTCGGGCGTTCTTTTTTTATGCCGCTGCGGGGATTGCATCGCAAGCCCGCAAACACGCGGCATGCGCGCGGATACAGATGTCTTCGCAGACATATATGCTCGTTTCCGTGCAAAATAAACATAAAAATGCTTATATGCGCGCAAAAACAAAGGAAACATGCAACATATGTCTGATGTAAAAGCATTTTGACAGAAAATCTTCCGCAATGTCAAATTTAGTATCTTGACAGCAGGGGGGGGGTATATGGTATGATAGAGCCAAGAGCGGGCAGCAGGGAACGGCTGCCCCGAGAAAAAGGGGGATCGTATGGTCGAACTCAAACACGTATCCAAGGTGTATGAGAGCGGCGCGGGGCAGGTGCACGCGCTCCGCGACGTCACATTCACGCTGCCGTCGAGCGGGCTCGTTTTCGTTCTCGGCAAGAGCGGCTGCGGCAAGTCGACGCTCCTTAACCTCCTCGGCGGGATGGACAGCCCGACGCAGGGGGAGATCGCACTCAACGGTACTTCCATCGTCACCGGGCGGGAGCGCGACCTTGACATATACCGCAACAACTGCGTCGGGTTTGTTTTTCAGGAGTTCAATCTGCTGGAGTGGTATTCCGCAGGGGCGAATATTGCCCTTGCCCTGCAGCTCAAAAAACAGAAGGCAGACCGTGCGCAGGTGGATGCGGCGCTGCGCCGCGTCGGCCTTGTGGACGGGGACGGAAACACGCTGTACGAGAGGAAGATCTCGCAGCTTTCGGGCGGTCAAAAACAGCGCGTGGCGGTCGCGCGGGCGCTCGTCAAGGACCCGGAGATCATTCTGGCAGACGAACCGACGGGCGCACTTGACAGCGAGACGAGCGCGTCGCTCTTTGCGCTTTTGAAAGAGCTTTCCCAAGACAAACTCATCGTCGTCGTCACGCACGACAGGGAGAGTGCGGAGCGCTACGGCGACCGCATCATCGAACTGCACGACGGAAGCGTCATCTCCGACAGGACGAAGCGGGAGCCGGAGGAAAAGCCTGCATCGGCCAAAAACGGGGCAAAGGGCGGGCTCCCCTTGGCTTCCGTCCTGCGCATGGGGTTGTTCGGCTTCCGCAAAAAGACGGTGCGGCTGGTGCTCTCCGTGCTGCTCGCCGTCATTTCCCTGACCGTATTCGTTTTTTCCACGTCTGCGTTGAGTACGGACATGGTCATGGCCGTGCTCAGGACTTCTTACGATAACGACGCCGAGACCGTCACGCTTTCCGCATATGTGGAGTATGACGAAAAGGTGACATATCCCAACGGACAGACGTTTGACAGGCAGGACGCGCATGAAGAATATTTCTCGCAGGAACAGCTGGATGCGCTGCGCGCGGAAACGGATATTTTTCCCGTCTTTGAACCGATGGAAGTTTCGGCGAGCCTGTACCTCGCAACGGGCGAACTCGATACCCCGGAACGCCTGAACCCGTATAACTATTTTTCCAGGGGACTCATCTTGCGGTATGTGGTCGTGGACGGGTCGGTGAAAGCAGAGGAGCTGGGCATGTCCGCGGTGACGGCGAACAGCCGTCTGCCCGTGACGGCGGAGGAGATCGCCTTGACCGATTACCAGGCCGACATGTTCGTACGGTTCGGGTATCAGGAACCGTCTCGCGGTCCGGCGGCCGAATCGGGCGCGGAAGAGAAAGGAGAGGTAGTGCCCATCGGGACGCCGGAAGACCTGCTCGGCCTGACCATCAACGGCCGCACCATCGTCGGCATCTTTTCCACGGAAGAGAGCCTTGAATGGCTGAAAGGGTACGATCGGGATTTTGACGGCGTCTATCTCGGGAACTACACGGACGACTTTTACGTGGATGTCGACGGCTATTTTTACGATTGGTCCCGCGGCGACCACATGATCAAGACGGCGCTGATCGGCGGCGAAGGGCTGGGACAGACGCAGTTTACCAAAGTCCTGTACCGTCTGACGGGCAACGCGGAGAGAGACCGCGCGCTTATCGACAGCCTCTGCTATGAGGATGTCACCGTGGACGATTCAAGCAACATGACGTATCAGTTTAACAAGACGCATACCGTAAATGTGACTTCCGCCTATTCCGGCTTTACCGACGCCGCGTGGATGTTCACGGACGATATGTTCCTCGTCCCCGCGCTCGGCATCAGCATCGTCCTCGCCGTATTCAGCGCCCTGCTGCTGATGAATTTCCTGCTCGCTTCCACGGAGGCGCGCAGGCGCGAGATCGGCATTCTGCGCGCCCTGGGCGGGGGCAAGGCGGACGCCGTCAAGGTCTGCCTGGCCGAGAGCGGCATGATCGCCATCCTCGACCTCGTCCTTTCTCTGGTCGCGGGCGGGATCGTATGCGTGATCCTCAATCACGTCTATCGCTGTTCGCTCTTTTCGATCGGCTTGCTGCCCGCGCTGTATCTGATCCTCCTGTGCTTCGGCGCGGCGGCCCTTGCCACGGTTTTGCCGGCTTTGCGCATCTCGCGCAGAAAGCCCGTTGAGATCCTTCGGGAAAAATAAGGCCAAACCGCATCCGGCCATGGCATGTCCGGGCGAAACGAACGGGAATAAGATGCGGCCATGGATACGCGGCAGCGCAAAGCGCGCGGGCATGGTATGCCCTGCGTATCGCATCGCGCCCTCCGCATATGTGTGTCGGCACATGCGTGCAGAATACGCCGCGATCTGCGCATGATTTTGCTCGTATGGAACGGAGCGCATATTCGTTCTGAAACATATGCATCAAAAAAGGCCTGCCCGTGCTTTCCGCACGGGCAGGCCTTTTTTTACGGGCTATCAGGTTTCGTCTGCAAAGAAGCTGTCTTTTTCGCCGATGAAGGCGGCGATCTCTTCATAGGTCACGAGTTCTTTGAGCGCCGCGTATGTCTCGTGCATGGTCGTAAACGGCGTGGTGACGACGGCGATCGCGTTCGCCGGAAGCGCCGCGGAGGGAACGGTATCGGGGTTTTCGTCCGTCACGTCGTCGGAAAAGTCCGCAAGCGATTTGTTCTGTACGAACAGCATGGGGACGAGCGTCTCAACGCGCTCGTAGACCGTGCCGCCCTCACCGTCGCTCGCAGCGACGAAGTAACATACCTCTTTCATCTCGATATCGTACCGACGGGAGAGCGTGTCCAGTCCCAGACCGCCGATGTTCTTTGTCGCAAACGGCGTGCTGCCGCCGTTGACGTATACCGTGTCCGCATTCAGGCCGTTCGCTTCATCCAGAACGCGTACCGTGCGGAAACCCGTAACGTCGGCAAGCGGAAACCAAAGCGTATCAAAGTCGGCAACATTTACGGTCTCCGCAACTTCTGCGCCGATGAAGTTTCCCGTCTCGGAATCATAGACTTCTTCATACGCATCGATGAGCAGATCGTCCGATTCGCGCTTGTTTCCCGTGACAATCGTGTAGCCTTCCGGATCGGACGTGATGAGGGAGGTCGTTTTCACGCCCACGTCGATCGCCGTGTCCACGCCGTAATATTCATACAGGTATCCGGTCACGATGCCCTCTTCGCGGATAAACTCCAGCATCTGCGTGACCCTTGCCGTGGCGACCTGCCCCGCCGAAACTTCCGCATTGACGGCAAATTTCAGCGTCGTGTCCGTCATCTGATATTTGAGCGTGACGCCGTCGGTGATCTGGATCCTGCCGTAATTGACGTTTGCTTCGCCGTCCGCCCGCAGCTCCAAGCTGATCGTCCCGTTGCCGAGCAGGAGCATGCTCTGCGCGCCCTGCACCGCGATCTTTGCGGAAAAACCGATCCCTGCCACGGTGACGGAGCCGGTAAATTCGCTGTAATCGTCGGGATTGTTATTGATGAACGTCTGATACGCCGCGGCGATCGCCTCGCCCGCCGTGAAAATGACGTCTGCGGTCTCGAGCGCGGTCTGCGAATGCCCGAGGATATCGTAGACGACGTTGAGCTGCTTGCCGACGGTGCGTTTTCCGATCGCGGAAACGGCAGTATCGGTTGTGAATTCAGTGACGGGCATGGCGGTATATGCCATTTTTTCGGGAGTCAGCGCTTCCGGCAGGAAGCTCCAGGGATCGGGGCGGACGAGGATGTCGTCTATGATCGCTTTGGCGTCCGCCAGCGTGCGGATATACAGCATACCTTTGAGGATAAGCGTTTGGTAATTGGGATTGGTGAGGGTGGCGGTCACTTCGTATTCGCCGCCTTCCGTCTTTCCGTTGTTCGTGTATTCCACGGTCGTGCCCTTGGGCAGGGAGCCCGTCACGGTGAGGGAATGCGCTTCCCCGTCGTAGACGACGGTATCGCTTTCGAGGGCGACGTCTGCGGGGAAGGTCGCTTTTTGAATGGTGAGCGTAGCCGTGAGGGTAAGCGTCTCATAATTTTCTGCCGAAAGGGTCGCGCTCGCAGAATAGACGCCCGCATCCGTGCCGACGTTGTTCGTGTATTCCACGGCGGTGTCCTGGGGCAGGGAGCCCGTCACGGTGAGGGAATGCTCCTTCCCGTCGTAGACGATGGTATCGCTTTCAAACGTGACGCCCGTAAAGGTGAGTTTGTCGGGCTCTTCGGGATCTTTCGGATCTTCGGGCTGTCCGGGCGTCGGCGTCGGTTGTTCCTGATCGTCGTTTGTTTCCGGCGATCGCGTGCCGCCGCATGCGGCAAAGCCAAACGTCATGGCCAGAGCCATAGCAAGTATGCAGAGGACTTGTAGTATTTTTTTCATGGTGCTCTCCTTATTTAAGATATTCGGTTAATCCGCTTCCTCGCCGCGGTTGACGCGCAGCAGGCAGGGGAAGAAGGTGAACGGGCTGCATACGACGGCAAAGAGGACGCAGGCGAGAGACGTGATGAGAAAGACGAGGAATTTGAGTACGGCAAAGAGGATCTTCATGGCGATCAGGAAGATAAAGCCGTCCAGATCGAAGGAGAAGATGATCCCGGGCGTGCCGATGATCTTTCCGCCGGCGAGCGCCGTATCGGCGACGAATCCGTCCCAGAACAGTTGTGCGATGAAGGTAAATCCGAACAGGGCGCCGAGTACGCCGCCGAGCACGGCGATGCCCGCATTTTGTTTTGCCGCGACGACCCCGATGACGGCAAGGACGGCAAGGATTACGCCGCCGACCGCGCCCCAGCCGAGGCCGAGATTGCGCATATGACGGATGCGGGCGCGGCGGTGCAGTTCCTCGTCGCGCCGCTTTTTCTGGGCAGCTTCCGCTTCCGCCCTTTCTTTTTCTGCCTGTTCTTCGGCGCATGCCCGGCAGACGAGCTTCGGACGCTGCTGCGCCACGTTGCTCTGATGCACAATGTTCCCGCAGACGGAACAGTATCCGAGAAGCGGATCGTCTTCCGTGCTTTCGGCGACGGCGGCCGCGCGGGATTCCGCGGCGTTTTCTTCGGCAAATACGGTCAGCGGGACCTGGAAGATCTTGGCGATCTCGTTCATGGTAGCAAAATCGGGCTGTGCCAGATCGTTCTCCCATTTGCTGACTGCCTGAAAAGAGACGTTGAGTTTGGCGCCGAGTTCCGCCTGCGTCATGTTGTGCTCTTTTCGGAGCCGTGAGATGATTTTTCCATATTGTGGCATGATAAACCCTCCTGAAATATATTTGACGGCAGCGCTCCGTCTTTTCAAATCCATTATACTATTTTTTTCCTTCAATTCAATGGGGTTTTGCTCTACGATTGGTTGAATTTCTCGGTAATCGGTTGATTCTACCTGCGGTTGAGCGTTTGGCTCCGCGCGCAACGGCGCGTTCCGGGCGGAGGGGACCGCCCTTTTTGCGGACATGGGGCGGGGATACGCTCGGCGGGATGAACATGTATGCATATGCGCAGAAACGGCGCGATTGCATTTGCTTTTTTGCGGCGGGTGTGCTATAATACATGCGGATCAAAAGGAGGCATTATATGGCAGAAAAGACGAAAGGGCAGGAGATGCTGGAATCTCTGTCCTATCAGAAACAAAATTATTACGAGGCGGCGGACGAGCAGGAACGCGCCGCCATTTACGCCTATGCGGAGGGGTACAAGGCCTTTCTCAACGCCGCCAAGACGGAACGAGAGGCATGCGCCGTCGCCGTGAAGATGGCGGAGGAGAAGGGATTTACCCGTTACGAGCTCGGCGATAAACTCAAAAAAGGCGACAAAAAGTACTTTGTCAACCGCGGGAAGAGCGTCGTCGTCTTCCGGATCGGCGAAAAAGACCTTGAGGAGGACGGCATCCGCCTGATCGCCTCGCACATCGACGCGCCGCGCCTCGACATCAAGCAAAACCCGCTCTATGAGGACGGCAACATGTGCTTTCTCAAGACGCATTATTACGGCGGCATCAAGAAGTACCAGTGGACGGCCATCCCGCTTGCGCTGCACGGCACCGTCGTGCTCAAGGACGGCCGCAGCGTGGAGATCCGCGTCGGCGAGGACATGGGCGATCCCGTGTTCTGCATCGACGATCTGCTGCCGCATCTGGGCAGAGAGCAGATGAGCGCGGGCGCCGCCAAGGTCATCGAAGGCGAACAGCTCAACGTCGTCGTCGGCGGGTTGCCGTATGCGGACAAGGAAGTCAAGGAAAAGATCAAGCTCACCGTGCTTTCCCTGCTTCACGAAAAATACGGCATGAATGAGGAAGATTTCCTGAGCGCGGAGCTGAGCGCCGTACCCGCCTTCCCCGCGCGCGATCTTGGGTTTGACCGCGCGCTCATCGGCGCATACGGGCATGACGACCGCGTCTGCGCGTATCCTGCCCTGACCGCCCTGCTGGAAGGCAAAAGCGCGCATACCGTGATGGCGCTGCTCGTGGACAAAGAGGAGATCGGCAGCGAGGGGACGACGGGCATGCAGTGCGCCGTTTATGCCGATCTCATGGAGGAGATCGCGCTCGCGTTCGGCGCCAACTTCCGCAAGGTGCGCGCGCGCAGCAAGTGCCTTTCCTCCGACGTCACGGCGGCGTTCGACCCTAATTTTGCGGGCGTGTACGAGAAGATGAACGCGGCGATGCTTTCCTGCGGGACGTGCATGAACAAGTTTACGGGCTCGGGCGGAAAGAGCGGCTCGAACGACGCGTCCGCCGAATTCATCGGCGAGGTGCGTCGCATGTTCGCGGAAGGCGGCGTCGTCTGGCAGACGGCGGAGCTCGGCAAAGTGGATGCGGGCGGCGGCGGAACGGTTGCCAAGTATCTTTCCAAGCTGAACATCGATACGGTCGATCTGGGCGTGCCCGTGCTCTCCATGCACGCGCCGTACGAGGTGATCTCCAAGGCGGATCTGTACAGCAACTACAAGGCGTTCCTTGCCTTTATGAAGTAAAAAAAGCGCGCCGCAGAACGGCGCAGAAAAAACCGCCCCGCGATCTGATCGCGGGGCGGCGTGTTTTCCGAAAAACTGTGAGGGCTTTTTTTGTTGCCGGACACCGAAGCGGGAACGCGACAGGTGACTCCGACAAAGCTACCTTATGGCACACGCGCCGATCCGTTTAGTGCTGCTGTATCCCTACCCTGACACGGTTCGCGGGAGCGCGTTGCATAAGACCTTGTGATCAACGTTCCTTATCGCGTGCGGCCTTCCATGACCGGCACCGAGAAAAGCGTTCGGCTCTGCTATAGCGGATTGCAGATACAGGGCACCGCTAACTCCCCACCTATCACAGCCCTTATAGTGTACACGATATCGGGAAGAATTGCAAGCATTTTTCTCCCGATGAAGAAAAGTTTCGCCGCAAGGCCGTTTTCTTTGGCGGAAAAGGGGAGTGCGGCGCAAATATTGCCGCTGCCGTGCGGAAGAGGAGTTGACATTTTGCCGCATTCGGGGTAAAATAAACGGGAGAATCAGATACGGAGTAATGTTATGGCGGAAGAATGTACGCATGATTGTTCGTCGTGCAGCAGCAACTGCGGCTCGCGCGATAAAAAGTCGTTTATCAAACCCCTGCACGAAGGCGTGCGCGTGAAGCGCGTCATCGCCGTCGCCAGCGGCAAGGGCGGCGTCGGGAAATCGCTTACCGCGGCGCTGCTCGCCGTGCGCGCCGCAGCGCGCGGATACCGCGTCGGCATCCTTGACGCGGATATCACGGGGCCTTCCATCCCCAAGATGTTCGGCGTCTCCGCCCGCGCGATGGGGACGGAGGGGAGCATTTATCCCGTCTATACGGCGGGCGGCATCCAGATGATGTCCATGAACCTCTTGCTCGAGCATGAGAGCGACCCCGTGGTGTGGCGCGGGACGCTGATCGCGGGCGCGGCGGTCCAGTTCTGGACGGATGTCGTCTGGGACGACGTGGACATCATGTTCATCGATATGCCCCCGGGAACGGGCGACGTGCCGCTTTCCGTATTCCAGAGCATCCCGCTCAGCGGGATCGTCGTGGTCACCACGCCGCAGGACCTGGTGGAGATGATCGTCGGCAAGGCGGTGTCCATGGCAAAACTCATGAACGTGCCCATCCTCGGCATGGTGGAAAATATGAGCTATCTCGTCTGCCCGGACTGCGGAAAAAAGATCGATCTTTTCGGGGAGAGCAAGGCGGAAAAATTGTGCGCACGGTATGGGATCCCCGCGTTTTCGCGGATGCCGCTCGACCGCCTGACGGCGCAGCTCGCCGATGAGGGGAAGGTGGAGAATGCGGACACGGACGCCCTCGCCGACGTATTTGTGAAGATCGAGCAGTCGCGCGAGATCGGAGACTATCTGCACGAAGCATAAAAAATCGCCTCGCTCCCGTTCCGGGGCGAGGCGATGCAGTATCGGCCCGATCAGCCGTTGAGGTCCTCTTCGGAAACGACTTCGATGGAAGCCGTCTCGGCAAAGCGCTTGGTCGACTCGATCGCTTTTTCGCAGCGCGACTTCGTCTTATAGTCGGCGCCGAGCGCAAGCAGCTGGCCGCTGCGGTTAAGCAGCTGGAAGATGAAATCCCCCGTCTTGGTCTGAATGATCTTGAAGTTGCCTTTTTCGATGTTGGATTTATAGGTGCGGATGCCGCTCTTGGCGCCGGCGAGCGTTGTGTATTCGCCGCTGCCCAGCATCTTTTCGCCGTTGGAGGCGCGCAGTTCAAAGGCGTACATGCCGGCTTCCGTCTCAAAGATCAGCCATTTGCCGCTGTATTGCATGGAAGCGGACGCTTTTTCCTCCTTGGGTTGCGCGGGCGCGGCGGGGGCGGCTTTGGGCGCTTTTGCGGCCGTCTTTTCCGCGACGGGCGCTGGTTCGACGGGCGCAACGGGCGCCGGTTCGGGTTCCGGTTCGGGTTCCGGCGCTGCCGCCTCTTCGGGCTCCGGCTGTCTTTCCGGTTCGGCTTCGACGGGCGCCGCTTCCGTTTTTTCCGCTGCGGGCGCTTCTTCCGCGGCGGAAGAAGCGGGCGTTTGAGCGGGTTCGGCGTCGGCTTCCGCTTCCGCGTCGAATTCCTTCATCTTCTTGCGGTCCTTCACGCCCGCCACGATCATGATGACGACGATCGCGACGATGAGCACGAGGATGACGGCGAGGACGATGGTGAGGCCGAGATTTTCCTGAAAATAAGACGCGAGGGACGCGTTTGCAAGGGCAGATAACAGTTTCATACGGGTATTCTCCTTATTTTCTGCTTCTATTTTAACACGGAATTTGCGGTCTGTCAATGCGTTGACAAGATTTTCCAAGCGAGGTATGCGATTTGATGATGGATGAAGGCAAAAAGAGAGTGGCCGTCGTCGGCGGCGGCGCGGCGGGGCTTGCGTGCGCGGTCATGCTGGCGGACTGCTGCCGCGTGACGGTATTCGAGCGGAACGACCGCGTCGGCAAAAAGCTTTCCGCGACCGGGAACGGCCAGGGGAACGTCACCAATACGGACATGGGGCCGCAGCATTATTTTTCCGACGACGGGGAAAAGGTCGCGGCGATCCTCTTGCGGTTCGGCTGGCGGGATACCGTCGCCTTTCTCGAGAGCATGGGCGGCATCTTTCTGCCCGATGCGCGCGGCAGGGTGTACCCCGCCGGGCGTCAGGCGTCCGCCGTTACCGACCTTTTCCGCAAGACCTGTATGGAAAAGGGCGTGTGCCTGATGACGGGCTGCCGCGTGGAGCTGCTCCAAAAAAGCGGACATGGGTTTATGATACGTCACGGCGGCGGGGAAGAGACCGCCGACGCCGTGGTACTGGCGGCGGGGGGCATGGCGGCGCCGAACTTCGGCACGGACGGCAGCGCCTACGCGCTTGCCAGAGACTTCGGGCATACCGTGACCGCATGTACGCCCTCGCTGGTGCAGCTGCGCTGCGATCCCCGGTGCGTGCGCGGGCTCAAGGGGATCCGCAATGCGTCCGCGCTCACGCTGCTGCGCGCCGGGCGCGAGATCTGCCGCATGGAAGGCGACGTGCTTTTTACCGAGAGCGGCGTTTCCGGGGACGCCGCCTTCCGCATTTCTCCGTATGTGCGCGCGGGCGACGAGCTGAAGATCGACCTGCTGCCGTCCGTCACGGAAGAACGTCTGCTGCATGCCATGGCGCGCGCGGGGGACGATCCGCTGCTCTGTATCGTACCCAACGGCCTGGCGCGCGTCCTTGCGCGGAAAACGTCGGGCGACGTGCGCGCGCTCGCGCGGCTCGTCAAGGCATTCCCGCTCACGGTGACGGGAACGCTCGGATTTTCTTATGCGCAGGTGACCAAAGGCGGCATCCCGCTGCAGGAGACGGACGCGTCCCTCATGAGCCGTTTGTGCCGCGGGCTTTATTTCGCGGGGGAGATCCTCAACGTCGACGGGGAATGCGGCGGCTATAACCTGCAGTGGGCGTTTGCTTCGGCTGCCGCCGTGAGCAGGAAGATCGCAGGAGGGGAGAGATGATCCTGAAACTTACCAACATCCGCATCCGCCCGCACGAGAAGGAGAGCGCGCTGCGCAAATTCTGCGAGAAAAAACTGCATGCGCCCTGCGGATATTTGAAGATCCTGAAAAAATCCCTGGACGCGCGCGACAAATCGGACATCCATTGGGTGTATTCGGTGGAATGCGCCGAGCGCGCGCCCGCCGTTTTGCCGCGCGAATACGGCCGCATTCAAAAAAAACCGCGCGTCTATATCGCGGGGATGGGGCCTGCCGGCCTGTTCTGCGCCGTCCGCCTCGTACGCCACGGGTTCGCGCCTATCCTGCTTGAACGGGGCAAGCCCGTAGAGGAGCGCGCCGCGGATGTGGAGAAGTTCTTTTCCACGGGCGTGCTGGACGTATCTTCCAACGTGCAGTTCGGCGAGGGCGGCGCGGGCACGTTTTCCGACGGGAAGCTGAATACGCAGACGAACGATCCGCTCAACCGCGACGTGCTCGACGAATTTGTCGGTTTCGGCGCTCCGCCCGAGATCGCCTATCTCAACAAGCCGCACATCGGCAGCGACAATCTGCGGGCCGTGGTCGCAAACATCCGCGCCTTTCTTCTGGCGCACGGCGCATCGCTGCGGTATTCCTCCGCGCTCGAGGACGTCCGCACGCAGGACGGGCGTCTTACCGCAATCCGCGTCAACGGGGATTGGGAGGATGCGGATGCGCTCGTGCTCGCCGTCGGCCACAGCGCGCGCGATACCTTCTCCATGCTGCTTTCCCGCGGGTTCCGGATGGAGCAGAAGGAGTTTGCCGTGGGGGTGCGCATCGAGCATCTGCAATCGGCGATCGGCCGCGCCCAGTACGGGCAGGGGTACGCGGGGCTTCCCGCGGCGGATTACAAACTCGTATCGCATGCCAGCGAACGCGCCGTCTTTTCCTTCTGCATGTGTCCGGGCGGCGTGGTCATCCCCGCCGCGTCCGAGGAAGGCGGCGTGGTCACCAACGGCATGAGCGAATATGCGCGGGCGGGCAAAAACGCCAATTCCGCATTGGTCGTACAGATCAAAAAGCAGGATTTTGCAAGCGAAAGCCCGCTTGCGGGCATTGAATTCCAGCGCGCGATCGAACGCGCGGCGTTCCGCGCGGCGGGAGGGGCGTATCTTGCGCCCGTGCAGTTGGTGGGGGATTTTTTATCGGGAAAAGAGAGCTATTATTTCGGCGAAGTCAAGCCGACGTATGCGCGGGGGACGGCCTTCGTGCCCATGCGCGCCGTGCTCCCTTCCGCCGTCTGCGAGGCGCTCCGCCTTGCCATCCCGGACATGGATGCCCGCCTTCGCGGGTTCGGCTCCTTTGAAGCGGTGCTCACGGGGGTGGAATCGCGCACCAGCTCGCCGCTGCGCATCCTGCGCGGCGAGGATATGCAGGCTTCGGTTGCGGGGGTATACCCCTGCGGCGAGGGCTGCGGCTATGCGGGCGGCATCACCTCCGCGGCGGCGGACGGCCTGCGCATCGCCGAAGCGCTCTATCGCAGATATGCGCCGTGATCGTACGGACATGGCCCTGTCTTATATCGGAAAATACCCCCGCGGGAAGCCCGTAGATACCGGATTCCCGCGGGGTTTAACGTTCGACAAAGAGCGTTTGGAACGGATTGGAAAATTGCTTTTTCAGGACGCGGTACAGCTCGTCGGCGCGCACGTCGCAGGCAAAACATTCCTGTGCGTCTTTTTTGAGCAGCGCCGCGTCGCTTTTTCGCACGAGGACGGGGTATGCCCCGTGCGAAAGGGAGGCGAGCAGCGCGTCCGCGCCCTGCTTGCGCACGGCGAGCACGTTGTAATAGAGGGGGGCGCGCAGGAATCTGCGCGTCTGTTTTTCTTCCAGCCCCAAAAAATTTGCGGCCAAAATGCGCCGGATGCGGGAGAGCGTATACCGCTTCGTCACCGTCTTTTGCAGAAAAGCGCCGTATTCGGGGTTGCTCGCCGCCAGCGCCTTCAGGCGGTGTTCGAGCCCTTCCGTGCAATCCGGCACGCGCCGCAGCGCTTCTTCCGAAGCGCGCAGCAGCGCGCACAGAGCCGCTTCGCGGAAGGCGGTGGGGGCATAGCCCTGCAGATCGCGATACACGAAGGGCGGCATGTTCGACTTTAACAGCTTCCGCGCCTTGCGGGACCTGTCTGCAAGGCAGGCGCGCAGCGCCGTCGCCGAAGAGAAATTTTTCAGGGGCGTTGCGTCGGCGTATCCCGCGCCGACGCGGGGGATTGCCATGGGGCGGATGCCCGCCTGTTCGCGCAGCAGCGCGCGGCAGTATTCGATGCCCAGGATGTTGTTGGGCGCCGTCAGAAGCGCTTCGTCGACGTCTGCGTTGAGTGCAAGTACGGTGTCCGTATGCGCCTTGGCATAGGAGACGCCCTGTTTGAGGGCCTCTTTGAGGGCGTCGCGGAAGCGCTTGTCCTCGGAGAGAGTGGCTTTTGCCGCGGCGAGGAATCGTTCGCTCGTGCCGCTCTCGCAGCCGAAGGCGAGCGTATCGACGTCCGGCAGCGAAGCGAGCAGGTGTACGGCGCCGCCGGCAAAGAGTTCGGCGGGGGCGACGGAGAAGGAGACGGGCAGCTCGAGGACGGCGTCCGCGCCCGCGAGGACGGCGTGGCGCGCCCGTATATATTTGCCGAGGACGGCGTCCTCCCCGCGCTGGGTAAAATTCCCGCTCATCAGGCAGAGGATCGCGTCGCAGCCGCTTTCGCGGCGGATGACGTCCAGCTGATACGCGTGCCCGTTATGCAGCGGGTTATATTCGCAAATTACCGCACAAAATCGCATTTTTCCCGTGTTTGTCCTTTACAATTTTTTCCGCAGGGTGTATAATAAAGAAAGTGATTCCTGTATTTTATTATACACGAAATGCGGGGAAAAATAAAGTATTATCGGAGAAAAGATCATGGCAGAATCTTTGAAGTGCGGAAAAAAGACGGCGGAAAGCATCGTCGCCGGGATCAAGAGCAGGGCTGCGGCGCTCGATCGCAAGATCGTGCTCTGCGAGGGGGAGGACAGCCGCGTCGTGGAAGCGGCGGCGGCTTGCGTGAAGGAAAAGATCGCGCGCATCGTCCTTTTGGGCAAGGAAGCGGACATCAAGGCGAAAAACCCGTCCGTCGACCTTACGGGCGTGGAGATCGTCGACCCCGAGACGTCGCCCAAACTTCCCCTGTACGCGCACCTTCTCTACGAGCTGCGCAAGGCAAAGGGCATGACGGAGGAACAGGCGGAGGCGCAGGCCAAAGACGCCACCTTCTTCGGCGCGCTCATGCTGAAAAACGGCGACGTGGACGGGCTGGTTTCCGGCGCCTGCCATTCGACCGCGAACACGCTGCGCCCCGGGCTGCAGATCATCAAGACGGCGCCCGGCGTCTCCGCGGTTTCCAGCTTCAACCTCATGATCGCCCCCGAACGGGGCAACGAATACGTGCCGGACGGCATGCTCGTCTTTGCCGACTGCGGGCTGAATCCCACGTATACGAGCGAAGGGCTCGCCGACTGCGCCATCGCTACGGCCAAGAGCGCGCGCGAGATCGCGGGGCTCGAGCCGAAGGTCGCCATGCTTTCTTTCTCCACGAAGGGCAGCGCCAAGCACGACAACGTGACGCTCGTTGCGGAGGCCGTGAAGATCGCCGGGGAGAAAGCGCCCGACCTCGCACTCGACGGCGAACTTCAGTTTGACGCCGCCATCGTTCCTTCCGTGGGCGAATTCAAGGCGCCCGCATCTCCCGTAGCGGGGCACGCCAACGTGTTCATCTTCCCCGATCTGCAGGCGGGCAACATCGGCTATAAGATCGCGGAACGCCTCGGCGGGTTCCAGGCGATCGGCCCTATCTGCCAGGGGTTCGCCAAGCCGCTCAATGACCTTTCGCGCGGGTGCAAGGCGAGCGACATCGTCTGCGCGGTCGCCATCACGGCGCTGCAGACGGCGGAAAAGTAAGGGGGGATCATGAAGATCTTAGTCATCAACGCGGGGAGCTCCTCGCTCAAATATCAGCTCATCAATATGGAGACGGAGCAGGCGATCGCCAAAGGCACCTGCGAGAGGATCGGCATTTCGGGCGGCAAGCTCACGCACAAAGCGAACGGCCGGGAGTACGTCATCGAGCGCGACCTGCCCAACCACACGGAGGCGATCTCCCTCGTTTTGAAGGAACTCGTCGACCCGGAGGCAGGCGTCATCGCTTCCATGGAGGAGATCGACGCCGTCGGGCATCGCGTCGTCGCTTCGGGCGAAGCGTTCACCAAGACGACGCTCGTTGACGACGCGGTCATGAAGACGATGGATGAGATCGCGGAACTCGCGCCCCTGCACAATCCCGCGGCCATCCTCGGGATCAACGCCTGCCGCGCGGTCATGCCCGGGAAAAAGATGGCGCTCGTATTTGATACGTCTTTCCACGCCACCATGCCCGCATATGCGCACCTCTATGCCATCGATTACGACGATTACAAGAAGTATAAAGTGAGGAAGTACGGCGCGCACGGCACTTCGCATAAGTTCGTGGCGGGGGCGGCGGCGCAGTATCTCGGCAAAAAGCCGGAAGAACTCAAGATCGTCACCTGTCACCTCGGCAACGGTTCGTCCATCTCCGCGGTGGACGGCGGCAGATGCATCGATACGTCGATGGGCTTCACGCCGCTGGCGGGCGTGCCGATGGGCACACGCAGCGGCGACATCGATTACGCGGCGGCCGAATTTCTCTTCCGCAAGAAGGGCATGACGATGGCGGAGGGCCTGACCTATCTCAACAAGAAGTGCGGCATGCTGGGCGTTTCCGGCAATTCTTCCGATTTCCGCGACCTGACGGCGGCGGCAGAGCGGGGGGACGAGCGTTCCGCGCTCGCGCTGCAGATGTTCGAGTACGCCTGCAAGAAGTACATCGGCGCGTATATGGCGGCGTTGGGCGGACTGGACTGCATCGTCTTTACGGCGGGCGTCGGCGAAAATACGCCGACCGTGCGCGCGGGGATCCTCAAAAACATGCAGGCGTTCGGCATCTGCCTGGATGAAGAGAAGAACAAGCAGAAGAACGACGGCGCCATTCACGATATTTCCGCGGCGGATTCCAAGGTGAAGATCCTGGTCATTCCCACCAACGAGGAGCTGGTGATCGCGCGGGAAACGGCGGCGCTTCTCTGATTTTTCGCAAAAAAACGCAAATTGCCGTCAAAAAAGATTGACAAAGGCAAAAGAAAATATTATACTTTGTAAGTCAATGATGATGACGATCGACGTCCGCAAATGCAATGCGCAGAAAAAGTACGCGGGGGATCTTACGGGGGAATTCGAGGCGGATGACGCCCTGATCGACATCCCTTACGTCAGATTTTCCTCTCCCGTACGGGCAGAGCTTCATTACGAGATCCTCGAGGACGATTCCGTGGAAGTGACGGGGACCCTGTTCTTCGCGCTCGAAGGCGCGTGTTCCAGGTGCCTTGCACAGACGGAACAGAAGTTTGAGGGCAGCGTCGATGCCTGTTTCGTGCCGCAAGGGGGCGAAAGCGAAGAATATCGCTACCGCAACGGCGTGGTCGACCTGCAGAGTTGTCTGAACGACGCATTGATCCTTGCGCTTCCCGGCAGGCTCGTCTGTGAGCCGCCCTGCGTCGCGCTGGAATGGAACGAGAAGTAAAAATACGAAAAAAAGAGGTGGAGAGATATGGCAGTCCCTAAGTCGAAACAGTCGAAGAGCAGAACGAACAAGAGATTCGCGAACTACAGAGCGACGGCGCCACAGCTTGTGGAGTGCCCGCACTGCCACGAGCTGAAGGTCGCGCACAGAGTCTGCAAAAACTGCGGCTATTATGACGGCGCGGAAGTCGTTGCTCAGCAGACGGAAAAGAAGTAAGCAATTTCAGAATTTTTGCGCAAAAAGGCGGAACGCGGGTTCCGCCTTTTTTTGTTGTGAAAAAGCGTCCGTTTTGCTTGACAAATACCAGATAGGGGTATATAATATCAGAAAAATACCCAATGGGGGTATATAAGCGAGGAGGAAGCGCAATGGAATGCTGTGCAGAAAGCTGTAAGGCGTGCCGGGAAGAAGGGCATTACAAACACACGCCGCGGGGGGAAGCGGAAGTGAGGGCGCTCGTCAGCCGCCTCAACCGCATCACGGGGCAGCTCAACGGCATCAAGAAGATGATCGAGGAAAACCGTTATTGCGGGGACGTGCTCGTGCAGGTCTCGGCGGCGGAGAGCGCTCTGCGCGCCTTCGGATACCTCGTGCTTGAGGACCACATGAAGACGTGCGTATCGGAAAAGATCCGTCAGGGGGACGGGGAGATCGTACACGAGACGGTGGAACTCGTCAAAAAACTCAATTGAGGGAAACCTATGAAAAAGAAATATTCCATTACGGGCATGACCTGTACGGCGTGTTCCTCCGGCATCGAGCGCACCGTCTGCAAAATGAAGGGGGTCAGCGCAGTCTCCGTTTCCCTGCTCGGCGAGAGCATGGAAGTGGATTTTGACGAGCATGCGGTCAGCGACGGGGAGATCAAGGCGGCGGTCACGGGCCTCGGCTACGGGGCGTACGAGTTTGGTCAGGCGCCGAAAAAGCGGGAAAGAAGCCCTTTGAAGCTGCGTTTTTTCCTCTCGCTGCTTTTGCTGTTGCCCGAACTTTACCTTTCGATGGGCGGGATGCTCTCTCTCCCCGTTCCGGAAGGGTGGCTGAATTACGGATTTCAGATCGCGCTTACGCTCTGCATCCTCATCATCAATCACGCCTTTTTTATAAGCGGTGTCAAGGCGGCCTTCAAGCTTGTGCCCAATATGGACACGCTCGTCACGCTGGGTGCGGCCGTTTCCTTTTTGTACAGCCTCGGGATCTGCATCGCGCAGGCGGAAGGCCATCTCTTTTTTGAGTCGGCGGCGATGATCGTCACCTTGGTCACGCTCGGCAAATGGTTGGAGGATAATTCCAAGCGCAGGACGGGGCGGGAAGTGGAAAAACTCCGCTCGCTTGCCCCCGATACCGTCACCGTCGAGCGGGAGGGGAAGGCCGTCTCCGTGCCGCTTTCCGAGGTAAAGCAAGGCGATCTGCTCATCGTAAGACAGGGCGAATCGGTCGCCGTGGACGGCGAAGTGCTGGAAGGCCACGCCTTTGCCGATCAGTCGGCGATCACGGGCGAAAGTCTGCCCGTTGAACTTTCCCCGGGCGCGCAGGCCATGAGTGCCTCGCTCGTGCGCAGCGGATATCTCAAGATCCGCGCCGATAAGGTGGGCGAGGAGACGCTGCTCTCGGGCATCATCCGCATGGTGCGCGAGGCGGGGACCTCCAAGGCGCCCATCCAGAAGCTTGCCGACCGCGTTGCCGCCGTCTTTGTGCCCGTCGTCGTGGGCATTGCCGTCGTCACGTTTCTCGCGTGGATCCTCGCGACGCGTGATGCGGGGCGCGCCTTCAATTATGCGGTCAGCGTGCTCGTCATCTCCTGTCCCTGCGCGCTCGGCCTCGCGACGCCCGTTGCCGTCATGGCCGCCACGGGGCGCGGCGCTTCCATGGGCATCCTTTTCAAGAATGCGGAGGCGCTGCAGCGCACCGCACGGCTCGGGACGGTATTGCTCGATAAAACGGCGACCCTCACGGAGGGGAAGCCGCAGGTCGTGGACGTTTCCTTTTTCGCGGAGGAAGCCGCGGCGCGCGCCGTTGCGTTCGCACTCGAGAGCAAACTCAATCATCCTCTGGCGCAGTGCATCGCGGAATTCTGCGGCGACGGGGGCATGTCTGCAAGCGACGTGGAATATCTCACCGGTATGGGCGCCCGCGGCAGCGTCGGCGGCAAGACGTATCTGCTCGGGAACGATAAACTCATGCAACATGCGGGCATTTCGATCGAAGCGCATGCGGAAGCGTTTGCACGGCTCTCCGCGGAGGGCAAGACGGTGCTTTTCCTCGCGGACGAAACGCGCGTGCTTGCCGTATTTGCGCTCGCCGATACGCTGAAAGAGGGGAGCATGTCTGCGGTCGGACAGCTCATCCGCCTCGGCGTTACCCCGTACATGCTGACGGGCGACAACAAGGCGTGCGCCGCCTATATAGCGCGTCAGGCAGGCATTCAGCCCGGACATGTCTATGCCGAAGTGCTTCCCAAAGACAAGCTTGAGGCAGTCACGGCGCACAAGCTGAAAAGCGCGGCGTCCGGGCACGGCAGAGGGGTCGCCATGGTCGGCGACGGCATCAACGATTCTCCCGCCCTTAAAGAGGCGGACGTCGGGTTTGCCATGGGCAACGGCACGGACGTCGCCATCGAAAGCGCGGACGTGGTGCTCGTCAAGGGGGATCTGCGCGGCGTACCCAAGGCGATCTCCCTCGCCGCGAAGACCATGCGCATCATCAAGGAAAATCTCTTTTGGGCATTCTTTTATAATTGCCTCGGCATTCCCCTCGCGGCGGGCGTGTTTGCCTTTGCGGGGATCTCGCTCAACCCTATGATCGCATCTGCGGCGATGAGCATGTCTTCGCTCTTCGTCGTCGGCAATGCGCTCCGTCTCGTGCGGTTCCGCCCCGATGGCGGCCGCGCCGCGGCGGAAACGAAATCGGAACGACAAATCCAACAAGGAGGAACGATCATGAAAAAGACATTGCAGGTGGAAGGCATGATGTGCATGCATTGCGTGGCGCACGTCAAGGGCGCACTCGAAAAGGTGGCGGGCGTCGCCGGCGCCGAAGTCGATCTCGCCCGGAAGACCGCCGTAGTGACGCTCTCTGTACCCGTTGCGGACGAGACGCTTGCCGCGGCCGTCGCGGAAGCGGGTTATGAAGTCAAAGCCGTAACGGAAAACTGACAAAAAAAGACAGCCGCCGACGCATGATGCGCCGATATGTGCATGTATTCATGTTATCCTGTCATAAACCAATCATCGGGAGGGGTATTATGACGGAAACGTTGCTGCTGGATAAGCGCACGCAGGGAATGATCGAGGACTACGTCCCCGAAGGGGAGATCCTCACTTCTCTCGTGCGCTTTTTCTCCATTTTTTCAGACGGGACGCGCCTGCGCATCCTTTCCGCACTCGCCATCAGCGAACTGTGCGTGACGGATATTTCCCGCGTGCTCGGCATCAATCAGACGACGGTGAGCCACCAGCTTCGCTTCCTCAAGGACGCGGGCATGGTCTGCACGCAGAGGCAGGGGAAGGTCATCTTTTATGCGCTTCGGAACGACATCGTCAACGACGTACTGCTGAAGGGTGTAGAATTCCTCGGCTATTGAAGAAATCGCGCGCAAGCCCTTGAAAAACGCGGCAAAACCGTGTATAATAGAAGGGTATCATGAGCGTCTTGCAGGAAAAACTCAAACTGCTCCCCGACAGCCCGGGCGTCTATCTCATGCTCGACAGGGACGGGACGGTCATCTACGTGGGGAAGGCGCGCGTGCTGAAAAACCGCGTGCGCCAGTATTTTCATGCCTCCGCGAAGCCGTACAAGGTGCAGGCGATGGTAGAGAACATCGCCGATTTTTCCTATATCGTCGCGCCGACGGAAGTGGACGCGCTGGCGCTTGAGAACAATCTCATCAAAAAATACAAGCCAAAATATAACATCCTCCTTAAGGATGACAAGACGTATCCGTACATCAAAGTTCACACCAGGGAGGAATATCCGCACGTTTCCGTCACCCGCCGCATCAAAAAGGACGGCAGGTATTTCGGGCCGTTTATGGGCGGCATCCGCTGCAAAGATATCGTGGACGTCGTAGCTCAGGTGTATCACTTGCGCACATGTACCGTTGCGGTGGGGGCGGCGGCAAAAAAACCTTGCCTGGATTATCACCTGCACCGCTGTCTCGCGCCCTGCGCGCACCTCTGCACGCGGGAGGCGTATGCGGAGAACGTGGAAAAGGCGCTCTCCTTTCTTGCGGGCAATTATGCGGAGGCGGAGAAGATCCTGACGGAAAAAATGCTGCGCTTTGCCGCGGGCGAGGAGTTCGAGCTCGCCATGGAATACCGCGAGAAGATCGCCATGCTGAAGAAATTGCAGCTCAAGCGCATCACGGCGATGCCGCGCGACGTGGATGCGGACGTATGGGCGTTCGCGTCGAACGGCCTGTACCATACGGCGAGCGTGCTCGTGACGCGGGGCGGCATGATGCAGGGATCGCGCAGCTTTTCTGCCGAAGAAGGCGCGGGGGAACGGAGCGAGGCGGTCTTGAGCATCCTCATCCAGTACTATGCCAATCACGAGTTCCCGCACGAGATCGTCTTGGACGAGCCGATCGACGACGAACTTCTCGTCTCCTACTCTCTCCGCCGCGGCGGCCGCGGCGTGACGATCTTGCGGCCGAGATCCGGCGTTCGACGTGAACTTGCGGACATGGCTGCCCGCAATGCAACGGAATACCTGGAAAAATCCGTATCGGCGATCGCGCATAAAAACGACATGACCAAAAATGCCTGCGCGCGCCTGCAAAAGTTGCTCCATCTCCGGAAATATCCGAAACGCATGGAATGTTACGATATTTCAAACATTTCCGGCGTAGACAAGGTGGGAAGCATGGTCGTATTCAGCGACGGGGAAGCGGATAAATTCAGTTATCGGCGCTTTCGCATCAAAACGGTGGAAGGCGCGGACGACTTCGCTTCTTTGCGGGAAGTCCTCACGCGCCGCCTGCAAAAACTCGGCACGCCGGAGGAGGAGCGGTTTCCGCGCCCGCAGCTCATCGTCATCGACGGCGGCAAGGGGCAGCTCTCTGCCGTCAAGGGCGTGCTTGACGAACTGGGCGTCGAGGACATTGAACTCATTTCCCTCGCCAAGCGGGAGGAGGAGATCTATACGCTCGGCTCTCCCGAATCCGTCCGCCTCGACCGCAGCGACTACGCCTTGCAGATGCTGCAGCGCATCCGGGACGAGGCGCATCGCTTTGCCATCACGTATTTCCGCAGCCTGCACAGCAAGCGCAACCTCGCTTCCGTGCTGGAAGAGATCGAGGGGGTCGGCAAGCGGAAGCGCGCGGCGCTGCTCGCCGCGTTCGGCACCATCGATAAGATCATGCGCGCCTCCGAGGAGGAGCTCGCCGGGGTGGAGGGCATCGGCCCCGCCCTCGCTGCGCGCATCAGGGCGTATTTTGAGGAAACGTTATGAAGTACCGGCTGTTTTTATCCGATTTTGACGGCACGCTCGTGCGTGCAGACGGCACCGTGTCCGAGGGGAACCGCCGCGCCATCGCGCAATATACGCAGGCGGGCGGGATATTTGCCGTCTGTACGGGCAGGGCGCTTTCGTCCATTCTGCCGCGCGTGCGTGAGCTCGGCCTTTGCGGCCTCGTCGCGGCCTTTCAGGGCGCGACGATCGCCGATATCCGCAGCGGGGCGCTCATCAAAAACGCCTGTTTCCCCCGCGGGGCGGCGGACGGCATCCTGCGCCGCCTGGAAAACGAGAAGATGCACATCCATGTCTATACCGTGGACGCCTTTTATTGCAACGTCGACGACGTCTATCTGCATGAGTATGAAGCGGTCTGCGGCATTCGCGCGCGCATTCAGCCGCATCTTGCCGACCATCTGGCGGGAAGCGGAGAAGACGTGGTCAAGATCCTGGTCATGGTACCGCCGCAGTCACGCATTGCCGTGCAGACGCGGCTTCAGGAAGCGCTCGGCGACGACTATTTTGTGACGTGTTCGGCGGAGTTTCTGGTGGAGATCATGCCCAAGGATCAGAACAAAGGGGCGGCGGTGCGCGCCCTTTCGGCGCATTTCGGCATCCCGCGCGGCGAGACCGCGGCGATCGGCGACCAGCTCAACGATCTGCCCATGCTCGAAGCGGCGGGCGGCAAATTCGCCGTAGAAAACGCGCAGCCGCAGCTGAAAGCGATCGCCTCCGTCGTCGCGTCCAATGAGGAAGACGGCGTGGCGGAAGCCATCACGCGTTATGCCATGGAGGGGTGAGATGTACGGGGAAGAATTGCAGGACGGCACGGTCATGCTCGATGCGTTTGCTTCCGCACTCGGGCTGGAACCCGTCTATGCGGGGCGGGGATATTTAAAACTTTCCAGCGTCGGCGTCGATCGGCCCGGGCTGAGGCTTGCGGGGTATTTTGCGCATTCCGATCCCCGCCGCATCATCGTCATCGGCCTGACGGAGCAGGAATATCTGCGTTCGCTTAAGCAGGAGGAGCGCGCCGCGCGCATTGCCGGGCTGTTTGAAAACGAGCAGATGCCCTGCATCGTCTTTGCGCGCTCTCTGCCCGTCCCGCCCGAATTTCTTGCGGGGGCGAAACGCGCGCGCTGCCCCGTGCTGCGTACGCCGCAGGCGACCACGTCGTTCATGAGCGATCTGTTTCTCTATCTCAATCGCCTGCTTGCCCCCACGGCAGTCGTCCACGGCGTGCTGATGGACGTTTCCGGCGTCGGGATCCTGCTCACGGGGAAAAGCGGCGTGGGGAAAAGCGAGACGGCAATGGAGCTCATCAAGCGCGGACACCGCCTCGTCGCGGACGATTCGGTGATCATCCGCAGGATGGAAAACAAACTCGTCGGTACCTCGCCCGACCGCATCCGTTATTTTATGGAACTGCGCGGCATCGGTATCATCAACGTCAGGAACATGTACGGTTCCGGCGCCGTGCTCGGCGAAAAAGAGATCGAATTCGTCATGGAACTGGAACCCTGGCAGGCAGGGAAGGCATATGACCGCCTCGGCGACGAAAGCGCCGCCGAGGTCATCATGGGGCAGGCGGTCCCCAAACTCGTCGTACCCGTATCGCCCGGGCGCAACCTCGCCATTCTCATCGAGGTCGCCGCGCGCAATCATCGCCTCAAAGGGATGGGATACGACGCCGCGCAGGAGCTCATCCGGCGCACGATCGGACGATGAAGGGTAATTGTGAGATCCTTGCGCCTGCGGGCGGAGAGTCCTCGGCGTATGCCGCGCTCGCAGCGGGCGCGGACGCCGTGTACCTCGGGCTTTCCCGGTTTTCGGCGCGGGCAGGGGCGGAAAATTTTCATCCGGAGGCGCTGCGCCGCGTGACGCGTCGGGCGCATCTTCTCGGCGCTAAGGTTTACGTCGCGCTCAATACGCTCGTCAAAGACGGGGAAACGGGCGAATTTTTCGCTGCCGTGAAGGACGCATGGGAGGCGGGCGCCGACGCCATCCTTTTGCAGGACATGTTTTTGGGCGCGCGCCTGAAGGAAGCGTATCCGCAGCTCGTGCTGCATCTCTCCACGCAGGCGGGCTGCTGTAACGTCTACGGCGCGGAACTTGCCAAAAAAATGGGCTTTTCACGCGCCGTGCTGGCGCGCGAAACGCCGCTTACTGAGATCGGCGAGATCTCTAAGGTCATCGAGACGGAGGCGTTCGTGCAGGGGGCGCTCTGTTCTTCGGTTTCGGGACAATGCTATTTCTCCTCCTTTGCGGGCAATCACAGCGGCAATCGCGGCCAATGCAAGCAGCCCTGCCGCAAGCGCTATTCGATCGACCGAGCGGGGTTCGAGGAAAAGAAATACGCGCTCTCCCTCTCCGACCTTTGCGTGGGGGAGCGGGTGACGGAACTTTTGGCGGCGGGCGTCTCTTCGCTGAAGATCGAAGGGCGCATGCGCCGCGAGACGTACGTGGCGGCGGCGGTGGAATATTACCGGACGCTGCTTGCGGGCGGAGACGGCGCGGCGGCGTTTTCCCGCCTGAAGCGGGCATATAACCGGGGCGATTATACGCAGGGGCTCTGTTTCGGGCAGGACGCGCGCTTTCTCTCGCGCGAGGTGCAGGGGCACATCGGCGAAGAGGTGGGGGCCGTCTGCGTGCGCGCGGGCAGGTATTTCTGCGCGAGCAAGTATTCTCCGCTGGCGGGCGATGCGTTCAAGATCCTGCGCGGCGGCCGCGAGGTCTGCGGTGCAAAGCCCGCGCATCGCACGCGGGAGGGGTTTTACCTCTTGTCCGAACGCCCCCTTTGCGACGGGGATCGCGTGCGGCTGACCACGGACGCGTCGTTCGCGGCGCCGCCCGAGCGCAGGCGCAGGATATCGCTGAACGTCCGCCTTCGCGCGGGCGAAGCTCCGCGCGTCTCCTGCGGGACGTTCGTCTACACGGGGGACTGCGTGCCGCAGATTGCACAGAGTGCACCCATGTCTGAGTCAGAGATCAAAGCGTGCTTTCAAAAGACGGACATGCTCCCCTTGGACGCGGAGGTCCATGCGGACACGGAGGGCGCATTTCTGCCCAAATCGCAGCTCAACGGGCTGCGCCGCGCCTTTTATGCGGCGCTGTGCGATTGGATGGATCCGCCCCGTCCGCCCTTGCGGCAGGCCTCGTTTTCGGCGTCGCTCCCCGCGGGGCAGGGCAGCATGACCGCGGCGATCGCCCGCTCGCTCGACGGGCTCGCCGCCGATATCCTCATATATAAGCCTGCGGATTACAAGCGGATAGACATGTCCGAGGTAAAGGCGGGGAAGGGGAAGAAGTATCTCTATCTTCCCGCGTTTTTCACGCGGGAGGACGAAGCTGCCGTTAAAGACGTGCTGCCGCAGTTTGACGGCATCTATTGCGAAGGGTATTACGGGCTTGTCCTGGCGGAGAAATACGGGATGCCGCTGTTTGCGGGGACGGGGTTCAACGTCACCAACCGCTTTGCCGCGGAGGGCCTTCTGCGGGCGGGGGCGGCGTATTTTGCCCTCTCCAAAGAACTCACGGCGGCGGAACAGCGCGCTTTGCTGTGCGGCGGCGCCTTTACGCTGGCGGCGGGGTCCGTCAAACTGATGGATCTCGTCTACTGTCCGTTCGGCCGCACGTGCGGCGGGTGCGATCAACGGCCTTTCTATACGCTGACGGACGAAGCGGGGCGCGCCTTCCCGCTTGCAAGATATCGGTTTTCGGGCTCATATTGCCGTTTCGAGGTCTACAACTGTGCCTCGCTGGCGGCCTATTGCGGGGAGGGGAGCGTCATTTGCGACCTCTCCGCGGAACTTGCGGGGCAGCCGCTCATCGAGGCGGCGCGTTCCCCGGAACGGGTAAAGCGGCTGGTGCCCGCAGCGACGAAAGGGCACGCAGACAGGAGTTTGTTATGATCCGTGAAAGAAGCGCCGAACGGCTGGAACTTTATAAAATTTTTGCGCAGGCGGCGGAGTGCGCCGTGCTTGAAAGCAGCAAACGGGCGCTGTGCGAACTTGTGCCCGCCGTGCGGCTCTCCGAAGCGAAAAAGACGCTTTCGCTGACGGAGGAGGCGTCGAGGCTGCTGTTTGAACTCGGCTCCGGCCGCATCGAGTATTTTCCGCCGCAGGGCGACGTGCTCGAACGGGCGCAGAAGGGGGCGACCCTTTCCTGCACGGAGCTCGTGCAGGCGGCCATGCTGCTGCGTTCGGCGCGCATCTGCTATCGCGCGGTGCAGGCGGTCTCCGACGGGTCCGTCCCCGCCATGCAGGCGCTCACGTTCCGCCTCGTCTTTGACGAAGCGCTCGAAAACGACGTGGGCGAGAAGATCGTGGGGGAAAACGAGCTGGCAGACACCGCGAGCGACCGGCTCTTTTCCATCCGCCGCGAGATCCGCCTGCTCAACGAGCGCATCCGCGCCCGCCTTTCGGAATACCTTGCGGGCGAAGAAAAGAAATATCTGCAGGACGCCCTGATCACCGTGCGCGGCGACCGCTACGTGCTTCCCGTCAAGGCGGAGTATAAGCGCAGCATCCGCGGCTTCGTGCACGACCGTTCGGCGACGGGCGCAACGGTGTTCATCGAGCCGGAACAGGTGCTGGAGATGAACAACGAGCTGCGTTCGCTGCGCCTCGATGAAAAGGAGGAGGAAGAGCGCATCCTCGCCGGGCTTTCCCATGCGTTCGGGGCGCTGCGCGCTCCGCTTGAAGAGGACGTCCGCATCCTGACGGAAGCGGATACGTACTTTGCCCGCGCCGAGTATTGCTACCGGCTTAAATGCGTGAGGCCCGTCCTCAACGACAGGGGGATCATCGACATCGTAAAAGGCAGGCATCCGCTGTTGGAAAAAGACAAAGCGGTACCCGTGTCCGTATCCATCGGGGAGAAATACCGATTCCTCGTGGTCAGCGGCGCAAACACGGGCGGCAAGACGGTCACCCTTAAAATGTGCGGCTTGTTTTGTCTGATGGCGGCGAGCGGGTTTTTCGTGCCTGCGGCGGAAGGGACGAAGCTTGCCGTGTTCGACGGCGTCTTCTGCGACGTGGGGGACAGCCAGTCGATCGAGGAAAACCTCTCTACGTTCTCCTCTCACATTGAAAGCCTGAAGGAGATCACCGAGCAGGCGGGCAGCAGGTCGCTCGTGCTCGTCGACGAGCCGGGCGGCGGCACCGACCCGGAGGAAGGGCAGGCGCTCGCGCGGGCGGTCATCAAAGCGCTGCTTTCCGCAGGGGCGCGCGGCATCGTCACCACCCACTATTCCACGCTCAAGGAGTTCGCTTACGAGACGGACGGCGTCGAGAACGCATGCATGGAATTTGACGCAAATACGCTCCGCCCGCTGTATCGCATGAAGATCGGCATGCCCGGCTCTTCCAACGCGCTGCTCATCTGCGCGCGGCTCGGCCTGCGCGAGGACATCCTGGAGGAGGCGCGCGCCAACCTTTCCGAGGGCGGACGCGCCTTCGAACGCACCGTGCGTGCGGCGGAGGAGATGCGCGTGGCGGCGGAAGCGGAGGCGCATAAGGCAAGCGAATTGGCCGCCGAATGGCAGGCGCGGCTGGATGCGCTCGCGGCTGAGGAGGCGGCGCTGAAAAAGGAACGGGATAAGCTTGCGCTTACCTCGCGGGCGGAGATCCGCCGCATCGTCAACGAGCGCACGGCGCGCGCCGAGGAGCTCGTTTCCGAGATCGAGCGCCTCTTCGCACAGGAAACGCTCTCCGAAGCGGATCTGATCCATGCCCGCACCTTAAAAAATCAGCTTTCCGCCGTGGATGCGGGGGAGGAAGAAGAAAAGATCCGCGCGCTCCCCGTCGATCCCGCCTCGCTCAAAGCGGGCGATCGGGTGTTTGTGAAGAGCATGAATGCCGAGGGCACGGTGCTCTCTTTCCGTGCGGACAAGGGAACGGCGGAAGTGCAGTGCGGCGCCCTGCATGTGCGCAGCAAACTTTCTGATCTGTATCGCGTTCCCGATCGAAAGGCGGACAAGGGGAAGGGCATGTCTGCGGGGAAGCGCGGGACGGAGGAGCGCGTGCAGGTGGTGCGGAAGCTTGCGCCAAAGCCTGCGTTCCGCGGCGAGTGCAACGTCATCGGCAAGACGGTGGACGAGGCGCTGCCCGAGGTGCAGGCGTTCCTCGACGCCGCCGTGCTTGCGGGCGCGCCGGAAGTGCGCATCATCCACGGCATGGGTACGGGGAAGCTCCGCGCGGGCATCCATGCCTTCCTCAAAAAACAGTCGCGCGTTTCGGAATTCCGCCTCGGCCGCTACGGCGAAGGCGAATCGGGCGTCACCGTCGTCACCTTAAAATGACGCGTGCGGGGAATATTCCCGCCGTTCCCTCATAGGATATTGTGATAACAAGCCGTAAAATGAGGGAAACTGAATTGAGACGCATCTCGCCGCGCACGCTGTCCGTGCTTACAAATCTGTTTCTGTTCGCCGTCGTCGTCTGTCTCGGCGCCGTCTGTTTTCTGCCTGCCGCCGCCGAGGCGTCCAAGCTGAGCGACCGCGTCTATTACGCGGGGAGCAGCGAGCAGGGCGTGTCGCTGATGTTCAACGTCTATTGGGGAGAGGAGGAACTTACGGGCATCCTCGGCGTACTCGACGAATACGGCGTCAAGGCGACGTTTTTTTTGGGCGGGAGCTGGGCGGACGATCACGTTTCGCTCGTGCGGGAGATCGCCGCGCGCGGGCATGAGCTCGGCACGCACGGCTATTTTCACCGCGACCACGACAAGCTCTCATATGCGCAGAACCTGGAGGAGATCCGCACGAGCGCCGAACTCATCGCGCGCATTTCCGGGGCTTCCGTCTCCCTGTTTGCGCCTCCCTCCGGCGCGTACGGGGAGGCTACGGTGGACGCTGCCGATGCGCTCGGGCTTAAAACGGTCCTTTGGAGCAAGGATACCATAGATTGGCGGGATAAGGACGCTTCCCTCTGTTTCAGGCGCGCCACGGAGGGCGCGGAGGGCGGGGATCTCATCCTCATGCATCCCATGGCGCACACGCTGGAAGCGCTTCCGGATATTCTTTCCTATTATCAGGCGCACGGCCTGCACGTCATACCGGCCGGGGAGAATATCGCCGCAGAAGCGACGCATCGATCAAGTACATAAGGAGAACGATATGATCACGACAAAGACACTCAAAAGCGGCGCAAGGCTCATCGTCAAGCAGATGGAAGGGCTGTTTTCCGTCACGACGGGCATCCTCGTCGGCACGGGCGCCGCCTTCGAGACGGATGCCGAGGACGGCATTTCACATTTCATCGAACACATGCAGTTCAAGGGGACGCCGACGAGAACGGCGTTTGCGCTTTCCGATGCTTTTGACGCGCTGGGTGCGCAGGTCAACGCCTTCACGGGCAAAGATCTCACCTGCTATTACGTCAAGAGCACGTCCGATCATGCGGCGGAGGCGTTTGCGCTGCTTTCGGACCTCTTCCTCAACGCCGTCTTCCCCGAGGAGGAGATGAAGCGGGAAAAAGGGGTGGTGCTTGAGGAGATCAACATGGACGAGGATTCGCCCGAGGATCTTTGCCTGGATCTTCTCGCCCGCGCCTCGTTCGGGAACGAGGGATACGGCCGCAACATCCTCGGCCCCGCGAAGAACGTTTCCTCCTTCACGCGGGAACAGCTGTTTGCCTATAAAAAGGAACGCTATGCGCCGCAAAATATCGTGATCGCCTTTGCGGGCAACATCGACCCTGCGCTCGCCGAGGAGATCGCGGAGAAGCAATTCGGCGATCTCGCCGCGCAGCCGTTTGTGCAGAGGAAAAAGCAGGTCCGCCGTGCCTGCGGCAGGGAGTTTCGCAAAAAGGAGATCGAACAGGCGCATTTTGCCCTGTCCTTCCCCTGCGTGCCGCGCGAGCATCCCGATTTTCAGGCGGTGCAGGTCATGAACACCATCCTGGGCGGCGGCATGAGTTCGCGTCTCTTCAAAAAGGTGCGCGAGGAGCTCGGCCTCGCCTATTCCGTCTATTCCTATCCGTCGCACTATGCGGAGACGGGACTTCTCACCGTATACGCCGGCGTCAATCCGCAGAAAGCGCAGCAGGCGGCAGACGCCGTCGCAGACGTCATCCGTACCCTCTCGCGGGAGGGGATCACGGAGGAGGAGTTCCTGCGCGGCAGGGAGCAGATGAAGGCGGGCGCCGTCTTTTCGCAGGAAAACACCTCGGCGCAGATGCTCCGTTACGGCAAACAGCTTTTGTATACGGGCGAAGTGTATGATTTTGAGAAGAACATGCGCGAGATCTCCGCGCTTACCCGCGACGACGTCATGCGCGTCATCGGCGAAAGTTTTGATTTCTCCCGCCTGGCATCCGCAACGGTGGGCAACCTCAAAGGCGCGGTGGAAGTGTGAGCGGGTACGAGCGCGCAGCAGGATTTGCGCCCGTGTTCGACGAACGGAGCGAACTGCTCATACTGGGGAGTTTCCCTTCCGTCCTGAGCCGCCGCGTTGACTTTTATTACGGCAACCCGCAGAACAGGTTCTGGGGCATGCTGTGCGGGTTTTTCGGGGAGAGCATCCCTCCCGATACGGCGGGCAAGCGCGCCTTTTTGCAGCGCCGCCGCATCGCGCTTTGGGACATCGTCACCGAATGCGACGTCGTCGGTTCTGCCGACGCCTCCATCCGCGGGGAATGCATCGCGGACCTTCCCGCTCTGTTCGGGGCGTGTCCGCTGAGAGCGGTCTTCTGCAACGGCAGCAAGAGCTATGCGCTCACGGTGAAACATTTCCCGCAGTATACGGACATGGTGCGCCTTTTGCCTTCCACGTCGCCCGCAAATCCCCGCTATCGGAAAGAGACGTGGGAAGCGGCGCTGGCCGATGTTTTTCCGCGCCGATAAATGCAGATATGCGCATATGCTTAGATACAAAGGAGATACCATGACCTACGATGAAGTGCTTTCCCGCCTCTTTTCGCATGCAGATGAAAGCTACCGTGCTTTTCACAAGCGGCTGCTGAACAACGATGCGATCCGCGTGATCGGGGTGCGCATGCCCGTGCTGCGCGCGCTTGCGCGGGAATGGAAGGGGGAGTTTTCCGTGCTTGCCGCCTTTCCGGACGAATATTACGAGGTGACGCTGCTCAAATGCCTGATCGCGGACATGCTCCCTTACGGTTCGTTCGTCCCGGCGGCGGATATGCTTGTGGAAAAGCTGGATAACTGGGCAACGTGCGATTCGTTCCGTGCGCCCTGCCTCGACGGGAACAGGGAAGCGTATCTCCCGTATCTTGAAAAATATCTTTCCGACGGGCGTGAATTTGTCGTGCGGTACGCGCTCGTCACGCTTTTGAAACATTATGTGAGGCGGGAGTATCTGCCGCTGATCTTCCGAAGCGTGCGCATGTGTACGGATGCGCAATATTACGTCTGTATGGGGGCGGCATGGCTGACCGCCGAAGTGTTGGCGCATTTTTTTGAGGAGGGATACTCTTTTTTGCAGGAAGAAGGGCTCTCCCCGCGGCTGCGCGCTCTTGCCGTGCGCAAAGCGCGGGAAAGTTTCCGCCTGACGCGGGAGCAGAAAGACCGTCTTTCCGCCCTGAAGCAGTCGTTTGCTGCAAAAAGTTTGCCGTGATTTTTGAAAACTTCTTGACAATCACGGGAAAGTATTATACAATAATAAAAAAGCATTACGCCCGCGTGCGCTTGCTGCGGGGAGCGGAGGATAAAAATGTTCGAAAAAGTATGCAAGATGCTCGCGGAGCAGCTGGGGATCCCCGAAGAGAAGATCACGGCAGAATCAGAAGTCGTTAAAGATCTCGGGGCGGATTCCCTCGACGTCGTGGAACTCATGATGGCGCTGGAAGACGAATATGGGATCACTCTCCCTGAAGGAGAGGTGGAAAATCTCAAAACGGTGGGCGACATCGTCAAAATGATGGAAACATTGCAGAAATAACGCATTCGGAAACGCGCCTTGACGCAAGGCGCGTTTTGCATGCCCTGCGCCGGGGCCAAGCGGCGCACTCCAAGGGAAAAGACCGGCAGAGCGCCTCTTCGGCGGCCGCCGGAATATGCGAAAGAGGTAAAAGTATATGAAAATGGTTTACGGTGTCAAGGATCGGCCGCGCTTCCCGCAGCTGCTCCTGTTCGCGCTTCAGCAGCTGCTCGCCATCCTCGCGGCGACCATCGCCGTCCCCATCGCGATCGGGAACGATATGTCCACGTCGGCGGCGCTCTTCGGCGCGGGGGCGGGCACGATCGTCTATCTGCTGTTCACGCAGTTCAAAAGCCCCGTGTTTCTCGGCAGCTCGTTCGCCTTCCTCGGCTCGATGGCGACGGCGTTTGCGGGCGCGGTCTCTATGTCGGTCGGATACCTCGGCCTCATCATCGGCGCGCTGTTCGCAGGGCTCGTTTACGTCATCATTGCGGTCATCGTCAAGTTCTGCGGCGTAAAGTGGATCGATAAGCTCATGCCGGCAGTCGTCATCGGCCCTACGGTCGCCATCATCGGCCTTTCGCTGGCGGGGAATGCGGTCGGCGATGCGGCGGGGCACGTCGTCAATGCGGACGGCGGGTTCACCATGAATCTCACGACGGGGCTCGGGCTGCTGTGCGCGCTCGTCACGCTCGGCACGACGATCGCCTGCTCCGTCTACGGCAAGAAGATGCTGAAGATGATCCCCTTCGTCATGGGCATCCTCGCAGGGTACGTCCTCGCCGCCATCTTCACGGCGTTCAGCTACATCGAGGGGGCGGAAGCGATGCGCCTCATCGACTTTACCAAGTTCAAGGACATGCAGTGGTATCCCGATTTCACCTTCCTGACCGCGTTCAGCGGCAATTATGAGTTCGGCGACGTCGGATCCCTCGGCGCGTACATCGGCACCATTGCCGTCGCATATGTTCCCGTGGCGTTCGTCGTGCTCGCCGAGCACATCGCCGACCATAAGAACATCAGTTCCATCATCGAGACGGATCTCCTCAAGGATCCCGGGCTCTCGCGTACGCTGCTCGGCGACGGCGTCGGCTCCATGGTGGGCGCTTTCTTCGGCGGCTGCCCCAACACGACTTACGGCGAATCGGTCGGCTGCGTGGCGATCTCGGGCAACGCTTCCGTCATCACCATCTTTACCACGGCCATCCTCGCCATTCTCGCCTCCTTCCTGGCGCCGTTCGTCACCTTCCTGGCGACCATCCCGTCCTGCGTCATGGGCGGCGTATGCATCTCGCTTTACGGCTTCATTGCCGTGTCCGGCCTTAAAATGATCCAGAAGGTCGACCTCAACGAAAACAAAAATCTGTTCGTCGTTTCCGTCATCCTCATCGCGGGCGTCGGCGGCATGAGCCTGCAGTTCGGCAAGGTCACCGTCACGCAGGTCGCCTGCGCGCTCATCCTCGGCATCCTTACCAACGTCCTCGTCGGCGGCTTCAAGGATCAGGGGGAAAGCGAGGGCGCGGAAACTGCAGAAGCTGCAGAAACTGCGGACATGCCTGCGGCAGAGTCTGCGGAAGAGGCGGTTCCCGCAGAGGAAAAGGAGGGTTGAATCATGAACGGATATCCCAACGTATTTATCTTCGATCACCCGCTCATCCGTCACAAGGTATCCATTCTGCGCGACGAAAAGACGGGCATGAAGGAATTCCGCGAACTCATCGAAGAGATCACCACGCTCATGACGTATGAGAGCATGCGCGACGTGGAGACGGTTCCCGTACAGGTCAAGACGCCGCTCGAGGTCACCACGCAGTACCGAGTTCCCGAACAGAGCGTTGTCATCGTGCCCATTCTGCGGGCAGGCCTCGGCATGGTCAACGGCATCCACACGCTGTTTCCCACGGCCAAGGTGGGGCATATCGGCATGTACCGCGACGAGGAGACGCTGCTCCCGCACGAGTACTACTGCAAACTTCCCGACGGCATCGAGGATAAGCTGGTGTTCCTCGTCGATCCCATGCTGGCGACGGGCGGGTCTGCGTGCGACGCCATCGCCGCCTTGAAAAAGCGCGGCTGCAAGCACATCAAACTCATGTCCATCATCGGCGCGCCGGAAGGCGTCAAAAAGGTCGCGGAGGCGTATCCCGACGTACCCGTTTACGTCTCGACGCTCGATCGCTGCCTCAACGAGAACGGCTATATTCTGCCCGGTCTCGGCGATGCGGGCGACCGCCTGTTCGGTACCAAATAATTCTGCTCACACATTCCATTTTTCATCTTTTTTCCCCAATCGGGCGCGGACGCAGGTCCGCGCCTCTTTTTTGTGTAAAATTTGTCAAGCGGGACAAAAAAAGCGCAGGCCGCTCCGTTTCCGCCTTGCCGTGAGGGCGGCGGAGGGCGTTTTTTCCGATAAATTTGCCGAAAGCGGCACATACTCAAGGGGGAATCACGGGCAAAATATTGACAGAAAAGCCGATGGATGCTATAATAATTTTGTCGCGAAGCGACGGCGCCCTCCCGGATGGGGAACGGGACGCCTGACCGTCCGTTTGTTTTCCGCGGGCGCGCGAAAAAGCCCGCGGTCCGGAGTCTAAATTCATGAAATTATTGCAGATCAGCAACTACTACCCTCCGCACGTCGGCGGGGTGGAGCAGGTCGCTTACGATATATCTTCCGCGCTCGCGGGCGAAGGGATCGACCGGCAGGTTTTTTGTTTTCAGCATGAAGGCGGGGACGCCGAGGATGAAGTGGACGGCGTCCGCGTCGTCCGCGCGGGCTGTTTTGCCAAAGTCGCCTCCCAGTCGCTTTCTTTTTCCTACGGGAGGCTGCTGAAAAAGACGTTTGAGGCATTTGCGCCGGATACCGTCATTTTTCATTATCCCAATCCGTTCGGCGCGCATTATCTGTTGAAACTTCTCAAAAAACGCCCGCAGGTGCGGCTGATTTTATGGTGGCATCTCGATATCACCAAGCAAAAGCTGCTGGGCAAATTGTTTGAGGGGCAGACGCGCCGCCTGCTTTCCCGCGCACAGACGGTGGTGGCGACCAGCCCCGACTACGTGGAGGGCAGCAAATGGCTGCGCTCCGTGCGCGAAAAGTGCACCGTCATTCCCTGCTGCGCAAGCGACGCGCACATCGGCGAGGACGGCGAAACGCGCGCCTCCGCCGCGGCCATCCGCGCGAGGTACGCGGGCAAGATCGTCTGCTTTGCCGTGGGCAGGCACGTCCCTTACAAGGGGATGGAATACCTCGTCCGCGCGAGCAGGCTGCTCGACGACCGCTTCCGCATCTTCATAGCGGGGGAGGGGCCCCTTACGCCGCAGCTGAAAGAGCTGGCGGCGGGCGACGGCAAGGTCTCTTTTTTGGGGAAGGTCAGCGACGCGGACCTGAAGGCGTACCTGTCCGCGTGCGATCTGTTTTGCTTTCCGTCTGTCACCAAGAACGAGGCGTTCGGCATCGCGCTCGCCGAGGCGATGACGTTCGGCAAGCCTTCCGTCACCTTCCGCATCGAGGGATCCGGCGTCAACTACGTCTCTTTGGACGGCGTGACCGGGCTGGAAGCGGAAAACGCAAATGCAGAGTCGTTTGCTTCGTGCATGCGCGTGCTTGCCGACGACGTTTCGCTGCGCACGCGTCTGGGCTGCGCGGCAAAGGAGCGCGCGGGCGCGCTTTTCACTTTCCGCCGGTTTGCCGAGCAGACCGTGCGGCTGATCAAGGAGGATATCAATGCGTAACGTTTACGGCATCATCATGGCGGGCGGCGGCGGGACGCGGTTCTGGCCGCTCTCCCGCGAGAAGGCGCCCAAGCAGCTCCTCAATCTGAGCGGAAAGGACGTCATGGTCAAGGAAACGGCGACGCGCCTGGCGCGCATCACGCCGTATGAAAATTTATATCTCGTCACAAACTGTGTTCAGGCGGCGGCGGTCGAGGCCGCGCTGCAGGGGAAGATCGCGGCCGATCGCATCCTCCGCGAACCCTCCGCGCATAACACGGCGGCGTGCATCGGGCTTGCCGCGGTCACGATCTTGAAAACGCGCGGCGACGGCGTGCTCGTGGTGGCGCCCGCCGACGCATACATCAGGGACGAAGCTGAGTACGCGCGGGTGCTGCGTCTTGCCGTAAAAAAAGCGGAGGAAACGGGCTGTCCCGTCACCGTCGGCATCACGCCGACCTTCCCTGCAACCGGCTACGGGTATATCCGCATGGGGGAGGCGGAAGGGGAATTCCGCCGCGTCCTCAAATTTGTGGAAAAGCCAAACGAGGAGCGCGCCGAGGAATTTTTGAAAAGCGGCGATTTCGTCTGGAACAGCGGGATCTTCGTCTGGAAGGCGAGCGTGGTGCTCGATAAATTCCGCGTGCTTTTGCCGGACATCTATGAAGCGCTCATGGGCATCGAGCGCGCCGTCGGCACCCCGCAGGAGAAAGACGCCGTGGCGGCGGCTTATGCGGGCATGCGCTCCATATCGGTGGACAACGGCATCCTGGAACATTGCGACGATACGCTGGTCATTCCCGCGGAATTCGGCTGGAGCGACGTGGGGAGCTGGGATATGCTCGGCGCCATCCGGGAAGCAGACGGCGAAGGCAACGTCACGGTCGGCGATACGCTGCTCCTCGACTGCAAGGATACGACGGCGTATTCAAGCGGCAGGCTCGTTGCGGCGCTCGGCGTCGAGGGCCTCGTCATCGTGGAGACGGCGGACGCCGTCCTCGTCTGCCCGAAGGATCGCGCGCAGGAAGTCAAGAAGATCGCGGAATCGCTCCGTGCGGACGGGCGCGAAGAACTGTTATAAGGGAATCGTATGGATGTGAACGGCACGTATCGGCTGTGGTGCACGAGCGACGTCTTCGATGAGGCGACGAAGCGCGAATTGCTTGCCCTGACCGACCCTGCGGAGATCAGGGACAGATTCTACAGGGAACTTTCCTTCGGGACGGGCGGCATGCGCGGCATTTTAGGGGCGGGCACCAACCGCATGAACCTCTATACCGTCGGCAAGGCGACGCAGGGGTTATCCGAATATATCAATTCCTGCACGCGCGGCGGCAGCGTGGTCATTGCCTATGACAGCCGTCACATGTCGCGGGAATTTGCGCTCGATTCCGCGCGCATCCTGGCGGCAAACGGCATCCGCGCCTATCTGTTTGACGGGCTGCGCCCGACGCCGGAGCTTTCCTTTGCCGTGCGCATGCTCAGGGCGACGGCGGGCATCGTCATCACGGCGAGCCATAACCCGCCCGCTTATAACGGCTACAAGGTGTATTGGTCGGACGGCGGACAGATCGTCCCGCCCCGCGACGGCGAGATCGTCGCCGCCATCGCGCGCGTTCCCGGTTACGGGGCGGTGAAGCGCATGGAGGAAGCGGAGGCGCGGCAGAAGGGGCTCATCGAGCGCATCGGCAAAGACGTGGACGACGCATTCGACGCAGCGGTCATGGATACCGTCATCGACCGCGCGGCGGTCGCTGCCGGCAGAGATCTGCGCATCGTCTATACGCCGCTGCACGGGACGGGGAATCTGCCCGTGCGGCGCATTTTGAGCAAGCTCGGGTTTGCGCGCGTTTCCGTGGTGCCGCAGCAGGAATTGCCGGACGGCGATTTTCCCACGGTACGCTATCCCAATCCGGAGGAGAAGGAAAGTTTCCGCCTCGCCCTCGAACTTGCCGGGGAGACGGATGCGGAACTCGTGCTCGCCACCGACCCCGACGCCGACCGCCTCGGCGTATACGTGCGTGCGTCGGCGGGGGAGTACGTTCCCTTAACGGGCAATATGAGCGGGCTGCTCCTTGCCGAATACCGGCTTTCCCGCAAACGGGAGCTTGGGCTTCTGCCGGAAGATCCCGCTTGTGCCGCCATCGTCAGCACCATCGTTTCTTCGGACATGGTATTCCCGTTGGCGCGCGAATACGGCGTTTCCGTCATCCGCACGCTTACGGGGTTCAAATACATCGGCGAACAGATCCGCCTCTTTGAAGAGGCGCGGGCGAAAAACGGCGGCAGACCGGACGCCGGGAAGGGCGCATACGAGTATGAATTCGGCTTCGAAGAGAGCTACGGCTGCCTTGTCGGCACGCACGCGCGGGATAAGGACGCCGTATCCGCGGCGGTCGCGCTCTGCGAGGCGGCGGCATACTATCGCACGCGCGGGCAGTCGCTTCTGGACGTCATGCGGGACATGTACCGCAGATACGGCTGTTTTCGCGAATCGCTTGCCTCCTTTACGCGTTCGGGCGAAGAAGGCGCGGCGCGCATCCGCGCCGTTACCGAGCGGCTGCGCACGTCGCCGCCCGTGCAGATCGGCCCGTACCGCGTACTTGCCGTCAGCGATTATCTCAACGGCGTTCGCCGCGTGACGGCGGACGGGGCATGTACGGGGCTGTCGCTGCCCAAAAGCGACGTCATTTACTTTGAACTGGAAGGCGGCTGGTGCTGCGTCCGCCCTTCGGGGACGGAGCCTAAGATCAAGTTTTATTTCGGCGTGAAAGGCGCGGATGAGAAAGAAGCGGATGCCGCTCTCCTCGTACTGCGCGACGCCGTGCTCGCGCTGACGGAAGACGCGAGGAAATGATAAGGGACGTGCGGGACAAACTCCCGCGCATGCGCGTTGTGATCGCGTCAGGATAAGATCACAGCGGTCGGGAACGATCGGATCAGAGGAAAACACATGAAATGTCTGGTACTTGCGGGCGGCAGCAGCGACAGGCTGTGGCCGCTTGCGCGGCGGGAATATCCCAAACAATTTTTGGAGATCCGGGAAGGGTGCTCCCTGTTTCAGGAAGCCATCCTGCGCAACATCCCGCTTTGTGACGAATTTATCATTCTCACCAACCGCCGCTACGAAAACATCGTTAAAGGGCAGCTGCAGGCGTTCCAGGGGGTGCGTTACCGCGTGCTCATGGAGGCGGAGTCGCTTAAGACGGCGATACCCGTCATTGCCGTCGCCAAGTCGTGCGATGAGGAGGAAACGCTGCTCGTCGTGTCCACCGATTGCATCATCGACGGGGAATACGCAGGCTGCGTGACGCAGGTCAAGGAGATCGCCGCACGCGGCGGTGTCGGCATCATCGTATGCCCGCCTGTCGACCGGCGCCCGGGGCATCACTTCATCAACCAGCACGGCAAAAAGATCTCGTTCAGCATGAAGCCCGGCAAGGTCTGCTTCTGCGACTGCGGCATCACGGCTGTCAAAGCGGGGGTCTTGCTCGGCGGACTGCAGAAGGAATTTGCGGCGGCGTGCGACGGGCTCCGCATCGAGGACAACACCATCTGCTCCGACCGGGATCTCCCTTCCGTCAGTTTTTCCAGAGTGCTTGATCCCGCCCGCTGCGAGCTCGTCCGCGCTACGTTTGCCTGGGCGCGCATCACCGATATCTCTTCTTTTTACGACTGTGTCGACCGCATCACGCGCAACAACCGCAATGCCATCTCCTACCATTGCAAGGGGGTGGAGATCGTCAATATGGTGGAAAACCACCTCATCGTCGCCAACGGGCTGAAAAATATCGTCATCGTCAACACGCGCGATACGGTATACGTTTCCGAAAAATCGTCCGAACCGGACATCAAAGGCATCATGCGGCAGCATTATACCGCCAAAAAGCATTATTTCGACGTGCAGCCGCTCAAATATCTCTCCTGGGGGACGGAGGAAGTCGTCTATACGGCGGAGCGCATCGACGTTTCGCGCATCACCGTTTTCCCCAACGAATGCTACGCCTATCAGTGCCGGCGCGGCTGCGTGGGGAATTTCCTCATCCTGCAGGGCGCGGCACGGCTGAAAAGCAGTTTCGACGAGATCGACTTTTCCGTCGATCAGAACATCGTCATTTCCGATTGCCGCTCGTATAAAATCGTCAACACGGGGCGGGAAACGCTCGTCCTTCTCTATACGTTCAAGCGGCCGAAGCCGCGCAAAAAGGCGGAAGAAAGCAACCTTCTCGTGCGGCTTTCGCCCGTCTTCAAGGAAAATTTATGGGGCGGCACCCGATTGCGCGACGTCTTCAAAAAGGACGAGGGAGGCAAGGGGCCGATCGGCGAAAGCTGGGAACTCTCCGCCCATCCGGACGGCGAATCGACGATCGCGGACGGCGAGTACGCCGGGTTCACCTTCCCCGACTACATCGACGCCATCGGCAGGGAGCGGCTCGGCTGGAAGGCGCAGGGATACGAGCGCTTCCCGCTCATGATCAAGTTCATCGACGCCAAAGAAAACCTCTCCATCCAGGTGCATCCCGCAGATGAGTATGCCCTGACGGTGGAAGGGCAATACGGCAAGAACGAGATGTGGTACGTGCTCGACGCCGCCGCGGACGCCTGCCTGTATATCGGCTTTAAAAGGGACGTGACGGAGGAGGAAGTGCGCCGCCGCATCGCGGACGATACGCTCACGGAGGTGCTCAACCGCATTCCCGTCAAAAAAGGGGATACGTATTTTCTGGAAGCGGGGACGGTGCACGCCATCGGCGCGGGATGCCTCGTCTGCGAGGTGCAGCAGTCCTCCAACATCACCTACCGGCTGTATGATTACGGCCGCCGCGACAAGGACGGGGATCTCCGCGAGCTGCACGTGGACAAGGCGCTTGACGTCCTCAATCTCAAAAAGCTCGTCCCGCGGGCGCACGTGCAGCGCAAGGCGGTCGTGGAAAAGAATTACGTCAAGACGGTCATCGGCGAGTGCAAATATTTTACGGTGACGCAGTATTTTCTCGACGGCGAGTGCATGCTCCCCGCGACGGACCGCAGTTTTTATGCCGTGGTCGTCATCGAAGGCAGCGGCATCATCTCGGACGGGAAGGTGACCTATTCCTGCGACGTCGGGGAGACGTATTTTGCGGCGGCGAAAGAGAGCCTTCTCTTAAAGGGCAACATGAAGGTGCTCGTTACAAATATCTGACCGCGGCGCTGCCGCGGGAACGGCAGGGGCGCAGATGCGCCCCGCCTTTTCGTCGAACACGGCGGAAGGGAGGTACGGATGAAAAAATTTCTTAAATTCTTCAGGCGCATGTGCGCCAATTTCTGGGTGCAGCTTTTGTTTCTGCTCGCCTGTTCGGTGGGGATCTTTGCGCTCGGCGGCGCCTTTTCGTCGGAATCGAGCGTGTGGGAGAGCATTCTGGAGATCGTCACCAGCATCGACGTGTTGTCCATCTTCCTCGTCGCAGTCGTCTCGCTCATCGTCGCCAAAGTCGTCATCAAGGCCAACCATGCCCTCGAGGAATCGCTGAAGCTGGAGGACGATCATCATAAGATCATTTCCCGCTATTCGGGGCATGACCAATCGCTGTTTATGCGCGGGCAGGATATTTATAATGCCGAAGGGACGTTCATGTACCTGGAACAGGTCCCGCCCGACCGCCACAAGCCCCATAACATGGTCAAGGATGCCTATTCGGAGGAATACCGTCTGCGGCGGAACGACATCAAAGAGTACATGGCGGGCAGGCTGTTTCTGTCCGGCGTCTGCGTTTACGCCAACGTGACGGGCTGCGCTTCGGTCGTCTTTGCCGATACGCCGCGGCAGGCGGAACTCCCCACGTTCGTGCGGGAGAACGCGCTGCGGCTGTTGGAAGCGCACAGCTCTTCCGCCATCCGCAACTCGGTCACCATCCGTCTCAGCGACGTTACATATGACGATGCGGCGGGCACGCTCACGTTAAAGACGGAGCGTTCGCAATATTTTTATATGCTCGTCACCAACCGCTGCATGGACTATCAGCTTGGCGACGGCCTTTCCGTGCGCGAGGTGTTCGAGTTCAGAAAGACGGTCTCGCCGCTCTCCGAATCCCGCCTGGGCAATCAGATCGGCATCAACGGGCTCGTCTTCACGCGGGACGGCTATCTTCTGCTGGAAAAGCGCGGCAAGAAGAAGGCGACCTGGAAGGATAAATATGCGCAGCCCATTTCCCTTGCCATGAAGGAATCGGACATTCTGGAGGAGTTGAAGGATGGCAGGCTCGGGGATACGCCGGAAGCCGCGGAAAAGGTATTCCGCCGCATCGTTCTGAAGACCATCCGTTCCAATTACGGCCTTACGGAAAAGGATATCTTGCCGTTTACGCTCGCCGGAAACTTTTTCGGCGTTGCGCGCGATCTGCTGGAGGGCGGAAAACCCAACTTATATTTTTACGTCGTCGCGGACATGGATGCGGCTACGTTCCGCAAGACCATGGAGGAGCGCACGCGTCGGGCGGCGGAGCACCCCGACGAAAAGGGCTTGCCGAAGCTTTCGGCCGACAAGCTGGACAGCGAATACTTCCTCGTCGATTACCGCAAGATCGCCGTTGACTTCGGTTACCGGCTCACCCTTTCCGCGCGGGATATGCTGCGCATCAGGCGCAAGTTTTCTCCCTGCGTGAGCAGGCGCGAGGCGGCGTTCGACGGGGCGCTGCACCGCCTGCGCTGCCTGTTCGGCGTCAGAGTGCGCCGCGAATGCGGCGAAGCGCTGCTCGCCTGCCTGTATTTCACCAATCTCTGCCGCGAGCGGCTGGAAAAAGAAGCGCATCTTGCGCACGGCAAGGAGGAAATATGAAACAAACCGTCGTCGCTTTCGGCGAGATCATGATGCGCCTGTCCGCGCCGGAGGGGCAGACCGTCCGGGAGAGCACGTCGTTTCGGGCATGCTACGGGGGGACAGAATCCAACGTGCTGGCATGTCTCGCCGCGTTCGGGCATCGTACGCGTTATCTGACGGCGCTCCCCGCGGGGGAACTGGGCGCCGCCGTGCTCGACCATCTCTCCCGCCTCCGCGTCGATGCGTCGGATGCGGTCATCGGCGGCGATACGCTGGGGCTGTATTTTTCCGAGACGGGGAACGGCAGCCGCGGCGCGCGCGTCTATTATTTCCGCCGGCATTCCGAATTCACGCGGCTTTCCGAAACGTCGTTTGATTTCGATCGCGTCTTTCGCGACGCCGCGCTCTTTCACGTCAGCGGCATCTCGTTTGCGCTTTCGCCTTCCTCCCGCCGGCTGGCCTTCCGCCTCATGCGTGAGGCGCGGGCGCGGGGCATCCCCGTGAGCTTCGATTTCAATTACCGCGCCGCGCTTTGGGGCACGGACGCTGCGGGGGAAGCCTTCCGCGAGGCGCTTTTCAGCGCCGATATCGTGTTGGGCAGCCCGCGCGATCTGGATGTATTTTTGGGCATGACGGCGGAGGACGTGTTTGCCCGTTATCCCTGTGCGGCGCTCGTTTTGCGCGAGCGCACCGTGTGCGCGCCCGACCGCCACAGCGTGCACGTCCGCGTACTGACGCGTTCGGGCGGTGAATTTTCTTCGCCGGAAGTCGCCTTCCCCGTCAGCGAACGCATCGGCGGCGGCGACGCCTTCAACGGCGCGTTTCTGCATGCGTATCTGCGCGGCGACGGCTTAAAGGAGGCCACCATGTTTGCGATCGCGGCGTTTGCGCGCAAGCATACCATAGCGGGCGACGTGCTTGCCTGCGGCGAGGAAGAGATCAGATCTTACGGCAGGCGGCTGTCAGGGGAGGAGTTATGAAAAAGTATCGCATTTTATTGAGCATTTCAGACATGGATGAGGCGTTTGCCGCCATGCAGAAGGAGCTCAGCGATTATGCGGACGTGGAAGTTGCGGGGCTTTCCGGCTATTCGCTGCGCGGCGTCGACCTTTTCATCGGAAAAAAGATGGCGGCGGACGCACTCGGCGAGGCGGACCGCCTCAAAGCCGTTTTCGCTTACAAGACGGGCGTGGACGATTTTCCCGTGCGGGAACTCGGGGCGCGCGGCATCCTGCTTTTCAATTCGCACGTCAATTCGCGCTACATCGCGCAATACTCGTTCGGGCTCGCCATGGCGCTGGTCAGCCGCATCGCGGAATTCGACCGCAAGCTGCGCCTCGGCGATTGGGACAACGAGAACCCCTTTTGGAAAAGCCTCTTCAATATGCGGGTGGGGCTGGTGGGGTACGGCCATATCGGCAGGGAGATCCACCGCCTGCTGCTCGCCAACGAGATCGAGACATATACCATCGACCGCGGCAAGACATACGCGCGCATCAAGACGGTCCCGTCGCTGGAGGCGCTGTGCGAAGCGTGCGATCTTTTGTTTCTTTCCCTGCCCCGCACGGCGGCGACGGACAAGCTTTTCAACGCTGCCATGTTTGCCCGCATGCAGGGGAAGTTCCTCGTCAACGTGGGGCGCAGCAACTGCATCGACGAGGGGGCGCTGTACGAGGCGCTGACGAAGGGCGGCATGGCGGGCGCCGCCATCGACACCTGGCGTGAAAAGCCCAGAACGCCGACGCAGACGCTCATTCCCTTCGACCATCCGTTCCAGACGCTGGATAACATTCTGCTTTCTTCGCACAAGGCGATGCAGCTTATCGACGGGCATGCCCGCTACGTAGCGGATATCCTTTCCAAAGTCATCCGCTATCTCAAGGGGGAGATGCCGGGCGACGCCGTCGATTGTACGCGCGGCTACTGAACGTACCGCCGCTTTGCACGGCGGCGTTTCGCAGGCGAAATGTCAACAAATGTCTAAAACGCGTAAAAATAAGTCTTGCAAGCGCGCGCGGACTGTGTTACAATGAAAAAAATGACAAGGGGGATGCTATGCAGGAAATTCTCTTCAACGAAGATTGGAAATACAGACATTTGGGCGAGGGGGAGTGGATCCCCGTCGCGCTGCCGCACGACGCGATGATCGGCGAGGAGCGCTCGCCCGATGCGGACGGCGGCACGAACACGGGCTGGTTTGCGGGCCGCGATTACGAGTACGAAAAGACGTTTTTCGTCCCCGCGGAATACCGCCACAAACAGGTCACGTTCGAGTTTGAGGGCGTCTACCGCAATGCGGAGGTCTACCTCAACGGCGAGAAGGCGGCATTCCGCCCGTACGGCTATACGAATTTTTACGTCGAAGCGGACGAATTTTTAAGATACGGGCAGGAAAATACCATCCGCGTGGTCGCCCGCAACAGCGATCAGCCGAACAGCCGCTGGTATTCGGGCGCGGGCATCTACCGCCCCGTAAAGCTGTACGTCGCCGAACGGGCGCATATCCTGCGCAACGGCATCCGGATCCGCACGGCGCAGATCCGCCCTGCCGTCGTGGAGATCAGGGTCGCCGTCTCCTGTGCGGGGACGCTCAGCCTCAAGATCTCGCGGCAAGGCAAGGTGGTGGCGATGGCGAAAGATCAGATCGGGGAAGCGGGCGAACTTGCATTCTCGGTCGGCATCCCGGACGCCGAGCTCTGGTCGCCGGAGTCGCCGGCGCTCTATCTTCTGGAGGCGCGCTTCGGCGAAGATTCCGCCACGGAGCGTTTCGGCATCCGCACCGTCTCCTGCGACGCGCAAAACGGGTTCTGCCTCAACGGCGAGCGGCTCATCCTGCGCGGCGCCTGCATCCATCACGACAACGGCATCCTCGGCGCGCGCTGCTATGAGGAAGCGGAATACCGCAAGGTGCGGCTTCTGAAGGAGGCGGGCTACAACGCGCTGCGCAGCGCGCACAATCCCTGCTCCAAGGCGATGCTCCGCGCCTGCGACGAGCTGGGCATGCTCATGATGGACGAATACGTGGACATGTGGTACATCCACAAGACCATGCACGACTATGCGGACTACGTCCTCGACTGGTACGAGCAGGACATCCGCGACATGATCGAAAAGGATTTCAACCACCCCTGCGTCGTCATGTACTCGCTCGGCAACGAGGTGGCGGAGACGGGGCAGAAAAAGGGCATCGAATTTTTCAAAAAGATGTACGCCGTCTGCAAAAAGTACGATGCGGACCGTCCCGTCACGACGGGGGTAAACATTTTCTTCAACTGGCTGCACGCGCTCGGGTTCGGCGTTTACAGCGATAAAAAGGCCAAAGAAAACCCGCAGAAGAAGGTGGGGAGCGAATTTTTCAACAACCTCGCGGGCATCACGGGCGCGGGCTTCATGAAGTTTATGGCAACGCTCTACCCGTGCGACGTCAAGACGCGCGAATGCTATGCCGCCATGGACGTGGCGGGCTACAACTACGGCATCCTGCGCTACAAAAAGGACGTGAAGAAGTATCCCGACCGCGTCATCCTCGGCAGCGAGACGTTCTGTTCGGATGCGTACAGGTTCTGGGAGTTTGCCAAGGCGCACAACGCGCTCATCGGCGATTTCGTCTGGGCGGGCATGGATTACCTCGGCGAAGTGGGCGTGGGCAGCTGGGAATACAAGGAATACGCGCCGGAATTCACCCACGGCGTGGGCTGGATCACGGCGGGCAGCGGCAGGCTGGACCTCATCGGCACTCCGCTCGGCGAATCGCTCTATACCCGCGTCGCCTTCGAGCTTGAGGAAACGCCGCAGATCGCCGTCGTCCCCGTCAGCCACACCAAGGAGCCGCATTCTCCTTCCGCCTGGAAGTTCAGCAACGCCATCCCGTCCTGGTCGTGGAACGGGCTGGACGGCAAGCCCGCCCGCGTGGAGGTCTATTCCCGCGCGCCCGTCGTGGAGCTGTACGTCAACGGCAGGCGCGTCGGCAGAAAGAAGTTCCGCAAGAACTGCCGCTTCGATTTCAGGATCGCCTACGAGGGCGGCGAGATCACGGCGGTCGCGCGCGACGGAGCCGGCAGGGAGCTTTCCCGCAGCAGCTTAAAGACGGCGGGGGAGGAGACGCTGCTCTCCGTCCTGCCGGAATCGGCGCAGGCAAAGCCGGGCGAGGTGTGCTTTGTCAAGCTCGCCTACACGGACGCTGCGGGCACCAAAAAGCCGCTCGCGCGCGGCAGGATCGCGGTGGAAGTGGAGGGCGGCGAGCTGCTTGCCCTCGGGCATGCCTGCCCCTTCAATGCCGACGGATACCTCGGCGCCGATACCGATACCTATTACGGCGAAGCGATGGCGGTCGTGAAGGCGGGCATGGGCGGAAACGTCACGGTCAGGGCGCGGTCTCCCTTCGGCGACGCGTGCGCAAATATCCCGATTGCCGAATAAGTGAATCCAACAGACAAAGCGCGCCCCGCGGCATATCGCCGCGGGGCGCATTTTTTGTACCAAAAAACAAAAGTCCCCCGTACATGGTACGGGGGAGCGAGCAAAAAAGGCACCCATGTCCGCATGTGGGAACGCGCCGAACGCCCCTGTTGAGGCGCGGCGCACCGCCGCAGGCACGGTATCATACGGTATTATAATATGGAAAAGATGTACGTCCAATGTTTTAATAGGCGTACGCGGCCGGCAGAAAACGAGGCGTGTCGGCCGAATTTTTTCGTAAAAACGATACATGTATACCGTCTGTGAAAAAATTTTACTTTTTTTAAATTTCCCTATTGACAAGGCTAACATCGTGTGATAGAATGTATCACGGAAAGAGAAAGCAAAGAAAAAGATGTACATCTATTAAAACATTAGATGTACGCGGCGGCGCCGCAGGGGGAACGGAACGGAACTCGAATGAGCATGGAAGAACGGTTGGTCCAAATTGCAATTCTTTCGCAGGACAAGAAGCTCTCGGATGCGCTTGCAGCGTCTTCCGGGGCGTATTGTTCTGCATTTGGCATGCCGTGCCGCTGTTCCGTCTACCCGGGCGCCGAATCGTTTGCCGCAGCGCTGCAGCCCGAAATGTACGCCGTCGTATTCACCGACTGTACGGGCGGGGAGGAATCGCTTGCCCTTCTCCGCAAGGCCGCGCCGCATGCAGGCATCATCCTGGTTTCGAAGGATCCCGCAAACGCCATGCTGGGGTACGCCGTCGAAGCCTCGGGGTTTCTTTCTCTTCCGCTCGGGGACGAAGCGTTCTCGCAGGCGTTTGCGCGTGCATACCGCCGCGCGCAGGAAGAAGACGACGGGAGCATCCTGATCAAGGAAAAATCGGGTTACCGCCGCGTCTACGCCCGGGACGTCCGTTTTGTCCAGGTGAGCGGGCATCGCCTGATCTTTCATCTGTTCGACGGCACCATCACCACGCGCGGGCAGTTGTGCGGGGCGGAAGAGCGGCTGGAAAAGGCAGGGTTTTTCCGCTGTTCCGCAAACTACATGGTCAATTTGCGCTATGTGGAGTGGCCCAACCGCGGCCGCGTGCGCGTCGGATCGAGCGAGATCCCCGTCTCACGGCAGAAGAAGGGCGATCTGTACGGGCGCCTGTGCGGAAGGGCACGGCGCAAAGTCCCGCACTGCGGGGAAGTTTACATCTTATGATTTGTGCGGAAGAGGTTCCGTATAAATAAAAATTCTTATGGAGGAGTGGTATGAAGAGCAAAACTATCAATCGGCGTTTTGCAAAACCCGCGATCTGTCTGCTTGCGTCCGCGCTTGCATTCACCAGCGTCGGTTTTGCTGCGCCCGGTGCGCTCAATGCAAAGGCCGGCGTGCTTGAAGCTGCGCAGACCATGTATGAATCCGATTACGATTCGTACATGGATACGATCAAGGCAAGCAGCGAACTGAACATTGAGATCGCAGGCGAGGGCTTCGTCCTGATGAAGAACGAAGGCAACGCGCTCCCGCTCAAGGAAGCGGCAGAAAAGAAGGTCACCGTGCTCAGCGCATTTATGGAGTACGGCGGCGGCGGTTCGGGCGCACAGGGCGTCCCCACCAACAACGCCATCGCAGCCCAGAACGAGTGGATCGGCACGTCGGAAAAGACGGTCTATGAAGGCCTCGAGTACAACAAAGAGGACGGCTTCCAGATCAACACCGCGGCGAAGAACCTCGTCGGGACCAAGGGCATCGGCATCGACGAAAACGGTAAGGCTGCCGATTACAAGTACATGGAGCTCAACAGCGCAGGTGCGACGGAGTTCCAGGGCAACAAGTACAATCCCGTTGCGGATAACTTCTTTGCAAGCGTCGAGTCGACTTTCAAGGATTACAAGACCGCGATCGTCACGATCAGCAGAACGGGTTCGGAGTTCGTCGACAACCAGTCGCATGACGTTGCGGGCCATGCGGACGTCACGGACCATTACCTGACCCTGACGGATGCAGAAGAAGAACTTCTTGCATACGTGAAGTATCAGAAGGCGCAGGGCAACTTTGATAAGGTCATCATCCTGCTGCAGACCCCTGCAGTCATGGAGATCGCCAACATCATCAACGATGAAGATTTCGACGCCATCCTCTGGCTGGGCACGCCCGGCTGGAACGGCAACCTGGCGCTCGGCGGGATCCTTTCCGGCAGAACCAATCCCTCCGGCCGTCTCGTTGACTTCTGGATGAACGATTTCTACACCGATCCCACCGCCTACAACGTGCTCGGCTACACCATGTCGAACTACGTCATCAACGGCGAGTTTGTGACCAAGGATCTCAACGGTACGCCCGGCGGCGGTTCCGGCGACGGCAGCAGCACGGTAGAGATGCTGATGGATCCTTCCGTTGCCAACTACACCGAGAACAAATCTTACCACCTCGCCATGGACTATGCAGAGGGCATCTACATGGGCTATCGTTATTACGAGACCGTGTATGCAGAGCTCCTCGCGGCGACGGATAAGGATACGGCGGACGCGTGGTATAAGGAAGCGGTCGCCTTCCCGTTCGGGTACGGCCTCTCCTACACCGACTTCGAGTTCAGCAACATGCAGGTCGACGTGGCGTCGCTGGCCGATTCGAACAAGGAAGCCGACATCACCGTTTCGGTCGACGTCAAGAACACCGGTACCGTTGCGGGCAAGACGGTGGTCCAGCTTTACAGCACCCCCGACTATACCGCGGGCGAAGTGGAGAAGGCATCCGTTAACCTCGTCGGCTACACCAAGACGCCGCTCATCCAGCCCAACGCTACGGAGACGGTCAAAGTCGTCATCAACGCCAAGGATCTGGCTTCGTTCGACTACAACGACGCGAACAAGAACGATCACTTCGGTTACGAGATCGACGCGGGCAAGGTCGTGCTCAAGGTCATGGAGAACTCGCACACGGAATACCTGAACAAGGAGATCACCGTTGCTGCGGACCTCAACTATGAGCAGGACGGCGATCCGACCACGCCCAACAACATCTATTCGCAGACGGGCAATGAATGGGAGCTTTACAACACGCTTTCCAGCAACTGGCTGCTGAATAAGAAAGATCATTACCTCAGCCGTCAGGATCTCGTCAAGGGCGGCGCGGTCGCCCTCGAAGAAAAGTGGGAGCCCAGCAAGCCCAACGATCTGCAGCTGCAGCTCGGGTACCTGCTTGACATCGACGACAACAGAACCTTCAAAGAGAAGGCGATGCGCGCCATCGATAACCAGCACATCGCCAACAACAGCGGCGCACCCGCCAATGCCGGCACGGCTGCCTTCGATAACGACAACCGCCTGACCGCAGCTATCGAGACGAACTACGAGAACCTGTGGCTCAAGACGGAAGATGATGTGGAAGGCTGGACGCAGGGCACGGGCGTCAAGGGCGCAAACGGCATGTACGCCATCACCCTGCAGGATATGAAGGGCCTCGAGCTCGACAATCCTCAGTGGAAGACGTTCATGGATCAGTTCACGTGGGATGAGCTCACTGCGCTCGTCACCAGCGGTTCCTTCTCGACGGCGGCAGTTGAATCCGTCGACAAGCCCCGCACGGTCGATCCCGACGGTCCCAACCAGCTGAAGAACGGCGTCCTTGCGGACGGCACCTCCGTCGTCGGCTGGGGCTGGGTCGGCGCACCCGTCATCGCTTCCACCTGGAATGCGGAGCTCGCGTACGAGCAGGGTATCGCCGTCGGCAACGAAGCCCTTTGGATGAACGTCAACGGTTGGTACGGCCCCGCGATGAACACGCACCGCAACCCGCTTGCAGGCCGTAACTTCGAGTATTATTCGCAGGATGGCGTCCAGGGCGGCATCATCGCCTCCAACGTCATCAAGGGCGCGACCCACATGGGTATGCACCCCTACATCAAGCACATCTTCCTGAACGATCAGGAGACCAGCCGTATGGGCACGATGACCTTCGCCACCGAGCAGGCCATCCGCGAAATTTACGCCAAGGTCTTCGAACTCTGCATCACCGACGGTAACGGCAACGGCACCATGTCCGCGTTCAACCACATCGGTCTTGCGACCTCCGTCGGCTATGCGACCAACATCCAGCTCTATGAAAACGAGTGGGGCATGGACGGCGTCTCCGTCACGGATATGTATTCGGAAGATACCTCCGCATGGAACGGCGATACCATCGTCCGTGCGCACACCATCCCGCTCGGCAGATCCACGGCTTACACCAATGGCACCTGGAAGAACAACATGGTCTACATCAACCAGGCGCAGGCAGACGGCTCTATGAAGGAAGTTGCAAGCCCCACGCAGTGGTTCTGGACGCGTGACACGGCGCAGCGCATCCTCTACGTCGTCGCCAACGGCAACGAGATGAACAACGGCCTCGAGACCAAGGCGTTCGTCGACGGGACGATGGAACTCACCGTCAACGCGGGCGAACGGTTCACGGACGTTGAGATCATCACCAAGGCTGAACTGGCAGAGAAGATCAGCGCGTCCTTCGGGACGGACGGCTTCGACCTCATCTCCGCAAGCGCTTCGGACGGCGTGAAGGCAGAAGTCGTGAACGACGCGGTCGTCGTCAGCGGTACGTACGCTGAACCCAACAGCTACACCATCACGGCGCGCGTTCAGGGCAACGGCGGCATGGGCTACATCGAAGAGGACATCGAACTCGAAGTTCTCGTTCGCCTTGCGGCTCAGACCGGCGCGCAGATGAACTTCTTCGGCGGCACCGTCAAACCCGAGGTGGTCGATCCCAACGTCACTCCTTCGCGTGATACGGTCGGCCAGTTCAAGTCGGTCACGTACGCATTCGTCGGCGAGGCGGAAGGCTTCTCGATCGATGCAAACGGCATGATCACGGGTACGCTTCCCGCAGGCGAGACCAAGCTTACCGTCAAGCAGACGGGCGAGCAGGTCGTGCAGGGCGGCAATTCCTGGAGACCTTCTTACTCGCTTCAGACCGTCGAGTACACGAGAACCATCACCCTCTACGGCGGCAACCAGATCACGTATGAGATCGGGATCCCCGGCATGACCACGGCAACCGTCGTTGTCGGCGGCACCACGGTCGGCGATATCCTTGCGCCTACGGTCGACATCAAGGGCGTCACGTTCGCAGGCTGGGTCGATGCAAAGACGAACGCTCCCGTCGATCGCGATACGGCGATCTCCGCTGACCTTGCCCTCAAGGCAACGTGGAATTGGCCCACCGTCACCATCTACAACGGCACCTGGTGGATCGATGGTGAAGACACCGGCATCCAGGCAGTCGCGCAGGACGGTGAAGACGGCCAGGACGGCCAGGATGGTCAGGACGGCCAGGACGGCGCACCCGGCGCACCCGGCGAAAAGGGTGACAAGGGCGACAAGGGTGATACCGGTGCAACCGGCCCTGCGGGCCCTGCGGGCGCAGCCGGCGAAGACGGCGAAGACGCGGCTTCCGGCCTCGGCGTAGTCGGCCTCGTGTTCGGTATCCTTGGTCTGCTTGCAGGCGGCGCAGCGCTCGCGTTCGTGCTCATCGGCAAGAAGAAAGGCTGATTTTACTCGGCCGGAAACGACCGTACAATTAGCTGAGAACTGATGTTACGGCTTCGGCGAACCCTAGTAGCCGGAGCCGTAATTTCAATTTTAGCATGTTAAGATTCTTTAAAGGAGAAACGAATATGACGAAACATAAAAACAGATTGCGCGTCATGACGTTTGCGGTCATCTCCGCAATGCTGTTCTCTTGTTCGTTCACGGCGTGCGCCCCGCAGACGGGGTCGACCGACGAATGGGCGGTCACGCTCGATTTCAACGACGATGCGTCCATTCCCCGCACGGTGTACGTCGATAAGGAGGGGGGCTCCGTAGAGGAACCTTCCGACCCTGCCATGACGGGGTATACCTTCAAGGAATGGAACACCAAGGAGGACGGCAGCGGCGATGCCATCTCGTTCCCGTATACGCCCACGGGCGATATCACGCTCTACGCACAGTGGGATACCCGTTCCTATGCCATCACCTTCGATGCAGGGGAGGGTAAGTTCGAGGACGGCTCGGAGACCAAGACGGTGCAGGCGGCGTACGGCAGCCTGCTCGCGGCCGATCAGATCCCGACCGCGCCCGTCCGCACCGAGAAGGATCCCGATACGGGCGAGACCATCTATACCTTCCGCGAATGGCGCAACGTCGCGGGCAACGGCATCGACTTTACGACGTGGACGGTCCCCGCAGAGGATACCACCCTCACCGCGGCATACCGCTCCATCTATATGCGCTACGTCACCCTTGATCTGCAGATGGGCGACGGGTACAAGATGGACTTCGAGCTGGAAAAGGGCGACGACGTCCGCGACAGAGACGTGGTGACCGCCGACGGCACGAGGATCACCGAGACCGGCGCATACCCCGGCTATCGGCTTGTGGGATGGTCCACCACCCCCGAAGCGCAGCCCGGCGACGAAGGCGTCGTGGAGACGGGCGATCTGTTCCCCATCGAATACGATTCCCTCGAAGACGACGTCACCTACTACGCCGTCTGGGAGATGCAGGAATATATCGCCACCTTCCAGTACAACTATACGGCGGCGCCGCAGAGCGTGTATGCAAGCTTTGAAGGCCTCACCATCCTGGATGCGGTCACGCCTCCCGAAACCAACCCCGAACGCCCCGGTTACACGTTTGCAGGCTGGTACACGCAGGCGTACGGCGGCAACCTCGTCGACTTCACGAACCTGCACCTGACGGCGCACGGCACCTATTACGCGCACTGGACTTCCGAGCCCGTGCAGACGAATATCTTCCAGGCAGAGTACGTCGACCTCACGCAGCAGTCGAACATGCCCGGCTACTCCGGCGCGAACAGCTACACGGCGGTCATCGTCACGGACAGCAAGGGCAGCGGCGCCATGGTCGATGAAAACTACAAGCTTGACGGCGTGACCATGTCCGCAGGCGTCGGCCGCTTCGTCTCCTATCAGTACAGATACGGCGCAACGCTTGAGTTCCGCATCAATTCCGACAAGGCGGTCAGCGGCGCAACGCTGTATGCGAACCTCGCCATGGAGATCTTCGGCGGCATCACCATCGGGCCCGACGGCGACAGAAAGGTCGCGTTCTACGTCAACGATAAGGCGGTCAACTATACGCCGATCGACTTCGGCGGCACGCCCGGCTCGGTCGAACAGAACTGGGTGAGCCCGTTCCGGGAATACACCATCGGCAATGTTGACCTCGTCGCAGGGGAGAACGTCGTCCGCATCGTCGTCGAAAACAATGCGGCGCTCGGCGGCACGATGGCGGCAACGTCGTTCATCACCGACTACATCCGCATCGATACGCACGGCGGAGCGACGCTGTCCTGGTCGCCGATCTACGACAACGTCACCCTTTCGTAAGGAGGTAACAGAAAACCATGAAAGTGTTTAAAGCGATTTTCAAACGCCGCGGCAGTACGGTATGGTTCAGCGTGACGATCGCAGTCATTGCGCTGCTCCTCGTCGCTACCATCCTCGTTACCGGCCCGCTCCGCTCGATCATCGGCACGGTGCTCGGCGGCCCCGGCCCCATCATGCGCGAGGGCGTAGAGCAGATCTATACCTCCGACTACACGAGCAAGCAGGAATCCAAGGAAGCGGGCGATACGCTCAACGTCGAGATCGCCAGCGAAGGCTTTATCCTGCTCATGAACGACGGCAACGGCCTGCCCATCCGCACCCCCGAATCGGAGGCGGACACGGCGACCGAACGCCCGAAGATCTCCGTCTTCGGCAAGAACTCCGCAAACCTCGTTTACGGCGGTTCGGGCTCGGGCGGCGGCTCGGGCGAGACGGCGACCACGCTGTATGAGGCGCTTGCCGACGGCGGGTACGACGTCAACCCCACGCTCCAGAGCTTCTACGAAGGCAGCGCGTCCGGCGAAGGCAGAGGGGAGAACCCCACGCTGACCACCGGCGCGGACACGGCTCCCACGCTTCCCATCGGCGAGACGCCCATCGACCGCTATACGAGCGATATCGTCTCTTCCTTCCGGGAATACGACGACGCGGCGCTCGTGGTCATCTCCCGCATCGGCGGCGAGAGCTTCGACCTTCCCAGGGCACAGGATCTTGAAAACGGCGGCGTCGAGGGCAGGCATTACCTGCAGCTCGACAAGAACGAGGAGGACATGCTCAAGATGGTCACCGACCGTTTTGACAAGGTCATCGTCATCCTCAACACGCTGACGAGCTTCCAGTGCGACTTCATCGACCAGTTCAACAACCAGCCCGACGATCCCCGTATCGACGCGGTGATGTGGATCGGCGGCACGGGCGTCTCCGGCATCAATGCCATCGGCGATTTCCTGAACGGCAACACCAACCCTTCGGGCAAGACGACGGACATCTATGCCAAGGACTTCACGCTCGATCCCACCTGGCAGAACTTCGGCGACAACACGCAGGTCAACGGCGGCGTGAAGGGCACGGCGTTCACCGAAAACGGCGACGATTCCACGGAATATTACGTCGCTTACGAAGAGGGCATCTACATCGGCTACCGTTATTACGAGACGCGCGCCTATGAAGAGAGTGCGGTCAACCCCAACTGGTACGCGCAGAACGTGCGCTATCCGTTCGGGTACGGGCTTTCCTACTCCACCTTCAAGCAGGACATGCAGATCTCCGGCAGCCTGGATGCGACGGATTCCAAGCTCACCGTGACGGTGAACGTGGAAAACATCAGCGACATCGCGGGCAAGGACGTGGTGCAGCTTTACGTCACGCTTCCCTACACCGCGGGCGGCATCGAAAAGTCGCGCGTGCAGCTCGTCGACTTCGCCAAGACCGATCTTCTGGAGGCGAACGGCGGCAAGGATACGGTGACTTTCACCGTCGATGCGTACGACCTCGCGTCCTATGACTACAACGATGCGAACAGCAACGAGTTCAAGGGCTACGAGCTCGATCCGGGCGACTATATCTTCTACGCCGCCAGGAATTCGCACGTCGACGATCCCGCCAACGTGTACGCGACGGCGACCGTCTCGCTCTCCTCGAACATCCGCTTTGAAACGGACCCCGTGACCGGGAACACGGTCGCAAACCGTTACAGCGGCAACGAGGATCAGCTTGACGACAGCGATTACCGCCTGCAGAACGTCTATCTCGACGATACGAAGGGCGAGAGCGTCATCCGCAAGGGCATGAGCCGCACCGATTTCGAGGGCACCTTCCCCGAGGCAGACTCCGTTGAACAGCGCGCGTACCTCGAGGGCGAAAAGGAAGCCATCGCGGACCAGACGCACAACAACACCGACGTCGCCGCCGACGCGAAGGCCTGGGCGGACAGCGTGCGCGCGGAGATCAATCCCGCCGATCCTTCTTCCGTTTCGGACGAGGACGTCATCGCACACGTCCTCAACCGGGAAGGAGAGCTCACGCTCCGCGATCTCCTCGACGAGAACGGCAAGGTCTCCTATAACGATGAGGATTGGGAAGCGCTCATGCGCCGCCTCACCGTTGAAGAAATGACCACGCTCATCAACGACGGCGCGTTCAAGACGGCCGCCATCGAGAAGATCGGCAAGAACCTCACCAACGACTCGGACGGCCCCATCGGCTTCGTCAACTTCATGAACAACTTCTTCACCGGGAACACGACGTTCTCCTCCGAAGTGCTCATCGCGGCGACCTGGAACAAGGACCTTGCTTACCAGATGGGACGCATCGTCGGCGACAACGGCGTCTGGGGTTCCACCACGGGCAACAACCTGCCGTACTCCGGCTGGTACGCGCCCGCCGTCAACCTGCACAGAAGCCCGTTCTCCGGCCGTAACTTCGAGTACTATTCGGAAGACCCCGTCTTCTCCGGCAAGATGGCGGTGCAGGTCATCAACGGCGCGGCGTCCAAGGGCGTCTACACCGACCTCAAGCACTTCGCCGTCAACGACCAGGAGACCGACCGTTCCGGCATCGCGACGTACGTCACCGAGCAGGCGCTGCGCGAACTCTATCTCAAACCGTTTGAGATCGCGGTCAAGGGCGACGATACGCCTTGCCAGGCAGCCGTTGAGGACGGCATCACCGAGTACGTGGGCAGCAAGGGCATCATGAGCTCCTTCAACCGCATCGGCACCCGCTGGACGGGCGGCGACTACCGCCTGATGACGCAGATCCTGCGCGACGAATGGGGCTTTGTGGGGCTCGCCATCTGCGACTATAAGACGGAGACCTACATGAATTCCCGTCAGATGGTCTATGCAGGCAACGACCTCATCCTCGTTTCGCTTCCCGAGCTTTATTGGAACGACGTGGACGACACCAGCATCGAGGACGTGTACATCCTGCGCCAGTCGGCCAAGAACATCCTCTATACGGTCGCCAACAGCAACTCCATGAACGTGGATATCGTCGGCTACAGCCTCGAGTGGTGGATCGCCGCTCTGATCGTGGTCGACGTGGTCGCGGTCCTCGCGCTCGGCTTCTGGGGCTTCTTCTCCATCCGTAAGTCGCTCAGGCAGATGAATTGATCCGCACGCGTCCGTCGGCATATCCGGCGGACGGGGCGGCAACATGCAGCAAACCGCCGCGGCGCGGCACGTGAACCGTGAAACGCCGCGGCCATGCAAAGGTCCCCTTGCCGCATCAACGGCAAGGGGTAACTTTTGCTTTGTTTCTTCCTTTTCCGGGGTGCGGACGCGCGGGCAGGCGAAAATTGCCCATTGACAAATGCGGCGGGGAGGCATATAATCATAGTTGGCGGGCGCGGAAGATCTGTCCGCGGCCCGAAGGGACGCCCGTGCGCAGGCTCCCGCATATGCGCTGCCGCGCAGACATGCCCCGATCGAGGGGCTCGGCAATCTTGTTTCATGCAGACTTTACACACGAAGGGGGAGTACTTTGAAAGCCGTACGTACAATCGCCTACATCCTTTCGGCGGCGGCGCTGGTCGCCTGTTCCGCCTGCTCGGGGCCGCAGCAGCCCGCGTATCAGCCGAGCGACACCGTAAAGGTGACGTTCGTCGATAACGGGCTTTACCGCGTCAAGGGCGGGGTGCAGGGCGGCAATACCTTTTTCGTGAAGAAGGGAGAAGACCTTACGGTCGCGATAGAGCCTGACGACGGCCTGTTTCTCAGCGAGACGGACTACGCGGGCAGCGGCATCTTTTACGAAGAGACCCAGACGCGGGTCATACTTCCCCGCGTGCTGCGCTCGCAGCGGGTGCGGCTTGAATTTGTTGAATCTTCGGGAACGATCGTGTACGACGCCAACGGCGGCGATTTTCAGCGCACGGAGGAGGATTTCGTCCTCGTGCCGTACGATCTTTCCCATCATATCCGTCAGAATACGGACATCGGGCGGGATCTTTCCCGCGAGGGATATACGCTCATCGGCTGGAATACCGCGGCGGACGGCAGCGGGGAGCACGTCGGGCTGGGCGGACGCATCAGCGTGAACGAAGGGGGGACCTCCATGCTGTTTGCGGAATGGGCGCCCTGGTCGGACGCTTCCGATTTCACGTACGAACCGGAAAATGACGGCTCCGGCATGCGGCTGACCGGGTATCACGGCGACGCCGTCACGGTCTGCATCCCCGCAAGGATCGAGGGGATCCCCGTGACCCGGATCAACACCGGCTGCTTCGAGGATTGTTCGGCAGAGACGGTGATCCTGCCGAATACGGAGCTCGCCGTCAAGCACGAGGCCTTCCGCAACTGCGCGCTGAAAGAACTGTATCTCTTTGACAACGTCGAGAGCATTTCGGACGAAAGTTTCCTCGATTGTCCCGATTTTTCGACGCTGCACATCAATGCGGTGGAAACGCCGAAATGGACGGATTTTGACAGGCATTCCAACCTTGCGGACAAATACGACATCCTCATCGAACACGAGGAGGCGAAAAAGATCGTCGTGTTCGGCGGGTCGGGGTCGTTTTTCAGCGTCGATACCAGGCAGATGACGGACGATCTTGCAGACATGGGGTACGTCGTCATCAACATGGCGATCAACGCGCATTTCAACGCGTACATGCAGTTCGAGATGATCGAGCCGTATATGCGCGAAGGGGATATCCTCGTCCACATCCCCGAGGTGGGCATCGCGCAGATGATGGGGGAAACGTCGATCTCCGACGTGCGCATCTGGCACGGGCTCGAGAGCAACTTCGATCTCGTTTCCGACATCGACATCCGCGGGGTGGACAATCTGTTCGATTCCTTCACGTCGTTCAATCTCACGCGGGCGATGCGGGCGGACAAATCGTACGCCGATTACGTTCAGGAGATCGACGATCTGGGGAACTGGGGGTATGTGGATCAGGAGACGGGCGAATTTACCACATACAAGCCGGAGCGCGGCACGGATACGCCGTTCACGCATGAGGCGATGATCGAGACGAAATTTTTATCCGGAGAGGCCGTCGCGCGGCGCAAATCCGTCTACCGCGCATTCGAGGAAAAGGGCGTGCGGGTATTCCTTTCCAACGCGGCGCTCAACGTCGACGGGCTCGCCTACGAATTGTACGGGGGCGGCGGCGACGAAGGGCAGAAGCTGGAGCAATGCCGGACGCTTGCGCGAACGTTCGATACATATAACGAGCGGGCGTTCAGCGAATATACCGTTCTGGTCGGCATCAACGACTGCCTGTACCGCGGCGGCAGGTTCTATAATTCCGATTATCACCTGGGGTCCGAAGCGGCGGAAGAACACACGGCGCTGCTTCTGAAACGGCTGAAAGAGCATCTGGGCGAATGAGGGCGGCCGCGAACGCCGGCGGTCCGCGCAAAAACATGCGGCAGAGAGTAGGGTATGAAAAAAAGCAGTAAAATCATCAGGATCGTCTTGGGCGTGGCTTTGGCTGTGATCTTTTTCGCAGCCATCCCGCTGTCTCTCCTCGGTTCTGTTTTTTTGACGCCGTCGCGGTATGACGAGACGTATTACGGGGAGCTCACGCATATGGTCCGCCGCCTCAAAGACACGGAGGGTAAGCGGATCATATTTGTTGGCAACAGCGCCATGGCGTTCGGCATCCTGCCGGAGCTCATCCGTGCGGAGATCCCCGGCTACACGGCCGTCGTCTTCGGGCTGTACGGCGCGATCGGCACCAAGGCCATGATCAACCTCTCCAAGGCGGGCATCCGCGAGGGCGATATCGTCGTGTTTGCGCCCGAACAGTATGCGCCCAGCCTCTCGCTGGAATTTTCCGCCAGCGAGATGTGGTTTGCCGCCGATGCGGACTATTCTCTGCTCGATTACATGCCCGGCGAGGACAAAGAGGCGATGGCAAAGGCCTTCGTCGACTATGCACAGAGCAAGTTTTCCTATACGGCGGACGGCACCAAACCGGAGACGGACGGCGTGTACATGCAGTCGTCCTTCGACGACGGCGAGGGGAACGAGGTCGGCTATATGACTTACGATCGCCCGTACAATACCATGCCGTTCGGCTACGACGCCAATTCGCTCATTTCCTTCCGGACGGATATCTTCGGGGAAGGATTCGTCGATTACGTGAACGAATACGCGTCCTACGTGCGTTCCGTCGGCGCGGAGATCTATTACGGGTTTTCGCCTGCCAATCGCCTGGGGCTTGAAGACGGCACCACGCAGGAGACGCTCAATGCATTTTATGATGCGCTGGGCGGGCTCTTTGAAATGGAGATCATGGGGCATCCGTCCGACTACGTGATGGATTACGAGTGGTTTTACGATTCCAACCTTCACATGAATTCGAGCGGGATGTACGTCTACACGCGGCAGCTGGTGGAGGACCTCAAGACGCAGCTGATGATCGATACGGAAACGCAGATCGAGGTCCCCGAAAAGCCGCAGATCCCCTCGGGCGGCGAGGTGGAAGAGGGCGACGATACCGACGCCGCCTGCTTCACGTACGAGATCGTGGCGGATGAAGCGCAGGGGACGGAAGTTGCGGTCATCACCGGGCTCACGGAAGCGGGGCGGGAGAAGAACAGCCTGATCGTTCCCTCCTCGTACGAGGGGCGCCGGGTGACGCTGTTCGAAGCGGACGTCTTCCAAGGGCATACCCGCCTTGCAAGCGTCGTGATCCCGGGCAGCATCATGATGATCTTCGACGGCAGTTTTTCCGGCTGTACCCGCTTGCAGGAGATACGGCTCAGGCACGAGATCCCGTGCGGCGTGGGGCAGGACCTCTTCGCGGGGACGGATGGCTTCCGCATCTGCGTGCCCGCCGACGCGGTCGAGCTGTTTGCCACGCACTACAACTGGGGCGCATACAAAGAATACCTGGTCGGATATGAGAGTTGAGCGATGGAAAGCGTGATCTTTACAACGCCCGTGATCTTTATGGGCTTCATCCTTGCGCTGGCGCTCATGGTCACGTGCTTTTTCAAAAAGATGCACTGGCTGGTGCTTGCCGCGTCCATGCTGATCTTCATCGCGGCGGCGAGCTATGCGGCGCTGCTCGGCGCGACGCTCGGTGAAGTGGGCACCGTGTCCATGATCTTCTTTCTGATCAGCGCAGTCACGTACATCCGCAGGAGGGACGGGAAATGAACTTCAATTCGTGGCAATTCCTCATCTACCTTCCCGTCGTCGTCGGGATGTACTGGCTGCTCCCGCACAGATTCCGCTGGATCATGCTGCTCATCGTATCCTATTACTTCTACATGAGCTGGAACGCGTGGCTCATCATCCTCATCATGACGACCACGGTCACGGCGTACGTCGCGTCCAACCTGATGAAGAAGACGCAGAGCCGGAAGGTGCGGAAGGCGCTCCTTATCGTCACGCTGGTGATCTGCCTCGGCATCCTCGTTTTCTTCAAGTACATCAACTTCCTGTTGGAGACGGCGGTGGGCGTCATACGGCTGTTCAACGCGGAACAGGACAGCATCGTGCTCAACGTCATCTTGCCGGTCGGCATCAGTTTCTACACGTTCCAGACGCTCTCCTACGTCGTGGACGTCTACCGCGGGGATTTCGAGCCGGAACCGCATTTCGGTTATTTTGCGCTGTACGTCGTCTATTTCCCGCAGCTCGTGGCGGGGCCGATCGAGCGCCCCGGCGCGCTTCTGCCGCAGCTGCGCGAGGAGCATAAATTCAGCTATGAAGATTTTACGGAAGGGATCAAGTGGCTGATCTCCGGGTTCTTCCGCAAGGTCGTCGTGGCGGATTTCTGCGGCATCTTCGTGGACAAGGTCTTTGCGGATCTTTCCGCGGCCAATTCGCTTGCCGTCTTTGCCGCGGCGTTCCTATTCCTCATCCAGATCTACAACGATTTTGCGGGGTATTCCGAGATCGCGCTCGGCTCCGCGCGGCTCATGGGGGTCAAGCTCACCCAAAACTTTATACGGCCGCTTTCAAGCACGAGCTTTACGGAGTTTTTCCGCCGCTGGCACATCACGCTGAACGTATGGTTCACGGAGTACGTCTACATCCCCTTGGGCGGCAACCGCAAGGGCATGGCGCGCAAACTCCTGAATACGCTCATCGTATTCACGCTCTGCGGCTTCTGGCACGGCGCCAACTGGACGTTCGTGCTGTGGGGCGTCACGGTCGGCGTGTTCGTGTGCATCGAGTCGCTGCTCCGGAAACCCGTCCGCGCGGTATGCGCAAAACGCGGCATCGACCTTGCAAACCCGACGATCCGTTTCCTGCGGCAGGCCGTCATCATATTGCTGTTCACGCTGTGCAGCGTGATGTTCCGCTCGAGCGATATCACGCAGATCGGCCAGGCGTATGCAAAGATGTTTACCGCCTGGGGATTCGGCGCGGAGTATTTTGACGCGACGCTGAAGAGCCTCGGCATGAGCATGACCGACCTTCTGCAGCTGATCGTCAGCTTCGTCGGCATGGCGGTCATCTGCAGGCTGACGTTGGAAAAACCGGCGCCGGAGCCGCTTTCCGCCCCGCAGGGGAAGGCGGCGGTGGGGCAGCCGGCCTATGCTGCGCTGCTGTTCGGCGTGCTCACCATCGCGCTTTGCTGGGTCGCGCTGATCACGGGTTCTGACGTGAGCGGGTTCGCTTACTTCCAGTTCTGATAAAAAAACAAAGGGAGGATTTTTATGATCACGGAAATCAAGAAAAAACAGTGTGAAAAAACCCTGTATCACTATCTGAAAGAGCATGCCCGGGAGACGCCGGAGAAAAACTGGCTCACCTGCGAAACGGAAGCGATCACCTTCCGCGAGGCGCTGCGCCGGGTCGAAGCCGCTGCCGTGCGGTTCGCGGCGCGCGGCATGAAGAAGGGGGACCTTCTGGCACTGCGGGCGACGCGCTGCGCGGACACCGTGCTGTTCGCCGTCGCGGCGGCTGCCGTCGGCGCCGTCGCCGTGCTCACGGACGCGCATTTCCCCGTCAAGACCTATCTCAAGGATACCGGCGTCAAAATGACCCCCGATTTTTCCCTCACCAACGAGGAGGCGGACGGCGGCATCTCCGCGAGCGGGGACTGGAAGTTTTCCGGCAGCGGTTTTACGGAGGAGATGGACTTTTCTCAGCCGTCGGGAGGGCGCGAGGCGTTCGAGGCGGCGGCAGAGCAGGTCAAGGCGGACGATGCGTTTATGATCATCTTCACCTCGGGTTCCACGGGGACGTCAAAGGCGGTGCTCCTTTCGCACAAAAACTGCGTGGCGAACCCCGCTGACGCCATGCCGCTGTTCGGGCAGGGCGCGTCGGACGTCGCCATCGCGCTGCTGCCTTTGAATCACGTGTTCGGGTTTGCCGTCGCGTCCTGCTCGCTCTTCTGCGGGCACGAGCTCTTCTTCCCCGCGAATACCGACGTGGAGTACGTCCTCGGCTGCATCCAGGAACGCAGGATCTCCGTGATCTATTCCGTGCCGACGTTCTTCCTGGAGCTTCTGAAGGACGGGCGCAATCACAAGTACGATCTTTCTTCCCTGCGCCTTGGGCTGATGGCGGGCGGCCCGTTCACTGCCGATCAGATGCGCTTTATCGAGGGCGAGCTCGGCCTGCGCCTCATGCCCGGCTACGGCATGAGCGAATGCGTCGGTATCAGCACTTCCAACTTCTATGCGCCCGTCGAAGAACGCGCCGCAGGAGTCGGCAAACTTTACCCCATGACGGAAGCCGTCGTCATCGACGAGGACGGCAGACGCCTCGGCTGCGGGCAGGAAGGGGAGATCTGCGTGCGCGGCATGACGCTCATGCTCGGCTATTACGGCGACGAAGAAGCCACCCGCGAGGCCATCGACGCGGAGGGGTATCTGCATACGGGCGATCTGGGGTATTTCGATGCGGACGGCACGCTGTACATCAGCGGCAGAAAGAAGGATATCATCATCCGCAGCGGCAACAACATTTCCACCGTCGGCGTGGAAAAGAAGATCATGAGCCTTCCCTGCGTCTATACGGCAAGCGTCGTCAGCGTAAAGGACGAGCGGAGCACGGAAGCGCCCGCCGCCATGGTCGTCCTCAAGACGGGTTTTGCCCGCACGGAAGCGGAGCTTCTGCATGAGATGGAGGGCGTTCTCACCCGCCTGGAACTTCCCGTCCGGGTGAAGATCGTCTCCTCGCTGCCGCTCACCACTTCCGGGAAGCCCGACAAGCAGAAGATCAAGCAGATGCTGAGTTGATCGTGCAGGATAAGCCAAGGGCCGCCCGCATTGCGGGCGGCCCTTTCAATTTGCAGACATGGGTACAGGCCACGGCAAAAAAGCGGGGGATGTGTGCGGTTTGCAAGCCGTGTTTTTTCCTGCCGCCCGTGTACGCGCTGCGGCGCGGAAAGGCGGGGACGTGTGCGGTTTGTGCCGCCGTGCGGCGGAGCTGCTGCGTCTGACGGGGCGCGGGCACCTTTTTTGCGGAAAAACGGCAGATCGCGACGGAATCGCGACGTTTCGTGCGGTTTGCGGGCAACAGACAGAAAGGGCTCTGCAAGGGGGGCATGCATGCAGGATCACGGAGGCGGAAGGGGGTTTGCGCGCCGCCCGGACGCCCGTTTGGCGGCGCCGGCGGGCGGAAAAAAGGCGGCAGGGAAAAAAATCGTAAAAAAGGTGTAAAATAATTAAAATTTACATCTTGACAATCGCCTTTTCGCGTGTTATTATAATACTGAACTATTACATTGTAACATTATAACACAGATTCTGTGTTTCGCCGTGCGAATCGTTCAGGCAGTTCGTGCGGCTGTCAGCGCGTCTCCCGTCGGAGACAAGAGGTTCGGAACTCTGCCGAAGCAATCGGCATTGGATATTTCAAAAAACAGGAGGAGTATTATGACAAAGGAAAAGAAAAGCTTTTTCGACAACCCTTTGCTTTCTACGAAAGTAAAGTCGGCGAATGCTAAAATTTTCCCCGAAGGCGCGCTTGGGTACTTTATCGGCCCCACGCTCGCCTTGCTCGCGAATTCGGTCTTGTCTGGTTATTTTAACAAGTACATGTCCGACATTCTCAACATGACCGTATGGGCGGCCGAGTTCTTTAACTGGCTTCCCGTCATTTCGGTCATCTTCGTCGTCATCGGCAACATTCTCGTCGGCCGTCTGATGGACCGGTGTAAGACGCGCGCGGGGAAGGCAAGGCCGCTGCTTCTGCTTTCCATCCCGCTCGGGCTGCTCGCGCTCATCGTCTTGTTTATCTGTACGCCGCTTGTTAGAGAGGCAAACGCCGAGGGTAGTATTTTGGCGCTTAGCATGATCGCCATCGGCTACAACCTGTGGTTCGCGATCGCCTATCCCTTCTATTATACTCCTCATGCAGCGCTCGTGACGCTCTCCACGCGTAACAGCAACCACAGATCGCTGCTCGCGACCATCTCCAACGCGACCATGCTCGCGGCGATGGGCCTCACCACGATGATCCTGCCCTTCTTCCTCAACCTTCTTTTTGTCCCGGGGGCTGATGGCGGACTCGATTATGAGGCTTCCTATAACAACTGGAAGATCTTCGTCATCGCGCTCATGGTCATCACGGCGCTCGGCGTCCTCATCGAGTACTACTTCACGAGAGAGCGCGTCACGGAAGAATCCATCACCAGGGGCGAGACGGAAACCAAAAAGGCAGTTCCCCTCCTTCAGCAGGTCAAGGTCTGCATGAAGGATAAGTTCTGGTGGATCATCATCCTCTTCTTCTTCCTCTACCAGCTCGGCGGTATGATGAAGAACACCTCACAGCTTTATTACTGCTCGTCCTTGTTTGCGGATGCAAACGGCAACTATTCCACGGCGATCGGCGGCGGCTTCCACGGCACGCTCTCCATCGTCGGCGCCATCCCCACGGCGGTCGGCATGGTGCTCGCCTGGCCGCTCTCCAATAAGATCGGCAAGGGCAAGGCGATCCTCTTCGGCGCCGTCCTCTCGGCGATCGGCGGCGCCATCGGCTTCATCGCGCCCGATAACTTTGCGCTCGCCTGCACGGCGTTCGTCATCAAGGCGCTCGGCTCCACGCCCGCAATGTATCTGTCGCTTGCGCTCCTTGCGGACGTGCTCGATCACCAGGAAGCCATGCACGGGTTCCGTACCGACGGCTTCACCATGACCATCTACGGCGCCATCATGGCGGGTATGACGGGTATCGCTACGGGTATCCTCAACATCACGCTTACAGCGACTGGTTATACGGCAGACACGATGAACGCAGAGGCTGTCCAGACGGCTATGACCTGGATCTTCTTCGGCGGCGAGACCATCTGCTACGGCCTCATCGCAGTCATCTTCATTTTCATGGGCGTTGAAAAGTTCTCCAAGTTCGACCATCTCGCCATCACGCAGGACCAGAAGGCGAAGGCGGAAGCGGACGGCGTGGAATACATCGACCCCGCAGAACGCCTGAAGATGGAAGAAGCGGAAGCGGAAGCGGCTTCGGAAGAAGCGAGAAAGGAAGAGCTCCGCAAGAAGTGCGAGAAGCAGGGCCTCAACTTTGAAGAAGAGGAACAGAAGTATCAGGATATGATGGCCAAGAAGCGCGAAGAAGCCGAAGCCAAGAAGGCGCAGGCCGAAGCGAAGAAGGCCGAAAAAGAAGCCGAAAAGGCTGCCAAGCTCGAGGCGATGAGCCCCGAAGAAAAGGCTGCGCTGGAAGAAAAGCAGCGCAGAGCGGCAGAAAAGCAGGCGGCTGCGGAAGCTGCGGCGCTCGAAGAATTCAACGAGCTGCGTAAACGCAACAACCGCCCTGTCCTCGAGGCGGAATAACGCGAGGGAACAGAACATGAAACACGCGGACATTATCAGTAAACTGACAAGACGCCAGAAAGCGGATCTGCTTTCGGGGAAGGATTTCTGGTCCACCGTCCCGCACGAGGACCTCGGCCTCCCTTCGGCGTATCTTTCGGACGGACCTCACGGCCTGCGCAAGCAGGCCGCAAAGTCCGACCATCTCGGGCTGAATGCCTCCATCCCCGCCACGTGCTTCCCCACGGCGGCGACGATGGCGAACAGCTGGGACGAATCGCTCGGGCTCGAGCTCGGGCGGGCGCTCGGCGAGGAGGCACTCGTGCAGCACGTCAACGTGGTGCTCGGCCCCGGCATGAACATCAAGCGCAACCCCCGCTGCGGGCGTAACTTCGAGTATTTCTCGGAAGATCCCTACCTCGCGGGCAAGATCGCCGCTTCTTACGTGAAGGGCATCCAGAGCCGCGGCATCTCCGCCTGCATCAAGCACTTTGCCGCCAACAACCAGGAAGAGCGCCGCATGGTCATCGACAGCGTCGTCGACGAACGCGCGCTCCGCGAGATCTACCTCACCGGCTTTGAGATCGCCGTCAAGGAAGGCAAGACGCAGATGGTCATGTCCTCCTACAACAAGCTCAACGGCACGCACGCCAACGAAAATCATCACCTGCTCGTGGACATCCTCCGCGACGAATGGGGATTCGACGGCGTGGTCGTCACCGACTGGGCAGGCTGCAACGACAGAGTCGAAGGGCTCCGCTGCGGCAACGAGCTGGAAATGCCCAGCTGCAAATACGGCAACGACGACGTATTCGCGGCGCTCGAAAACGGCACGCTCGACGAGGCGATCGTCGATGAATGCCTCGACAGGCTCATCGACTGGGTGCTCCGTTCCGAGCAGGCCATCCTTGCAGGGCCCAAGACGTTCGACGTCGATGCGCACCACGCGCTCGCACTCAAGTGCGCGGAGGAGAGCATCGTCCTTCTGAAGAACGAGGGCGTCCTCCCGCTCACGGGCGAGGAGAAGATCTGCGTCGTCGGCGATTACGCGCAGAATCCCCGCTATCAGGGCGCGGGTTCTTCCGTCGTCAATCCGACCAAGCTGGATAACTTCCTGGAATGCATGCAGGATGAAAATCACGCCTGCACCTATGCACAGGGCTTTGACCGTTACGGGAAAAAGTCGCCCAAGCTCGTCGAAGAGGCGCTGGAAAAGGCCGCCAAAGCGGATAAGATCCTCTTCTTCGCGGGGCTGGACGAAGTCACCGAGGCAGAAGGGCTCGACCGCGTCAGCATCAAGCTTCCGCAGAATCAGCTCGATCTGCTTGCGCAGCTGTACAAACTCAACAAACCCGTCGTCGTCGTTCTTTCCTGCGGCAGCGCGGTGGAACTCGACAACATCAACGAGGCGGGCGCGATCGTGCACGGATACCTCGGCGGCCAGGCGGGCGCACGCGCCATGATGCACGTCCTCTACGGCAAGGTCAACCCGAGCGGCAAGCTCTCCGAGAGCCTTCCGTTCCGTTACGAGGATTGCTCTTCCGCGCCGTATTTCCCCGGCAAGCGCAACACGGTCGAGTACCGCGAGGGGCTGTTCGTCGGCTATCGTTACTATGATACGGCGGGCGTGAAGGTCAACTTCCCGTTCGGCTTCGGCCTCTCCTACACCACGTTTGCGTATTCCGACCTCGAAGTCGAGGAAGACGGCGTCTCCTTCGTCATCAAAAACACGGGTTCGGTCGCAGGTGCGGAGATCGCTCAGCTGTACGTCGGCAAGGAAAATTCCGTCGTTCCCCGCCCCAAAAAGGAACTCAAAGGCTTTGTCAAAGTCTTCCTGGAACCCGGCGAAGAGAAGCGCGTCACCATCCCGTTCGACGACAAGACGTTCCGTTATTTCAACGTCAAGACGGATAAGTGGGAAGTGGAAGGCGGCGAGTACGTCATTTATATCGGCGCATCCTCCGAGGACATCCGCCTGGAAGGCGCGATCGACCGCGAGGGCACCACGGACGTCGAGCCTTACGACCGTGCCGCGCTTGAGCCGTATTATACCTGCGAGATCAAGTCTGTGAGCGACGATGCGTTCCGCGCCATCCTCGGCAGGGAGATCCCTGAAGAAGGGTATATCTTCTACAAGAAGAACCGCATGGTCATCCACGAGAACTGCACGGTCGCAGACCTGCGCTATTCGCGGCGCTGGGTGGGCAGGCTCTTTGCCTGGGCGATCCGCTTTGCGCATGCTTTCCTGTGGAAGACGGGCCAGAAGACGATGGCAAACACCATCATCATGGGCGTTTATCATCAGCCCATCCGCGGGCTTGCCAAGTTCGGCGGCATGACGCGCCGCCAGATGGAAGCCATGCTCATGATGTTCAACGGGCATCTCTTCAAGGGCATCGGCAAATTCCTCACCAAGGGCAAGAAGTAATATCGTTTGAATATCCCGGTTGTAACCATAAGTCGATTGTCGTTTGGCAATCGACTTATGGCGCAACGGGGCAAAAAAAGATCATCTGGGAGTTCTCATGAAAAAATATATCGGTATCGACATCGGCGGGATGTCCATCAAGGGCATCATCATCGATTCGGAAGGCGAAGTTTACTGCCAGGGCAACATCGTCACGGGCTGGCAGAACGGCGGCGGCGCAATGTGCCGCAACATCAAGGAACTGACGGAAGACATGCTCGAACGCGGCAAGATCGACAGAAAGGAGATCGTGGGCGTGGGCGTGGGCTGCCCGGGCATGATCGACAGCAAAAACGGCGTCGTCATCTTTGCGGGCAATCTTAATCTCAGAAATTATCCCCTGGCAGACATGCTGCACACCATTTTGGGGTTCCCGATAAAAGTCACCAACGATGCCAACGCGGCGGCGCTCGGCGAAGCGACCTTCGGCGCGGGCAAAAACTATTCGGACAGCATCCTCATCACGCTTGGTACGGGCGTAGGGGGCGGCATCATCATCAACGGCGAGCTGTTCGAGGGCTTCAACTCCGCAGGCGCCGAACTCGGGCATATGGTCATCGAAGCCAACGGCAACCGCTGCACCTGCGGCAGGCGCGGCTGTTTCGAGGCATATTCCTCCGCTTCCGCACTCATCAAGAAGACGCGCGAAGTCATGGAGGACAATCCCGATTCGGAGATGTGGCGCAGCTACAACCTGGATACGGTCAACGGCAAAACGGCGTTTGAATACCCGGAAGATCATGCCGCCAAGGGCGTCATCGACTGGTATCTGAAGTATCTTGCCTGCGGCATCACCAACCTTGCCAACATCTTCCGCCCGCAGGTCATCATGCTGGGCGGCGGCGTCAGCGAGGAGGGCGAGCGCCTCACCAAACCCCTGCAGCAGCGCGTCGACGCGCAGATCTTCGGCGGGACGGAATTTTCCCCCGTGCAGATCGTCAAGGCGACGCTCGGCAGCCGTGCGGGCGCATTCGGCGCCGCTACGCTTGCGATGCACACGAAGGACTGATACGGGTACGACATGAAATTGATCACGTTTGCCGTTCCGAGTTATAATTCGGAGGGCTATTTAAGCAAGTGCGTTGACAGCCTGCTCGCCGCGGGCGAGGAGGCGGAGATCATCATCGTCAACGACGGTTCCAAGGACAGGACGGGGGAGATCGCCGACGACTACGCGCGGCGCTATCCCACCATCGTGCGCGCCGTACACAAAGAAAACGGCGGGCACGGCTCCGGCGTCAATAAGGGGCTGGAGCTTGCCACGGGGCTGTATTACAAGGTCGTCGACTCTGACGACTGGCTGGATGAAGCGGCGCTCAAAAAGCTTATGGACACGCTTCGTGCGCACGTCGCAGAGGGCGTGGAAGCGGACATGTATATCGTCAACTTCATCTACGACCATGTTTCCGACGGGACGCAATACGTCACGGAGTACAGCAAAAAGCTCCCCGTCGAGCGGTTTTTCGGCTGGAACGAGATGAAGCCCTTCCGCCTTTGGAAGGTGTTTATGATGCATTCGCTCATCCATAAAACGGAGGCGCTGCGCAGATGCGGCATCCGCCTCCCCGAGCACACGTTCTATGTGGACAACATCTACGTTTATCAGCCGCTGCCGTATATGGAAAAGCTCTATTATCTCAACGTGGATCTTTACCATTACTTTATCGGCAGGAGCGACCAGTCCGTCTCCATCGACAATATGGTCAAGCGGTACGATCAGCAGATCCGCGTCATGCGTCAGATGCTTGCGGCATACAGCACGGAGGATCTGAAAAAGATGCCGAAGGGGCTGCGGAAACACCAGTATCACGACCTGATGGCCATCCTTATGAATACGGTCTTTTTCAGCACGGCAAAGGATTCGCCCGAACGCCGTGAGGCGTATAACGGCATGTGGAAGGAGCTGAAGGAGCGGGATAAAAAACTCTACCGCAAGCTCAAATACCGTACGCTGTACGTCTTGCTTGCCTTCCTGCCCTGGAAGCTGAAGGGCTGGGTCACCACCATGAGCTACAAATTCCTCTGCAAACACGTCAAACTCGGGCAATAGAGAAGAGGTTTTATCCGCCGAACAGTCGTTCGGCGGATATTTTTTAATGACAACGGGCCGCCCATGTCCGCGGCGTTGCCGCCGGCTCTGCATCGTACCGCGCTCCGCAAGTGGACGCGTGTTCATATGTGCTTTTATGGCGTAAGACGCATAATATGCAGAAAACGGCGCATAAAAGCGGGAAAGAGCGGATATTTTTTGAAAATTTCCGCATAGCGGGAAAAGCACTTGACAGGCGGGCGCTTTTGTGGAATAATAAGAGGGTACCATGCCGCGCGAGAAGGCGCGTGCTCCCGCTGCTTTCGGGCGAAGCGGGCGAATCCAACGAAAAAAGTGAGGCAACGAAAATGGTAACAGAGCAGAACATTATGGAATTCAGCAAGCAGTGCGAAGAGATCTTCCGTCAGATCCGTCGGGACGTGA
>CALVLN010000003.1 GCA_944338165.1 uncultured Clostridia bacterium | reverse complement strand
GATAAAATTTCCAAAATTCGCGCGGGAGGACTGCGGGCTTTTATAATGCGACTTTTTTCGCAGGGTATAAAAAAAGCGCTCACGCTTTTGTGCGTGAACGCCTTGACTTTGTTATTTAATTTTCTTCGTTTTTCTCTTTGTCTTTTGCCTGCTTGCGGCGGCTTAATCCGTTGTTACCGAGCTGCCATTTTCGGACATATCAGCTTTTAGAAGCGCGCCTGTAAATTTCCCGCTTGTTGCAGTACCTATAACTTTATAATAGCCCTTGTTTAAGTTTTCTATCATTTTTGTATCGTCATTGTCGGTTTGCGCTTCTTTAATTATTATGGCAATTTCTTCATAGCCGTTCTCCGTTAAATTCATAACTTTTATGTGTCTTGCCTTTCCTAGTTCTGTATCTTCCGTTGTTCCGTAATCATTTATAAACGAGCGGGTATTCCCGCCAACCGCAGAGATAATGCCGTCATTCGCAAGCTTCTCATTGACCGCATTTAACAATACCTTCCTCATCTCCTGTATTGTAGGGTCATAACCAGAAGCATATTCAGTAGAATATTTGGCGCCGTTGACATAAGGAGTCCCTCTGTCGAATGCTTCGTCAAGTTTTTCGGCGTCAGGGTTTTCGGTTAACAAATCTTGTAAGGTTATTTCTGTTTTAGGTTCCACACAAGATATTCGATAAAGCATCGAAATTAATGCGTTATCGTAGAAGAAATGTAGTTTTATGCAATCGATAATACCGTCTTCATCGCTGGCAACGATTTCCCATTGCTCGATTTCAACGCAATTTACATCGTAATTATTACTAAGTGTTTTATACAGCATATCTTCGAGCAAATGGTCGTTCAATGTTTTAACGACGACTGCCTGATACTTTTCGTTACCCTCTTGCATAAGTTCATTCAACGTAGTAGGGAGAGTCTCTTCGGGTATAGCCCTATAACCGCACACGCAAACGCCGTCCGCATTATACGAATGTTCCGCTTTGCCGCTTATCTCGTCGCAGTTGATACACTTGTGCCAATGGTGAGTGTCGTCGCTTTCCCATTTGTCAGAAAAGGTATGGTCTGTTGTTGCAATTTCTTCCGTTTTTGCCGCCTTACATACGGTGCAGGTATAAGTCATTTCGCCCTTTGCCGTGCAGGTCGGCTCTTTCGTTATATTGCCGTTATCCCAAGTATGCGCGGCTTTGTCGATTACCTCGTCGCAGTCCGCGCCCGTGCAGGTGTGCCAATGCTCGCTATCGTTATGCGACCATTGCTCCGAATAAGTATGCGTATGCGTGCCGTTCCCGCCCGTAGTTTCGTTGCCGCCGTTGCAAGCCGCAAGAGAGAACGCGAAAACAACGCTCATTGCCGCCGTTATGAATGCAAGCAGTTTCTTTTTCATAACTAAACCTCCCCCGACATTGCAGTTTATGTGTACTTTTACTGCAATGCCAAAAAGTTAAAAATTTAACGGCAAATTTATAAAATTCGCCCATTTAATTATACCATAACCGCATAAATAAGGCAAGCGATTCAATATAGTAAAAGTACACTTTTACTGCATTTTTTTTGTTTTTGGCTTTTTCGGGTAGTCTTTTCGCCGTTTATCCGCTATGCTTATATAAAAACGAAAGGAGCACAAACCAATGAATTACGCATACGCGCGGGTATCGGCAAAAGACCAGAACTTGCAACGGCAGATTGCCGCGTTCTGTGAGTTCGGCATAGAAAAAAGCCGCATTTTCTCCGAAAAGAAAAGCGGCAAAGACTTTGAAAGAAAGGAATATAAACGCTTGTTAAAGAAACTCACAAGCGGCGATCTGCTCGTCATAAAGTCCATTGACCGGTTGGGGCGCAATTACAGTCAGATTATAGAAGAATGGAACAGAATTACAAGTGTTGTTCCACCTAAAAGGCGGGCAACAGGGCGAACTGCTCTTAAACCTGCTTTTCCCCGATTATCCCGACGGACACGGCGACGACGGCGAAATCGCCCAAAAAATGCCCGCAGCCGAGCAATCGAAGATTGCGAACGCCACGCAGTTAAATGAAAAAGAAACCGACAAAGCGGTTTCTAATTCTGACATAAACGCAGAGTGTGCGTATACGTCGCGTTTGGTGGAGACGTGATAACCTAAAACGAATTTTATATAAAATAGCAAGGAGCAGGTTCGCCCGTGCGATAGTTGCAGCGTAAGTATTGATTTTCTATCTGAATGTTATTTGCAAATCAATTATTTCGCAATTAGGATATTGCTTTTTTAGCCATTCTGTTGCTTGCTGTTGAGCTTCGAATTGGCTTTGTGGTCTTTTTGAAGAAACACTTCCACAATAAGAACTACACATAGTTCCACCGCCTCGTTTGATTTTATATTTTATTTCCTTAATATCATAATAAGCCATAAGATACCTCCAAACTTTTTTACGCTGTAATTTCCAAACAAAAGTTCAATTTTTGTTATTGCCGAACGCACGGGTCGAAAAGACTTTTTTCCAATAGTTTTCACGTTCCAATATATATGACGCATTGCCATCACGATTGAAGAAGCTTTCTATGACGGTAAATACAAAATTATTGCCATAATCGTGGTTTTGTTCTATCAATTCTTTCAAAACGACATCGCCGCCGTGTCCGTTTGTATTGACATAGCAACTCCACCGTTGCCAAACCCCGTTATAGCCGTATGTACTACCAATATAAACTTTACCTGTCAATGTATCGGTAATAGCGTATATACAGTTTATGTTTTCAAGCAAGATGCGCCAATTATCTACGTTACCATTGATTATTGTTTTTAATTCTTTGAACGGTAAAGAAATTTTATCGTAGCCGTCGAAAGGTTTATTGACTTGGATGTATTTTCTCTCCAATACCGAAACGACCGGCATGGTTTCAATATTCGCAATATCGATTTTTGCTTGTTTCGGTCCTTGTTTCTTTTTATATTCAACGATCAACCGCTCGATAAAATGCGAAAAACGGTCAACGGGCTTCAAATCATATATCTGATGACCATCGTCAAATGTCCTTTCTCCGCAATTTTCGTATGCGCCCAAAAACAACCATTGATCCCATTTTTGATCTTTATCTAATCGTATAAATTGCAGACAGTATCGGGTAAATATATTTCGGAAACTTGTGGTTGATTCTCTATGCCGTTTCCAAGAGATATGTTCCATCAAGCGTTCTCTGTTCTCATCAAAAGAATACACTTGTTCGGCATTGGCATTGTTCAGACAAATAGTCCAATCGCAATACTCATCCTTTCTGATACCAAGTATTTCGTTTAAGAAGATTTGCATGACCGTCCTCTCAAATTTAATTTCAACATCTCAAAATTATGGTGCGGAATCAGTATTTTGCTTTCCAACTGCTGCAAGAAGATTGAAAATCATTTGTAAGATTCTTTTTGGAACTAGTCTTTGATAAACAAGGACATCTTTCATAAAACCCTGTTTCAACAGAAACATATGTGTTGTTTAATTCTCGTACCAAACCTCCCCAATAGGCGCAAGTGCCACAAATTTTTCTTGATTTTTGTACTTGATGAGCCATAAAAGTCCTCCTGATATTTTTTGTTTTGTGTCAATAAGTTTGTGCCCCTATTCTTGAAAAGAAAAAGTGCGCCTACCGAAGTAAGCGCGCAAAAAACGCAAACTCCGATAGTCGCCAAACTAACCGTTATCGTAAGGACTTGTCGTCCAATAACCGTAAGGAATTTGCATTTTTATCAAATTCGCAGGTTATTGAACGAAAGCACGCAGTATGCCCTTAAAGAAAAAAGTCCTTACGAGCGATCAAGTTAGTTTGGCAAAGCTATTGTAGCATATTTGAAAACAAAATTCAATAGCCTTCACAAAGACTATTTTGCGGAATAACACACAGCGGGTACTTTAATAAACGAGTGGCTCTGCTACGCTACACAAGGTAGTTTGGCAAGCAAACGGCAAAAAGAAAAAACCTAAAACGACTTGCACTCAAAGTGGTTCGTTTTAGGTTTTGACTTGGTGGAGCTAATGGGAGTCGAACCCATGACCTTTTGAATGCCATTCAAACGCGCTACCAACTGCGCTATAACCCCGTGCCTTGGTTCTATTATACAGGAAACGGCGCAGAAAAGGCAAGCGCTTTTCACGCCATTTTACAGTTTTTTCAAAAATGTTTTTTCGGACGGGCTTCAAGGGGAGGGCGCATCCCGTTTGCCGTTTCAGATATAACGGGCAGCTTTGATCACTGTTCGGGGAAAGCCCCATAAAAACGCATGTTTCCCCGCGATCCGACATAAAATGTAATATCTGATCGCGGGGGATGGGGATATGTGGGATTACATTGAGGAGCGGGTGCGCCGCAACGGAGCATACATTGCGGAGACGGGCTGTACCGTCCGCGCCTGCGCGCTGCATTTCGGCGTGAGCAAATCGACCGTGCATAAGGACGTGGCGGAGCGGCTGCACGCCGTCGATCCTGCGCTGTATGCCGCCGTTCGCCGCGTGTTGGGCAAAAATCTGCGCGAACGCCATCTGCGCGGCGGCAATGCGACGCGGCTCAAATATGCCCGCCTGCATCCGCCCCGCGGGCGCGGTTGAGCGGAAAGAAACGCCGCGCAACCGTTGCAAAATACGTGCGTTTGTGGTATAATCAGAATATCATACCATGATAAAACAATTCTGATACACAAACGGAACGGGATATGGCAAAATTACTTGGCATCGACGTCGGCTCCACGACCGTCAAGGCGTGCGTGATCGACGGCGGGAAGATCGTATATTCTTCATACGAGCGGCATTACTCGCGCGTGAAGGAATGCGTGCTGCGCGAACTTGAAAAGGTCCGCGCATTCGGCACGCGGTTTTGCGTGAGCATCACGGGCTCGGCGGGGCTGGGGCTTGCGCAGCGCGGAAAGATCCCCTTCGTGCAGGAGGTGCAGGCAGCATTCGGCGCCATCCGCAAGTTTTATCCGGATGCGGACGTCGCCGTAGAGCTCGGCGGCGAGGATGCCAAGATCATCTTCGTGACGGGCGGGGCGGAACAGCGCATGAACGGAAGCTGCGCAGGCGGCACGGGCGCCTTCATCGACCAGATGGCGACGCTGCTCGACATCAGCGTTTCCGAAATGGACGAGCTTTCGCTGAAGGCGGAGCGCGTCTATCCCATTGCCTCCCGCTGCGGCGTGTTTGCAAAATCGGATATCCAGCCGCTTCTCAACCAGGGCGCGCGCAAGGAGGATATTGCGGCCTCCATCTTCCAGGCGGTCGTCGATCAGACGGTCTCCGGGCTCGCGCAGGGCAGGCGCATCCAAGGGAAGGTGCTCTTCCTCGGCGGGCCGCTCTACTTTCTCAAAGGCCTCAGGAAGGCGTTCACGGAGACGCTTCATCTCGACGAAGCGCATGCCGTATTCCCCGACAACGCTCCTTGTTTTATGTCGGTAGGGGCAGCCATGTACGCGGAGAACACGGAGGAAATGCCGATAGACGACGTCATATCCCGCATCGAGGCGGCGGGAGACAGCGACGATATCGTCGTGGGGGAGCCGCTCTTTTCTTCACGCGAGGAATACGACGCGTTCGTTGCCCGCCACAAGCGGAGCGACCTTTCCTTTGCGGATATCCACAGCTATACGGGCGATGCCTATCTCGGCATCGATTCGGGCTCTACGACGACCAAACTCATGCTCGTCACGCCCGATTGCAGGATCCTCTATTCGCATTATCAGTCCAACAACGGGCAGCCGCTGCGCATCGTCTGCGACCGCCTGCGGGAGATCTATTCCCTCATCGGGGACCGCGTGGTCATCCGCGGCGCCTGCGTCACCGGCTACGGGGAAGACATGATGAAGGCGGCGCTCAAGATCGATTTCGGCATCGTGGAAACGGTGGCGCATTTCAAGGCGGCGCTCTATTTCAATCCCGACGTCGATTTTATCATCGACATCGGCGGGCAGGACATCAAGTGTTTCAAGGTGAAAAACCGCGCCATCGATTCCATCATGCTCAACGAGGCATGTTCGTCGGGCTGCGGTTCCTTTATCCAGACCTTCGCCAAGGCGATGGGGATGGAGATCGACGAATTTTCCCGCCTCGGGCTGTTCGCCAAGCACCCCGTGGAGCTGGGCTCCCGCTGTACGGTGTTCATGAACAGTTCCGTCAAGCAGGCGCAGAAGGAGGGGGCGAGCATCGAGGATATCTCCGCGGGGCTCTCGTCCTCCATCGTCAAGAACGCGATCTATAAAGTCATCCGCGCCCGCACGCCGGACGAGCTCGGCGAGCATATCGTGGTACAGGGCGGGACTTTTTTGAACGACGCGGTGCTGCGTTCGTTCGAACTGGAAACGGGAAAACAGGTCATCCGTCCCGCCATCGCGGGGCTGATGGGCGCGTTCGGCGCGGCGCTGTATGCCAAAGAGAATGCGACGGGCGCGGTGAGCTCCCTCGTCACCGACGTCGAGCTTTCCGCCTTTTCCTATGCGTCCCGCTCCGTCGTCTGCAAGGGCTGTACGTCGCACTGCAACGTCAATATCCTCACCTTTGCCGACGGGCGTAAATTTATTTCCGGCAACAAATGCGAACGCGGCGCCGGCGGAAAACCGCCCACGGATCAGCCCGATATGTTCGCGTTCAAGTATGACGCGCTGCTCGCGATGCCGTCCGGCCGGCCCGGGATACGGGGAAGGGTGGGGCTGCCGCTCCAGCTGGTCATGTACGAACAGCTGCCGCTCTGGACGGGCTTTTTTGAGACGTGCGGATTCGAGGTCGTCCTTTCGGAAAAGAGTTCGCGCTCCCTTTACTTCAAAGGGCAGCACACGGTCGCCAGCGATACGGCGTGTTATCCCGCCAAACTCATGCACGGGCACATCGAGTCGCTGCTCGATCAGGGCGTCGATTTTATCTTCTACCCCTGTGAGAGCTACAATCTCGACGAGCACGATTCCGTCAACCATTACAATTGCCCCGTCGTTGCGTACTATGCGGAGCTGCTCAAAGCCAACAACGACCGCCTGACGGACGAGAATTTCGTCATGCCCTATCTCGATCCGAACAATGAAAAGAAGACGGTGGAAGCGCTGGTGCGGGCTTTGAAGAGATATAAGATCTCCCCGTCGCTCGTCCGCAAAGGCTATCGCGAGGGCATGCGCCGCATGGCCGCTTACCATGCCGCGGTAGAGGAAAAGGGCAGGGAGATCCTCACCCGCGCCGAACGGGAGGGGAAGGAGGTCATCGTGCTTGCTGGGCGGCCTTATCACGTCGACCCCGAGATCAATCACGGGATCAACAAGCTGCTCAATTCGCTCGGGCTTGCCGTGCTCTCCGAGGATGCGGTCTTTTCGGAGGGAAATTTGGTGAAAGTCAACGTCCTCAACCAATGGACGTATCACGCGCGCCTGTATCGTGCGGCAGAATTTGTCACCCGCCACGAAAACGTCAACCTGGTGCAGCTCGTTTCCTTCGGCTGCGGCATCGACGCCATCACCACGGATGAAGTGCGGCTGATCTTGGAACGCGCGGGGAAACTGTATACGCAGATCAAGATCGACGAGATCAACAATCTCGGCGTCGTCAAGATCCGCCTGCGGTCCATGCTGGCGGCGATCGAAGAGCAGCGGGCGGCGCGCGAAGGGGCTTACTATGCAAGAAGAGAAGAAAATCATTGATTACAGCGAGCATTATCCGACGTTCCGCCCGGAGATGAAGAAGGATTATACCATTCTCATCCCGGACATGCTCCCCTGGCACTTCGATCTTTTGGTGCACATCATGCGGCAGGAGGGGTACAAGGTCGATATCCTGCACAACGATTCCCGCGCCGTCATCGACGAGGGCCTCAAGCACGTGCACAACGATACCTGCTTCCCTGCCCTGTGCGTCATCGGGCAGTATGTAGATGCGCTCAAGAGCGGCAAATACGACGTCGACCGCACGGCGGTGCTCATCACGCAGTCGGGCGGCGGCTGCCGCGCCAGCAACTATATCCCGCTCATCCGCAAGGCGCTGAAGGCGGAGTTTCCGCAGGTGCCCGTGCTCTCGCTCAATTTTTCCGGGCTTGAAAAGGGGAACGGACTCGAGCTCAACCTCGGCATGCTGCTCCGTCTCGCCTACGCCATCTTTTACGGCGACCTCATCATGACAGTCTTCAACCAGACCATGCCGTATGAGCGCACGGCGGGGGAATGCGCCAAAGTGCGCGCATCCTGTCTGGAGCAGATCAAGCGCGCGCTCGACGACGGCAGCTACCGCAAACTCAAAAGGCATACGCTTTCCATTCTCGGCGCGTTTGCTGCCGTCCCCGTGACGGGGGAAAAGAAGGTGAAAGTCGGCATCGTCGGCGAGATCTACGTCAAGTATTCGCCGCTCGGCAATTCTCACTTAGAAGAGTTTCTCCTCTCGGAAAACTGCGAGCCCGTGGTGCCGGCGCTCATGGATTTTTTGCTCTATTGCGTCATCAACAACGTCAACGACGCAAAGCTGTACGGCATCAACAAAAAGACGGCGCTTCTGTTCCGCATCGTTTACAGGTGGCTGTACGGCAAACAGAAAAAGATGATCGCGCTTACACGCAAGCACGGCAGATACGAGCCGTTTCACGACTTCGAACATCTGCGCCGCTGCGCGGACGCGGTGATCAATCAGGGCGTCAAGATGGGGGAAGGCTGGCTGATCCCTGCCGAGATGTCGGCCCTCGCCGAGACGGGAACGGAGAACATCGTCTGCGCGCAGCCGTTCGGGTGCCTGCCCAATCACATCGCGGGCAAAGGCGCTTCCCGCGCGGTCAAGGCGCTGTATCCGCACGTCAACATCGTGCCGATCGATTACGATCCGTCAGCGACCCGCGTCAACCAGGAAAACCGCATCAAACTCATGCTTTCGACGGCGCGCGAGCGCCTGTACGGGAGGAGTTGAAAAAAGGCGCCGTGGCGCCTTTTTTTCGTGGGTCAGAAGATATTTTCCAGCAGCGGACGGTAGGTCCCGGGGACGGTGCGGCAGATGCTGCGCAGCACTTCGAGTTTGGCGGCGGCAAGCGGGAAATTTTCTTCCGCGATGAGCCCGGCCGCCTCGGCGAGGATGTCGTCCACGCGGGAGATATCGTTGTGCGGGATCCAGACGTGCAGGCTGCTCTTCCGCGTTTCCCAGGAGCGGCGCACGGCTTCGGCGTCGGAGGGCTCCGCGCGCTCTCCTTCCACCTTCTGCGCGAGGGACTCGATCTCTCCGCCAAAGGCGGAAAACTGCGCGTCGACGTATCGCGTTTCAAAGACGGCCGCCCCGCACAGCAGCAGGACCGCCAGAAATATACCCAGGAGCGACCTTACCATGTCCGGCCTCCCGGGTAGGAAACGCGGAAGGTGCGGTATTTCTCCCCCTTGATCTGCAGGTAGATCTTGCCCGTCCCGTCCGCAGTCATCACGAGTACGCGCTTGTGCGTTTTTACGCCCTGACGGCGCAGCACGTCTTCAAAGAAGGGGCGGGAAAGCCCCGCGACGGCGAGATTTTTCTCGTCAAAACAGCCGTTGTCGATGATGACGAGGGGGAGTGAATCCTGCGCCGCTTCGTAATCCTCGCGGGGCAGGGCGGAAAAGGTGCCGTTGGATTCATACAGGGCGTAATTGACGCCGTCGAGGGAAAAATACCCCGCCGCACGGAGCGAGCCGATCAGGTCGGTGACGTCAAGATTGTTCTTTTTCAGCTGATAATCGTCGATGCCGTTTTTGTTGATGACGAGGCTCGGCTTGCCGCTGATCAGCGATTTGAGCGGCTTTAATTTGAGGTCGGCGAGCATGACGAGCCCGTGCAGGATGAAGATGGTGACGACGGAAACGACGCCGTAGAGAAGTGGAATGGACGTGTCCGCCATGGGGATGCAGATGAGCTCGGCGATGAGCAGCGTGATGACGAGCTCAAAGGGCTGCATCTCGCCGATCTGCCGTTTCCCCATCAGCCGCATCAGGAGCAGGAGGGTAAAAAATATGATCGCCGTGCGGATGATCACGAGTGTCATGCAAAAAGTATGCGCAAGCGGAAAAAAAGTATGTCCGTTTGCTTGCCTTTTGCGGCAGACGTGCTATAATAGAGGGCAGAAGAGTAGCCAAGGCGCGTTAAGTGCTGCGAAACGGGACGTTGTTCGCAGACGAAAGGGGATCTCCCTGCGGTGCCGCGGCGCGTCCGCTCGAATCGTGTTCTTCACCTTTTTTGCGGACCTTCCAGATCACGGGAGGTTTTTTTCTATGTTTTCCAAGACGTATTTGTCGCTCTCTGCGGGCAGAAAAATTGCCCTGCTGGCCGTGTTCATCGCCTTTGGCGTCGTCGCCAATTTCGTCTCCGTCGACGTGACGCCCTCCGTCAAGATCACCTTTACCTACACGGTATGCTTTTTCGCCGGGCTGCTGATGGGGGGGATCCCCGCCTTTCTCGTCGGGTTTTTGGGCGATACGATCGGGTTTCTCATCGTCCCGAGCGGCGTCTTCTGGCTGTACGGCGTGACGCTCGGCCTGCTCGCATTGATCTTCGGGGTATGCCTCAACCGCATCACGTTCACATTCCGCGGCGGGCAGTACGTCTCCGCCGTCATTGCCTTTGCCGCGGGGTATCTCCTGGTCACGCTTCTGCTCAATTCCGTCGTCAATTACTGGTATTTGCGGCTGTTCACCTGGACGGGGGATACGCAGAAGAGCTTTTCCGTTTATCTCGCGGGCTACCTTACGGGCAGGCTTATTTTCCAGTCCGTGGTGTTCGCCGTCAACGCGGCGGCCTGCCTGCTGCTGCTCCCGTTCGCCTGCAAGCTGAAGGCGGCGCTGGCGAACAAACATAAAATCACATAAATTGACAGGAGTCAACCCCTTTTTTCTGCAATCGGGTTGACTTTTGCTTTGTGTTGGTGCTATACTGTAATCGTATTCATTTGCCCGCCGGCTTTGCCGGAGGGCCGGGAGCGTACATGAACCTTTTAAGCATTTTCGGTCTCGCGGAGAACGGCCGCGGCATCACCATTTTCGGGTTTGAGATCTACTATTACGCGATGGTCATCGTCGCAGGCATGGTGCTTGCCGCCGTCCTTTCCGCGCTTCTCATGAAGCGCAGGAACATCTCCCCCGACCTCGTATATCTTCTCTTCGTCGTCTGTATCCCGTCCGCGCTTCTCTGCGCGCGGCTGTACTACTGCATCACGGACGGTATGCCCGTCTCGCAGTGGTTTGCCTGGGAGAGCATCCGCAAGGGCGGGCTCTCCATCCTCGGCGGCGTCATGGGCGGCGTTCTCGCGGGCGGCATCGTCGCCGTCGTCAAAAAGATCGATTTCCTGCGCGTTGCCGACTGCGTCGTCATCAACATTCTGATCGCCCAGGCGATCGGCCGCTGGGGCAACTATTTCAACCAGGAAGTCTACGGCGCGGAGATCCTCGACCCCGGGCAGCAGTGGTTCCCGTGGGCGGTATTCATCGACGGAAAGTGGTATCAGGCGCTCTTCTTTTACGAGAGTTTCATCAATACCATCGGGTTTCTGCTTCTGTTCTCCGCCGCGTGGTTTTATACGCGCAAGCCGAACGGCATTTTCACCTGCCTCTATTTCGTGTGGTACGGCGCGGTGCGCGCCATCATGGAGCCCATGCGCAACCCCGATTACATCCTCGGCAGCCAGAACGACGTGATGTGGTCGCAGATCACCTCCGTCATCCTGGCGGCGGCGGGCATCGCCGCCATCGCCGTGCTCCTGGCCGTCAACTTCAAAAAAGAAGGATCGCTGATCGGCAGCAAGCTGGGGGATCCCTGCGGCATCACCGCGTATATCCCCGCGTATCGTGACGACGTTCCGTATGCTTCCTCGATCAACCTTATGGGCGGCCGCTATCCCGCCGCACCCGAAAAAGACGGGGCGGCAAACCGTGCAGAGGAGGAAGAACGGCAATGAGAAACCTTACCCTGCTTACCGACCTGTATCAGCTTACGATGGGCTACGGCTATTTCCGCGAGGGGAAGCACGAGCAGGAAGCCGTCTTTGACGTCTTCTTCCGCCCCAACAAGCTCATCACGTATTCGGTGGCCGCCGGCATGGAACAGGCGGCGGAATACCTCGAAAATCTTCGTTTCGGCGAGGAGGAGATCGCGTATCTGCGCTCCCTGCGCCTGTTTGACGAGGAATTTTTAAGCTATCTCAAGGCGCTCCGCTTTACGGGCGACGTATACGCCGTGCGCGAAGGGGAGATCGTCTTCCCGTACGAACCCATCGTCACCGTCAAGGCGCCCATGGTTCAGGCGCAGCTGGTGGAGACGGCGCTGCTCACCTTCATCAATCATCAGACGCTCATCGCCTCCAAGTCCGCCAAGATCTGCGCGGCTGCGGGCGGGAACGTCATGGAATTCGGCCTGCGGCGCGCACAGGGCGCGGACGCCGGCATCTACGGCGCGCGCGCTGCCGTCATCGGCGGCTGCAGCAGCACGTCCAACGTCTATGCGGGGCGGGAGTTCGGCATTCCCGTTTCGGGCACGATGGCGCACAGCTGGATCATGAATTTCGGCAGCGAGCTCGAGGCCTTCCGCGCCTATGCGGAGAGTTTTCCCGAAAACTGTCTGCTGCTCGTGGATACATACGATACGCTGCGCAGCGGCGTCCCCAACGCCATCCGCGTGTTCCGTGAACTGCGCGCCAAGGGCTACGAGCCCAAGGGCATCCGCCTGGACAGCGGCGACCTTGCGTATCTTTCCAAGGAAGCGCGCAAGATGCTGGATGCGGCGGGTTTTGAAAACGCCGTCATCTGCGCCTCGGGCGATCTCGATGAAAATTCCATCCGCTCGCTGAAAGCGCAGGGCGCGAAGATCGATCTCTGGGGCGTCGGCACCAAACTCATCACAAGCGCCGACCTTCCCGCGCTGGGCGGGGTGTACAAGCTCGCCGCGGTATACGGGGAGGACGGGAAGGAGATCCCCAAGATCAAGCTCTCCGATACGCGCGAGAAGATCACGAATCCCTCCTTCAAGGAAGTATGGCGCATTTACGACGGGAAGACGGGCAAGGCGATCGCCGACCTCATCACCCGCTTTGACGAGATCATCGACGAGAGCAAACCCCTTACCATTTTCCACCCCGTGGATACCTGGAAGCGGATGACGCTGACGGATTACACGGTGCGCCGTCTGCGCCAAAAGCTGTTTTCCGGCGGAAAACGCGTGCAGCCTTCCCGCACCGTCTCCGAGGACGCGGCGTATTTCAAGGCGGAATACGCGCGGTTCTGGGAAGAATATACCCGTCAGGACATGCCGCATATCTACAAAGTCGACTTATCCTCCGCGCTCTATGAGCTGAAAAAGGAGATGGTGGAAGCATACGGGGGAAAATGATGTTCAGGTTTTATTCGGAAAACGACGTGAGAAAGCTCGTTTCCCGCTTGAAAGAAGAATACGACGCGGTGCTCGCGCGCAGGGCGCAGGCATCCGCACGGCTGAAAGAGGAAAACCGCACCCTCCGCGCGCGCGTCAGCGTGCTGGAATCCGAGCGGGGAGACGTCTCTTCCGCGCTCGTGCATGCCGTGTCCGAAGGGGAGCGCATCCGCCGCGAGGGCAGGACGGAGGTGGAGAACGACCGCAAGCAGCTGTTGCTCCTTGCGGAAAAATGCCGCCTGCTCTCCGAACGGCTGCTGAAAAAATACCCCGATGAAGACGACTGCGCCGAATTTGCCGCCTTTACCCAAGCTCTGCGGCAGAATCTCGGTTTGGAGGCGGAAGAATCGGAATTTGACATGGAAGAAGTACTCGCGCCCAAATACCCGCTCGACCTGGAAAAACTCTGCCGGGATATGGGCGTAATGGAGGAGGAATCATGATCGTCCTTGCCTGCATCCTCGTGATGCTCTGTACGCTCTTTCTCGACCAGATCACCAAGGCATGGGCGGAGGCGACGCAAGTCTCACAGACGGTCATCCCGGGGTTTGCGGATTTCCGGTACGTGAAGAACACGGGCATGGCGTTCGGCATCTTCGAGGATAATCCCTCGGCGATGCTCGTCGTTACCATCCTGACCGTCGTCATGATCGTCGGCATTGCCGTCCTCTTTTTTACGCTGTTCCGCAGGCACACCGCGGCGCGCGTCTGCCTTGCCGTCATCGAGGCGGGCGCGGTCGGCAACCTCATCGACCGTTTGTTTTTGAACTACGTGCGCGACTTCGTCGATATCAGCTCCATCGGGTTCGGCGTCTGCAATCTTGCCGATTTTTACATCACGCTCGGCGCCGTCGCGCTCGTTTTGTGCATCCTCTTTGCGGGCGAGGACGCCGTTTTCCCCATCGGAAAACACAAGGGGAAGGCGGAAAAGGGCGAAGGCGATGCGTGAAGAAACGCTCGTCTGCGGGGAGGGCTGCTCCCGCCTGGATCTCTTTCTCACCGCGCGGACGCAACTGACGCGTTCTGCGGTGAAAAAGCTCATCGAAGAGGGGCATGTCCGCCTCAACGGTGCGCCCGTCAAGGCAGGCCAACCCGTCAGGGCAGGGGACGTTGTCGATTACGAGGTCCCGCCGCCCCAGCCCATCGCCGCGCATGCCGAGGATATCCCGCTGGATATCGTCTATGAGGATGCGGACATCGCCGTCATCAACAAGCCGCAGGGCATGACCGTGCACGCCGGCAACGGCAACACGGAGGGGACCTTGGTCAACGCGCTCCTGTTCCGGCTTGATCGCTTAAGCGGCATCAACGGCGCCATCCGCCCCGGCATCGTGCACCGCATCGACAAGGATACGTCGGGGCTGCTCGTGGTCGCCAAAAACGACCGCGCGCACCTCTCGCTCTCCGCGCAGATCTCGGAGAAGACCTGCCGCCGCGAATATCTCGCCCTGCTCGAAGGCAACCCCCGGGAGGACGCGGGGCATATCGTCACGCAGATCGGGCGCGATCCGTCCGATCGGCTGAAAATGGCGGTGCTGCCCGCCGGCAAGGGAAGGCGGGCGGAGACGGATTATTTCGTGGAGGAACGCTTTGCGCGCAATGCGCTGGTGCGGTTCCGTCTGCAGACGGGGCGCACGCACCAGATCCGCGTGCACGCGAAATATATGGGGCATCCCGTCGTGGGCGATCCGGTCTACGGCTATAAAAAACAGCGGTTTGCGCTCGCGGGGCAGCTGCTCCACGCGTGCAGGCTGGAACTTACGCACCCCGCCACGGGGGAGAGAATGACGTTTACGGCGCCGTTGCCCGATTATTTCGAGCGGGTGCTGGAAACGGTAAGGAGGGAAATATGATCACCATCATGGAAAAGGAAGGCATCCGCCGCGCCATCGCGCGTCTCGCGAGCATGGCTGTCGAGTCCAACAAGGGCACGCAGGATCTCGTCATCATGGGCATCCGCACCCGCGGCGTCATCGTCGCGCGCAGGATGCAGGAAGAGATCCGTACGCTCGAGGGGGTCACGCTGCCGCTCGGCATCCTCGATATTTCCTTGCAGCGGGACGACCTGCTGACGGGGGAATGCACGGCGGTGTATAAGGGCAGCGAGGTGGATTTTGCCGTGGACGGAAAAAACGTCATTCTCTGCGACGACGTCATGTACACGGGCAGGACCATCCGCGCCGCCATTGCCGCCATCAATTCGCTGGGGCGGGCAAAGACGGTCCGTCTGTATACGCTCGTCGACCGCGGACACAGAGAACTGCCTTTCCGCGCCGACGGCATCGGCAAGAGCGTGCCCACTTCTTCCACGGAGAGCGTGGTGGTGCATTTTGAAGAAACGGACGGCAACGAAGGCGTCTTCCTGCTCAAACAGGGAGAGACTTTGGAATAAACGAAACAATCTGGAGGTAATCGTATGGCAAAACAGAGAAAAGTCCGCACGGAGAATGCGGCAAAGCGCGATCTCGTGCGCCTGTGCAGCTTCATCGCGCTGCTGCTCGCGGCGGTGCTCATCCTCATCAACACCATCCTGCGTTGGTGCGGCATCGAGATCGGCGGCCCCATCATCGGGGCGCTCACGCTCGTCAAGGACATTGCGCTTCTCATCGGCATTGCCTTTGCGGCGTGGTCGTTTGCCCGCGCCGGCGGCAAGACGACGACCATTATTTTCTGGGTCGCCATCGTCGTGTACGTGGCGAGCGCCATCTGCGGCCTGTTTTAAGCAGAGACGGGAAAAATCGGGGAAAAGCGGCGTTATGCGCCGTTTTTTCTTTACAAAAGAGGCAAAAAAAATTATAATAAAACCGTATGTTATACGTCAAAGCGGTAAAACGTCGCTCCGCCGCTGCCCGCGCCGGCTGGAAAAAGGGCGACCGCATCCGTTCCGTAGGCGGCGCGCCCGCCGTGGACGAGCTCGACCTTCTCTTTTACGAGGGGGAGGAAGTCGAAGTCTGCGTGGAGGGAAAGGGGAGCTGCCGCATCCGTCCCGAGGAGATCGAAGTGTATGCGGAAGGCGCCATCCGCACCTGCCGCAATCACTGCATTTTCTGCTTCGTCGATCAGATGCCGAAGGGCATGCGGGAAAGCCTGTACGTAAAAGACGACGATTATACGATGAGCTTTGAATGCGGCAATTTCGTCACGCTGACCAACCTTTCCGAGGAGGAGCTTGACCGCATCATCCGCCTACACCTTTCGCCGCTTTACGTCTCCGTGCATACCATGGACGAAGCGCTGCGCTGCGAACTCTTGCGTAACCGCTTCGCGGGGAAGATCGCTTCGCAGATCGCGCGGCTCGCGGAGGCGGGCATCCGCATCCATTGCCAGGCGGTCATCGTCCCCGGGAAAAACGACGGGGAAGACCTCGCCCGCACGGCGCGCAAGCTGTTTTCCCGTTATCCGCAGGTGTGCGACCTTGCCGTAGTGCCCACGGGCCTCACAAAATACCGCGAAGGCCTCACCTTCATCCCCGATGCCGGGAAGGAGGAGAGCGCCGCGATCCTCGATCTGTGCGATGCGCTCAACGCGGAATTCGGCGTCAACTTCGTATTGCCCGCCGATGAATATTTCATCAAGGCGGGGCGGCCGTTCAAGCCCGCATCCTTTTACGGCGATTTTTCCCAGATCGAAAACGGCATCGGCATGACGAGCAAATTCATTGCGGAATTCCGGGAGGCGCTTTCTCCCGCGCGGCGGAGCAAGCCTGCGCGCGTCCTCTGCGTCTGCGGGACTTCGGCGGCGGAGACGGTGGAATCCCTCTGCCGCATGGCAAATCAGGCCGTGGAAAATCTGGAAGCGCACGCCTTTCCCGTCAAAAACCAATTTTTCGGCGAGAGCGTCACCTGCACGGGGCTTCTGACGGGGCGGGACATCGCGGCGGCGCTTCAGGCGGAGGCGGGGAAGGTCGACGAAGTGCTTCTCCCTTCCGACACCATGAAATCGTTTGAGGAAGTCTTTCTCTGCGGCATGACGCTCCAAGAACTCAGGCATACGCTGCGTTTCTGCAAGATCCGCGTGAACGCAGACGGCGGCGAGGGGCTGTTCCGCCTGCTCGCACGGGAAGAATGAGGAAATTATGGCAAATCCGTTGATCGCCATCGTTGGAAGACCCAACGTCGGCAAAAGTACGTTTTTCAATAAGGTGGCGGGCCGCAAGATCGCCATCACCGAGGATCGCCCCGGCGTCACGCGCGACCGCATCTATGCCGACTGCGAATGGCGGGGCAAGCCGTTTACGCTCGTCGATACGGGCGGCATCGAGCTCAAAAGCGACGATATGATGTGGAAACACATCGCCCGCCAGGCAGACGTCGCCATCGATACGGCGGACGTCATCCTCTTTTTTACGGACGGAAAGGAGGGCCTCACGTCCTCCGATTACGACGTGGCGGAAAAACTGCGCCGCTGCGGCAAACCCGTCATTCTCGTCGTCAATAAGGTGGACGACTATTCCCCCGATAAGCTGTTCGAGTTTTATTCGCTGGGGCTCGGCGAGCCGTACGGCGTCTCATCCGAACATTCCCGCGGCATCGGCGACGTGCTGGATGCGGCGGTCGCCGAATTTGCGGCGGGGGAACAGGCGGAGGACGCGTCGCTGAAGATCGCCGTCGTCGGCAAGCCCAATGCGGGCAAAAGCTCGCTCGTCAACAAATTGCTCGGCGCCGACCGCAGCATCGTCAGCGAGGTGGCGGGCACCACGCGCGACGCCATCGACACGACGTTTGAGCGGGACGGGCAGGCCTATACGCTCATCGATACGGCGGGGATCCGCCGCAAACGCTCCGTCGAGGACGACGTGGAGTACTATTCCGTGTTGCGCGCGTTCGACGCGGTGCGCCGCGCCGACGTGTGCCTGCTCGTGGTCGACTGCAACGAGGGGCTCACCGAGCAGGACGTCAAGATCATCGGCTACGTCCACGAACAGGGCAAGCCTTCGCTCATCGTCATGAACAAGTGGGACACGGTGGAAAAAGATACGCATACCGTGCTCCGCTTTGAGGAGAAGCTCAAGGAAGACCTCAAGTTCATGGACTATTATAAATCTGTGTATATTTCCGCCAAGACGGGGCAGCGCACGGAAAAGCTGCTCACGCTCGCCCGCGAGGTGTATGCCAACGCCTGCCGCCGCATCGCAACGGGTACGCTCAACGATCTCTTGTCCGATGCCATGCGCGTCAGCGAACCGCCGTCCTATCTCGGGCGCAGGCTCAAGCTTTATTATGCGTCGCAGGTCGCCGTCCGTCCGCCCATGTTCGTGCTCTTCGTCAACGACGAAAAGCTGCTGCACTTTTCCTACAAGCGCTACCTCGAGAACGTCATCCGCGGCGCCTTTGATTTTTCGGGCACGCCCATCCGTATCCAGGTGCGCAACAAAAAAGAAGAGAACTGACCCCGCCGAGGGGAAGGGGAGAAGGGTATGAAGGAACTTGTTTTTGCCGAAAGCTGGTATTGGTTCGTCCTCATGGCGGTGCTCTGCTACTTTATCGGCTGTTTTAATTTTGCCATGCTCATCGCGCGCTTCAAGCACAAGGACGCCCGCAAGATCGGCAGCGGGAATCCGGGCACGATGAACATGAGCCGCGAGTTCGGGCTCAAGATCGGCCTTCTGAACTTTTTGCTCGATTGTCTCAAAGGCGGCATCCCCGCCATGATCAGCTATTTTATCTTCCGCGGGTACGTGTTTGCCGGCAGCAGCGTCGTCGTTTCCGACGTCACGCGCTATCTGTGCGGTCTGTGCGTGGTCATCGGCCACATTTATCCCGTGACGATGGGGTTCAAGGGCGGGAAGGGCATCGCCTCCACGCTCGGCCTCTTTTGGATCTGCCTCGCCTGCGAAGACCCCTGGAACCTGCTCATCGGTTTCGGGGCGCTGCTTCTCGTCGTCGGCTATATCGCCCTCACCGAATTCGGCTCCATGGGCTCGCTGCTCGGCGTGACGGGGTTCAGCATCTGGCAGGCGTTCCTCTTTTACTTCCGCTACGAGGCCGATCTTTCCAACGGCTGGGTGATCACGGCGTTTGCGCTGCTGCTTCTCCTCAATTTCTTCACGTGGTTTGCCCATCGCAAGAATCTGGTGCGCCTGTTTGCCGGCGAGGAACACCGCACGTCCGTGAAAAAACTTTCTAAGGGCAAGCGCGGCACGCAAAACATGTAACGATACGGAAAAAAGCTCCCCGTCGGGGGAGCTTTTTTAAGGAAAATTACGGAAAAGGGACGGCATTGCCGTCCCTTTTATGATCAGTTTTTCTCGTTCAGGCACTCGATGCCGGGGAGCTTCTTGCCTTCGAAAAGTTCAAGCGATGCGCCGCCGCCCGTAGAGATGTGCGTGATCTTGTCGGCAAAGCCGAGCGTCTTGCACGCCGCCGCAGAGTCGCCGCCGCCGACGATCGTCGTGGCGCCCTGCGCGTCCGCCATTGCCTGTGCCACCGCGATGGTGCCGGCAGCGAGGGTGGGGTTCTCGAACACGCCCATGGGGCCGTTCCAGATGACCGTCTTGGCGCTCTTGACCTTTTCCGCGAAGAGCGTCCTCGTCTTCGTGCCGATGTCGAGCCCCATCATGTCGGCGGGGATCTCCATGGAGGGGACGATCTTGGTTTCGACGGGCGCGTCGATGGGGTCGGGGAATGCCGCGCAGACGACGGTATCGACGGGGAGCAGGATCTCCTTGCCCATATCCTTTGCCTTTTTCAGCATGTCCTTGCAGTAGCCGAGCTTCTCGTCGTCGACGAGCGAGGTGCCGACCGAACCGCCCTGCGCTTTGAGGAAGGTATATGCCATGCCGCCGCCGATGATGAGCGTATCGCATTTTTCCAGCAGGTTGGAGATGACGTTCAGCTTATCCGCGACCTTGGCGCCGCCGAGGATGGCGACGAAGGGGTGCACGGGATTTTCCAGCGCGTCCGCCATGACGGAGAGTTCCTTTTCGATGAGGAAGCCGCAGACGGCGGTCTTGACGAGGCCGTATTCGACGATCGCCGCCGTGGATGCGTGCGAGCGGTGCGCCGTACCGAACGCGTCGTTTACGTAAATATCGCAGTAGGAAGCCAGCTTCTTGCAGAATTCAAGGTCGCGCTTCTCTTCCTCCCAATGGAAGCGGAGGTTTTCCAGCAGCACGCATTCGCCTTCTTTGCACGCGGCGACTTTCGCCTGCGCGTCGGGGCCGACGACGTCCTTTGCGAACGTCACTTTGCCGCCGAGCAGCTCGTTGAGGCGGGCAGCGACGGGCGCGAGGGTGAGTTTTTTGGGCTCGTCTTTTTTCGCTTTGTCGATGATGGCCTGCTTGGCAGCCGCCTGCTCTTCCGCGGGCAGCGCCTCGACCTTGGCTTTGTCCTTCTTGTTGAGCTTGACTTCGTCGGAGAAGATGGAGTGGGGCTTGCCCATGTGCGAGCAAAGGATGACTTTCGCGCCGTGCTCCATCAGGTATTTGATGGTGGGCAGTGCGCCGATGATGCGCGTATCGTCGGTGATGACGCCGTCCTTCATGGGGACGTTGAAATCGCAGCGGACGAGGGCGCGTTTGCCTTTCCAGTCTTTGACGTCTTTGACGGACATTTTGTTCATAGTAAACCGATCTCCTTATCGATGATTTTTACCATATTCTATTATAAAGCGTTTGGGAGAATTTGTCAAGGCACGCTTGCGAAAAACTCACGAATTTTTACAAGGAAAGGGAAAATCATGCAAGTCCCGCACAAAGTTGTAAAACGGTTGCGAATTTTCTGCGGTCAAAGCAATTCTTTGCACTCATTCCCTGCCGCGCGAGAGGGGAACGACGCCGATTTCTATGCCGCTAATGATGATCGTCGTCTTTTTCAGCCTCAGATCATTTTGGACGTTGACGCCTTGCAAACGGGGCGAGATTGCGTCGTCAAAATATGGTGCAAACTGTGTATAGATGTGATCGGACTGCATGGAATCGATATATCCAGGAGATGAAATAAAAAATTCTATGCAGGAAATGCGTGCATAGGCAAAGTTAGACAGGGCGACGCAATCGTACCCGCCGCCGTCCGAAGGCAGATACTGCCAGGAGAGAATATCATAGACGGTAGCATGATATTCATTCCAGCGTGTACCGTCTGGATGTTCGGGGGAGAAGCTTGCGGTGAAGCGTCGATCCTCATCTGTGCTGATAACGTATACGGCGGGGGAGAGCAGGGGGATCCCCTCCTCGTCTGTAAATTCCCGCTCCACATACAAATAGGTGCAGTATTCTCCGAACACGGCTTCCGCCTCGTCCCCCAGTCTTTTGCGGAGCGTCGTTTTAGAGACGACTTCGACGCCGAATTCCGAAAGTGTTTCCTCTATGCTTTCGTCGGGGAAGGTAAAGGCGTCCTGCTCAGAAAGGTATTGCGTGATCGCATCACCGATTGGGTGGTTGATGTATGCTGAGAGCGGATAAGAAATTTCTGCTTCCGTACAGCTGCAAAGCAACGGGGTGCAAACCAGAATGGCGGTCAATACAAAAGACACTCTTTTCATTTTGATTTATGTCTCCTGTTAATTTATGTTTCCTGGTAAACTGGGATTTGGCAGATTAACGGTTCCAAGATATTCACCGCTAATTCCATGAATTTCAAATGATTCTAATCGTTCGTTATATTCAGCAGGGATTCCGTCTCCGTAACGACCGTATAATACATTTGTGCCGGAAGCAAAAAAATAATTGCGATATGAGCTATGATGCTTTGTTTGGATGCTGTCAATATCGGGTGTCCCATCAACTAATTTGAATGTGGGGATAGTTGCTGTAACCTGCATTTCCACCATATTTGAAATAGTTAGTAAAATATAATGATTGCTTAGTGTTGAAGACGCAACATAGGTAAAACAAGCTACTTCAGCTGCATAATATGTATAATCTGCACCAATTGTTTCCACAACGGAAGTGGGCTTTAGACTGTTAATTAACTCTTGAGTAACACCAATGGCGTCGGTAATTGTATTATAAATGCTAAATACTGCAGCTATAGATCTGGCAATTGTATTATTTTTATTACCTAAAATAACTTCTCCGGCGAATGAGAGAAAATTCGCAGTGGCCAAAAGGTTATTTTTATTATTTGATTCGAGTCGTCCTTTTGTATATAGGTTACTGTTCATGTTTTTTGGAGTAGCGATAATATTCATATATGTGTATTCAATACCATTAATTTTCATATCTATTGAGTATCGCTCAAAAATGTTATTTTCTGATTCAGTAATATAACTATGATCAGAATAGTGCCCTTCATCCATTGGAGAGATGCCGGAGTTTGCATAGCTATCGGTGTTGTTTAAAAATGCGTTGATCTCATTAACGTTCATTTCCTCTACGCCGCACGACGCAAGTTCTTTGGTAATGGTAGGGGGGATGGTTCCAGTTGTCTGTAAAGCTATCAATCTCTTTTCTATTAAATCAGAGATCTTTTCTTCACGTTCTTTTATTGCTTGAATTTCTGCCGGACTTGAATTTAGGCTGAAATAGACTTCTGCAGCGGCTGCCGTTGTAAGCGGCGATACAACGGATAACCCGATTACGGTTGCCAATGCCAATGCGCCGAGTGCTGCTTTTTTCATACATACCTCCTAACAGTTGTTAAAAACATTCTAACATATGGTTGTAAATAAATTTACACAGAGTTGTCACGAACTTGTAATATTTTTGTAAAAGATCGTCCGCCCCAAACTCGGATCGCCGCAAAGGGGATTTTTTGCAAAAATTTGCTGTAAACATTTGACAAAGCGGCTTAACTTTGCTACAATATTCGTTGCCTGTGAATATGGGCGCGTTTTTTCGCGCCTTTTTTCGCGTAAACATGCTTCTTCGAATTGCACGGGCAATTCTGAGAATATTCCGAAATAAGACAAGGAGGTAAACAAGAACACATGCCTACAATCAACCAGTTGATCAAACGTGGCAGAGAGCAGCAGGTGTACAAGTCCAAGAGCCCGATTCTGGACAATTGCCCTCAGAAGCGCGGCGTATGCCTTTCGGTTACGACGACGTCTCCCAAGAAGCCGAACTCGGCTTTGAGAAAGATCGCAAGAGTGCGCCTCACCAACAAGCAGGAAGGTACGGTGTACATTCCCGGCGAAGGTCACAACCTGCAGGAGCACAGCTCGGTTCTCATTCGCGGCGGAAGAGTCAAGGATCTTCCCGGCGTCCGCTATCACATCGTTCGCGGTGCGCTGGATACCGCAGGCGTTGCAAAACGCAAACAGGCACGCAGCAAGTACGGCGCAAAACGCCCCAAGTAATTTACGTCTGACGTAAACAAAAGACCCTACTTATTTCGGAATCGCCCGATAAAGTAGGCAGTATGTTCCCCGCGGGGGAGCAGAAGGTTCGCTACCGCAGATGCGGCAAGCGATAGCTGTACTGAAGGGTAACAAATGCCCGACGCAGCCGGACAATGCGCGGCTGCAACCAAAAATTCGAAAGGAGGATACAACAATGCCCAGAAGAGGTAAAGTTCCCAAGAGAGACGTACTTCCCGATCCCGTATACGGCAGCAAGGTCGTTGCAAAGCTCATCAACCAGATCATGCTCGACGGCGAGAAGGGGACGGCTCAGAAGATCGTATACGATGCATTCAAGATCATGGGGGAGAAGCTGAACATGGACCCCATGGAGATCTTTAATCAGGCGATGGAAAACGTCATGCCCGTCGTCGAGGTCAAGGCACGCCGTGTCGGCGGCGCCAACTATCAGGTCCCCATCGAGATCAGGCCGGAGCGCCGTCAGACGCTCGCCATCCGCTGGATCGTCATCAATACGAGAAAACGCAGCGAGCGCGAAATGAGCAAGAAGCTCGCGGCGGAGCTCATGGACGCATACAACAGCACGGGCGGTTCCGTCAAGAAGAAGGAAGATACCCACAGAATGGCGGAAGCGAACAAGGCGTTCGCGCACTTCAGATTCTAAGGAGCTGAACTATGCCCAGACAATACGATTTGAATCATACGAGAAACTTCGGGATCATGGCGCACATCGACGCGGGCAAAACGACGACGACCGAGCGCATCCTGTTCTATACGGGCAAGACGCACAAGATCGGCGAAGTCCACGAAGGCGCTGCGACCATGGACTGGATGGTACAGGAACAGGAGCGCGGCATCACGATCACGTCCGCGGCGACCACCTGTATCTGGAAGGGCCATCGCTTCAACATCATCGATACCCCGGGGCACGTCGACTTCACGGTGGAAGTCGAGCGTTCTCTTCGCGTGCTTGACGGCGCCGTGGCGACGTTCTGCGCCAAGGGCGGCGTGGAACCGCAGTCGGAGACCGTCTGGCGTCAGGCGGATACCTATAAGGTCCCGCGCATCGCGTACGTCAACAAGATGGACATCAACGGCGCAAACTTCTTCCGCGTCGAACAGATGATCCGCGAGCGCCTGGGCGCGAATCCCGTGCCCATCGAGCTTCCCATCGGCAAGGAGGATACCTTCCGCGGGATTATCGACCTCATCCGCATGGAAGCGGAAGTGTATTACGACGACCTCGGCAAGGATTTCCGCAAGGAGCCCATCCCCGAGGACATGGCAGATCTCGCCAACGAATATCGTTCCAAGCTCGTCGAGGAGGCGGCTTCCGCCAGCGACGAACTTATGGAGAAGTATTTCGAGGCAGGGGATCTCAGCGAGGAGGATATCATCGCGGGCCTGCGCGCGCGCTGTCTGAAGATGGAAGCGGTGCCCATGCTCTGCGGCTCGTCCTATAAGAACAAGGGCGTTCAGTTCCTGCTCGACGCCGTCGTCGCCTTCCTTCCCAGCCCGCTCGACGTGGCGCACGTCAAGGGCATCAACCCCGTGACCGGCGAGGAGGAAGTGAGAAAGACTTCCGACGACGAACCCTTTGCAGGGCTCGCCTTCAAGATCGCGACCGACCCGTTCGTGGGTTCGCTCGCATATTTCCGCGCATACTCTGGCGTGCTCGAGGCAGGTTCCTACGTCTACAACTCCACCAAGGAGAAGAAGGAACGCGTCGGCCGCCTCGTGCAGATGCACGCCAACGAGAGAAAGGACATCGACTGCATCTACTCGGGCGATATCTGCGCCATCGTCGGCCTCAAAAACACCACGACGGGCGATACGCTCTGCGATGAGAAGCACCCGATCATCCTGGAACAGATGACCTTCCCCGAGCCCGTTATCCAGCTCTCCCTTGAGCCCAAGACGAAGGCGGGCCAGGAAAAGATGACGATGGCGCTCATCAAGCTCGCCGAAGAGGATCCCACCTTCAAGACGTATACCGATCACGAGACGGGACAGACCATCATCGCGGGCATGGGTGAGCTGCACCTCGATATCATCGTTGACAGACTGCTGCGTGAATTCCACGTGGAAGCTAACGTCGGCGCGCCCCAGGTCGCCTACCGCGAGACGTTCCGTCAGGCGGTGGACGCAGAGGGGATGTACAAGCGCCAGTCGGGCGGCAAGGGCCAGTACGGTCATTGTAAGATCCACCTCATCCCCGGCGAACCCGGTTCCGGCTATTCCTTCGAGGACCTCACCGTCGGCGGTTCCATCCCCAAGGAATATATCCCCGCCATCGACAAGGGCATCCAGGAAGCGGCGAAAAACGGTTTCCTCGCGGGCTACGAAGTGGTGGACTTCAAGGTCCAGGTCTACGACGGTTCCTATCACGAAGTCGACTCCTCGGAAATGGCGTTCAAGATCGCCGGTTCCATGGCATTCAAAAACGGCATGGAGCGCGCAAAGCCCGTTCTGCTCGAGCCCATCATGAAGGTGGAGATCGTCACGCCCGAAGATTACTTCGGCGATCTTATGGGCAACGTCAGCGGCCGCCGCGGCACCATTCTCGGCACGGACGACAGAAACGGCGCCAAGATCATCGACGCGGAAGTCCCGCTGTCCGAAATGTTCGGCTATGCGACGGAGCTCCGTTCGCGCACGCAGGGCAGAGGGCAGTTCACGATGCAGTTCGATCATTACTCGGAAGTTCCCAAGAGCATCTCCGAGAAGATCATCTCGTCCCGTGCGAAAAAAGACTGATTTTTACATGCTGCGGGTGAAAATTTTGTAATTTTCGCAAAAAACTTCCCGCAAAGTGTTTGCAAAAATCAGACGTATCCGCTATAATATAGGTAAGCTTAATATCAGGAAATGATAGATAGCTGCACCTCCGGTTGAAATATCGGAAAAGGTTATCAAAATTTTTATAAAAATTGGAGGAATTCAAAATGGCTAAAGCGAAATTCGACAGAAGTAAGCCGCACGTCAACGTCGGTACGATCGGTCACGTTGACCACGGCAAGACCACTTTGACCGCAGCTATCACCATGGTTATGGCGTGCAAAGGTCATGCGCAGAAGATGAAGTACGACGAGATCGACAAGGCTCCCGAAGAGAGAGCACGCGGTATCACGATCAACACCGCGCACGTCGAGTACGAGACGGACAAGCGTCACTATGCACACGTTGACTGCCCGGGCCACGCTGACTATGTCAAGAACATGATCACGGGCGCTGCGCAGATGGACGGCGCCATCCTCGTCGTTGCTGCGACCGACGGTCCCATGCCCCAGACCCGCGAGCACATCCTGCTTGCCCGTCAGGTCGGCGTGCCTTACATCGTCGTCTTCATGAACAAGTGCGACCAGGTCGACGATCCCGAACTTCTCGACCTCGTCGAGATGGAGATCAGAGAGCTGCTCAGCTCCTATGACTTCCCCGGCGACGATATCCCCGTCATCAGAGGCTCCGCGCTCCTTGCCCTTCAGAAGGCGACGAGCGGCGCTTCCGCAGACGAGATCCTTGCTGCTCCCGAGTGCAAGTGCATTCTCGAGCTCATGGACGCCATCGACAGCTACATTCCTACGCCCGAGCGCGAGGACAACAAGCCCTTCCTGCTTCCCGTTGAGGACGTGTTCACCATTTCCGGCCGCGGCACGGTCGCAACGGGCAGAGTTGAGCGCGGCGTAGCGCACGTCGGCGATCCCGCTGAGATCGTCGGCCTCATCGACAAACCCAAGACGACGACCATCACCGGTCTCGAAATGTTCCACAAGCAGCTCGACGAAGCGATGGCGGGCGATAACGTCGGCGCGCTTCTCCGCGGCATCAACAGAACGGACGTCGAGAAGGGCCAGGTCATCGCAAAGCCCGGCACCGTTCCCACGGCGACCTCGTTCTCCGCGCAGGTCTACGTCCTGACGAAGGATGAAGGCGGCCGTCACACGGCATTCTTCAACCACTATCGTCCTCAGTTCTTCATCAGAACGACGGACGTTACCGGTTCCATCGAGCTTCCCGAAGGCGTCGAGATGGTCATGCCCGGTGACCACGTCACCATCAAGGTCGACCTCATCAAGCCCGTCGCGATCGAGGAAGGTCTCCGCTTCGCAATTCGTGAAGGCGGCAGAACGGTCGGTTCCGGCGTCGTTTCCAAGATCCTGAAGTAATCAGATCGAATGAAGAGACCGCGGCAGCAATGCCGCGGTTTTTCTTTTGCAAACGCCGTGCCTCCATGGGAATGGTCGGTTTCGCCGCATCCGCGGCAAAGGAGTTATATGCAACAGACAGTCGGTAAGATCCCGTACCGCAGGGTGACGGAAGAGGAAGTCCGTTCGTGGTACGAAGCTTTTTTCAACGCGTCGGAGCAGGCGGCGAGCGCGGACGACGTGCTGCGGGCGCGCGATGCGCTCATCGGGCGCCTCAAAGAATTCTGGACGGCGCGCATCCTCTGTAACTACCGGTATAGTCAGAACGTGCACGACGCGTTCTATCAGGCGGAGGTCGACTATTACGATGCGGCAGGTCCGCACGCCAATGCTTTGGAGACAAAGTATTTTCGCTGCATGCTCGGCTCTCCGTTCCGCGCCGAGCTTGAAGAGAGGCTCGGGAGCCTCCTGTTCCGCAAGTTTGAAGTCAGCGTCAGGGCGCAGTCGGATGCCTGTATCGCCGACGAACAGGAGGAAAACGCGCTCGTATCCTCCTATTCCAGGCTCATGGCTTCTATGCTCTTCGACTGGAAGGGGAAAAAGGTCCCGCTCTCCATCCTGAAGGGCAAACTCGAGGACGGCGACGCGGCGGTGCGCAAGGCGGCGGCCGACGCCATCGGGAACGGCCTTGCGGCGCACCGCGAAGAGCTTGACAAGATCTATGACAATCTCGTGCACGTGCGTGACCGCATCGCCAAAAAGATGGGGTACAAAAACTTCGTCGAGCTCGGGTATTATCGCATCGGGCGCACCGGCTTCACGCGCGACATGGTGGAGGCGTTCCGCAGGAACGTCTGCACGTCGGTGGTCCCCGTCGTACAGAGGCTCAAGGAGCGGCTCGCTCAGACGCTCGGTCTCAGGCGTTTCCTCTTTTCCGATAACGACGTCTACCTTACGGGCGGTAATCCCGCGTTCACGCTCACGATCCCGCAGGCCTTTGCCGCGGCGCAGGAGATGTATGACGGGATGGACGGGGAGATCGGCGCTTTCTTCCGCGACATGGTAGCGGCAGAGGCGTTTGACGTGGAATCGCGCGAAGGAAAATGCGGCGGGGGATTCTGCGACGATCTCCCTTCCTACGGGCAGGAGATCATCCTTGCCAACTTCAACGGCACGACGGGCGACGTGGACGTTCTCACGCACGAATTCGGACATGCCTATGCGATGCACGCATCTTCCGCGGCGGGCGTCGACTTCGAGCTCGGCATCGGGGGCATGGAGACGGCGGAGTGTCATTCCATGAGCATGGAATTTTTATGCCATCCGTACATGGAGAAATTCTTTTTCGACCGCGCGGATGAGTATCGGTTCAAACATCTCTTCGATGCGCTGTCGTTTCTTCCGTATGGCTGCATCGTGGACGAATTCCAGCACTTCGTGTACGAGCATCCGGAAGCGACGCCTGCGGAGCGCAACGCGCAGTACCTCGCCCTCGAGCGCAAATACCGCCCGTATCTCACCTATGACGGCATCCCGTATCTTTCGGAGGGGACGCGCTGGCAGTATCAGTCGCATATCTATACGGATCCGTTCTATTATATCGATTACTGCCTCGCGCAGACGGTCGCGCTCGGATTCTATATGCTTTCCCGCAAAGACGCCAAAAATGCGCTTGAGACCTACAAGCAGTTTGCCAAAAGCGGCGGATCCATGCCGTTCTCGGCGCTCGTTGCCCGCGCGGGGCTTGCCGATCCCTTTGCGGACGGCACGCTCGGCGATCTGGTCCGCGAGGCGGAGCGCATCCTTTCCGCATACAGAGGCAGATAAAAAGAGGCTTCCCGGACAACGGGAAGCCTCTTTTGGTCGGAATGCGTCAAACGAGCACGCGCACGCGGATGACGCCGTCGAGCGCGGCGATCTTCTGCACGGACGCCTCGTCGGGGGCGTCGTCAAGCTCGAGGATGAGGTAGGCGTATTCGCCCTTGCTCTGGTCCTGCATGTGCGCGACGTTGATGCCCTGCGCCGAGACGATCCCCAAAATCTTGGAGAGCATCTCTTTGACGTTGAGGTGATGCACGCAGACGCGCGCGGCGCTGGTGCGCGGCATGGAGACGGCGGGGTAGTTGACGCTGTTTGTGATGTTTCCGTCGCGCAGATAGTCGGTGAGTTCCTGCGCAGCCATGCAGGCGCAGTTATCTTCCGCCTCGGGCGTGCTTGCGCCGAGATGGGGCACGCAGAGGATGTTTTCTTTGCCGAGCAGCGTCTCGTCGGGGAAATCGGTGATGTAGCGGGAGACTTTGCCGCTCGCTACGGCCTCCGCCATGTCCTCGGAGACGACCAGGTCGCCGCGGGCGTTGTTGATGACGACCACGCCGTCCTTGCAGGCGGAGAGCGTCTTCTTGTTGAACAAGCCCTTGGTATCCGGCGTCAGCGGCACGTGTACGGTGATAAAGTCCGCCTTTGCGAACAGATCGGAAAGCTCCGCGGTGAATTGTACGCGGCGGTCGATCATCCAGGCGCTGCGCACGGAGAGGAAGGGATCGTAGCCGAGCACGGTCATCCCGAGGGCGAGCGCGGCATTGGCGACCATGGCGCCGATCGCGCCGAGCCCGATGACGCCGAGCGTTTTGCCCGCGACTTCCTGCCCGACGAACTTGCTCTTTCCCTTTTCCACAAGTTTGCCCACGCCTTCCTGGCCCTTGAGCGTCTGCGCCCAGTTGGCGCCGTCCACGATCTTTCTTCCGCCGAGGAAGAGTTCGCACAAGACGAGCTCTTTGACGGCGTTGGCGTTTGCGCCCGGCGTATTGAAGACGACGATGCCTTTTTTGGTGCACTCCTCAATGGGAATATTGTTCACGCCCGCGCCCGCGCGCGCGACGGCGAGAAGGGACTCCCCGAGGGGATACCCGTGCATGGAAAAAGAGCGCAGGATGATGCCGTGCGGATCCTCAACGGCGTCGGAATAGGTATCGCCGCGGAAGTATGCGTCGGCGGCGGGACTGATGGAATTCAGCTTTAAGATCTTCATATCAGGCATTCTCCCGTTCGAATTTTTTCATAAAGGCGATGAGCGCCTGTACGCCCTCCACGGGCATGGCATTATAAATGGACGCGCGCATGCCGCCCACGAGGCGGTGTCCCTTCAGGGAAACGAGGCCGTTTTCCGCCGCTTCCTTGATGAATTTGGCGTCGAGTTCGGCGTTCGGCGTCACGAAGGGCACGTTCATGATGGAGCGGTCTTCTTTTACGACGCCGTTCGTATAGAACGGGGAGGCGTCGATGAAGTCGTACAAGAGCCCTGCCTTGTATTCGTTCACCTTCTGCATTTCCGCAATGCCGCCCAAAGCCTTCAGGCGGCGCAGCACCAGCGTAGCCATGTAGATGGAAAAGCAGGGCGGCGTGTTGTAGAGGCTCTTGTTCTCGTCCTGTACCTTCCAGCGGAGCATGGTGGGGCAGGCGGGCAGAGGATCGGCGATGAGATCGCGCCGCGCAATGACGATGGTCACCCCCGCGGGGGCGAGGTTCTTCTGCGCCCCCGCATAGATGACGCCGAATTTGGAGACGTCGATCACGCGGGAGAGGATATCGCTCGACATGTCTGCCACGAGCGGCGCCTTCGTCTCGGGGAAGCGGGTATAGCGCGTGCCGAAGATGGTGTTGTTGGCACAGATGTGCACGTAGTCGGTGTCCTCGCGGAAGGGGATGGCGTCCACGTCGGGGATATAGGTGTACGTTTTATCTTCGGAAGAGGCGACTTTCTGCGCATCGCCGAAGAGTTTTGCCTCCTGAAAGGCCTTTTTGGCAAAGTTGCCCGTGACGACGTAATCGGCGCGTCCCTTATGCATGAGATTGAGCGGAACGGCGGCAAATTGCGTGCTGGCGCCTCCCTGAACGAACAAAACTGCATAATCTTCCGAAATATTCAAAAGTTCACGCAGGAGCGCTTCGCCTTCTGCGGCGATCGCCTCAAAGGGCTTGCTGCGGTGGGAGATCTCCGTCACCGACATTCCCGTGCCGGAAAAGTCAAGGAATTCCCTTTGTGCCTGTTCCAGTACGTCGAGGGGCAGCGTGGACGGCCCCGCCGAGAAATTGTATACTCTCATACAAGTCACCTCACTTTTTGAATATTTGTATATTTTTCATTATAACGCCTGGCGGCGCGTTTGACAAGTGTTTTGGAACAATTTTTCTGAATGTTGCAAACTTTTTTCATAAAAACGAGAAAAGACAAAAAAAATTTGTAAAATCGGGAAAAAATTTTAAAAAGTATATTTACTTTTTCTGCGTTTTGGTGTAAAATAAAGAAAAGGTGAGTTTCTCCAAAAGACAAGTTTTTACGAATCATTAAAATCGCGAGGTCTGAGTATGTCTGAAATGAATGGAAACAACAATCAGTCTTTGGTGCTCGAGGGCATGTACAAGGGGATCGTCGGCAAGATCGACGAGATCCGCGGCGCGCTGGAACGCGAAGCGCAGCTGCTTTCCGCGCAGCAGCTTTCGTCGTTTGAGGCGCTCAAGCAGGATACGGAAAAGACGCTCGATTCCGTCCTTGCCGAGATGCGGTATCTCGCCCAGCAGAACACCGCCATCTTCGATTACAGCGAAGCGACTCGCAAATCGCTGCGGGAAGAACTTCTCGCCGCGCTTTCCGAGCGCACGGAAGCACTCAAGAAAGAACTGACGGAAACCGCGCTGGCCATGAAGAACGAGCTGCAGGAAGCCGTCCTCAACGCCATCGCCGCCATCCCGCAGACCGACTACGACCTCATTGCGGAAAAGGTCACGGAACGGGAGACCGCTTCGGCGGAAGAGGAACCCGTCCGCGACGAGCTGGATTACGACGTCCTTGCGGAAAAGGTCGCCTCCGTCCTGCCCGAGACCGATTACGATATGGTTGCGGAGAAGATCTCCGCCATCCTGCCCGAGGTGGATGCGGACGCGCTCGCCGAGAAGGTCGCCGCGCTCCTGCCTCAGACGGATATGGACGCGCTTGCCGACAAGGTCGTCATGGCGCTGCCGCAAACCGATTACGACCTGATCGCCGAGAAGGTCGCCGAGAAACTCACGCCGCCCGAAGAAGAGACCGCTGCCGAAGAGGAGCCCGCGGAAGCTCCGCTTGCGGAAACGGAAGAGACCGCGGCGGAAGAACAGGAAGAACCCGCTCCCGTCGAACTGGAGATCGATTACGACGTGCTCGCGGAGAAGATCGTACAGAAGCTTGCCGAAACCATTCCTGCCGTCGACGCGGACGAGATCACGCAGAAACTCACCGAAAGCGCTCCCGCCGTTGATGCAGACGAACTGGCGCAGAAAGTCGCCGAGGCCATCCCCGCCGTCGACACGGACGAGATCGCGCGCAAAGTCGCCGAGCTGCTGCCCGCCGTCAATGCGGATGAGATCGCCGAAAAGGTCGCAGCCGCCGTTCCCGCGGCAGATACTGATGAGATCGCCCTCAAAGTCGCGGAGGCGCTGCCTTCCGTCGATGCGGAGGAGATCGCCCAGAAGGTCACCGAATCCATGCCCGCCCTCACGGAAGAGGAGGTCACGCAGAAGTTTGCCGACGCGATCCCTGCCGTCGACACGGACGAGATCGCGCGCAAAGTCGCCGAACTGCTGCCCGAGGTCGACGCGGACGAGATCGCCGAAAAGGTCGCTGCCGCCGTTCCCGCCGTCAACGCGGACGAGATCGCGCAGAAGGTCGCCGACGCCATCCCTACGGTGGATGCGGATGAGATCGCACAGAAGACGGCGGAGGCCGTTCCCGAACCCGATCAGGACGCCAATGCGGCGCTTATCGCGGCGGCCGTCATCGCCCGCCTGCCCGAAAAGAGCGGCGACGAGGACACGGACAAACTTGCCGAAGCAGTTGCGGATAACGTGGTAAGCAGCATTGCCGACCAGTTCGATATCAGAGTGGACGAAGAGGGGATCATGCGCATCGCAGACGCGGTCACCGATTCGCTCGACTACGATACCATCGCCGAGAAGGTCGCCGCACTTTTGAAGGCGGATGATGAAGATCTTGCGCGGATGAGTGCAATCGTTGCGGAAGAACCCGCTGAAGAACCTGCGGAAGAGCCTGCTGAAGAACCTGCGGAAGAGCCTGCTGAGGAACCCGCAGAAGAACCCGCGGAAGAGCCCGCCGAGGAACCCGCAGAAGAACCCGCTGAGGAACCTGCGGAAGAGCCCGCTGAGGAACCTGCAGAAGAACCTGCAGAAGAACCTGCAGAGGAGCCTGCTGAGGAGCCCGCGGAAGAACCCGCGGAAGAACCCGCCGAGGAGCCCGCGGAAGAACCTGCAGAAGAACCCGCAGAAGAACCCGCAGAAGAACCCGCGGAAGAACCCGCCGAGGAGCCTGCAGAAGAACCTGCGGAAGAACCCGCAGAAGAACCTGCGGAAGAACCTGCGGAGGAGCCCGCTGGGGAGTCTGCAGAAGAACCTGCAGAGGAGCCCGCCGAGGAACCTGCGGAAGAGGTAAAAGCGGAAGAGGAGATGGCTGCTGCGGCAGCGCCTGCCGAAGAGGAAGAAGAGGACGATACGCGCCTCGGCGTACAGGAGACGCTGAACGACCCTTCGCTGATGATCCGCTATAAGCGCAGCTTCATCGCCAAGATCACGCAGAGCGACGAAGAAGTCAAGATGTATTACAGCGACCTGAAGAACGCCTTCTTGAGCTATACCAAGGTGCGTTCGCAGGTCAGTTGGTCGAACGACCGGTTCACGCGCGGCAGAGAGACGCTCGCCAAGATCGGCATCCGCGGCAAGACGCTGTGCGTCTACCTCGCGCTCAACCCGGACGAATTCCCCATTACCGTCTACCATCAGAAATATGCGGGCGATACCAAAATGTATGAAAAGACGCCCATGATGGTCAAGATCAAGAGCAACGTCGCGCTCAAACGCGCGATCCGCCTCGTTCAGCTCATGATGGAGCGCGAAGGCGCCGATAAGAAGTCCGTCGCTCCCGTCGATTACGTGGATATGTACGCGTATAAGTCGGATGCGAAGCTTCTCGAAGAGGGGCTCATCAAGACGGCGATCGTGGAGAAGGTCGACCTGGATTTCTGAGAAAATAAAAATAAGTCGGATCCGACATGAGAGCAAAAGAGGGCTGATCGATTTCAGCTCTCTCGCTCTGTAATCAAACACTTTGGATCGGCTATGAGGAGAGATATTTGAAAAGACAACACCAGGAACCGCCCAAAAAATCGGAGGGCAAAACAGCGATCGAACTCGCCATCCTGAACGGGATCGAGTCGTACAATCGCGAACAGGAACAAAAGAAGGCCCGCGCCGCAGCGCCTTCCTCGGCGTCTGCCGGAGAATCGCGCTCGCGTGAGGCCATGGAAGAAGCGGGGCTCAAACCCCGCCGGAAGAGCCGCGCCAAGGGCCGCGGCACCAAGATGCCGGCCGCGTCGATCGCGGCGTCTGCCGCAAAGGAGCCTGCTTTGCAGGGCGGCGCAGGCGCGCAGAAAAAGGCGCGCACGGACGGCGCGGAGCGCGCGCGGAAGGAGAAGGGCAAGAAAAAGCCGTGCGTGAAAGTGCTCTTCTTCGGCGGCGTCGGGGAGATCGGCAAAAACATGACGGCGATCGAGTTCGGTAACGATATCATCGTCATCGACGCAGGCATCATTTTCCCCACGGAGGAGATGCCCGGCATCGACCTCGTATTCCCCGATATTACCTATCTCGTCAAGAACAAGAACAAGATCCGCGGCGTCTTTTTGACGCACGGGCACGAGGACCACATCGGCGGCGTCCCGTATCTCATGAAGGAGATCAGCCCCAAGACGCCGCTCTACGGCACCAAACTCACGCTTGCGCTCGTCGACAACAAGCTGCGCGAACACCGCCTCAACAACCTCATCGAAAAGACGGTCAAGCCCAAGGATACGGTGAAAGCGGGCGTATTCCGCGTCACGTTCGTCAACGTCAACCATTCCATCGCGGGCGCCGTGGCGCTCGCCATCGAGACGCCGTACGGCATCATCTATCACAGCGGCGACTTCAAGATCGATCTTACGCCCGTCGCCGGATCGCCCATCGATTTGAGCGAGATCGCGGAGATCGGCAAGAAGGGGGTGCTTCTGTACCTCGGGGAATCGACGAACATCGAGCGCCCCGGCTACACCATGAGCGAAAAGGTGGTTGGCACTACGTTTGAGCACCTGTTTGCCGAAAACGCGGACAGGCGGCTCATCATCGCCACGTTCGCGTCCAACGTGCACAGGCTGCAGCAGATCATCGATACGGCCGTCAAATACCGCCGCAAAGTCGCCCTTTCCGGGCGCAGCATGTTCAACGTGGTGGAGGCCGCCGTCAAGATCGGCGAACTTACGGTGCCGGAAGGCGTACTCGTCGACGTGGAAAAGACGAAAAACTTTTTCGACCGCGAGATCGTCATCGTATCCACGGGCACGCAGGGCGAGCCGATGAGCGCGCTCACGCGCATGGCATCGGACGAATTCAACAAAGTCACCATCGGCGCCAACGACACCATCATCATTTCCGCGAGCCCCATTCCCGGCAACGAGCGCATGATCTACCGCGTCATCAACAACCTCTACAAAAAGGGCGCGCGCGTCGTTTACGAATCGCTGGAAAAGATCCATGTCTCCGGGCATGCCTGCCAGGAGGAGCACAAGATCATTCATACGCTGCTCAAACCCAAGTTTTTCATCCCCGTGCACGGCGAATACCGCCACCTCAAGCGCCACGTTTTGCTCGCGCAGGAGATGGGCATGTCGCCCGCACAGACGTTTATCCCCGATATCGGCGTGTGCGTCGAACTCACGGAGGATACGCTGCGCCGCGGCGACGATTTCCCCGCGGGCGCGCGCCTCATCGACGGAGCGGGCTTTGAGGATTACGGCACGAGCGAGGTGCTCAAAGACAGGCTCCTCATGTCGGAGGAGGGCGTGTTCATCGTAACCGTCTGCATTTCGGACGGCGTTCTTCTGGGGGAACCCGTCATCGAGAGCCGCGGCTTTGTGTTTGCGGACGACAGGGATTGCCGCAAGGATCTCCCCGACGTCGTCGAAAAGGCGATCGCCGGATGTTCCGCGCACGCAGATGCAGGGGAGCTTTCCGCGGCGATCAAGCGCGCCATGCGCAATTATCTGTACAGAAAGACCAAGCAGTCGCCCATGATCATTCCCATCATTCAGGAGATCTGACGGGCAGACAGGAAAACGCCGCCGCACAAAACGGCGGCTCGTTTTCTTTCAGGGCGGCAGGCCCGCCGCGGAGAAAAGGTTATGACGCAATCGGAAATGACGCGCCTGCAGGCGCTGCGCGCATCTGCCATGCAGGAGCGCGACCCTACGGCGGCAGACGACGTGCTTGCCGTTCTGCTCGCCGAGGCGGAACGCGTGCGCGCCGCGCGCATTCTCGAAGTCGGGACGGGGCGCGGGCTCACGTCGCTCGCCTTGGCTCTTTCGACGGGTGCATCCGTCACCACCGTCGAGCGTGACGACGGGCGCATCGCCGCCGCGCGGGAAAATTTCGCCGCGTTCGGCATACAGGACCGCATCCGTTTGCTGGAGGGAGACGCATCGGAGATCCTTCCCCTGCTGGAAGGGCCGTACGATCTCATTTTTCTCGATGCTGCAAAGGTGCAATACAGGCGGTTTCTGCCCGATTGCCGCCGTCTTTTGCGGGCGGGCGGCGTGCTGCTTTCCGATGACGTGCTCTTTTTCCGCGACGGCGTGCCGCACAAACGCAGGATGCTCGCGCAGCACATCCGGGAATATCTGGAGGCGCTGCAGGCAGATCCTCTGTTCAGAACGGAGATCTTATCCGTCGGCAAGGGGCTTGCCGTGAGCGTCAGACAGGAGGAACACACATGAAAAAGGCAGAATTGCTGGCGCCTGCGGGCAGCCTCGGGAAGCTGAAACTCGCCATCTATTACGGCGCGGATGCCGTCTATGCGGGCGGAAAGGCGTTTTCCCTGCGTACGTATGCCGATAATTTTTCGGATGAAGAATTGGCAGAGGGGATCGCTTATGCGCATGCCCGCGGAAAAAAGGTATACGTAGCGGCAAACATCTTCGCCCGCAACGCGGATCTTGCCGCCATGCAAGCGCATTTTCGTTTTCTCGCGGAGATCGGCGCGGATGCAGTACTGATTTCCGATCCCGGGGCGTTCCGCCTCTGCCGACGCACCGTGCCCGCGCTTCCCGTTCATATCTCCACGCAGGCGAATACCTGCAACGCCGAGGCAGCGGCGTTTTGGGCGGAATCAGGGGCGCAGCGCATCGTGCTGGCGCGCGAGCTTTCGCTTGCCGAGATCGCAGAGATCCACGCGCAAAACGAGGGGCTGGAACTGGAAGCCTTCGTGCACGGCGCCATGTGCATCTCCTACAGCGGCAGATGCCTTTTGTCCGATTATCTCGACGGGCGGCCCTCCAACCGCGGCGCCTGCGTGCAGGCGTGCCGCCGCAGGTATCGCATCCAATCGTCGCAGAGCATGGAAAAAGGCTGGGTGGAGATGGAAGAGGACGCCCGCGGGACGTATCTGCTCAACAGCAAGGACCTCAATATGAGCGCGCGCCTTTCTGAACTTGCGGCGGCGGGCGTCGTCTCCTTCAAGATCGAGGGGCGCATGAAGAGCGAGTACTATCTTGCCACCGTCGTCAACGCGTACAGGCGGCTCCTTGACGGCGACGCTTCCGCGCGGGAGGAGCTTTTCTGCGTGGCGCACCGCGAATTCACCGAGGCTTACGCCTTCGGCCGCAACGCCGATACGGTCAGCTACGACGATTCGCAGACGAAAGGAACGTGCGAATACATCGCAAACGTACTCTCCTGTGAGGGAGGAAGGGCGTGCGTGGAGATGCGGAATCGCTTCTATGAGGGAGAGGTGCTGGAGATCCTCTCGCCGTCCGATGCGTTCGGCAAGACGGTGCGCGTGGAAGATATGCGTGCCGAAGACGGCTTGCCCTGTGCGGACGCAAAGCGCGTGCAGGGGCGGTATACGTTTTCCTGCCCGTATCCGCTACATGCGGGCGATATTTTGCGGCGCAGGCGTCAGGCATAATCGCCGCATCCTTCTGCATAGAATGTGTCATGAAAGTCTTTTCGCTTCGGGCGCCCCGCGGGGCGCTTTTTGCTGCCGCAGGCGTCGCGCTGCTCGTCTGCCTGATCGCCTCCTGCGCGGCTGCACTTACTGTCGAGGGCACGGCGCGCGTGGAGTTTTCCCGTACATACCAGTTTCTCGTGCGGGACTGCGATGCCGAGGCGGCTGCCGCCGTCTCCGGAGAAGTCTCTTCGCTGGGCGGCGCAGGGTATTATTTGCAGGCGGAAGGGGAAAGCGCCGTCGTGCTCGCCGTATATCCCGATGAAGCGTCTGCGCATTCGGTGCTGGACGGGATGAAGGACGAGGGGGAGGGCGTACGCCTGCTTGCGCTTGCGGCGCAGCCGTTTTCCGTCCGCGGCGGCGCGGAACAGGCGGCACGCGTTTTGGCGCAGCTGCGCACGCTGGATACCTGTGCATCCCTTTTATACAGAGCGGCAAACGGGCTGGCGACGGGAGAATTCAGCCAGGCGGAAGCACGGGCCGCCGCAGACGGCGTGCGGCGCGTACTGGAAGGGCTCGCCGCATCATCGGGCGAAGGGGAAATCGGGGATCTCGCGGAAGCGTGCAGGTCGCTCGCTTCGGGCATCTTGTTCTCCCGCGATGTGCGCCGCGTGCAGGCGGAAATCTGTGCAAAGATCGTATCGGCACATGAAATTTTTGCGTAAAGTGTTTGCGTTTCGTCATAATTGGTGTATAATAGACATATGGACTGTCTGTATCTGTACAATCCGAACAGCGGACGCGGCAGAGTGGCGCGCAAGCGGGCATACATCGAGAAGCAGCTGAAGACGGCGTACGACCGGGTCAACGTCTATGCGGCGGCGGATGCGCAGGATCTGGAAGCGTACGTCCGCGCTCATGCGGAACGGTATGATACCATCGTCTTTTCCGGCGGCGACGGAACGTTTAATTGCATCCTGCAAGGGCTGGAAGGGCGCAAAGTCCGCCTCGGCTACATCCCCGGAGGAACGGTGAACGACGTGGCGCGTTCGCTCGGGATCCCGCGGAGCGTGCGCGGCGCCGTTCGGACCATCCTGACAGGCCGCGCGGAGCCGCTCGACTGTCTGCGCCTCAACGGCACGCATTACGCCATGTACGTGGCGGCGGCGGGCGCTTTCACCAACGCGACGTATTCTACGCCGCAGTCGCAAAAGCGCATATTCGGCAGACTTGCCTACGCGTTTCGGGCGATCAGAAAGAATATGAAGCTGGAGGTTTTTCCCGTTCATGCCGTCTGCGGGAAGGACGTTCTCGATACGCACGCCGTGCTCGTCCTCGCCATCAACGGCAGATCGGTGGCGGGATTCCCGATCAACCGGAAGGCGAGCATGCAGGACGGCACGCTGGAATTTGTCGTTGTGGAGCAAAAGCCGAAACCGAATGTATGGCAAAAACTCGGGGCGTATCTTTCTCTCGTCGCGTTATTTCTCTTTGGCTGCAGGGTGAAAAAAAGGAACATCAAATTTTTCCGCGGCAGCAGCGTACAGGTCGGGACCGCAGAAGACGTCGTGTGGGATCACGACGGCGAAGAGGGGACTTGTGGCGATATGAGCGTGGAGATCTGCCCGCGCGCGGTCGAACTCATCGTCCCGAAAAAAAGAAAAAAAATATAAAATAGCAGGCAAAAACGCTTGCTTTTTGTCACGTTTTTTTCTATAATAAATAAGCAATTTATAAGACGGCATTGCCGTGCATCATCATGCTACTGTGGCTCAGTCGGTAGAGCAGCTGATTCGTAATCAGCAGGTCGCCGGTTCAAGTCCGGCCAGTAGCTCCAAAAAAGCTCCGAATGAAGATTCGGAGCTTTTTCATAAAAATCAAGCCATTTTTTATGTTTACAGAGTACTATGTCAGACATAAATAGCCGCAAAACGGCGTGATTCGGAAAGATTTGGCAGTTTTTGGGCAAAATGATTGGTACCGGGGACGGGTGAGGCAGCGTGTTTTCCGGTAAAATGGCGGGTCTTCTGAAGAAAAGCCCGTATGGGGCGGGTTGCTTTTTGCGGGGATACGTGCTATAATGAAGATGATCCAAGGGGGAGCAAAGATGCGGGAGGAGGCAGATAAACGGGAGGAGAGTTGCCGCTCGGGCGGCCGGAAAGATCGTATGCTGCCCGCCTTCGGCCGTTTCCGCGAGCAGCTGAAGGAGAGCAGATTCGCGGGCAAGTTCTTTCGGGATTACGGTGCGCGGACGGTGTTTTTCGCCTGTTTTTCCGCCGCCTTCAACGTTGCATACGTATGCTTTAATGCCGTGACGGCCGCCGTTTACCGTTCGGTGTGGTATTCCTGCATGACGGCATATTATTTTTTACTGGGATTCATCCGCATCGGCATCCTGCTTTCGGGGCATCTGGCGGTCCGCCGCCATGAGGAGGACGGTGCGGCGTTGCGGCGCGCAAAGTGGAACATTCATCTCGGCTGCGGCATTGCCCTGTTTGTCCTCGAGGCGGCGCTCTCCGTCGTGGTGGCGCACTCCGCCTTTGCGAACGACGCCACGCGGACGGGCACCGTCATCGCCATCGCTTCGGCCGCCTATACCTTCTATAAGCTCGCCGTTGCTGTCGTCAATCTGGTCCGCGCCAAGCGATTCCGCGATCCCGTGGTGCAGAGCCTGCGCGGGCTGAACTTTACGGACGCGCTCGTCTCGCTTCTTTCGCTGCAGGTGACGATGCTCGCCGTGTTCGGCAGCGGCGCATCGGTCGGGGCAAATACGCTCACGGGCGCCGCCGTCTGCCTCGTCACCGTATTCCTCGGCGTTGTCATGATCGCACGCGCCGTAAAACATCGCAAGGAGGCATTTCATGAACAGACCCGACCTGAAGAGCTTTAAGTGGACATGTATGCCCAAGGCGTATTGCTTGGGGGAAGATCGTGCGGAGATCACGACCGCGCCGCACACCGACTTGTGGCAGCGGACGTATTATCACTTCCGCAACGACAACGCGCCCGTCTTGCAGATGACCTCTTCGGAGCAATTTTTTTCCTTTTCCGTCAGGACGGATTTTTCCGACAGCCGCCATCGCTTCGATCAATGCGGCATCGTCCTGTACCTCGACGGCGAAAATTGGCTGAAAGCTTCCGTTGAATTTGAGACGGAGCGGATGAGCCACCTCGGAAGCGTCGTCACGGACGGCGGATTTTCCGACTGGGCGACGACGGAGCTGGACGGAAGCGTGAAGCAGATGTGGTACCGCCTCAGCCGAAGAGGAAACGATTTCCGCATCGAGTGCTCGCGCGACGGAACGCGGTATGCGCAGATGCGCATCTGCCATATGCGGAAGGCGTCCGGCGACGTTTCGTTCGGCATCTATGCCTGTTCGCCGGAAGATTCCTCGTTTACGGCGCGCTTTTCGCATTTTGCCTTCGGCGAATGCCTCTGGGAGGCGCACGACGGGCAGCAGCCGGACGATTGACGGCATTCGCATTGTGGTACTATATCCGGACGGAGGGATCTTATGGACAGGATCGAAACGACGAAAAAAAACTTTGAAAAACTCTTTGGCGGCAGGCCGACGCAAAACGAGGGGAACGACCCCGAATTTATGCGGATCCTGCAGCGTTTTATCTTTGGCGAAGTTTCCGCTGCAGGTTCGCTCGACGACCGCATGCGCGAACTCGTCACCGTGACCGTGCTCACGGTCAAGGGGGCGCTGCCGCAGCTCAAAGCGCATACGGCGGCGTGCCTCAACGTCGGCATCTCTCCCGTGGAGGTCCGCGAGGCGGTCTATTCCTGCGCGCCGTTCATCGGATTTCCGATGACGCTCAACGCCATCTCCGCGATGAATGAAGTCTTTGCGGAGAGGGGGATCCGCCTGCCGCTCGAGGAGCAGGGAAGGGTGACGGAAGAGACGCGATATGAGGCGGGAAAGGCCTTGCAGGAAGGCATATACGGCCGCGAGATCGCAGAAAAATACGCCTTTCTTCCCGCGCCGTTCGACGAGGCGCTGCCGCGTTTTTTAAGCGAGTGGTGTTTCGGCGATTTTGCGACGCGGGGCGGGCTCGACGAGAAGACGCGCGAACTTCTGTGGCTGATCGCGCTTGCCGCGCTCGGCGGCGCAGAAACGCAGGTGCGCGCCCACGTGCTCGGCGCGCTGAAGACGGGCTGGACGAAGGAGGAGATCGTCTGTGCGCTCGTGCACGCCATGTGTTATATGGGCATCCCGCGCTGTTTCAACGCGCTCAACTGCTGCAGCGATCTTCTGACGCATTCGTGATCCCGGTCGGGGTCTTTGCTTCCGGTGCGGAAAAGAGGCGTGAAACAGTTGTAAAAGTGCGGAAAATGTGGTAAGATAAGCGTAGTAAATCAAAAAGGAGAACATCAATGGCAAAGAAGATCACGGCAGATACGCTCATCGTGGACTGCCTCGAACTCAACCCCAACGCGGCGGAGATCCTGCTCTCGACGGGGATGCACTGCCTCGGCTGCGCGATGGCGCACGGGGAAACGATCGCCGAGGCGGTCGCCGTTCACGGCGAAGATCTCGACGCGCTTCTCGCGAAACTCAACGAGGGCATTCAGGACTGAAAAAAGGCGCGCTGCTTGAGGCAGCGCGCCTTTTTTTCAAAGCGACGGTTTTCCGGGGTTTGGCAGACGCATGCGCGGCGGCCGCCGCCAGCCGAAAAAGGGCGGACGGATGATCCGGTAAGGCGCGGGCCGCGGCGTCCGCGGCGGTGCGGGCGCGTGCGGCGGAAAAAACGGGGGATTGGGCAGCGGGTCCGGAAGCGGCTCTTCCGAGCGCCGTTCGGGGACGGGCGCCGATTTTTCTTCCGCCTGCCCGCAGGCGGCGGGAAGCAGCAGGGCGGGAAGCAGCAGAAGAGAGCAGATCAGGTACTTTTTCATGCAAAAAGTATGTGAGATCTGCGCGCGATTATCCGCAGGCGGTTGCAATCGCGGAAAAATTGTGATATAATACCTTCGTTGCCTGAACGGAAAGGGTCGCCTGACCGCAAAGGGGAGAGATCGCATCGCATCCGCGGGGAAGCCCGCGCGTTCTCCTTTTGCCTCCGTTCGGGCAGAAGGAGTTTTTTTATGGAAGAAAAGCGACTTGCGGTGCTCTCCGTCATCGTACGCGACCGCACCGTCACGGAGCGGCTGAACGCCTGTCTTTCCGAATACGGGGAATATATCGTGGGCAGGATGGGGATCCCGTATCGGGGGAAAGGGGTCTCCGTCTTGAGCATCGTGCTCGACGCGCCCGCATCTGCTCTCAATGCGCTCACGGGAAAGATCGGCATGCTCCCCGGCGTGAGCGCCAAGGCCTTGTTCAGTAAAATTTAAAGGAGAAGATCATGAAAAAAACCTCACTCGCTCTCGCCGCGCTCGTCTGCGGCATTTCTCTGTTCGGCGCAGCCGCCTGCGCGCCCGAGGAAGCGGCAAAGACGTATTCCGTCTATGCGCCGGACGGCGCGCCCGCGCTCTCGCTCGCATCCGTCATCGCGGAAGACGACGGCGCGTTCTCCTGCCACGTCATCGATTCGGCTGCCGTGCAGACGTACGTCACGGGGAAGCAGCCCGCGGCGGATTTCTGCGTGCTGCCCGTCAACCTTGCCTCCAAACTGCTCGGCACGGGGGAAACGTACCAAATGCTCGGCACGGTGACCAACGGCAATCTGTATTTTCTCACGACGGACGGGGAAGCGATCACCGGGCAGACGCTCTCCCTGCTCGTCGGCAAAAAGGTCGGCGTCGTGCAGCTTGCGAACGTGCCCGGGCTTACCTTTGAGGCGATGCTCAAAGCCAATTCGCTTTCCTATTCCGTGTGCCAGCCCGGAAGCGAGGCGGATCCCGACGTCGTCAACCTCGTCGCGGTGGACGCGCAGACGGGCGTGACGCCTGCGGGCGGCTGCGACTACTATCTCTGCCCGGAACCCGCCGCGAGCGCGAAGGTCAAAGGCACGGCGGACAAGCCGAAAAAACTTGTCTTTGCCGGCGACCTTCAGGCGCTGTACGGCGACGGGGAGGGGTATCCGCAGGCGGTGCTCGTCGCCAGGCGTTCCGTGATCGAGCAGGATCCGCAGGCAGTCGAAACGCTCGTTTCCTATTTTGAGGAGAGCGAGGCGTATCTCGCTTCCGTTTCGGCGGAGACGGTCGTCTCCTTGCTCGACGGCAAGCGCACGGAAGGGCTTGCGCCTTCGTTTACGGCGGCGAATCTCACCGCAGAGGTCATCGCCCACTGCTCCGTCCGCTATACGCCGAGCAAGCAGTGCAGGGAGACGGTGGACGCCTTTCTTTCCGAGCTGATCTCCGTCAAGGCGGACGCCGCGAGCGCCGTCGCGGAGAGCTTTTATTATCTCGGCTGATAAGGGGCGCGGATGAAACGGTCTGTCATCTTTTCCGCGCTCGCCCTGCTCGCGCTCGCCGTTTGCTGGCTGCTCGCCTATTTTTGCGTGGGGAACGGGTATATCCTGCCTTCCCCGTGGGAGACGGCTGCGGCGGCAGGCATGCTGCTCGCGGAAGGGGAATTTTATCTTGCGTTCGCCAATACGCTGCTGCGCACGCTCGCTGCCTTTGCGGCATCCTTTTTTCTCGCGCTCCTCTTTGCGCTGGCGGCGGAATTGCTGCCCGCCCTGCGCAGCTTTCTTGCGCCCGTCATCTCCGTGCTCCGTACGCTGCCGACGATGGCGGTCATCCTGGCGCTCCTCATCTGGACGTCGCCCTCCGCGGCGCCCGTCATCGTCACCGCTTTGGTGCTGTTTCCCGCCATGTACGCGTCTGCGCTCGCCGCGTTTGACGAGGCGCAGGACGCCTTCGGCCGTCTGACGCGCGCTTACGGCGTGACGGTGACGAACCGCGTGTTCCGCATGTATTTGCCGCTGGCGGCGCCCTCCTTTTTCAAACAGGCGGGCGGGATGCTCTCCATGGGGCTCAAGATCACCGTCTCCGCAGAAGTTCTGGCAAAGACGTTTGAAAGCCTTGGCGGACTCATGCAGGATGCGCAGATTTTCGTGGAAATGCCGCGCCTTCTGGCGCTGACCGTCCTTTCGGTCGCCGCGGGATTCTTGCTGGAAGGGGTGTGCGCGCTCGTTGCGCGCGCCGTAACGGGGTGGAAACATGCGGCTTGAACACATCGTAAAGTCATACGGGAAGCGCGAAGTTTTGCGCGGGATAGATCTCTTCGCGGAAGAGGGAAAGATCACCGCCGTGCTCGGCGAGAGCGGTGCGGGCAAATCGACGCTGCTCAACGTCATTGCGGGCCTCACCGATTTTTCCGGGACCTGCACGGGCGCGGGGCGGTGTTCTTATCTTTTCCAGTCGCCCGATCTTCTGCCCAACCTCACGGTGGAGGGGAATCTGAAATTCGTGCTGCCGCGGTCGGTGTGGGGAAAAATCCCCGCAATGCTGGAGGCAGTCGGCCTCGCGGGAAGGGGAAACGACCGCCCGCGCGCGCTTTCCGGCGGGGAAGCACAGCGCGCCGCCATCGCGCGGGCGTTTCTTTATCCGCACGATACGCTGCTCATGGACGAGCCCTTTTCTTCGCTGGATCTGAAGCTGAAGGCGTCGCTCATCCCGCTCGTCATCCGCCTGTGGCAGGAGACGGGGAACACCGTCGTCTTTGTCACGCACGACGTGCGGGAGGCGGTTTTGCTTTCCCATCGCGCCGTCGTCTTAAAGGAGGGGCGCATTGCGGCCGACGTGCCCGTACCGTCCCCGTTTCCGCGCGGATTTTTTGCGCGCTATGCGGAAGAGGACGCCCTCATCCGCGCATTGATGCAATAAAAAAGCCGCCGCATTTTGCGGCGGCGGAAGGACGGGCGATCGGCCCGTTTTTTTATGGCTTGACGGTCACGCCGTCGCCTGCAAAGGCGATCGTGCTGCGGAAAAAGGCGGCAAGCGCCCGCTCCAGTTCCGCGTAATCGGAGGCGGCAAACGTCTCCACGGCGGAGTGCATGGCAAGCTGCGGCAGCCCGAGGTCGACGGAAAGGATGCTCACCTTTCCCTGGCTGACGGCGCCGAGCGTGCCGCCGCTGCGCATATCCGAGCGGTTGAAAAAGGATTGAAAGCGCACGTTTGCGCGGCGGAAGATCGTGCGGATGACGGCGGCGCTTACGGCGTCCGTCGTATAGGCGCGGTTGGCGTGCCCCTTGACGACGACGCCGCCGCCCAGCGCGGCTTTGTTCGTGATGTCGCATTTTTCGGGGTGATTGGGGTGGATGGCGTGCGCGTTGTCCAGCGAGATGAGGAAGGAAGACGCGAGCGTGCGGAAATGTTCTTCTTCCGTCCGTTTGCCGCATGCCGATATGCGCCTGAGGGTATTGGCGAGGAAATCGCCGCCTGCCCCCTGGGCGGTGAGGCTCCCGACCTCCTCGTTATCGAGGCACGCCGCAACGCAGGTTTCCGCCGTTTCGCCGCAAAGCGCATTCAGGGAAGCGTATACGCTCGTCAGATTGTCGACGCGCGGCGCGCTGATAAATTCCCCGTCGGCGCCGCTCGCAAAAGGCGCCTCGTCGGGGACCGCATACAGGTCGAATGCGGCGCAGCCTTCCGTCAGCTGCCCGAGATCTTCTTTGGCAAAGGAATAGAGGGGCAGCAGGTCTACCTGCGCGTTGGGGGAGAACTTCTCGTTCGCCTCGCGGTTCATGTGTACGGCGAGGGAGGGGATGACGACGCGGAAGGAGGAGACGACCGGCTCGGAAACGAGTTTGCCGCCGCGCTCCCGCACGACGCGCCCCGCGATCCTCAGCGGACGGTCGAAAAAGGTATACCATAATCCTCCGCCGTACGTCTCCACGTTGAGCTTTTTCATGCCCGCGCCGTCGGTCACGGGCGCATCTTTGAGCTTTAAGCAGGGCGAATCGGTGTGGCTTGCGATGATCTTGAAGGCGCCTTCCCTGCGGTAGATAAAGGCGATCAGCGCGCTGCCGCCCCGCGTCACGAAATAGCTTCCGCCTTCTTCGAGCTCCCATGCCTGCGCTTCGCGAAGTTCGCGAAATCCGCGGGACAGGAGGAGCGCCTTAGCGTTTTCCACCGCCTGGTAGGCGGTATAAGAAGTGCGTAAAAAGTCAAGTAATTGCTGCATGTGTCAAACTTCCTCTCGGCGTGATTTTTCAGAAACAAGTATAGCGCATTTGCGGCAAAAATGCAAGGGAAGCCGCGCCCGTTTTCGCGCATATTTTACAAAGAGACAAAAATGGGGCGGGCATGTCTGCGGCAAGTGAGAAAAAACAGAAAAAATTTGTCCGTTCCCTCTTGCAATTATCGCCGTCTTATGGTAAAATGACCGGGTTGGACGGAAAGGAGAAAGCAACATTATGTGGTTTGACGAAAGTACGTTTTATCAGATCTATCCGCTCGGGTTCTGCGGGGCGGAGCGGGAGAACGATTTTGGCGAAGTGCGCCACCGCCTGGGCAAGATCGAGGCGGAGATCCCGCGGCTGAAAGAGCTGGGAGTAGGGGCGGTGCTCTTTAACCCCCTCTTTGAAAGCGAGCGGCACGGGTACGATACCGTCGATTTTTATCACGTTGACCGACGGCTTGGCACCAACGAAGAATTTGCCGCGCTGGTGGAAAAATTCCACGCGGCGGGCATCCGCGTCGTTTTAGACGGCGTCTTCAATCACGTGGGGCGCGCCTTCGGACCCTTCCGCGAAGTACGGAAGCTGCGCGAGGGGACGGACTATCGCTTCTGGTTTCAGATCAACTTTTGGGGCGATTCCCGCTATCACGACGGTTTTGACTATGAAAATTGGGAAGGGCATCCCGAGCTCGTCAAGCTGCGGCTCGACAATGCGGACGTGCAGAAGTACCTCATGGACGCAGTGCGGTTCTGGATCCGCGAATTTCATATCGACGGCCTGCGCCTCGACGTGTGTTACCTTTTGCCTCCCTGGTTCATGGAGCTCCTGCGCCGCACGGTCAACGAGGAGAAAGACGAATTCTTCCTGGTCGGCGAAGTCATCCATTGCGGCAATTTCCAGAAGAACGTCTGCCCCGAACGCCTGAATTCCATCACCAATTACGAGTGTTTCAAGGGAATGGTCTCAAGCTTTAACAGCGACAACCTTTTTGAGATCGAATCGTCGCTCACCCGCCTCTTTTCTTCCCAGCCGTGGGCGCTGTATACGGGCAAGCGCATGCTCAATTTTGTAGACAATCACGACGTCGTCCGCGCCTTCACCGCGTTGAAAGAGAAGCGGAATTTGTACAATCTCTATACGCTGCTTTTTACCATCCCGGGGATCCCTTGCATCTATTACGGTTCGGAATTCGGGCAGGAAGGGGACAAATCGGATCTCGACTATAAGCTCCGCCCCTGCATCGACGAAGTAAATAAGAGCGCACATCCCGAGCTTGCGGCGCACATCCGCAAGCTCGCGCAGATCCGCCGCGGTTCTGCGGCGCTCTGCTACGGGGGTTACGCCAAAGCGACCGTCATGAACAGGAATTTTTCCTTCGTGCGCGAATACGAAGGGGAGAAAATCGTCGTCGCCGTCAACATCGCGGACAGCGATTGCACCGTCCGCGTGGAGGAGGCGGAAGGGACCGATCTTCTGACGGGGCAGGTGCGCAATCTCAACGATATTTATCTTCCGCCCTTTTCGGCATCCATCTACCGCAGGAACTGATTTTTCCCGTATTCTGTCCGCCCGCTTTGCAGGCGGACAGATTTTTTTGTGCGCACTTGCGGTTTGGCTGGCAAAAGTGATTGCTTTTTTTTGACAAAACGGATACAATAGATACGATATTTTTCGTTCGTGTAGCTCAGTAGGATAGAGCGTCGGTTTCCTAAACCGCAGGCCGGGGGTTCGAATCCCTTCACGAACACCACAAAGCGGCGGGAGGAAGAACTCCCGCCGCTTTGCGATACCGAAGCATGAAGGGATCCGGGGACGCGAAAAACATTGCAAATCTTTCCATAAGCATTGCTTTCACATGGATGCATGAATGCAATGCTTTCGCTTATATTATGTGATATTTTCTTATAAATCGATAAAATATTCTTATAATATAAGTACAGCTTATACCATATATAAACAATTTGCAATGCTGAAATTTGCCGTTTCCCCCTTCAAACCTTGGTCATCGGCAGAAAAATCTGCTATACTGAATGCGTAACCTGAAACGGGAATCATCTGGAAAGGAGACATGAATATGGATTACGTAGAGAGAGTTCTTGACCAGCTCAAACGCAAAAACCCCAATGAACCGGAATTTCACCAGGCCGCGACGGAGATCCTGAACGGGCTTCGTCCCGTCGTGGAGAAGCACCCCGAGTACGAGAAAGCGGCGCTTTTGGAACGTTTCGTCGAGCCGGAGCGCGTCGTCCTTTTCCGCGTGCCGTGGGTGGACGATGCCGGCGCGGTGCACGTCAACAAGGGGTACCGCGTGCAGTTCAACAGCGCCATCGGCCCCTATAAGGGCGGCCTGCGCTTTCATCCCTCCGTCAATCTTTCCATCATCAAATTTTTGGGGCTCGAGCAGATCCTGAAAAACAGCCTCACCGGGCTTCCCATCGGCGGCGGCAAGGGCGGCAGCGATTTTGATCCCAAGGGCCGGTCGGACGGCGAGATCATGCGCTTCTGCCAGAGCTTCATGACCGAGCTTTACCGCCACATCGGCCAGGATACCGACGTCCCCGCGGGCGACATCGGCGTCGGCGGCAGGGAGATCGGCTTCCTCTTCGGCCAGTATAAGCGGATCCGCAACGAGCACGTCGGCGTGCTGACGGGCCGCGGGCTCACCTACGGCGGCAGCCTCGTGCGGACGGAAGCGACGGGGTACGGCCTCGTCTACATCACCGAGGAGGCGCTGAAGGTCCGCGGCGACAGCTTCAAGGGCAAGACGGTCGTCATTTCCGGTTCGGGCAACGTCGCGATCTACGCCTGCGAAAAGGCGCAGAGCCTGGGCGCAAAAGTCGTTGCCATGTACGATTCCAACGGCTATATTTACGACAAAGCGGGCATCCGCCTCGACGTGGTCAAACAGATCAAGGAAGTCGAGCGCGCGCGCATCAAGGAATATGCGGCGCGCGTCAAAGGCGCGGAGTATCACGAAGGCTGCAAGGGCATTTGGAGCGTTCCCTGCGATATCGCGCTGCCCTGCGCCACGCAGAACGAGATCGACGGCGATTCGGCGCGCCTGCTCGTGAAGAACGGCGTGAAGTACGTCGCCGAAGGCGCCAATATGCCGACCGATCTTGAAGGCATCTCCGTCTTTCAGAAGGCGGGCGTGGTGTTCCTTCCCGCCAAAGCGGCAAACGCGGGCGGCGTGGCGACGAGCGCGCTGGAAATGGCGCAGTCGAGCGGCAGGCTGTTCTGGAGCTTTGAAGAAGTCGACGCCAAGCTGAAAAAGATCATGGTCGATATTTACCACAACATGGACAAGGCGGCGGAAGAATACGGATGCGCGGGCGATTACGTCGCGGGCGCAAACATTGCAGGCTTTATCAAAGTCGCTGCCGCCATGATGGCGCAAGGCGTCGTATAACGCATACTTTAATATCCTCCGTTTTATAAAAAAGGCTCCGCCGCCCGTTTCGGGCGGCGGAGCCTTTTGCATTCAGAAAAGTTCCGGGTGATTGCGGAGTGCGTCACGCTCGTCAAGGGAACGCACCACGCGGCAGGGGACGCCGAAGGCAAGAGAGCAGGGCGGAATGTCGCGCGTGACCACGCTTCCCGCGCCGATCACGCAGCCTTCGCCGATGGTCACGCCGCCGAGTACGGTCACGTTGCCTGCCAGCCAGCAGTTATCGCCGATGGTGATGGGCTTTGCGTATTCGAGGTCGTAGGGGGTGCCGTCGGCGCGGAAGCGGACGTTGCGGTCTTCCGGCAGCAGCGGATGAATGGGGGTGAGCAGGGAGACGTTCGGCCCGCACATGACGTTATCGCCGATGGTGATGGGGCAGCAGTCGAGCGCGGTAAAGTTGAAGTTGGCGTAAAAGTTTTTCCCGACCGTCGTAAAGACCCCGTAATCAAAGCTGATCGGCCCCTGAAAGTATGCGTTTTCCCCCGCGTGCAGGAGCTCGCGCAGGATCTCGTTCCGTTCCGCCGTTTGCGTAACGGGCAGGTCGGAGTACCGCTTGCAGAGCAGGTGCGCGCGCGTGTGCAGCCGCGAGAGTTCCGTGTCGCTCGTATCGTACAATTTGCCCGAGAGCATCTTTTCTTTTTCCGTCATACATGTCTCCTTTCATTCCGTCAATTGTGAGATGAGGTCGAAAAATCCCTCAAACGTCTTGCTGCAGCAGGCGGGATCGTCGATCTCAAGGGTTCCCGTTTTCAGCCCCGTGAGCGTGAACGCCATGGCGACGCGGTGGTCGCCGAAGGTGCGGATGCGCCCGCCCGTGACGGGCGCGGGGGAAATGAATATGTCGTCGCCTTCCGCCCGCGCGGGCACGCCGATCGCGTTGAGGTTTTCCGTGACGGCGCGCATGCGGTCGCATTCCTGCAGGCGGATGTGCCCGACGTTGCGGATGACGGTCGGGCCCGCCGCGAACGGCGCGAGCGCGGCGACGGTGAGCGCCTGGTCGGAATAATCTTTCATGTCCTCGTCAAATCCCGCAAACGAGTCAACGGCGGTGCCGTCGGCGAGCAGCCCTTCTTCCCGCTGTTCAAAGCGCACGCCGCGGTCCTTGAGGAGCTGCAGGAATTTCCGGTCGCCCTGTACGCTGTCCTCCCGCACGCCCTGCACGAGCACGCGTACGGGAAAGAGCAGGGCAAGCGCATAGAAGTAGCAGGCGCCCGAAAGGTCGGGTTCTACGATATACCGCGCGGGCGGTGTCGTTTGCGGGAAGACGGTGACCGTATCGTCTATGCGTTCCCAGGAGACGCCAAAGGCGCGCAGCATCTCAAGCGTGAGGGCGAGGTAGCTCCCGTTCGTGCGGCTTCCCGTCAGCGTGACGGAAAGCGGGCGGCTTCCCGCGCCCGCCGCAAGGAGAAAGGCGCTCGCGTATTGCGAGCTTGCGTCCGTATTTACGGCGATCTTTCGCGCATGGATGCCGCGGGAACGGAGCAGGAAGGGGAAGGCGTCTTCCTTGCCGAGGCATTCGACGGATGCGCCTGCCTGCCGCAGCAGGGAAAGTTCTTCCCGCATCGGCCGCCTGCGCATCTGTTCGGAGGCGTCGAGCAGAAATTCGCCGCCGCTGAAGGCGAGCGCCACGGGCAGAAAGCGCGCCGCCGTACCCGCGCTCTGCACGTCGATCGTCGCGCTGCGCACGGGGAATGTACCGCCGCAGCCCGTGACGATGAGGTCGTCCCCGTCGGCGCGGACGGGAATGCCGAGCTGTCCGAGCGCGCGGAGAAAGGCGCGCGTATCTTCGCCGAGGGCGTTCCCGCCCGCAAGCCGTACGGCGGCGGGGGAGAGCGCGGAAAGCAGCAGCGCGCGGTTGAGGATGCTTTTGGAGGCGGGAACGCGGAAGGACAGCGTCGCTCCGTCTTTGTGCAGGGGGCGGACCCGATAAGCGTTCATGCTTCCAGTATACCCGCTGCGGGAAAAAAGTCAAGAAAATCCTTTCATCTTTGGGAAAGTGCGGTCAAATTCTTGTAATATCCGCAAGAAAATGGTATAATTGAATAAATATTTTCGGAATGCCGCCGTTTGAGGAATAATATGCAGGAGATTATGCACTACAAGGTCATCCGCAGCCGCCGCAAGAGCATCGCGCTCACCCTTTCCGCGCAGGGCGAGATCGTCGTCCGCGCGCCCGAATTTTTAAGCGGCGAGGAGATCGGTGCGTTCGTTTCCCGCCACGAGGCGTGGATCTCGCGGCAGGCACGGGCGCTGCGCCGCGTGCCGCCCGTCCGCCTGGAAACGGGGGATGCGCTCGTCTTGTTCGGCAGGCGCTATCTCGTTGCGGACGCGCCCTCGCGGCGCGCGTGCATCAAGGAAGATCTTCTGTACCTTCCAGCGGAAGGCAGGGCCGCGGCGTGCAAGCGCCTGATCTCGCGCCTCGCGCTTGCCGAACTTACGCGCACGACGCGCGATCTTGCGGCAAAGTTTGGATTTGCCGCCGTTCCCGTGCGCATCTCGTCGGCGCGGCGGCGATGGGGATCGTGCAGCAGCAGGGGGCGCATCGCCTATTCCTTTCTCTGCGCATTCCTGCCGCAGCCGCTCATCGAGTATATCGTCATACACGAACTTTCGCATACGAAACATCTCGATCACGGCGCGGCATTCTGGCAGACGGTGGAGCGCTGTTTGCCCGACTGGAAAACCCGCCGCGCGCAGCTGAAAGCTTATGCGCCCGTGATGAGCGCATTCCCCGCCGTATAACGGAAAGGAGCAAACCCATGAAGATCGTCGATCGGATCCGTCAGAACAGACCCATGCTCTCCTTTGAGGTGTTCCCGCCCAAGACGGAGAGCACGTTTTCCTCGGTGCACGCCGCCGTGGAGCGCATCTGCGCGCTTGCACCCGATTTTATGTCGGTGACGTACGGGGCGGCGGGGTTCACCTCCCGCTATTCGCTCGCGCTTGCGGAGCAGGTGAAGTCGCACGGCGTTACGCCGCTTGCACACCTTACCTGCGTGAATATGACGAGGGATTCCGTGCGGGAGATGCTGGGGGCGATGCAGGCGGCAGGCGTCGAGAACGTCATGGCGCTGCGCGGCGATCTTCCCGAAGGCCGTCAGCCGCCGGAGGAGCTTGCCCACGCCGCCGATCTCGTGCGAGAGATCAGGGCGTTCGGCGGCTTTTGCATCGGCGGCGCCTGTTATCCGGAAGGCCACGTGGAGAGCAGATCGCGCAGCGAGGACGTGCGCTACCTCAAAGAAAAGGTGGATGCGGGGCTGGATTTTCTCACCACGCAGATGTTCTTTTCCAACGACGTCTTCTATCAGTTTCTGTACCGGATCCGGGAGGCGGGCATCACCGTACCCGTTGTGGCGGGCATCATGCCCGTGACCAACGCGGCGCAGATCGCGCGGATCTGCGCGCTTTCGGGGACGTACCTTCCCGAACGGTTCAAGCGCATCGTCGACCGCTTCGGGGAAAATCCGGCGGCGATGCGGCAGGCGGGCATCGTGTATGCGGCGGAGCAGATGGTCGACCTGTATTCCAACGGCGTCACCGCCGTACACGTCTATTCCATGAACAAACCCGACGTCGCGGCGGCGATCGCGTCGGCGCTGAGCGAGATCGCAGGCAGATGATCCGCGTCAGCCGATACCGGGCATTGCCGTTCCCTTTAAAGACGGCGCTTTCCTTCCTCGGATTCCGCGGCAGAACGGCGGATGCGCAGACGCTCTCCCGCCTCGAAAGGGTGCGCGCCGCCTGCGAGGCGCAGCTGCTGCCCGCCGTGTGCTATCTGGAAGGGGAGGTCTCCCTCCGCGCCGGAAGCGTGCGTTTTGCGTCGCTTTCGGCGGAGAGCGCGGACCTTGCGCGCAACTTGAAGGGGTGCCGCCGCGCCGTTCTTTTTGCCGCCACCATCGGTCCGGGACCCGATCGCCTGCTCGCCCGCTACGCCGTGGCAGATCCTTTGGATGCGGCGCTGCTGCAGGCGGCGGGGGCGGCGTATGCAGAATCGCTCTGCGACGTTTTTTGTGCGGAACTTTCGGAACGCTATGCGCCCGCGCATCTGCGCCCGCGCTTTTCGCCCGGATACGGCGATCTCGCGCTCGGCGTGCAGAAACAGGTCTTTTCGCTTCTTTTTCCGCAGCGCATCGGGCTGACGCTCAACGACTCCCTGCTCATGTCGCCGACGAAATCGGTGACGGCGTTCGTGGGGATCGGGGAAACCCCGGGTGCGGCCGCTTCCCGCTGCGCCGTCTGCGGAAAAGACGGCTGTGAATATCAGACGACGGAGGAATGCTGACATGAAACGAGACATTCTTTCCCGCATCGGTCGGGGCGTCTTTCTGCTCGACGGTGCAACGGGGACCATGCTGCAGGCGGCGGGACTTCCCGCCGGGACGGCGCCGGAGCTCTGGAACCTTTCGCATCCCGAAGCGGTCACGGGGATCCACCGCGCCTATCTTTCCGCGGGCGCCGACGCGATCACCGTAAATTCCTTCGGCATCAACGGGCTCCGATATGAAAAAAAACAGCTCGAAGCTCTGCTTTCCGCCGCGCTCGACTGCGCCGAACGCGCGCGGGACGAGGCGGGCCGCGGAGATATCCTGCTCGACGTCGGCCCGTCCGGCAGGCTGCTCCGGCCGTACGGAGACCTCGGATTCGAGGAAGCCGTTGCGCTGTTTTCCGAAGTCATCCGCCGTGCGGGAACGCGCGCGGACGCCATCCTCATCGAGACGATGACGGACGGGTACGAGACGAAGGCGGCGCTGCTCGCCGCCAAGGAAAGTTCGTCGCTTCCCGTGTTTGTCACCAACGTCTACGGGAGCGACGGGAAGCTTGCGACGGGCGCGGATATCCCCGCAATGGTCTGTCTGCTCGAAGGGCTGGGCGCCGACGCGGTCGGGCTCAACTGTTCGCTCGGCGCACGCGAAGCGGAGCGCCTCGTGCCTGCCTTTTATGAAAACGCGTCCGTGCCCGTCATCATCCGCCCCAATGCGGGGCTCCCGCAGGACGGCAAGGCGGAATACGCCGAAGATGCCGCTTTCTTTTCGGAGCGGCTCGCCGCCTGCGTGCGGGCGGGGGCGCGCGTCGTCGGCGGCTGCTGCGGGACCACGCCCGCGCATATCGCCGCGTCAAGGCGCGCGGTCGGCGGCATATCTCCGCTTCCCGTTCGGGAAAGAAGTTTTACGCGCGTCTGCTCGTCCACGCACGCGCTCACGTTCGGGGATCGCTGCGTCCGCATCGGCGAGCGTCTGAATCCCACAGGCAAGCCGCGTCTGCGCGAAGCGCTGCGTTCGGGCGACGGGGAGACCGTCCTGCGGGAGGCGCTCGCGCAGGCGGAGGCGGGCGCGGAGGCACTCGATCTCAATGCCGGCGTTCCCGGCCTTGACGAGGCGGCGCTGCTTGCGGAGATGACGCAGTCCGTGCAGGCCGTGTGCGATTTGCCGCTGCAGCTGGACAGCGCATCGCCCGCGGCGCTTTCGCGCGCCATGCGCGTCTATAACGGCATCCCGCTGGTCAATTCGGTCAACGGGACGCAGGCATCGATGGATGCCGTGTTCCCGCTGCTCAAAAAATACGGCGGCGTCGCCGTAGCGCTCACGCTCGACGAAAAGGGGATCCCCGAACAGGCGGAGGGCAGGGCCGAGATCGCGCGCCGCATTCTCGCGCGCGCCGCGGAATACGGCATCCCGCCCCGCCGGCTCCTGTTCGACCCGCTTACGACGGCGTTGAGTGCGGACGAATCCGCCGCCCGCGTGACGCTGGATGCGCTTTCGCTGCTTGCCTCCCTCGGCCTCAGGACGATCCTCGGCGTTTCCAATGTCTCGTTCGGCCTGCCGGAGCGCGAATCGCTCACCGCGGCCTTTTTGCTGCTCGCCCTTTCTCGCGGGCTGGATGCGGCGATCCTCAACCCGCTCTCCCGCCCGGTCGTTTGCGCATACCACGCATTTTACGCGCTCAGCGGCATGGATAAAACATGTAAAACGTATCTGTCGGCGCTCGCTGAAAATTCTTCCGATGGGGGCATGTCCGAGGTAAAAGCGGATTCTGCAACGATGGAGGATTTGAAGAACGTCGTTTGCAGCGGGATGTCCGCCGCGGCGGAGCGGATCGCGGACGCTCTTTTGGCGACGCACGCGCCGCTTTCCCTCGTGGACGGCGCCATCGTGCCTGCCTTGAATGATGCGGGGCAGCGGTTTGAAGCAAAGACGCTGTATCTCCCGCAGCTTCTTCTGTGCGCCGAGGCGGCAAAGTCCGCATTCTCCCGCATCCGCGCCCGCCTTGCCGCCTCGGGCGGGCGTACGGCGCAGAAGGGCCCCGTAATACTTGCGACCGTGCGCGGCGACGTGCACGACATCGGCAAAAACATCGTAAAGGCGCTCCTGGAAAACTATGATTTCCGCGTCGTCGATCTGGGCAAGGACGTGCCTGCCGAGCGCGTCGCGGAAGCGGCTGCGCGGGAAAATGCGCCCGTCGTGGGGCTTTCCGCGCTCATGACCACCACGCTTCCCGCCATGGAGGAGACCATCCGTTTGCTGAAGACCCGCCTGCCGCAGGTAAAAATCGTTGCGGGCGGCGCGGTGCTCACGGCGGCGTATGCGCGGAGCATCGGCGCGGATCTCTATGCCGCGGACGCCATGGCGACGGTGCGGTTCTGCGAGAGCGTCGTCCGGGCGAAACAAGAGGAGAAGTAAAAGATGAAGATCGTCGTTTACGGCCTGGGGATCATCGGCGCGTCGCTTTGTATGGCGCTGACCCGCGCGGGCCACACGGTTTACGGAAAAAACAGAAGCCGCGCGCCCGTTGCATACGCGCTTGAACGCCGCATGATCGCGGGGGAGGCGCAGACGTACGCGGGGGCGGACGCCGTCTTTCTGGCGCTCCCCCCCGACGTCACCGCGCGCGAGCTCGACGAAGGAAAATTTGACGAAGGCACCGTCGTCTGCGATATCTGCGGCGTCAAGGCCTGTCTGGAAACGCTCGTATATGCGAAGCCGCGCGTCTATCGCTACGTGGGGCTTCATCCCATGGCGGGCAAGGAAACGAGCGGCATCCGTTCGGCGGACGCCCGCCTGTTCGAGGGCGCAAACCTCGTGATCACGCCCTGTGCCCGGACGGACGCCGAAGCGCTCTCCTGCGTGCGCACGCTCGCACGCGAGATGGGGTTTGGGCGCATCGTCGAGTGCAGCGCGGAAGAACATGACAGAAAGATCGCCCTCACTTCGCAGCTGGCGCACATCGTATCCAACGCATACGCCAAGAGCGAGCAGGCGCAGGCGTGCGCCGGCTTTACCGGCGGGAGCTTTCAGGATATGACGCGTATCGCCGGCGTGGACGAGAGGATGTGGACGCAGCTTTACCGCGCCAACCGGGAAAACCTGCTCGGCGAACTTGACGGGTTGATCGCCCGTCTCGGGGAATACCGCGAGGCGCTCGCCCGGGACGACGGAGAGGTGCTTTCCGCGCTTTTGCGCGAGGGGCGGGAAGCCGCGGCAGGCTTTTTGCAAAAGAAATGAGAGAATCGTGCATATTTTGTGCAATTTTTATTTACAAATCTCGCCTTATTTTGTATAATAGAAATCATGAAAGACTGTACCGTGGAGATGACGGCGCGTTCGGGAGGGCAGACCACGCGGTTTTCGATGCGGGGGACTCTGGAACGGGCGGGCGGCCTGATCGTCTCTTACGAGGAAGACGGCGACCGCGTGCGGCTGTTTCTCGCCCCGTCGGAGATGACGATGCGGCGGGAGAGCGCTGCCGTCCTCGCCATGCGGTTTTGCGAGGGGGAGACGACCTTTCTCCGCTTCGGCGAGGAAAACGGTGAGGCAGACGTTCCCGTCCGCACATACCGCTACGCGCTGAATGAGCGCGGGGATGCCGTCAGCGTCCTGCTCAGGTACAAGATCTGTTATCCCGTCTCTCCGCAGTATGTTTCGCTGCGGGCGGACATAAAAATCATATCGGAGGAAAAATGAAAATACGATACCTTGGACACTCGTGCTTCGCCCTGACCGAAAGCACGGGAACGACGATCGTCACCGATCCGTACGGCAACGTCGGGTTCCGCATGCCGCCTGTCAAGGCGGACGCGGTCACGGTGAGTCATTCCCATTACGACCATAACAACGTGGGCGCCGTGCTCGGCAGCCCCGTCGTGTTTGATAAGGAGGGGCAGTACGAGATCGGCGGCGTGGAGATCACGGGCATCAAGAGCTTTCACGACGATGCCGACGGCAAACGGCGGGGGGATAACCTCATCTTCAAGTTCCGCATGGACGGGCTCGACGTCTGCCACCTCGGCGACCTCGGCGAGGAATGCTCCTCGTCGCTCATCGAGACGCTTCTGCCCGTGCACGTGCTCATGATCCCCGTGGGCGGCAAATATACCATCAACGGCGAGCAGGCAAGGGAATACGTCGACCGCATCATGCCCTCCATCGTCATTCCCATGCACTATAAGACGAAGGGGCTCACGCTCGACATCGACAAGCCGGACGACTTCCTTGATTATTTTGAGGATGACGAAGTGGAATACGTGGAAGACAACGAGATCGAGCTCTTCCGCGACGATATTTCCGAGGATCGTACCAAAATCATTTTAATGGAACGGGTGAAATAATGGGAAACGACACCGCACGCAATCTGTATGCCGAATATCTCTACAAGCTGCCCATTACGGTGCTTCGCATCGTCGGCCGTTCGAGGGGCGTCCCGCATTCCTCGGCGCGCACCAAGGACGACCTGATTTCCGCCATCTGCGACGTGCTCACGGGCGTGACGGCGCCGGCGCCTCCCTCCAACAAGGGCGCGCCCGTCAAACAAGATTATCTCGATCCCGCCATCGAGCGCCGCCTCGCGGAGATCGCGCATCGTCTGCAGGAACCCCAGGATACGGGGATGGAAGTGCACGCAAAGGACGGGGAACCTTATCTTTACGATGCGCCCGTCTATACGGGGGTACTCGAACTTACCTCGTCGGGATACGGCTTCCTCCGCGCAAAGAACTGTCAGCCGACGAGTGTGGACGTCTTCGTCCCGGCGCCTTTTATCCAGTCGATGCAGCTGCGGGAGGGGGACTATGTCGCCTGCACCGCCATGCAGAAGCAGCAGAACGGTTCGGCGGCGATCTCCGAGCTTTTAAGCGTCAACGGCCTTGCGCCCGGCCAATATGCCGACCGGCCGCATTTTGAAGATCTTACGGCTTGTTTCCCGCAGGAAAAGATCGAACTCGGCGGCGACCGGATGTCGCCCGTCTCCACGCGCATGCTCGACCTGTTCGCGCCCATCGGCAAAGGCCAGCGCGCGCTGCTGATCGCGCCGCCCAAGACGGGCAAGACGACGCTTTTGAAGGAGATCGCCTGCGCCATCCGCAGCAAACATCCCGAGCTCGTGCTCATCCTGCTGCTCATCGACGAGCGGCCGGAGGAGGTGACGGACATCCGCGCGAGCGTGGAGGGCGCCGAAGTCATTTACTCGACGTTCGACGAAGGGGCGGAACGGCACATCCGCGCCGCACGGCTGACCATCGCCCACGCCAAGCGCCTGGTGGAGGAGGGCAAGGACGTCGTCCTGCTCCTCGATTCGCTCACCAAGCTCACCAGGGCCTGCAACTATCTCACGGAAAGTTCGGGCAAGATCTTATCGGGCGGGCTGGATGCGTCGGCGTTTGCCGAACCCAAGCGCTTTTTCGGCGCGGCGCGCAATACCAAGGAGGCGGGGAGCCTGACCATCATCGCCTCGGCGCTCATCGATACGGGCAGCCGCATGGACGAGGTCATCTACGAAGAATTCAAGGGCACGGGCAACTGCGACATCTTCCTTTCCCGCGATCTGGCGGAGAAGCGCGTTTTCCCCGCATTCGACCTGCGCCGCTCGGGGACGAGAAAGGAGGAGCTCCTGCTCACGGAAAAGGAGCGCATCGTCACCCACGCCCTGCGCGGGGCCGGCCTGACGGATCAGGTCGCCCGCCTGATCGACGTCATGCAGTCTTGCAAGGATGAAGACGATTTCATCGCCCGCGTGACCTCCGGGCACAGAGGAATGCCGGAGTGACGTATGGCAAAGTTCAGCGAAAAAGAGTTTGGCGCGCAGCCGAAGGAGTATGATCTTTCCGCGCTTCTCAGCGAGGGGGAGAGCGTCCTGTGGCGGGGGAAGCCCAACCGCAAGGCATTTCTCTTTTCGCAGGCCGTGAAGATGCTGCCGTTTGCGCTTTTGTGGCTGCTGATCGACGGCTCTCTCATCGGTATGTTCGTCGGTTTGGGTATTTTTTCCGCGCTTCCCCCCGCTTTCGTCGTTTTTCTCGTCGTATTTTTTCTCTTCCACCTCATTCCCGTCTGGATCTGGGCAGGCAATCTCCTGACCGCGGGCAAACGTCAGAAAAACATGGAATATGCGCTCACCGACCGCCGCATCGTCATGAAGTCGGGGCTCATCGGCATCGACGTCGTCAACATCTTTTATACGGAGGTGGAGGCGGTCAATCTCCGCGTGGGATTCACCGATAAACTCTTTCACGTCGGGGATATCTATCTCACCTGCAGCGCCAAGGCGCAGGTCATGTGGGACATCGACGATCCGTACGCCGTGGTGACCATGCTGCAGAAGATCGTCGGCGACATCAAGGCGGACATTCATTTCCCCAACGGGATGCGCCCCGATCAAAACCCCGGGTACGAAGTCTCCTATCGGGGGAAGGGCACGGAAGAAAAATAGGAAACAACGCAAAAAAGACGGACCCGTTTGTCGGGTCCGTTTCGCTTATCGGAATTGTATTTCTTTGGGAGTTTCGTAGGAGGCGGGCGTCTTGCGCTTTTTCTTGCGTTCGACGAGGAAGTAGACGGGCTCGGGCGAGGGCGGGGGAGATTTCGGCTCCTCCGGCGGCAGTTTTTTTTCGAGAGTACGGTACCCGATCCTTGCCAGTTTGAACAGATGAACGAGTAAAACGCAGAGTAAAAACAGAAAGATGAGGTAGACTGCGCCGCGACCTTGCACGGATAACAGGTTCATGCTTATGGTATAGCAGATGTGTGATGTCACATTTTGCTTTTTTTGCGTATATTTCTGCGATGTTTGGCGATACTTCCTGCCATGCAGACAAATGTCACCATCCCCGCGTCCGAGGCGGCGGCGTACGGGGAATTCAGGCGTATCCGCCGCGAAACGGAAGTTGCGCTCACGCTCAAGCGGCTCGTTGCCGATCTCACGGCACGGGAAACGGACGACGCGTCGCTCTTTGCCGGCATGCAGGAAGCGCAGGCGGCAGGGGCGGGCGCCGTGCTCGTTTCGCCGTCCTCCGTTGCGGCGGCGAAAAATTTTGCGCGGGAGAGCGGACTTTCCCTCATCTGCGCCGTGGGCGGTACGGGCGAGAGCCTGCTTCCCGTCAAAAAAGCGGAGACGAAACGGGCGCTGCGTCAGGGCGCGGACGAGGTCGCTTTCCTCCCGTCTTACCGCGCGCTCACGGGCGACGGGCGTCTTTTGCGCCGCGAATTGCGCGTCTTGCGCCGCGCGGCGGGGCGGCACCGGGTTACGGTGTTTCTCTTTGAGCGGTTTTTGACGGAGCCGCAGCTGCGCGCCGCTGCAGAGGCGGCGGCCGGATGCGGCGCGGACGCGGTGTGCGTCTGCGCGGAGAGCGATGCCGTATTGTGCGCGCTCGACGCGGCGGGGGAACGCATGCGCGTCGGCTGTGCCTTCGTCTCCACGGCGGAGCAGGCGGAAACGTTTGTGCGTGCAGGCGTCTCCCGCATGGCGTCGCGTCAGGTCTCCGCGCTCGCGGCGGAATTGCGCGCGGCGGCAAAAACGGAAGAATGAAGGACCCCGCGGCGTCTGCCGCGGGTCTTTTTCGCGTTGTCCGTACCGGGAAAAAACTAAGGGCGGGTAAAATTGGAAAAACAGGCAAAATCGCTTTGACAATCGCCGTAAAATATTGTAAAATAGATGGGTGAGAATCGCGCAGTTGTGCGCAAACGGAGTACGTTATGGGATTGATCAAATATTTGTTGGACGGCGACAGCCGCCGCAGCCTGAAAAAACTCAATAAGATGGCACTTCAGGTGGAAGCGCTCGAGGGGAAATACGCCGCCATGTCGGACGACGAACTCAAGGGCCAGACCGCCGTGTTCAAGGAACGTCTCGCCAAAGGGGAGACGCTGGACGATATTCTTTACGACGCCTTTGCGGCGCTGCGCGAAGCGAGCTGGCGCGTGCTCGGGCTCAAGCACTTCCACGTGCAGATCGTCGGCGGCATCTGCCTGCATCAGGGCCGCATCGCGGAGATGCGCACGGGTGAAGGCAAGACGCTCGTCGCCACCCTTCCCGCTTACCTCAATGCGCTTTCCGGCAAGGGCGTGCACATCGTCACCGTCAACGAATATCTCGCCAAGCGCGACGCGGAGTGGATGGGCAAAGTGCATAAATTCATGGGGCTCACCGTCGGCGTCGTCGTCCCCGGAATGGACGACAACACCAAGCGCGCCGCCTACGCCTGCGACATCACGTACGGCACCAACAACGAATTCGGCTTTGACTACCTGCGCGACAACCTGAAGACGGACCTGCGCCTGATGGTGCAGCGCGACCTCAACTTCGCCATCGTCGACGAGGTCGACTCCATCCTCATCGACGAAGCGCGTACGCCGCTCATCATTTCCGGCAAAGGGGAGAAGTCTTCCGAACTTTACGAGCAGGTGGACCGCTTCGTGCGGACGCTGACGGGCGGCTTTGACGATGAGCTCAAGGACGCGGAAGAGGAGGAGCGCCGCCGCCCCAAAAAGGATGAAACGGCGGGCGAGCGCAAACTTGCCGCCGCGGAGGCGCGCGAATGGGATTACATCATCGAGCGCAAGGAAAAACAGGTGCAGCTCACCGAGTACGGCGCCGCCAAGGCGGAAAAGTTCTTTAACATCGACAGCATCGCCGATATTTCTCACTCCACGCTCAACCATCACATCCAGCAGGCGCTCAAAGCGCACAAGCTTTTCCACCGCGACGAAGAATACATCATCAACGACGGCGAGATCATCATCGTCGACGAATTTACCGGCCGCCTCATGATCGGCCGCCGTTATTCAGACGGCCTGCATCAGGCCATCGAAGCCAAGGAGGGCGTGAAGATCCGCGAGGAAAACAAGACCTACGCGACCATCACCTTCCAGAATTATTTCCGCCTTTACAGGAAGCTTTCGGGCATGACGGGTACCGCCAAGACGGAAGAGGGCGAATTCAAGACCATCTATTCGCTCGACGTCATCGAGATCCCCACCAACAAGCCCGTGCGCCGCGTCGACCTTCCGGACAAGATCTTTTCCACCGAAGAAGGCAAAAAGAAGGCGATCGTGCGGGAGATCGCCGAGCGGCACGAGAAGGGGCAGCCCATCCTCGTGGGTACCGTCTCCGTGGAAAAATCGGAGGAGATCTCCCGTCTGCTGCGCCGCAACGGCATCCAGCACAACATCCTCAACGCCAAGAACCACGAGCGCGAGGCGGAGATCGTCGCCCAGGCGGGCCGTTACGGCGCGGTCACCATCGCCACCAACATGGCGGGCCGCGGTACGGATATCCTGCTCGGCGGCAACCCCGAATATCTCGCCAAGAAGCGCCTGCGCGAAGAGGGCGTCGAGCATGAAGTCATCGAACTTGCAACTTCGTATGCCGAAGTGGACGAGGAGACGATGAAGGTGCGCGAGCGCTATCAGGAGCTGTACAAGGCATATAAAGCCAAGACGGACGAGGAGAAGGAAAAGGTCATCGAGGCGGGCGGCCTGTGCATCATCGGCACCGAGCGCCACGAATCCCGCCGTATCGACAATCAGCTGCGCGGCCGTTCCGGCCGCCAGGGAGACATCGGCGCCTCCGTGTTCTTCATCTCCCTTGAGGACGACCTCATGAAGCGCTTCGGCAACGAGCGCATGAAGCGCATCTATCAGATGACGAAGATGGAGGAAGACGAGTGCCTCGAGTCCCGCATGCTCTCCGGGGCGATCGAATACGCCCAGAAGCAGATCGAGGGCAGAAACTTCGGCATCCGCAAAAACGTCCTGCAGTACGACGACGTCATGAACAAGCAGCGTACCATCATGTACGCCGAGCGCATGAAGGTCTTAAAGGGCGAGGACGTGCATCAGCAGATCCTGAAATACATCCCCGATTACGTTTTAAGCGTCGTCAAACTCGCCGTCAACATCGAGGATATGCCCGAGAAGTGGAACGAGGACGACCTCAACCGCGCGATCGAAACCAAACTCATCCCCGAGGGCAGCCACTTCATCACCCGCGAAAAGCTTGAAAAGTGGGATCCCGACGTGGCGCTCAGGAAGATCTCGGAAAAGACGGCGGAATGCTACGAGGAAAAGATCCGCAAGATCAAGGAAGAGACGGGCATCGATTATGCAAACGTCGAGCGCCGCGTGCTCCTCATGAACGTAGACCGCAACTGGATCGACCACATCGACGCCATGGATCAGCTGCGCAAGGGCATCGGCCTGCGCGCATACGGGCAGAACGACCCCATCATTTCCTATAAGCAGGAAGGGTTCGCCATGTTTGACGAGATGGTGGAGCGCATCCAGACGAATACCATCGCCATGCTGCTCAAGGTGCAGGTGGAAGTGCGTCAGCGTCCCATCCAGCGCGTGATGCCCTCCGCGCCCGCGCGCAGCGCGCCCGCGGCGCCCGCAGAGCCCGAAGCAAAGGCGCAGGCGCCCGCGGAAGCGGCTCCCGCCGACGCCGCTTTGCAGCAGGAGAACGCGCCCGAAGCGGAGCAGCCGGATGCACAGGCGCCCGCGGAAGCGGCTCCCGCCGATCCCACGCTTGCGGACATCGCGCCCGTCGTCGACGTGGACAGCCTGAAGACGAACGGTTCGTCCAAGTTCAACCCCGCAAGCATGCCCAAGAAGAAAAAGATCGGGCCCAACGATCCCTGTCCCTGCGGATCCGGGCTCAAGTACAAAAAGTGCCACGGCAGGCCCTGGTAAGCCGCGGCAAGGCCTTTCAGTCAGATCTCCGAGTGTCCGCTCGGAGATTTTGACGCGAAAAGAGGAGCAGATCCATGTTCAAAGCAGACGATTACAGACTTAAGATCAAATCGCTCGAGGAGACGCTCGGCGAAGTGAAATACGCGCTCGACATCGACCGCCGCGTCGCGGAAGTCGCCAAGCTCAAAGAGGAGCAGCAGCAGCCCGAAGTGTGGCAGGATCTCGAGCGCTCGGCAAAGATCGCCCGCGAGATCGCATCCAACGAGAGCAAGATCTCCGCGTACGAGGCGAGCAAAAAGGAACTTGACGATGCGAGCGAGATCATCGACCTCATCGAAGAGACGGAGGAAGAGGACCTCATCCCCGAACTCGACAAGCTTCTCGACAAGGCGGGCAAGGACATCGACGCCGCGCGCATCCGCGCGCTCCTGCGCGGCAAGTACGATTCTTCCAACGCGCTCATGTCCCTGCATGCGGGCGCGGGCGGCACGGAAGCGTGCGACTGGTGCCAGATGCTCTACCGCATGTATTGCCGTTATGCGGAAACGAACGGGTTTAAAGTCACGGAGATCGACCGCCTCGCCGGCGACGGCGCGGGGCTGAAATCGGTGGATTTCAAGGTGGAAGGGGAGAACGCCTACGGGTATCTGAAGGCGGAGATCGGCGTGCACCGCCTGGTGCGCATTTCCCCGTTTGACGCCAATAAGCGCCGCCAGACCTCCTTTGCTTCCGTCGAGGTCATGCCGGAAGTCGAGGATGACGACGAGGTCGTCATCCGGGATGAGGATATCCGCATCGACGTATACCGTTCTTCGGGCGCGGGCGGCCAGAAGGTCAACAAGACGGAGACCGCCATCCGCATCACGCACTTCCCCACGGGCATCGTGGTCACGTGCCAGAACGAGCGTTCGCAGCTCCAGAACAAGGAAATGGCGTTCAAATATCTGCGCAGCAAGCTGTTGGAGCGGCAGATCGAGCAGCGCATGGCAGAAGAAGCCGCGCTGAAAGGCGAGGCAAAGAAGATCGAATGGGGTTCGCAGATCCGCTCCTACGTGTTCTGCCCCTATACGCTCGCAAAAGACCACCGGACGGGGTATGAGATGGGCGATATCCAGGCCGTCATGGACGGCGAGATCCAGGGATTCATCACCGCCTATCTCAAACAGAGCTGATCTATGAAGACGATACTTCCCGCCCGGCGCAAAGAGCGGCCGCTCATCCTCGGCATCGAATCCTCCTGCGACGAGACCGCCGCCGCCGTCATCCGCGGCAGAACGCTCCTTTCCGACGAGATCGCGTCCTCCGCCGACGTTCAGGCGCTTTACGGAGGCGTCGTGCCCGAGATCGCCTCGCGCGCACACACCGATGCCGTCGGGCAGGTCGTTCGGCGGGCGCTGGAGACGGCGGGCGTGGAAAAAGAGGAATTGGATGCCGTTGCCGTCACGTACGGCGCGGGGCTTCTGGGCGCGCTGCTCGTCGGGCTTTCCTTTGCCAAAGGGCTTTCGTATGCGCTCGGGATCCCGCTCATCGGTGTTGACCATATCCGCGGGCATCTCGCCGCGTCCTATCTCGAGGACGAATCGCTGCAGCCGCCGTTTGTGACGCTGCTCGCGAGCGGCGGGCATACGGCGGTCATCCATACCGTCACGGAGACGCAGTTCCGCGTTCTCGGCAGCACGCTGGACGACGCGGCGGGGGAAGCGTTCGACAAGGTCGCGCGCGTGCTCTCGCTCCCGTATCCGGGCGGCCCGCACATCGAGGCGCTCGCGCGGGAAGGGGAAAACCGTATCCCGCTCCCGAAGATGCTCAAGGGCGAAGGGGGCTATCGCTTTTCTTACAGCGGACTGAAGACCGCGGTCATCAACTATTGCCATACCAAGGAACAGAAACGGGAGGCCTGGAGCCGCGCCGACGTCGCCTGCTCGTTCCAGCATGCCGCCGTCGACATCCTCGTGGAAAAGACGGTGGAGGGCGCGCTGGAGACGGGCGTAAAGACGGTTACGGCGGGCGGCGGCGTGGTCGCCAACGGATACCTGCGCGCGGCGCTCGCGGAAGCGTGCCGGAAGGCGGGCCTGCGTCTGGTGCTCCCGAGCAAAAAACATTGCACGGACAACGCGGCGATGATCGCTGCGGAAGGGCTGGTGCAATACCGTGCGGGCAACTTTTCACCGCTTTCGCTGAATGCCTGCGCGAGCATCCCGCTGGGCGGGGTGCGCTAAGCAATTTCGACACGATTCGGCATATCCCGACGGGATATGCTTTTTTTCCTGCCTCGTTTGCCTTTATAATGGCGGATACGGAGCAGGTGGTATGGTCGTTTACGTGGAATTTGCCTTTGCGGAAAACGCCCTTTTGGACGGCGCGCTCGCCTATCTCTCGGTCAAATGCGTGCGCGGCAGGACGAGCGCCCGGCGCATCCTTCTCTCTGCGGCGGCAGGCGGAGCGTTTGCGGTGCTTTTCCCGCTCGTTTCCCTGCCCGCGGCGGCCGCCTGGACGGTGAAGCTGCTTTCGGGGGCGCTGCTCGCGCTCATCGTCGTCAGGGGGGATGCAAAAACTACGCTTGGCTGTATCGCCGTTTTCTTTTTTCTCACCTTTGCGCTGGGCGGCGCGCTGACGGCGTTTTACACGCTGTCCGGGGCGGAATATGCGGCGGGGGAAGGCTTTCTCGTCGTCCGTGCGCCGGCGGCGATCGTCCTGTGCGCGGCGCTTTTCTTTTTCCTCTTCGTGCGGGCGCTGATCGGAAGGCTGTATCGCTTCGTGCACGCGGCGCGGCATACCGTCGCCTGCACGCTCCGCCATCGCGGCAGGACGTTCCGCTGGAAGGGGCTTGCAGATACGGGGAACCTGCTTTTTTTTCACGGAGAGCCGGTATCCGTGCTCGCGCCGGCGGCAGCGCTTCTGCTCTTCCGGGAAGGAGACGCGCCCGTCGGGCGTATCGTAATTTCCACCGTGCACGGCACGCGGGAAGTGCCCGTGTTCCGCTGCGAGGAGGTCGCGCTGCGCGCGGGAAAACGTACACGCGTAAAGCGCGGGGCGCTGTTTGCGGCGGCATACGTCCCGGGGAAGGTGCAGATGATCATACATAGCGCATGGACGGAGGCCTGATATGGGAGTCGCGTGTTTGCTGAAGACGCTCTTGCAGAAGATAAAGGGAAGCGAAAACGTATTGCATTATCTCTGCGGGAGCGAGGCGCTCCCGTTGCCGCTCTCGCCCGAAGAGGAGGCGGAGGATCTGCGCAAGCTCACGGCGGGCGAAGACGTGGAGGCGGTCAAGGCGAGCCTGATCGAACACAATCTGCGGCTGGTCGTCTATATTTCCCGCAAGTTCGACAATACGGGCGTGGAGCCGGACGATCTCATCTCCATCGGGACCATCGGGCTCATCAAAGCGATCAATTCCTTCCGCACGGACAAGAACATCAAACTGGCGACGTATGCTTCCCGCTGCATCGAAAACGAGATCCTGATGTATCTGCGCCGTACGGTCAAGCTGAAAAGCGAAGTTTCCTTTGACGAGCCGCTCAACACCGACTTCGAGGGCAACGAATTGCTGCTCTCGGACATTCTGGGCACGGATACGGAGACGGTTTACGGCGGCGTGGAGAGCAGCGTGGAAAAGGAACTGTTAAAGGAGGCGCTCTGCCGCCTTCCCGAGCGCGAGCGCAAGATCATGTACATGCGCTTCGGATTGGGCGGCGGGGAGGAGATGACGCAAAAAGACGTCGCCGATCGCCTCGGCATCTCGCAGAGCTATATCTCGCGCTTGGAAAAAAAGATCATCGAGCGCCTGAAAAAGGAGATCAACGGTCTCGTTTGATCCCGCATAAAAATCCCTTCTCTGTACATACTTCGGGTAAGCCGCACGGCGGCGGGGAGGTGAAGTGTGCTGCAGAAGGTGGTCATTTGCGGGGTGGATACGGCGGGGCTTCCGCGCCTTTCCAATGAGGAGAACGAACGGCTGATGGCGGCGCTCAAGGCGGGCGATAAGGCCGCGCGGGAGAAGTTCATCGTCGGCAACATGCGCCTCGTGCTCTCCCTCGTCAAGCGGTTCTGGGCAAAAAACGCCAACGCGGACGACGTCTTCCAGGCGGGCTGCGTCGGGCTCATCAAGGCGATCGACCATTTCGATCCCGCCTTCCGCGTGCGGTTTTCCACCTACGCGGTGCCCATGATCCTGGGGGAGATCAAGCGCTACCTGCGCGACGGCAATTCGCTGCGCGTCTCCCGTTCCATCCGCGATACCGCCTATCAGATCCTGAAGGTGCGGGAAAAACTCGAGGAACGGGACGAGGAGGCGACCATCGGCAAGATCGCCGAGGCAATGCAGGTCAGGGAACGGGAAGTCGTATACGCGCTCGACGCGATCTCCGATCCCGTCTCCATTTACGATCCCGTCTATAACAAATCAGGCGATACGCTGCAGCTCATGGATCAGCTCGCCGACGAGAGCCAGAGCGACGAGATCTGGACGGAGCGCGTCGCCCTGCGCCAGGCGATGGCGCTGCTGCCCGAACGCGAACGCAAGATCCTTCTTCTGCGCTATTTTGAAGGAAAGACGCAGACGGAGATCTCCGCGGAAGTCGGCATTTCGCAGGCGCAGGTCTCCCGACTGGAAAAGAACGCCATCAACAGCATCCGCCGCGACATTTCGGGCGACGAATAAGCAGAAAGAAGCCCCGCATCATGCGGGGCTTTCCGGTTGCGTTTGTACCTCTTTTTTTGTTTCGGCGAGCGCTGCGTCCAATTCGCGGCGTTTTTTCAGATAGAGGGGGATGAGGACGGGGAGAGAGACGAGGTACCCCGAGGCGGCGGAACAGATCAGCACGAAGAGGACGAGGCGCAGTCCGAGCTTGGTAGGCGTTTCGAATAGGAAATCGGCGCCGACCGGGGTCTCGCCTTCTTCCGTCCATTCCAGGACGAATGCGACGATGGTCCCCTGCATCTCCGGGGAGAAGGTATAGAACGTGAGGACGTCTTCCGTCTCACCGCCATTGACGGGATATTCGTATTTTGATACCGTCACGATCGTGCCTTCGTCCGTGTCCCGCACGCGGTATACGCTGCGGTATTCTTCGGGGAAATCGGGGAAGAGGCAGTCGGCTTCGTATATTCCGTCTCTTCCCTCGACGGGGCGCTCTTCCGTGATCGTATAGGCATAGTCGTCAAAGGGGCCTCCGTGTTCCGCTTCCGCCAAAAACAACTCGACGGAAGCATAGTGGAAGCTCCGCACATAGGCTTCATCCTGATTGAAGACAATGCCGAGCAGACCGCCGCCGCAGACGACGGCGGCGACGAGAAACGGCGTAAAGAACATAAGCATGACATGGCGGTAGCGCCACCATTTTTTGCGCATGTACCCCTCATCCGCTTCCCGTTTGCCGTGGCCGCGCAGGAAGCAGGGATAAAGGACGGCGTAGCCGAGGAGCACGCCGAGGATCGCGAGCGGGAGCGAGAAGTAAAGCACGGTGTAGATGTAGGGCGCTTCATGCGGAAAAAAAGCCAGGGGAAGCAGGAAGAGGAAGGCGGAGAATGCGGCTGCCGTGACGAGGAAGTTCGTTCTGTCCGCGCCGCGCAAAAAGTACATGACTTCCTCATATTCCGCACTTTCTCCCACGGAGAAGCGCAGCCTCTGCGTGATGATCGCGCTCGTCGCGACGGCTGCGATGAGGAAGATGCACCCGAGCCCGAAGCCGAGGAGGGAGAGAGACGCCGTAAAGGCGACCAGAAGCGCTATGATGCACGCGACCGCGATGAGCGCCGCGGCGATCCACGCCGAAAGCGTTTCCATCATGCGGTTTTGTTCAAGCAGGCGGGAAAGCGCTTTCCTGCGTACGCGTTCGCCCTTTGCGGGGTCGATCTCCTGCGGGATGCGCTGTCCGCGCACGATCTCGTCGCAGGTGACGCCGTAAAGTTCGGCGAGTGCCGGCAGCATGGAGATATCCGGGCAGGATGCGCCCGTTTCCCAGCTGCTCACCGTCTTGTTGGAGACGCCGAGCAGTTCCGCGGATTCCTGCTGCGTGTAGCCTTTGGATTTTCTGAGTGCGGCGAGAAAATCGCCGATTTCTGTTTTCATGGTTACCTCCGAGTTGCTAAGTAGTGCCGATCGGTACCTTTATTATACGGCAAGCGGGAGCGTTTGAAAAGAGCAAATCGGTGAAAATCGCTCCAAGCATCTTGGAATTTCTCTGAAAAACGGGGAGGAGGAACACTTTTTCCCGCCGCTGCATACAATGGGAGTATGGAGACGAGTTTTTTGGAGCTCAAACAAAAGGAGGTCGTCAACCTGTGCGACGGCAAATGCCTGGGCAAGGTGAGCGACGTCGTTTTTTCCTACCCGGAGGGCCGCGTATTCGGCATCGTCGTTCCCGGTTCGCGCGGGTTTCATTTCCGCAGGGCGGATCTGTTCATCGACATCAAAAACATCGGCAAGATCGGCGTCGACGTCATCCTCGTGGACGTGCGGACCGCCCCCAAAGCGGAACAGCGCCGCGGCAAAGAGCGGTGCTTCCCCACGCGCGAGGGGCAGGGGGAACGGCGGGATTTCGGGGAATATGAATGAAGCGGTGCAGCGTGTGCTGCACCGCTTTTACGCGTTTCAAGATCACAGGGCACCGCGGAGAAGATCGTGCATATCGTATTCGCCGGGCGCCTTTCCCTGCAGCCATTGCGCCGCTTTCAGGGCGCCGGCGGCAAACACTTTGCGGCTGCGCGCCGAGTGGGTAAGGGTCAGGATCTCGTCTTCGCCCGCAAACATGACTTCGTGTTCGCCGACGATGGTGCCGCCGCGTACGGCGTGGATGCCGATCTCCGTTTTCGTCCGCTCGCCGACCATGCCGTGCCGCCCGAAGACGGGGGTGAGCGAAGCGTGCATGCCCTCGTTCACGCTCTCCGCGAGCATGAGCGCCGTGCCGGAGGGCGCGTCTTTCTTTTTGTCGTGGTGCCGTTCTATGATCTCCACGTCAAAGTCGCTGCCCAGAACTTCCGCCGCTTTTCTGACGAGCATCTGCAGCAGATTGATCCCGAGCGAGAGATTGCCCGTACGGAAGACGGGGATGCGTTCCGCCGCCCTTGAAATGCGCGCCAGATCGTCCGGGGAGTATCCCGTGGCGGCAAGCACGACGGGAAGTCCGTGCTCCACGCAGTAGGTAAGGCAGTTTTCCAGCCCCGAGGGCGAAGAAAAATCGATGACGGCGTCCGCCCGTTCGCTGACTTCGGAAAAATTGGCGTGAACGGGGAACGGCATGGGGGCGGGGCGGACGTCTACGCCGCAGACGACGGTGACGCCGCTCTGCGCGGCGAGATCCGCAACGTTTTTGCCCATCCTGCCGCAGGCGCCGCAGAGAAGAACGTTCATCTTCCGCCTCCCTTATGCCTTGACGGCATAGCCGAGCGCGGCGAGCGCATCCCGCATGACCTGCTTATGCGGTTCGGAAAGCTCGGTCAGGGGAAGGCGCGGGATGCCCGCGTCAAGCCCGAGCATCCGCATGCCCGCCTTGGCGGGAATGGGGTTGACTTCGGTAAAGCAGGCGTCGATGAGGGGGAGCAGCGCATCCTGCAGCGCATTTGCGCGCGCCAGATCGCCCGCGGCAAACGCCTCGTACATCGCCTTCACTTCCTTGGGTACGAGGTTGGAGGCGACGGAAATGAGCGCCGTGCCGCCGATGGCAAGGATGGGGAGGTTGAGGTTGTCGTCGCCCGAATACATATCGCACTTGCCGCGGATCCGCCGCATCGTCTCGCAGATCTGCTCCATATTGCCGCACGCCTCCTTGATGCCCGCCATGTTGGGGATCTCGGCGAGCCGCTGCATCGTTGCGGGCAGGATGTTCACGCCCGTGCGCGCGGGCACGTTATAGCAGATGACGGGGATCTGCACGGCGGAGCAGACGGCCTCATAATGGCGGACGATGCCGTCCTGCGTGCACTTGTTGTAATAGGGCGTCACGACGAGCAATCCGTCCGCGCCGAGCGATTCCGCGCGCTTGCTCGCTTCCACCGTGTTCTGCGTCGAATTGCTGCCCGAGCCGAAGACGATCCTGGCGCGGCTGCCGATGGTTTTTTTGGAAAACCGCATGACTTCTTCCCGCTCAAGCGCGGACATGGTGGCGGGTTCGCCCGTCGTCCCGAGGATAACGAGCGTATCCGTTCCGCCTGCGATCTGGTATTCGATCATGCGTGAGAAGGCGTTGAAGTCGACGCCGCTTTCGGTAAAGGGCGTGACCATCGCCGTCGCCGTTCCGGTGAGGAATCCTGTCATAATTTTCTCCTTATCTTATCATATCTGCTTTATTGTATGCAAACGGTTCCCGGCGGTTGTTCAGCCGAAATACCCTTTTGCGGCGAGCAATTCGGCAAGCAGCACCGCACCGCCCGCCGCGCCGCGCAGCGTGTTGTGGGAAAGCCCTACGAACTTCCAGTCGAACAGCGTATCTTCGCGGAGGCGCCCCGCGCACACCGCCATGCCGCGCCCTTCCATGCGGTCGAGCCTGGGCTGCGGACGCGCGTCGTCTGCAAAATAGCGCAGGAAGGGGACGGGAGCGGAGGGGAGGGAAAGTTTTTGGGGTTCGCCCTCGAATTGCTCCCAGGCAGAGAGGATCTGCTCTCTGGTCGGCTTGTTTTCAAACGAGACGAACACCGCCGCCGTGTGCCCGTCGGAGACGGGGACGCGCAGGCATTGCGCGGTGATGACGGGGGATGCGGCGCTGCGGATCCTGCCGTCCTGTACGTTTCCCCAGATCTTCAGCGGTTCGCGTTCGCTCTTTTCCTCTTCGCCGCCGATATAGGGGATGACGTTGTCGACGATCTCCGGCATGGTGCGGAAGGTCTTGCCCGCGCCCGAGATGGCCTGATAGGTGGTGACGGCGGCGCAGCGGATGCCGAATTTGCGCAGGGGGTGCAGAAGCGGTACGTAGGATTGCAGCGAGCAGTTGCTCTTGACGGCGATGAAGCCGCGCTTCGTCCCGAGCCGCCTGCGCTGCGCGGGGATGACGGAAAGATGTTCGGGGTTGACTTCGGGGATGATCATGGGGACGTCGTCGGTGAAGCGGTGCGCGGAGTTGTTGGAGACCACGGGGATCTCCAGCTTGGCGTAGCGCTCTTCGAGCGCGCGCACGTCTTCCTTTTTCATATTGACGGCGCAGAAGACGAAATCCACCTTCCCGACGAGGGAAGCAGCGTCGTTTTCCGCGTCAAGGACCACCATGTCCGCGATGTTTTCGGGGATCGGCGTTTCCATCGCCCACTTTTCCTTTACCGCTTCGCGATAAGGTTTCCCCGCGGAGCGCGCGCTTGCCAGCAGGGCTGCGGGGGAAAACCACGGATGTGAGGCGAGAAGCGTCACGAATCGCTGGCCGACCATACCCGTCGCGCCGATGATGCCTACCCTGAATTTCATAGTTTGCTGCATGATCGTTGACCTCCTTGATGCGTGCAGGAATATAAGTAAAAACGCGCGGTAGACAGACGTCTCCGCGCGAAAAGTACGTTGCGAGCTACGGGCATAGAGCCCGGAACGCCGAAAGCGCTTCACCGCAGTGACAGTGGCAAGGGTATTCTCCCTTGCCCCCAGCGCACAGGCGAAAGGGGGAGTGCGCTTCGGCGGAGATACCCTTTCCCGCGTCCGTACGGGCGAAAGACCTTTCTCTTTCTCCGGACGGGTACTCATGTTCGTCCGCTCCTCTGTTCAGCAGTTTTATTTTATCACAGCGGGCAAGAAAAGTCAAAGATTTTGCCTGAATTTAATTGAATTATTTTGCGTTTTGTAGTACAATATCCCTGATGGGAAATTTCCCGTTTGAGTTTGATTCCCACGGGGTAGTATAGCAGTATGGCAGTTACGCAAAAAAGAGGCATGATCGCCCGCCTGCTCGGCGGGCAGGAGCGCGGGGATACGTTCGCGCGCAATTATGACCCGGAAGTCAGCAGATTTTCGCAGTTCTGGGAGCTTTTCAAGGGAAAATTCGGGAAGATGCTTCTTCTCAACCTTTTCATGCTCCTCACCTTCGCGCCCGTCGTCGCGCTCTTTATTCTGCACGCGCTCGCGCTCACGCAGCAGGGCGCCACGGGGCCGTACGGGTCCGGGCTCGGCGTCGGCTATCCCGTCATTCCCGACGTTACGGGCGCGGCTGAAATGGCGGCGCTCAATTCCGATCTGCTTTTCTATGCGCTTCTCATCCCGGCGGGGGCGATCGCTTCTGTCGGCATTGCGGGCGGGATGTACGCTTTGAGAAACATGCTCTGGACGGGCGGCGCGTTTTCCTTCAAGGATCTCGGCTACGGGATCCGCCGCAACTATTGGCAGGTGCTGGAGGCCTCCCTTCTCTTTACCGTCGTGCTCTTTTTCGCGATGTGGGTGGGGGATCTCGCAAATCTTTACCGTGCCCTCAATTCGCCCAATCTCTGGCTGATGATCACGGCGCAGGTGTTTGTCTGCATCCTGCTGGTCCTCGTGCTGTTCGTCGCCCTGTGGATGGTGGCGCTTTCCATGAATTATAAACACAACGCCTGGACGCTCCTGCGCAACGGCGTCGTGATGACGTTCGGTACCTTCCCGCAGACGGTGTTTATCGCCGCTTGCGCGCTGTGGCCGTTTGCGCTCGTCGTCTTCGACGCGGGGTTTATGACCTCCGTCGGCGTCGTGCTCCTCATCCTGTTTGCGTTCTCTTACGCCATGCTGGCATGGATGTGTTTCGCGCAGTGGGGGTTTGATAAATTCCTCGGCGCACCCGCAGCCGTCAAGGCGGCAGAGGCGCCGCAGCCGCATTCTTCCGCCAAACAGAAGAAACAGGAACGGCTGGATTCCGCAAGCGAACAGATCGCCGCGGCGGCGGAAGCGGAACGGCTGGAACGCCGCGCCGTGCTCTCTTACGGAAGATCGCAGCTCATGTCCCGCCCCATTTCGCCCGTCGACGAAGGAGAGGCGCTTTACGAATTGCCGCAGACGTTCACGCGCGAGGATCTCGCCCGGCTCCGCGGCAGTCGCTCGGAAATGGCGGCAGGCGTCGCGGCGTATGAGTCCGCGCACGAAAAAGAGGCGCGCTACGTGGATTACAACCGTCGGTACGAGGCGCTGTCCCGTTCGGTTTCCGGGACGGAAGGGGACGGCAAGAAAAAGAAGGGAAAGAGACGTCCCAAGCGTCCCGGGATGCTGAAGTGAGGCATACGGACGGCTCTGCGGGAGGGAAAACCATGCATGCCGCATACGATCATCTTGCCGAGTGGTTCGAATATCTGAACGATGACTGCGACTATCCGAAATGGTCGCAGTATTTTATTGACGGGCTCGCACGGCTCGGCGCGGGGAAGTGCGGGCTGGAAATGGGCTGCGGCAGCGGCAGGTTCTGCCGCGCGCTCACGCGGGCGGGCTATACGATGACGGGGGCCGACCGTTCCTGCGCCATGCTCGACGCCGCGCAGCGCCGCGCCGCGGAAGAGGGGGTTTCCGTCACGTTTTTACAGGCGGACGCGGCGAATTTTTCCTCGCCCGTGAAGTTTGATTTTCTCATTGCCCCCAACGATTGCTACAATTATCTGCCGACCGCCCGCATCCCTGCGGCGTTCCGGCATGCGGCGTCCGTCTTAAAGCGGGGCGGCATCTTTTGGTTCGACGTCAGCTCGGAATACAAATTACGCCGCAAAGTTGCAGATAATATCTTTGCGGACGACCGCGAGGACGTGACGTATCTGTGTTTCAGCAAGGCGGAGGAGGATCGCGTGCGCCTGGACGTCACCCTGTTCGTCCGCGGGGAAGACGGCAGATTCACGCGTTACGACGAGCAGCACGTGCAATACATCCACACGGAGGAGCGCCTGACGCGCGCGCTCGCGGAAGCGGGGTTCGAGGTGCTTTCCGCAGAGGGGCACCTGGGTGAAGACAAAGCGGAGAGCGACCGGCTGAATCTGATATGCAGAAAGATATGAGCATCCTCATCAAAACACTCATCTGCGGCGGGGAAGTTTCCCTCGCCGTGCTCGACACCACGGCGCTCGTGCAGGAAGCGATCGCGCGGCACAAACTGTCTCCCGTCTGCGCTGCGGCGCTCGGCCGCACGCTCACCGCGGCGGCGTACCTTTGCAGCTGGCTGAAAGGCGCAGACGACGGGCTTTCCGTCACCGTCGCGGGCGACGGCCCCGGCGGCAAGATCTGCGTTTCGGGGGACAGCGCACTGCAGATGCGCGGATTTATCGAACATACGGACGTCGAGCTTCCCCTGCGTGCGGACGGCAAGCTTGCCGTGGGGGCGTGCGTGGGGCGGCACGGCACCCTCACCGTCATCCGCGAGGAAGCGGGCGCTCTGCCCTTCGTGGGGACGAGCGAGCTCGTCTCCGGCGAGATCGGCGAAGATTTTTCCGCCTATTTCTATACGAGCGAACAGCGCCCGACGGCGATCGCCGTGGGCGTGAAGGTGACGGCAGAGGGGGAATGCCTCGGCGCGGGCGGCGTCTTTTTGCAGCCGCTCCCCGGCGCCTCGGAGGAGAGCGTATCGTTCGCCGAGGCCGCCATCGCGCGCTACGGGGATATCTCGTCGCAGATCGCCGCGCGGGGCGCGGAGCGCATCGTCGGCGAAGATTTTTCCGCCGCCGCCATGGAACGGCGCCGGATCTTCTACCGCTGCCATTGCTCGCGGGAGAAGATCGCGGGCATCCTGCTCTCCATGGGCAGGGACGAGCTTTCCCGCATCCTCGAAGAGGAGGGGAAGGTCAGCGTGCATTGCCATTATTGCAATACGGATCACGATTTTTACGCAGAAGATATCGCCCGGTTGTTCGGGGATACGGAGAAGGAACATGGAAAGACAGAGCACCATCCAAAAACTTGATCTCAGCGACGAAGCGCTGCTGGACGCCGCCGATCGGCGCCTGCAGGCAGGGGACTGTCTGGGGGCGCTGACCATGCTCAACAAGCGCAACGCGCGCTATCAGCCCACGTGCGATTCCGCGCTCATGGCGGCGGACATCTATGAAGAAATGGGGCTGTACGGGATGGCGGCGGCCGCCTGGTATCACTTCCTCGATACCTGCAACGAAGCGGATTTTGCCGAGGGATACGAGGGACTTGCCGTTTCCTTTATGAACATGGGGAACGAGGCGCAGTCGGCATTTTATTATCACAGGATGCTCGCCGAGGACGAGGAGGTTTCCGAGGAGAGCAAGGAGGAGATCCTGCGTCTGTTTTCCAAGCCCGCGCCGCCGCCCGTGCGCATCATCTGGACGGCGGAAGGGGGCGACGATTGCTCGGACGTGCTGCAAAAAGGGCTGTTCCTGCTGCGTGCGGGCGACGTGAATCAGGCACGCGAGGCGTTTGCCGAAGTGCCGAAAAGCTGCCGCGATTATCCTACGGCGGTCGGGCTTTCCGCCATGTGCGCGCTGATGGCGGGCGATTCGGAGACGGCGGAACGGGAATGCCGCGATCTGATCGCGGAGTATCCGGAAGACGTGCAGGCGCTTACGACCTATTGCGCGGTGCTCAGCGAGCGCGGCGATAAGGAGGGCGCGGCTGCGGCGGCGCGCAGGCTCGCCGCGCTGCCCGCAGAAACGACGGACGATCTGTATAAGATCGCAACCGCCCTCTGCGAGACCGGGCTCGACGAGGAAGCGTTTGAAAAGCTCACGCAGCTCAAGGAAAAGATGCCGTATGACAAAAACGTCCTCTGGTTCCTCGCCGCGTCTGCCTGCAAGACAGGCCGCACGGAAACGGCGATCGACACGCTCGATCTCATGTGCACGGTCTATCCGCGCGCGGCAGTCGCTTCCTATTATCTCGAGCGGCTGCGCGAGGGGCGCGACGGCGGGAAGATGCCGCAAATGAGTTATTTTTACCGACTGCCCGAGGAAGAGCACGCGGGGATCGCCGCGTTCCTCACCACGATCCTGCAGGTCTCCGATGAGGATGCGCGGCGGTTTACCTCGCTCGAAGAACTCAAGACCGTCTTTGCGCTCGCCTTCGACGAGATGGAAGGCAGGGACGAAGCGCTGCAGGCGCTTGCCGTGCGCGTCGCGCTCGTCGTCCGCGCCGACGATTTCCTGCGCGAGGCGCTGCTCGATTACGAGGGGGAGGACCTCATCAAGTTCAGCATTCTGGCGGGGCTCGCCGCGCGCAACGAGGAAGATTCTTTCGGCACGGTCATCTGCAATCTTTATAAAGAATTTTTCATCCATAAGCTCGAGATCGGCGACCGCAAGGAGGAAGAGTTTTTGCGGGCGTACGCCGAGGTCTACAGCAAATACGCGCTTTTCGGCGAGGAAAACGAGAAAAAGATCGTCTACGCCGCGGAAGATACCTACCGCACGCTGGCGGACGCCGAGGCGTGGGACTGTATGGACGAGAAGGAGGCGCTCGCGGCGGTCATTTACCGCGAGGCGCATCTGCGCGGCGGCGAGCGGGATCTCAAAAAGATCTGTTCGCTGTTCGGCGCCAAGCGCCTGGTCGTACAATCCATCCTCGACCGCATCCTGTAAGGCAAGGGGGCAGGCATGAAACTCATCGATTTTGACGGCTTGTTTGAAAAAAAGATCAGGGATTACATGCAGAAACACGCGGGACGATATACGGAGGAAGCGTGGGAGGAGAAGATCCCCGTCCTCTATGCGCGCTTCGGCGACACGTACGTAAAGGCTGCGGGGAACACGCCGCGCGGCTATTACGCGGCGATGGACGATGAGACGCTTGCCGCGACGCTCTCGGCGCACGTCGCGCACGGGGTCCCCGTTTCAGACTTTCTCCGCCGCGAAGCGGAAAAGCGCGGCTGTACGCCCGCGCTGCTCTCCCTCATGCAGGGGGACAACGAGGACGCGGCTGCGCTCGCGGTGGAACTTTCCCAGGGGGACAGCGCGGCGTTTCCGGCGTATTTTGCACTCATCCGAAGGGGCGTCGGCGAGGATACGGTCAACCGGATCGCGGAATTTCTCTGCGCCGACGCAGACGAGGCCGCGGAGGGCGCGCTTGCCTGTTACCGCGACGGCGTGCAGCCCGCGCTGATGCTGGAGGTCCTCTCCCACGTCAGGAACAGAGACGAGCGCATCTTCACGGCGCTCATGCAGGCGTTCCGTACATCGGACGATCTGTGCACCTCTGCGCGCGATCTCGCCTGCTACGGCGACGAGCGGGCGCTCCCCGCGCTTCTGGAGGCGCTTGACCGCGAAGACATCGATTTCCTTGAATTCCGCGAGATCAAATGCGCCGTCGAGACGCTTGGAGGAAGATACGAACGGGAGCGCGATTTTTCCGACGATCCGTATTACGAGAAGGTGCAGGCGCAGTCGCAAGAGCTGCCCGATTTTACGGGCGATCCAGAAGCAAAACGCTGAGGCGGCCTTTTGGAGCCTGTCCGCAAAAAGCATATTTTCACGGCCTTCGTCATAGAGTATTCCAGCAAGGATATTCGGCGGAGGCTTTTATTATGGAAACATTCAATGTGTACGAGGACATCGCCGCGCGGACGGGCGGGGAGATCTATCTCGGCGTTGTCGGCCCGGTGCGGACGGGGAAATCTACCTTTATCAAGCGGTTCATGGAGACGCTGGTCCTGCCGCAGGTCACAGGCGCGCGCAAGCAGCGCGTGACGGATGAATTGCCGCAGTCTGCCGCAGGCAGGACGGTGATGACCACGGAGCCGAAATTTGTGCCCGAGGAGGCGGCGGAGATCACCGCGGGTGAGGCAAAGCTGCGCGTGCGGCTGGTCGACTGCGTCGGATTTCCCGTTGAGGGGGCCGCGGGATTCGAGGAAGAGGGCGAGCCGCGCCTCGTGCATACGCCGTGGAGCGACGCGCCCGTTCCCTTCCGTGAGGCGGCGGAAGAGGGGACGCGGCGCGTCATGCGCGAACACGCCACCATCGGCATCCTCATGACGACGGACGGCTCCGTCTGCGATCTGCCCCGCGCGGCGTACGAGGAGGCGGAAGCGCAGGCGGTGCGCGAGATGAACGCGCTGAAAAAACCGTACGTCATGCTGCTCAACTGCAAGGACCCGTCCGCGGCGGAGACGCTGCGCGCCTCGCTTGCGCAAACGTACGCCTGCCCCGTGCTCGCCGCCGATTGCGCGCATCTTACGGCGGAGGAGATCGGGGAGATCCTGCGCAGCATCCTCTATGAATTTCCCGTCCTTTCCGTCGACGTCGATCTGCCCGATTGGATGCGCGTGCTGGATGCGGACAGTTCGCTCATTTCCGAAGTGCTGGAGGGGCTGCGCACCGTCGCGCCGGACATCGTAAAGATGCGCGACTGCGCCCGCCTTCAGGGCCTGTTTGCGGAGAGTGAGCGCCTGCTGCCGCCTTCTTCCGTGCAGGTCGATCCCGCTACGGGGAGCATCAGCTGTTTTGTCGGCGCAAAGAGCGGCGCGTTCTATGAAATGCTCGGCGAACAGTGCGGGGAGCGCATCGAGAGCGATCTGAAACTTATGGAATACGTCACTTCGCTCGCGGAGGCGAAAAAGCTGTATGCGCGCGTTTCCCAGGCGTTTGCCGATGCGCGTGAGTTCGGGTACGGCATCGTGCCGCCGCTCGAGGAGGAGATGGATCTCGCGCAGCCGAAGGTGGTGAAAAAGAGCGGCAGGGTGGGCGTGAATCTCGCCGCTGCGGCGCCCAGCTATCACATCATCCGCGTGGACGTGAGCGGGGAGGTGCATCCCGCGCTCGGCAGCGAGGAGCAGAGCATGGCGTTCGTCAAATCGCTTACCGAAGGCATGGAACGCGATCCCGAACAGGCGTGGAATACCACCATGTTCGGCCGCACCTTGAAGGAGATGCTCGGCGAAGAGCTTTACCTGAAAAACCGCTCCATGGCGGAAACGGTGCAGAAAAAGATGCGCCGCACGGTGACCAGGATCGTCAACGAAGGGCGGGGCGGCGTCATCTGCATCCTGTTGTGAAAAAAAGCAGCCGTACGGCTGCTTTTTTTGGAGGTCTCCGCGGACATGCCGTGGGGACGCAAGTTTTTTTGAGAGGTCTTGACATTTTTTTCAAACGGGGGTATAATAAAGAAAAAGGGGAAAATCATGGAACTTGCACAGGCAGAAAAAATAGTAAAGGAACACGGGCAGGAACAGCTCCTCCGCTTTTTCGGGGAGCTTTCCCCCAAGGAGGGGGAAGCGCTCCTTTCGCAGATCGCCGCCATCGACTGGGAAACGATTTCTCTCTGGGAGCATCCGCAGGATTTAAGCGGAAAGGGGAAGATCTCGCCCATTGACGGGCTGAAACTCCCCGAGATCTCTGCGCGGAGGGAGGAGTTTGCTGCTTGCGGGCGGGAGATCGTCCGCGGGCGCAAGGTGGGTGCCGTGCTGCTCGCGGGCGGGCAGGGAACGCGCCTCGGGTCGGATGCGCCCAAGGGAGCGTATAACATCGGCGTTACCCGCCCTCTGTATATCTTCGAGCAGCTGATCCGCAATCTGCTCGCTGTCTGCAAGGAATGCGGTGCGTTCGTGCCGCTCTATATCATGACCAGCGAAAAGAACGATGCGGATACGCGCGCCTTCTTCCGCGCGCACGACTATTTCGGGTATCCCGCTTCGGAGATCGCGTTTTTCATGCAGAGCAGCGCGCCCTGCGTGGGGCTGGACGGGAAGATCCTTCTGGAGGGAAAGGGGCGCATCGCCACATCGCCAAACGGCAACGGCGGCTGGTACGCATCCCTGCTTGCGGCAGGGCTCGGCAGCGACCTTTCCGCGCGGGGCATCGAATGGCTGAACGTGTTTTCCGTCGATAACGTCCTGCAGCGCATCGCCGATCCCGTCTTTCTGGGCGCTACGGCGCTCAGCGGCTGTAACTGCGGCGCCAAAGTCGTCTGCAAGACGGATCCGCACGAACGCGTGGGCGTGCTCTGCCTCGAAGACGGCAAGCCCAACATCATCGAATATTACGAACTCACCGAGGAGATGGCCAACGCCCGCGACGAAAAGGGCGATCTGCTCTATTCCTACGGCGTCATCTTAAATTACCTCTTCCGCGTGAGCACGCTGGAGGAGATCAAGCGCGCGCGCATTCCCGTGCACGTGGTCAAAAAGAAGGTGCCTTTTCTTGGGGAAGACGGCGTTCCCGTTAAGCCTGCGCAGGAAAACGCGTATAAGTTTGAGACGCTCATTCTGGACATGGTGCGCCTGACGGGGAGCTGCCTGCCTTTTGAAGTGGAGCGGGAGCGCGAGTTTGCGCCCGTCAAAAACGCGACGGGTACGGACAGCGTGGAATCCGCCCGCGAACTTCTTCTCAAAAACGGCATCCTGCTGTAAATAAAACGGAGGATATATGGCAAGAAGAAAGAGCAAAAGCAAACGGCGGTTGGCGCTCATTGCGCTGATCCTCGCTCTGCTGATCCTTGCAGGGGTGTGCATATACTTTTTTGCGGTCAAGGGCTATACGATGGACGAATTTTTCGCCCTGTTTGCCCCGCAGGAGAAGCCGTCGGAGACGGTGCCAACGCCCGGGACCATCGAGACGGACGATCTTTCCATCCATTTCATGGAGCTCGGCAACAAATATGCGGGCGATTCCACGCTGATCAAGATCGGCGATACGGAGGTGCTCATCGACGCGGGCTCGCGCAAGGGCTCGGCGGAGACGCTCGTTCCCTACATAAAGCAATACTGCACGGACGGCGTGCTCGAATACGTCGTCGCGACGCACGCCGATCAGGACCATATCGCCGCGTTCATCGGCACGTCTTCCGCACCCGGCATATTCGATAGTTTTGCCTGCGAAACGATCATCGATTTTCCGCGCACGGACAAAGATACCGCCACCGTCAAGGATTATTATGAAAAACGCGACGCGGAAGTGGAGGCGGGCGCGGTGCATTATTCGGCGCTGGAGTGCTGGAAGGAGGAAAACGGCGCCAAGCGTACCTATCAGCTCGCCGACGACGTGACGATGGAGATCCTTTACAACTATTATTACGAGCACAGCTCTCCGGACGAGAACAATTATTCCGTCTGTCTGCTCATCACGCAGGGGGATTATCATTATCTCTTCACGGGCGATCTGGAAGAGGAGGGAGAATCCTATCTCGTGGAATACAACGAGCTTCCGCAGTGCAAGCTCTTTAAGGGCGGGCATCACGGCAGCAAGACTTCGAGTACGGAAAAGCTGCTCTCCGTCATCCGCCCGGAGATCGTCTGCGTGTGCTGCTGCGCGGGTTCGCCCGAGTATACCACAAATCCGGACAATACCTTCCCGACGCAGGATTTTGTGACCCGCGTGGGCAAATACACCGATCGCGTATACGTCACCACGCTGGCGACCGAAGTCGATTGGGAGAAGGAGTCCTGGGAGTATGCGCCCATGAACGGCACCATCGTCGTAAGTTCCGACGGGATCGAGCTTACCGTTGCCTGCAGCAACAACGATACGGTGCTGAAGGATACCGAATGGTGCAAAGAGAACCGCGTTTGGCCGTCGTAAAATTTTTTTCGTATTTTGCGTGAAAACAGTTGACAGACCGCTCTCCGTGCGGTATACTATCATTGAACATTTGAAGAAGTATTCAAATGAAGCGAGGGAATATGGCAGAATTTGAACAGGAGATCAGTTCAACGCAGGCGGCGGGAGCGGCGCTTCCGCCGGACGATACGCTTTACGACCTTGCCATGCTCTTCAAGATGTTCGGCGATCCCACGCGCGTGAAGATCTTAAGCTGTTTGCAGCTGTGCGACATGTACGTGGGCGAATTGGCGGGCATGCTCGGCATGAGCGACTCCGCCGTTTCCCATCAGCTTCGCGTACTGCGGTCGGCAAAGCTGGTCAAGGGGACCAAAGAGGGGAAAGAAGTCAAGTATTCTCTGGATGACGATCACGTCACCAAGATTTTGGAATACGGCCTCACGCACGTCAACGAAGGCAAATAAAGGACAGGGGCGACCCTGTTTTTTATCGGACAATAATTGAATAATTGTTCAATCGAATAATAATTCAAATAAAAATCCCGCGAGGGACAGGAGGAAGGAATATGAAAAAGGTATATCGTTTGGAAGATCTCGATTGCGCCAACTGCGCCGCCAAGATGGAGCGCGCGGTCGGAAAGCTTGACGGCGTCACGTCCGTCAGCGTCAGCTTCATGGGGCAGCGCATGACCATCGAAGCGGACGACGCGCGCTTTGAGTCGATCATGGACGAAGTGGTCAGGGTCTGCAGGCGGGTAGAACCCGATTGCCGCATTCTTCGCTGAAGGGAGGGGTGTTATGAAGCGTTTTTCTCTGAACGGCAAGCTCAAACGGGAACTTATACGCATTTTGGTCGCACTCACCCTGTTTTTTGCCGTCTTTCTCCCCGATAAATTGCTGGAAGGGGGGCTTGGCGGCGTATCCGGCGGGCCCGCCGGCTGGGTGTTTCCGTTTCTCTTGTATCTTGCCGTCTATCTTCTCATCGGTTACGACGTTTTGTGGCGGGCGGCGCGCAACATCCTGCACGGGCAGGTCTTTGACGAGAATTTTCTCATGTGCGTGGCGACGCTCGGCGCTTTTGCCCTTGCCGTCTTCCGCGGCGTGACGGGGCAGCCCATCGAAGGGTTTGACGAAGCCTGCGCCGTGCTGCTCTTTTATCAGGTAGGCGAATGGTTCCAGCGCTATGCCACCGGCAGGTCGCGCAGGTCCATCGCGGGGCTGATGGACATTCGTCCCGATCACGCGAATCTCGTCCGCGGGGAGGGGGACGCCGTGCGCGTGGATCCCGCCGAGGTCAAGGTGGGCGACGTGATCCTCATAAATCCCGGCGAAAAGGTGCCGCTCGACGGCGTCGTGATAAGCGGCGCGTCCGCACTCGATACCAAGGCGCTTACGGGCGAATCGCTCCCGCGGGAGGTACAGGCGGGCGGGGAGGTCATCAGCGGATGCGTCAACCTGACCGCTCAGCTGTACGTGCGCGTCACCAGGGAATTTTACGATTCCACCGTATCCAAGATCCTCGAACTTGTGGAGAACGCCTCCGGGCAGAAGTCGAAGGCGGAAAATTTCATCACCAAGTTTGCCAAATATTATACGCCGGTCGTCTGCAGTGTGGCGCTGCTCCTCGCCGTGATCCCCGGGGCCGTCACCGCGGATTGGTCTACGTGGGTGTACCGTGCGCTTTCCTTCCTCGTCGTGTCCTGTCCGTGCGCGCTCGTCATTTCCATCCCGCTCTCCTTTTTTGCGGGCATCGGCGCGGCGTCGCGCTACGGGATCCTCATCAAGGGAGCCAACTATCTGGAACGCTTCAACAAAGCAGATCTCTTTGTGTTTGACAAGACGGGAACGCTCACCAAGGGGAATTTTGCGGTCGTAAACGTCTCTCCCGCAGGGAACGCGGAGGAGGTTTTGCGCCTTGCCGCCATCGCCGAGCGCGACTCCTCGCATCCCATTGCGCGCTCCGTCGTCGCGCGGTGGGGCAAACCGACGGCGGGCGGCTATGCGCTCAGAAACGTCGCGGGGGCGGGCGTCGTTGCGGAGAAGGAGGGCGACGTCATCCTCTGCGGCAACGCAAAACTCATGCAGGAACACGGCATCGCCTATACGGAAGAAAAAGGCGTCGGCACCGTCGTCTACGTGGCGCGTAACGGGAATTTCGTCGGCAGTATCCTCATAGCCGATGAGGTCAAACCAGAGGCGGCGGAGGTCGTGGGCGCGCTCAACGGGATGGGCGCCAAAACCGTGATGCTCACGGGCGATAACCGGGCGATCGCCGCAAGCGTCGCCGCAAAGCTCGGCCTCACCGGGTATAAGGCGTCTCTGCTTCCGCAGAACAAGGTGGAGGAGGTCGAGCGGCTGCTTGCGGAAAAGGAGAAGGGGGAGATCCTCTGCTTCGTCGGCGACGGCATCAACGATGCGCCCGTTCTGATGCGCGCGGATATCGGGATCGCCATGGGCGGCGTGGGGAGCGACGCCGCGATCGAGGCGAGCGACGTCGTCCTCATGAAGGACGACCTGCGCGGCATCCCGCTTGCCAAGCGCATCGCCAGAAAGACGATGGCGGTCGTCAGGGAGAACATCGTCTTTTCCATTGCCGTCAAGGCGGCCATCCTCCTCCTCTCCGCCGTCGGCATCGCCAACATGTGGCTTGCCGTGTTCGGCGACGTGGGCGTAGCCGTGCTCGCCATCCTCAACGCCATGCGCGTCAATTCGAAATACGAGTCGGGAACGCGCGCAAAAGAAAAAGCGGAAGCCTGAAAGCTCCCGCAAAAAAGAAGCGCTGCACGTAAGGTGCAGCGCTTTTGCTTACCGTTCAAGCAGGCTTTTGCCCGTCATTTCGGCGGGGATGGGAAGCCCCATCACGTCGAGCAGGGTGGGCGCGAGGTCGGCGAGCACGCCGCCGCTCCTGAGCTTGCAGCTCTTGTATCGTTCGGAGACGAGCACGACGGGCACGGGATTGGTGGTGTGCGCCGTAAAGGGCTCGCCGTCCGTATCGAGGAGCTTGTCCGCGTTGCCGTGGTCGGCGGTGAGGAGTGCGCTTCCGCCCATGGAAAGGATCTTGTCCATGATCTTCTGCACGCATTCGTCCACGGTATGCACGGCTTTGACCGCCGCGGGGATGACGCCGGTATGCCCGACCATATCGCAGTTGGCGAAGTTCAGGATCATCACGTCGTATTCGCCCGTGTCGAGTTCCTTCAGCGCGCGGTCGGTGACTTCATAGGCGGACATCTCCGGCTTGAGGTCGTAAGTGGCGACCTTGGGCGAGTTGATGAGCACGCGCACTTCGTTTGCGTTGGGCTCCTCGACGCCGCCGTTGAAGAAGAAGGTGACGTGCGCGTACTTCTCCGTTTCGGCGATGCGCAGCTGCTTCTTGCCCAGGGAGGCGAGGTATTCGCCCAGCGTATTTTTTAAGGATTGCTTGGGGAACGCGATGAGCACGTTCTCAAATTCCGCATCGTATACCGTAAAGCAGACGTATACGGGATGCAGATACCCCGTTTTCCGCTCGAACGCGGTGCCCTTGGGCACGACGAAGCGTTCCTGCGTGAAGGCGCGGGTGATCTGCCGCGCGCGGTCGGGGCGGAAATTGAAGAAGATGACGGAATCGCCCTCTTCCACGAGCGCCACCGGCTTGCCGTGTTCCGTGATGTTGGTCGGGAGCACGAATTCGTCGTGCACGCCCGCCGCATAGGAAGCTTCCAGCGCCTCGACGGGGTCTTCCGCCTTGATGCCGCTGCCGATGGTCAGCATGTCATACGCCTTTTCTTCGCGGTCCCAGTTGTTGTCGCGGTCCATGGCGTAATACCTGCCGCAGAGGGAGGCGAGCTTGCCGTAGCCGAGCTTATCCATCTCCGCGAGCAGTTCTTTCACGTAATGCACGGCAGAAGTGGGCGGGGTATCGCGCCCGTCCAGGAACGCGTGGACGTACGTCTGCGGGACGCCGCGTTTTTTTGCCATCTCCAGGAGGGCATAGAGGTGCGTGATGTGGCTGTGCACGCCGCCGTCGGAAAGCAGCCCCCAAAGGTGCAGCTTCTTTTTGTTGGCAACGGCGTTGTCCATGGCGCGGATGAGGGCGGGGTTTTCAAAGAAATCGCCGTCTTCGATGGCCTTCGTGATCTTGGTGAGGTCCTGGTAGACGATGCGCCCGGCGCCGATGTTGAGGTGCCCGACTTCCGAGTTGCCCATCTGCCCGTCGGGGAGCCCGACCGAGCGGCCGCTCGCGCCCAGCTGCGAGGAAGGATATTCCGCCTCGAGCGCGCGGACGTTTTTGCTGCCGTCAAGGGAGATGGCGTTCCCGTCGCCCGCGGGGGCAATGCCGTACCCGTCCATAATGACGATGGCGTAAGGGATTTTCTTCATAGACACTCCTTATTTGTTGTAGTTGACGATGGCGGCAAAGTCGTTTGGTTTGAGGGAAGCGCCGCCGATGAGGCCGCCGTCGATCTCCGGCATTGCCATGAGTTCCTTGCAGTTGCCCGCGTTCATGGAGCCGCCGTACTGGATGCGCACCTGTTCCGCGCACTTGGGGCAGAAGACTTCCGCGCACGTCTTGCGGATGAAGGCGATGGACTCGTTCGCCTGCTGCGCGGTCGCGGTCCTGCCCGTGCCGATCGCCCAGATGGGCTCGTAGGCGATGACGATGCGGGAGATATCGTCGATGCCCTTCATGCCTTCTCTGATCTGCTTTTCGAGCACCTGTTCGGTCTTGCCCGTCTCGCGCTCCTCAAGGCTCTCGCCGATGCAGACGATGGGGGTGAGCCCGGCGTTCAGCGCCGCCAGCGTGCGCTTGTTGACGGTCTCGTCCGTCTCGCCGAAGTACTGCCTGCGCTCGCTGTGGCCGATGATGACGTATTTGACGCCGTATTCCTTGAGCATCTCCGCGGAGATCTCGCCCGTGAAGGCGCCCTTGGGCTCAAAGTGCACGTTCTGCGCGCCGAGGGCGATGTTGCTGCCCTTGAGCGCCTCGGAGACGGCGGGGATATCGATGGCGGGGACGCACACGGCGACGTCGCAATCCGCGCCCTTGACGAGCGGCTTGATGGCCTCCACGAGCGCCACGCCCGCCGAAGCCGTATTGTTCATTTTCCAGTTGCCTGCAATGATGGGTTTTCTCGACATAACATTACTCCTGAAACCGCGTATGATCACGCTTTTATTACCATAAGATATTATACCACATCGGGAGAAGAAAGGCAAGGCTCGCATGCAAGATTTTGCAAATTCGGCGCAAAAAAAGGGCGCGCGGTCAAAAGGCGTCCTTTTGCGTTTTGCTCCAGCGCGCGGCGATAAACCGCATCTTGAGGGAAAGCGGCAGAAGCGCCGTGGCGGCGTGCATGAGCTTGTTCCAAAGTCCGATGACGGGTGCGCGTTTGTTTTTGCGTACGGCGGCGAGCGCGCGCTTTACGACCGTCTCGGGCGGGAGGGCGGCAAGCCTGCCCCAAAGCCCCTGGGCGCGGATATATTCCTTCACGTCGTCGCGGGTGGGGATGGCGCCGGGGCGCACGCAGCACACTTTGGCTTTGCCTGTAAGCTCCGTGCGCAGGGCGGAAAAGAACTGCTCCAGCGCCTTTTTGGTGGCGCTGTACAGGGCGAAGTAGGGCATGGGCACGAGGGAGGAAACGCTCCCCACGGCGAGCAGTTCCGCCGTGCCGTCGAGCTCCGCGCGGGAGAGAAAGAACCGCGCAAAGGAGACCGCGCCCTCAAAATTCACCCGCGCCTGAAAGGCGAGCTTTTCCTCCGTGTAGCGGGAGAAGGCTTTCTGAACGTCCGCGCCCGCCGCGTACACCAGCCTGCAAAAGCGCACGCCTTCCCCCTCGCAGTGGGCAAAGAACGCCTTGCGGGATGCCCCGTCCGCAAGGTCGCAGGGGAAGCAGCGCACGCACGCCGCGGGAAAGCGCTCCCTGATCTGCGCGGCGCGGGCAAGCAGCCGTTCCTCGCTCCGCCCCGTGAGGTAGAGCGGCTCGCCGCGCGCGGCGAGTTCAAAGGCAAACGCGCCGCCGAGATACCCGCAGGCGCCTGTGATGAGCGAATAGAGCATAGCGACCTCCGCAGGGCGCAGCGCCCCGCCGGGTACAGTATAGCATATTTGCGCGCGGAAAGAAAAGTTTTTTTGCAAAAGCGGGCAAAAAAACTTGCTTTTTTGTGAAAAACAAGGTACAATATAACAGCTTGCAGAGATGGCGGAGCGGTCGAACGCGCACGATTCGAAATCGTGTGATGCAGGAATGTATCCAAGAGTTCAAATCTCTTTCTCTGCGCCACAGAAAGGAACGGACACAAGTCCGTTCCTTTTTTTCGTGTTTGAACGGAAGGCGAGCTGAAAGGGGAAAGGTGCATGATGCGTACCGGCGCGGGTGACCAAAGGCAAAAAAGGCGCAAAAAGGGGCAAAATCGGCAAAAACGGGCACGGTTTTCGCGCCCCGCAAAAAAATTATGCCGAAGGGCGTAAAAAATTGAAAGATTCTATTGACGAATGCCGAAAGATGAAGTATAATAAAAGTATATTCATCATAGGGCAGCATTTGCAAACCGTTTGCGGCGCGTCGGGCGCAGGCGGGCGGGGCGGCGACAAATTCCGCCGTACCATGTCCGCAAATGCCCATGCATGGGCGGCGAATATGGCAACCATGTCCGCAAAATCGCCTTCTGCGTCACGTGTGCGGCGCAGAAGGCAAAGGGCACCATGTCTGCGGCAACGTTTCGGCATACCATGTCCGCGCCGTCAATGCATGCAGGGCTTGCATAAATATGCACCTGATATGAATAAATGTTTACTGGGGGGGGGTATTATATGACTCTCAAAGCCAAAAAAATTGCAACTTCCGTCCTTCTTTCCCTTGCGGCAGTTCTGCTCGGCGCGTCGCTTGCGCTCGGGCTTCCGCTGTATGCAACGGCGCAGGACGAAGAGCCCGTTTCCTTGGGCGACGAGTGGGACGGCGTCTCGAGCGACGCGGGGTTCTACTCGCTTGCATCCAATACGCTTACCATAGATTCCGCGGCGGAGCTGAAGGGGTTTGCTGACCTTGCCAACCGCGGTTTTTCTTTTGAGGGATATACCGTAACCCTTACCACGGACGTAAACCTTGCCGGGCACGAATGGCAGCCCATCTCCAACTTTGCGGGCACGTTCGACGGGCAGGGCCATACCGTTTACAACGGAGTGCTCACCATTTCGCAGCCGCAGGACGTCGGCTTCTTTTCATCTTTTGAGGAGATCGTCACCGTCCGCAACCTCACGCTGAACAATTTTTCGGTCGATGTGGATACGTCGCTCGTCAGCGGCAAAGGCATCGGCCTTCTGCTCGGCACAAACAATGCCGACGGCACGCGCATCCTCAACTGCCATGTGGAGGACAGCGCTCTCCCCCTTGAAAATTATCAGAGTCCTGCCGCTCTGTCCCTCTTTGTCGGGCTGAGCAACGGCGCTATTCAGTTTGTTGATTCTTCCGTGAATGGCTCTGCGTTTTATGCTTTTAATACATCGCTCCCTCTGTATGGGCACGGTACTTTTATCGGAGAAAATCTTTCCAACGCCTACGCCTCGGTCGTAAAAAATTGCAGCGCTTACAATACATATTCTTTTTATTTGTCGTCTCCTTACACTTCAAGTCGCGGCGGTGTGGTCTGCGGGGGCGGGGAAAACGTCTCCGTAGAAAATTTCCATACCAACGTGGTGAACAATACGGCGGGCTATGCCGCGGGGGAATTCGACCTTTCCCGCATCGGCCTTGCGCCGCACATCGCGGAAACGATCCAGACGGCAAGGGATACGGTGCTCGCTAAAGGGTTTGATATTTTTGACGCTTTGGAAGATCAGCCCCTGCTCGGCCGCGGATATACGGGAGAGGAATATGCAGGCACATTGTTTGAATCCACCTTTACGGTGGACGGGGACGACGTGCTTGCCGATGTCTGGGCAAACCACGGCGTGCTTGACGTAGCCGATGCCGTAACCTCTGTTGATATCGCGTTTGACGTGCCCGTGACTGCCAAGGCTACGGTGAACGGCGCGGAAGTTGCCGATGCAAATGCGGATGAGCGCATCGTTTCCGTTCCCGTTTCGGGCGACGGGCTGAAACACATCGTCATCGATATCTACGTGGGCGATCTGTTGGCGGCACATTACGAAGTTTTGTCCGGCACGCCCGAGTTTACGCTGCTTCTGGACGGCGGCACGCTGACTTCCGCCGGCGAATACGTGTATACGGACGGAAGCGAGATCGCCGTAACATCCGCCGCAGGCACTATCGGCGCGCGGTTTGAAGGGTTGCCCGCGGGCGTCACGGGGTACGTAAACGGGGAGGCTGCCGATGCTTCCGGCGTCGCCGAGCTTACTGTCATCCCCGAAACGCTGGAAGTTACCATTGCTTCGGGCACGGCCACGCGCACGTTGGGCTCGTATACGCTTTCCGTGTGGAATAGTATCAATGAAGGGGACAGCCGCATCGTATATCGCAATCAAGGGGATACAGAGTGGGTATTTGACAGCAATACAGAATCGTTTTCTCTTCAAATCGGAGAGGATAGTAAAGACGCAGTATTGGAGTTTTATGTAAAAGAATTGGCTTTGCTCCAATTTAATTTTTCTGTAACAGTTCGTGATTTTGCTTCGCTGCAAATTACGGATAGCTTATTGTTTTCGGGCGGTGTATGTGGCGGTGATCCCAGTATGGCAGGTGAGTTTAACGATGAGTCCGTCGTGTACGATTTTGCCGGAGAGGAAAAGCTGCGCGGGGAAGATCTGTTTATTGAATTTTATTATGATACAGGCATGGGCGTTACGGATGGCGGATGCGATCTGACGCTTTTCTATGAATTTGCCGATCCTGCGGTGAACAATGCTGCTGCGAGCGCGCAAAGCATGCAGGCCGCCGTGCAGCCTTCCGCGGCAAATTCCGTGGGGGGGGGTGCAACGCTTGCTGCCGCCCCTGCGGAGGCGCAGCCTTACCCCGGCGCGGAGAACATCTCCTACACGCTTGACAACGGCAGCCTGGATGGCAGCGGCTGGACGCTTTCAGACGGCACCTTCAAGGGTTACAATAAGCCGACCGTAATCGGCTCGAACAATACCATCGTCCTTACGCTGTATCTTTCCGCTGCCGATATACTCATCCTGGATTATAAAACATCTATTTCTACTTTGGCGGACTATGCTTATCTTGCCGTTTCGGACATTACGGCGGGAACGCCCAAGGAACTACTCAACGTTTCCGGCATCAGCGAAGGGGTCTTGAATTATCAATTTGATTCCGTCGGCGATCATGTCGTCCAGGTCACCTATTACAACAAGCAGACTTATGCAGGAAATGAGTTTACGGTATTGATCGGCAACATTCGGGCGGGGGGATCCTCCGATCAGGTCGATCTGACCGTCGATTGCGATGCCGAGGCGGGTACCGTCTGCAATTTATATGAATTTGCCATGACAGGGCTCGCAACGGGCCACGTAGCGTGGGGAAGCAGGATCCAGCCGTTTGTCGCCGCCAAGGAAGGGTACGAATATATCGGCTACAAGCTGAACGGCGGGGACCTCGTCGAGCGCAACGGCGACATTTTCACCGTCACGGAAGATACCTCGTTTGAATTCGTGTTCGAGAAGAAGATCCTCATCGAGGACGAGAAGCTGACTGATTTCGAGTTTACCTTCACGCAGGGCAGCATCGTGCTGGTGGAAAACCCCGTCCTTCTCTATGAGTACGCCATCGACGCCTACCCTGCGGACAACACGCTGCTCATCACGGCGCCCTACCTCGGGCAGGGGGAGGCGTGCGCGGTGCTCATCAACGGGGAGCAATCGCTCACCATGCAGGAGGAGCAGGGGCGCTACTACGGGCTCCTCAACGGCGTGCACGAGGATATGCAGGTCACCATCCGCTACACGCAGGAAGGCTATGCTCCGCTCGATTACACCTTCTTCCTTGTATACGAACTCAACATGGAAGAAAACCTGTTTACCGAGGCGGAAGACGCGCTGCCCATCACGGGGGTGGAAAACAATTCCGTCTATCCGTTTGAGTACAGCGTCGATCTCTCCACGGAGGACCGCGCGGCGTACGTCTCCACCAACAAGGGGGTAAACAGTTCCGCTTCCTACCTCAAATTTACCGTGGAAGGCAGCGGCGTGTTCCTGTTCGATTATTACATCAGCAGCGAGGCGGGGCAGGACGTTGCACTCTTCGGCATCAACAACGACTATGCGCGTCTGGATCTCGGCGGGTCGAAGGATGCGAACCCGGTCTATGAAAAATACGGAAATACTTCTTGGGTGGCATATCTGCCGTTTACCTCAAATTCAATTTTTGTTGTAAAGGGGCTGGAAAACAACCCGTATATGAGCTTCCTCGGGACGGAGATGGACAACGGCGTGTACCTGACGGAGGTAGACGGCGTGGAGCAGACGCAGTATGCAAGCGGCAACGTCGGCTGGCATACCGCGCAGATCACCGTGCTGAACAACCTGGGCGGCAACGGTATCAACGAGATCTGGATCGGCTACGTCAAAAATTCGTCCGACGCCGGCGAGGTGTATGAGGACAGATTCGCCATCGCCAACGTGCGCTTTGTGGAAGGGGATACGTATACCATCAAGGCGAATGTCTCCACCGAAGGGCATGGCAGCATCACTTCCGACCCCGAACTCCCCGCGGCGGGCGCGCAGGTCTATGCCGGCACCGGCTATCAGCTGACGGCAAACGTCGATGAAGGCTACCGCTTCTACGGCTGGGTGGAGACGCGGGAGGACGGCTCCAAGCGCTTCGTGACGCTGGAAGAGACGTGCAACGTCGTCGTCACAAATAACAGGACGTACACGGCGGTCATCGAGCCGGACGGAACGTATACGGCGCGCATCGGCGGGGAATTTTACGGGACGCTTTCGGATGCGCTTGCCGCCGCCGAACACGGGGATACCGTGTATCTGCTCAAGGACGATACCGTCTCCGGGGCTCTGACTATCCCGGAGGGCGTGACGCTTATCCTGCCGTTTTCCGATACGGATGCGGAAGGGTATGCAAACGGCGACTCGTTCGAGACCTCACAGCTCAACGCGCGCCTGCCCTGGAAGGACGGGCGGGAGGCCTACCGCACGCTGACCGTTGCAGAAGGGGCGACGCTGACCGTGAACGGCACGCTCGTCGTGGGCGCGGTGCAGCACTACGGCCACAGCGATCAGGGCAACCAGGGGCGCACGGCGGGCGCATATGCGCAGCTGACGCTTGACGGCAGCCTCGTCATCAACGGCACGGCGGACGTGCGCGGCCGCGTGACGGGCGCGGGCAGCCTTACCGTGAACGCGGGCGGCACGCTCAAACAGCCGTTTATGGTCAACAACTATTCGGGCGGCAGCAACACGCTCGACCATTACGAGAATGGGCACTTCCCGTTCACGCAATACGCTACGGTAAACGTTGAAGTGCCGCAGACGGTGCTCTACGGCGGCAAGGTGGTGGGCTCTACGTCGCTCTTCTTCTGGGGCAGCGTCACCACGCAGGACGTGGTGCTCGTCGACAGCATCGCAAACAAGACGGAAGGCGGCGAGGGCAGCCTCATCTGGATGCACAAGGGGGCGAAGCTGGAACTTACGTACGACGGGGAAAAGACGGTAGACGTCGACCGCGGCAATAACAAATCTCACCTCGGCGACAGCGGCGTGACGAGCATCCGCGTCTTCGGGGAGATCACCTTCGGCGAATTCTCGCTCTATGTTTACGGCTCCTACGATATGACGCTGGCGATGCCGTATACCTACAACGTCACGCTGGAGGCGGGCGCGGCCGCGAACATCGCGGCGGACCGCTCCTATGCCGTTCTGCCCGGGGCGGTGTTCACCGTGGGCGAAGGGGCAACGCTGAACGTCTTCGGCGAGCTGCAGGTGTACGACGGGCTGGATCAGGCGGCAAAGAGCGGGCAGAAATACCCGACGTCCGCAGAACTTAAAACATACGGCTTTGCGCAGTCGGGCATGCTCATCGTCAACGGCACGCTGAATATTTCCGACGGCGCGACCTTCGTTGGCATCGCGCAGGCGACGCAGGCGGGCGGCGAGATCGCCGTCGGCACAAACGTCACCCTTGAAAAAGAGATCTCCATCGGCAGCGAGGGCGCGTATACGGACGACAGGGCGACGTTTGCACTCTCCGCGCGCGTCTGCGGGCTCACCCGCGGGGCGGGGCTTATGCCGCTTGAGGCGGGCAAGACGTACCGCGCCTATGCGGCGGAAGGCTTCACCCTCAAAAGCTATACCATGCTCTCCCGGTGGGAGGGCAGCTCGGGCTCGTCCAAGGAGCAGACGAACGTCACCACGCAGATCGACCAGGCGATGACGGGCTTCTTTGCAGAAGTCGGCGCGGACGGCACGCCGTTCGTCAACGTCACCGTGGATACGGGCGCAGACAAGAGCGGCGTGGTGGTCGAGCTCAACGGCGTGCGGTACGAAACGGACGCGAACGGCAGCTTTACGGCGCAGCTGGATGCGGCGACGAGCGTGCTTTCCTACTATACGCCCGCATTTGAAACGGCGGCCGCCGCGCATACGCAGGCGTTCGACGTGACGGGAAGCGAGGCGGTGGTGCTTACAAAGGTCGTTTCCGGCGTGGAACTTGACGCGGAGAAGAACGTCTATACGCGGATCTATGACGCGAACGGCGATGTGACGCAGGAATTTGTCCTCAACGCGCTCGTATCCTACTACGGCAGCGACGCGGAACAGGTGGCGCTTACCATCGCCATGCAGGCGGACAAATACGTCTTTACGGCGCAGCTTACCTCGGAAAAGCTGGTTTCGCCCCTGCCTGCGACCGTGTATGTGCGCACGCAGGAGTTTGCCGAATACGACGCGATGTTTGCCGAATTGCAAACGCAGAGCGGCGAGACGCTTGTCGCGCACGCGCAGGCGGTTTGGGAGCTGTATGAGGAGATCTGCTTCGAGCGCTCCTCGGAAGAACTTGCATTTGTAGAGCGGGAGCTTTCCGCCGCGTTTGCGAAGGAGATCGCCGCGAGCATTGCGGTGACGGGCTCGGCGACCTACGGCGACGCGGACGTTGACGTCAGCGTGACCTTTGTGGACGGCAGCACGGGTTCGGCAACGGCGGCGCTCGGCGAGTTTACGTATGAGGGCGGCAGGATCGACGCTGTCGCGACGTATACGGGAAGCTATGGGGAGATCTCCTATTCCCTGACCGCGACGGCGCAGAACATTGCAAGAAAAGAAATTACAGTCGTCATCGGGGACGCTGCAAGCGTCTACGGCGAGCCTCTCGAGGAACTTACTTATCAGCTTGCGGAAGGGTTTAAGCTCGTTGCGGGCGATTCTCTGAATGAGGTCGCGCGCGTGACCTGCGCGGTCACCGTCGGCTCGGGCGTGGGGAATTATCCCGTTACGCTCGCGACCGACCTTGCAAAGAGCGCTTTCTACGAGGTAGCGTATGAGGCGGGCAATTATCAGGTGACGGCGCGGGCGATCACCGTGCTCGTCAGCGACGCTTCGAGCATCTACGGTGACGCGGACGCCAAACTTTCCGCCAACGTGACGGGAGGCCTCGGCCTGTACGGCAGCGATACGATGGAGGAACTGCTTTCCATCACGCGCGAGGCGGGCACGGACGTCGGCAGCTACAAGATCACGGCAACCGCCGTCAACAAGAATTATTCGATCACCATCCTCTACACGAACACGAACGGCGGCTATTCGGAATATACCGTATCGCCGCGCGGCGTGTGGTCGGAAGTCGGCGAGCACGGCGCGGAGATGCTCTCCCGCCTGAACGCCGAGGGCGCGCGCCTGTACCTCACGGCGGAATGGACGAATGCGCCCGGGCTTGAGACGGACGAATACTTTATCGTCACGCGGACGGACGACGTGGACGGCGAACGCATCGCCACCGTCTCCGCAGACGGCGCGATCGTTTTTGCAGACGGCGCGTGGTTCGAAGCGGGCACGTATTACGTGTTTGCGCTGAGCGGAAATAAGAATCTGACCGTTACGGCAAAAAGTGCCGCGCTCGAGGTGGTCGAGGACGACGAGTTCTACCGCTACGAGCTTACCTTCTCGCGCGAAAATAATTCGCAGTACGACGGCGAGGCGGTCTCCGTCACGGCGCAGGTCACCGTCATGGAGACGGGCGAGGCGCTTACGGAGGACGAATTTACCGTCACCATTTCGCGCGGCGGAGAGCCCGTTGAGGAGATCCTTAAGGCGGGTGCGTATACCGTCACCGTGCAGGTCACGGATTCGACGTTCGTGTATTCGGAGTCGTTCACGGTCGCGCGGAAGGCGGTGAGCGTCTCTTGGAACGCGACGCAGTTTACCTATAACGGGCAGGTCCAATCGCCCGTTCCCACGCTCGTCGGCGGCGTACAGGGCGACAACGTGCGGGCGGAACTTACCCAAACTGCTGCGTCCGTGAACGCGGGGGATTATAGCGCGACGGCGCGGCTTGCGGGCGAGGACGCCGCCAACTACACACTTACGGGCGCGACAACGGAATATTCGATCGCGGCGCGCGCGATCACGGTGACCGTTCAGGCGGCATCGAGCGTGTACGGCGAAGACCTTGCGGCGCTCGCGGCGAAGGTCACTTCGGGCGAGGTGCTCGCAGTGGACGGCGTCGTGTATGAGCTCTCCGTGAATGCCGCAAAGGGCAGCCCCGTCGGAGCGTACGACGTCGCGGGGAAAGCGCTTGACGATAACTATCTCGTCACGTTCGAGGGCGGCGAAGGCGCGTATACCATCACGGCGCGCCCCGTTACCGTGACCATTGAAACGCAGTCGAGCGTCTACGGCGATTCGCTCAGCGGGCTTACTTATCGGCTTACGGAGGGCACGCTCTACGGGAGCGACAGCCTGGGCGTTCAGCTCAGCAAGGAAGCAGGCGGCTCCGTCGGGACGTACGACATTGCGGGCGCTTGGGAGAATACAAACTATGCCGTCACGTTCGAGGGCGGGACGGATGCGTATACCATCACGGCGCGCCCCGTTACCGTGACCATCGACAATCAGTCGAGCGTCTACGGCGACAAACTTGAGGAGCTTACCGCACGGCTCACGGCCGGAACGTACGCGCCCGGGGAGGGATACGCGGACCTCGGCGTTCAGCTCACCAAGGAAGAAGGCGTAAATGCCGGCACGTATGCGATCACGGGCGTCTCTGCAAATCCGAACTATAAAGTGACGTTCACGAACGGCGAGTATGAGATCGTCAGCCGCAAAGTTACCGTCTCCGTCGCGGATGTGAACGCCGTTTACGGGGATGCGGAACGGGCGCTTTCCATGGCGCTCGCGGAAGGCAGCGCGCTCGGCTATCAGGATACGCTGAACGACCTCCTCACGCTTACGCGCGAGGCGGGTACGGACGCCGGCGTCTACAAGATCACCGCGCATCTGACGGACAATGAAAATTACACGGTCACGATCGTCTATACGCAGGCGGCCGACGCGTGCTCGCTGTATACGATCGCCCGAAGGGAGATCACGGTGACGGCGGGTTCGGCACAGTCGGATACCAAGACTACGTGGGAAGCGCTCAACGGGATGCTCTCCTATACGGTGACGGAGGGCAGCATCGCGGAGGGCGACGATCTCGGCATCGTCCTCACCGTCTACGTCGGCGACGTGGCGCTCACGGCGGAAAATTACACGGCGTATATCATGGGCGGCACGCACGTCATCCGCGCCTCCTACAACGGCGATGAGAATTATTCCGTGATCTTTGTGGACGGCACGCTCACCGTGACGAAACCCCGCATCACCATCGATATCGAGCGGGAGCAGACGTTTGTCTATTCGGGCGAGGCACTTGCCGTCTTCGATTGGCGCACGGACATCAAAGGCTATCTTGCCAACGCGACGGACGGCACCTTCCGCGCGGTCTATTACCGCATCGAGGGCGACACGCGCACGCAGGTCGAACGCATCGTGGATGCGGGCAGCTACTGCATGGTCGTGGAGATCGTGCACCCGTCCTACGAGTATGCGGAGGAATTCACGACGGAAGAGAGCCGCACCTTCTTCATCACGGTGCAAAAGCAGGATCTTTCCGATCGCATCGTCTTCCTCGGCGACCGCATGGAGGGCGACTACGTCGTCTATCGCCCGGGGCTTTCCTTCCTGCCTTCCGTCGAGGGCATGCAGGTCACCATGGAAACGCAGATCACGCTGGACGGTGAAGCTGTCACGCAGATCTCCGGCCCCGGGACCTATCTCATCACGGCGACGGTCAACGACCCCAATTACGGCGGCACCGCGGTGCTCGAACTCAAAGTCGTCTCCAACGCGGCGGGGCTCTTCAGCTCGCTCAGCAGCATCCTTGCAGAATACGAGGCGGGCGAAACGTCGGGCGCGGAGGCGTTCGGCGAGATCCGCGCCATCCTTTCCGCGATGTCAGAAGGCGAACGCATGCAGGATACGGAAGGCGTCATCGCGGCATGCGAAGCGGCCTATGCGGAATATCTTGCGGCGGTCGCGGAAGATTTTGAGGCGGCAAACGACTCTGCGGCGCTGATCGGCCTTTCGGCGACGCTCACCGCGGCGGCAGCAGCGGCTTACGTGCTCGTGCGTAAGTTCGTACTCTGATGAGGAGGAGAGGATCATGAAAGGGAAATTTATCAAACTTGCGGCGGTCGCTTCCGCCCTGCTGGCGGCAGGTATGCTTTCCGGCTGTATTTTTGACGACTGGAACGAACGCGACGAAAAACCGGAAGACGAGGCGGGCGTCAATGAGATCTTCGCCAACGCCTCTTACGCCGAGGAGATCAAGCGCACGGTCACGCTGAAGGAGGGGAACGTCGTCGTCTCTTCGGAAGAGACGGTCTACTCTCTCACGGCGGCCGGCGCGGACGTCACCGTCACGCGCACGACGCTCAATCCCGATCTCGCCGCGGCGGAGGAGTACGTGACGGAAACGCAGTCTTATGCGGTGGCTGAGGAGGAAGTTCCTTCCGACTTTTTCATCGCCGACGCGTTCCTTACCGAGGACGCGTATGAGCTTACCAACCGCAAATTTACCTGCACCGTTCCCGCGTCCAAGGCGGACGATTTCCTCGGCGCAGGGGCAAAGGCGGATTCCGAGGTGGAGCTCGAGCTTTCCATCATCGGGCAGAACCCCAAACTGTACACCATCTCTTACACGATGGAGTCGGGCAGAAGCGTGACGATCGCCTTTGAATTCGGCTATTGAGCACGCGCAAAAATTCAGGTTTCAGGAGCAAAGCATGATCGAGAGAGGGGATGTCATCGTAAAAATCGAAGGATTGTATAAAAAATATGCCAAAGCCAAGGCATACGCCGTGACAGACCTCTCTCTTGAGTGCCGCGCGGGGGAGATCGTCGGGCTGATCGGGCGGAACGGTGCAGGCAAGAGCACGACCATCAAGTGCCTTACGGGGTATCTCTCCTATGAAAAGGGGAAGATCTCCATCTGCGGCCGCGACGTGCGGAAGGATCCCGTGCGCGCCAAGCAGGAACTGGGGTACGTCCCCGATAACAGCGCCGTCTTCGAGCAGATGACGGGCGCGGAGTATCTGAACTTCATCGCGGATCTGCACCGCACGCCTACGGGCGTGCGGCAGACGCGTGTCCGTGAACTTCAGTCGGTCTTCCGCCTGGGAAGCCGCCTCGATTCCATGATCTCCACGTATTCGCACGGCATGCATCAGAAGATCTGCCTGATGGCGTCGCTCATCCACCGGCCCAAGCTGTGGCTGCTCGACGAACCCATCACCGGGCTCGACCCGCAGACGGCGGCCGCGCTCTGCCGCTATATGGTCTTTTACAAGCGCAAGGGCAATGCCGTTCTGTACAGCTCGCACAACCTCGATACCGTTGCGCGGACGTGCGATCGCGTCTACCTCATCAACGGCGGGAAGATCGCGGGGCATCTCGACCTCACGCAGTTTCCCGCGGCGGAGCGCGAGCAGAAGCTTTCCGCCCTGTTTGCAGAAAAGGTAGGGGAGACGGTATGAGAAGCGTATTTTTGCTCTTCCGCAAAGATATCCTCTGCGCCTTTTCCGCCTTCCGGCAAAAGGGGCGCAGGCGGGATGTTGCGGGCTGGATCTCCACCATCCTTTTGTTGGCGGGGATCTTCGCCGCTTTTGTCTACGCGTTTTACGTCTTTGCGGAAAGTTATCGTTCCATCACCTTTGATACGCCCGAGGCGGAGGCGGACCGCGTCTATGAACTTCTGACCTTTTCCGTCGGCGCGGTACTCGTGGTGCAATGCCTCATCGGCGTCAAAAAGATCTACGACGCGCTCACCGACGTCAAGGACCAGAACGTCCTCATCTGTCAGCCCGTGCGCGCCGAGCATATTTATCTGTATAAGATCGTGCGCATATATTGGGCGCAGCTGCTTTCCGCCGTGCTCATCCTGGTTCCCGTCGCCGTGATCACGGACGTCTTGAGCGGCTATGCCGGCGGGGCGGCGTATTACGGTTTTACGGCGCTTGCGGTGCTGCTCACGCCCTTTTTATCCTGCGCGGCGGCGTCGCTTCTCGCGGTGCCGTATACCTTTTTCATGCGCTTTCTCGAGAACAAATACCTGCTGCGCCTTCTCCTTTATATCCTTTTGATCGGCGCGGCGTTCTGGGTGTACGGGCGCATCCTGCTCGTCATCACGACGCTTCTCGACAGCGGCAAGCTGGAGTTTGTGTTTGAATTGCAGACGATGGAGCGCATCCATGCGGTCGCGGCCCACCTGTATCCCGCCGCATTCCTCACAAAGGCGGTGTTCGGCGCGGATGCGGCGCTCAATCTCCTGTGGGCGATCCTGCTCTGCGCGGGGCTATTTCTTCCCGCTTATTTTCTCATCCGCATCTTTTACCGCCGCGCGCTGCAGGCCCGGCTGGAAGGGGAGTCGCGCGTGTTTCGCAGGCGCACCGCGTTCCGCCGCCGTTCCAGGCTTGCATCGCTTCTGCGCAAGGAATTCATCCTCGTGCTGCGCACGCCGTCCTATGCGTTCCAGTATCTTGCGACGTCCGTCACCGTGCCGTTTATGGTTTATCAGTGCGTCAGCCTCATGCGCGCCATGATGTCCAAGATCACCATTCTGGACTGCGACTACGAACTTGCGGTGTTTGCCGTTGCCGTGTTCAGCATCATCGGCAATACCTTCTGCACCACGAACATCAGCCGCGACGGGCGCATGGGCATGTTTTTCAAGACGCTTCCCGTGACGCCCAAGGAGATCGTGACGGGAAAGCTGCTCTTCTGTGGCGCCGTTTCCGTGCTCTCCATGGTCATCGTCGCCGTCGTTTTGGGCGCGACGGGGCTTCTGACTCCGCTTGAAGTCACGGCGCTCTTCTTTGTCGGCGTCATCGTCTCGCTCGCGGAGATCGCCGCCGCCACGCGCAAGGATCTGAGTTCGCCCGTCTTCCCCACGCAGGACAACGATGAAGTGACGGACAGCAACAGCAACGTATCGCTCATCATGCTGCTCGGCCTGCTGTTTGCATTCCTCGCTGGCGCCGGTTCCGTGCTCATCAGCACGCTCATGAGCATCTATCAGATCGGCTTCCCGTCCTTCGTGCTCTCGACGGCGTTCATCCTCGTCGTCGCGGCCGTCGCCTGCATCCTTTCCTTCGTCTATCTGTTCCGCGGGCTGGATGAAAAATACCGCGCCATGGAAGAATCGCTATGAAGAGTCTGAAATTCAAGATCGTCGCGCTGCTGCTGGCAGTGCCGCTGCTTCTGCTGTTTACGACGAATACCATCATCAAGGGGACGGAGGTGCTTGCCACCATCCCCGTTTCTTCCGTGTCGTTTGCGGGCGAGAAAAATTATCTGATCGACGTCGCCGCCGAGGACAATTCGCTGCTGCTGTCCACGGCGGTCCTTCCCGAAGCTGCCACCAACAAATCGGTCACCTTTTCCGCCGAAGGGGTGGAAAATACAGAGCGCGCGGAAGTTTTGCTCGCGGATGCGGGGGATGGATCCGTGCGCGTCACGCCGCTTTCCTGCGGGACGGTGCGCATCGTGGCGACGGCAGACGGCGGCAGGACGGACAGCGTGCAGATCGTCTATTACAGTTCGGTTCCGACGGACGTCGTGCAGACGATCGATTATTACGAAAAATCGGAAGGGGATACGTTTACCATCGGCGCGGAGGCGTATGCCTTTCTGCCGCAGGGAAGCGCCGGGGAGCTTTTCTGGAAGAGTTCGGCGCCCGACGTCGCTTCGGTGACGGACGGCAGGGTGACCTGCAAACTTACGGGGCGCGCGGTCATTACCGTCTCGTCGGAGGCGGTCGTCATCGATCCTTCGACGGGTGAGACGCAGCGGGGGGAGGTTTCGGCTTCGTTCGTGGTCAGCGTCGACGCGACGCAGACGCAGCTCGGCGTCAGCTTCGGCGGCGAGGTCACGGCGGAGAAGCCGACCATGTCCGAAGTATCCTTCCCGTTCAGCTATGATGTTGCAATGCTTCGTTCGGAATACGGCGGGGCGTTTACCTTGGAATACGATGAGGAGGAGGTCGCCTCGGCGGCGCTCGTCATGCTCACGGATGCGGGCGAATACGGCACGGCGCGCATCGACGTTTCGCTGCGCGGCGAGGTCGCGCTCGGCGCCTCGTGCGAGGTGTGGCTTTGCGATGCGTCCGGCGGGCGCATCACCTGCGTGACGGTCATCAAAGATCATCTCACGCAGTCCGCGCTCGTGTTTTCGCGCACCGCGTTCCGGACGGGCTCTGCCGTCAGCCTCGGCTCGCTTTCCACCGACGGCGAGGGGACGGAGGGCTACGTCGTCGTGTTCACGTCGGATTCGCCCGAGGTCGTCAGCGTGACGACGGTGCTTTCCGGCGGCGAATGGCGCTGCTATGCGACGGGGCATGCCGAGGGCACCGCGCAGATCGGCGCACAGATCTACCGCGCGGACGGGGTCACGCGCATTCCTTCCGCCGAACCTGCGCCCGTCACCGTCACGGCGGTCACGCCGTATAAGACGCTGTCTTTTGCGGAAAATTCCCAAACGTACGGCCTGGAAAAGCGGCTTACCGTGGCCACGCATTCCTTCAACGCGCAGGGCGGCCGCGAAAACGCGCAGCTTTCCCTTTCCCTTCGGGGTACGGACGACGCGGGCGTCGTTGCGGCGGTCTCTCCGGACGATCGCAAGGTCGTCTGGACGTCTTCCGACCCTGAGATCGCGCGGGTGGAAGGGGGTGCGTTCGCGTTCGGCGGCAAGACGGGCGAGGTCACGCTGACGGCGGAGAGCGCCTATAACCAATTGCTCGGCGAAAGCGTGCGCGCTTCGTTTACCTTCCGCGTCGTATCCGGCGTGAACGTATCCACGTACGAACAGCTCATGACGGCGTCCCGCAACCGCTGGACTGCCGTGCTCACGCAGGATATCTTCCTTGCGCCGCTGCTCGCGAGCAGCGCCAATTTCCCGGACGGCGGTTACCGCGATTACATCGAAGATTGCGTCACGGAGATGAAGACGACGGCGCCGCATCTCTATTATTCCAACCTCGGGCATGAAGAGGATGCGGTCATCCGCTATTGCGTGGAATTTACCGCCGACCTCTACGGGAACGGCCATTTTATCGACGCGCAGCATATCACCGTTTCGGCGCGCAAAAATTTCGGTGTTGCGCCCTTCAACGGCCCGCTCGATCTGGTGCGCCTGCATTACAGCAACGCAAGCCCGCAGAACGCCGCGGTCAAAGCGCAGGATAACATCGTCTTCCTCGTCAGGGAGGCGGGGATCTCGCTCACCAACGTCGAGCTCAAGGGCTGTTCCGACAGCTCCATCCTCAACGGGGAAGGGCAGGCGGATCTCACCAACCTCGACAACTGCGGCACCGTGCTGGAGATCGTGGGGGACGATTGTTCCCTCACGTACAGCCGCGTCAACAACGGCAGGACGTGCATCCGCATGTTCGGCTCTCCTGCGGAAAGCACGGCGCGCGTGGACGCCGCACCCGAGCAGTACCGCATCAACGGCTATATCGGCAACTGCATCCTGACCAACGGCCGCGAATTCATCCTCAAGATCGGCAGCAATCAGGTCCTGCGCACGCCGTTTGACGAGGCGGATATCACCCGCGTCGATGCGAACAAGGATCTTCCCACCAATCCCGAACGCCGCTATCTCTACGACGAAGCGGGCCCGTATCTCCGCCGTGCGGACGGCAGCGAGTATCTTCTGCACGACGAGCGGGATGAGGAATTCTATCAAAATTACGTCATGACCGATCTCACGCTGGAAAACAGCGTCTTTTCGGGCGCGGGGCTCTTCTGCATCGGGTTCGAGTCGAATTTTGCGGGGCTGTGCCTGTATCGGTTCGATTACAGCGATGCATACAGCTTCTGCTCCAAGCTGGGCTGGCAGGGCATTGCCGGGACGAGTTATCCCGCAGTCATCCGCATGCGGGGCGAGGTGCGTTTTTACGACTGGAAACAGGTGGATTCCGTCAACAGCGATACGCTCATCACGGGCTCTTCGGATATCCTGGATACGGTGGGGCTCAACCTTGACGTCGCCGAGCTCATCGGCAACTACAACGGCGAGAACGCGGAAAAACTTACGTATATGCTGGAAGGGGAGAAATACGTCAACGGCGCCGTCGCGTTCTACGGCGGCGGAAAGAATTACAGCTATCTGGACCTTTCCGGCGTCTCCCAGGCGTTCTATCCGCTGACGACGTTTGAGGTGCCGCTCTCCATGCTCGGCAGCCGCGTCAACCTCATCTATCTTTCGGCGGGGGCAGAGCCGTTCCGCTTTATGCTCTACGACGCAGACTGCGCGCTGAGCCCCGAACGGCAGCGTGCCGACATTGCCGACAACTCCGCCTATTCCTGGGTCGCACGGCAGACGATCTGAATCATTTCCCCCGCGGACGTGCGGGGGATTTTTTTCATAAATCGTACGGAAACTTCATTCAATTTACTTGACGGCTGCAATAAATTTTGATAAAATGAATACGATGTGTACGATAAAATGACACGTCGAAAAACTCATACCCGAGAGGAATGATCTTATGGAGATCTTTGAGAACAAAAAGATAGGGCTCATCGTCACGATCGTGCTTTCGGTCGGAGGCATGATCGCACTGATGGCCTGTTTTGCGCCGCAGTCCGGCCCGAGCAACTATATCACGGGCGCCGTTATGGGCGGTATCTCGCTGCTTGCGCAGATCTTCTTTTTCATCGCGTTTCGCATGCTGGGGGAAAAAGAAAGCCGCCTCATCGGGCTCGTGCGCTGGATCCTCGTGATCATCGGCGGAGCATTCGTGCTCATCTTCGCCGGGATCGGCACGCTGCTGTGCTTGGGGACGGGGGCGGAAGTTTTGCGTGAATCCCCCTGGATCGTGGCGTTCGGCAGCTGCTGGTTGCTGATGGGGTCGCTTTCCTTCCATTTCTTTTATACGGCGGCGGATAATTTCTGGGACGACGAATGGTATCCCTTCCTCGGGCTCATTTCCGCGGCTATTTCCTATGCGATCTGCGTCGGCTGCGGCTATCTGGGCGGCTTGTGGGGCGAGTTTTTTGTCGTCGGTTTGCCCGTATTGCTCGGCCTGGCGGCGTTTGTTTTCGCCGTCGTCCGCGTTTTCAAGGGCGGATCCCCCTTTGAAGGGGCGTTTACGCGCGGTTTGAGCGGCGGCGCTGCGGAGAGCGGCACATCGGCGGAGGAATCATGTTTGAAAGGAGGAAGTTCAATGGAATACGGAGACACGCGGCCCAAGGGGTCGGAATGGAAGTTTTGTTCCATGATCAACGATGAGCTTCACCGCATCAGCGGCGAACGCTGGGGATACGGGTATGCGATGCCCGGGTATCTGGGCGCCGAGCTTGCGTTCGGCACCATTCGCGTCAAGGGGACCATTGAGGTGAATGCGGAGTACTCGAGCTCCGGGTTTGCAAATTCGACATACGAGTTTGAATCGGCGCTGAGAAGCATTGCGGAAACGTTCGGGCAGAAGATCTCCGCGGCGGTCAGCCGCGGCGTAGAAGCATTCCGCAGAAATTATTCCGGGTTTGACGATTCGTTCCGCATCGACCTGAACGGCGTCAAATTTGAGCCGCGCGGCTGACGGCGGGGCTCGGGTTGCTACTTGCTCCCGTCTTCCTCATATACAAGCGGTCCGCGCGATCGTCATCCGGATCGCTGAGTTTGTTGCATCTCTGTTTTAAAAAAACGCGCTCCCGGCCGGGAGCGCGCTTTTTTTGCTGATATTTATTTTGTCTTTTTGATCTCGTCCTCTTCCTCGGGCGAAGAGAAGGAAAATCCGATGCGGTCGTTCTTTTCCAAAAGCGTCTTGACGAAGTCGTCGTACTCACTCTCTGCAATGACGATGGCAGAATAGCGGTTGTCCTTGAAGTAGACGACGAGCTTCCCGGACCCTTTGAAGAGGTGCACGGAGGAGACGGTCTTTAAAGGATAGCGGCTTTTCAGCAGCCCCAGCCGCAGGCAGAGTTCCTTGTCGTCGATGGAATAATAGGAGCGGATCATGATGGAGACGATGAGGACGGCCAAAAACGCGCTGACGAAGAGGAGTACGCAGAAGCCGATCCAGTCGTAAGTATCTTCGATGTATCCCATCACATACCGCCAGATCGCCGTGCCGACGCCTGCGCAGCAGAGCACGATGGCGAGCGCAAAGACGGCATAGAGCAGTTTGGAAAAGAGGAATTTATACCGTTTCATGCTTTCAGTATAAAGCATTTTCGGGAAAAAAGCAATGCTTTCCAAAATTTTTCTCTTCAGGCGGGGCAGATTTTCCTGCAACCCCTTGAAAAACGGCGCAAAAAACGGTATAATGGTAGCAAGTATTTTATGCACGAAGGAGGCACGCGATGATCAAACTCATCAGACAGGGCGTTTATTACATGGAAGGGCGGATCGTCAAGGAGTCCGCCGCGTTCATGACCTCGGAAAAGAAGCGCCGCGCCGTCGCGGGTACGATGACATATTCCATTCTCAAAGCGCACAACAGGGGGGATGAAGAGGATCTCCGTCTCCGCTTTGACGAGATCGTCTCGCACGACATCACCTATGTGGGCATCATTCAGACGGCGAAGGCGAGCGGCATGAGCAAATTCCCCATTCCCTATACGCTCACCAACTGCCACAATTCGCTTTGCGCCGTCGGCGGCACCATCAACGAGGACGATCACGTCTTCGGGCTTTCCGCCGCGCAGAAATACGGCGCCGATTACGTGCCTGCGCACCTCGCGGTCATTCACCAGTACATGCGCGAGCGCGCGGCGAGATGCGGAGCGATGATCCTCGGCTCCGATTCTCACACCCGCTACGGGGCGTTGGGAACGCTCGCCGTCGGGGAAGGGGGACCCGAGCTCGTCAAGCAGATCCTGGGCAAGACGTACGATCTTCCCCGCCCGCAGGTGATCGCCGTGTATCTCAAAGGCAAACTTCACCGGGGCGTCGGCCCGCAGGACGTGGCGCTTGCCATCATCGCGGCGACCTTCCCCAAGGGATTCGTCAAAAACAAGATCCTGGAATTCATCGGCCCCGGCATCGCCAACCTCTCCATGGACTTTCGCAACGGCATCGACGTTATGACCACGGAGACCGCCTGCCTCTCCTCGGTATGGGAGACGGACGCAAAGACGGAGGAGTATTTCCTCGAGCACGGGCGGCCGGAGGATTTCCGCCGCATGTCGCCCGTTCAGCCTGCCTATTACGACGGCGCCGTTACCGTCGATCTGAGCCGCATCGAGCCGATGATCGCGCTTCCCTTCCACCCGTCCAACGCCATTCCGCTGCGCGAGCTTCTGGAAAATCCGTATGAGATCTTACAGAAGGTCGAGGAAGAGGGGAGAAGGATCAAGGGGGACGATTCGTTCACGCTCACCGATAAGATCCGCGACGGAAAAATTTACGTGGAACAGGGCATCATTGCCGGCTGCGCAGGCGGCATGTATGAGAACATCGCCGAAGCGGCGGAGATCTTGCGCGACCGCGAGGTGGGAACGGGCGCCTTTTCGCTCAGCATTTATCCCTCCTCGCAGCCCGTCTATAAATGTCTGGTCGACAACGGGTATGCGAGCATCCTCATGGACGCGGGCGCCGTCATCAAGACTGCCTTCTGCGGGCCTTGTTTCGGCGCGGGCGACGTGCCCGCCAACAACGGGCTCTCCATCCGCCACACCACGCGCAACTTTGAAAACCGGGAGGGGAGCAAACCCGGGGAAGGGCAGCTTGCAGCCGTCGCGCTCATGGACGCCCGTTCCATCGCGGCCACGGCGGCAAACGGCGGCGTGCTCACCTCGGCGCTCGACGTCGATTATACCAAACGCCTGAAAAAATACCGCTTTGACGACCGCATATACAAGCACCGCGTCTATCTCGGCGCAGGCAAACCCAAACCGGAGACGGAGCTTGTCTACGGCCCCAACATTGCCGACTGGCCGGAGCAGATCCCGCTCGGGAAACACCTGCTCATGAAGGTCGCATCCGTCCTTACCGACCGCGTCACCACCACGGACGAGCTCATCCCTTCCGGGGAGACGTCCTCGTACCGTTCCAATCCCGCAAAACTTGCCCGCTTCACGCTCTCCCGCAAGGATCCTTCTTACGTCGGGCGCGCGGAAGAGGTGCAGGCGGCGGAAGAAGCGCGGCGGGAACGCGGAGCGCTTCCCGAGAGCGTTTTAAAGGAACTCGGTGAATTCTGCCCTGCGGAAGGGACGGTCTTGGGCAGCGTCGTCGTCGCCAACAAGCCCGGGGACGGTTCGGCGCGCGAGCAGGCGGCATCCTGCCAGCGCGTCCTCGGCGGCGTCGCCAACATCGCCGCGGAATATGCGACCAAGCGTTACCGCTCCAACCTCATCAACTGGGGGATGCTCCCGTTCCTCTGCGAAAAGCCCGGGCTCAAAGCGGGCGATTACGTCTACGTGCCGGACGTCCGCGAAGGGCTTCTGCACGGCGAGGATAAGTTCCTCGCGACGGTCGTCTCCCGCGGGAAGACGCGGCAGATCGTGCTCACGCTCGGCGAACTTACCGAGGAGGAGAGGGCGATCATCGCCGCGGGCTGCCTCATCAATTACAACCGCGCGGGGCGCAAGGCATGATCGCGCTTTCCGCGTACCGCAGCGCGATCTCGCTTGCCCCGTATCCGCGGCCGGAGCTCTTTGCAACGGAGGCGGAAATGGACGCCGCCTGCGATGCACTGCTCAAATTTTTACAGCGGGAACGCGGCGTGATCGCCGCATACAGCCAAAGTTTTCAAAGGAAACGCGAGCGTCTCCGCGCGTACATGAACGAGCGCGCGCCGCTCCCCGTTCCCGTAGAGATGCTTGCCTTGCAGGACAGGCTGCTGTATACGGAGACGATGCTGCGGGAACCGCTCGATCCTTCGGCGGGGAAACGAGCCAAGCACGATATTTTTCTCTGGGAAGGGGATATCCGCCGCCTTGCCGTGGATGCGGTCGTCAACGCCGCCAACGGCAAACTTTTGGGCTGTTTTCTTGCGGGGCATCATTGCATCGACAACGTCATCCATTCTGCGGCAGGCATGCAGGTCCGCGCCGACTGTGCGAAGATCATCGCGCTGCAGGGCGAAGACGAGGCATGCGGCGGCGCCAAGGTGACCTCCGCTTACAATCTGCCGTCCCGCTATATCCTGCATACCGTGGGGCCGTTCGTCGCGCGCGAAGTCACGGATGAGCAGCGCGCCTGCCTGCGCTCCTGCTATACCGCCTGCCTCAATCTTTGCGAAGAGCTGGGCGCGGAAAGCGTCGCGTTTTGCTGCGTTTCCACGGGGGTATTCAACTTCCCGCATGCAGAGGCGGCGGAACTTGCGGCAGGCGCCGTCGTCAACTGGAAGCTCCGTCACCCGCAGAGCCGCCTGCGCGTCATCTTCAACACCTTCCTGCCGCAGGATACGGCGATCTATTCCAATATTTTAAGCATGCTGTAAGGCGGCCGCATGATTTTTCAAATGAAAAATTATGTGCAGGTTGTTGATATTTTCACGCAGATATTGTATAATAGAATCAGCCGCAGGATGCGGCAAAAAAACGGAGGATACAAACATGACAAATCTGTTGCTGCTCAGCACGGGCGCGATCGTCGGGATCGTCATCGCCGCCGTCGTCGTGCTCCTCGTCGTCATTCTCATCGGTGCGGTCATCGGCATCTACAACTCGCTGGTCCGCCTGAAGAACACGGTAGACGAGGCGTGGTCGACCATCGACGTTCAGCTGAAAAAACGGTACGATCTCATCCCCAACCTCGTCGAGACCGTCAAAGGCTACGCGACGCACGAGAGCGAGACGCTGGAAAAGGTGATCGCGGCGCGTAAACTTGCCATGTCCGCAGGCTCCACGGAGGAGCGGATGCAGGCGGAAAACATGCTCACCGGTACGCTCAAATCGTTGTTTGCGCTCAACCTGCAGGAACGCTATCCCGACCTCAAGGCAAACGCGCACTTCACCGATCTCATGAACCAGTTGCAGAGGATTGAAGAAGAGATCGCCTCCGCGCGCCGTTACTACAACGGCACGGTCAAGGAGTTCAATACCAAGATCGAGCTCTTCCCGTCCAACATCATCGCCAATCTGTTCGGCTTCAAACAGCGTCAGTTCTTTGAGATCGCGGAAGAAGAACAGCGTGAGCCCGTGGCAGTGAAATTTTAAGGGATCTTATGAAAGTCAAACAGAGTGTAAAGAGCGTACTGTGCCTTCTTGCGGCAGTTCTTCTTGCGCTCGTGATGCGGGCGGGGCTGATCCCGCCCGTTTCCGTATCCGCAGAGGAGATCACGGCCTCGTCGCCTTCCGCCGTCACGACGGGCGCGTACGATTATAACATCACCGAATACCGCGCGGAGTACACCGTGTACGCCGACCGCAGCATCTCCGTGACGGAGACGATCACCGCCTCTTTCACGGGCTATAATTCACACGGCATCATCCGCGATCTCCCGCTCGACCATGGCGTTACATACCGCAATTTTTCCGCTGCGTGTAACAGCGACGATTTTTCGCTCTCCTTTTCCAAGGACGACAGTATGTTCCTTTCCGCGTATCTCCGCGGCGAGGAACTCGTCGCCGGGCAGTCCCGCACCTACACGCTTTCTTATAAGATGCTCGTGCCCGCGCTTGAAGAGGAGGGGTATCTTCCGCTCGACGTCGTCGGATACGGCTGGTCGGCAGCGATGAAGAACGTTCTCGTCACGGTGAGCGTGCCGCAGGCGCCCTTAAAAACGTTGGTCTATTCGGGCTATGACGGCATCATGACGAACGCGTATGCGGAATACGAATGGCAGGGCAACACGCTTCGCATCACGGCGGACGCTTTGCCGGTGGAATGCGGCGTCACCGTCGATTTTTCCTTTGCGGCAGGCGTTCTGGGGACGTCGTTTGATTACTCCTGGCTGGCTGCGCTTGCCGTCGCCGCGGTCATCGCGGTGCTTGGCGTCGTCTTTAAAGTGTTTCTGACGCGTAAGCCCGTCTTTACCGCTACCGTCAACTTCACTGCGCCGGACGAGATGGACCCTCTGCACATGGGGAAACTCATCGACAACAAGGTGGACAGCGAAGATATGGGCGCGCTCGTTTTCTGGTTCGCCGAGAAGGGGTATCTCACCATCGACATGAGCGAGGACGAAAAGGATCCCTGGCTCATCAGGACGGATAAGGAGCTGCCTGCAGACGCGCCCGCCTATCAGAAGATGCTTCTCGAAGGGCTGTTTGCGCATGCGAGCATCCTGGAAGATCCCTTTTCGGAGGGGGATCCCGAACGGCATACGCGCCTGCGCGTGCGCGTCGGCGACCTCGGCGTTTCCTTCGGCAACGTCGCGCGCATGGCAAAGGAGAGCGTCCCCGGCGTCCCGCAGGGGATGTATACAGGGCGTTCGAATGTGCTTACCGTCGTTCTGACGCTGCTTGCCGCGCTCGTCTGCGGCGGGTTTGCCTTCTTTTGGTCGATGGCGCTCGTCTCGTCCGCGTTCCGTTATTTCGTCATGCTGCTTGCGGGCATCGTGGCGGCCGTCATCCCCGCGTTCGTCAGCCATATCGCCGCGCAGCGCGAACTCAAATGGGGGAGGGGCAAATGCGTCACCTTCCGCATTCTTTCCGTGATGGCGGGCATCCTGCTCGGCATGGCCGTCTGGTATCTGATGGGTTACGGAACGGTGACGCTCAGCGTCGCCTCGGCGTTCATCCTGCTCGCGGCGGCCGCGGCGGGCGGAACGATCGCAGGTACGCTCGTCTGCCGCACCAAGGAATACAACGACGTGCTCGGCCAGATTGTCGGCTTTAAGAACTTTATCCTCTACACCGAGAAGGATAAGATCAAATTCATGCTGAACGACGATCCCGAGCTCTATTACCACATTTTGCCCTATGCGCAGGTCTTGGGCGTGACGGACGAATGGGACGATAAATTCAAGGGCATCGATATGCCCGCGCCGACCTATGCGACGGGGTATGCAAACGATGCGTTCAGCATCATCCTGTGGAGTTCGATGTTCCGTTCTTTCAACATGCGCATGAATCACGCGGTCAACATCCGCCCGCCTTCCCGTTCCGGCATCGGAAAGATCGGCGGCGGCTTCGGCGGCGGGTTCGGGGGCGGCGGCTTCGGCGGAGGCGGCGGCAGAGGCTGCTGAATCGACCATGAAGTATATCATCGCACTCGACGCGGGTACGACGAGCGTCCGCGCCATGCTGTACGACCTCAAACAGCGGAAATTCGTGCATTGCGCCCAGCAGGAGGTGGGGCAGAACTTTCCCCATCCCGGCTGGGTGGAGCAGGACGCGGATGAGATCTATTATAAGTCCGTCTACGTGCTCAACAGCTGCATCACGCTTGCGGGCGCGGAGAACGTCGCGGGCATCGGCATCGCCAACCAACGGGAGACCGTGGTGTTCTGGGACCGCCGGACGGGGGACCCCGTCTGCCCCGCCATCGTCTGGCAATGCCGCCGCACAAGCGAATTTTGCAGCCGTATCCCCGAGGAGATGCGCCGCCTCATCCGGGAACGGACGGGGCTTCAGACGGACGCCTATTTTTCTGCCAGCAAGATCCGCTGGGGGCTCGATCACGTCCCTGCGGCGGCGCGCCTGTGCAGAGAGGGCAACCTGTGCGTCGGCACGGTGGACAGTTTTCTCATCTGGAAGCTCACCGAGGAGCATGCCTTTGTGACCGATCACACCAATGCCTCCCGCACCATGCTCTTCAACATCCATACCCTCAAATGGGATGCCGATCTGCTCTCGTATTTCGGGATCCGCGAGGACATTCTCCCCGAAGTGCGGCCGTGCACGGCGCGCATGGGGGAATTTCTGCATTCGGGCGTGCGCATCCCCGTTGCGGGCGTCGCGGGCGATCAGCAGGCGGCGCTGTTCGGGCAGGCGTGCCTTGCCCGCGGGGACGGCAAGATCACGTACGGCACGGGGCTCTTTCTGCTCTTCAATACGGGCAGATCGTGCGCCGCGTCCGGCCACGGACTCATCTCCACCGTCGGATACTCGCTGGGCAAGAAGGTGGTCTATGCGCTGGAGGGCAGCGTATTCAATGCGGGCAGCTGCGTGCAATGGCTGCGCGATGAGATGGGCTTTTTAAAGACGAGCGCGGAGAGCGAGGCGATCGCCCGATCCGTACCCGATACGGGCGGCGTCTGCTTCGTGCCGGCGTTTACCGGGCTGGGCGCCCCCTATTGGGACGGCGAGGCGCGCGGGCTTTTGTGCGGCCTGACGCGCGGGACCGGCCGTGCGCATATCGTGCGCGCCGTGCTGGAATCCATCGCGTACGCCGCGCGCGACCTTGCCGACTGCATGCAGAGGGACAGCGGGATCTCCCTCAACGGGATCCGCTGCGACGGCGGGGCGTCCGCAAATGATTTTCTGATGCAGTTTCAGGCAGACGTTCTGGGCGTCACCATCGATCGGCCAGAGGAACGGGAGAGCACGGCGCTCGGGGCGGCGCTTCTGTGTGCGATCTCCCTCGGTTTGTGCGAAGAAGGTGACGTCTCCGCATTCCGTACTTCTGCCCGCATCTTCCGTCCCGGGGAAGGGCAGGCAGCCGCATTCCGCGGCTATGAAGCATACCGAAAGGCGGTTTCCCGCGCGCTTTTGCACGGTGAAACCGACTAAAAGAGGCACGATCAGAGTATTATGTCAGACATAATAGGGAAAATTTGCGGGAATTTGCCGCAGAAAGGGGCGCCGTTCGTTCTGAACGGCGCCCCTTTTGCATACAACAATAAAATGGAAGTTTATCTTGTCAAGCGGAGTTTTTTCACCTGGAACGGGCAGGAGAGCTGGCAGCTTCCCGTCCTCGAAAAACCGATCGCCGAGCGTATGGAGGAAGCGCTCGGCGTGACGATGCAGGAAGAGCTGCCGAGCGGCGCGTGCGGCGTCGTCTTTTTTCCCGCCTTTCCCTTTCTCCCGGAGCGCGCGGCGGAGCGTCTGCTTGCGCTGCACGAAGGCAGTTTTGCCTTTGAGGGCGGGTTTGTTTTACGCGGCGGGTCGGAAGGGCAGCTTTCCGCCGTCTGTGCGGGCGGGTTGCTCGGCCCTGCCGTCTTTACTTTTTCCGCCTATGCGCAGGCATGCGACGAGGCGGCGAGGCGTCAGCGGGAAGCATGGCTTTCCCGCGGGGTGCTGGTGGAGGCGGGCGCGGAGATCGGCTGCGACGTGCAGCTCGGCGAGGGCTGTTTTGTCGCCGCGGGCGCCAGGCTCGGCGGCGATACGCGGCTCGGCAGAGGCGTTGCGGTCGGCGCGGGGAGCGAGTTGTATGACTGTACGATCGGCGACGGGACGCAGATCCGGGCAAGCGTGCTGCACGAGGCGACGGTGGGAAAACATTGCGTCATCGGGCCGTTTGCGCACCTCCGCCCGTTCAGCGTACTGGGCGACGGCTGCAAGGCGGGGGCGTTTGTGGAAGTCAAGGCCGCATCGGTGGGGCGGGGAAGCAAGCTCCCGCACCTTTCTTACGTGGGCGACGCCGAACTCGGCGAGAACGTGAACGTCGGCTGCGGCGTCGTCTTTGCCAATTACAACGGGCGGGAGAAACTTCGCTCGCGCGTGGGAAGCGGCTGTTTTCTCGGCTGTAACGTAAACGTCGTGGCGCCGGTCACCATCGGCGAGGGGTGTTTCGTCGCCGCGGGAACGACGGTCACGCATGATCTCGCGCCCGGGAGTTTCTGTATCGGCAGGATGCGGGAACGGGAAAAGGCGGGCGGCGCGGCGCGTTATTTCCCGCCGCACGGCTGAGCTCGCTTTCGTTGCCAAAGCGTGCGCCTTCCGCATAAGATGCAGTAAGCGTTTTGCGCGAAGGAGGCAACTTGGGCAAATATTTCGGTACGGACGGATTCCGCGGGCGCGCCAACGAGACGCTGACGGCGGAGCAGGCGTTCTGCGTGGGCAGGTGTCTCGCCGCAGCCGTGCGGCGCGGCGGCGCGCGGCCGCGCATCGTCATCGGCAAGGATACCCGCCTCTCCTCGTATATGTTCGAATATGCGCTTGCGGCGGGCATTACGGCTTCGGGTGCGGACGCCTATCTCCTGCACGTGACGACCACGCCTTCCGTCGCGCATTGCGTGCGCACGGAGGCGTTTTCCTGCGGTGTCATGATCTCGGCAAGCCATAACCCGTATGCAGACAACGGCATCAAGATCTTTTCCGCCTCGGGGGAAAAGGCGGACGAAGCGCTGCTTGCGCCCATCGAAGCCGCGCTTGCAGGGGGCAGCCTCCCGCCGCCCGCCCGCGGCGCGGGCATCGGGCGGACGGTGGATTTCGTGGCGGGGAGGAACCGCTACCTCGCTTATCTTCTGGGGATCCCCGCCTGCTCGTTCCGCGGGTTCCGCGTGGGGCTCGACTGCGCCAACGGCAGCGCCTGGGCGCTCGGCAAAGCGGTGTTCGGCGCGCTCGGCGCGGACGTTTTTCTTACGGGGGCGCAGCCGGACGGCAGGAACATCAACCGCGGCTGCGGCTCTACGCATCCGCAGGCGCTGCAAAGGCTGGTAAGGGAACAAAAGCTCGACGTCGGGTTTGCCTTTGACGGCGACGCCGACCGCTGCCTCTGCGTCGACGAACGCGGCAGACTTGTGGACGGCGACGGCATCCTTTACCTGTGCGCGCGCTTTTCGCGGGAGCGGGGACTCTTCCGTTCGGGCGTCGTGTGCACGCAGATGAGCAACCGCGGCCTGCGCCTCTCCCTGCGGGGGCTGGGCATTGAGACGTACGAGTCCGGCGTGGGGGATCGTTTTGTCTGGGAGGAGATGGGGAAGCGGGACTGCTATCTCGGGGGAGAGCCGTCCGGGCACGTCGTCTTCCGGAAATTCGCCACGACGGGCGACGGCATCCTCACCGCCGTCAAGGTCATGGAAACGCTTGCGGAGTGCAAATGCCCGCTTTCCGTGCTCATGCGCGGGGCGATACGCTTTCCGCAGCGCGTGCGCAGCGTGGCCGTTCGCGACAAAGAGGCGGTGATGCGCGACGATCGGCTGCAGGCGGCGCTCTTTCAGGCGGAAAAGGTTTTGGGCAAGGAAGGAAGGCTGCTGGTACGGCCATCCGGCACGGAAAACAGGATCCGTCTTCTCACCGAGAGCAGGAGCAGGCGGGATTGCGCCGAGGCGATGCGCGTGATCGAGCGCGCCGTGCGCGTATGCAGCGGGGAGGCGGACGTATGTGCGGGATCGTAGGATATGTCGGGGATCGGCGCGCGGCGCCGCTGCTCCTCGAGCGTTTGCGCCGGCTCGAATACCGCGGGTATGACTCGGCGGGCATCTGTACCATCGCGGAAGGCGGGTTTCATGCCGTGCGCCGGAAGGGGCGCATCCGCGAGATCGCCTGCGCGGAATCGCTCCCCGGAACCGTCGGGATCGCCCATACGCGCTGGGCAACGCACGGCGCGCCGTGCGAGAAAAACGCGCATCCGCACCTGTGCGGCAAATTCGCGCTCGTCCATAACGGAATCGTGGAAAACGACGGCGCGCTGCGCGCCTCGTTGCTGCGGCAGGGGGCGGAGCTGAAGTCGCAGACGGACAGCGAGCTCATCGTGCAGATGCTTGACAGGGAATACGACGGCGACCCGATGCAAACGCTCGTGCGCGTACTGCGGCGCGTGGAAGGGTCGTACGCGCTCGGCGTGCTCTGCCTCGACTGCCCCGGCGTGCTCTTTGCCGCGCGGCGGAAGAGCCCGCTGCTCGTCGGCGTGGGGGAAGGCGAGTGTCTGCTCGCGAGCGATCTTCCCGCGCTCGCGTCCGAGGGGATGCAGGCGTACGTACTGGAAGACGGGGAACTGGCGGCTTTGCGGGCGGACGGCGCCGAATTTTACGGTGCGGACGGAAAAAGAATACAAAAAAAACCGCACTGCACGGTCCCGCGGGAGGAGATCCCGTCCAAGGGGAGGTATCCGCACTATATGTGTAAGGAAATGGCGGAGATCCCGCTTGCCATACGGCAAAGCTTGTGCGATCTCAGGCAGGATCACACATTTAATGATGTCTGCGAAGTATTATGTCAGACAGACTATGTCGAGATCGTCGCCTGCGGGACGGCATATCATGCCGGGCTTGCGGCAAAATATGCCTTCGAACGGCTTGCAGGCATCCGTACGGACGTTTATCTTGCCGGCGAGTATCGTGACGGGCTTCCCGATTGTACGGGCGGAGAATGCCTCACGATCGCACTGAGCCAGAGCGGGGAGACGGCGGATACCATCGCTGCGGCATCCCTCGCGAAACAGCGCGGGAAAACGCTGCTTTGCATCACGAACGCACCTTATTCCACCCTTTCTTCCATGGGCGATCGCGCGCTCGTGACGCGCGCCGGGCGGGAGATCGCCGTCGCCGCGACCAAGAGCTATCAGGCACAGCTGGCCGTCCTGTATGCGCTTTCCCTGGGGGCGGCGCGGGCGCGGGGTCGAAACGTCGACAAAGAATATGCGGCGCTCGAGCGGCTGCCAGATGATTGCCGCATCCTTCTTTCCCGCCTCGGGCGCATCGGCGGCTGGGCGGAGCGGTTCCGCGGGGCGCGAAGCGTATATTTCATCGGCAAGGGCGCAGATCACGCCGCGGCCGTGGAGGGGAGCCTCAAACTCAAGGAACTTTCCTACATTCCCAGCGAGGGGTATGCGGCGGGCGAGCTCAAGCACGGGACGCTCTCCCTCGTCGATCAGCGGACGCCCGTAGTCGCCATCTTGACGCAGCGGCAGCTCGCCGCGCGGCTGATGAATGCGGTGAGCGAAGTGGCATCCCGCGGGGCGCGCGTCTTTCTCGTGACGTCGTTTCCCGAATTTTGCGCCCGCCGCGAGGTGATCTCTTCCGTCGTGCTCCCCGAGACAAGTCCGCTGTTCACGCCGGCGCTCTCCGTCATCCCGCTGCAGGCGCTCGCTTACGAGACGGCGCTTGCGCTCGGAAACGACCCCGACAAACCGCGGAATCTTGCCAAAAGCGTCACCGTGGAATGAAAGAAAGCCGCCCGTACGGGCGGCTTTTTCACAGAAAATGCGATCACTCGATCACGTCGACATTCGTCTGCGTATTTTTGGGCGACGTGCGGGGCGAAACGGGCTCCGCCGCGTGGCCTACGGCAACGCCGCAGACGGGCGTCATATCCTCCGGGATGCCGAGCGCGCGCAAGAGTTCCGCATCCTTGGCGAGGAATCGCACGACGCCGCGGATGTAAAGGTTCCCGAGGCCGAGATCGGTGGCGCGCAGCAGCATGTTTTCGGCGAGGCAGGCGGCATTCTGATGCATCATTTCCGCCGTATCCTGCGAGGAGACGAGGAGAAAGAGAGGCGCGCCGTGCAGCGGGTCGCTCGCCTCGTCTCCCGTCGCTGCGACGGAAAGTCTGCGGATGCGCTCCAAAAGCTGCTTGTTTTCAATGACCGTGAGGCGCAACGTCTCATAGCGATGCATGCCGACGGGCGCATAGAGCGCCGCCTCGACGATGGCGTCCCTGTCCTGCCGGGAAATAGGCCGGTCTGTGAAATCGCGCGTGGAAACGCGCGTGCGGATGGCGTCATAAAGCTGCATAACAATTCCTCCCGATGTGTTTTTGTTTGTATTATACCACAAAACAAGAAAAAAGCAACCGCTGTCTGCGCGGTTGCTTTTGTGTTTTCTGACGTGCCGTTATTTTCCTTCTTCCGCAGCGGGGGCGGCGTCCGTCGCCGAGGGCTCGGAGAGCATGGATTCGAGCGGAGATTCCTGAACGAGCGCCGTAGATCCGCTTTCGGCGGGCGCGTCGCCGTTCTGCCCGTCGCCTCCCTGCTGCTCGTTTTTGTCCTTGGCGTACGACCATTTGAGCAGGATGGGGGTGATGACGGAGGAAAGAAGGATGATGGCGAACACGAAGGGCATGACGGCCTGGTCGACGAGCCCGCTGTCGATCCCTTTCTGCGCGCAAATCAGAACGACTTCGGCGCGGACCATCATGCCGAGGCCGACGCGCAGCGATTCGTGGTTGGAGTATTTGCAAAGTTTTGCGCCGACGCCGCAGCCGATGAGTTTGCCGAGCAATGCCGCAACGACGTAGATGACGCCGAACAGCACGAAGGACCCGGTGATGCCGCCGAAGTCAAGCGTGATGCCGATGTTGGCGAAGAAGATGGGCGAGAAGAACATATATCCCATCTGGTCGACTTTGGATTCGACGTAGGGCGTCTCGCTCAGCGTACCGCCGAGGAGGATACCGGCGACGTACGCGCCCGTGATATCCGCCACGCCGAAGACCTTTTCCGCGACGTAGGAATAGACGAAGCAGACGGTGAGGCTGAGGATGGGCACGCGGCGGTTGTGGGGCGCTTTTTTCTCCATGATGTCAAAGAGCTTGCGCAGCCCGATGCCGAGGCCGATCGCGACGATGAAGAAGAGGATGATCTTGATGATGACCATACCCGCATTCGGGTTGAACCAGCTCCAGCCGGCTGCCGAACCGCTCTCCGCGCCGGAAGCAAAGCCGGTGAGGACGGAGAGGATGATGATGCCGATGACGTCGTCGATGACGGCCGCCGCCACGATGGACGTGCCAACCTTCGTATTGAGTTTCCCGAGCTCCTTGAGGACGGTGACCGTGACGGAGACGGACGTCGCCGTGAGGATGGCGCCGTAGAAGAAGTGGGAAAGGAGGCTCTCTTCGGGGAAGAAGGCCCAGGAAGCGAGGAAGCCGAACAGCATGGGGACGATGACGCCGAGAGACGTGATGACGATGGACGCGACGCCCGACTGCTTGAGCTGCTTGAGGTCGGTGCCGAGGCCCGCCGAGAACATGATGAGCACGACGCCGATCTTGGACATGACGCTCAGGACGTTGAGGACTTCATCGCTGAAGAGTGCGTTCTGGAGCGGTTCCCAGGGGATAAACTGGAGAAGACCGATGAGGACGCCGGCGACCAGCATGCCGATCGCGGCGGGCATTCCGATCTTCTTCGAGCCAAGCCCGAGGAGCTTGGAAAGGCACAGAATGAGTGCCAGGGGAAGTAAGATTTCAAAAGCCTGCATAATTTCACCTCTGTAAATCGGGACCCGCGGAAACTCTTTCGGGCCGACCATATCTATTATAGTATCTTTTGCGGAAAAAGCAAGAGAAATGGGATAAGTTTATTTTCTTTTCAAGGAAAAGATGTGTTTTTACAAAAAAAAGAAAAGAATTTGCATTTTGCAGGAGAAAGGAGAAAAAGGGCGGGCGCGAAACGCTTGAAAAAAAAGCATCTCCGTGGTATACTGTATCGTAAGAAAATAGCGATCCGTATTCTTTCCTTACGCGATCCTGTATCATAAAAAGTGGTTCATATTGCGATGATAACGATCTCAGATCCGATGACGCCGTTTGAGGCGCAGCTGATGAATCCCGTCGTGCTTGCCTTCGTGGGGGACGCCGTACACACGCTCTGCGTGCGCGAACGGCTTGCCCGCACGTCGGGGCTGAAGACGGGCAGACTGAATATCCTTGTATCCGCCGCCGTGTCGGCGCGCGGGCAGAGCGGCGCGCTCGAACGCATCCTGCCCCTCCTTACCGAGGAGGAAGCGGAAATTTTCCGCCGCGGCAGAAACGCCAAAAAGCCGACCAGGAGCAAGCACGCGACGAGTTCGGAATACAGCCGTTCGACGGGGTTCGAGGCGGTCATCGGTTATCTGTATCTCACGGGGCAGACGCAGCGCCTCGAGGCGCTCTTTTTCCCCGAGGAGGAACGCGCGGAAAATGCAAAGGAGAAGCAATGAAGGCAGAGGGCAGAAACGCCGTTTTGGAACTTTTGAAGACGGAAAAGACCGTCGATAAGATCTTGCTGCAAAAGGATGCGCAGGGCGTTCTTCTGAAGATCTTTGCCGAGGCCCGCCGCCGCGGCATCCGCGTGCAGTTCGTCTCCAGGGAAGTGCTCGACAGGGAGAGCGCCGATAAGCGCCATCAGGGCGTCATTGCATATACGACGGATTACGAATACGCCGACATCGGCGATATGATCGGAAAAGAAGAGAGCCTCATCGTACTCTGCGACGGCATCGAGGACGTGCATAATCTGGGCAGCATCCTGCGCGTGGCGGAGTGCGCGGGGGCGGACGGCGTGGTCATCCCCAAGGCAAAGAGCGCCGTCGTGACGGAAGCCGTCATCCGCATTTCGGCGGGCGCCGCCGAGCATATCAAAGTCGCAAAGGTCTCTTCCGTCAATTCCGCCGTTGAATATTTGAAAGAGCACGGCTATTGGGTCTACGCCCTCGAGGCGGGCGGCGACAGCATTTATTCGGAGCGCCTTACGGGAAAAGTCGCCCTCGTCGTTGGCGGCGAGGACAGCGGTGTCAGGCGTCTCACCAGGGAAAAGTGCGATAAAGTTTTATCGCTCCCGCTCTTCGGCAAGGTCAATTCGCTGAACGCGTCCGTGGCGCTCGGCATTGCCGTTTACGAGGTGGTCCGTGCAAGACTTGGAACATAAGACGGATGAAGCGCTCGTCGCGCTCTCGCAGAGGGGCGACGTTCTTGCCACGGAATGCCTTCTAAAGCGGTATTCCGCCTTTGTGCGCGCCCGTGCGCGGCGGTTTTTTCTGCTCGGATGGGAGATGGACGATCTCGTGCAGGAAGGGATGATCGCCCTGAACACGGCGATCGGAAGCTATCGCGCGAGTTACGGCAAATCGTTTAAAAATTTTGCTTACGTCTGCGTGCGGCGGCGCATCATTTCCTTTGTGGACGCCGAATCCAAGCGCAGTCTGCGGGCCGGCGTCTCCATCGACGAGCCGGGATTTGCCGAACCGCAGGACGGGCAGTCGCCGGAGAGCGAACTCATCGATTCCGAGTTGCGCGCCGAGTTCTGGCGCAAGATCGGCGGCGTGCTTTCCGACTTTGAATTCCGCGTCATTGCCATGTATCTCGACGGCATGAGTTACCGTGAGATCTGCGCCGCGGCGGGGAAAGACGTCAAGAGCGTGGACAACGCGCTGTCCCGCGCAAAAAACAAACTTCGCCGCCTGCTTTCCGACGGGGCGCGCGGTTGACCTTCCGCAGTCCGGCGGAAAAGGAAGGGAGAATTATGGGGCATCTTTCACTTTATCGTGCATTCCGGCCCAGCCGGTTTGAACAGATGGTGCGGCAGGAACACGTCGTCACCATCCTGAAAAATCAGGTCATGACGGACGCCGTCGGGCATGCGTATCTCTTCTGCGGGCCTCGCGGGACGGGGAAAACGAGCGTGGCGCGCATTTTTGCCCGCGCCGTCAATTGCGAACATCCGGAAAACGGCTCTCCGTGCGGCAAGTGCGCGGTCTGCCGCGCGCTTGCCGAGGGGGGGAATCTCGACATCACGGAGATCGACGCGGCGTCGAACAACGGCGTCAATGAGATGCGCGATCTGCGCGAAAAAGTACAGTATCCGCCCGTCGCGGGCAGATATAAAGTGTATATCATCGATGAAGTGCATATGCTGACGGACAGCGCGTTCAATGCGCTTCTGAAGACGCTGGAAGAACCGCCCCGCCATGCCATCTTCATCCTCGCGACCACGGAGCCGCAGAAGATCCCCGCGACCATCCTTTCGCGCTGCATGCGCCTGGATTTCAAGCTCATCCCGGAAGCCGATCTGGAAGCGCATCTCAGGCGCATTCTCGACGAGATCGGCAAGCCGTATGAAGAGGAAGCGGTGGCGGCCATCGCGCGCGCCGGCGCGGGAAGCGACAGAGATATGCTCTCCATTGCCGAGATGTGTCTCTCGTACGAGGAGAAACTCACGTACCGCGGCGTGACGGAAGTGCTCGGTTCGGCAGACGTCGCGGGGATGAGCGCCCTGTGCGGCGCCGTTTTGCGGGCAGATCTTTCCGATGCGCTCGCGCGGACGGAGGCGATGCTTTCGGAGGGGAAATCGGTGGGCGTGCTGCTGCGCGATCTGCTGCAGTTTCTCAACCAGGCGGCGATCGTCAAGGCGTGCCGCAACGCGGAAGACGTGCTCGCGCTGCCGCAGGACGTCTATTCCCGCGTGAAGGGAGTGGCGGACGAGGCGGACGGCAGCGCCATTCTGCGCGCCACCGAGATCTTTGCCGAGGCGGAGACGGGGCTGCGTTTTTCTTCTTCGCCGCGCATTTCTCTGGAAACGGCGATCGTGAAAGCGGCGGCGCCGCGTACCGACAGGGACGTCGACGCGCTGCTTGCCCGCATTTCCGCGCTGGAGAAAAAACTCGACGCGCTCGAAGGGGGGGCATTGCCTTTGGCGCCGGCGCGGGAACCGCTTCCGCCTGCGGAAGAAAAAGCGGCGGAGATACAGCCGCTTCCTCCCCGGCAGGAAGAATGCGGATTCCCCACGGAAGAGCCCGTCTTTGAGGAGGCGTATTTTTCCGATCCTCCGCCTGCGGCTCCTGTACGGGGCGCATCCGAAGCCTCCCCGGCAGCGGAAACCGTACAAGCAGCTCCCGAGAAGCCGCCGCGCGCGGCGCCGGCGGCTCCGCCCGCACGGGCAGCGGCGGGGAAGAGCGCGCGGGAAGCGTTCGGGCTTTTTATGCGCGCATTGCGGAAACGAAGCCGCAGCGGCGTCTTGTTTACCATGTGCTCCGACCTTGAGTCGGAGTTTGAGGGCGAGCACTTCGTATTGTATACGGAGAGCGAAACGATCCGCCGTTCGCTCGGCCGTGAAGATCACGCCAAGGCGATCGGCGACACGCTGGCATCGCTCGGCATCACTTCTTATGAAGTGCGGCTGCGCGAACGGGTCTCCGCGCAGGAAACGGAAAAGCAGGGGATCGGGCAGCTGCGGGAGGATTTTCCCGGCATCCCGTTGGAAATCAAATAAAGGAAGGATAGAAACGTTATGGCATTCGGAAAAGGCGGTATGGGCGGCGCAGGCATGCAGAACCTCATGAAGCAGGCGCAGAAGATGCAGGAAGAGATGAAGGAGACGGAAAAGCTCCTCGATGAATGGGAGATCGTCGGCACGGCCGGCGGCGAGGCCGTCGTCGTATACATGAACGCAAAAAAGATCATCGACGGCATCGAGATCGACAAGAGCGTCATCGACCCGGAAGATGAGGAGATGCTGGAAGACCTCGTCATGGCGGCGATCCTCGACGGCTATAAGAAGGCGGACGCCGTTTATCAGGAAAAAATGGCAAAATTCGGCGCGCTCGGCGGCATGGGAGGGATGCTTTAAGTGGAAGTCTTTATCGAACCCATCGGCAGGCTGATGAACGAATTTTCCAAGCTGCCGGGCGTGGGAAAAAAGACGGCGCAGCGCTATGCCTACCGCATCATCAACATGCCGGAAGAGGAGGCGCGCGCCTTCGCCGCAGCGATCGTCGGCGTCAAGGAAAAGGTGCGCTTCTGCAAGATCTGCGGCAATTACACGGAGGACGAGGTGTGCGCGATCTGTTCGACGCGCGATAAAAGCGTCATCTGTGTGGTCAAAGAACCCAAAGACGTCGTCGCATTTGAGAAACTGCACGAATTCAAGGGCGTCTATCACGTATTGCACGGCGTCATCGACCCGATGAACGGCGTGTCGCCCAACGACATCCGCATCAAGGAGCTGCTCGCCCGCATCGCGGAGGGCGGCGTCAAAGAAGTCATCATGGCGACCAATCCCGACGTGGAGGGGGACGCAACGGCGCTGTACATCGCCCGCCTCATCAAGCCGCTCGGCGTCACCGTCACGCGGCTTGCGCACGGCATTCCCGTCGGTTCTGAGCTTGAGTATACCGATGAAGTCACGCTTTCGCGCGCGCTCCTGGAACGCAAACAGATGTAAAAGAAGGCGATTTTTCCTATATATCGCATTATATTTGACTTTTTCATAGTATTATGTCAGACATAATACAAAGCAAAAGGAGGAAACAAATGAAGATTTCCGTGCTCGGCTGCGGAAGATGGGGTTCGTTCATTGCCTGGTATCTCGCGGGGCTCGGCCACAGCGTCGTTTCCTGGGGGCCGGAGGACGGCGAATCCTATCAGATCCTGAAAAAAACGGGCCGCAACGAATATGTGACGCTGCGCGACGATATCCGCCTTACCTGCGACCTTTCCGAAGCGCTCTCTCATGCGGAGATCGTCGTCATTTCCATCTCGGCGCAGGGGCTGCGCGGGTTTATGGAGAAAATCGTTCGCTTTCCCGTATCCGATAAGACCTTCGTGCTCTGCATGAAGGGGATCGAGGCGGAGACGGGAAAACGGCTTTCCGAGATCGTGACGGAGAGCGGGATTTCCCCGCAGCGTGTCGCCGTTTGGGTCGGTCCGGGGCACATTCAGAGTTTCGTGCAGGGGGTCCCCAACTGCATGGTCATCGATTGCGTCAACGAGGACCTTAAGTATCGGCTTGTGGAAGCATTCCGCAGCGATCTGATCCGTTTTTATTACGGTGAGGACCTGATCGGCACGGAGATCGGCGCGGCGGCCAAAAACGTCATGGGTATCGCCGCGGGCGTGCTCGACGTCATCTGCGTGCCGCTGAAAGGTCCGCTCATGTCGCGCGGCGCGCGGGAGGTCTCCCGCCTCATCAAGGCGATGGGGGGCAATGCGCTCTCCGCGTACGGGCTTGCGCATCTCGGCGACTACGAGACGACGCTCTTTTCGCCCTATTCGCACAACCGCATGTACGGAGAACAGCTTGCGCGCGGCAAGCGGTTCGAAAAGCTTGCCGAGGGCGTCGCGACGTCGAAAGCGATGGTGCTTCTCGGCGAAAAATACGGTGTCGATCTTCCCATCACGCGGGCTGTATGCGACGTTTGTTACGGGGAAGGAGATGACGCGCGCCGCTGCCGCGAGGAGATCGCCGCGCTGTTTTCGCGCAGTACCAAGTTTGAAATGTACGAATAAAAATGATTTTTGCCGTAAAAACGCCCTGCATTTTTGCGGGGCGTCTTTCGTTTGCGTAAACTTCACGGAAAAATCACAAATTACGGCAAGAAAATTTTGAGAATTCTGCATTTTTCGCTTGACATTCTCCGCGATATTTTGTATGATAAATAAGCTTTCACACGGGGGCGTAGCTCAGTTGGTTAGAGCGCTTGCTTGACATGCAAGAGGTCACAGATTCGAGTTCTGTCGTTCCCACCATAGGCTCTGTATATTGTGTGCCGTCATGGCATATGGTATACGGGGCATTTATTTTTGCCCGAAAAAGTCCGCGCATGTCGTTGCGCGGGCTCTTTTCAAAAATCATGCGCAAACGGTTGAAAGCGCGGGAAAACTATGCTATAATTTGCCTGTCATGCGGATGTGGCGAAATTGGCAGACGCGTCGGATTTAGGATCCGATGGGCAACCGTGCAGGTTCAAATCCTGTCATCCGTACCAAAAAGAGCTGCGCATTTTGGGCGCAGCTCTTTTTGCATCCCGAACATTGACAGGATTTGATGGTGGAGGCGCGAGCGGGAGCGAGCGGTTTGCGTCAGAAAGGCAGGGGAACGGAAAAGAAGGGCGCAAACTGAACAGCCCGGCGGGCTGTTCACCGGGGCGCGCCGCCAAAGGCGCAAATCCTGTCATCCGTACCAAAAAGAGCTGCGCATTTTGGGCGCAGCTCTTTTTGCATTCCGAACATTGACAGGATATGATGGTGGAGGCGCGAGCGGGAGCGAGCGGTTTGCGGCAGGATCAACCGAAAAAACAGCCCTGCGCACATATGCGCGCAGGGCTGTTTTCAGGAGGAGGATCAGCTGCTTATGAAGAAGTAAAAGAGGAAGACAACGCCCGTTCCCGCCAGGAACGACGCGAGCAGCGGGACGATCTCTCTTAAGCGCAGGCGGAAGGAGCGTCGGTAGACGAAATAAGCCGCGGCGCCGAGCGCGACGAGAAACAGGGATCCGGGATCCCAAACCGACGACGCGTCGATGCTCGCCGTAAAGAAGAAGAGATAGACGGGGATCTGCACGCGGTAGCCGAACCAGGAGTCGGAGATCTGTTCGGCGGATTCCGCGCGATGCGATCTTGCCGTGTAGAAGAGCCCGAACCACGAGGCGCACCCCAGAAACGCCGACAGCGTATAGGCGATCCATGCGTGCTGATTGCCAACTCCGCCGATGATCATGCTGTGGAAGGACAGGGAAAGCTGTGCAAGCGCGCCGAATCCCATAAAATTCAGCGGGGCAAGCACTGCGTTCACGGTCACACGCCATTCGGACGTGGCGTTGATGATCCGCATGATCAGGCTTTGCGGCGCCGTCAGCAGGAACGTTCCCAAAAGCATGAAGGCGATGCCGTCTCCCAGCTTGTTTGCCCGCGTAAAGAGAAACGCGTTTAGCCCGTAGAGCAGGAGCCCTGCAAGGAGCGAGGCGAAGAACAGCCCTGCATAATAGGACATTTCAAACAGGTTATAGCTGCTGCCGATGATGCTGACGCCGAGCGCATACGAGACGATGTACGGCACGAAGACGAGCAGGAATCCGCCCAACGTGCGCACGAGCAGGAGCTTTTCCCTGTGTATGGGCAGGGAATACCACAGATCGACGCTGCGCCTGTTCATGCGGTAGGAATACTGCATGGCGGGCACGAGATAGCAGAGGATGCCGAGGATGCAGGAGGGGACGTAGACGAGCGTGTCGCCCGGAAGTTCTCCCGTCAGGATCTGCCCCGTTTCATCCATATAGGAACGGAACACGACGCGCGGCGTGGCGAGTACGAATGCGAGGAACAGCGCCGTTGCGATGACGGTGAACACGCAGAGCGGGAGGAGAATGCGCTTGAGTTCGTGCAAAAACGCCGTTTTCATGATGCGTCCCTCCCTCCGGAAATTTGTTCGCGTCCCGCGTTGTACTGCGTCTTGATGAGGAAAAATTCCTCAAAGTCGACGGGGATCTCTTCGACGAACAGCGGAGAAAGCGCCTGAAGCTTCGCGCGTGCCTCCGCGACGTCGCCCTGTACGATGATGGTCGCGACCCGCCCCGAGACGTCGCAGTTGAGCACGTCAAAGGGGATGTCTTTGCAGGTGATCGCACGGGGGAATGCGGCTTGCAGTTTATGCACGCTCTGCAAATTTTCGTTGAGGTCGCCGCCGCATACCGTTTTCCCTTCGGAGATCAGGGCAAAGTGCGTGCAGATGTCGGAAAGTTCGCGCAGCGAGTGCGAGGCGATGATCGCCGTGCAGCCCGTGCCGTCGCTCATCTCGATGAGCGCGCGCTTGAACGCGAGCCGCGCGCCCGGATCGAGCCCGTCGAATGCCTCGTCCAACAGCAGATATTTGGGCTGCGACGCGAGTGCGAGCGAGAGAAACATCTGCCGCTTCATGCCTTTGGAAAAGTTGCGCAGAGGCGTCTTGTCGTCGAGAGAAAAGAAATCGCGCCATCTCTTGTAAGTTTCGTGGGAAAACGGATAATAGGCTGAATACAGCGATGCGAGCTGCTTTCCCGTGGTGTTTCCGCCGTAATAGGGTTCGTCAGGCAGGAAAAAGATGCCGCGCTTGACGCGTTCGTTCTCAAAGACGTCCTCGCCGTCGTAGGCGATCCTGCCGGAATCGGCCTGCAAAACGCCCGCCATCAGTCTAAGGAGCGTCGATTTTCCCGCGCCGTTGATGCCGACGACGCCGAATACGCATCCCGTCGGCACGGTCGCCGTGGCGCCCGTGAGTGCAGCCGTCTTTCCGTACGATTTGCATACGTCCGTCAATTCGATCATGTCGGATCCTCCTCATACAGTTGTTTGGCAAGGTCGAGGAGTTCGCTTAGGGGCAGACCCGCCTGTTTGAGTGCAAGGATCTGACGCTTTGCCTCCTCATGCAGGAGCGACCCGTCCGCCGCGCAGACGAATACGCCCTTTTTGGGGATCGTCTTTACAAGCCCGCGCTGCTCGAGCAGGGCAAACCCGCGTTCCGCCGTATTGGGATTGATGCCGAGCTGCAAGGCGAGCGCGCGGCAGGAGGGGAGCTTATCTCCCTCACGCAGCGCGCCGTAGCGGATGAGTTTTTCATACTCTTCCGCGACCTCTTCGCTGATATTCTTTTGTCCGCGCAGGCGAATCTCCATAGCGACGTCCCAATCTGTATTAACTGTATTATCTGTATTAAGTGTAACACACATCGGAAGCGCTGTCAAGAGGGTGGGAAATATTTTTTTAAGAAAATCTGCAATACGCTTGCAATCGAAAGCTGCGCCGGATATAATGGCGTAAAGAGCGAGGTCCGTCTGCGGACGAAGGGGAGGAGCATATGAAATTTGCATTTCTGATCATGGGAGAATCTGCTGGGGAATGCGCGCAGATCTGCGGGGGCGCGGCGCGCCTGTGCGGCGTATCCTCCCTCGCCGAAGCGTGCGACGCCGCAAAGCGGCTTGCCGAAGAAGGCGTCGGCTGCATCGAATTGTGCGGCGCGTTCGGCGAGAAGGGCGCGCGCGAGATCATCCGCGCCACGGAAGGGCGTATTCCCGTCGGATTTGTCACGCATCTTCCCGAACAAGATGCGCTTTATCGCCGTATTTTTGGCTGATAAACCGTAAAATCGACGGAATGCATAGTATTATGTATGACATAATATAGTGATTTGCTGTGTTTCTATCGCGCGATTGCTGTTTCCTGAAAAAAGCGGGGAGGGGGCGAAGCGGCATATGCAAAAAAAACAGACAAAATCTTACGATTTTGTCTGTTTTTCTGGTGCACTTTCAGGGACTCGAACCCTGGGCCCATTGATTAAGAGTCAATTGCTCTACCAACTGAGCTAAAAGTGCATGTAAGGTGGTGGTCCATCCGAGGTTCGAACTCGGGACACCTTGATTAAAAGTCAAGTGCTCTGCCAACTGAGCTAATGGGCCGCAATGGCTGGGGTGGCTGGATTTGAACCAACGAATGCCGGAATCAAAATCCGGTGCCTTAACCTCTTGGCGACACCCCAAAAAAAAGTGGGGCGGGCGACGAGAATCGAACTCACGACCTCCAGGGCCACAATCTGGCGCTCTAACCAACTGAGCTACACCCGCCATATTTTTGGTGCGCCTGAAGAGATTCGAACTCCTGACACACGGCTTAGAAGGCCGTTGCTCTATCCGACTGAGCTACAGGCGCATACCTTGACAGCCAAAGCGAAGTCCCGAACTCCTTGCTTCTGCTTATGAAAGTGGAGCGGGTGATGGGAATCGGACCCACGCAACCAGCTTGGAAGGCTGGAATTCTACCATTGAACTACACCCGCATTCGCTTGATGCTCGTATATTCTATCAAAGTTTGTCTTGCTTGTCAATCGTTTTGGGGACGGTTTTGTAAATTTTTTTCTTTTTTTTGGCGCCGTCTTTTGTCTGCGTTCCTGCGCCTTTTTCCTCCGCTGCCGCGGCCTTGGTTTGTGAGTTTTTCACAGAATCAAAGCGTTTTTCCGGACGTGATTTTTTCAATTTTATTTTGGCGGAATGTGTGATATAATAAAAAAAGAAGCGGCGCGGACGGCGCCGCAGCGGAGACATCATGCAATCGTTGCGAACACTTTACAGGACCGGCCGTGGGCCTTCGAGTTCCCATACGATGGGGCCCGAGCGTGCGGCGAAGGATTTTCTTGCGCGGACGCAGGGCGCGCACGCTTACGAAGTCGTATTATACGGGTCGCTTGCTCGGACGGGAAAGGGGCATCTGACCGACCGTGCGATCGCCGCGGTGCTGCCGGGAGGCCGCACGAAGATCGTATTCGACACGTCCGACGTACCGCTTCCGCATCCGAATACGATGAAATTCACCGCTTTTGACGGCGCGGGCGGGGAGATGCTGAGCGTCACCTATCTTTCCGTGGGAGGCGGGAGCATCCGCGTCCCCGGGGAAGCGCGGGATGTGGCGGAGGACGTTTATCCGTTCCGCAGTTTTTCCGAGATCCGCGCCTTCTGCGAGCGGACGAGGAAACGCCTTTGCGACGTCCCGTTTGTCTTTGAGGGCAGCGCGCTTTCCGGTTATCTGCGGGAGGTGTGGGAGACGATGAAGGCGACGATCGCGCGCGGATTGGCGACGACGGGCGTTTTGCCGGGCGATCTCTGCGTCGAGCGCAAGGCCGCCACCATTTACCGCGCCGCGCGCGAAAACGATTTTGACGCCATGCGCCTGATCTGCGCGTACGCATACGCGACGGCGGAGGAAAATGCAAGCGGCGGGACCATCGTCACGGCGCCGACCTGCGGCGCAAGCGGCGTTCTGCCCGCCGTGCTGCTCTATTTTCTCCGCCGCGAAGAAGGGCTTTCCGAGGAGAAGATCGTCTCCGCGCTCGCGGCCGCGGGGATGATCGGCAACGTCGTCAAGACGAACGCTTCGGTGAGCGGTGCGGAAGCGGGCTGCCAGGCGGAGATCGGCACGGCGACGGCAATGGCGGCCGCCGCAGCCTGTACGCTGCTCGGTTATTCGCTGGAAGAGACGGAATATGCGGCGGAGATCGCGCTCGAACACCAGCTCGGGCTCACCTGCGATCCCATCGGCGGCTATGTGCAGATCCCCTGCATCGAGCGCAACGCCGTTGCCGCCATGCGCGCCCTGGACAGCGCCGATCTCGCGCACGTGCTTTCGGGAACGCGTAAAATTTCCTTCGATCTCATCGTGCGAACGATGTACGAGACAGGGCGCGATCTGAACGCCCGCTACCGCGAAACGAGCGAAGGGGGGCTTGCGGCGGGGTATAAGCGCTGCTGAACGGCGCGCGCCCGCCTCCCGGTATGGATCGAAAAATCCGCCCGCAGCGTATCGGCTGCGGGCGGAGTGCAATAAAAAAGGAGATAGGTTACGGGGATCGTGCGCCGACGGCGCAATACGATCGTTATTTTTTCAGATAAGGTTCCAGCGCGGTCGCCAGCTGATCGGGACAAGAAGTGTTCTGGCGGCAGCGGATGCCCTTGAGCAGGGGGACGATCTCCTCCACCTTGCGCCCTTCAACGAGTTTGCCGATGCCCTGCAGGTTGCCGCTGCAGCCGCCGATGAATTTGACGCCGTGGATGCGGTTCTCGTCGTCGATGTCGAAAATAATTTGTTTGGAACAGGTTCCTTTGGTCGAATAAGTGATCATTGCGTTACCTCATGCGTTTAATCTACCAGCGTGTCGTACACGACGGAATAGAGTTCGGAGGCTTTGTCCTCCCATTTTTTATAGATCGCGTTCGCGGTTTTTTTATCCGGAACGACGAATTTGAGTTCGAGCATCGGCTGGACAGGGGCAAGGATCTTGAGGAAGACGGTATACGATCCGTCTTTGTTCTGGTAATAATCGGCCTTGCAGTCCTGCCGCGTGCGGAATTTGGCGCTGTTGTTGCGGACGAAATGCGAGATCTCCTCCCGCGTGCTCTTGGGAATGTTGATGTAGAAGTTGGCGAGGCTCTCCCTGCCTTCCGGCGTGATGGTGTAGAGGGGATCGTCGTCGCCCGGGATCTCGCAGATAAAGCCGTCGCTCAGCAGTTTGTGGATGAGGACCATGCAATCCATATAATTGATCCAATCGTTGGAGGACGTGCACATATCCACGAGCGTGCGCTCGGAAAGCGCCGTCTCCATTTTATCAAACACAAACAACAATATTAATTTGTTGACGGACGTTTCGCCTTTTACCTGCATTTGTAGACCTGTACCCGTAGAATTCGCGGAAATGACAGAAATAAGCCGCTTCCCAGCGACTTACCTTCACAACCGATCCCGTCGTTGAACGTCAGAGCCTGAACTCCGCAAGCTTTTCAATCAGCTCGTCGCAGTCGTCGCTGAAAATTTCCACCGTAAGCGGCTTGGAAAGATCGAGGCTGAAAATGCCGAGGATGGATTTGCCGTCGACGACGTATTTTCCGCTCCGCAGCAGGATCTCGCACCCGTATTCCTGCGTGATCGATACGAAGCGCTTGACGTTCTGACTTTTTTCCAAGGAAACCTTCATCGAGACCATTCCCGCGCCCTCCCGACCGACACTTGCTTACAGTATACATAAATCATCCGAGAAAATCAAGATATTTCGGGAAAAATTCTTTAATTATTTTTCGCGGTGTGCTATAATAAAAAGAAAGGCGGCGCGACGCCTGCTTTGACGAGGAGGATGTTATGGACGAGAGACTGACGGCGATCAACGGCTTTTTGACGGCCTGCGACGAACTCATCAACGGGACGTACGTGCTGGCGGACGTCAAGATCAGCGAGGTGCTCAAGAGCATCGCGGGGAGCAAAGATCTTACCGATCTTTTTTCCGCCGTGACGGAACGCTTTGATTATCCCAAGGCAAAGCAGCTCTGCCTGCGCTTTCCCGCCGCCAAGGGCGCGGCGCACGGCGCGGCGTTTCTTCCGTCCGACCGCGGCGAAGTGCTCGCCTTCGTGTTCTGCCTCCTCGTGGAGTTCGACGGGGGCGCCGTGCGGCTCAACGATTTTCTCCTGCGCTATTTTTACGACGACGGCAGCTATACGGCAAGCTTTTCCCTGTTTGCCGACCGCATGCTCCGTCCTTTCCGGGATATCGTTGCCGGGTGTTTCCCGGAAGCCTGCAGGGCGGGAAACGCATTCCGCTATCTGGAAAAGGAGGGAAGCGCCATGGAAGCCATCGCTTCCCGCGTCAACGCGGAGCTTTCCCGGCTCGCCGGCCTGCAGCTTTCCGAGCCCGACCGCAAGGCGGGCGGCTCCATCTTGTCCGAAATGCTTGCGGCCGCAGGGCGGCTGGATACGCAGGAGGTCAAGGCGCTTGCCTGCGGGTACTTCTACTTTTTGCGCGCCGTAGGTGCGGGCGGGGAAGAAGCGGAAGCGCTGTTCTCCCTCGTCAACGGTCTGTGAGGTCCCCGCATGAAGCTCAAAGAAACGACGGTGGAAAAACATTACCTCTATCGCGGCAAGATCGTCAATTTTCGCTGCGATGACGTGCTTTTGCCGGACGGGACGCCCTGCAAGCGTGAGGTCGTCGAGCATCCGGGCGGCGCGTCCGTGCTCTGCGTGCGCGAGGGAAAGATCCTGCTCGTAAAGCAATTCCGCTACGCCTACGGCGAAGAGCTGTATGAGATCCCGGCGGGAAAGCTCGAGCGGGGGGAAGATCCCGCTGCGGCCGCCGTGCGGGAGCTGGAAGAGGAGACGGGCATCCGCGCCCGCGTCCGTATGCTGTATCTTCTCTATCCCACGCCCGGCTATACGGACGAAAAACTATACGTCTTTGAAGCCGAGGACGCGGAAGAAGGCACGCGGAAACTCGACGAAGGGGAATTTCTCAACGTGTGCTGGATGCCGCTTGCGCGGGCGTATGAACTCGTGCGGAAGGGCGGCATTCGCGACGGCAAGACGATCGTCGCCGTGCTCACGTATCTTCTCGATCATCCGGGGATCGTATGACGAAAACAAGGAAGCCCTCCCGCAGCGCGGGAGGGCTTCTTTGCGGAAAACGGATGAAACTGTGCGGGATTTCAGACGCTGCCGAGGCCGCAGCCCACTTTGGAGAAGAGTGCGGAGAGCGTTCCGTTCTTGCACATGCAGTAGGCGAGCGCGGCGAGGATAGGCCAGCCGCACCCCGAAAAAGCGTTCGAAGAGAATACGCTGCCGCACGTTCCCAGAATGAGCAGGATGATCAGGATCCAGAGACAGCTGTTGTTGCCGTTCATACAGCAATTCATAGTTTTTCCTCCTTACATTGCCGCAGAACTATGTATCGTTGGCGCTCTGCGGCTTTATAGTAAATAGTATGAGGGGAATCGGCAAATTTGTTCCTGCCAACGCGTTTCATTTACTTGCCAAAACGCTTCCGGTTTGTTATAATATTCGGGAATATACCATAACGGAACGGTACGCGTTTGCGGCTGTATCCGTTCGTATCGTCGCAGCTCATCGGAACACAGACATCCCGGCGGGGAGTCTGATGGAGGGATCATGAAACAGGATAAAGCTCACACCGTCGCTTTTATCGGCGTGATGGCGGCGCTCATGTTCGTCGTACTCGCGCTGGAAACGTACATTTTCATCTATTTTATCAAGCCGTCGCCCGCCTTTATTTCCATTCCGCTCTTTCTTGCGCTCAGCATGTACGGGGATTGGAAACGCAGCTTTCTCGGCGGCACGCTGTTCGGCGTCTGCTCCTTCCTGCTCTCCTTCCTGGTCGGATATACCGTATTTTTCAATCCGCTCATTTCCGTGCTGCCGCGCGTGATCGCGGGCGTCCTCGCGTACCTGATCTATGCCGGTCTTTCCGCGCTGACAAAGGGGAGGGGAGACGCGATCGTCTGCGCGCTTTCCGCCGCGCTCGCCGTCATCCTGCATACGGTTCTGGTACTCGGCGCGATGCAGCTGTTTTCCGAAGGGGGCGCCTTTGTCGATACCGTCTGGCAGACGATCATCGGCCTGAATTTTGCGGTGGAACTTGTCTGCGCCGTGCTGCTCGTGCCCGTCTTCGTGCGCGTTCTGCGCCGCATGACGCACGCACGGCCGCCGCGGCTGCCGGATAACAAACAGGACTCTTCCGCAAACGATGCATAACTTTCCGCATCGCATCATACGAATATTGCACATACTCCTTGTGCCCGGTTTGCATTATGATCATCTGCATTGACGTCGGAAACACGAATATCAAATACGCCATTTACGATGCGGACAAGCTGATGTTTTCCTACCGCGTGGCGACGGACCTCAAGCGTACGTCCGACGAATACGGTTCCCAGCTCGTCGGCATGCTGGAATTCAACCACATCGATTTGAAAGAGATCTCGGGGGGGATCTTCTCCTCCGTCGTCCCTTCGCTCGATTATACGATCGAGCACATGCTGCGCGTCTATCTCGGCGTGCGCCCGCTGCAGCTCGTTCCCGGCACCAAGACGGGGCTGAGCATCCGGGTGGAGAACGTCAAAGAAGTCGGCGCAGACCGCATCGTCAATAACGTATCCGCCATCCGCAAGTACGGATGCGGCAAGCCGATGATCGTCATCGATTTCGGCACGGCGACCACGTTCAACGTCATCAGCGGCGAATATGAATTTATCGGCGGGGTGATCGCGCCCGGCATCAAGGGCTCGCTCGACAGCCTCGTCAACGGCACGGCAAAGCTGCCGCGCGTGGAGATCGAGGCGCCGAACAGCGTCATCGCCAAAAACACGGTCACCAACATGCAGGCGGGCATCGTGTTTGGCTTTGCGGGGCTTGTCGGCTATCTCGTGAAAAAGATCAAGCGCGAACTCGGCACGGACGACGTTCTGACCGTGGCGACGGGCGGTTTTTCCGAAACCATCGCCAAGGAAGTGTCCTGCATCGACGTCATCGATAAGATGCTGACGCTGGACGGTTTGAAATACTTATACGATTTGAACAGCTCGGAGGAAAGATAACATGAATAAAGTTGGGGTAGCGATACTCGGACTCGGCGTCGTCGGCGGCGGGACCTACAAGATCCTGACGGAGAACCACGATTTTTATCTGAAGACGCAGGGCGTGGACATCGCCGTCCAGAGCGTGCTCGAGCTCGACCGCGAGCGGGCGCGCGTGCTCGGCGTTCCCGAGGAAAAGATCGCTTCGAACATCGCCGAAGTCATCTGCAATCCCGACGTCAACATCGTCGTCGAGTGCATTGGCGGCGTGGGTGCCGCGAAAGACTTCGTGCTCGATGCGCTGAATACGGGAAAGACCGTCGTGACTTCCAACAAGGAACTCGTGTGCAAATTCTCGCACGAGCTGGAGCGCGCCGCCAAGCGCCACAACGCGGGGCTGTATTACGAAGCGAGCTGCGTGGGCGGCGTTCCCATCATCCGCACGCTGCTCGACGGGCTTCAGGCCAACCGCATCGGATCCATGATGGGGATCATCAACGGCACGACCAATTATATCCTCACGAAAATGACCAACGAGGGCGCTTCCTATGAGGAAGTGCTGCGGGAAGCGCAGCGGCTGGGCTATGCGGAAGCAGATCCGAGCGCCGACGTGGAAGGATTTGACGCGGCGTACAAGCTCTCCATCCTTTCCTCGCTCGCCTTCCACACCAAAGTGCCGCTTTCCAAGGTGTTCCGCGAGGGGATCTCCGGCATTTCCGCCAAGGACATCGCCTACGGAAAAGACCTCGGTTACGTTCTCAAACTTCTCGCCATCGGCAAACAGACGCCGGCGGGCATCGAGGTGCGCGTGCATCCCGCCTTCGTCAAGAAAGAGCATCCGCTTGCGTCCGTCAACGACAGTTTCAACGCCGTATTCATCACGGGCGATTCGGTGGGTGACGTCATGTTATACGGCAGGGGCGCGGGCTCGCTTCCCACGGGCAGCGCGCTCGTCAGCGACGTCATTTATGCCGCCACGCACAGCGAAAACAAGTATTCCACCTTCAAAAACAATGCCACGGCGGAAAAGGACGTCACGTTCGTCAGCGATTTCAGAAGCGCGTACTATATGCGCCTCACCGTTTCCGACCGCGTGGGCGCGCTCTCCAAGATCACGTCCATCCTCGGCAAGAACGACGTTTCCATCGTCGAAGCCATCCAGAAAGGCGTGGCGTCTTCCGGCTGCGTGCCGCTCGTCATCGTCACGCACGAGACGCGCGAACACGCCATCCGCAACGCCGTTGCCAAGATCAACGCCCTGGAAGGCATCGTCAAGGTCGACAGCGTTCTGCGCGTCGTTTCCTGAGCAAGTTTTGAAAATATGCGCGGCGGGGCAGTTCCGCCGCTTTCTTTTTATGAAACGCGCCGTCATTCTCGTCAATGCCTATACCCGCTCGGAGCACGAGCTGTTTCAGCCGAAGCGTCTCCGCGACGAGTTTTCCGCCCTCGGGGTTTCCGCCGACATCCTGCGCAACGGCGCCGGGCTCGTGCACATCCGTGCGGACGGAAGCGTCGCCTGTGAGCTTGCGGACTATGATTTCTGCATTTATCTCGACAAAGATAAGTATACCTCGGAGATGCTTGAGGCGTGCGGGATGCGCCTTTTCAACCGTCACGGCGCCGTACGCGCCTGCGACGACAAGGTAGAGACGCTTTTTCGGCTCGCGGGATCCGGGCTATGCGTCCCCGAAACCTATCCCGGGCTCCTTTGTTACACGCAGGACGCGCCGCTCATGCGCGAAGGGCTGGAGAAGATCGCCGCGCGCCTCGGCTATCCGCTGATCGTCAAGGAAAGCTACGGTTCGCTGGGGAAACAGGTTTATTTGGCCCGTGATTTTGAGGAGCTTTGCGCCATCGCCGCGCAGGTGCAGAAAAAACCGCACCTGTTTCAGTCCTTCGTCGCGTCGTCTCGCGGGCGCGACGTGCGGCTCATCGCGGTCGGCGGGGAGGCGGTCGCGGCGATGGAGCGGCATTCCGAACGGGATTTCCGCTCCAACGTGGAGCTCGGCGGCAGCGCGCGCGAAGTGCTTGTTACGGAGGAGATGCGGCACATTGCGGCCGTCGTGTCGCGCACGCTTTCCCTCGATTACTGCGGCATCGACCTCTTGTACGGGAAAGAGGGCTTTCTCGTCTGCGAAGTCAACAGCAACGCATTTTTCGGGGGCATCGAGCGCGTGACGGGAAAAAATATCGCCAAGCGATACGCAGAATACATCTGTGATCTGGTTTACGGTGCAAAATAACGCGATCTGCAAAGTATTATGTCACGCATACTATAAGTGATCCATGCGCTGAAATACAAAAAAGCGGGCATTTTGCCCGCTTTTTTTGCGTTTTGCGAAGATTCAGCCGATCAAATTGACGAGACGCCCCTTGACGACGATGCATTTTTTCACGGGCCGCCCGGCAAGTTTTTCCTTGACTTCGGGGAGGGCGCAGACGAATTCCTGCACTTCGGCATCGGAGAGATCGCTGGCGATCATCGCCTTGCAGACGATCCTGCTGTTGACCTGTACGGCGTATTCCGTCTCGTCAAGCGTGAGCGCGTCCTTGTTTTCCACGGGATATCTCTGTTCGAAGATAAACCCTTTTCCGCCCGTTTTTTCCCACAATTCTTCGCAGAAGTGGGGCGCGCAGGGCGCAAGCAATAGCAGGAAGTCGCGCATGGTCTCTTTGAGGAGTTTCGTGTTTTTGACTGCAAGCGCGTCGTATTTGGTGACGGCGTTGAGAAGTTCCATCAGCCGCGCCACGGCGGTATTGAAGGAGAAGGCGTCCATATCGCGCGTGATGCGCCCGATGGCAAAATTGCGCGCGTAATCGAGTTTCTTTTCTTCCGGCCCGTACGGCTCGTCTTTGCCTGCCTTTTCTGCGGCGATCGAAAGCACCGTCTTTTCCACGCGGTCGAGGAATTTGGCGATCGCTTTGATGCCGTCGTCGTTCCAAGGGCCGCCCTCCGTATAGGAGAAGCCGAACATGAGGTAGAGGCGGAACACGTCGGAGCCGTATGCGGCGACGTATTCGTCCGGGGAGACAACGTTACCCTTGGATTTGCTCATGCGGTTGCCGTCGGGCCCGAGGATGACGCCCTGATGAACGAGGCGAAGGAAGGGCTCGTCGAAGTGGAGATAGCCCATATCGCGCAGCGCCTTGGTGAAGAAACGCGCGTAGAGAAGGTGCATGCAGGCGTGTTCGGCGCCGCCGACGTAGGTGTCGACGGGAAGCAGCCTGTCCGCAGCCTCTGCGGAGAAGGGCGCCTTGTCGTTATGCGCGTCGACGTAGCGCAAAAAGTACCAGCTTGAACAGACAAAGGTATCCAGCGTATCCGGATCGCGCAGCGCGGGTTTGCCGCATACGGGGCAGACGGTGTGCATGAACTGCTCGTTTTTGGCGAGCGGCGATTTGCCGTCCGGCCGGAATTCGACGTCGTAGGGAAGGCGCACGGGGAGATCCTTTTCGGGAACGGGAACGGCGCCGCAGTCGGGGCAGTGAATGACGGGGATGGGGGCGCCCCAGTAGCGCTGGCGGGAGATCAGCCAGTCGCGCAGGCGGTAATTGATGCGCGTGCCGCCTTTGCCGAGGTGGGAAAGGTGCCTTGCGATCGCCTTTCTCGCCTCCTCGCCGCGCAATCCGTCGAACTGCACGGAATTGATGACGATGCCGTCCTCGCAATAGGGAAGCACCGTCTCGCCGTCGGGGTTCTCGATGACCTTTTCTACGGGGAGATGATACTTTTGCGCGAAGGCAAAGTCGCGCGCGTCGTGGGCGGGGACCGCCATCACGGCGCCCGTCCCGTAAGAGCAGAGCACGTAATCGGCAAGATAGACGGGGACGCGCTTGCCGTTGACGGGGTTGATGCAGTAGGAGCCCGTAAAGACGCCCGTCTTTTCCCGCGTGGTGGAGAGACGGTCGATCTCGTTGGCCTTGGAGGCGTACTCGATGTAGTCTTCCACCGCCTTTTCCTGTTCGGGGCGGGTGAGTTTGCGCGCGAGCGGATGCTCCGGCGCGAGCACGACGTACGTCACGCCGAATACGGTATCGCAGCGGGTGGTAAAGACGCGGATCTTATCGCCGCTTTCGCAGGAAAATTCGATCTCGCAGCCCGTCGACTTGCCGATCCAGTTGCGCTGCATCGCCTTGGTCTTTTCCGGCCAGTCGAGCGTGTCCAGCCCAGAGAGCAGTTCTTCCGCATAGTCCGTGATCTTGAAGAACCATTGCGTGAGATCTTTGCGGACGACTTCCGAACCGCAGCGCTCGCAGCAGTTGTCCACGACCTGCTCGTTGGCGAGCACCGTCTGGCAGGAAGGGCACCAGTTGACCGGGGCTTCCTTGCGGTAGGCGAGGCCTTTTTTGTACAGCTGAAGGAACATCCACTGCGTCCATTTGTAGTAATCTTCCCCGCAGGTTTTAATCTCCGCCGACCAGTCGAACATTGCGCCCATGGCGCGGAGCTGATGCTCCATCGTTTCAATGTTCTTCTCGGTGGAATCCTTGGGGTGGACGCCCGTCTTGATGGCGTAGTTTTCCGCAGGCAGACCGAACGCGTCGAAGCCCATCGGCTGGAACACGTTGTAGCCCTGCATGCGCTTGAAGCGGGCATACGAATCGGTCGGGCCGTAATTATACCAGTGCCCGATGTGAAGTTTTGCCCCGGAAGGGTAGGAGAACATCTCGAGCACGTACCACTTGGGGCGCTCGGTGTCCTTGGGGTCGAAGGCGTTGAATTTGGCTTTTTCCCAACGGGCCTGCCATTTTTGTTCGACCGTTTTCATGTCCATACGCTGTTTTTCTCCCGAAAAATGCAGATTGTCTTTGTATTTTATCTTATTTTTTTAAGAAAGTCAAGCGGAATGGAAGGGAAGTTCCCCTTCTCGTCTGCCCGCATAAATAAAACGCGCAAACGGGCATACAATAAAGTTGTGGAAGAAATCAGGATCTCGGAGAGACAGGAAAACGGCAGTTTTATCACCTATTTGTACAACGGCGTGATGAGCGGCCTGCTCGCGGCGGGCGGCGAGGGGGAGCTGATTTTTGCGCCCGGACGCACCGCGCTCGGCATCCGTATGCGCGAAGGGACGCAGCCGCGCGTGCTCGGCGACGTCAAAGATAAGCTTGCGGAGATCGTGGGGATCGGCTATAAATACCGCTTTCTGCGCCGCAGCCTGAACGTTTCGCTGCGCGGGGACGAGCGGCGTCTGCTGCTTGCAGCGCTCATTTCGGCCGATCTCGAGAGCGATAAGGCGTACATCCGCGGCAAGATCTCCCCCGCGCGCGAGTTCGCCGTGGACGGATTTTACGATTTTTGCCTGGGTCCGCTGCGGGAAAAGTGGGAACGGATCGCAAGCTACGTGCCGTCTGCATTTTCCGCCTCCGACTTAAAAAAATTCTGCGCCTTTCTCGCCGGGGAAAGCCGCCGCCGCGTCTATCTGCGCGGGAATACCGTTTTCGGCGAAAATTTTGCGCCTTTGCGCCGCAGCCGCCTCACGGGGGAGGAGGACATGAAAACGGAGATCGTGCTCTCGGACGCCGGGCTCGTCTACTGCCTCGGGAAGGTGGAGGACTCCGTGAGCGATTTCCTGCAAAAATATTACGCCGAACGTGCGATTTTCTCTTGACAAAACGGCGCGCGGAGGATATGATAAAGGGGACGATGACAAGTAGTCCCGTCGCCACTTCCCAGAGAGCGGAACCTTTGGCTGCAAGTTCCGCATGCGGCGCGGCAAACGAAACCGCTTCGTTCCCGTCTGCGGGCTCCGCGGATGCGGCAAATTTCACACGGAAAAAGCGGCTGCGGGGCTTTCCCGCGGCAATTAAGGTGGAACCGCGCAACGAACGTCTTGCGTCCTTAAATTCCCCGTCGGGGAAGTTAAGGGCGTTTTTATTTTATCCGGAGGAGGATCCTATGAACATTACGTTGAAAAACGGCGATCTGCTCGCGCTCGACGCGGGTGCGACCTGCCTGCAAGCGGCGCAGGCGATCAGCGAAGGGCTTGCCCGCGCGGCCGTCGCCGCAAAAGTAAACGGCCGCCTGTGCGACCTTTCCCACGAGCTTGCGGAGGGCGACGCGCTGGAGATCGTCACGCTCAAAGACAGGGAGGGGCTGGACGTATACCGCCATACCTGCGCGCACGTGCTGGCGCAGGCGCTCAAGACCGTCTATCCCACCTGCAAACTTGCCATCGGCCCCGTCATCGACAACGGGTTTTATTACGACGTCGACTTCAAGACGCCCATCACCATGGAAGATCTTGCCAAGGTAGAGGCGGAAATGAAGAAGATCATCAAGAGCAATCTGCCCGTGGAGCGCTTCACGCTGCCCCGCGAAGAGGCGATCGCGCTCATGAGCAAGTATCACGAAAATTATAAAGTCGAGCTCATCCAGGATCTTCCCGAGGGGGAGGAGATCAGTTTTTACAAGCAGGGCACCTTTACCGATCTGTGCCGCGGCCCGCATCTTCCCTCGACGGGTAAGATCAAGGCGTTCAAGCTGACGTCCATCGCGGGCGCTTACTGGCGCGGCGACGAAAAGAAGAAGATGCTCACCCGCATCTACGGCACCGCCTTCCCCAAAAAGGAGGAAATGGAAGCCTATTTCACCATGCTCGAGGAGGCGAAGAAGCGCGATCACACCAAACTCGGCAAGGAGATGAAGCTGTTTGCGCTCCTCAACGAGGGCAGAGGCTTCCCGTTCTTTCTGCCGAACGGCATGATCCTGAAAAATCTTCTCATCGATTACTGGCGTCAGATCCACAGGCGGGAAGGTTACGTCGAGATCCAGACGCCCATGATCCTGAACCGCAGCCTTTGGGAAACGAGCGGGCATTGGGATCATTATAAAGAAAATATGTATACGACCAAGATCGACGGGGAGGACTGCGCCATCAAGCCCATGAACTGCCCCGGCGGGATGCTCGTGTACAAGCTGACCCCGCACAGCTATAAAGATCTTCCCATCCGGATGGGCGAACTCGGCCTCGTGCACCGCCACGAGAAGAGCGGTCAGCTGCACGGGCTCATGCGCGTGCGCTGTTTCACGCAGGACGACGCGCACATCTTCATGACGCCGGAACAGATCAAGCCGGAGATCAAGGGCGTCGTCCGCATCATCAACGAGGTCTATACGCTGTTCGGCTTCAAATACCACGTTGAACTTTCCACCCGCCCCGACAATTCCATCGGCAGCGACGAAGATTGGGAGCGCGCGACGGAGGCGCTGCGCGAGGCGCTCGACGAGCTGGGGCTTGCTTACGTCGTCAACGAGGGCGACGGCGCCTTCTACGGGCCGAAGATCGACTTCCATCTCGAGGACAGCATCGGCCGCACCTGGCAGTGCGGTACCATCCAGCTCGACTTCCAGCTTCCGCAGCGCTTCGAGGCGGAATACGTGGGCGAGGACGGGCAGAAACACCGCCCGATCATGATCCACCGCGTCGTGTTCGGCTCCATCGAGCGTTTCATCGGCATCCTGATCGAGCACTTTGCGGGCAAATTCCCCGTCTGGCTTGCGCCCGAACAGGTGCGCGTGCTGCCCATCACCGACCGCGCCGCCGAGTATGCGAAGGCTCTTTCGGACGAGATCAATGCGCTTGGGCTGCGCGCTTCCGCCGACCTGCGCAAGGAAAAACTCGGCAGGAAGATCCTCGACGCGGAGATGGAGAAGGTCCCTTACAAGCTGGTCGTCGGCGATAAGGAGATGGAAGAAGGCACGGTCTCCGTCCGCCGCAGGGGCGAAGGGGATATCGGCGCCATGACGAAGGCGGACTTTATCGCCATGCTCCGCGAGGAGAACGACAGCAAGAAAATTTTTTGAAAACGGCCGTAAAATCAATTGACAAACGGGAAGAGATATGCTAAACTATGCAAGGTCAAAGCAGAAGAGCAGCTCTTCTCGCCGTGCGGCATTCGTCGGCACGTGCAGATAATTTGTTGATCTCCGCGCAAAACGCGCGGCGGAGGCAGTTTATCACGGGTTGCACTTTGTGCAGCCCGTTAATTTTTTCTGTGAGGTATCCGATCATCAAACCGCAAAAACAGCAGCATCAAACGAACGGCGACATCCGCGATCGCGAGATCCGCGTCATCGCGGCGACGGGGGAAATGCTCGGCGTCATGACGCCCGCGCAGGCCATGCGCCTTGCGGAAGAAGCGGGGCTCGATCTCGTCAAGATCTCTCCGACCGCCGTCCCGCCCGTCTGCAAGATCATGGATTACGGGAAGTTCCGTTTCGAACAGGCGAAAAAGGAGAAGGAGAACCGCAGAAATCAGAAGGTCGTGGAGATCAAGGAAGTACAGCTTTCCATGACCATCGACGTCGGCGACATCAACGTCAAGGCAAGGCAGGCGACCAAGTTCCTCGAAGCGGGGAACAAAGTCAAGGTCTCCATCCGCCTGCGCGGCAGGCAGATGGCGCATTCCTCGCTCGCCAAAGACGTGATGGTGCGCTTTGCGGAGATGCTGAAGGAAGTCTGCGTCGTCGAAAAGCCCATCGCCATGGAAGGGCGCAACATCATCATGATCCTGGGGCCCGCAAAAAAATAAGCTATTCTCGCCGCGCATGCGGCAGACAGATAGACAAGTTCGATAACATTTATTTGGAGGAAATCGTTATGCCCAAGCAGAAATCGCACAGCGCGACGAAAAAGCGCTTCTGGCTTACCGGAAGCGGCAAGGTCAACCGCGCGCACGGCGGCAAGAACCACAAAGCCGAAACCAAGAACAGAAAGAGAAAGAGAAATCTTCGTCAGTCTACGCTCGTCGCTTCCACGCACGAAAAGACGGTCAAGAAGATGATTCCTTATAAGGACTAACGGGAGGTAAAGCATGCGTATCAAAAGAGGCGTCAATGCCGTTAAAAAGCGTAGAAAGATCTTAAAGCTCGCCAAGGGCTACTTCGGCAACAAGAGCAAGTCGTACCGCATCGCGCGCGAGGCGGTGATGAAGTCGCTCAACTATGCGTATATCGGGAGAAAGCGCAGAAAGCGCGACATGCGTTCGCTCTGGATCGCGCGCATCAATGCGGGCGCGCGCATCAACGGGCTTTCCTATTCCAAGCTCATGCACGGGCTGAAAGTTGCCGGCATCGAGCTGAACAGAAAGGTGCTCGCCGATCTTGCCGTTACGGACGCAGCGGCGTTTGCCGAACTTTGCGGCAAGGCAAAGGCGGCGCTGTAAGCTTTTTTCCGCAGGATCCGCAATCATCGCGGCTGTCTGCGGAGATCACTCAAACAAGAAGCCTTTGCAAAAAGGCTTTTTCTCTATGGAAAAGACGGTCATCCTTTCGAGAAACAATCCGCTCGTCCGTGAATTTGCCGCTTTAAAGGAAAAAAAGGGCAGAAAAGCGCGCGGCACATTCCTCGTAGAAGGGGAAAAGATGGTGCGCGAGGCGGTGGAAAGCGGCATGGAAGTCGTACGGCTCGCCGTCCGCGAGGATTACGCGGGGGAGACGTTTTCTTTGCCCGCGTGTACGTTCGGTGCGGACGCGTTCCGCGCGCTCTGCGACGAAAAGACCCCGCAGGGCATCGCCGCCGAAGTGCGCATTCCCCGCGCCGCTTTGCGCCCGCCGGAGGGGAGCTGCCTCGTTTTGGACGGCGTTTCCGACCCCGCCAACGTCGGCGCGATCGTGCGGACGGCCAATGCGGCGGGTTATCGCGACGTCTATCTCATCGGCTGCGCCGACCCGTTCGCGCCCAAGTGCGTGCGGGCGAGCATGAGCGGGGTGTTTTTCGTGCGGCTGATGGCGGGCACGCATGAGCAGGTGCTCGCCGCTCTCGAGGGGATCCCCTTTCTTGCGGCGGATATGGACGGGGAAAACCTGTTCTCCTTCCTGCCGCCGGAGCGCTTCGCGCTCTGCATCGGCAACGAGGGGAACGGGCTCAGCAAATGCGTGCGCGCCCGCGCAGACCGTACGGTGCGCATTCCCATGGCGGAAACGGCGGAAAGCCTGAACGCGGCGGTGTCCGCGTCCGTCGCCATGTATCTGCTCAAACGCAGACAATTTGAAGAATAACCGCCGAAGGGGCGGAGGAGGTTACTATGTCCGGACACAGCAAATGGCACAACATCGCGGCAAAGAAGGGTAAGGCAGACGCCGCAAGAGGGAAGATCTTCACCAAGATCGGCAGGGAGATCGCCGTCGCAGCCAAGGGGAACCCCAACCCTGCGACCAACTCCAAGCTCGCGGACGTCATTGCCAAGGCAAAGGCGGCAAATATGCCCAACGAAAACATCGAGCGCTCCATCAAGCGCGCGGCGGGCGAGCTCGGGGATAAGGATTACAAGGAACTCACCTATGAAGGATACGGCGTTGCGGGGGCAGCGGTCATCATCTCCACGCTGACCGACAACAACAACCGCACGGCGGGCGATATCCGCGCGATCATGTCCAAGCACGGCGGCTCGCTGGGCACCACGGGCAGCGTCTCTTATATGTTTGACAACAAGGGCCTCATCGTCATCGAGCGCACGCCCGATCTCGACGAGGACACCGTCACCGACTACGCCATCGAGGCGGGCGCGGACGACGTCGTCACGCAGGAAGACGTTTACGAGATCTACACGTCCGTTTCCGCATTTTCCGAAGTGCGTAAATTCCTGGAAGGGAAGGGGCTTTCCTTCCTCTCGGCGGAGCTTTCCATGATCCCGCAGAGCCGGATCGCCCTCCCCGAAGACAAGCTGGAGACCTTCCGCAAGATGCTCGACAAGCTCGAGGAGAACGACGACGTACAAACCGTCTGGCACAACGTCGAACTTCCCGAAGAGGACGAAGAAGAATAACCGTACGAGCGTACGGGCGGCGCATTTGACAGCGCCGCATTTTTTTGTTATACTTGAAAAAAAGGGAGGATGAATATGACCGTATCCGAAACCTGTCTGCTCTGCAAGGAACATGCCGCGGCGATCGCGTACGCGTCGGAAGCGCAGCAAAATCAGATGCTCGGCCTCGCGGCGGAAGCGCTCTGCGGCAATGCCGGCTTTCTCATCCGCGAGAACGCGGCGGACGTTGACGCCTGCACGCGCGGCGAACAGTTCCGCGACCGGCTGCTCCTCAACGAAGCGCGCATCGCGGGCATCGCCGAGGGGTTGCGGCAGCTCGTGCACCTGCCCTGCCCCGTGGGCGAAATCATCGGGCGGCACACGGCGGAAAACGGGCTTTCGATCGAGCAGGTGCGCGTGCCGTTCGGCGTCGTGGGCATCATTTACGAGGCGCGCCCCAACGTCACGGCGGATGCGATCGGTCTGTGCATCAAGAGCGGCAACGCCGTGGTGCTCCGCGGCAGCGGAGACGCATACCGTTCCAATGCCGCCATCGTGCGCGTCATCAAGGATGCGCTGCGCGCGGGCGGGTTCGACCCCGAATTCATCCAGCTCATCGAGGATCGCTCGCACGAGAGCGCAAGGGAATTCATGCGGCAGAAGGGCGTTTTGGACGTGCTGATCCCGCGCGGCGGGGCCAACCTCATCCGGACGACGCTGGAAAACGCCGCCGTCCCCGTCATTGAAACGGGAACGGGGAACTGCCATATTTACGTCGAAAAGACGGCGGACGCCGGCATGGCGAAAAAGATCCTCATCAACGCCAAGACGCAGCGCACGAGCGTGTGCAACGCCTGCGAGAGCCTGGTCATCGACCGCGCGGCGCTCCCCATGCTGAACGAGCTCGCATCGGCGCTCACGGAGCGCGGCGTCGTGCTCGTCGGCGACGAGGAGGCGCAGCGCGCCTGTCCGTCCGTCCTGCCCGCCAAGGAAGAGGATTATTTCACCGAATACCTTTCCCTCAAACTGTCCGTGCGGACGGTGGAGGGCGTGGAGGAGGCGATCGCATGGATCAATGCGCATTCCACCCGTCACAGCGAGGCGATCGTCACCTCGGATGCGCGCGCCGCCGAGCGGTTCCTGCGGGAGGTCGATTCGGCGTGCGTATACGTAAACGCTTCCACGCGGTTCACCGACGGATTTGAGTTCGGGTTCGGCGCGGAGATGGGCATTTCCACGCAGAAGCTGCATGCGCGCGGCCCCATGGGGCTGAGGGAACTCACCACTTACAAATATCTCATCCGCGGCAACGGACAGATCCGCCGCTGAACGCACGAATAAACGGCTTTCGTCTGCACAAACTGATAAGGCAGCGGAAGCCGTTCCGCTTTTTGATACAGCTTTTGCCGTTTGCCCCGCGGGCGGACGGCGGGAGCGGAAGGGGCGCCCCGTCGGGGCGTCCCTTGTGATTTTTCGGCGTAAAGCCGCATATAGTAGACGCATGAAGGCAAAAAAGCCCCTGATGCGGGCGGTTGCGTTCCTGCTCGTGCTCGCCGTCGCGGGCGCCGTGTTTTTTCTTTCCCGCCCCGTCGCCGAAGAAGATCCGTCGCCGTGCGAGGTCGTCCGCATCTGGAACGTCGATACGTTTGAGGGCGGCAAAGGCTCGCGCACGTCCTTTCTGCGCGCGGCGGCGCGCCGCGCGGAAGCGCAGACGGAAGGCGTAAAATTCCTCGTTTCCTCCTATACCGCGGAAGGCGCCGAAGACGCGCTTGCCCGCGGACAAAAGCCGGACCTTCTCTCGTTCGGCATCGGGTTTTCTGCGGGCGCGGAGTACAGTCTCCCCCTCGGCGGCGGGTTTTCCGGCGGCGAAGTCAACGGCAAAGTGCTCGCGCTTCCCTGGTGCCGCGGCGCGTACGCGCTCTTTTCCCGCGCGGGCGCAACGGGAACGCGGACGGTGATCTCCCGCGGCGGTGAGAACCTCGTTGAAGTCGCCGCCGCCCTCGGCGGCGTAGAGGGGCGCACAGAGGATTCCATGCGCGCCTACGTCGCTTTTCTGAACGGGGAATACGACCGCCTCTTGGGGACCCAGCGCGATCTGTGCCGCTTTGCCGCCCGCGGCGCGGACGTATCGGCGGAGCCGCTCACGCAGTTCTGCGACCTGTACCAATACATTTCCATGCTCTCGGGGGAACACGCCGCGGCGTGCCGCGTCTTTCTTTCCGTCCTGCTCGGGGAGAAGACGCAGGCAAAACTCGCTTCGATCGGCATGTATCCCGTCATTTCCGGCACGGATGACGTTTCTGCCCCGCAGTGCGGGCTGACGGCAAGCGTCTTTTCTTCCCGGGAAGCGCTCGACGAAATGCGCCTTTTGTGCGGCAGTGCGGACGGACGGAAAAAGCTCATGAAATTTTTGAAAAAGATTTGAAATTTTCCGCAAAATGTGATATCATATGGGGGAACAGAATTGGACCTGTATGCGTTTGTTAAAAATCGCTTTCCCGAACTTCCCGCGGTGCGCAGCCTCGCATTTTCCCGCTGCACGACGATCGGCGTGGGCGGAAGCGCCGCCGTCGCCGTCTCTCCGCGGACGGTGGAGGAGGCCGCCGAACTTCTCTGCGTGCTCCTGCGCGAGCGCATCCCGCACTATTTTCTCGGCGCGGGGGCAAACGTTCTGCCGCCCGACGGGGAGTATGAAGGGGTGATCGTCCGCTTTTCCGCCCTCAACGCGCTGTATGCGGACGGGACGGAAGTCTATTGCGGCGCGGGCGTGACGGGCGGAGCGCTCTGCCGGTTTGCGCGCGCCCGCCTTCTTTCCGGCGCCGAATGTTTTACGGGCATCCCCATGACGGTCGGCGGCGGGATCGCCATGAACGCAGGCGTCCGCGACGGACATTTTTCCGATCTCGTCTGCCGCGTCGTCGCCCTCGACCGCGGCAGGATCGCCGTCCTCGGGAAGGGGGACTGCCTCTTCGGGAACAAGCGCAGCGTCTTTCAGGGCGGCATCGCCGTGCTCGGCGCGTCGCTTATGCTGCGGTTTTCCTACCGCGAGGAGATCGAGCGAAACACCTGCTATTTCCGCATGCGCCGCAAGGATCTTCCCAAGGGCAGAAGCATGGGCTGCGTCTTTGTCAACCCGGAGGGAGAAAGCGCCGGGGAACTCATCGACCGCTGCGGGCTGAAAGGCGCGCGGATCGGCGGGGCATTCGTCTCGTCGGCACACGCGAATTTTATCATCAGCGACGGCGGGAGCAGCGCGGACGTTTCGGCGCTGATCGCCTTCGTACGCAAACAGGTCTATGCGCAGACGGGCGTCCTGCTGCGCGAGGAGATCCGCCGCATCGTCTGACGGATACGCAGGCAGAACACCAAAGGAGAACGATGAAACTCACAGCAGATTATCATACGCATACCAAATTTTCCGACGGCAAGAACACCTTGCTGGAAAACGCGATGCGCGCCAAGGAAATGGGTCTGACTGCGATCGGCGCCACCGAGCACGGTTTTTCCCACAGAGCGCTCGGCATCCGCCGCAAGGAAATGCCGCAATTCATCCGCGAGTGCCGCGAGGCGGAAGAGAGATCCGGCGTGCGCGTGCTCGTCGGCATCGAATCGAACATCCGCGGCCGTTCGGGGCTGTGCGATCTCACCCCGGAAGACTTCAGCGTTTTCGACCTGTATCTTATCGGCATTCACGTCTACGTGCATTACGAGACGTTATACGACGGGTTCCAGTTTGCTTTTTCCAGCTTCGTGAAAAAGGGGCTGCACATCCGGCCTTCGCGTCAGCTCGTCAAGGATACGACGCAGGCGTATCTCAACGCCGTCATGAAAAATCCCGTGGACGTGGTCACGCATCTCAATTATCAGTGCTTTGCCGACGCGGTGGAAGTTGCCAAATGCTGCCGCGATTACGGCACGTACCTTGAGATCAGCGCCAAAAAACCGCATTTAAGCGACGAGGAGCTCGCCGCCGTGGCGGATACGGGCGTGCGCTTCGTCATCAATTCCGACGCGCATTCCATCGACCGCATCGGCGATTATCATCTGGCGGAGGAGCAGATCCTGCGCGTGGGGGTCCCGCTCGACCGCATCGACAACATCGACGGCCGCACGCCGCAATTCCGCCTGGCGGAATACAAAAAGAGGAACCTGTAAGTGGCGAATTTTACCTGGGAAGTCAAGCGCGACCTCATCGCGTCGCCTCCCGAAAACGCCTGCTGCAAAGTGGCGGCGCTTTCGGCCTTTCTGCGCACGAGCGGCGCGGTTACGGCGGGAAGGGAGGGGGTCGGCTTTGAGATCGTCAGCGAAAACGACCGCGTGGCGGAATATTTCGTTTCCCTGCTCGAGTCGGTGTACGGCGTCCGCATGGAGCTGCGCGAGGCGGTGGTGGATCCCAAGCGCTCGCGCGATAAACTCACGTTTTCCTGCCGCGGCGAGCAGGCGGCGCGCATCCTCGCGGAGACGGGCATCCTGCGCCGCGAGGCCGGTTCCTTCTCGCTCAGCCTCGGCATTTCTCCCTATCTTACGGAAAACGACTGCTGTGCGCTCGCATACGTGAAGGGCGCCTTTCTGGGCGGCGGCAGCTGTACGCTCCCGCAGGGCGGCAGCAAGACGGGCTATCACCTCGAATTCGTCTTTTCCCACATGCAGGCGGCAGAGGAATTCTGCCTGCTGCTCGAACGGTTTGAATTGCTCGCCAAGTGCATCGTGCGCGGAGAAAGCGTGGTCGTATATATGAAGAGCCGCGACGCGCTCTCCGATTTTTTTTCGCTCGTAGGCGCAAAAGGCGCCTTAAAAAAGCTGAACGCCGTCTCCGCTTCGCGCGATGAGGCAAATTACGAAAACCGCGCCAACAACTGCCTCACGGGGAACATCGACCGCACGGCGCGCGCCAGCGCGAATCAGGCGCTCGCCATCGGCGTCATCCAAAAGAAGATCGGGCTTTCCTCGCTCGATCCCGCTCTGGCGGAACTTGCCGCGCTCCGCCTTTCTTTCCCCATGGAATCGCTCTCCGAACTCGCCGCCCGGCTTCGCCTTTCCAAGAGCTGCGTCAATCACCGCATGCGCCGGCTCATGGAGATCTACAACGGATTGGAACACTGACATGACAGACTTCGTACATCTGCACCTGCACACCGAATACAGCCTTCTGGACGGCGCCGTCAAGGTAGACGATCTCATCGACCATTGCGTCAAAAATAACATCGATACCGTTGCCATCACCGATCACGGCAACATGTATGCGACGCTGTATTTTGCCGAGGAGTGCAAAAAACATAAGATCAAATCCATCATCGGCTGCGAATTTTACGTCACCGACGACTATCGCGTCAAGGAGAGCCAGTCCGCCGATCACCTCATCCTGCTCGCCAAAAACAAGGCGGGATACATCAATCTCGTCCAGCTCGATTCGCTTGCGTTCGTGGACGGATACTATTACCGTCCCCGCATCGACTACACCGTGCTCAAAGAGCATACGGAAGGGGTCATCTGCCTCTCCGCCTGCCTGGCAGGGCGCATCCCGCGCCTTCTGATGCAGGGCGAGTACGAGGCGGCAAAGGCGTTTGCGCTCTCCATGAAGGAAACGTTCGGCGAGGATTTTTACCTGGAGATCCAGGATCACGGCATCCCCGAACAGAAACAGATCCTTCCGCTCATGGTCCGGCTTTCCGAGGAGACGGGAATCGAGCTCGTCGCCACCAACGACGTGCATTATCTGCACAAAGAGGATTGGGAGATGCAGGACGTGCTCATGTGCATCCAGATGAAGCGCACCCTCGACGATCCCGCCCGCCTCAAAATGCAGACGCATGAATTCTACATGAAGTCGGGCGACGAGATGGCGGCGCTTTTTCCCAATTTACCGCGCGCCATCTCCAATACGCGCGTCATTGCGGACAAAGTTTCGGATACGGACACGCCCTTCAACCTGAAGGACAACGGCTCGCCCGTCTACGACAAGTCGCTCATCCCGCTGTATACCGCCGACGACGGCACGCCTTCGCCCGAATATCTGACGCGGCTCACCTGGGAAGGGCTGCCCAAGCGGTATCCCGTCGTCACCGAGGAGATCAGAAAGCGCGCCGAATATGAGCTGAGCGTCATCATCAAGATGGGCTTTGCCGACTATTTCCTCATCGTCTGGGACTACATCAACTGGTCGCGCCTGCACGATATCCCCGTCGGCCCCGGCCGCGGCTCGGGCGTCGGGTCCATCGTCGCCTATTCCATCGGCATCACGAACGTGGATCCGCTGCGCTACGATCTGCTCTTTGAGCGCTTTCTCAATCCCGACCGCGTTTCCATGCCCGACTTCGACGTCGACTTCTGCACGGAGCGCCGACACGAGACCATCGAATACGTCCGCGAGCGCTATCATCCGGAAAACGTGGCGCAGATCGTCACCTTCGGTACGCTCGCCTCGCGCGCCGTCATCAAGGACGTCGGGCGCGTCATGCGCGTCCCGTATTCGGAGACCGACCGCGTTGCCAAACTCATGGACGGCAAATCGACCATCCGCGAACTTCTCGGCCTTGACATCGAGAAGTGCCGCAGGAAGGTCGCTGAAACGGAAGGGGATCCGGACAAGCACGAGGAGGCGCTGAAAAAACTCGAGGACCAGGAAAAAAAGCGCAACCCGGAATTTATCGAGGCATACGAGACGGACGAGACGCTCAAGCGCGTCATCGATATGGGGCTCAAGCTCGAAGGCATGCCGCGGAATACGTCCATGCACGCGGCGGGCGTCGTCATCTGCCGCAAAAAGATCGCCGACAACGTGCCGCTTTCGCGCAACGGCGAGGATATCACCACCCAGTTCGACATGAAGGAAGTCGAATCCATCGGCATGCTGAAGATGGACTTCCTCGCGCTCACCACGCTCACCGATATCAAGAAGGCATGCGATTACATTTTTGAGGACACCGGCCGCCGGATCGAATTCGGGCAGGATTGCTCCGATCCGCTCGCCTATCAGCTCATCTCGGAAGGGGATACGGACGCGGTGTTCCAGCTGGAACAGGGCGGCATGAAGAAGTTCATGAAGCAGCTGCAGCCCAACTGCCTCGAAGATCTCATCGCGGGCATCTCCCTCTATCGCCCGGGGCCGATGGACTTTATCCCCACCTACCTCAAAAACAGGGCGGATCCCGCGCATATCAAATACTTAACGCCCCTCTTGAAGCCCATCCTTGAAAAGACGTACGGCGTCATCATCTACCAGGAACAGGTCATGCAGATCTTCCAGAACCTTGCGGGATACTCGCTGGGGCAGGCAGACCTCGTCCGCCGCGCCATGGCGAAAAAACACCGCAGCGAGCTGATGGCGCAGAAGGATAAGTTTATTTCGGGCGACATCGAATCGGGCGGGAACATCACGGGCTGCGCCGCGCACGGCATTCCCGCAGACGTCGCCGCCGAACTCTTCGCGCAGATGGAGAGTTTCGCTTCCTACGCCTTCAACAAATCGCACGCCGCGGCGTACGCCGTCGTCACCTATCAGACGGCATACCTCAAAAAATACTATCCCAAGGAATTTCTGGCGGGCGTGCTCAACAACCGCATCGATAAGATCGACGAGATCGCCAAGTACGTCGTGTATATGAAGGAAAAGAACATCGACGTGCTCCCGCCCGACGTCAACCTTTCCAAGGCGTACTTTTCCGTACAGGGAAACGGGCTGCGTTTCGGGCTTTGCGCCCTGCGCGGCGTGGGGCTTTCCGCCATGGAAAGCGTCATCGAAGAGCGCGAACGGAACGGAAAATTCAAAGATTTTTCCGACTTCCTCATGCGCTGCACCAAGTTCGTCAACAAGCGAATGGTGGAGGCGATGATCTTCGGCGGCGCCTTTGACGGCATGGGGATCCGGCGTTCGCAATGCCACGCCGTCTATGAAGACCTCATGCGTCGCATCGCCGCCATCGATAAGGAAAAACAGGGCGCGCAGCTCTCGCTGTTCGGCAGCATCATCAAGGAGGAGGCCCCCAAGGCCAACTTCCCCGACATTCCCGAATGGGATCTTACCGAACTGCTTTCCAAAGAAAAATCCGTGCTCGGCGTATACGTCAGCGGACATCCGTTTGAACGCTATCTTCGCTATTTCCGCGACGAGACCTTCCATTGCGGCATGCTTGCCGACTTTGAGCAGGACGAGGAAACGGGATTCCGCACCTACCATCAGCTGAAGGCGGATCAGCCCGTGCGCATGGGCGGTATCGTCGCCGGCATCAAAAAAATGATGACGAAAGCGGGCGCGCCGATGGCGTTTATCACCGTGGAGGATCTGTACGGGAGCGTGGAGTGCATCGCCTTCCCCAAGGTGTACGAGCGCATCAGGCCGTATCTCCGCCTCGACGCGGTGGTGAGCCTGAGCGGAAAGATCGACATCGATCCCGAAAAACAGCCCGTCATCAAGCTGGAAAAGCTTGAAGAATTCAGCGAGCCGACGGATGAGAAGGGGAAGGCCGAGGAAAACGCGTCGGAAGAAATGCGGCCGCAGGTGCTGTGGCTGGACGCGCGCGCACTTTCCGAAGAGGACTTCGGCGAGCTTTTGGAGATGCTCGGCGATTATGCAGGCAGCCAGCAAACGAAGATCCTGCACGGCGGCAAGCGGTATGAATACGCGGTGACGCTCAATCGGGCGTTTGCGGCGGAATTGCACGCTTTTTTGCCGGAAAAATGCATCAAGCTGGTCTGACCGCCCGCGAAGATTTGCCGGAAAACAAAAAAAGTTGGCGAAAAGCCTTTCCTTTTCGGAAAATATTTGTTATAATATTCCGAGAGTGAGAATTATCTGCAAAAGCGGAGGGTCTGAACATGAAACGAATTGGTCTATTGACGAGCGGGGGCGACGCCCCCGGGATGAACGCCGCGATCCGCGCCGTCGTCCGTACCGCCATCTATTTCGGCATGGAGGTCTACGGCATCGAAAGGGGGTACGCGGGGCTCATTGACGACGAGATGACGAATATGGATATGCGCAGCGTATCCGACATCGTTCAGCGCGGCGGCACCAAACTGCGGACGGCGAGATGCTTGGAAATGCTCACCAAAGAAGGGCAGAAGCAGGCGGTCGCCACGCTCGAAAGGCGGGGCATCGAAGGCCTCGTCGTCATCGGCGGCGACGGTTCCTTCCGCGGCGCCAAATGCCTGACGGAAAATTTCGGCATCCCGACCATCGGCATCCCCGGCACCATCGACAACGACCTCGAATATACCGATTATACGCTCGGGTTCGACACGGCGGTCAATACCTGCCTCGAAGCCATCAATAAGCTGCGCGATACGATGAACTCGCACGAGCGTATCTCCGTCGTGGAAGTCATGGGCCGCCACTGCGGCGACATTGCCCTGTATGCGGGCATCACGTCCGGCGCGGAGATCATCGTCGTTCCCGAGATCGCATTCAACCTGGAAGAGATCGTCGCGCGCATCAACCGTTCGCGCGCCAACGGGAAGCATTCCAACATCATCGTCATCGCGGAAGGCGTCATGTCTGCGGAGGAATTTGCCAAAAAGCTGCAGGAAGTCACCACCTATTCGGTGCGCGCCACCAACATCGGCCACGTGCAGCGCGGCGGTTCGCCGTCCATGGCGGACAGAATGCTCGCCGCACAGTTCGGCAACAAGGCGGTGCGCCTGCTGAAAGAAGGCATCGGCAACCGCGTCGTCGGCATCCGCAAGAACGAGATCATCGATATGGATATCATCGAGGCGGTCTCCATGAAAAAGAAGTTCAATTACGAGCTGTATGAGACGCTGCAAATGATCTCCATGTGACATACTGTACGATAAAAAACGCCCGCAGGGATGCGGGCATTTTTTATGCAGATTATGCGCATAATACGGATGGATTTGTGTAAAAATCGACAAAGAATTTCCGCGGCGGGTCTTGCAATCTTCCCTGCGATATATTATAATAAAGCAGGGGGATGCGGCGGGAAGCCGCACACCCCGCAAGGGAGTTTTTTGTCATGATCTTAACCGTATGCCTGAGCCCGTGCATTGACGTCACGGTGGAACTCGATTCGCTCAACGTCGGCAAAGTCAACGTTGTAAAGAGCAAGTCGCTCACCTTCACGGGCAAAGCGCTCAACGTCGCCATCGGCGTCTCGCGCCTGGGGGCGCGCGCCTACGCGACGGGGTTTATGTACCAGGAAAACGGCGCCATGTTCGAACGCGTGCTCGCGCGGGAACGCGTGCCGTTCACCTTCGTCTGGAACGAAGGCCACGTGCGTGAAAATTATAAATTTATCGACAATAAGTCGATGCTCACCGAGATCAACGACGTCGGTCACGCCGTCACGGCGGAAAAGAGCGGCGAACTGCTCAAACTCGTCGAGGATCTCTCCGCGCAGGCGGAAGTCACCGTCATCTCCGGCGGGCTGCCGCGCGGCGCCGATCCTTCCTATTACGGGAAGTTATTTTCCGTCGTGCATCCTTCCTCGCTGCGCGTCGCCGACGCGGAAGGCGCGCGGCTGAATGCGGCGCTTGCCGCGGGCGTCGACCTCGTCAAGCCCAACCTCGACGAATTGGAGAGCACGCTCGGCCGCGAACTCCGCGAACGCTCCGATCAGCTTTCGGGCTGCTACGAGCTGCTCGACCGCGGCGCCAAGGCCGTCCTGCTTTCGTTGGGCAGGGAAGGGGCGATCATCACGGACGGGCACAAGAATTATTACTGCAAGAGCATCCACGTCGCCGTCAATTCCACGGTGGGCGCGGGGGACGGCATGGTCGCCGCCGCATCGCTGCTGCTCAAACAGGGCGCCCCGCTCGATGAGATCCTCCGCGGCGGCGTCGCCGCAGGCACCGCTGCGGTCACGACGTTCGGCACCGTTTCCTTTACGCGCGCCAAATATGAGGAGATCTTAAAGAGCCTCACCGTTACGGAGATCTGATCATGCTTGAACTTTCCGCATTGAAGTCGGACAAAGAAGTCGAAGCCATCATGACGATGTCGGAAAAACAGCTGGAAACGCTGGGGTTCACCGAGCATTCCAAGCGGCACGCGGCCATCGTCAGCAAATGGTCGGGGGATATCCTGCGCGGTCTCGGCGCGGAACCCGCGCGCGTCCGCCTCGCCGAACTCGCGGGGTATCTGCACGACATCGGCAACTGCGTCAACCGCACCGACCACGCGCAGAGCGGCGCCATCCTCGCCTATAAGATCCTCGTCCGGTTGGGGCTCGACTACGTGAGCGCCGCCGAGATCATGACGGCGATCGGCAATCACGACGAGCAGTACGGGCTTCCCGTTTCCGATATTTCTTCGGCGCTCATCATCGCCGACAAGGCGGACGTGCACAAGAGCCGCGTCAGGGGCGCCGTGCACGATTTGCGCCTCGTCAGCATCCACGAGCGCGTCAACCTCGCCGCGGAACGGTCGTATCTCACGGTGGGGCGGGAAGAGAAACTCATCACCCTCAACATCGAGATCGACACGGCGATCTGCTCGGTGATGGACTATTTCGAGATCTACTTCAACCGCATGCAGCTCTCCCGCCGCGCCGCGGAATTCCTCGGCTGCCGCTTCTCGCTCGTCATCAACAAAACCACGCTTTTATGAGCGTTTGCGCGTGTAACTTTTTGCGCCATTTGTTTCACGCAAGCAAATGCGCAGGTTTTTGCTTTGACACAATATCTTGTGCCGTCAAAAATATTTTATCCCAAAATATTGTAGAAAAGTATTGACAAATCCCACAAGATGTAGTATAGTATAAGCGTTCCTTCCAAGGGGCGCTCTTTTTTTCGCGGAAGGGCGCATAAGGGGGAAAGGAGGCAGGTTATGAAGATCATCAAAAGAAGCGGAGTCGAAGTCGCATTCGATATCGAGAAGATCGTCAACGCGATCCGCAAGGCGAACAACGAGGTCAGCGAGGACAACCGTCTGAGCGAGGAACAGATCCGGCTCATCGCCAAAAAGGTCACCGCGCTTGCGGGGGACCTCAACCGCGCGGTCAACGTGGAGGAGATCCAGGACCTTGTGGAAAACCAGATCATGGACCAGAAGGCGTTTGCCGTGGCGCGCAAGTATATCACGTACCGCTATACGCGCGCGCTCGTCCGCAATTCCAACACCACGGACGCGCAGATCCTCAGCCTCATCGAGTGCAACAATGAGGAAGTCAAGCAGGAAAACTCCAACAAGAACCCGACGGTGAATTCCGTCCAGCGCGACTATATGGCGGGGGAAGTCTCCAAAGACCTCACGCGCAGGATCCTGCTGCCGCCCGACATCGTCGAGGCGCATGACGAGGGGCTCATCCACTTCCACGACGCCGACTATTTCGCGCAGCACATGCACAACTGCGATCTCGTCAACCTTGAAGACATGCTGCAGAACGGCACGGTCATTTCCGGCACGCTCATCGAAAAGCCGCATTCCTTCTCCACGGCCTGCAACATCGCCACGCAGATCATCGCCCAAGTCGCCTCGTCCCAGTACGGCGGGCAGAGCATTTCCCTGACGCACCTCGCGCCCTTCGTCCAGGTCTCCCGCGAAAAGATCTACAGAGACGTCTGCGAGGAATTTGCGGGGACGGACGTCCCCGAGGAACGCATCGCCGCCATCACGGAAAAGCGCCTGCGGGATGAGATCCGCAAGGGCATCCAGACCATACAGTATCAGGTGGTCACGCTTCTGACGACCAACGGCCAGGCGCCATTCGTCACCGTGTTCATGTACCTGGGCGAAGCGCGCAGCGAGCAGGAACGCAGCGATCTTGCCCTCATCATCGAAGAAACGCTCAAACAGCGCATCCAGGGCGTCAAGAACGAATCCGGCGTCTGGATCACGCCCGCCTTCCCCAAGCTCATCTACGTCCTGGAAGAGGACAACATCCGCGAGGGGTCCAGATATTGGTATCTCACCGAACTTGCCGCAAAATGTACGGCAAAGCGCATGGTACCCGACTATATCTCCGAAAAAATGATGCTCAAATACAAAGTCGACAAGAACGGCGAGGGGCATTGTTATACCTGCATGGGGTGCCGCAGCTTCCTCACACCGTACGTCGACGAAAACGGCAAACCCAAGTATTACGGCAGATTCAACCAGGGCGTCGTCACCATCAACCTCGTGGACGTCGCGCTCTCTTCGGGCGGCGATACGGATAAATTCTGGAAGATCTTCGACGAGCGGCTGGAACTTTGCTACCGCGCGCTCATGTGCCGCCACAACCGCCTCAAGGGTACGCTCTCCGATGCGGCGCCCATCCTCTGGCAGTACGGCGCTCTGGCGCGTCTCAAGAAGGGGGAGACCATCGACAAGCTTCTGTACGGCGGATATTCCACCATTTCGCTCGGCTATGCGGGGCTCTATGAGTGTACGATGTACATGACGGGCAAATCGCATACGGACGATGAGGCGAAACCGTTCGCGCTCGCCGTCATGCAGCACATGAACGACAAGTGCAAAGAATGGAAGGAAAAGGAACACATCGACTTCTCGCTCTACGGCACGCCGCTCGAGAGCACGACCTACAAGTTTGCCAAGGCGCTGCAGAAACGTTTCGGCATCATCAAGGGCGTGACGGACAAAAACTACATCACCAACAGCTATCACGTGCACGTTTCCGAAAAGATCGACGCCTTCACCAAGCTCAAATTCGAGAGCGAATTCCAGCAGCTCTCGCCGGGCGGCGCCATCTCCTACGTGGAAGTGCCCAATATGCAGAACAACATTCCCGCCGTGCTCGCCGTCATGCAGTTCATCTACGATAACATCATGTATGCCGAGCTGAACACCAAGAGCGATTATTGCCAGGTCTGCGGTTACGACGGGGAGATCCAGATCGTGGAAGAGGACGGCAAGCTGCTCTGGGAATGCCCGCACTGCCACAACCGCGATCAGACCAAGATGAACGTCGCGCGCCGTACCTGCGGTTATATCGGCACGCAGTTCTGGAACCAGGGCCGCACGCAGGAGATCCGCGACAGGGTCCTGCACCTTTGATATGAATTACGCGGAGATCAAACGCACCGACATCGCCAACGGAGAGGGAGTACGCGTCTCCCTCTTCGTTTCCGGTTGCAGGCGGCATTGCAAAAATTGCTTCAACCAGATCGCCTGGGATTTCGATTACGGGAACCCCTTTACGGAAGAGGTGGAGGAGTCGATCATCGAGTCGCTTTCTCCCGGTTACATTCGCGGGCTCACGCTTCTCGGCGGCGACCCGTTTGAGCCGGAGAACCAGCGCGCCCTCGTGCCGTTCCTCGAAAAGGTGCGCGCGCGCCTGCCTCAGAAGGATATCTGGTGTTTTACGGGCTATACCTTTTCTCCGGACGGGCACATCCGGGAAAAGCAGGCGGATTGCGAGGTGACGGCAAAATTTCTCTCCATGCTCGACGTTTTGGTGGACGGCCGCTTCGTGGAGGAGCTCAAAGACATCCGCCTCATCTTCCGCGGCTCTTCCAACCAGCGCGTCATCGACGTCAAACGCAGTTTGGAGAGCGGAAGCATAGTATTATACCTGGCATAATATCAAAAAAACGGCAGATTTGCCGTTTTTTTTGTTTTTGGCAATCTTTGCATAAAATCAAGCGAAAGGTTTGACGAACGCAGACAAATGATATATAATAGGTTCGTGTGAAACGGGACCGTTTCAAAGGAGGAAATGATCGTGAACAAACTTCAGCTGCGCCGTTACGCGAAACTGCTCGCCAAGACGGGGCTCAACGTCAAGAAAGGTCAATGGGTCATCGTATCCGCTCAGCTCGACCAGCCCGAATTCGTGGAGATGGTCGTGGAGGAACTTTATCGCGCGGGTGCGGGCGAAGTCACGGTGGAGTGGAGCCACCAGCCGCTGCAGAAGCTGCATTATAAATATGTCAAGACGCAGATCCTTTCCCGCCTGCAGAAGTGGGAGGTGGAAAAGCTGGAACTCAGGAAGAAGGAACTTCCCGCCATGCTGTACCTTGAATCGGAGGATCCGGACGGACTTGCCGGCATCGATCAGGGCAAGATGAGCGAGGTCCGTGCCGAGCGCATGAAGGTCATCAAACCGTACCGCGACGATATGGAAAACAAGTACCAGTGGTGCATCGCCGCCGTTCCGGGCAAAAAGTGGGCGAAAAAGGTATTCCCCGGGCTCACCGTCAATCAGGCGGTGGAGAAGCTTTGGGACGCCATCCTCGCGGCGTCGCGTGCCGACGGTCCCGATCCCGTGCGCGAATGGGCGCGCCATAACGATGAGATCGGCGCCCGCTGCGATTATCTCAACCGCCTCGGGCTGGTTGCGCTTGAATATAAGTCTTCCAACGGCACCGATTTCCGCGTCGGGCTCATTCCGCAGGCGCAGTTCATGGGCGGGGGCGAAGAATCGCTCTCCGGCAGATATTACAACCCCAACATTCCTTCCGAAGAGATCTTCATCTCTCCCAAGGCGGGGGATGCGGAGGGCATCGTCTACGCCACCAAGCCGCTTTCCTATCAGGGCGAGCTCATTGAGGATTTCTCCGTGCGCTTTTCGGGCGGCAAAGTGGTGGAAGTCAAGGCCAAGAAAAACCAGGAACTGCTGGAGAAAATGGTAAAGATGGACGAAGGAGCTTGCATGCTCGGCGAATGCGCGCTCATCGCTTACGATTCTCCCATCAACAACGCGGGCATCCTCTTTTACAACACGCTGTTTGACGAGAACGCGAGCTGCCATCTGGCGCTCGGCCACGGCTTCACCAACTGCATCCGCGGCTATGAGGATCTCACCAAACAGCAGCTCACCGAAATGGGCGTCAACGACAGCATCATCCACGTTGATTTTATGATCGGCGCCAAAGATCTCACGATCGTCGGCATCACCAAGACGGGTGACCGCGTGGAGATCTTCCGCGACGGCAACTGGGCATTTTAACTGACATTTCCTGGCGGATCTTTTCAGGCGACAAGGTCCGCCGGAGGCAAACCGGATATGATCAAAATCGATATTTTTTCAGGCTTTTTGGGCGCCGGGAAGACGACGCTCATCAAAAAACTCATTCAAGAAGCGTATGCAGGCGAAAAGGTCGTCCTCATCGAGAATGAGTTCGGCGAGATCGGCGTCGACGGTGGCTTTCTGCAGGAAGCGGGCATCGAGATCACGGAGATGAACTCCGGCTGCATCTGCTGTTCGCTGGTCGGCGATTTCGCCAAGGCGCTCGTGGAAGTGGCGGCAAAATATGCTCCCGACCGCATCCTCATCGAGCCTTCCGGGGTCGGCAAACTTTCCGACGTCATCAAAGCAGTCAGCCGCGCCGGCGTGCCCAACTCCCGCCTCGATGCCTTTTGCACGGTGGTCGACGCCAAGAAGTGCAGGATGTATCTGAAGAATTTCGGCGAATTTTTCCTCGATCAGGTGGAGAATGCCAGCTGCATCGTCCTCTCGCATACGGACGGCGCGGCGGAAAAGACGGAGCAGGCGGTCGCGCTCCTGCGCGAGCATACGCCCGTCACCATCGTGACCACGCCTTGGGATAAGCTTGACGGCAAGGATATCCTGCGCGCCATGCAGCAAACGGACAGCCTGAACGCGGAGCTTGCAAAGCTCGCCGCCGAGGCAATGGAAGAGCACGCACACGAACATCACCACGGGGAATGCTGCCATCATCACGACGAAGAAGAGGGCGAATGTCATCACCACCATCATGAAGGGGAAGAGGGCGAATGTCATCACCACCATCATGAAGGGGAAGAGGGCGAATGCCATCACCACCATCATGAAGGGGAAGAAGGCGAGTGCCACCACCATCATCATGAGGGGGAGTGCTGCCACCATCACGAAGGGGAGCATCATCACCACCACGCGGATGAGGTGTTCACGAGCTGGGGCGTAGAGACGAGCCGCCGCTTCACCAAGGAAATGCTGGATGAGCGGCTTTCCGCACTCGACAGCGGCAAATACGGCACGGTGCTCCGCGCAAAGGGCATCGTGGACGGCGGCGATACCTGGTATTACTTTGATTACGTGCCCGAAGAAGCGGATGTCCGCACGGGTGCGCCGCAGGTCACGGGGAGGCTGTGCGTCATCGGCTGCGGTCTCGACGAAGAGGCGCTCAAAGCGCTGTTTCTGAACTGATCGTATGCAAGAAAAAGAAATTCCCGTCTATCTGTTTCTCGGTTTCCTCGAATCGGGCAAGACCAAGTTCATCCAGGAGACCATGGAGGACGAACGCTTCGATTCGGGCGAAAAGACGCTTCTCCTCGTCTGTGAGGAGGGGGAAGAAGAATACGATCCTTCCCGGTTTGCGGTGAAGAAATACGCCGTCGAAGCCATCGAAGAGCTTTCCCCGGAAGCGCTCTCGTCCGCCCAGCGCAAGCACGATCCGGACCGCATCCTCGTGGAATTCAACGGGATGCAGGAGCTCAATGCGCTATTTGAGGCGATGCCGGACGGCTGGATGATCAACCAGGTCATGACCTTTTTCGATTCGTCCACCTTCCTTGCATACAACCGCAACATGCGGCAGCTCGTATTCGATAAGATCCAATACGCCGACCTCGTCGTATTCAACCGCTTCCGCGACGAATACGACCGCGAGGCATTCCATAAGATCGTGCGCGGCGTTTCCCGCCGCCCGGACATCGTCTACGAATACGCGGGCGGAAGGGCGGTTTACGACGACATCGAAGATCCGCTCCCGTACGACATCGATGCGCCCGTCATCACCATTGAGGACCGCGACTATGCATTTTTTTACCGCGACCTCATGGAAGACATGCAAAAGTACGCCGGGAAGACGGTTCGCTTTAAGGGCCTTGTGGCGACGGATAAACGCTTGAAGCCGGGGACCATCGTCGTGGGCAGGCATATCATGACCTGCTGCGAGGCGGATATCACCTACAGCGGCGTCGTATGCCTGTATGACGGCGCGCTCCCCTTAAAGACGCGCGACTGGGTGACGCTCACGGCGCGCATCGACATCGAATATCATCACGTCTACCAACAAAACGGGCCGGTGCTCAAGGTGCTGGAGATCGCACGCTCTCAGCCGCCCGAACAGGAACTAGCGACGTTCTATTGATGAAAAAGGAACTCTTTTTTGTATGAAGCGCTCTAACTTTATCAATCGTTCCCCGTATCTTTACATCGTGATCGGGTTTGCGGCGGTCATCCTGCTCGGAAGCGGCATTTTGATGCTGCCCATTTCCCTGCAGCAGCCCATCGCCTACATCGACGCGCTGTTCGTCTCCACGAGCGCCGTCTGCATCACGGGGCTCTCGTCGGTGACGCTGCAGACGGTATTCACGCCCTTCGGCAAGATCGTCATCGCGCTGCTCATTCAGATCGGCGGGCTCGGCTTTACCACCGTCGCCATGGCGGTATTTGCGCTGCTCGGCGTAAAACTCGGCATTTCGGAAAAATTCCTCGTGCAGGAAACGCTCGGTAGCGCCCAGCACATCGACTTCCGCAAATTTCTCTTCCGCGCCATCGCCATCTCCTTCATCGCGGAGGGGATCGGCTTCTGCATCAATCTCATCGCCCTTTGCGGCGACTATTCGGGGATCCAACTCGTCGGATATTCCGCCTTTCAGTCGATCTCGGCGTTCAACAACGCGGGATTCGACCTCTTCGGCGCCACCAGCCTGATCGCATTTGACGACAACGCGCTGCTGCTTCTCAACACGGCATTTCTGACCATCGTGGGCGGGCTCGGGTTCCTCGTGATCAACGATATCTTCACCATCCGCCGCCGCAAGCGGCTTGCCGAGCATACCAAACTCGTACTCTGCATCACGGCGGGCCTTCTGACGCTGGGTACGGTCGGCTTCCTGCTCTCCGAGCTCGGGAAGATCGACTTCCTCAACGCCTTTTTCATGAGCGCCATGACGCGTACCTGCGGCTTTACGTCGGTCGATCTGTCCCAGTGGAGCAATGCGTCCATCCTGCTCGCCGATTTCCTCATGTTCATCGGCGCGGGGCCCGCGTCGACGGGCGGCGGCATCAAATGTACGACCTTTTTCATCGTCTGCGCCGCCGCGATCGCCTTTGTACGCGGCAAGCCCGTCGTCATCTTCCACAGAAGCATCGGCAAGGACCTCGTTGCCCGCTGTATGCTCATCACGCTGTTTGCCGCTGCCTGCGTCTTCGTCGCCGGCACCAGCATCTGCGCGCTCGACCCCGAATATTCGACGGCTCACGTCTTTTTCGAGACGATCTCGGCGTTTGCGAACGTCGGGCTTTCGGCAGGCATCACGGCGGATCTTTCCGTCGGCAGCAAAGTCATCCTCTGCCTTTCGATGTACATCGGCCGCATCGGATTCATCACGGCTCTCATGGTACTGCGCAAGCGGTGGAACCGCGGCGACGATGAGACCATCCGCTGTGCACCCGCAGAAATTCTGGTAGGATAACCATCCAAATACGAGGAGTATATGAAAAAAGATTTTGCAGTTATCGGACTCGGCTCTTTCGGCAGGCATCTTTGCCGCGAACTCAACGATCAGGGGGCGAACGTGCTTGCGCTCGACATCTCGGAGGAGCGCGTCGCCATGGTCGCGGAGTTCATCCCGCAGGCGTTCTGCTGCGACTGCACCCAGGAAGAAACGCTGAAAAAACTCGGCCTTACCGACGTCAATCACGTCATTCTGACCATGAAAAATTCGGCGGTCTCCATCCTGATCACCGTGCTTTTGAAGGAGCTCGGCGTAAAGAAGCTGACTGCCCGCGCCGAAGACGAGAGCATGAAGAAGATCTTCCTCCGCCTGGGAGCGGACGAAGTCATCAACCCGCAGGAGCTCGCCGTCAACGACCTGTGCGGCATGCTGCTCAACAACAGCGTCAAACATCTCTTTGAGATCACCGATCAGTACAGCGTTGCGACGCTCAGCTATACGGGGGAGAAGCCCTCGCAAAAGCTCCTGGAGATGGATTTCCGCAATCGCTATCACCTCAACGTGCTGCTCATCCGCCGCGCCGGCAAAGATTTTACGCCGTCCGGCGACGATCGTTTCATGCCGGGCGACGCCGTCGTCGTATTCGGCACAAACGACGCCATCAAGACGATGGACAAACAGATCCGCTGAATCAAAAAGAGCTCCGGATGTTCCGAAGCTCTTTTTTGGGGCACCGACTTACCGCAAAAACGAACACGGTAATATACAAGGTAAACAAACGGGAATTATATTGTGCGGTAGAATTGCCGCTGTCGGACTACAAACTATATGGAAAACAATTAGCCGCGCGGGGTTGACGGCTCGTCTGTTTTCTTGTCGGCTGATAAGGCTGTCATTGCGCTCTTATAAATGCGCTTTGACAGCCTTTTGGCTTGCTCTTTATCGGGCGGTAATTCCGCATATATATTTTTGTCTTTATCGTCGAAATAAATGACGGTTAAGCCGTTTCGTATTTTACTCATAATAAATGCTCCTTGATTTTATTCCATCCATACCCACCCTAAATGGTACAGCAAGGCATAAAGAGTATTTTGTCATTTTTTATTGAATAATAGCCGATTTTACATTAAACGCCTAAAATTACGTTACACGTTACGGGGTGCGTGGTAATACTATACGCCACAGTGCGGGCGGCTGTCGCCGCCCGCCCCCATTGCCGTTTATGTTCCGTGTTCCGCAGTGCCAATAAGGTAATAGTAACTTATCGGCACTGCGTCGCGGTTATTTTATCCAAATTGTTACAGTGTTACGGGGTGGACTATAAAAGTAATACTAATAATTACTTATTGTCGATTGCTTTTTGCACAATAATTTTTTCCGTCCTTTACGTTTATTAAAAATTTACCTTTGCATTTCGGACAATAAATTTCTATTGTAGAGCCGTCGCCAGCCTTGAATAATTATACCCACATTCGGGGCATACAACGTAATATTTCATAACTTGCATTTCTCAATTAAGTTTGCTATAAATTGAAATTTATCTCAATTCCTTTACAAAGTAAATCATATCTATAAGCAGTATTCCACACTCGTAAATCGGGTGGTCGTAATTATCAGTAAAAAAGTTTTTAACTGTATGCGAACGTTTAAACCCACATTTCTCATAAAACGGAACGGTTAGCGGACTGTTTCCCGTACCAACTTGTAAAGTATTATATTTTTCCTTGTAATGCTCACAAACGAAATTAACCAGCCTTTGACCATAGCCTTGTCGCTTGAATTGCGGTTCTACGGCAAGATTTTTAATTTCCAAAACTCCGTTTCCCTCGTCGCAAACTACGATTTCCGCCTTTACGCCGTTATCGTTAAGAACATACATAGTACCTCTATCGAGATATTTTTCAATCATATTTTCTTGCTCGTCGGCGAGTAGTAACAATCGCACATAATCACGTTTATTATTTACTTGATATATTCTCATTGTTTTCTCCGCTAAATTACTGTTTATCGTACTGTCATTATAGCAAAAACAAAAGTAGTTTTCAAGTATACGGTTTTTCCCCGATTACCCCGACGGAAACGGCGGCGAGGACGGAAACAGCACAAAAGAAAAAGAAACCGCAAATGCGATTTCTCAATCTGGGTGTTCGTATACCCCTGTTATGGTGCCGGTGATCGGGGTCGAACCGATACGGTATCACTACCACAGGATTTTGAGTCCAGCGCGTCTGCCAATTCCACCACACCGGCAAAACTACGTTTGATTATAGTATACTCTTCATAAAAAAGCAAGCGATTTTCAATTCCGATTGCAAAAAATCCCGATTCGTGCTACAATGATGACATGGATAAACTTGTATTGATCGACGGCAACAGCCTTTTGAACCGCGCCTTCTATGCGCTCAGCGTCTTTACCACCAAAGAGGGGCTTCCCACCAACGGGATCTTCGGGTTTGTCAAGCTGCTGCTTCGCATCCTCGGCGAAGAAAAACCCGACTACATCGCCGTCGCCTTTGACGTACACGCGCCCACTTTCCGCCATCGTCTGTATACGGAATACAAGGGCACGCGTAAACCCATGCCGGAAGAACTCGCCGTGCAGGTCCCCGTACTGAAGGATCTGCTCCGCACCATGGGCATCTGCACGGTAGAGCTTGCGGGATACGAGGCGGACGATCTCATCGGCACGCTTTCGCGCGCCTTTGACGGCGTAGAATCCGTCATCTATACGGGAGACAGGGACAGTTTTCAGCTGGTCACGGACGGGGTGAGCGTGTGCTTCACCAAGCGCGGCGTCACGGACGTCGATCGCCTGACCAAGGAAAATTTCTATGAAAAAGTCGGCCTCACGCCGCCGCAGATCATCGAAGAAAAATCGCTGATGGGGGACGTGTCCGACAATATCCCCGGCGTCAAAGGCATCGGGGAGAAGACGGCGCTCGCGCTGCTGCGCGAATATCACGACCTGGAAACGGTCTATGCGCATCTGGAGGAGATCCGCCCGTCCTGGCGGGAAAAGCTGCGCGAAGGGGAGGCAAGCGCCCGCCTTTCCCATACGCTTGCGACCATCGATACGCACGTTCCGCTTTCCGTATCCTTGCAGGACTGCGCGTACAGCCTGCCGTTCTCCGAAGAGGCGCGGGACGCGTTTGCCCGCCTTGAATTCCGCTCGCTCGTCGACAGCGAATACTTCCCGTCGCATCGGGCGGTAAAGACGGAGACGGTCGTATGCACCTCTTTGGAAGCGTTTTTCCGCGCCTTTGACGGCTGCGATCTCTTTTCCTTCTGCACGGCGGCGGACGCCTGGCACGTTTGGTGCGGGGGCACGGAATATCTCTTTCCTCTCCGCGCCGACCTGCTTTCGCCCGGCTTTTTTCCGCAGGATCTGACGCCGCTTCTCAGGCATATCTTCACTTCGGAAAAGCGCGCCGTGGTTTCCGACGTCAAACAGCTGTGCCATACGCTGGACGGGCTCGGCATCAGCCTTTCGTCGCCCGCGGAGGACGTGACGCTGCTGCGCTATCTGTGCGATTCCTCGCTGCGCCCCGCAGAAGCGGTCGAACTTGCCAAAGATTATGCGCTTCCCGCGGAAAACTGCGCCTATGCGCTCATCCTCGCCCTGCGCGAGGCGGAGGAGCGCATAAAGGGAACGCCGGAAGAATCGCTGTACCGCGACCTTGAGCTGCCGCTCGTTTACGTCCTTCTGGATATGGAGCGGACGGGCGTGCGCGTCGACGTAGACAGGTTCCCCGCGCTTTCCGCGGAATATTCGGCGGAGCTGAACGCGCTCTCGGAGCGCATCTTTTCGGAAGCGGGCGTCGAGCCGTTCAATCTCAATTCGACCTTTCAGCTGAGCAAATTGCTCTTCGAAACGCTGGGATACGCGCCGAAGGGCGCAAAAAGAAACCAGAAGGGCGGGTATTCCACCAATGCCGAAGTGCTGGAAAAACTTGCCGAAGAGCATGAGATCGCCCGCCTCATCCTCCAATACCGCGAGATCCAGAAGCTGCAATCCACCTACGTGGACGGCATGCTTCCACTCGTTGAAGAGGGCGTTATCCACACCACTTATAACCAGACGATGACCGCAACGGGGCGGCTTTCCAGCGCCAACCCCAACCTGCAGAACATCCCCGTACGCAAGCGCTCCGGGCGGGAACTGCGCAAACTTTTCCTCGCGCGCGAGGGGAACGTCCTCATCGACGCCGATTATTCGCAGATCGAACTCAGGCTTTTGGCGCATTTTTCCGGCTGCAAGCAGCTCATCGACGCCTATAACGAGGGACGTGATATCCACGCGCTGACGGCATCGCAGGTATTCGGCGTTCACATCTCCGAAGTGACGCCCGAGATGCGCCGCCGCGCAAAAGCCGTCAATTTCGGCATCATCTACGGCATCAGCTCCTACGGCCTTGCCAAAGATCTCGGATGCTCCAACGCGGAGGCGGAAGCGTACATCAAGCGGTATTTCTCCACCTATTCGGACGTAAAGGAATACATGGACGAGAACGTGCGCCGTGCCAAAGCCGACGGTTACGTCACGACCATCCTCGGCAGAAAGCGCTACTTCCCGGAGCTCAGATCCTCCAATTATAACGTGCGTTCGTTTGCCGAACGCGCCGCCATGAATATGCCGCTGCAGGGAAGTTCGGCGGATATCATCAAACTTGCCATGCGCAACGTCTTCGAGCACCTGAAACGGGAGAGGCTTCGCACGAAGATGATCCTGCAGGTGCACGACGAGCTCGTGCTGGACAGCCCGCTTGCGGAAGCGGAGCGCGCCGCCGCAATTCTGAAAGAGGAGATGGAGGGCGCGGTCTCGCTGCGCGTCCCGCTCGTTGCGGAGATCTCCCGAGGAGAAAACTGGTATGAAGCAAAAAACTGAAAAATACGCCGTGACAGGCGGCATCGGCAGCGGGAAAAGCTACCTTTTATCCCGCCTCGCAGACGCGGGGTTTCCCGTCTATTCCTGCGACGAGATCAACCGCAAACTCCTGGCCCGCCCCGATATCCTCGCGGCGATACGGGCATATTTTCCCGAATGCATGCGGGGCGGCGCCCCGGACAAAAAATTGCTTTCCGACCTCATCTATGCGGATGCGGACGCCCGCGCGGCGTTGGAACGCATCCTGCATCCCGCCATCATGCGCGAACTCATGCCGCGGATGACGGCGCACCCCGTCTCTTTCGCCGAAGTTCCGCTTCTGTATGAGGGCGGATACGAAAAGATGTTCGATCACGTGATCGCCGTCGTGCGGAACGAGGAGGAGCGCGTCCGCGCCGTGATGCAGCGGGACGGCCTGACGGAGGAGGAAGTGCGCGCGCGCATGCGCAGCCAGCTTCCCGTACGGCAGCTGAAGGAGAAGGGATGCATTCTCCTGGAAAACGACGGCACGCCGGCTTTTGACGAGCGTATTTCGGCGCTGATCGCACAGATCCGGCAGAACACGCCGCAGTGATGTGTCTTTTCTGTTAATTTTTGCAGTTTGCATAGTATTGTGTCAGATATAATAACAAGATCTGCAAATTTCTTTTCGCCTGCGCATACTGTGATAGCATGAAAAAACGTCTGACCATCGCTGCCGGGCTTCTGCTCCTCGTGCTTCTCGTCTGCATTGCGGCGGGCATCGCCTTGCCGCTTTTCTACCCGCGCCCGCATCGGGAGACGGTTGAAGCAAGCGGGCTGGAGCCTTCGCTCGTCTATGCGGTCATTAAGGCGGAAAGCAATTTCCGTGAGGATGCCGTGAGCCGCGCGGGGGCGGTCGGGCTCATGCAGCTGATGCCGTCCACGGCGGAATTTGTCTGCCGCATGGAGGAAATTCCCTTTGCGGCGGACCGCCTCAAAGAGGGTGAATACAACGTCAGGCTCGGCTGCGCCTATCTCAGCTATCTTCTCCGCCGGTTTAGCGCGACGGATACGGCGTTGTGCGCCTATAATGCGGGAGAAGGGACCGTGCGGAGCTGGCTGGACGATCCGACGCTTTCCGCGGACGGAAGGACGCTTTCCCGCGTCCCGTACCCCGAGACGGCGGCGTATCTTGAGAAAATAAAAAAATTCCAAAAAATTTACCGTTTTCTCTATGATAAAACTTGACATTTGCTTTCAGATGTTGTATATTGTTTAAGCTTGCTTGCAGCGCAGGCAACAATATGCGGTCGTGGCGGAACTGGCAGACGCGCAAGACTAAGGATCTTGTGGTTAACCCCATGCAGGTTCAACTCCTGTCGACCGCACCAAACCGAGGATAAGGGCGCATCTTGCGCCCTTTCTTCATGTCGCGGGCTTCGGTCATTTACGTCCCGATAAACTTTCTCGCCGCTCAGATAAAGAAGGACGGAACGTATCGTCCTTCTTGTTCATTTCGCGTTGCGATCGGCTCAATTCGTGTCGGTGCTCTTGACGATGCTGCGCCTTTTTGATATGATATGGAGGCGTTGAAATCGATCAGGAGGAAACCTATTTTATGAAACTTCACATCACGCACGATCGTCTCGGCGAGATCGATTACGAAGAAAGCTTCTGGACGGGCAAAAAGCGGCTTTCCATCGGCGGGAAGCAACTGACCAAACTGTCTTCCAAGCAATTCCGCGATGACGCCGGAAAGGAGTATCGCATCAAAGGATATTATATTATGGGCGTGACGCTCCTCGACGGAACCGAGGAGATCCGCCTCTCGCCCGCGCCCAAGTGGTACGAGATCGTGCTTTCCCTTCTGCCGCTCATTTTGACGATCACCTGGGGCAACAGCACGGTTCTCTGCTCGTTCGTTCCCCTCGTGGGCGGCGCGATCGGCGGGCTCATCGGCGGCGTATTGGGCTGTTTGAATTTTGTGCTCGTCAAACGCGCCAAAGCGCTCTGGCTGAAGATCGTCATTTCCGTCGGGATGCTCGCGGCGTGCTTCCTTGTTTGCTATCTGATCGCACTTGCCATCCTTGCCGCGCTGTAACGATACTTGTTTTTCGGGACGTCCTTCGGGACGTCCTTTTTTTATGCGTCCGCTGCCATATGCGGATCTCTCGCGCAAATTCCCTTTACATTTGTCAAAAAAAGGCGTATACTGGGAAAAAGGGCAAATGGGGGAGCCGGCTTTATGAGCATCAAACGCACGCGGGAATCGGAAGAAATGTACCTTGAAACCTCTTCTTCATGTTTTGCCCTCGGAAACCCAACGGTTTTCGGGGGTAATTCTTTGCGCTTTTTTCATAATCGGCAGGCTTTCGTGAATAAACTATAGCGATGCTTGAATTTCTTCCGCCGCGGCTGAGACAAGCGGTGCGGCACATAAACGGCAATCTGCTCTACGAACTGCGCATCCGCGCGGACAAACCGCTGCTTGCAAATTACGGCGGGTCGTTTCGCTTTCTCGGCGCGGCGGGCATCGCTCCCTCCGCGGACGGCGCGCTGTATCCCACGGCGCAGGAGGTCGCCGACGCGCTCTTTGCCGCCAGCGGGCATTGCGTCTATGCCGTGGAAGACCAGATCCGCCGCGGATTCGTCACGGCGGAGGGCGGCGTCCGCATCGGCATCGCCGGGACGTACGTCTATGAAAAAGGGCAGGTGCTTTCCGTGCGTGCGGTCACGTCGCTCTGCGTGCGCATCCCGCACGAGATCAGAGGATGCGCCGAGACCGTCTATGAGGCGTGCCTTTCGGATGCGCTGCGCCCGACGCTGCTGATCTCTCCGCCCGGCTGCGGCAAGACGACGCTGCTGCGCGATCTGTGCCGTCTGCTCGGCGAACGCACGCTTTATAACGTGCTCGTATGCGACGAACGCGGCGAGATCGCGGCGGGGGAGGTGGGGGCGCAATCCGACGTCATCCGTTTCTGCGATAAAAAGACGGCGTTTTCCTCGGGGATCCGCGCGCTGCGCCCGGACGTCATCGTCACGGACGAGTTGTACGGCGAAGACTTTGCGGCGGTGCGCCGCGCCGTGCGATCCGGCGTCTGCGTCCTTGCCTCCGCGCATCTTGCCGACTGTTCCGACGTTCCCCAAGGCATTTTTTCCTGCTGCGTGCTGCTCGACGGCATCGGGCAGGTGCGGGAATGCAAACGGCTATGTGGCTGAAACTCGGCGTCGCGGGGCTCGTCGTGGCGTTCTGCACGCTGCTCGGATACCTCGCCGCGGCCAAATACCGGGCGCGGCGGGCATATTTCGATCAGCTCTATGCGCTCAACGAGCGGTTTTTGAGCGAACTTGCTTATTCGCGGCGCCCCGTGAGCGAATTGTTGCAGGAGGGCGGATTCCGCGGTGAATTTGCGGAAACGGTGACCGCTTTCTGTGCACGGAAGGGTGCGGCGATCCCCGAACGCCTGCTCAGCGAGCGGGAACGGGCGGTCGTTTCCGATTATTTTTCCATGCTCGGCCGCGGTGACGCCCGGTCCCAGACGGGCTATTTTACGGCAAAACGGCAGGATCTCGCCGCATTCCGCGCCGACAGCGCGGCGGAAGCGAAAAAGCGGGGAGAACTTTATCTCAGGCTGGGCGTTTTGGCGGGACTTGCCGCCGTCATCCTCATCCTCTGAAGGGCGGACAAGATGGATATTTCGATTATTTTCAAGATCGCGGCGATCGGCATCGTCATCACCATCGTCTGCCAGGTGCTCAAAAAATCCGACCGCGACGACATCGCGACCGTCGTTTCCATCGTGGGGCTCGTCCTCGTGCTCTCCGTTACGGTCACCATGATCGGCGACCTCTTTGCTTCGCTGGAAGCGCTGTTCGGGGGATACTGAAGGTGGAAAGCGTCTTTCAGCTCGTCGGGATCGCCCTCATCGCCGGGGTCGCGGCGCTCATCCTGCGCGGGACGCGGCCGGAACTCGCCTTTGCCGTCACCGTTGCAGGCGGCATCATCCTGCTTTTGTTCGTCTTTGACGCGTTCTCCGACGCCTTTTCCGTATTCCGGGACATCGCGGAAGCGACGGGAGTGGACGCCGCCGTCATACGCCTGCTGCTGAAGATCCTCGGCATCGGCTATCTCGTACAGTTCGGCGCCGACGCGCTCTGCGACTTCGGGCAAAATTCCCTGGCGGACAAGCTCGTCTTCTGCGGCAAACTCCTCATCCTCGTACTCAGCATCCCTATCCTGGAAAGCCTGCTTTCCCTCATCCGCAAAGTCTTGGGGATGATCTGAGGAGAACGTGCATGAAAAAGAGCATCCTGCTTCTCCTCATCCTCGCCGCGCTCGCGGCAGTACTCTCGTTTTCCGTATCCGCATCGCCCGTCAGCGCGGCGGAGGAGCCTTCATTGACGGAGGAAGAGGCTCGGGAAGAACTTTTAAAAAATATCGAAGAACTTTTAAATTCGCTCGATACGGACGCGCTCGAAGACTATCTCTCCTCGCTCGGGGAATGGGAAGGGGGTTCGCTCAAAGAGACGCTTTACTCCCTCATTTCCGGCGACGGAAAGCTCGATTACGCATCGCTTGCAGACGGCGTCATTTCTCTCGTCTGGGAGGAGGCGAGCGCACTTTTGCCCGCATTTGCGGTCATTTTGGCGGCAGCGCTCATCTGCGGCATCCTCAACTCCGCAAAAATCGATATTTTACATAGTTCTATGTCTGACATAATAACCTTTGTCGGCTACCTTGCCGTGGGCGGCGCCGTGCTCGGCAGTTTCATCACCGCCGTTTCGGGCGCATTTTCGGCGATGCAGGGGATGAAGCGGCAAATGGACCTCATCTATCCGCTTCTCCTGACGCTGATGGCGGCAAGCGGCGGAACGGTTTCCGCAGCGGTCTATCAGCCGGCCGTCGCCTTTTTGAGCAGCGGACTCAGCGGGCTCTTTCTTTCCGTCGTATTTCCCGCCGCCGTCCTTATGCTCGTGCTGTCACTGGTGGGGAATCTCTCCGACGAGATCCGCACGGAAAAGCTTTCCGCGCTCTTTGAAAGCGTGATAAAATGGCTCATCGGGCTATCCTGCGGGCTGTTCGGGCTCTTTCTCAGCGTGCAGGGACTGACGGCGGCGCAATACGACGGGATCTCGCTGCGCGCCGCCAAATATGCGCTGTCGAGTTCCGTTCCCATCGTCGGCAGTTTTCTTTCCGGCGGCGTCGACCTCGTGCTTGCGGGAAGCGCGCTCATCAAGAACGCGCTCGGCTCGTTTGCCGTCTTTCTCCTCGCCGCGACTGCCTTGAAGCCGCTGCTTCTTCTCGCCGCCTTTCAGCTGTTTCTGCGCTTTTCCGCCGCGGCAACGGAACCCGTCGGCGGAAAGATCCCGCACTTTCTCTCCAAGGCGGCCGGCTGTATGGGGTACTTTATCGCGGGCTTTTTATGCATCGCCTTTCTCTATTTTCTCACGCTCGTGCTTCTCATCTGTTCTTCGGGGGTCATCGTCACGTGAAAGAATACGTATTATCCGTCGCGGGCGCCGTGCTGCTTTCCGCCGTCGCCGCGCTCGTACTGCCCAAGGGAAAGATCGCGGGGAGCATCCGTTTCGTGCTCAAACTCATTTGTCTCCTTGCGCTCGTATCGCCTTTTTTCACCCTCTTTTCAGAAACCGATCCGCCCGAACTTTCCTCGGGCGACGGTTATTTTGCCGCATGCGCCTCGCTTGCGGAGCGTTCGGAGGAGGAACGCGTCGCGCGCTTTCTTCTGGAAGAATACGGCGTGACGGCTTCGGCGGAGGCGGAATGCGAGGGAAAATCGCCATTTCTCGTCAAAACTCTCTGCGTGACGGTATCGGATTTCGGCATAAACGACGCGGAAGAACATATACATATCATAGCCCGTATCCGGGAAGCGCTCGGGGAAGAATATGACTGCGAGGTGACCGTCCGTGAAGCCGCTTAAAACATTGCTTGCCGACCGGCGCGTGCGCGCCGTACTGCTGCTTTTGGCGGCGCTTCTGCTGCTCATGGCCGTAAAACTCGTCTTTTTTGGCGATACCGCGGACAGCGGCTATGAGGAGACGGCCTCGGAACGGCGGCTGCGGACGCTCATCTGCCGCATGGAGGACGTTGAAGCATGCACGGTCATGATCACGGAAGAAGGGGACCAAGCCGTTTCCGCGGTCATCCTTTTTACGGGGACGGACGGCATCCTCGTGCGGTCGCGCATCCTTTCCGTCGCCGCCTCGGCGCTCGGGATCCCTGCGTCATCCGTGCAGGTCTATCCTGCGGAAAAATAAAAATCAATAAAGGAGAGAATTTGTATGACCAATGCCAAAAAAATCGCACTCATGTCCACACTCGTCCTGCTGCTTGCCGTGACGGCGATCTTCAACTTCGTCCTTGCGGGAACGCGCACGGCAGACGCCTCGGAAACGGGCGCCGAAGCCGACTATTTTTCCTCCTTCCGCACCGAACGCTCGACCACGCGCAGCGAAGAATTCGTGCAGCTTGACAGCGTGCTCGCCGTTTACGAAGCGGACAGCGAAGAATACAAGGAAGCGGCGGCGCTCAAACAGAAGATGGTGGAGATCATGGAAGACGAACTCGTCATGGAAACGATGATCAAATCCATCGGCTTTTCCGATGCGGCGGTCGTCATCGGCTCCGACTCGGAAAACGTCAACGTCTTCATCAATTCAGCCGAACTCAATTACGATTCCGCGCTCTCGATTTATAATATGTTGAAAAACGAGACGGGCATCCCCTCGGGAAACATCATAATCATGCCCGTCTACGCAGAAAGTTAAAAAAAATAGTGGTAAAATGCGGAAGAATGTGCTATAATAGTTCCGATAACGCAAGGAGAACGAATTATGGCAAGCATCAGATACAATCCCAACGGATCGCAGAAGGGGAAGATCACCTACAATGCGGACATCGTGAGCGGCATCGTCATGCTCAGCTTACAGGATACGGAGGGCATCGAGCTCGTCCCGTCCAAGAGCAAGGGCATCAAGCTCTGCTTTGAAAAGGAGGGGATCTTTGCGGACGTCTCCGTCATCGCGCATTACGGCTACCGCGTCCCCGAGCTTGCTTTCCGCATCCAGCAGAAGATCAAGCAGATGGTGGAATCCATGACGAAGTACAAGATCGCGAAGGTCGACGTGCACATCCAGAGCGTCATCTTCCCCGAGCTCGACGCATCCGCCGAAGAGCCGGAGGAGCCGGCGGAACCGTCGGAAAACTGAAGCGACTGCTTTTCCCTTTCCGCACGCGGAAGGGGAATTGCCTTTTCGGGAGGATCACGCATGAGAAAAAACGCCAGAGAGGCCGCATTCACCATCATTTTTTCCAAGCTCTTTCATGACGACTGCACGCCCGCGTTCCGCGCTGCCGTCTATAAAAAACAGGGGCTGACAGAAGAAGACGCCGCCTACGCATCCAGGCTCGTCGCGCTGTTTGACGAGCATCGCGGGGAGCTTTCCGCCATCCTGCAGGAGAAGGTGGAAAATTTCGCGGAAGAACGCGTCTATCCCGCCGACCGCGCCGTACTTTACCTGGCGCTTGCCGAGATCAAATACGTCGATGACGTGCCGCCCGTCGTTTCCGTCAGCGAAGCGGCGGCGCTCGCACGCAAATTTTCCACCGAAAAATCCGCCGATTTCGTCAACGGCGTTCTGGGAGGGGTGATCAATGCAGCTGATTGACGGAAAGGAGACCGCGCGCGTCATCCGCGCCGAACTTGCAGGTCGCGCCGCGGCATTTGCCGAAGCGCACGGCAGAAGGATCGGGCTCGCCGTGCTGCTCATCGGCGACGACCCCGCCTCGCAGGTGTACGTCCGCAACAAGATCAAAGCCTGCGAAGAAACCGGCATCCGCTCCCTTGCGCACTACCTTCCCGCCGCGACCACGCAGGCGCAGGCGGAAGAGCTGGTGCGTTCGCTCGCCGAAGACGACAAGGTAGACGGCATCCTCATCCAACTGCCGCTTCCCGCGCATCTCGACGCGAAAAAGCTGCTCGCGCTCATCCCGACGGAAAAGGACGTAGATGGTTTTTCGCCGGAAAACGTCGGCAGGCTCGCCCTTCGGGAAGATTGTACGGCGGCATGCACGCCGCTCGGGATCATGGAGCTTTTGCGCCGCTATCACATCCCGACGGCGGGAAAACGCGCCGTCGTGGTGGGGAGGAGCAACATCGTCGGCAAACCCATGGCGCTTCTTTTGCTCAACGCCGACGCGACGGTCACGATCTGCCATTCCCGGACGCAGAATTTAAAGGATGAATGCCTGCGCGCGGATATCCTGATCGCGGCGGTCGGCAAGCCGAAATTCATCACCGCCGATATGGTGAAGGAAGGCGCCGTCGTCATCGACGTCGGCATGGACCGCGACGAAGAGGGAAAGCTGTGCGGGGACGTCGATTTTGCTTCCGTACGGGAAAAAGCATCCTTTCTCACGCCCGTTCCCGGCGGCGTAGGTCCCATGACCATCGCCATGCTGCTCTACAATACCTGCGCGGCCGCCGAACGCAGAACGGCGGAATGAGGCAACTTTGAATACGTTTGAAACACGCTATCAAGCATACCGCGTTCTCTTTGAAGAGAAGCTGAGATCCTTTTGCGACGCGCTGCGCGTAAAGCCGGACGTCCTCGCCGAAAGCATGCGCTACAGTCTGCTCTCCGGCGGAAAACGGCTGCGCCCCGTGCTCTTTTTCGCCGCGCTCGACCTGATGGGCGGCGTTCCGGAACGGGAGGGGGAGTTTGCGCTCGCGCTGGAGATGATCCATACCTATTCGCTCATCCACGACGACCTTCCCGCCATGGACAACGACGATTTCCGCCGCGGCAAGCCTTCCTGTCACAGACAATTCGGCGAAGCGAACGCCATTCTGGCGGGTGACGCGCTGCTCAACACGGCTTTTTCGCTGCTCTTCCGCGCCGCGTCGCGGGGGGAAAAGCAGCTGCTCGCCGCGCGATGCCTGTGCGACGCCGCGGGTGCCGAGGGGATGATCGCCGGGCAGTCCGCCGATCTTCTGATGGAACGCAAGGGGGACGCGACGGCGGAGGATCTCGATTTCATCTACGAACATAAGACGGCAAAACTCATCGCGGCGCCGCTCGTCATGGCGGCCATCCTCTGCGGGGAACCCTATCTCCGCTGGGAAGAATACGGCACGCTGCTCGGCAAACTTTTTCAGCTGACCGACGACCTGCTCGACGTCAAGGCGACGACGAAGGAGCTCGGCAAAACGGCGGGAAAAGACGAAAGAGAGGGGAAGCTCACCTGCGTACGGCTGATCGGCCTTTCGGCAAGCGAAGCGCAGGCGGATCTGATCACGAAACGCTGCCTTTCCGTCCTGGAAGGCGCAAAAGGCGACGTTTCCTTCTTCCGCGACCTCACGGAAAATGTGCGCAGGCGCGAGCGGTAAGCGGCGCTGCGAAAGGCTACGGATATGCGATCATCGTTTACGGAAGAAGCATGCAAGCATGCTTCTCTTTCACAATTAAAAGACCTCTGCGAGGAGATCCGCGCGGAGATCTTCCGCACGGTCTCCGTCTGCGGCGGACACCTCGCATCCAATCTCGGCGTCGTGGAACTCACCGTAGCGCTGCACCGCGTGTTTTCCTTCCCTGCAGATAAGCTCGTCTTTGACGTCGGGCATCAATGCTATCCGCATAAACTTCTGACGGGGCGGGCGGACGGGTTTTCCACGCTGCGCAAATTCGGCGGGATCTCCGGCTTTCCCAAACGTGCGGAGAGCGAAGCCGATTGCTTCGATACCGGTCACGCGGGTACGGCGATCTCTGCCGCGCTCGGCATCGCCAAAGCGCGCGACCTCAAGGGGGAAAATCATTCCGTCATCGCGCTCGTCGGCGACGGATCTTTCAACAACGGGCTCGTCTACGAGGCGCTCAACAGCATCTCCATCCTGAAAACCAACGTGCTCATCATCCTCAACGACAACGGGATGTCGATCTCTCCCACGGTCGGCGGCGCGCACGAGATCCTCGGCGCGCTCAAAGAGGGGACGGCGGATGCCCCACGCGATATTTCCTTCCTCGAATCGTTCGGGCTGCACTATATGGGCGTTTACAACGGCAACGACCTCGACGAGCTGCTCCCGGCGCTTGAAGAGGCAAAAGAGCGGCTGAAGACGGGCTGCGTGCTCCTGCACGTCACCACGAAAAAGGGGAACGGCTACGCCTTTTCCGAGAATGCGCCCGAAGCGACGCACGGCATCTCGCCTCAGAAGGGAACGGGGACGGAATATTCCCGCGTTCTGGGGGAAGAGCTGTGCGCGCTCGCCGAACGCGACGGACGGATCGCCGCCGTCACAGCTGCCATGACGGACAGCCTGGGACTGCGCGCCTTTTTCGATCGGTTCTCGGAGCGCGCCTTTGACGTCGGCATCTGCGAAGAACACGCAAGCGTGCTCTGCGCGGCGTTGGCAACGCAGGGGATCAAGCCGTATTACGCCGTCTATTCCACCTTTTTGCAGCGCTCGTTCGATGAGATCGTCCATGACGTCTGCGGGCAGGATCTTCCCGTGACGTTCTGCATCGACCGCGCGGGCGTTACGGGGGAGGACGGGGAAACGCATCAGGGCGTCTTTGACCTTTCCTATCTCTCGTTTATCCCCAACCTCACCGTGGCGATCCCCAAAAACCTGGGCGAATTCCGCGCGATGCTGCGTCTCAGCGCCTCATTCCGCCACCCGTTTGCCATCCGATATCCGCGAATGGGTGCTTCGGAAGAGGATATTTTGCCGAAAACGCCGCTTGAAATCGGAAAATATGAAGTTTTACACAGTAATACTTCAGACATAGCAATTATCGCGGCGGGGGAGCGCTGCCTCTCGATCGCCGAGCGATGCGTCCGCCGCGCCGAAGCGGCGGGAATCGGCATCACGCTCGTCAACGCGCGCTTTCTGCGGCCGCTCGACGAACGGCTTTTGCGCTCTCTTCCGCAAAAATACATCCTGTCCGCGGAGGACAACGTCTTATTCGGCGGGCTCTCCAGCGCGCTCGACCGCTTTTATGCGGGCAGCGGCAAACAGCTTCTGCACTTCGGATTTGAGGAGGCGTTCATCCCGCACGGCACGGTAGAGGAACTCTTCCGCGCCTTCGGCCCGAGCGAGGAAAAACTTATGGCCGCCATCGAGGAATGTCATGCGCGCGGATAAATTCTTTTCGGAAACCTTCGGTTCGCGCACGAAAGCGGCGGAGGCCATCGCGCGCGGCCGCATCCTCGTAAACGGCGTTCCCGCGCGCGCCTCTACGGAGATCAAAGGCGACGAGCACATCGATATTCTCCCCGCGGAGTCCCTCTTCGTCTCCAACGGCGGCTATAAACTCGAACGCGCCATACAGGCGTTCGGGCTCAATGCGGAAGGCAAAGTTTTTGCCGACCTCGGCGCCAGCACGGGCGGATTCACCGACTGCCTGCTGCAGTGCGGGGCAAAAAAGGTCTATTGCGTGGACGTGGGGGAAAGCCAGCTGGACGCGCGGCTCGCTTCCGACGCCCGCGTTTGCGTCATGGATCGGACGAACGCGCGCTATCTCACCGCAGCGGACTTCCCCGAACGCATCGACGGGCTCGTTTCTGACCTGAGCTTTATCTCTCTCACGCTCGTATTTCCCGCGATCGCCGCCGTTTTGCCGGAGGGCGGCAGGGCGGTCGTTTTGATCAAGCCGCAGTTTGAGGCGGGCCGCGGCAAGATCGGCAAGGGGGGGATCGTTCCCGTCCGGGAACACGGCGCGGTGCTTTCTTCCCTCTACGATGCCGCCTGTCTGTGCGGCCTTGCGCCGCTCGGCATCGTCAACGCACCGCTGCGCGAACGAAAAAACGTGGAGTATGCGGCGCTGCTCGGAAAAGGCGTCGTCCCAACCGAAAAAGCCGCTTTCGTCCGTTATCCGTACCGTTGAGGTGCGGTTTTTTTATGAATAAATATTTATTTTCTGCAAAAATTTTTCGCAAAATACTTGCAATTATGCAAAATTTCTTATATAATATGGTATTGTAATGAAGATCGGCATCTTTTACAAACAGGAGAAGGTACGCGACGAGGAAGCTCCGCGCCGCCTGCAGGCGGCGTTCGGTGAGCGCGGCGTACAGACGGCGGTTTTCCGCAGCGAAACGGAGATCGGCGGGGTGGACAGGCTGCTCGTGCTCGGCGGGGACGGGACGGTGCTGCGCGCCGCGCGTGTCGCCGCCGAACAAGAGATCCCGCTCGTCGCCGTCAACTACGGCACGCTCGGTTTTCTCACCGAATTTGAACGCGGCGAGACGGCAGAGGCGGTGGATCTTATCCTCGACGCCGACGCGCGCACGGTGCGGCGCACGATGTTGGAGATCGGCCTTGACGGCAAAACGACGCATTGCCTCAACGAGATGGTGCTGCAGCGGGAGCATGCGCCCGGCGTAAACAGCAAGATCGCGCGCATCACCGTCTACATCGACGGGAGCAGCGCGGGCGATTTTGCCGCCGACGGCATGATCGTCTCCACGCCGACGGGCTCGACCGCCTATTCGCTCTCGGCGGGCGGCAGCATTCTGTGCCCGGAATGCAGCTGTTTCCTTCTGACGCCGCTGTGCGCGTTCTCTCTGCGTTCGCGGCCCATCGTCTATTCGGATGCAAGCGTGCTTTCGTTCCGCCTGCCGCAGGATCAGCCGATGGTCATTTACGGAGACGGCAAATACCTCGGCAACGCCAACGGGAAGGAGCTTACCGTGCGCCGCTCTGCGCGCGCCGTTACCTTCCTCTGCAAACGGGAAAACGACTTTTTCCGCAGACTTTCGGAAAAGTTGGGATAAAAAATTCATATACAGGTGAATCCATATGTTGAGAAACGCAAGGCACAGCAAAATTCTTGAGATCATCGCCGAAAAAGAGATCGAGACCCAGGAGGAATTGTGCGCAGAGCTCAATGCCTGCAATTTTTCCGTGACGCAGGCGACCATCTCGCGCGACATCAAGGAACTGCACCTCTTTAAGGTGGCGGGCATCAACAAGCGCTTCCGCTACACCTGCATCAATGAAAGCGAAGGGGAACTTTCCGACAAGATGCGCGCGCTCTTCCAGGCGTGCGTACTCGAGATCAAACCGGTGCAGAATCTCATCGTCATCAAGACGCTCAACGGGAACGGCGCCAACGCGGGCGTCGTCATCGACCGCCTCAATTACAAAGAGGTCGTCGGGTGCATCGCGGGCGACGACACGACGCTCCTCATCTGCGAATCGGCAGAGGACGCCGCCGTCGTCAAAGACCGCCTGACCAAGATCGCGCAAGGCTGATATCATGCTGCAGACACTCTCCATCCGCAACGTCGCCCTCATCGACAGCGCCGAGATCTCTTTTTCCGAAGGGCTCAACGTGCTTTCGGGCGAGACGGGCGCGGGCAAGTCGGTCATCCTCGACTGCATCGACTTCGTCCTCGGCGCCAAAGCGGATAAATCCATGATCCGATACGGCGCCGACGAATGCTTTGTCCGCGCCGAATTTTCCGCATGCGGCGAACGCGTCGGGGAAGTCCTGCGCGAACTCGACATCGAAAGCGAGGAAACGCTGGTCATTTCCCGCCGTTTCCAGGCGAGCGGAAAGGGATCCGTCCGCATCAACGGCTGCCCCGCGACGTCCGCCATGCTCCGGCGGGTGACCTCGCTCCTCGTGGACGTCCACGGGCAAAGCGAGCATTTTTTCCTGCTCAAAGAGTCCAATCAGCTGCATCTTCTCGACAAGACGGGCGGCGCCGCGGTCGCCGCGGCGCGCGACGCCGTAAAGGAGAAGCTGGAAGCGCGGCAGGAGATCGTGCGCTCGCTCGCCGTATTCGGCGGCGACGAAGGGGAGCGGACGCGGCGTGCGGACATCCTTCGCTTCCAGATCGACGAGATCAGAGCCGCGGACGTCAAGGACGGGGAAGAAGAGGAACTGCTTGCCCGACGCGACAAGATCCGCCATTCGGAACGCATCCTCGAAGGGCTGGAGACGGCTTCCCGGTCGCTTACGGCGGACGGGAGCGGCACCGACGCCGTCCGCACGGCGCGGCGTGCGCTTTCCTCCCTCGTCCGTTACGACGCGAGCCTTGCGCCGCTTGCAGAACGGCTGGATGCGGCCGCCGCCGAACTTGACGATATCGCCGAGACGGTCGACGGGCTCGGCTCCTCCTATGAATTTGACGAGCGGGAAGCCGAGCGCGTGGAATCCCGCCTCGACGAGATCGCGGCGCTCAAACGCAAATATGGCGCTTCCGCCGCCGACATCCGCGCCTTTTTGCAGCGCGCGGAGGCGGAATACGAACTGCTTTCGGGCAGCAGCGAAAAATACGCCGCGCTCACGAAAGAGCTGGAACGGGCGGACGACGCGCTCTTTTCCGCCTGCGAAGCGCTCACCGCCGTGCGAAAAAAGGCGGCGGAACGCTTCTCGCAGCGCGTAGCGGCGGAACTTAAGACGCTGAATATCCCTTCGGCAAAGTTCGAGATCTCGTTCCGCGGCTATCGCCGCGACGAGGTGGGACATGCGGACCGCGAGGGGCTCGACAAAGTCACCTTTCTCTTCTCCGCCAACGCGGGCGAACCGCTGAAAGAGCTGGGGAAGATCATCAGCGGCGGCGAAATGAGCCGTTTCATGCTGGCGATCAAGGCGCAGATCTCCGCCGAGCACGAGATCGGCACCTATCTGTTCGACGAGATCGACGCAGGCATCAGCGGCAAGACGGCGCGCGTGGTGGCGGAAAAATTCTGCAAGATCGCCAAAGACACGCAGATCATCGCCGTTTCGCACCTCGCGCAGATCGCCGCCGCTGCCGACCGCGAATTCCTGATCGAAAAGACGCAGACGGGCGATAAAACGTACACCTGCATCCGTCCCGTCGAAGGGACGGCGCGCATCGGCGAGATCGCACGGCTTCTCGGCGGCGAAGAAACGAGTGAATTGGCGTTCCGCCATGCGGAAGAGCTGCTCGACAACGCCGCGGCATACAAAAAAACTCTCTCACAGCAGTGATCCATCCTGAATAACTTGCATCGGCTTGCGCAAATTAAATGAAAACGGAGGTTTTCATGCGCAAGCTGAAATTTTTTATTGCGGCGGTCCTGGCGTGTTTTCTCGCCGCAAGCGCAGGCGGCGCGGCGCTGCCTGCTGCCGCCGCGGAAAAGGAATATTATCTGGGCGGAATGACGGCGGGTTTCTCCCTGAGCGCGGGCGGCGCGCAGGTCGTCGGGTTGGTCGACGTGGTAACGGAGTCCGGCGCGCAGCGCCCCGCTGCCGATGCGGGCATCCGCGCAGGCGACGTCATCTGTGAGGCGGGACCTCTGAAGATCCGCAGCGTGAACGATCTCAACGCCTCGCTCAACAAAAGTGCTGGGCGCGAAGTCACGCTGAGCGTCCGCCGCGGCGGAGAGACGGCGCGCGTGCAGGTAACGCCCGTGCGCGAAAAGAAGAGCGGCGATTACAAGATCGGCGTCCTCATCCGCGACAGCGTCTCCGGGATCGGGACGGTCACCTATGTGGAAACGGACAGCCTGCGGTTCGGCGCGCTCGGGCATGCGGTCACAGACGAAAACAAGGACGAGCTTTCCGTTTCCGATCCGCGCGTCTATCTCTGCAGCATCATCGGCGTCAACAAGGGCGAGCGAGGCAAAGCAGGGGAGCTGCGCGGGCTCTTTCTCAACGACAAAACGGTCGGAAAAGCGGAAAAGGTATGCAAAACGGGATTGTACGGGACCTTTGAGCGCAGCGCCGACCTCACCGCGCGCCGGACCGTACAGGCGGGCGGCATCGAAGAGGCGACCATCGGCAAGGCGGAGATCTATGCGACGGTCGACGGCGTCACGCCGCAAAAATACGAGATCGCGATCGCCAAAGTCGATGCGGGAAACCGCGAAAACAAGAATTTCGTCATTAAGATCACCGACGAGAAACTCATCGGCGAAACGGGAGGCATCGTGCAGGGAATGAGCGGCAGCCCCATCCTGCAGAACGGAAAGCTCATCGGCGCCGTCACGCACGTCTTTCTCAACGATCCGACGCGCGGCTACGGCATCGCCATCGAGCACATGCTCGGCGAAGAGTGACATGCAGGCGTCCGCCCCTCCGGCGGGCGCCTCTTTTGCCGCATCGCGTACATAATCACGGCCCGATCGCACAAACTGAAGGTATGAAGAAAACGATCGTATTGGGCGCGGCGCTCGTGTGCGCGCTCCTGCCGCTGCCCCGCACCGCTGCGGGCGCGGAAGAATCGGCGGCGGTATATTGCAAATCGGCTTATCTGTGCGATTTTCAAAGCGGCACGGAAGTATTTGAACAGAACGCGGAAGCGCATCTTCCCATCGCAAGCATGTGCAAGATCATGACGCTTCTCCTCTCCTTCGAGGCGGAAGAACGCGGCGAGCTCGATCTTTCCGAACAGATCACCGTCAGCGAACGCGCGGCGGGGATGGGCGGCTCGCAAGTTTTTTTGCAGGAAAATCTCTCCTATACGGCGGGGGACCTCATCAAGAGCATCGCCGTCTGCTCGGCAAACGATTCCTGCGTCGCCGTGGCGGAGCGTCTCTGCGGCAGCGAAGAGGCGTTCGTGGAACGGATGAACGAGCGCGCAAAGCAGCTCGGCGCGGAAAATACGCTGTTTTCCAACTGCACGGGACTCCCAAAAGAACCGCAGTATTCCTGCGCCAAGGACGTCTCCCTCATGCTGCGCGCCCTGCTCGAACATGAAAAATATTTTGCGTATTCGCGCGTCTGGCTGGAGGACTTCTCCCATCCGGACGGACGCGTCACGACCATCACCAACACCAACAAACTCATCCGCTTTTATGAAGGCTGCGACGGGGGAAAGACGGGCTTTACGCAGCAGGCGGGTTACTGCCTTGCCGCCACCGCGCAGCGCGGCGGGATGCGCCTGGTCTCCGTCGTCATCGGGGCGGACACTTCCGAGCATCGCTTTGCGGCGACGAAACAGCTGCTGGATCGCACGTTCAATACCTATGAAAACCGCGTGCTTTTAAAAGAAGGCGAACAGGCGGGGGCAGAACTTGACGTGCGCGGCGGCAAGAAAAAACGGTGCCCCGTCCGCGCGGAACGCGATCTGACGCTCTTCTGCAAAAAAGGGGCCGACGAAAAGACGGAGATCCGCTTCTGCCTGGACGAAGCGCACAAGGCGCCCGTACGGGCAGGGGAACGGGCGGGGGAGGCCGTTTTGTACCGCGACGGCAGGGAATACGCCCGCTGCGCGCTTCTCGCCGCGGAAGACGTGGAGAAAAGCAACTGGGCGGACGCCTTCCGCGATGCCGCAAGAAACTGGAATTGACGGTGAATTTCTGATATTTTAATTTTTGCATAGTATTATGTCTGAAACAATATCTGCTTTTGCGGATATTGTTTCTCTTGATTTCTTGCCTTTTTTCGGAAAATATGCTATAATAGCGGCATACGATACCACAAGATATGGGGGATCCGATGAACGAAAGAGATACGCTGCGCATCGACGGCAGCGGACGGCTTACAATCGGCGGCGCGGACTGCGTTGCCCTCGCGCGGCAGTTTGGCACGCCGCTTTATTGTCTCGACGAAGATCACATCCGCAACATGATGCGCGCCTACCGCGATACGCTCGCGCGGGAATACGAAGGCGGCGGCATCGTCCTCTACGCCTCCAAGGCGCTCTGCTGTAAGGCGATGTATCTCATCGCCCGCGCGGAAGGCATCGGCGCGGACGTCGTCTCCGGCGGCGAGCTTTACACGGCGGCCGAGGCGGGATTTCCTGCGGAATTGCTGTATTTTCACGGCAACAACAAGACGCCGGAGGAGATCGGACAGGCGCTCGACCGGCGCGTCGGAACGTTCGTCATCGATTCCGAGCTCGAGGCGGAACGGCTCGAAGAGCAGGCGGCGCGGCGGCATATGACGCAAAAGGTGCTGCTGCGCATCAATCCCGGCGTGGAAGCGCATACGCACGCATACATCCAGACGGCAAAAACCGACTCCAAGTTCGGTTTCTCCGTGCAGGACGGCACGGCGGCGCGCATGATCGGGCTGCTTCTTTCCAAACCGCACCTGCATCTTGCGGGCGTTCACTGCCACATCGGTTCGCAGATCTTTGAAAAACAGTCCTTTGCCGTCGCGGCGGAAAAATGCCTCGCCTTCCTTGCGGAATGCAGGCGCACGCTCGGGTTTGAAGCGGAAGAGCTCAATCTCGGCGGGGGATTCGGCATTTGGTATTCCGACGGGGACAAGATGCGCGACGCAGCGGCGTACGCAGACGATCTGCGCGCGCTGATCTCCGCCGTCAAGAAGGGCTGTGCGGCGCACGGGCTGCGTCTGCCGCGGCTCGTCGTCGAGCCCGGGCGCTCCATCGTCGGAGAAGCGGGGATCACCCTGTATACGGCGGGCGCCGTAAAGGAGATCCCCGGCGTCAGGACGTATCTCGCCGTCGACGGCGGGATGTTTGAAAATCCGCGCTATGCGCTCTATCAGGCGAAATATACGGCGCTCGTTGCCGACCGCGCCGCCGAACCGCCCACGCGGCTCTACGCGCTGGCGGGCAAGTGCTGCGAGAGCGGCGACCTCATCGGCGTCGATATGCCGCTTCCCGAAGTGCACCCCGGGGATATCCTCGCCGTGCTCTCCACGGGCGCTTACAACTACTCGATGGCGAGCCATTATAACCGCAATCTCATCCCGCCCGTCGTGCTCGTAAAAAACGGCGCGGCGGACTATATCGTCAGGCCGGAAACGTACGAAGATCTCGTGCGGCGGGACGTCCTGCCCGAACGCCTCAGATAAACGGGAAGGCAAAATTGCAATGCTTCCGCACATTTTATGCGGCAAAGCCTTGCCTTCCGCGGAAGAATTTTATATAATGGTATTATGTACGATCTGATTGAACTTCTGGCGAGTTTTCTCGCCGTCGTCGTGGTGCTTACGCTGCACGAGTTCGCCCACGCCTTTGTCGCCTACAAATGCGGCGATCCCACGCCGAAATATACGGGGCGTCTGTCGCTCAATCCGCTCCGCCATTTTGACCTCGTCGGGCTCATCTGTTTCACGCTCGTCGGCTTCGGCTGGGCAAAACCCGTTCAGGTCAATCCGGGAAACTTCAAAAACTACCGCCTCGGCATGGGGCTGACGGCGTGCGCCGGCGTCCTCGCCAATTTTCTTTCCGCCTTTTTGTTCCTGCCGCTCTATTTTCTCTGCGCCCTCTATCTCGAAGGGACGCTTTTTGCCGCCTTCATGCAGCTTCTCACGCTGTATCTCTTTTCGTACAGCCTCTCGTTCTGCGTGTTCAACCTGCTGCCGTTCTTCCCGCTCGACGGGTTCCGCATCGTGGAGGCGTGCTCCAAGCGGCACGGAAAGATCTACGAATTTCTGCGCAGATACGGCTATTACATCCTCATGTTCCTCATTCTCGAAAGTTTCATCTGCAATCTCTTCGTCAATTTCGGGGTCACGCAGATGTCGGCGTTCAATCTCCTCGGCTACTTCATGTCGTTTGCGACGGGGATCGTCGGCTTCCCCGCCTACGCGATGTGGGGGCCCGCATTCGGCATTCCGCTTGAAACGCTCTGGAATATGTTTATCGGAGGTCTCTTCTTTTGAAAACGGAAGACTTTGAATCCGTCGTCGACTATACGACGGTGCTCAATAACTTCTCCGGGCCGCTCGATCTCCTGCTTTTCCTGATCAACAAAGAGGAGATCGAGATCAAAGACATCTTTGTCTCGCAGGTCACGGAGCAATTTCTGCAATATATGAAGGGGCTGCCGTATCTCGACGTCGATAAGATCTCCGAATACCTCAACATCGCTGCTACCATCATCAAGATCAAGGCGCAAAGCCTGGTGCCCAACCTCGAGGAAGACCCCGAGCTCGACGCGGAGATCGAGGACGACAAGGCGCAGCTCATCCGCGCGCTCGAAGAATTCCGCCTCATCAAGGAGGAAACGCAGAAGCTCAAGGAGCTGGAAACGATCGGCTACTACTTCAAGGAGCCGGACAAGAGCGTGGGGGAGACCAAGATCGTCTATACCGACTTCAACCTGGACGGGCTCATCCACGCCTTCTCCACCCTGCTTTTGAAGCGGGAGACCGAGATGGCGGACGCGGAAGTGCGCGAGATCCCGCGCGACGAATTTACCGTCGAGCAGAAGATCGCCTTCATCCTCGAGAGTCTGGAATCCCAGAAGAGCGTCCGCTTTGAAGAACTTTTCACCCACGATTTCACGAAATCGGAGATCGTCACCACCTTCCAGGCCATGCTGGAACTGCTCAAACATCAATATCTGCGCGTTACGCAAACGCAGCTGTTCGGGGAGATCACCATTTCCATGAATCCCGACCGCAGCGAGGAGGACACCCTTGGAGAAATTGACGAGTATAATTGAAGCCATCCTGTTTGCATCGGGAAAGAGCGTCGCCATCGCCGACATCGCCGAAAAACTCGGCGTCACGGCAGGCGAAGTAAAAAAGGCGCTGGAAAAGCTGAAAGCGGAATACCCGGAAGAACGCGGCATCCAGCTGCTCACCTTCAACAACAAGGCGCAGCTGGGTTCCAATCCCGCCTATAAAGACGCCGTTTCCGCCGTGCTCAATCCCATCCGCGAAAAGGAACTGACTCGTACGCTGCTGGAATGCGCGGCCATCATCGCCTACAAGCAGCCCATTACCAAGACGGAGATCGAGCTGCTGCGCGGGCTCAACAGCGACTATGCCGTGCGCGTTCTGCTCGACCTCAAACTCATCTATGCCTGCGGCAGAAAGGACGCAGTCGGCAAACCCATCCTTTATGCGACGACGGATGAATTTTTAAAGCGCTTCAAGCTGAATTCGCTGGAAGATCTTCCCGATTACGATAAGCTCATGGAGGCGATCACGCGCGAAGAGGACCGCGACAGCTACCTGTATGCGCGCGCCGAATACGGCGAGATCGGCGAAGGCGAGCCGCAGGAAGGGGCAGCGCCGCAGGACGCTCCCGCCCAAAAAACGGAGCAGCCCGCCGAAGGCGAACCGCAGGAGAGCGGATACGACATTCCCGACTTCCTGCGCGGGCTCGACGATGCCGACATCGTCAAGATCGACTGACCCCTTGTTTTTGCATAAATATTTTTTTGCTTCATCGCTCATAGTAAGGATATGGGCGATTTTTTTGTGCTTGCGGCGTTTTTCGGGGCGCTTCTGCTGGTATTTCCCGTCTTCGTATACGCCGACGCATATGCGGACGCAACGGAGCGAAAGGCCTGGTTTTCCTTCGGCATCTTCCGCCTGCGCCTGTGGGGCGGCTATGCGGCGCTCTGCCGGGAGGGGATCTGCCTGCATCTTTCCGACAAAAAAGCGGTCATCGTGCCGTACGGAAAGCTCGCGGCGGGCACAAGCAAAAAACTCGCCTTTCACACGGCGTTCCGCCTCGTCCGTTACCGGCAGACGGCGGAGATCGGCACCGCGGACAACCCGGCCTGCATCCTGCTCGCAGCGCTTCTGCAGGCGGGAAGTTCCCAGGTCTTTTCCGTCCTGCAAACCAAACGCCCTTTCCTTTCGCTGAAAAGCCATACGCTGCTCTCGGCGGGAGGAGGATTCCGGCTGACGGCGGAGGCGACCGCCGTGTGCAACGGGCTCGCGCTTGCCCTGACGGGCGCAAAATTGCTTTGGGAGGCTTTCAGACATTGGATCGCAAACAAATCGACAGCATCATGGAAAAAACGGCGCAGCAGCTTCACGGCCTCGTCGACGTAAACACCGTCATCGGCACGCCCATCCTCTCGCAGAGCGGGGCGCAGGTCATCCCGCTCACCAAGGTGACCACCGGGTATCTTTCCGGCGGCGGGGAATACGGCGACGTCAAGGCGCTGCGCGAAGGGGGGATCTATCCCTTTGCGGGCGGCGCGGGAACGATCGTCAGCGTCAAACCCGTCGGATTCCTCGTGGACGACGGTACCGTGCGGCTCATCCGCGTCGCGGACGACCCGCTGGACGCCATCATTGAAAAGGCGGGGGAGATCGTCGAACGGCTCGCCAAGGCGGGCGAACGTGCGTGATCGCGCACGCGCCGCGCTCTGCGCGCTGCTCTGCCTTCTGCCGCTCTTTGCAGGCCTTGCGGCAGCCACGCGCGTACAGGCCGCGGCGGCAGCCGTCAGCCGTGCGGAATGCGTTTTGGAAGTGACGTCGCGGCGCATTCTGCATTCCCGCAACGCGGAAACGCCGCTGCCCGTGGCAAGTACCACCAAGATCGTGACCGCCGTGATCATCATCGAGGATTGCGATCTCTCCGCGCCCGTCGTCATCCCGAAGCAAGCGGAAGGGGTGGAGGGCTCGAGCGCCTATCTGCGCGCGGGGGATACCTATACGGCAGAGGAACTTCTCTACGGGCTCATGCTGCGGTCGGGCAACGACTGCGCGGAGGCGCTGGCACTTTTTCACAGCGGCAGCATCCAAGCGTTCGCACGGGTGATGAACGAGCGGGCGGCAAAGCTGGGCGCGCGGGACAGCCACTTCGTCAATCCGCACGGACTGCCCGACAAACGGCATAAAACTTCGGCGCGCGACCTCGCGCTCATCGCCGCGCACGCCCTGGAAAACGAGACGTTCCGCACCATCGTCTCCACAAAATATTACGCGCCGCGGAACTGGCAGAACAAAAATAAAATGCTCGACCGCTACGAGGGCGCTACGGGCGTCAAGACGGGCTTCACCCTGGATGCCGGGCGGTGCCTCGTCACGTCCGCCGAGCGGGAGGGGATGCGGCTGGTCAGCGTGGTCCTCAACAGCCCGCAGATGTATGAGCGGACGGAAGAGCTGCTCGACGCGGCCTTTGCAAGCTACGATATGGAGGAACTCTGCCGCCCGGGCGATACGTTCGGCGGCGCCGAAGTACGGTGCGGGTTTTGCTATCCGCTCCGCCGCGAAGAACGGGAAAAGATCCGCACGGAATGGACGCTCCTTTCGCCGCTCCCCGTCCGCAAGGGAGAATTTGCGGGGCAAATGCGCATATTTCTTGAAAATGACTTGCTTTTTTCGCAGAATTTATATATAGTATAAGCGGGCAGACAGCCCGCATTTCCGGGAAACGAAAGAGGCAATCATGCGCATCAACAAATTTCTTGCAGAACAAGGCGTCGCATCCCGCCGCGCAAGCGACAAGCTCATTGCGGAGGGCCGCGTCACGCTCAACGGAAAAACGGCAAAACCGGGCGACGACGTCCGCCCGACGGACAGCGTGGCGGTGGACGGAAAGCTGCTTTCGCACGCCGTTTCCTATGAATATTACCTGCTCAACAAGCCGAAAGGATGCGTCTGCACCGTCTCCGACGACAAGGGGAGAAAGACGGTGATGGATTTTCTCCCTGCAGGGGCGGGGAGGGTGTTCCCCGTCGGCAGGCTGGACTATGAGACGGAGGGACTCCTCATCCTCACCAACGACGGCGACCTCGCTTACCGCCTCACCGCGCCGCAGAGCGAGATCCCCAAGACGTATCTCGTGCGCATCGAGGGGACGATCGGCGACGCGCTCCTCAATCGCCTGCGCGCGGGCGTGGAGATCGAAAAGGGCGTCGTCACAAAAAAATGCCGCATCTCCGTCGTAAAGACGGACAAAACGTACACAAAACTTCAGGTCGTGCTCACGGAGGGAAAAAACCGTGAGATCCGCCGCATGTTTGAGGCGGTGGGCAAGCACATCGACTTTTTGAAACGCCTGAAGATCGGCGATCTGACGCTGCGCGGCCTTGACCGCGGCGCGGTGCGCAAACTCAGCCGCGAAGAAGTCTATTACCTGAAAAATCTATAAAAAAAAGCACCCATAGGGTGCTTTTTTTCTTCCGAAACGATCAGTAACTGCGCAAAAGGCCGATGACCTTACCCAGGATCGCGACGTCGTCGAGCACGAAATCCTGCATGGCGCTGTTTTCCGGGTGGAGGATGACTTTGCCGTCACGGCGGAAGAAGCGCTTGACCGTGGCGCCGTCTTCCGTGCCGTCCGCATCGAACATGGCGACGACGATGTCGCCGTTTTCCGCCGACTCCTGGCGGCGCACGATGATCTTGTCGCCGTCAAAGATGCCGGCTTCGATCATACTTTCGCCGCGCACGCGGAGCAGGAAAAGCTCGTCGCCTTTGAACTCCGCGGAGGGGAGCGTATAATATCCTTCAAAATTTTCCACGGCGAAGACGGGCTGACCGGCGGTGACCGTACCGATGAGCGGCACTTTGACAGTGTCGCCGCCGTTGAGTTTGACGGCGCGTTTTTTCCCTTCCGCTTTGTCGAGAAGGCCCATTTCCGTCAGGCGATTGATGTAGCTGTATGCCGTCGCCGTCGATTTGATGCCGAGCTCGCGGCAGATCTCGCGCACGGTGGGCGGAAAGCCGTTGTCCTCCCCGTATTGGTTGATGAAATCAAGTACTTCGTAAAGCTTCTGTTTGTCGAGCATACCATCCCCCCTGGCTCTGTTTGGCCCTATTATAACACATGTCGGCAGAAATTGCAAACAAATGTTTTATCTTTTTTCGCAAAAGGGCAAAAAAAATTCTTGAAATTTTGCCGCCGTTGTATTATAATGGAACGGTAAGGAGGCGAAACATGGAACGCGTTATGTGCGTCCTGGACGAAACCAAGGAATGCGACAACTGTATGGAGTGCGAGATGTGCGATCTCGATCCCTCCAAGGTATGCGACAACTGCGGAAAATGCCTGGATATCAAGGACTTTGCTTCCATCCGCATCGACCGCGTCATCACAGATCCAAGCGAATACGAAGAAAAGAAATGAGCCCCGAAGCTGCCGCATCGGGGCTCATTTTTCAGAGAAAACACGCAAAGGAACGGGAATGCGCGACGGGAATGACGGCGGAAACCGCCATGCCGTCGTCCGTATATTCGACGTTCCGCTCATAAAGCAGGCCGCGCAGCGCGGCGTATTCCTGCATGCGGGCATAGGGGACAAACAGCCGTGCCCGCACGAAACGATGAGAGAGCGCGGCAAACATGCGGCGTTTGAGCGCGTCCAGGCCCTTTTTTTGCTTCGCAGAGATGCAGACGGCATCCTTCGGCGGAATAAAATCGCCTTCCACGCGGTCGCATTGATTCATGACGACGAGGTAGGGGGCGGAAAACCCGAGCTCTTTTAAGGTATCCAACGTCGTGGAAAGCTGCATTTCATGATCGCCCGCCGCGTCGCATACGATGAGAGCGAGGTCGGCATTCACCGCGCTTTCCAGCGTGGAATGAAACGCCTCGATGAGCCGGTGGGGAAGCTCGCGCAAAAAGCCGACGGTATCGATGAGGAGAAGGGGAACGCCCTCGACTTCCAACGCGCGGGAGGTGGGATCGAGCGTGGCAAACAACGCGTCTTGTGCAAGGACGTCTGAACCCGTCAGCGCATTGAGAAGGGTGGATTTTCCCGTATTCGTATATCCGACCAGCGCTACCGTGATGACGCCCTGCTTCTTCCTGCGCGCGGAAAGCAGCTCTCTGCGGCGCTCGATCTCCGCGAGTTTGCCTTCGAGGCTGCGGATGCGGGCGCGGATGTGGCGGCGGTCGGTCTCCAGCTGCGTTTCCCCGGGGCCGCGCGTCCCGACGCCGCCTCCGAGGCGGGAGAGCGCTTCGCCCTTGCCTTTGAGGCGGGGATAGAGGTATTTCAGCTGGGCAAGTTCGACCTGCAATTTGCCCTCGCTGCTCTGCGCGCGCTGCGCAAAGATATCCAGGATGAGCGTGGTACGGTCGATGACCTTGCGCCCGCCGAGCGCCTTGGAAACGTTGAGCGTCTGGGAAGGGGAGAGCTCGCCGTTGAAAAGAAAGGTGAGATCCAGCCCGGCCAGCCGCTCGTTGAGCTCTTTGAGCTTGCCTTCCCCGAGGAACGTGGCGGGATTGATCTCGCGCACGGTCTGAAAGAGACTTCCCGCATACAGCGCGCCCGCGCTCCCGATGAGGGAAACCGCCTCCTCATGCAAGGCGCGGTGATCGCCGCCCAAAATGGGCTGAATGACGTAAATTTTTTCCTGTTCCATACCGTTAATCTTCGTTTGCGGGCCGATCGCCTCCGTGCAGGCGCACCTTTCCCGCGACGGAACGCCTGTGGTCTTCCGTGATCGCCGCGTAGTGCTTTCGCGTGGTATTGACGTCGCGATGCCCCAGAACGTCCGCCACGATATAAATATCGCCCGTCTCGCGATAGAGCGCCGTACCGTACGTTGAGCGCAGTTTATGCGGGGTGATCTTTTTCAAGGGGGTGACGATCTTGGCGTATTTCTTGACGAGATTTTCCACGGCGCGCACGGTGATGCGGCGATACTGCATGGAGAGAAACAGGGCGTGTTCGTCGGGCGCTACGCGCGGATCTTCTTCCTTCTGCGCCATATAAGCGGCAAGCGCATCGCCGACTTCTTCGGAAAAATATAAGATCGCCTGATTGCCGCCCTTACGCGTGACGACAAACGAATTGTTGGAAAAATCGATGCTCTCATTGTTGAGGCCGACGAGCTCGGAAATACGGATCCCCGTACCAAGAAAGAGGGTGAGGATCGCGCAATCGCGGATCTTCGTTTTATCGTGATAGCCGGCGGCATGCGAGGAAAGACCGCTGCCGATCTCCGCCGTATCGAGAAGGGCGGAAACCTCGCCGCCTTCCAGGCGGACGATCTCTTTTTCATGGAGTTTCGGCGTCGCCACTTTGGCGGTCTGATTGACTTCGATGAGGCCCTTGTTGAAAAAGAATTTGTACATCGCCCGCACGGAGGATAGTTTTCGCGCTTTGGCGCGCTCACTGCAGGAAAGCCGCCTGCCGCGGAACCCGTAATTGGAAAGATAGCTTAAAAAGATCTCCACGTCGGTATCCGTGACCTGTTCGACGTCCTCAAGGGTGAGGGAGGCGACTTCCTTGCCGCGGAATTTGCGCGAACAGAGGAAATCAAAGAAAATACGTAGATCGTAAACGTAATTGAGCCGCGTGAGCGTACTCGTGCGCTGTTCCACGCCGCGGAGATAATCCTCGACGAAAGGGGGAAGCTCGCGCAAGAGTTCCTCAATTTTGTCTAAGTTGCGGATGTTTCGTTCGTCGTAATAATTTTCCGGTTTTGCCATGTCTCCATTATAACACGGAGAGGAAGAAATGTCAATTTTACGAATAGTTAAAAAAATTTTTTGCGAGAACGCAGGAAAAAGAGGGAAGCAACGATGCTTTCAGCGTAAACGCGACGAGGCTTCATGCGGGGAAAAGGCAGGATCTGCAGAAAAAAACGGCGCAGAACGCGCCGTGGGGACATATGTAACTATTCGCAAAACGCCGCTTTTACGAATAGTTATAGCAAAAATAAGCAAAATACGCGAAACGACGCCTGCAAGTCCCGCATCCGCGGCGCACGGCAAATTGCCTGTAAGTTCGCCGCGTTCTCTGACGAAGCAGCAAAAAAACCGTAACCGGATTCCCCGGCTTTGGCATGCAAAATCGCTCTCAGACAACGTCAGAGACTTTTGTCCGGCCGGAACCATCTGCACCAAAACGCTACGAGCCGTGTCGTCAAATCGTTTTACGCGCCGCAAGATCGCGCATTCGCAGCCTTAACTTATAAAAAATGCCCAAAATTCCTCGTTTTTTGGGCAAAAAAACTGCAAAACGGCTTATGTATCCGTCATTTCTCTTTTTTTCGCGCGCCCCCTTTCTTGGTACTATGCGTGACATAGTATTTCTCTTTCAGGAGGATCCCGCACGATTGCCGCGGGATATGAAAGACGCCGTCGTGCAGCGTGTCGCTGAGGAGCTCGCGGTACGGTTCGCGAAGCGGGATCCTGTATTCGAGCGTCGAAAAGTTGACAAAGACGTAAACGGCATCTTTCCCCTTCCGCCGTTCGTAAACGAGGCAGGAATGATCGCCGAAGATCTCCCGATAGTCGCCGTCCTTTAAAAGGTCGCTGAGCACGCCGCTGCGCAGGCGGCCGAGCAATTCGTAGTGATCCAAAAGCGCGTGATTGGTATGCTGCCAGTCAAAACAGCGGCGGCAAAAGGGATCTCCGTATCCTTCGGCGCCGTTTTCATCCCCGTAATAGATGCAGGGAACGCCGGGCATCGTATAGAGAAGCAGCGCCGCCGTGCGCACTTTGCTTTCGGCGCGCGCGCGTTCTTCTTCCGTCAGATACGTCACGGCCATCTCGTCCTTGCCCATACAGATCTTGCCGCCGAATACGGTGAGGATGCGCGCCGTATCGTGCGTCCCGAGGATGTTCATCAGGCAGTCGAGTACCTGTTTGGGATAATGATCGACGAGCGTCGCCATCGTCTCGCGCAGAGGGCGCACTTTTTCCGAACTGACCGCGCTGATGATGGCGTCTTTCAGCGGATAATTCATGACGCTGTCCAGCTCGCGCCCGAGGAAGTATTTTCGGCGCGTATTGTATGCGATCTTATTGGAAGCGTCCTCCCAGACTTCGCCGAGCACGAGCGCATCCGTATTTTCCGTTTTGACCGCCGTGCGCAGTTTTTCCAAAAAGAAATCGGGCAATTCGTCCGCGACGTCCAGCCGATACCCCGCAATGCCGCGGGAGAGCCAATGCCGGATAACGCCGTCTTCCCCGAAGAGAAATTCCTGATAGGACGGCGAGGCTTCGTTGACGGCGGGCAGGGTCGTGATGCCCCACCAGCTGTCGTAAACGTCGGGAAAGGGATGAAAATGATACCAATCCGCGTACGGCGATTGCTGCGACTGATAGGCGCCGACGCTGTCGTATCTGCCGTATTTGTTGAAATAGCGGCTGTCGTCGCCCGTGTGGTTGAAAACGCCGTCGAGAATGATGCGGATGCCGCACGCCTTCGCCTCGGAAATGAGCAGATCCAGATCCGCCTCCGTTCCCAGCAGCGGATCGACCTTTCTGTAATCGCCCGTATCGTAGCGATGGTTGGAGAATGCCTCAAAGATGGGATTGAGGTAGAGAACGCTGACGTTAAGGCGCTTGAGATACCCGAGTTTGGAACGGATCCCGTTGAGATTGCCGCCGAAAAAGTCGTTATTGAGCACCTTGCCGCACTCGTTTGGCCGATAATGCGGCGTGCCGCCCCAGTCGGAACGCAGCTCTTTGCCTTCCCCCGCGGGGATATCGCCCTGCTTGCAGAAGCGGTCCGGGAAGATCTGGTACATGATCCCCCCCTTCATCCAGTCCGGCGTCTGAAACTCCTCCGCATAGACGGTGAGCTGAAAACTTGCGGGAAAGTCGTTGATCTCGCCGATCCCCAGTCTGCCGCGGCTCAGATATTTATAGTCGAGGCGGAAATGGTAAAAGTACAGCCCTTCGCGGTGGATCCTGAGGCTGATCTTCCAGCCGTTTTCCGTCCGCTGCATGGGAAATTCCGTCGGCATCTCGCCGTCGCGGCAGAAAACGAAGGTGCAACAATCAGCGGAGAAGTTCCCTTCTCCGCATTCGTCACGAAATACCTGAAATGTGATCTCCGTTGACCGGCTGATTGCCCCCGTCCGGCTCTTGCAGAGCCTGTCGAGCGGGTCAAAGTATACTGTCATACCAAACTCGCTTACGTGTGACCTTTGCTTATTTCTGTTTGCCTACCGGCTTGAGTCCCCAGATGTCGGATGCATACTCGCGCACGCTGCGGTCCGCAGAGAAATATCCTGCCGCCGCGATGTTGTGCAGCGAACGCCGGTTCCAGCCGCGCTTATCTGTGCGGTAGAGTTCGGACATGGCATTCTGCGTGGAAACGTACGATTCGTAATCCGCAAGGCACATATACGGATCGGCGACGGGCGCATTCCGCAGGAGATAGTTTGCGATCTCTGCAAAGGATGTGCCGTTGAACCCGACAATGAGCGACTCGATGACCTTGCGCATGTTCGGATCCTGATTATAGTAAGAGCTTGAGTTGTAGCCCTTGCTCCAGATATCCTCTACCTCGTCGGCTTTAAGGCCGAAGATGAAGATATTCTCGCTGCCGACGCGCTCCGCCATCTCCACGTTTGCGCCGTCCAGCGTGCCGATGGTCAGCGCGCCGTTGATCATGAACTTCATGTTGCCCGTGCCGCTCGCTTCCTTCCCGGCAAGCGAGATCTGCTCGGAGATCTCCGAGGCGGGCATGAGCGTCTCCGACATGGTGACGTTGTAATTCTCCATGTAGACGACGTTGAGCTTCTGCGCGATCTTGGGATTCTTGCGGATATCTTCGGCGAGGAAGCAGATGAGCCGCATGATCTCTTTCGCCATGTAGTACCCCGCGGCCGCCTTGGCGCCGAAGATGTACGTCTTGGGAAGCACGTCGAGATCGGGATTTTCACGCAGCGCGTTATACTCTGCAATGATGTGCAGCGCATTGAGCAGCTGACGCTTATACTCGTGCATGCGCTTGGCCTGCACGTCAAACACCGTCTCGGGGTCGATGACGACGCCCTGATGCTTGAACGCATACGCCGCAAATTGCTCTTTCTTGATCTTTTTGATCTCGCCGAGGCGCTTCAAGACGCTGTCGTCATTCTCAAATTTACGGAATTCGGCAAGTTTTTCCGCGTCTTTCGCATACCCCGTGCCGATGCAGTCGTCGAGAAGTTCGCAAAGTTCGGGATTCGACTGATTGAGCCAGCGCCTGTGCGCGATGCCGTTGGTGACGTTGTGGAACTTCTGCGGCGTATCGAGATAGAAATCGCGGAAGATGCTCTCATTGATGATCTCCGTATGCAGCGCGGAGACGCCGTTGACGCTGTGGCAGCCCATCACGCACAGGTTCGCCATGCGCACCTGGTTGTGCGAAAGGATCGCCATGCGTGAGATCTTGTTCCAGTCGCCCGGATACCGATGCCACAATTCCTCGCAGAAACGGCGGTTGATCTCCTTGATGATGGCGTGGATGCGCGGGAGCCTGCGGGCGACGAGATCCTCCTGCCAAGTCTCCAGCGCTTCGGCAAGGACGGTATGGTTGGTATAAGCGCAGGTCGCCGTGGTGAGATTCCACGCCGTATCCCAATCATATGCGTTCTCGTCGACGAGGATGCGCATGAGTTCGGGAATGGACAGCGCGGGATGCGTATCGTTGATGTGGATCGCCGCCATTTCCGGAAGCGTGTTCAAAGAACCGTAACGACGCTTATGATCGCTGACGATGCACTGCAGCGAGGCGGAAACGAGGAAGTATTGCTGCTTTAAGCGCAGCGATTTGCCCTCGTAATGATTGTCCGAAGGATACAGCACTTTGCAGATGAGATCCGCTTCGTTGTCTTCCTGCATGACGGACGCATAATCGCCCTGGGAAAACAGCTTCATGTCGAAGTTCTGCCGTGCCCGCGCATGCCACAGGCGAAGCACGCTCACCGCCTGGGAATCGGCGCCGGAGACCATCATATCGTAAGCGACCGCCTCCACTTCCTTGGCGTTGCGGTAAACGATCTCCATGCCGTGTTCCGTCCAGCGCTCTTCGATCTCGCCGTCAAAGCGGACGGTAAAGATCTTATCGCTGCGCTGCGTCAGCCAGACCTCCCCGCCGGGGAGCCAGACGTCCGGCAGCTCGATCTGCCAGCCGTCGACGATCTTCTGCTTGAAGAGGCCGTATTCATAACAGATGGAAAACCCCATCGCGGGATAATTCTGTGTGGCAAGTCCGTCAAGGAAACATGCGGCGAGACGCCCGAGCCCCCCATTGCCGAGTCCCGCATCCGGTTCCTCTTCATAGAGATCTTCAAGCGTGGTCTTGTACCCTTTGAGTGCGCCGCGCAAAGCTTTTTCGATGCCCAAATTGTAGACGCTGTTTTTTAAGGAGCGCCCCATCAGGAATTCCATACAGAGGTAGTAGACGCGTTTTGCCTTCGTCTTCTTCATGTCCAGATGGAATTTCTGACGCTTTTCCAGCATGATGTCCCTCACGCTCATGACGACGGCCTTATAGATCTGGTCGCGCGTGGCTTCGGCGGGAGTGACGCCGTAATAGCGGGAAAGCTTCCCTTTGATCATCTCTTGTGCTTCGGTTTCCGTTAACGTATTGCTCATTGGCTAAGTTGCTCCTGTATTTGAAATTGAGATTATTTCAGCATGCCGTAATACACGTTCTCGTAATCCTTGGCGGATCTTGCCCACGAGAAATCGGTATTCATGGCTTTCTTGACTAATTTTATCCACTCGTCGCGGTTGTAATACACGCCGATCGCCTCGTTGATGACGTAAAGCATATCGTAGGCGTTATAGTCGTGGAAGGTAAACCCGTTGCCGCCCGCGCCGTACGGCGTGATGCTGTCGCGAAGGCCGCCCGTCTCACGGACGATCGCAACCGTACCGTAACGGGACGCGATCATCTGCGAAAGGCCGCAAGGCTCGCTCTTGGACGGCATGAGGAAGAGATCCGCCCCCGAATAGATCTTGCGCGAGAGATCGGAGTTGAAGGAAATGATGGCTGCGACCTTCCCCTGATAGCGGCGCGCGAGATCGGAAAAATAATTTTCGTAAATGGAATCGCCCGTCCCCAGCAAAACGAACTGCACGTCGTTGCGCAGGACCTGTTCGATGACTTCGCGGACGAGATCCAGCCCCTTATGCGAAACGAGACGCGTGATCATGGCGATGATCGGCGTATTCGGCTTGACGGGAAGATTGAGCATGTGCTGCAACTCTTCCTTGCAGATCGCCTTGTTGGAGAGATCCTCCGCGCTGTAGTTGGCAAACAGCGCGCGGTCGGTCGCGGGATTGTAATAATCGGGATCGATGCCGTTGAGGATGCCGCAGAGCTTGAACTCGTTGCGGCGGACGATGCCGTCCAACCCGTGCGAATAATACGGATCCTTGATCTCCCCCGCATAGGTCGGGCTGACCGTGGAGAACCGCTCGCTGCACTCGATCGCCGCCTTCATGAGATTGATGCAGTGATCGCACTCGAGCAGGTAGCGCCAGCGGTTGGAGATGCCGAAGAGATCCTCGAGGATATCGAGGGAATACTTCCCCTGATATTCTATGTTGTGAATGGTAAAGAAGGACCGGATGAACTGATACTCGGGGCGGAAGCAATAGATCGTCTTCAGGTAGATCGCCGCGAGCGCCGCCTGCCAGTCGTGGCAGTGCAGGATATCCGGGTAGAAGTTCAGGAAGGGCAAGATCTCCATCACGCTGCGCGAGAAGAAGGCGAACCGCTCGCCGTCGTCGTAATACCCGTAGCAGCCGGGGCGTTTGAAGTAATACTCGTTGTCGATGAAGTAATACGTCACGCCGTCCATGACGTACTCAAAGATGCCGCAGTACTGGTTGCGCCAGGAGAGCGGCACGAAGATATTGCCGAGGAAGCGGAAATCTTTGCGGTATTCCTTCTTCACGTCCTGATAGAGCGGAATGACGACGCGGACGTCGAGCGCTTCGTTGCGCGCCAGCGCCTTGGAGAGCGAGCCGACGACTTCGGCAAGCCCGCCCGTCGCGATGAAGGGCGCCGCCTCGGACGCCACAAACAAGATCTTCTTTTTGGGGACGACGACGATCTCGGCAGGTTCCGCCGCCTTGACCTCCTCCGTCTGCTCCACCACTTCCACTTCGGGTTTTTCCTCGGCGGGGGCAGGCGCCGCAGCGGGCGCGGGTTCCGTTTTGACCGCTTCCGCAGGCGCGGCAACGGCTTTTTCTTCCGTGTCCTGTCTGACGGGGGCCGCTTTCTTCGCCTTTACGACGACTTTTTTCGCCGATGTCTTTTTCGTGCTCATAATTTTCCTCCTTATTTTCCCTTGCGTGTTCGTTCCCCTTTCAAAGCGTCCCGAACCATTATTATATCACGCACAGACGAAATTTGCAATTGTCTGTGCGTGATGTCGACAAAAAATTCTATCCTGTTTTATTGTTGCATCACAGCATGCGTCCCTTCATGACGAAGTACGGGAGCGATTCGCAGCCGGCAAGGCGCATATTGTCGCGGATGACGACGTTTTTGTCGGTGATGACGCAGTCAAGTTCGGCATTGGCGCCGATGACCGTATCCTGCATGACGATGCTGTTTTTCAGCACCGTCCCCTTCCCGACCCGTACGCCGCGGAAGAGGATGCAGCGCTCCACCGTCCCCTCGATGACGCAGCCGTCCGAGATGAGCGAATCCTTCACCTTTGCCCCGTCGAGATATTTGGAAGGAGCCGAATCGCGCACCTTGGTATAAATGTCGCGCGCGCCGAAGAGCGCATCGCGCACGTCCTTGTCAAGCAGCTCCATATTTTTGCGGTAATAGGTCTGCAGCGAATCCATCCCCGCGTAATAGCCGCCGAAGAAGTAGCCGAAAACGCGCATGGATTTCAGGTTATGGCTCAGAACGTCGCGGCCGAAGCTGCTCAGCCCGCGCGTGATGGCGTCCCGGATGATGTTGAGCAGGAATTCCCGCTTCAGCACCATGATGTTGATGTAAAGGTCGACGTCCTCATCCGTCTTCGGCGTGATCTGCATCCCCTGGACGCGGCCCGTCTCGTCGGGAGAGAGCGTGATGTAGTAGGAGGACATGGGCACCTTGCCCTTGTGGTAGACCATGGTGATGTCCGCCTGCTTTTCCTCGTGGAATCTGATGATATCGGCGATATCGAGGCGGGCGACGCAGTCGCAGTCGGAAATGACGACGTAGTCCTCCTTCCTGCGGGTGAGGAAGCCCGTGATGCCTTTGAGCGCTTCCAGACGGTTGGTATACGGGGTATCCGTCTCGTCCGAATAGGGCGCGAGCAGGATGACGCCGCCGTCCTTGCGCGCCAGATCCCAGTCTTTTCCGCTGCCGATATGATCGAGCAGCGACTGATAATTGTGCTTGGTGACCAGCCCCACCGTGGTGATGCCGGAGTTGACCATATTGGAAAGCGTGAAGTCGATCAGCCGATATCTGCCGCCGAACGGGATGGACCCCATCGTTCTGTGGCGGGACAGTTCGGGGATGTCTTCGTCGTGAATGTTGGAAAAAATAACGCCTACTGCGGATGCCATACCTTTACTCCCCCTTATAATCTTTGTCCAGGATCTTGCCGCCTTCCACGACTGCGCCGCTTCCGATGGTGATCTGTCTGCCGAGAACGGCGATCTGCGCGTTTTTGACTTCCTTATCCGTGCCGACGCACGCGCCGTCCTCCACCACGACGTTTTCGTCGATGATGGAATAGCTGACTTTTGCGCCCGCCTTGATCACCGTACCTGCCATGATGACGCTGTCCTTGACGACGGCGCCCGCTTCGACGACGACGTTGCTCGCGAGCACGGAATTGATGACCGTCCCCTCGATCTCGCAGCCGAGCGCGATCATGGAATTGTCGACGACCGCCTCGTCGCCGATGTATTCGGGCGGCGCGAGCGGGTTGCGGGAATGGATCTTCCAGCCGGAATCGCCGACGTCGAAGACGGGTTTTTCGCCGAGCAGATCCATGTTGGCTTCCCAGAGCGCGGAGATCGTCCCCACGTCCTTCCAATATCCCTTGAAGAGATAGGAATACATTTTCTCGCCCGCATTCAGCATGGCGGGCAGGACGTCCTTGCCGAAGTCCTTGCTGGAATCGGGGTTGGCCTCATCCTCCTCGAGATACTTGAAGAGTTTGCTCGCCGTGAAGATATAAATACCCATGGAAGCGAGGTTGGATTTGGGCTGCTTGGGTTTTTCCTCAAACTCATAAATGGAGCCGTCGGGGTTGGTGTTGAGGATCCCGAAGCGGGACGCCTCCTTCATCGGCACTTCGATGGCTGCGATCGTGCAGTCGGCGCCCGTCTCTTTGTGCGCCTTCAGCATCGCCGCATAATCCATGCGGTAGATGTGATCGCCCGAAAGAATGAGCACGTAATCGGGATTGTACCGCTTCATGAAGCGCATGTTCTGGTAAATGGCGTTTGCCGTGCCTTCGTACCAGGAAGACTTCTTCTTGCCCTGATACGGCGACAGGATATGTACGCCGCCGAAGGCGCGGTCAAGATCCCACGGCTGGCCGTTACCGATGTATTCGTTGAGCTCGAGCGGCTGATACTGCGTCAGCACGCCGACGGTATCGATCCCGGAGTTGATGCAGTTGGAGAGCGGAAAGTCAATGATCCTGTACTTTGCGCCAAACGCGACTGCGGGTTTTGCGATATTGTTCGTCAGCGCATAGAGCCGGCTCCCCTGCCCGCCTGCGAGCAACATGGCAACGCATTCTTTCTTTCTTTGCATAGGTTTTACGTCCCCCCTTCCTTATTTCTCAGCCGGAACGTCGTTGGATTTTTTCGTTCCGGGCAGTTTTGCTTTGACCGTTCTCTTCTTCACGGGCGACTTGACGAGGTATAAACACGTCAGCTTCGGCATGTCGAGGAGAATGGAATATTCCTTTCCGTGGCTCGGCTTTTTCACCGCCGTCAGCGTCTTCCCGCTGAGCGCGCCTTCGCCGCCGTATGCGGGATCGTCGGAATTGAAGACGATGTCGTAGCGGCCGCGCGCGTTGACGCCGAGGAGATAATCCTTGCCCACCGCGCCCGAGAAGCTGACGAGCGCGATGATCTCACGCCCCGCCTTGTCGCGGCGGATGAAGGAAACGACGTTGCGGTCTGCATCGTCGGGTGCAAGCCATTCAAACCCGTCCCACGAATCCTCGATCTCGAAGAGGGCGGGATTCGCCTTATAAAATTCGTTGAGCGCCTTCACGTAATGCTGCAGTTTGCGATGCATATCGTACTGCTCGGGCAGGAAGAAGTCCAGCCCCACGTGATAGTCCCATTCCTTGAACTGCCCGAACTCGTAGCCCATAAAGTTGAGCTTTTTGCCCGGGTGCGCCATCATATAGCCGAGGAAGGCGCGTACGCCCGCAAACTTCTCCTCGTACTCGCCCGGCATCTTGTTGATGAGCGAGCATTTGCCGTGCACCACCTCGTCGTGCGAGATGGGCAGGATATAATTCTCCGAAAAGGCGTACATCATGGAGAACGTGAGTTTGTTGTGGTTGTTCATGCGGAAGAACGGATTGAGCGAGATGTAGGAGATGACGTCGTTCATCCAGCCCATATTCCACTTGAAATTGAACCCGAGCCCACCGACGGAAGCGGGACGCGTCACCAGCCCCCACGCCGTCGATTCTTCCGCGATCATGAGCGCGTACGGGAAGCGCAGGAAGACCGCCTCGTTGAGGCGGCGCAGGAAGGCGATCGCCTCGAGGTTTTTGTTCTCGCCGTAAATATTCGGCACCCACTCGCCGGGGCGCTTGTCGTAATCGAGGTAGAGCATGGAAGCGACCGCGTCCACGCGCAGACCGTCGATGTGGAATTTATCGAAGAAATAGCAGGCGTCGGAAATGAGGAAGGAGAGCACTTCGTTTCTGCCGTAATCGAAGCGGCGGGTCCCCCACGCCTTATGCTCCATCCTGTCCCACTGGCTGCTCTCGTAAAGGGGCTGGCCGTCAAATTCGTAGAGCCCCTGCGCGTCCTTGGGGAAATGCGCGGGGACCCAGTCGAGGATGACGCCGATGCCCGCCCTGTGGAAGCAATCTACGAGGTACATGAAATCGTGCGGCGTCCCCATACGGGAGGTCACGGCAAAATATCCCGTTACCTGATACCCCCACGAACCTTCAAAGGGAAATTCGGTAACGGGCATGAATTCGACGTAGGTATACCCCATCTCCTTGACGTACGGGACGAGCTCCGCCGCGAGATCGCGGTAGGAAAGGAAGTTTCCGTCTTCATGCCGCCGCCAGGAAAGAAGGTTGACTTCGTAAATGTTGACGGGCGAGGAAAAGATCTTTTCCCCGGGGCGCGATCTGCAGAATTCCTCATCCCCCCATTCGTAACCGTCCAGATCGTAGAGCTTGGACGCGGTCGCGGGCGGCGTCTCCGTGTGGAACCCCACCGGATCCGCCTTCATGAGCTTGCGGCCGTCCGCCGCCGTGATGCAATACTTGTAGACGTCGTACTGCTTCAGCCCGGGGATGAAGAGTTCGAATACCTCGTTGTCGATCATGCGGTGCATGACGTGCTTGCCGTCGTCCCAGCCGTTGAAGTCGCCGACGACGGATACGCTCTGCGCGTGCGGCGCCCAGACGCGGAACATATACCCTTCCGCCCCGTTTTCCGCCGCCTTGTGTGCGCCGAGAAATTCATAGATCCTGTCGTTTTTCCCGTGATGATAGAGGTATAACGGAAAATCGGTCTCATTCTGAATTTCTTCTGCCTGGTTCTTTTTCACATTCGGTCCCCCTTGGTATCCTGCCTCCGCAAACGGCGGACGTTTGCCCGCTGTCTGCCATGTTTCAGCTTCTCTATTATACTATATATTGCGTTCGGTTTCAATACCAAAATCAAATTTTTTTCGGCTTTTTTGCGAATTTTTTATGTGAACGGGATATTTTTTCAGGAAAAATAACCAATATTCTGAAAAATTTAAAAGGCTCTGCCAAAAACAGAGCCTTTTTTGCTTATTTCGTTTCGCTGTATTTGTCCTCGCGGTTCCAGGTGTAGAGCTTGCGCAGCTCCTCGCCCACCTTTTCCAGTTCCTGCGAAGCCTCGCGCTCGCGGCAGGCATTGAAATGCGCGCGACCGCCGCTCTTGTTTTCCGTGATCCACTTGGAAGCAAACGTGCCGTCCTGGATCTCGGTGAGGATCTTCTTCATCTCCGCCTTCGTCTCCGGCGTGATGAGGCGCTTGCCCGTCTCGTAATCGCCGAACTCCGCCGTGTCGGAAATGGAATAGCGCATTTTCTTGAATCCGCCGTTGTAGATGAGGTCGACGATGAGCTTCATCTCGTGGATGCATTCAAAATAGGCGTTGCGCGGATCGTACCCCGCTTCGACGAGCGTCTCGAAGCCCGCCTTCATCAGCGCGGTGACGCCGCCGCAAAGCACGGCCTGTTCGCCGAAGAGATCGGTCTCCGTCTCGCACTTGAACGTCGTTTCCAGAACGCCAGCGCGCGCGCCGCCGATGCCGAGCGCATACGCAAGCGCGATATCCATCGTGTCCCCGGAAGGATCCTGATAGACGGCGACGAGATCGGGGACGCCGTGGCCTTCCAGATACTCGCTGCGCACCGTGTGCCCGGGGCCCTTGGGCGCGATCATGAACACGTTGACGTCGGCGGGAGGAACGATCTGCTTGAAGTGGATGTTGAACCCGTGCGCAAAGGCGAGATACTTGCCTTCCGTGAGGACGGGCTCCACGTTTTCCTTATAAATGTCCGCCATCTTCTCGTCCGGCGTGAGCATCATGATGATATCCGCCCGTTCCGCCGCCTCCTTGACGGGATAGACCTTGAAGCCCGCCTGTTCGGCGATCGGCCACGTTCTGCCGCCGCGGTTGAGCCCGATGATGACGTTGACGCCGCTGTCCTTCAGGTTGAGCGCATGCGCGTGCCCCTGGCTGCCGAAGCCGATGACGGCGACCGTCTTGCCCTTCAGGCGGTTGAGATCGCAGTCTGCTTCGTGGAAAATGCGTGCCGTCTGAGTTTCCGGATCGTAGATCTTATGTGCCATATCATTCCTCCAAACGCTTCTTTTTTTCATTATAGCCCTTCCGCATTCTCCCGTCAAGCATACGGCGGAAAAAAACGCAAATTTTTTCGCAAGCGGTTGCATTTTACGGGAAAAACGGCTATAATATGAGAAAATATAAAAGAATCGGTGAATATATGAATGATATTACGTCGCAGTCATCTTACGGGGCCCTCTCCGCGCTCACCGTATTGCGCGGGCTTTTGAAAAACGGGCTCATCGCCGCTTACGCCCGTGCGGCGGCTTACCCGCAGAACGCCGCGCTCCGCGCCCGCTTTTGCCATCTTCTGTTCGAGGCGGGCGCCGAAGACGCCTTCCTCACCTACGCGGGCGATGCGGCCCTGCGCGACGACAACGCCTTTTCGCGCGCCTGTGCGGCGGGGAAAACGCCGTCCGAACGGCTGCAGCGGGCGTTCCTTGCAGACCTCGCCCTGCTCGTCGGGCAGATCTGTGCGGGCGAGGGGGAAGACTACTCGGCGGGACAGCTCCCCGCTCCCCTCCATTCCCTCACGCCAAAAACGCTGCCCCGCCTGTTCGCCTATTACCGCGAAAACGGCTGCGGAAAGTTTCTCGGCAGGACGGCGTTCCGCTACGAAGGCGGCGCGCTTGCGCCCATTTTTTCTCCCGCCTCGGTGCGGCTTTCCGACCTCAAGGGATACGAACGGGAAAAGGCGGAGGTCTACGACAATTTCGATAACTTTCTGCGCGGGCTTCCCTTTTCCGATATGCTTTTATACGGCGACCGCGGCACGGGGAAATCCTCCACCGTGCACGCGATGGTCAACGAGTTCGCTCCCCGCGGATTGCGGCTCGTGGAGATCCGGAAGGAAGACATCCTCGATCTGCCGCGCCTGAAGACGCAGCTCGCCGCCGTTCCCCTCCGGTTCGTCATCTTCATCGACGACTTTTCCCTCGCCGAAGACGACGCGCGCTTTTCCACGCTCAAGGCGTCGCTCCAGGGTTCCATGGAAGGACAGGCGGAAAACGTGATGATCGTCGCCACGTCCAACCGCCGCCACATCGTGGAGGAAAATTTCGATTCGCGCCGCAACAGCGTGCACGAAAACGACAGCGAACAGGAACTTCTCTCCCTCTCCGACCGCTTCGGCATCACCGTGCTCTTCTCGGGAACGGGGAAAGCGGAATATCTCGCCATCGTGCGGGCGCTCGCCTGCGATCTCCGCATAAAAACGCCCCCCGAACGCCTGGAGGCGCTCGCGGAGCGTTGGGCGCTTTTCAAGGGCGGCCGTTCGCCGCGCCGCGCGAAGCAGTTCATCGGCTACGTCGCCGCCTGCGAAGGCAAAGGAAAACCCGCCGAATTCTGATCGAGGACGGAGCGCGCGATCGCATCGATGTCCCCCGCGCCCAGAACGAGCACCAGATCCCCCTTTCCGATCAACCCCTGAAGCCGCCCGCGCAACTGCGCGGGCGATTGCACGTAGACGGCTTCCGGAACGTGCCCCGCGAGCGCGGCGGCGCTCCCTTCCCCGTCAAACGGCTCCCGCGCCGCGTACGTCGCATAGAGGACGGGCGATTCCGCCTCCCTGAGCACGTCGGCGAATTCCCGCATGAGGTCTTTGGTGCGGGAATAGGTATGCGGCTGAAAGACGAGGCGTACGGTGCCGCGGCAGATCGCCTGCGCGGTGGAAAGCGCCGCCCGCATCTCCCGCGGGTGATGCGCGTAATCGCTGATGACGGGCGCGCCGCACAGAAACCCGATAAATTCAAAGCGCCGCCGGACGCCGCGGAACGATCTCAATCCCGCCGCGATCGTCGCGGGCGGGATCCCGAAGCTGCGCGCGGCCGCATACGCCGCCATGGCGTCTTCCACGTACACGCGGCCGCATACGCCGAGCGTGATATCCGCCGCCGCATCCCCCTCCGCCGCCCGGAAGGAATACCGCTCGCCGTCCGCATGCAGACCGACGGCGCGGAAATCGCCTTCCGTCACCCCGAACGTCGCGCGGTGCGGCAGCGCGCGGGCACGGGGATCGTCCCCGTTGACCAACGCGAACTCCGCCGCCGAAACATAGCTGCGGAACGCCCCGCAGAGCGCCTCTTCGCTGCCGTAACAGTCCATGTGATCGCGGTCGATATTGAGAACGACCGCACAGCCGCCCGAAAGCGAGAGAAAGCTGCGCCGGTATTCGCACGCTTCCGTGATGAAATATTCCTCCCCGCGCGCGACGTAGTTTCCGAAATCGAGATCCTCGCCGCCGATGTGACAGGTAAACGGCAGCCCCGCCGCCGCAAACACGTGCGCCAGCATTGCCGTGCAGGACGTCTTTCCGTGGCTGCCCGCGACGGAGATGACGTGCGGGAATGCCCCCGCCACCATCCCCAGGAGACGGGCGCGGGTCAGAAGGCGTTTTCCCGCCTCCTCCGCCCGCTTCCGCTGCGGATGCTCCGCCGGGATCGCCGCCGTGCAGACGACGGTCTCCTCGCGGATCTCCTCTTCCTCGCCGATGTGGACGGGAATGCCGCGCGCGATAAGCCGCCTCGTGAGCGGACTTTCCGCCCGATCGCTGCCGCGGACGCGCACGCCGCGGTCGGACAGAAGGCAGGCGAGCGCGCTCATGCTCACGCCGCCGATCCCGATCATATACACTCCGCCCGACAGGCCAAAATCTCTCGGAAACATATCTCATCCTATGCCGTGTTTTCGGGCATGTGTGTTTTTTTTGATTTTTTCTCAAAAAATTTCAGCAAATATATTGTATTTTTTCCGAAAGTATGATATTATAATGAAAAGAACAACATATTGATTGCAAAGGATGAAATTATGACCATCTCCGATATACGCATCCGGCTGATCCACCGGATCGAGAGCAAGCTGCGCGCCGTCGCGTCGTTCACCATCGACAATTGCTTTGCCGTGCACGACATCCGCATCTACGAGCGGGAGGACGGCTTTTACATCATGATGCCCAACCGCAAGACGGCGGAAGGCGGCTACAAAGACATCGCGCATCCGCTGAACACGGAGACGCGCAACATGCTGCAAAAAAGCATCCTCGACGAGTTTTTCAGGACGCAAACTGCCGAACCGCAGGCGTAAACGGTCAATTTCCGGCACGAAAAAAAGACGCGTATTCAGCGCGTCTTTTTTCTTCCGGAAAGGGCCGTCAAATCACGGGAACGACGTTGATCGCCCGCAGCTTGCCGCTGTCTTTGGGATCGGGCTCCGTGTCGAACGTGACCTTCTGCCCCTCTTTGAGCGTCCGGAATCCATCCATCTGGATCGCGGAGAAGTGGACGAAAATATCGTCGCCGCCCTCATCGTTAGAAATGAATCCGTACCCCTTGCCATCATTGAACCATTTTACGGTTCCGCTCATAAAAATACCTCCTGTGGCACGGTTGCGGAAAAGGAAAAACCCGCAGAAATACGCGTTATAAATACGAGTATTTACCGCGGGTACGTCACCTATCGTTCAGTGCCACCTTTATTATAGCACATTGTGTTCATTTGTCAATAGCAAACGAACATTTTTTTTATTTTTTTAAGTAGTCCTGCATGAGGCGCGCGTTGATCTGCGTAAACGCCTCCGATTCTTCGGGCGAAAGCTGCTTGTAGGCAGAAAGCGCAAGGTAGTACACGGCGAGCGCCACGTCCCTGGCGCGTTCCGCTTCCGCCCCCTTGAGCGCCTGCACCGCCGCGTTCGCGGTATTGACGACGAGCGTGACGTCCGCCGCATCCTCGCCCATGCGGTAAAAGGAGTTCATCTCCGACATGCGGCGCATGAATTCGGAGACGTTGACGATGGCGGGCACGTCTGCATTTTTCAGCTTCTCCGTCCTCACCTTGACCTTCTTGCCGTCAAGCGCCGCGCTGAAAAGATCCTCGAGCTCCTTGTCCCCGCCGTCCGCTTCGCGGAGCGCCTCGTCCACCTCGGCGTCGATGCGCAGGAAGCGCACGCGCGTGGGATTCTTGTATTCGAGATAACTGATGAAGTGCGGATCGATGAAGGTATCGCAGAGGATGGCGTCCATCCCCGCTTCCCGGAACATCTTGACGTACTGCGCCTGCTTGCTCTCGTCGGAGACGTAATAGACGGGCGCGGGCTGCTTGCCCTCCTTGGCGTCCTCGGCGGACACTTCCTCGCCGAAGAAGGAAGTGACGGGACGGTATTCCCCCGCGAGATTTTTGTAGATGATGATATCCTTGACGCGCCCGTAAAATTCGTCGTCCTTGAGGCAGCCGAATTTGACGAAGGTGGCAAGATCGTTCCAGCACGCCTCGTATTTTTCACGGTCGCCCTTATACAGCTCGTTGAGCTTGTCGGCGACCTTTTTGGTGATGTGCTTGGCGATCTTCTGTACCTGCCTGTCGTTCTGCAGGAAGGAACGGGAAACGTTGAGCGGGATGTCCGGGCAATCGATGACGCCGTTCAGGAGCATCAGAAATTCCGGGATGACTTCCTTGATGTTGTCGGCGATGTACACCTGATTGCAATAAAGTTTGACCTGGCCGCGCTCCAGCTCCACCTGCTTTTTTACCTTGGGGAAATAGAGGATGCCCTTGAGCCGGAAGGGATAATCCATATTCAGGTGGATCCAGAAGAGCGGCTCGTTATAGTCGGCGAACGTATCGCGGTAAAAATCCTTATATTCCTGCTCCGTGCATTCTTTGGGGTCCTTCATATAAAGCGGGAAGGGCGTGTTGACGGGCTTGTTTTCCTCCCCCTCTTTAAGCTCTGATTTGGGATCGAGATAGATCTCATACGGCATGAAGGAGCAATATTTGCGCAGCAGCCCGCGAACGACGTATTCCTTGGAAAACTCCTCCTCCCCCTGCGAGAGATGCATGACAACCTTGGTGCCGCGCGTCTGTTTGTCGCAGTCGCCGATGGTATACGTGCTGTTGCCGTCGGACTGCCAGTGCACGGCCGCCTCGCCGTCGCGATACGACTTGGTATAGATCTCGATGAGATCGGAGACCATGTAGGCGGAATAAAATCCCAGCCCGAAGTGGCCGATGATCCCCTCGCCGCCCGCCTTTTCGTACTTGGCGACAAAGTCTGCCGCCCCCGAAAAAGCGATCTGCGTGATGTACTTTTCCACTTCCTCCGCCGTCATGCCGATGCCGTTATCTTCCACGGTCAGCGTCTTGGCTTCCTCATCCGTCGTCACCGTGATGCGGTATTTCTCCCCCTCGGGCAGGGTGTATTCCCCGAGATCGGTAAGCTTTTTCAGCTTGGTGATGGCGTCCGAGGCGTTGGCGACGATCTCGCGGAGAAAGATGTCCTTTTCCGAATACAGCCATTTTTTGATGATCGGCATCATATTTTCGCTTGCGATGCGGATATTACCCTGTTTTTCCATTGCTTGACTCCTCATGATGCGGCAGCCGCCGCCTTGTTTTCAACATAACATATATAAACAAAAAAATCCGCGATTAAGCGGATCTTTTTGCTTTTCAAGATGGGTTACTTGTTCTCTTCGTCGAGGTGAAGCATCTCCGCAATGGACGCGCCGCCGAGGCCGCCTTCGTTCCATTCTCTGTATTCTTCTTCCTCGCCGTTCTGTGCGTTGGATCTTCTCGCCTTCTTGGCGCGCACGGGGCGTTCGCCCTCCGTGCGGACCTCCGCCGTCTCGGGACGGGGTTCGATCGCCTTGATGGAAAGCGTGATGCGCTTTTCATCGGGGTTGAAGGCAAGGATCTTCGCGTCGATCTCCTGGCCGATGCTCAGCGCGGAGGTCGGATTCTCCAGCCATTCGTGCGAGATCTGGGAGACGTGGACGAGCCCGTCGATGCCCTTTTCCAGTTCGACGAACGCGCCGAACGGGACGATGCGGACGACCTTGCCGTGCACGACGTCCCCTGCCTTATACTTATCGCGGACGAGATCCCAAGGCTGCGGCTGAAGTTGCTTGTAGCCGATGGAGACCTTCTTGCCCTCGCGGTCGATCTTGAGGACCTTGAACTCATATTTCTTGCCGATCTCCAGAACGTCCGTCACGGCCTTGACGCCCGTCCAGGACAGATCGGAGATGTGCGCGAGGCAGTCGAACCCGTTGACGGAAACGAATGCGCCGAACGACGTGACGCGTTCGACCTTACCTTCCACGACGTCGCCGACCTGGATGGAATTGAAGAATTCCTCTTCTTTGGCTGCCTTGATCGCCTCGCGTTCCGCCTTTTCCGCCTCGAGGATGACGCGCTGGGAAGCGATGATCTCCTTGCGGCGTTCCTTGCGGATCTCAATGAGCTTGAGGCGAAGTTTCTTTCCGACGTACTTTTCAAGATCTTTCACGTAACCGGAACGGATCTCCTTCGCGGGAACGAAGACGGGATACGTCCCGAGTTCGGCGGTGAGCCCGCCCTTGTTGGTGCCGGTGCAAGTGACGGTGAATTCCGCGCCCGCTTCGATATCGGCAAGCATCGCTTCCTCTTCCTTCATCTTCTTCACCATCTTCTGGGAAAGCTTGACGGGGCCGAGGGCGGTGACCATGAGTTCGATCTCCTCGCCGACCTTTGCGCTGTACGCTTCCTTGGAGTACGCCTCGCAGTCGAGCTCGTCCTTTGCGACCATGATCTCAAGCTTGCCCGATGCGGATACGTAGATCCCTTCGTCCGAAGCGGATACGATCTTGGCAGTGATGATCTGCCCTTTCTTGTACCGCTCTTCCTTGCCCATCTCGTCAACGACATCCTGCATCGTCGTTGCCTGAACTTCTGCGTTGTTTTCTTCCATCTTGAAAAGAACCTCCTGAGCCTGCCAACCCGGCGTGCTTGCGCCGAGGATCAGCCCGACCCTTTTTAAATTTTTGATTTTTTCATATTCGAACGCTCCCGCATCCGCGATGCGGATGACGCGGCCGCAATGACGGGAAGCGATCTCACCGAGTTTATTGGTGTTGCTGCTGTTCAAGCCGCCGATCACCACGACGGCATCGCACAGGCGGGCGATCTCAGCCGCCTCTTTTTGCCGTCTTACAGTAGTATAACAAATCGTCGGGAAAATCTCAACTGTTTTTTGACATTCTTTTTTAAGAATTTCACAGATTTTTAAAAATTTTTCCTGCGAAAAGGTGGTTTGCGCGACCAAAACCACGTTTTTCTCCCGCAGGATCGAAAAATCATCCTCCTCCGAGGAAAAAACGAAGCATTCCGCGCCGCACCAGCCGAGCAGCCCGACGACCTCCGGATGATCCCGGTGCCCCGCCACGACGACGGTTTTCCCTTCCGCGCCCGCGCGTGAGACGATGCGCTGCGTGTTTTTTACGAAGGGACAGGTGCAGTCGAGCACGCGGATCCCGCGGCGCGCGCAGACGTCGAAGACGGCCTTCCCCGCCCCGTGCGAACGGATGATGAGCGTCGCCCCTTCCGGCACCTCCTCCGGCGAGGAGACCGTGCGGATGCCGCGTTCCGAGATCAGCGATACGACGTCGCGGTTGTGGATGAGCTCGCCCAGCACGAAGGTGTTCTCCGCCGGGACGGAGAGGGCGAGGTCGACGGCGCTTTTCACGCCGCTGCAGAAACCGCCGTTCTCGGCAATGATGACCTGCATCGCCCCTTAGTCCTTCCCGGGCTCTGCGCCCTTTTTCGCCTTCTTTTCCGCGCGGGTGCGACGGAACTCCTCGCGCAGCTCGTACAGCCGCGCGCGCAGCTTGCCGTCCGCCTCCTCGTAATCGGCAGACGTCAGTTTCCTGCCGTAATATTCGGAAAATTCCATGGGCTCGCCGAAGACGACGTGCGTCACGCGAAACACCTTCGGGCGGTTGCAGATGACGAAGGGAATGATGGGCGTCTTCGTCTTGATGGAAAGGAGCGCCGCGCCGCCGTGGAAAGGCAGAAATTCCTCATCCGATACCTTATTGCGCGAGCCTTCCGGGAAAATAGAGATTTTTTCCCCGTTTTTGAGCACGCGCATGGAATCCATCACCGTGCGGACGTCCGATCCGTCGCGCAGGGCGCCGATGGCGCCGCACTTCTTGGCGATCGCACCCACGACGGGCGCATCCATCACCGACTGCTTGGAAAGAAAATGGATGCCCTCCCACGTCGTGTGCGCGGGATAAAAGACGTCGAAGATGCAATAGTGATTGCCGACGAAGATGCAGGCGCCCGGGCCCGCCTTGTGCGGCCCGTGCAGCTTGAACGGATAAATGAGAAAATGGATGGGATACAGCAGCACGCGCAGAAAATTCATGAGGCGGCTCACGCGGCGGCCCTTCTTGTTCAGCGGGAAGGAGATCACGCCTTTTTCCTTGCTTTTTTCCTGTTTTTCCGCCTTTTTCGGCGCGTCTGCGGGCGGGAGCGCGTCCCCCGCGCCCTCTTTGCGTTCGGGATTCATATCTTCTCCTGTATGGTTTTTTTGATGCAGGCGAGCACTTCCTCCACGCTGAGGCGGGACGTGTCGATGACGACCGCGTCGTCCGCCGCTTTCAGCGGCGCGAACGCGCGCGTGCTGTCCTGTTTGTCGCGCGCGGCGATCTCCTCCCTGAGTGCCGTGAGGTCGACGTCAAACCCCTTCGCTTTCAGCTCGTCAAAGCGGCGCCGGGCGCGCACGTCCGTATCGGCAGTGAGGAAAAACTTGAAATCCGCGTCCGGGAGCACATACGTGCCGATGTCCCGCCCGTCGAGCACGCAGGAAAGCTTCCCCGCGATCTCCCGCTGTTTTTCCACCAGCTTCAGGCGGACGCACGGATATTTGGAGACGGTGGACGCCGCCATGGAAACGGGCGGCGTGCGGATCTCTTCCGAGACGTCTTCCCCGCCGAGCAGCGTGTGCTGAACGCCGTCGCGGTATTCCACGGAAAGATCGAGCGAGGAAAGCAGCGAGCAGACGGCGCCCTCGTCCTCGACGTTCACGCCCTCGCGCAGCGCCTTCAGCCCGCAGGCGCGGTACATCGCGCCCGTATCGAGATACAAGATCTTATAATCGCGCGCCAGCAGCTTGGCGACGGTGGATTTTCCGCTCCCCGCCGGGCCGTCGATGGCGATGTTGATCTTGAGCGCAAGGTCTTTGCGGAGCACCCGCGCGCCGCGCAGATAAACGTGCAGCGGACGGATGTTTTTTTCAATGAACAGCATCACGCGGATGCAGAGCTTGAGCCCGCCGTCGATCTCCGGCTCCTGTGCGGAAAAGAGGGAGATCCCCTCGAACCCCGCTTCCCGCGCCGCCTTGGCCGGGTAATAGGAATGGATGTCCGACGTGCTGGAAAAGACGATGCTCGTGATCTCGTCCTTCGTGAGATTGTTTTTGTTTACGATCTGCCAAAGAAGTTCGCTGACCGCCTTTTGGATCTCTTCCTTCTCGTCTTGCACGATCGTCGTTGCCCCGCGGATCACGACCATAGATCTGCCTCCTCTCCGTATCGTTATGTGCTCTATTATATCGTTTTCAGGCGAAAAAGTCAAACTTTCGCCGTGGTTTGCGCGGAAGATGCTGTATTATGTCAGACATATTACTATGTTTATATGCTATTTCCTGCGATATACCCCGTAGAAAACGCCAATTGCAGGTTGAATCCGCCCGTGTATGCGTCGGCGTCGAGCAGCTCTCCGCACAAATACAGCCCGCGGACGAGGCGGCTTTCCATCGTTTTGGGGCTGACTTCCTTCAGGGAGACCCCGCCGCTCGTCACCACCGCCTCGGAAAAGCCGCGCAGGGATACGGGACGGATCGGATACCGCTTCAGCGCCTCCACGAGGCGCGCCCGCTCCTCCCGCGTGACGGCGTTTGCCTGTTTTTTCTCCGCGATGCCCGCGTTATAAAGGACGGGAGGGCATAATTTGGCGGGCAGCAGCCCGCGCATGACGTTTTTCATCTGCTCGTTTTTGCGGGCCGTAAAATCCCTTACGAGGCGCGCGTCCAGCTGCGGCGCGGAAAGCGCCGGTTTCAGGTCGAGGAACAGCGAAAGCGACGCAACGTCCGTGCGGCAGATCTCCGCAGAGAGGGACAGCACGAGCGGTCCGCTGATGCCGTAATGCGTAAACAGCAGTTCGCCGAGACGGGAAGAAAGCACTTTCCCCTGCCGCTCGCAGCTGAGCACGACGTTTCTGAGGGAGACGCCCTGCAGCTGCGAAAAATCCCCCGCCGCATTCAGCCCCGTGAGCGACGGCACGCAGGGCACGATCGTGTGACCGGCAGCTTCTGCAAAGCGGTAGCCGTCCCCCGTTGAACCCGTCGAAGGATAGGAAAGCCCGCCCGTGCAGAGGACGACGCACGACGCGCCGAGATCCCTTTCCGCCGTCCGCACCCCGCGCACGGCGCCGTCTTCGATCAGGAGCCCCGTAACGGCCGTGCCGTAGGCGATGTCTACGCCCGCGCGCGTGCAGGCGGATACGAGCGCTTTGGTAACGTCGCTTGCATGGTCGCTGACGGGAAACACGCGGTTGCCCCGCTCCGTCTTTAAGGGGAGCCCGTTTTCTTCCAGAAGCCGCATGAGCTTCTGCGGGGGAAAGGCGTAGACGGCGCCCGTCAGAAACTTTGCGCCGCGGACGACGTTTTGCAGAAACTCGTCGGGAAGGCAGTCGTTTGTCACGTTGCAGCGGCCTTTCCCCGTGATATAGATCTTTTTTCCCGCCTTTTCGTTCTTTTCGAGCAGGCGCACGCGGTGGCCGTTGCTTGCCGCGGCATACGCCGCGAGCAGCCCCGACGCGCCGCCTCCCACGACGATGACGTCCTTCATATCCACCTCTCTTCCCGCCGCAAACGGAGACGGCAAGCAAAAAGGCGAGGGCCGAACCGCCCCCGCGCTTTCCGCACGTCTGCCGTCAGACGGGATACACGCCGCCTTCGGCAAGGCCGGCGTCCACCCCTTCGTTCTTCGCCTTTCTCCATTTGAAGAAGTTTTCCGCAACTTCGGGGAAGGAGGCGTAGGAAAGGACGTCCTCGTCCTGCGTGTAATAGCCCTTGGCGATGACTTCCGCCTTGAGCGCTTCAAATTCCGGCTGCAGATCGTCCGCAGGGCGGTAATCGATGCGCTTTTCGCCCTTGAGGACCTTCTCCGCCACCGCTTCGTTGACGGGCATGGGAAGTTTGCCGTATTTGCCCGCAAACAGATCCTTCATCTCCTTGGTGACCATTTTATAGCGCTCGCCCATGACGACGTTGAGGACCGCCTGCGTGCCGACGATCTGCGACGACGGCGTGACGAGCGGCGGATAGCCGCAATCGGCGCGCACGTGCGGGACTTCGGCGAGCACTTCGTCGAGTTTGTCCTCCCTGCCCGCCTTTTTCAGCTGGCTCATGAGGTTGGAGAGCATGCCGCCCGGCACCTGATAGATGAGCGTATTGACGTTGACCTGCCGCACCTTGGGGTTGAGCGATCCCTCGCGCTCGAGTTCCGCCGCCACCTTGCGGAAGTGTTCGGCGACGGGCGTAAGTTTTTTCAGGTCGATGCCCGTATCGTATTCCGTGCCCATGAGCGTGGCGACGAGCGATTCCGTCGTCGGCTGGCTGGTGCCGTTGGCGAGCGGCGAGAGCGCGGTATCCACGATGTCTACCCCGGCAAAGATCGCCATGAGGTTGACCATATCGCCCGTGCCCGTCGTGTTATGCGTGTGCATGTGCAGCTTGGTCTCGGGGCGAAGCGCCTCTTTGAGCGCCTTGACGAGCTTATAGGCGTCGAAGGGCAGAAGCAGGTTCGCCATATCCTTGATGCAGATGTTGTCGGCGCCCATGCTCTCATAGGTCTTGGCGAGTTTGACGAAGTATTCCGGCGTATGCACGGGGCTGGTGGTATAGGAGATCGCCGCCTCGCACACGCCGCCGTAAGCGCCGCCGTATTTTTTGATGGCGCGCATGGACGATTCGATGTTTCTCGGATCGTTGAGCGCGTCAAAGACGCGGATGACGCGCACGCCGTTTTCCAGCGATTTTTCCACCACCTTCTCCACGAGGTCGTCCGCATAATTGCGGTAACCGAGCAGGTTCTGCCCGCGCAGAAGCATCTGGATGGGCGTCTTTTTCAGGTATTTGCGCAGCGTGCGCAGGCGCTCCCACGGGTCCTCGTTGAGGTAGCGCATACAGGTATCGAACGTCGCGCCGCCCCAGCCCTCCAGGGAATAATACCCCACATCGTCGAGCTGTTCGAGGGCGGGGATCATCTGTTCCGTCCGCATGCGCGTCGCCGCCTGCGATTGGTGCGCGTCGCGCAGAATGGTATCCATGATCATTACTTTTGCCATACGATTCTCCTTATCTAAGCCGCATCAGAAGCAGGCAAGCAGAATGCCCGCCGCGATCGCGGAACCGATGACGCCCGCAACGTTCGGGCCCATCGCATGCATCAGAAGGTGATTGCTCGGGTCGGTCTCCCGCCCGACGTCTTCCGAAATGCGCGCCGCCATGGGAACGGCGGAAACGCCCGCCGAGCCGATGAGCGGATTGATCTTCCCCTTGGACAGCTTGCACATGACTTTGGCGACGAGAAGCCCGCCGACCGTGCCGAGATAGAACGCGACGATGCCCATGGCAAGGATGCCGAGCGTCTGCCCGGAGAGGAACATTTCCCCCTTTGCCTTGCAGCCCACGGCGACGCCGAGGAAGATGGTGATGGTGTTGATGAGCCCGTTCTGCGCCTGCGAGGAGAGGCGTTCGACGACGCCGGATTCGCGGAACAGATTGCCGAGCATGAGCATCCCCAGAAGCGGGATGGCGTCGGGGAGCAGCAGCCCCACGACGAGCGTGACCGCCACGGGGAAGATGATCTTTTCCAGTTTGGAGACCTGACGGAGCGGCTTCATGCGGATGGCGCGCTCCTTCGGCGTGGTCAGAAGCCGCATGACGGGCTTCTGGATGGCGGGAATGAGCGCCATATACGAATACGCCGCGATGGCGATGGTCGGCACGAGGTGCTCGGCGAGCATCTTGGAGACATAGATCGCCGTGGGGCCGTCCGCGCCGCCGATGATGGCGATCGCCGCGGCTTCCGCGCCCGTAAAGCCGAGCAGGATGCCGCCGAACAACGCGATGAAGATGCCCAGCTGCGCCCCCGCGCCGATGAGCATGCTCTTGGGGTTGGCGATGAGCGGGCCGAAATCCGTCATGGCGCCAATGCCGAGGAAGATGAGCGGCGGATAAATGACCTTATCCACGCCGAAATAGAGATACCACAAAAGTCCGCGGTTCTCCACCTGATCGTAGGGAAGATCGTTCATGCTTCCCGTGTACCCTTCCGGCGCGGTGCCCCAGAGGATCTTTTCCGCCCCGGGAATGTTGATGAGGAACATGCCGAAGGCGATGGGAAGAAGGAGCATGGGCTCATACTTCTTGACGATCGCCAGATACATGAGCAGGAAGGAAATGAGCAGCATGACGTAATTCTGCCACGACCCCTGCATAAACCCCATCGACTGCCACAGGTTGGAGAAGATCTCCCCGAAATCGATGAGCAAATTTGTCTGCATACCCTACTCCTCTCAGCCGATGGTCGCAAGCAGCGTATCCGTCTCCACGTTCGAGCCCTTGGTGACCGCGAACGTGATGACGCCGTCGCAGGGGGCGGTGATGTCGTTGTCCATCTTCATGGCTTCGAGGACGAGCACGGGCTGATCCTTTTTCACCTTGGCGCCGTTTTCCACGAGGAAGCCCTTGATGAGCCCGGGGAAGGGCGAGAGGAGCTTTTCCCCCTTTGCCGCAACCGCGGGCGCTGCGGGAGCCGCCGCCCTGGCGGGCGCCGCCGCGGGCGCAGATACCGCTGCGGGAGCGGATGCAGCCGCAGCGCCGACTTCCTCCACCCCGACTTCATACCGTTTTCCGTCTACCGTGATGATAAAATTACGCATGATCTTTCTCCTTTATAATTTCCTGATCCTTCTGACCACGAAGCCGCACGTCGCGCCTTCTTCGCGGTAATATTCCGTCAATGCCGCCGCGATCGCCGCCACCACTTCGGGCGGGACTTCATCTTCCGCCGCGGGAGGACTTGCGGGCGCGGGGACATCCTGCCGTGCCGGCGCCCCGCCCTTCTTTTTGCCGCGCACCCACTCGATCGCCTTCCCGATGAGGAAGAGGATGAAGATGAGAAGCACGATGCCGATGAAGACGACGATGAATCCGAACACGGAATAGAACGCGCCTTCGCCGAGATTGAATTTGAACCATCCGTCCAACAAATTGCCTGCCATACGCCCTCCCCGTTATTTGAGGAGCATCTGCAGAGATGCGATCAAATACTGTTTGACAAACTGCGGTTCGACCACCGTATCGAGATATCCGCCCTTCGCCGCATTGACGGGATCGGACGTTTCCTCCGCATACCGCTGCAAGAGCTTGTCTTTGTCCGCCTTTTCCTCGTGGAAAAACTCGATCTGCGCGCCCGCCGCCGCGTCAAAGAGGGCGATGCGCGAAGTTGCGAGGGCGAAGGTATAGTCAAACCCCGCCGACTTGGCGGCAAAGAGGGAATACCCGAGCCCCACCGCGCTGCCCGTGACGACGGCGATCTTCGCCGTATCCGTCGCGTCGAGCAGGGAAAGATATTCGCAGATCTCCTTTAAAACGGGACTGTCGTTGACGGAAAGCGACGGCCGGATGCCGAGGCAGTCGACAAAGGTGACAAGCGGCAGCGCATAGCAGCAGGCAAGTTCGGTGAAGTTGCGGATCTTTTTGACGTTATCCGCGTCGAGCAGCGTATCCTTGCCGAAAATGACCGCCGCAACGGCGATGCCGCCCAGCCTGCCGAGGACCGTCTTTACTTCCGGGCAGGAAGCGGCGCCGAGCTCGATGCCGCCTTCCAGCAGAGAAGCGACGGCTTCGGCGGTGACGGCCTCATTGAGCGCGGGCGCAGGCTCGTTGAGCTCCGCGTCCACGACGGGAATGCCGAAGAGTTCCGTGAGCGCGGCGATGTACTTTGCCGCATTGCCGAGGCTCTCCGCTTCCAGCGAGGGAAGAACGCCGCGGCGGAGCGCCTTGCAGCCCCCCACTTCCGCAGGCGTCATGTTCTTGCCCGCCTTTGCCGAAAGCACGAGCGGCGAATTGACGCAGAGCGCGCCCTCTTTCAGGAAGATGACGCAGTCGCATACCGCCGCCAGCATGGCGGAAGAACCGTACACTTCGCCGCAGACCACCGCGTACTGCTGCACGGTGCCTTTCAGCTGCGTGGCTTTCAGCAGCAGCCCGGCGATCCCCTCCAGCACGTTCACCCCTTCGCCGACCTGCACGCCGAGGGAATGCAGCAGATAGATGACGGGCGTCTCGTTCTTTTCCGCCGCGTCGAGCGTCCGGGCGATCTTTTCGCAGTTTGCCTTGGAAAGACCGCCGCGGTAGACGGCGAAATTCTGCGCGACAATATAAAAAGGATACCCGTCGACGGTAGCGAAGCCGGTGACGACTCCTTCCCCGCAAGCATCCTCTTCATAAAACAGCTTTTTGGAAAAACTGAAGGAGGAAAGTTCGACGAAGCTCCCTTCGTCGACGAGCGCATCCACCTGCGCGCGGATCTCCCCGCTCGCCTTGGCGTACGCCGCCTTTCTCTCCCGCAACAAACTGATCTTGTCCATTTCTGACCTCGCAACGATATTTCAGGTAAAAATCCCGATTTCTACCAAATATCATTATACACAGTCTGAGCAGAAAAAGCAATCCCTTGCGGGAAAATTTTTCTCATCTTTTTTCCCGCACAACGGGAAAAGGCGCCCGTACGGGCGCCTTACGGCTGCTTGCCGCCTTGCCCCCCTTCGTCGGGCGGCCGACGAAGGGGCGGGACGATCTCCACGCTGTCCCGCGAGGACGGCGCGCCTCCCGGCTTCCCGTCCCTCTCCTGCGCGTCCGCATCCTTTTTCCCGGGCAGACGGCGGAATTTCTGCAGGAGCCATGCCTGAATGGCGTCCGCCTTTTTGTAAAGCACGAAAAACAGCACGCAGACGGCGAGGAACAGCACCACCCAGAGCGTGATGCCCCACCAGGTATCAAACGGGATGAGTGTCACCGAATAACAAGTCGTAAAGATGGCGATGACGCGCGAAATGAGGATGACGACGAGGAAAAATACAAAGCTCATCGAGGAAAGCCCGGCGACGAAGCAGAGAATGTCGTCCGGGAAAACGGGCAGAAGAAACATCGCCGAAAGCAAAAGCTTATCCTTGCCCTTGATCTTTTCCAGCCATTTGTCGAGCGTATCTTTGCCGATCATCCAGGCGACGGCGCGGTGCCCCACGCACCGACCGATGAAAAACGCCGTCAGCGAGCCGAGCACGATGCCGAGCAGGCTGTAAAGCGCGCAGCGCAGCGGCCCGAACAGCGCCGTTCCCGCCGCCACGGTGACAAAACTCGGGATGGGCAAAACGACGACTTGCAGATATTGCAATACGATAAAGGCTGCGCCCATCCACACGCCCGCCCGTTCGAGATAAGCCTTCAGCGCCTCCTCGTCCCGCGCGATCTCCATAAATCCCGTGCGCAGCAGGATATAGAGGATGACCGCGCCGAGCACGAGCAGCACGTAACAGGAAATGAGCAGCTTATAGACCGTCTCCTTGCCTTTGAGATAGCAGACGGACTGCACCGCGTACAGCGCGGCGTTCAGGACGCTGCCCGCGACGACGAGGGAAAGAAACGCCGCCTCTCCCCAGTGCTCGCGCAAATGCAGCAGACAGAGCACGAGAAAGAGCTGAAAAACCCCGGCGGCAAGCGCGGAAAGCAGAAAAAACAGGGTATATTTGGCTGTTTTCGACATGGATCCCTCCCTATGCGGGCGTTTCCCCGCCGCCCGCCGCCTCGGGATGCTCGGCGCGGTACGCGGCGATCGCCCCGCGCGCCAGAGCGTCGCAGCGGTTGTTGAGTTCGTTGTCCGCGTGGCCTTTTACCTTATGGAACGTCACCGCGTGCGTATGCGTGAGCGCGAGAAGTTCCCGCCAGAGATCGGCGTTCTGCACGGGCTTTTTGTCCGCTTTTACCCAACCGCTTTTCTCCCAGCTTTCGATCCAGCACTGGGAAAAGGCGTTTACAGTATATGCGGAATCGCTGTAAATTTCCACTTTGCAGGGATATTTCAGCCGCCTGAGCCCCTGAATGACCGCCATGAGCTCCATGCGGTTGTTGGTCGTTTCCCCCTCCGCGCCGGAAAGCTCGCGGCGGTGTTCTCCGTAGAGAAGGACGCAGCCCCAGCCGCCGACGCCCGGATTGCCCGAGCAGGCGCCGTCCGTATACAGCGTGACTTGTTTGAGCGCCGTCATGAGGAAAGCTCCGCCGCGCGCACGGCAGCCGCCGCCACCGCGCGCGTTACTGCGCCCGCAAAGTCGTCTTTTTCCAACGACGAGAGCGCCGCCACCGTCGTGCCGCCCTTGGACGAGACCGCGGCGATGAGTTCGGAGAGCGTCGAAGAGGTGCTCTCCGCCATCTTCAGCCCTCCCTTTACCGTCTGAAACGCGAGCGTTTCCGCCTGTTCGCGCGAAAGGCCCTGCGCAATGCCGGCCTCAATGAGCGACCTCAGAAAGAGATAAACGTAAGCGGGTCCGCTGCCCGAAACGCCCGTTACCGCATCGAGGAGCCTCTCCTCCGCCTCCATCGCCCTGCCTGCCGCCGAAAAGAGCCCGAGCGCAAAGGCGCGCCGTTCTTCCGTGAGGCCGTCCGCCGCAACGGCGGTCATCCCTTCGCCGACCGCGCAGGGAAGATTGGGCATCGCGCGCGCCACGGCGCGGCACCCGAGGGCGGAAGCGATGCGTTCGCGCGTCACCCCCGCCATGATGGAAATGACGAAAGGGATCCCGATCCCGCGCAGGTCTTCCGCAACCGCGGAAAAAGACTGCGGCTTGACGCAGAGCAAAAGGCAGCGGCAGGAAGAAGCGACGTCGCGGTCGTCCTGCGTGACGCGGACGCCGAGCGCGCGCATTTTTTCCGCGTTTTCCGGGGAAGGTTCGCCGACGGCGATCTCCTCGGCCGCAAGAAACCCATGCTTGATGGCGCCGCCGACCAGCGCACGCGCCATGAATCCGCCGCCGATAACGCCCAGCGTAACTTGTTTTTTCATACTACGCTTCTCCTTTTTTGAAAATCTGCGCAAAAATGTGTTGACAAATCGCGCGGAATGAGATAAAATTAGTTCGTTTTTAGGGGAGTGGCTCAACGGTAGAGTAGCGGTCTCCAAAACCGTAGGTTGCGTGTTCGAATCGCGTCTCCCCTGCCATATCGCCCGTACAGCGTTGCTGTGCGGGGATTTTTTTTCTCACACGCAGACGCGCTCGTTCGCGTGCGTGTGACGCGATCGGCGCTTCGCGCAACGATCGCTATTCCGTCGCGGCTTTCGCCGCTCCTTACGAACCGCGCTCCCCTGCCATATCGCCCGTACAGCGTTGCTGTGCGGGGATTTTTTTTCTCACACGCAGACGCGCTCGTTCGCGTG
>CALVLN010000002.1 GCA_944338165.1 uncultured Clostridia bacterium | reverse complement strand
GTTTTAGTTCTCTGTTGGATATTGATAAAATTACACAAGCGGCTATAACTTTTCCGCCCAAAAAGAGTTTTAGTTCTCTGTTGGATATTGATAAAATTACACCTTCGAGTACGGCTTGCTTCTTTTCTTCGAGTTTTAGTTCTCTGTTGGATATTGATAAAATTACACTCAAACCCCGGATTATATCGTTTGTACGACGTTTTAGTTCTCTGTTGGATATTGATAAAATTACACTGTAAAACATTTCCCGAACGTACACGAGCAGTTTTAGTTCTCTGTTGGATATTGATAAAATTACACCGGCGCCGGGGTCAACGTTTTCAATGAGGAGTTTTAGTTCTCTGTTGGATATTGATAAAATTACACGTCCAAAATGCGGTCTCTCGGGCTGTATAAGTTTTAGTTCTCTGTTGGATATTGATAAAATTACACGCTCTGCTCCGTATTGATAATTTCATCGCTGTTTTAGTTCTCTGTTGGATATTGATAAAATTACACCCGCGCAAAAGCAATCTGCAACGGGCAAGGGTTTTAGTTCTCTGTTGGATATTGATAAAATTACACCGGCGCCGGCGTGAACAATGCCCGAAACCTGGCAGGGAACATATTTACCAAAGCCAAAAATCACATTGATGATATCACGCTCAGTCTGGCCAAAGCATTCAATCAGAATCCCAACGGACAGTTGCTATCCATCAAGGGCGGTATGCTGGCAAAATCAATGCGAATGTTTTTATTTGGAACATTGCTAAATACATTTATCGGGTATTTTGTTCAATGAATGCCAAAAATCTTATTTTGTCACTGTGTGTCTTAGCATTTATACTCTTATTTATTAGATTCTGTGTTGGGGCGAAGTGTTTGGCTACTAAAAAAACAATAAAACTAAAGCATTTTTTGTTTTTGTTTGAACAAGGAGTTTATTCAAATTTAGGTTCTCGGGAAGTTCCTTTTCCGCTTTTTATAACGCAGCTTGTGGGGTACATTCTTAATATAGTAGCAATGATCGTTGTGATCATTTTGTACTGCTGTCATTTGGACGTATTAAATTATGTGCTCATTTTTGCCGGAATAGAAATATATGTTTTTCTTATTATTTCAGGAGTATTGTCATAAAGCGGACAAAATAAGAATAATTTCAAAAGAGGGATGCGGGATATCCGCATCCCTCTTTGACTATTGACAAAATATGCGATCTGTGTTAAAATTTATGATGATCAGGACAGCGCGGCGGTACGGTCGAGACGTATACCTGGGCGCGGGGGAGATATCTTGCCTCCTTCACGCCGTACGGGAAGGGCACATATACGTACGAATACGGCGCGGACGGTACCCGCCGCAAAAAGGTAGGGAACGGGACGGAGACGCTGTTCTATTACGACGGGGCAAAATTCATCGGCGAGGACAGGGGAACGAAGAAGCTGCGGTATGTGTACGACAGGGAAGGCATGTGCGGGTTCCGCTACTATAACGGCAGCAAGTGGAGCACGTATACGTACCTGAAGAATGCGCTTGGCGACGTGCGGTTCATCAAGGACAACGATGGGAACTGTCTCGTAAAATACAGTTACGATCCGTTCGGGAACGTGACGGCGGAAGCTTTGGGGGAAGGCGGCGAGGAGCTCGCGGAACTCAACCCCATCCGCTACCGCGGGTATTATTACGATGCGGAGAGCGGGCTTTATTACCTTCTGACGCGGTATTACGATCCCGCGGTCGGGCAGTTCATCTCGCCGGACAGTTTCGAGTACCTCGACCCGCACACTGTCGGCGGCATCGACCTGTACGCCTATTGCAGCGGAAACCCCGTTATGTACACGGACCCGTACGGCACGACGGAATGGTGGGAGTTTCTGCTGGGGATCGCCGTTGTCGTAGTTGTTGCGGCGGTCACCGTGGCAACGGCAGGTGTGGCTGCTTATGCGTTGGGAGCGAGCAGCGCCGTGGTCGGCGGAACTATGACGGGTGCTGCGATCGGCGCCGGGATATCCGGCGGCGTAAACCTTGTCATGCAAAGCGTCGTACAGGGGCATATCGATTACGGATCGCTGGCATTTGATACGGCAGTCGGTGGGATCACCGGCGCGGCAAGCGGTATGGCAGGTGCGCTTGCGACTCCTGCAAAGAGCGCGATGCGAAAACTTGTGATGAAGGGGGCACAGGCAGGGCTGAACATCATGATCTCCAATACGTCATACGTGATGTCGAGCGCGGCGAGCGGAGAGGAGGTGACGTTGAGCGGACTTGCGCTTTCTACGGTGAACGGCTTTACTACCGGGTTTTGGTTTAAGAATCCCAAATGGTCAACGATTGCTTCAATGATATATGAAACGATTATGTATTTTATATGATGATTTTTTTAGAGTCTTTCAGGAGCAAGGATGGATAGCGAAACTATTATATCTTTTGTTGTAGTGCTTCTACTTTTTGCATGGATTGATGTAGTAATTATAGTGATCGACTATCATAATTACATTAAGAAAAAGCTTCTTGAAGACACATTATATCATTGGAAGGGGACAAATAAATCAAAGAAATGGCTTATACTTTGGTCAATAGTAATGTCGCTGAATTTGATAGTGATAAGTATTCCGTTCATGATTTACAGAAATGTAACAGGAGTAAAAATTGCATTTTTTCTCGGATTAAGTTATTCATTTATTATCGGAGTAGCTAGCGCTATTATTCAATATTATATTAGATATTTTTACGAAAAAACCGAAAGGGAGGAGGATTCCCAAGATCAGGAGAAGAAAGAATAATTTCAAAAGAGGGATGCGGGATATCTGCATCCCTCTTTTACTATTGACAAAATATGTGATCTGTGTTAAAATTAATGGTGATCAGGACAGCGTGGCGGCACGGTCGAGACGTATACCTGGGCGCGGGGGAGATATCTTGCCTCCTTCACGCCGTACGGGAAGGGCACATATACGTACGAATACGGCGCGGACGGTACCCGCCGCAAAAAGGTAGGGAACGGGACGGAGACGCTGTTCTATTACGACGGGGCAAAATTCATCGGCGAGGACAGGGGAACGAAGAAGCTGCGGTATGTGTACGACAGGGAAGGCATGTGCGGGTTCCGCTACTATAACGGCAGCAAGTGGAGCACGTATACGTACCTGAAGAATGCGCTTGGCGACGTGCGGTTCATCAAGGACAACGATGGGAACTGTCTCGTAAAATACAGTTACGATCCGTTCGGGAACGTGACGGCGGAAGCTTTGGGGGAAGGCGGCGAGGAGCTCGCGGAACTCAACCCCATCCGCTACCGCGGGTATTATTACGATGCGGAGAGCGGGCTTTATTACCTTCTGACGCGGTATTACGATCCCGCGGTCGGGCAGTTCATCTCGCCTGACAGTTTTGAATACCTCGACCCGCACACCGTCGGCGGCATCGACTTGTATGCCTATTGCAGCGGGAACCCCGTCATGTACACGGACCCGTACGGCACGACGGAATGGTGGGAGTGGCTGCTGGGCTGCCTTGTGGTCGTAGGGCTTGCGGCGGCGGCAGTCGTCACGGGCGGTGCAGCGGCAGCGGCCTTTGCGGGAGCGGCCGTCGGAGCAGGGATCTCGTATTCCTCGCAGGCGGTATCCGGGGAGCTCAACTGGGGGCAATTTGCGCTCGACGCGGGCATGGGTGCGGTATCCGGGCTCATCGGTGCGAGCGGGATCTCCCGTTTGGGCGCAACGGTGATGAACGGCGCGCTGAGCGGTGCCTCGGGCATTGCAAGCGATGCGCTCAACGGGCGGCAGAGTACGGTGCTCGGAGTTGTGACGGATGTACTGCTCGGCGGCGTATGGGGTTTTGCTGGCGGCGCCGGCGTGAACAATGCCCGAAACCTGGCAGGGAACATATTTACCAAAGCCAAAAATCACATTGATGATATCACGCTCAGTTTGGCCAAAGCATTCAATCAGAATCCCAACGGACAGTTGCTATCCATCAAGGGCGGTATGCTGGCAAAATCGATAAGATGGCTTTTGACCGGTACTTTTGTAAATGCGCTCATCGGGAGATTGATCCAGTGAACACAAAAAATCTTATTTTGTCATTGTGTGTCTTGGGATGTGTTTTTTTTGTTGTCCATATAGTAGGCGGGAGGTGTGCACCACGAGGCAAAAAGATGATCGAGCTGAAACATTTTTGGTTTTTGTTCAGCAGGGGCGTATATGACCCTCATACAAAGGAGGTTCGGTTCTCGGTTTTTATAACGCAGCTTGTGGGGTATATCCTCAATATAGTGGCAATGATCGTTGTGATCATTTTGTACTGCTGTCATTTGGACGTATTAAATTATGTGCGCATATTTGCCGTAATAGAAGTACTTGCCTTTGCTTTTCTTTCGGCGATGTTAGAGAATTCATAATAAAGCTGACAAAATAAGAATAATTTCAAAAGAGGGATGCGGGATATCCGCATCCCTCTTTTACTATTGACAATATATGCGATCTGTGCTACAATTAATGGTGATCGGGACAGCATGGCGGTACGGTCGAGACGTATACCTGGGCGCTTAGAAGGAAATTCCGATGGGTTTATCACATCTATATTTTTTGATAGTATAAGATATATATGGAAAATGATATAAGTCGTCGACCGGACATTTTAACATTTCGGTATGGACAATTTTCTCCTCAAAAAATTATAATAGTGATATTGTCGATATGTATTCCCTTATTGATATGCTGTTTATCGATTTTAATCTGGAGTATAGTATCGGGCGCAGGTACTGATCCACGTGGCTTACAAATCGGGATGGTATTTTGTTGCGGCTTTTATTTGGTAGGCATTGTTGTTGCCATACTGCTTATCTGCCGAAATCATGTTATAAAAAATAATATTCGATTGTGGTTAAGTGATAAAAATATTGTTGAACGAGAAGTTGTCCCATTTCGATATTCTCAAGGAGGGGGAGTGGTGGCAGGCCCAATAAAAGTTGGGGTAAGATTCCGGTATAATGGGCATCGTATTTTGATGTTCAGCAAAAAGTACAGCGTTGCATTTTACAAAATAATAGACAAGAGAATTAAGATTTTATATTCGCCCAAATATCATGAAATAATAATTTTATCTCAATGAATTTTGTCCAAAGAGGGATGCGGGGTATCCGCATCCCTCTTTGACTATTGACAAAATATGCGATCTGTGCTACAATTAATGGTGATCAGGACAGCGCGGCGAGCGGAGAGGAGGTGACGTTGAGCGGACTTGCGCTTTCTACGGCGAACGGCTTTGCGACAGGTGTTTTGTATAAGAACTTCTTTAAATCATTAATCTCATCTATTATATTTGAAGGGATTAATTATTTAGCTCAATGATTTATTCAAAAAAGATGTAAGGCGAATAATGGATATTGTTGGATATATTATTGCGATTTTTGTCCTTGCGATAATTGATTTGCTTATTAGTTGTGGAAATTATAAAGTTTGGATAAGAGAAAAAGAGTTAGAACAGTATCTTTATGAATGGAAGAACTCCAATAAATCCAAAATATGGTTTATTGTTTGGACATGTATACTGTGTATAAATCTATTAATTTTTATTCTTATTCCTTTACTTTATCAGACTCAAGAATCGATGGGATTTGCGTTTGCCATTTCGCTTATTTATACGGTTGGCTGTATCCTTATTTGTGAGCTTGTATTTTGGTATGTTAGATATTTTTACGAAAAATCCGAAAGGGAGGAGGATTCCCAAGATCAGGAGAAGAAAGAATAATTTCAAAAGAGAGGGATGCGGGATATCCGCATCCCTCTTTTACTGTGATATAGGGATAAAATTCGCTCAATTTGACGAATTTACACGGCAAAGCCACCCGCGGACAAGGCACCGGCTGATCTTGGAAAGTGGTTGGTACGTTTGTCAAAATAACATATGCCATTTAAAAGTCAAGTGCCGGATGCGATCTCGCGCCGCAAAAAAGCCTCTTCTTTTGCGGCGGAACGGGGAGCGGCCAAGGCGACAGAGGAGCCGCCCGTGTCCGCATTTCAGAAAAAAGGCGGGCGGCATGTCTGGGGTTGCGGCACGCCGATGCCATGGCGCTGGTCGCGGTGCTTTCTGCAGGCATGGGTGCCGCGAATCGCAAAAGGAACTTTTTGTTGCGTATATGCGCGGAACGCCGTTTCCGTGACGGGATATATGAAAAAAATTGCATCTTGACAGCGCTTCATCGTTGTGATAAGATAAAAATAAATCTTCCGCCTGCAGGTGGAAGGGCGCGGCCGTATGAAGCGAGGTCCCGATATGTATGATTTTTCCGCACCGCTGTTTTATTTTAAATTCGTCTTTCTGTTCGAGATCCTCGTCGCGGAAACGCTGCTCGTTTACCGCGTCAAGCGGCGTCCGCATTTTGCGCGGCGTGCGGCCATTGCCGCGGCGGGGCTGCTTCTCTTTACCTTCGCGCTGCCCATTCCCTATTACAACGCCCTGTATTCTTCGGCGATCTTTATCCTCATCTTCACGGCGACGCTCGCGGCGCTCAAATTCTGCCTGGATACGTCGTGGGGGAACGTCGTCTACTATGGGTTCTTTTCTTACAACGAACAGCATATTTCCTTTCAGATCTACAGCCTTGCATGTTTGCCGCTCGACATCAATGCCAATAATAACTTATACGGCAACGAGATGGGCGATTTTGCCGACGGGCTGCAGATCCTTGTATTTATCGTCCCGCACGTCCTTGTCTATCTCGGCTGTTGGGCTTTTTTCAAATTGCGCGAACAGGAGCACGGCGGCAGGGAATTCCGCCTCCGCAATACACCCGTCTTTTCGCTCGCCATCGCCATCGTCTTCGTCAACGTCATCCTCAACGCCTTCGTGGTATACGACCTCCCCGCAGGTATTCCCGAGATCGTCAATTACTTCATCATTTTCTACAACATTCTCGGCTGCGTGTTTGCGCTCGTCATGCTCGTATCCATCGTGGGGCGCAAAGAGGCGGAATCGGAGCTCAAGATCGTGGAGAGCCTGTGGCACAAAAACGAGGAGATCTACGAGCTGAGCAAGGTCAACGTGGACTTTATCAACATGAAGTGTCACGATTTGCGCCACCGCATCCGCAGCATCCGCCAGCGGGAATTTGCCGACGAAGGGGAGCTGGAGGAGATCGAGCACGCCATCGATATCTATGACGGCATGCTCAAGACGGGGAACGAGGTGCTGGACGTCATCCTTTCCGAGGAAAGCATTTTTTGCAGCGAGAACAACATCAAGCTCGTCTGCGTCATCGACGGGGCGCTCCTCAACTTTATGCGCCAGGCGGATCTGTATTCCATTTTTCAGAACGGCATCCACAACGCCGTGGACGCGGCGCTTAAACTGGAGGAGACGGAAAAGCGCATCATCCGCGTGACCGTCAAGCGCGTCGCCGCCATGATCTCCGTGCATATGGAAAATTACATGGCGGACGGGGAGACGATCGAATTCGCAGACGGGCTTCCCCTCAGCAGCAAGGGGGAAAAAGATTATCACGGATTCGGCATGCGCAGCATGCGCATGTCCGTGGAAAAATACGGCGGCGTGCTCTGCGTGGACGTCAAGGACGATATCTTCAGCGTGGATATCATGCTTCCCGTCCCCGCGGCACAGAGGAATGCGCCTTCCGCGGCAGCAGGCACGGAAGGGAAGGGGGTGTGACCATGCTGAATATCTGCATCGTCGAAGACGAGCCTGATAATCTGCGCATTCTTTCCGGATACGTGGAGCGCTTTTGCGGCGAAAACGGCATCGACTATCATATCGACAGTTTTTCCGACGGGCTGGATTTTCTCGCGGCGTACCGCCCCGTCTATCATCTCATCTTTATGGACATCCAGCTGCCGACCATCGACGGCATGGAGGCGGCGCGCCGCCTGCGCGCGCTGGACGAAAGGGTGGGGATCATCTTCGTCACCAATCTGCTCAAATATGCCATCCACGGCTACGAGGTGCAGGCGTTTGATTATATCGTAAAACCCATCCATTACTTTGACTTTTCCGTCCGCATGAAAAAGTTTTTAAAACAGGCGTTCCGCGAGGACGAGCCCACGCTGCTGCTGGCGTCGGGCGGCATGACGCGGCGGGTGCCCCTGCGGGAGATCTGTTACGTCGAAGTCGTCGGGCATTCCCTGCGTTACCGCCTGGTGGGGGAGGAGATCCTCGTGCACGGGTCGCTCGTCAGCGCGGAAAAGCAGCTGCCGGAGGACGTCTTCGTCCGATGCAACAGCGGCATCCTCGTCAATCTGAACTACGTACAGGCGCTGGACCGGGACAGAGTGAAGGTGGCGGGAGATTGGCTGCTCGTCAGCCGGCCCAAACGCAAGGAGTTTTCCGAGGCGGTCGCAAAATTTATTTCCAAGGCATGACTGCCGCGCCGATCGGCGCGGCAGTTTGCGTGTTCCGGGGAAGACGGGTACCCGTTCGGGTGCCCGTTTTTTTGCGCGTTTTGCCAAAAAAATTGTGTATAGGAAACAGATTTTGACAAGAAAATGACAGATTATGCAAGAGTATCTTTACTTTCCGACGGCGTCATCGTAAGATGAAGGCAGGAAGAAAACCGCGCCGTACGGCGCACGGAGGAAGAGACTTTGCAATTTTTTTCGGCTTTTTTTAAAAATCTCCGGACGCGCGTCTGGGCGATCGTGGCGGCGGTTTTGGCTGTCGTGATGATCGTCGTCACCGTGCTTTCTGCGACGGTATATTACGAGGTCATCTGCATGGCGATCGGCGGCGAGCGCACGTTCGGCCGCGGCGAAGGGCGCTATTTTGAGGTGACGGCGACGAGCAAAGAGGACGCATACCGCCGCGGGAACGCCCTCAACGAGGAGCTGTGCGAGGAGGGGTTCGTGCTCCTCAAAAACAAAGATTCTGCCCTGCCGCTTCTGCCGCAGGAGAACAAGATCAGCGTGTTCGGCAAGAATTCCGTCGACCTCGTCTACGGGGGCACAGGGTCGGGCGGCGGCAACTTTGAAGGCGCCGCGACCATACGCGACAGTCTGGAGGCGGCGGGTCTCACCGTCAATCCCGTGCTGGAAGCGTTTTATCTGGACGACGCGAAGTCCGGAGGGGGCAGAACACCAAATCCGAAGATGGAAAACAGCGGCGACATCACCCTGGTCACGGGGGAAACGCCGCAGGCCTCCTATCCTCAGGCGGTAAAGGACAGCTATCGCGATTACGCCGATGCTGCCGTTATCGTCTTTTCCCGTATCGGCGGGGAAGGGTTTGACCTTCCCCGTACGATGCCGGATCAGGAGGGGCATTATCTCGAACTGGACGAGAACGAGCGCGATCTGCTCGAGGCGGTGAAAAACGGCCCCTTCCGCAAGGTCATCGTGCTGCTGAACCTGAGCACGACGATGGAAGCGGGCATCTTTGAGGACGATCCCGGCGTAGATGCCTGCATTTCCGTCGGCGGCCCCGGCTTTTCCGGCATCAACGCGCTCGGGCGGCTGCTGTGCGGTGAGGCGTCTTTCTCGGGGAAAACGGTGGATACCTGGGCTGCCGATTTTACCATGGATCCCACGTACGCCAACTTCGGCAACAATTTTACCGAGGAAGGCGCAACGTATTACACCGTGGAGGACGGCAAGCGCAAGGATAAGCGCTATTATTTCGTCGATTACGAGGAGGGGATCTATCTCGGCTACCGTTATTACGAGACGCGCGGCGCCCAAGATGAGGCATGGTACGGCGAGAGCGTCGTCTATCCCTTCGGCTACGGGCTGAGTTATACCACGTTCTCCTGGGAACTTGCAGAGCCCGAGGCGTATGAAGATCTCACGCTCACGGAAAAAAATAAGAATACTCCGCTTACCGTCGACGTGCGGGTGACCAATACGGGCAGCTATGCGGGAAAGGACGTGGTGGAACTTTACTGCGACGCGCCCGCAGGCGGCATCGAAAAGCCTTCTACCGTGCTTGCGGCGTTTGCCAAGACGCCGATGCTCTACCCCGCAAGCGATGCGGACGGCGCGGATAAGCCGAATTCCGCCGTGGTCACGCTCACGTTCGAGCCCTATTACGCGGCGTCTTACGACGATTCGGATGCCAACCGGAACGGACATACGGGCTACGAGCTCGCGGCGGGGGAATACGCCCTTCGGTTCAAGACGGACGCCCACACGCCGAAGGAGGGGATACAGCCCGTCCTCCTCTCCGCCCCCGAGACCGTGACCTTTTCCGCCGATCCCGTCACGGGCAATGCGGTCGTCAACCGCTTTGACGATGCGGACGCGGAGCTGGATACCGTGCTCTCGCGCGAAGACTGGGCGGGGACGTGGCCGACCACGCCCGCGGGCCGCAACCTCGCGGAGAGCCCCTTTGCGGAAGAAGATCTCAAGTCGGTGACGCCCAACTGCCCCGAAAAGCAATACCGGGCGGAGACGCTGAACGGCCCCGTCGTATATAAGGCGGCGGAGCTGCGCGGGCTTCCCTATCACGCGAAGGAATGGAACGTCTTTCTGGACAGTTTTACCTTCCGCGAGCTGCGGGATCTTTACAACGAGGGCGCGTTCAAAACGAGCGGCGTGGCGCGCCTGGGCCTTCCCGAGACGATCGCCGCCGACGGGCCGACGGGGTTTGTCAATTTCGTCAGCGGCGAGAACGTCTACGGCACCGTCGCCTACGCGAGCGAATACGTCGTGGGGAGTACGTGGAACGTCGATCTCGCCCGCCGTTACGGGGAATGCGTCGGGGAGGAGGGCACCTACGGCAAACAGAATTTTGACCCGTACGTGCCGTACAGCGGCTGGTACGCCCCCGGGCTGAATCTGCACCGCAGCCCCTTCGGCGGGCGCAATTCCGAGTATTATTCGGAGGACCCGTATCTTTCGGGCATGCTTGCCGCCGCGCAGATCGAGGGCGCGCAGAGCCGCGGGCTCATCACCTTCATGAAGCATTTTGCCCTCAACGAACAGGAGACGCACCGCGACGACAACGGCCTTTGCACCTGGGCGACCGAGCAAGCCATCCGCGAATTGTATCTGCGGCCCTTTGAGATCGCCGTCAAAAAGGCCTCTCCCAAGGGGATCATGACCTCGTTCAACCGCATCGGGACCCGCTGGACGGGCGGCGATTACCGCCTCGTCACGGAGATCTTGCGCGGGGAATGGGGGTTCGTCGGCACCGTCATTTGCGATTTCAACGTCTCTTCGTACATGAACGCCAAACAGATGATCTATGCGGGCGGCGACCTCAACCTGACGACGACGCGCCCGTGGATGACGGCGAGCGAAGAGAACTCTGCGGATGTGGCGATGCTGCGGAGGGCTGCGCATAACGTGCTCTATTCCGTCGTCAATTCCAATGCGATGAACGGCGTCACCAAGGATACCGTATTCCGCGTGGCAATGCCGCTCTGGCAGGCGTGGCTGATCGCCGTGGAGTGCGTCGTCGCGGCGGGCATCGCCACATGGGGCGTATTCGAAACGCTGCGCCTGCGCCGCGCGCTGGCTTCGGGGAAAGAGCCCGAGGCGGGCATGTCCGAGGGGACGTGATAAATTTACAGAAGGATCCCTCCCACGGGAGGGCGAAAAACAGACAGATAAGGAGGAAACCATGGGAATGAATGCAAAAAAAATCTGCGCTGCCGCGGCGGCTCTGCTGTTGGCGCTGTGCCTTCCGTTCGGGACGATCGCAGCCTCTGCGAAACAGTTTCTGCCGCAGGAAGACGCCGCCTATGCCGCGCGATATGCCGATCTGAACAGCGCCAAACGTGCCGGCAACGAGCTCAACGAGCGCATTGCCGAGGAGGGGATGATCCTGCTCAAAAACGGGGAGACGGACGGGAAGCCCGCCCTGCCGCTCGCTGCGGGCGAGCGCAGGATCTCCGTGTTCGGCAGCCGCAGCGATTGTGAGATCGACGGCGGCACGGGCTCGGGCGCCGGCTCCACCTTTGAACCGGTGAGCTTTCTGGAAGCGATGGAGGACTACGGCTTCGAGCTCAACCCCAAGCTCAAGGCGCTGTATGCGGCGAACGGCGCGGGGGAACTCGGCGCGGGCAGCTACACGCAGGATATCGTTTCGTCCTATGCGCAATACAGCGATCTTGCCATCATCTTCTTCTCGCGCACGGGACATGAGGGGAGCGATTTCTCGCCCGATCTCGGCAACGGCAAGCACGAGCTGGAGCCGAACAACAACGAGCTTGCGCTGCTGAAACACGTCACCGAACAGGCGTCGCAGGGCGTGTTCAAACGCGTGCTGCTCATCCTCAACGTCGGCAACGTCGTCGAGGTCGGCGATTATGTGGATAATCCCGAGGTGGATGCCGTCCTCTATGCGGGCATGGGGGGATCTGTCGGGATGAAGGCGGTGCCCAAGATTTTGACGGGCGACGTCAACCCTTCCGGCAGGACGGTGGACGTATGGCCTGCCGACTTCACCAAGGATCCCACCTGGGGGAATATGCTCACCAACACCCACGTGGGCGGCACCACCGTCAACATCGGCACTGCGCCCGACGGCAAGGCGCTTCCCACGAGCGTGCGTTCGCTCGATTACGAGGAGGGCATTTACGTCGGCTACAAGTGGTACGAAACGGCGGGGACGATCGACGGATGGTTCTCGGAGGCGGCGGAAGATCAGAGTACGCTTCCCGGCCAGGCGGACGATCCGTATTACAACCGTAGCAACGGCGTGCTGTTCCCCTTCGGGTACGGGTTGAGCTACACGAGCTTTTCCTGGACGATGGGCGAGGCGAGTTTTTCCGGCGAGATCACGGAAGCGCAGGCGGGGGACCGCGTCAGCATCCCCGTCACCGTCAAAAATACGGGTGGCGTTCCCGGCAAAGACGTGGTGCAGGCGTATGTGCGCGCGCCGTACGACGCGGAGACGGCGCCCGTTGAAAAATCCGACGTCAGCCTCATCACCTTTGCCAAGACGAAGCTTCTGCAGCCGGGCGAGGAGCAGACGGTCACGCTGGAGTTTGATATCTCCGATCTTGCCTCCTTCGACTGGAACGACGCCAACGGGAACGGATTCCAGGGCTATGAGCTCGAACCGGGCGCATACAGCGTGCTGCTCCGCAGCGATTCGCACACCGACAAGGGGGAGGAACTGCACGTCGATTATACCGTTTCCGCCTGCATTTCCTACGATGAGGACGGCATCGACGATCCGCTCAACTACAACAAGGGCTTCGGGGAAGAGACCGCCAAGGCGGTGTTCTCCCAGAATGACGAATTCAACACGGCGCGCGTGGGGCGGCAGATCGACCTCATGGGCGAGACGACGTATATCACCGAGGCGGACGCAAAATACGTCAGCCGCAGCAACTGGTATCAGCCGGAGCCGCCCACGGACGCCGAGCTCACCTATTCGGACGCGGCGGTGGACGTGCTGTTCGACCAGGTATATTACGGCGCCTGCAAGGACGATCCGTCCGATCCGTGGTACAAGTCGGAGGAAGATATCCCCGGCTACGGACAGACGGGTGACGTGGAAGGGGGCTGGAAGCAGGCTCCGAAGGGATCGGATCCCAACCGTGTCTGCGAGATTCAGCTTTCCGATATGACGGGCGTACCGCTTGACGATCCGCTGTGGGTGGAATTCATGAATCAGCTCACCTGGAGCGAGATGACCAACCTGCTCACGCAGGCGTATTTTGAAACGGCCGCGATCCCCGCGATCGGCAAACCCAAGACGTACGACGCGGACGGCCCAGCGCAGCTGCGCAACAACAAAAACGGCGGGCAGAAGGGGACGTTCTGGTGCAACGCTACCCTGATCGCCTGCACCTATAACCTCGAACTCTGCTATGAACAAGGGCAGCACGTCGCGATGGAAGGCATGCTCATGGAGACGGACGGGAGCACGGTGAACGGCTGGTACGGCCCCGGGCTCAACACCCATCGTTCGCCCTTCGGCGGCCGCAACTTCGAGTATTACTCGCAGGACGGCGTGCAGGGCGGCATGATCGCGGGCGCCGTCATCGGCGGCGCGACGGAGATGGGCATGCACGTGTATGCCAAGCATTACGTCGTCAACGATCAGGATACCGGCCGCAAGTCCAACGGCGGCATCAGCGTCTGGGTCAACGAGCAGGCGCTGCGCGAGGTGTATCTCCGCCAGTTTGAATACGCCGTGGAATACGGCAATCTCAACGGCATGATGAATTCGCACGGCAGGATGGGGCTGTACGCGACGCAGAACAATTACTACCTCAACACGGCCGTCCCCCGCAACGAATGGGGATACGAAGGCGTCGCCGTGACCGACCTCGTGGACGGCGCGCCCGTCGGCAGCGGCCGCACGCAGGTCACGAACGCCGACCAGCTCATCCGCAGCGGGTCCACCTTCCTCGGCAATCTCGCCAACCAGCGCCGCGGGGAAGATCCGTGGTTTGACGGGCGCATCCTCGACGGGTATTACGATGCGGCGACCAACCGCCTTCTGGTGCCCGAATCGCTGGAGGTGACCGACTGGAAGTGCACGGGCAGGGCGAACGGCAGCCCCGACCAGGCGGAAAACCAGGGCATTTACTTTACGGCGACCGTCACGGCGGGCGAATTCACGCTGGACAGCCCCACGCAGTGGTACTGGGTGCGCACGACGGCGATGAACTCGCTGTACGTTGCCGCTAATTCCAATCAGATGCAGTCCGTGGAGGACAGCGACCTCGTGGGGGCGTACGTGCAGATCCGCTACAACGACGGCGTGACGCCCGATGAGGGATACAACGTCGTCAAGGGTTCGCTCATCGACGAGCCGGAAAAGACGCCCGTCGTGCCGGAAGGCAAGCGGTTTGCCGGCTGGTATACGGACAGCTCCTGCACCGAACCGTTCGATTTCTCCAAGCCGGTCACCAAATACACCGAGCTGTACGCCTTCATCACGGATGCGGACCAATTCGCGGCGATCTTCGACCTCAATTATGCGGGCGCGCCGCAGTCGGGCAGCATCCTCATCAAGCGGGATACCGCGGCCACGCCGCCGCCGTTTGAACCTTTGCGCGAGGGATACGGCTTCGGCGGCTGGTATCTCGAGCCGGAATGCGATACGCAGGCCGTCTTTTCCGAGATTTTGATGACGGAGGATAAGACGTTCTACGCCAAGTGGATCCCCGAGGGCAGATATACCGTCACCTTCGACATGAACTGCGGCGGCGTCTTCCCCGTGCACGAAGAGACGGTGGACGCGGAGGGATGCCTCACGGAACCGCTGTTTACGCCCGAACGGGAAGGGTACGTCTTTGAAGGATGGTACCGCGACAGCTATTGCATGGCGGAAGCCGACTTTACGCGGCCCGTCACGTCGGACATGACGCTGTACGCCAAGTGGACGAAGGCGCCCGCGGAGGCGGAACCCGCCTTCACGGATACGGAGTCCGTCTTGCTGATCGCGGTGACGGTGGCGGGTACCGTACTTATGTGCGGGGCGCTTGCGGCGCTGGCGTCCGGGATCGTCAGGCTGCTGAAACGCAAATAAGGAATTGACGCGGCATGCGTGCCGCGCCCGGTAAAACCGCAAAAAATCTGCGCCGTGCGGCCCGCGGTTTCACGTTTTCATCCGCAGCGGCAAATCAAGGGAGTATAAGTATGAAACACCAAGCAAAGAAATTCATCGCATTGTTTTGCGGCATCATGATGACGGCGGGCTCCGCCTTTGCCCTGGCAGCCTGCGGCGGCGGGGACGACGATCCTCCGGGATCGCAGACGTATACGTTCGCCGCGGCGCTCACCGATCTCGACGACGTAGAGGGAGAAGGCTGGTCGGGCGGCGAGAGCGGCACCGGCATGATCGTCAAGGACTGGGAGGACGACGACAAAGACTGGAAGACGATCAGCGGCTATTACGTCACCTATCTCTACGTCGAGGATACGGCCCTGACCTTTGAGATCACGTCCGACCGCGCGGTCGACGACGCCAAACTCATTTTGAGCCTCTCCACGGAAGGCTCCCAGAATTCCACGGACGGCACCGTCACCATCTCCCCGGACATCTACACGGTGGAGCTCAACGGTACGGCGATCGACTACGAACCCATCACCTTTTACGATATCCCCGCGAGCGCGGGCGAAGTGTATGAATTCCGTCAGTATACGGTGGCGACCAACCTTTCCCTGAAGGAGGGCGTAAACGTCATCCGCCTCGTCTCGAGCAATAACATCTCGATGGGCGGCACCACGCGCGCCACCGCACCCATGGTCGACTGTATCCAGATCACCACGGCGGCGACCCTGACATGGTCGCCCCGCAACGACAATCTCGACCAGTTCAACGTCTGACCTGCCGTGGCGGCGGTCGCGTTAGAGAGAGGAGGTAACGTATGAAAAAACGATTGCTGGCCGTCACGACGGCGACGCTGCTCCTTTCCGGGCTCGCACTTTCGGCGTGCGACGGAAGCAAGGGCGGCAGCGCAGATGATTTTGAGGACGCGGTCGCCGCGATCGTCCTTCCCCTGACGAAGGACAGCGCGCAGGCGATCAACGATGCATACGGCTTGTATGATTCCCTGGGCGAGGAGGCGCAGCGCGGCGCCGCGGCGGCAAAGGATACGCTTGACGGCTATGCGGAGGCTTGCAATGCCATTTATGCCCTCATTTACCATGCTGGAGCCATCGGCGGATACGATGATTACGAAGCATACGGCGCGCGCGTCGCGGCGGCGGAAAGCGCGTACGATGCGCTGCTCGGCCTGGGCAGTTACGCCTCGGATAAGGACGTGGCGGCGGCAAAGGCGCTCATCGACGAGGCGGCCGCGCGCTACGACGCGAGGACGGCGCAGATCGCCGCCTATACGGATGCGGTCGCTTCGGTCGGGGCATACGACGATGCGTCGACCCTGTACAGCGAATGGGCGGCAAAGATCGCCGCCGCAGAGACGGCATACGCCGCGCTGGAAGCGGAGGATGACGGCGTTCTGTCGCTTTCCGCCGTTTCCGCAGCCCGCGTCACGCTGCGGGAGTATCGGGAAAAGAAGGGTTCGCTCGAGGCGACGCTTTCCGATCTCACGGCAAAGGTCGATGCGGCGGAAGCGGCGTACGAGGCAGCGTTTGCCGGCGGGACGCCCACTTACAACGAGCAGGTAAACGCGGCGTTTGATGCGGCGGAAGAAGCGTATCTTTCCGCGGCGGCGGTCAACCTCACCAACGACGCGGCGACGGCTTCCGCCCTCGGGAAGTGGAACGCTTTGCAGGGGAATTATAACGGCGTGCGCTATTCCAGCGAATTTGAGGCGGCGCTGAGCGGCGTGGAGGAAATGCTGCGCGATCCCGCGCTTGCGGCCGAACTGGAGACGGCGCTCGCCTCGGCGCTTGCCGCATACGAGAAGATCCCCGAGGCCGATCGCGGCGGCGTTGCCGAGCTCAAAGCAATTTACGACGGTGCGCTCGCGGCGCTCCCCTCGCTCAAGGTGCAGAACGAATTTATCCTTTCGGTATCTGCCGTCGATTTTACGACGGCAACCGACCTTGCGGCATTGACCGATGCCGTGTCTGCGGCGAAGGCGCATTGGAAGGCGCTTACCGAGACGCACGGCTATGCAGGCGGTGTGCAGCAGGTAGACGACGCCAAAGCGCTCCTCGACGAAAAGTCGCGCGATCTGGACGCCGTCGGCGATTACGTTACCGCCGTTTCCGCGCTCCCGCCTTCGCATGAGATCGTCAACACCAAAGAGGTGTACGATCGGCTCTCCCTGGCGGCGCAGATCTACGGGACGCTCTCCTCTGTGCAGAAGGAATATCCGCTCGTTTCAAACGCCAATATGACCTATTCGCTCGCCAACAGCCGTTTTGAGGCGCAGAAGTCGGACATGTTCTCGACGCCCGCCTTTGACGCGGCGGGCACGCCCGTCGGGCAGGGATTTGCGATGCTCGGGTACGATGCGGATACGGGGCTCATCTCGGGCAGCGGCGCCGCGAGAAATTACCTGCAGGCGGTGTATGCCGTGGCGGCGCACGATCCCGAACATAAGGTGGGCGGCGTCGTCGTGGACGAGGCGAATGCCGCAAACGTCACGGCGGCAGCCGTACAGGCGTATATGAAGGAGAACTTTGAATACGTCTTTACCGTGTACGATGCAACGGACGCTCTCGTCGGCGAAGTGCGCAAGGACCTCGTCTTTGAGGAAACGGCACAGGTACCGACGCTCCTCGAGGTGCAGCAGTTCTTCCCGCTCTATCACAACGAATCGGGCAAGCGCGTCTATTCGTTCGGGGTACGCCTTGCGGTCAAGGCGGGCGCTGCGGACGAAGACCTGCATTACAGCCTGCGCGACGGCTCGGAAGTCAAGAGCGCGGAGACCTCGCAGATAGACGGATATCAGGATCCCGAGACCATGTCCATGCTCTCGCCCGCTTATCTCATCTACGACGAGAACAACACCAATCTGCAGTTCATGCGCAGCGGTTCCAACGTCTGCGCCTACGGGAAAGCGCTCGACTACGTGTACGTCGGCGCGTACGACCTCTGGTTCTATCTCGGCAAGGAAGTGCGGGAAGACGCCCTCATCGACTGGATCCGAGTGGTTCCGGAAGAAAAGAAGGTAGGGGATTACCCGCATGCGGCGGGCGCTTACGTGCGCACCTTCCTGGGCAGTTCGCTGGCAGAGAAGGGGCTTGCGGAGGTCATCCAAACGGATCAGGAGTACATCGCGGCGGGCGTCACCGACATCACGGCGACCGTCATGCCGACGGCAGGCGTTGCGCCCCATAAAAACCACGGCTGGCTTCTGAGCAAGAAGAAGGGTTACAGCAACGCATGGGCGAAGATCTCGGATGTCGCCAACCTCTTCCGTACGCTCGGCTTCGACATCCCTTCCGGGGCGGACGTCACCGTCGTGGCGCGGCTGAAGGTCAACGCGGCGGGCGCGGAGGCAGGCGTCAAGGACAGCCCGTTCTCCGAACCCGTGCACATCAATTTTTAAACAAGGCTTTGCGTCTGTTTTACCCTCCCCTTGAGAGGCCGGGAAGCGTTTGTCTTCCCGGCCTTTTCCGCATGCCGCGTTACGGGGCGGAAAGGGGCGGAAACGGGTGTAATTTGTCAAAAAAATGTCATTTTTTTGAAAACATTCTGTAAAAAATCGCCATGCCTCTTGACAGGCTTCCCGGAGCGGGGTACAATAAACAAAAGGAGGAAGAAACGGTGAAATTCGGTATTTTGACGAGCGGCGGCGACTGCGCGGGTTTGAATGCGGTCATCCGCTCCATCGGGATGTATCTGGAGCGCAACGTCAGGAATGCGGAGATCGTCGGCATTCCCGACGGTTACGGCGGGCTCATCCGCGGCGAGAGTTTTCCCCTGAAGCGGGAGATGTATGAAGACATCCTCGCCGTGGGCGGGACGGTGCTGGGCACGTCGCGTCAGCCGTTCAAGAAGATGACGCTGCCCGAAGAAGGCGGGAGCAAACTCTCCAAGATGGTGGCGAATTACCGCAAGATGAAGCTCGACTGTCTGTTTACGCTGGGCGGCGCGGGGACGCATAAGAACGCGGCGCTTCTGAGCATGGAGGGCTGCCACGTCATCGGCGTGCCCAAGACGATCGATAACGATATTTACGGCACCGACGTCACCTTCGGGTTTCGTACGGCGGTGGAGGTCGTAACGGAGGCGATGGACCGCATCGCCACCACCGCGAGGAGCCATCACCGCATCATGCTCGTGGAGATCATGGGCAATAAGGCGGGCTGGCTGACGCTGCATTCCGGCATCGCGGCGGGCGCAGACATGATCCTCATCCCCGAGATCCCGTTTTCGGTGGATGCCGTCTGCGAGACGCTGAAAAAGCGGGTGGACGCGGGGAACGCCTTTACCATGATCGCCGTTGCGGAGGGTGCCGTGCTCGACAGCGAAGTGAAATACAAAAAGGACGAACGCGCCTTTGCGCGCAGGGCGCGCGGGGAAACCACGGTCACGGCGCATCTTGCGGAGGTCATCGGCGAACGGACGGGCGTGGAGACGCGCGCTTCCGTTTTGGGATATCTGCAGCGCGGCGGTACGCCGTGCGCGTATGACCGCCTGCTCTGTTCCCGCCTCGGCGGGCGCGCGGCGGAATTGGCGGCGGCAGGGAAATACGGCGTCACGGTCGCCGTGTCGGGCAGCCGCATCACGTACAACGCGCTCGAGGACATCGCGGGCAAGTATAAGCTCGTCGATCCCGCGGGGGAGACGGTGCGGTTTGCGCGCGGCATCGGCATTTCCTTCGGCGACCGCACATAATCTATCAAAAGGACATCGGCAAGGAGTTTGTAATTTATGAAGTATTCGATCATCGACATCAGTTCCAACAGCCTTTCGGCGATCGTCGCCTCTGCGGAGGGTGATCGCACGGAGATCGTGTTCAAGGAACGCGCCGCGGTCAGCCTCGTGCGGTATCTGGAGGACGGAAAGCTGCTCCCGCGCGGCATGGATAAGCTCATCGAGACGCTCACGGAGATCCGCGAAAACTGCCGCCGCATCGGCGCGGAGCGCTGCTATCTCATCTCCACGGCGGCTTTCCGCAACGTGGAGAATTTTGAAGAGATCTACGATAAGGTTCTTGCGGCGACGGGGCTCCCCGTCAATGCCCTCGACGGCGCTACGGAAGCGTATTGCGATTACGTCGCCAACGTCTATTATTCGAGCTGTGAAAAGCCCGTCCTCATCGACCTGGGCGGTAAGAGCATGGAGATTTGTGACCTTTCCGAGACGGAAAAAGAAAAGATGCTCTGCCTGCCGTTCGGGCTTTTGGATCTCTACCGCAAATTCATCGATGCGATCTATCCGGACGAGGGCGAGGCGAAAAAGATGAAGTCGTACCTTACGGAAAAGTTCGACAAAGCGGGTCTTCCCGGCAAGGACGTCTACAAGACCGCGGTCATGGTAGGGGCGACAAACGCCGCCATGTACGATATTTACGCAGATTATGCGGGAGAAAAACCCGCCGACGGCGTCAAGGTCATTCGCTATAAAAAGTTTAAAAAACTTGTCAAACACCTCATCGGCGGGGAAGACCGTTCGCGCTACGTGCTCAACAACGCGCCCGAAAAGATCTACCTCATCGGCTCGGCCGCAGTCGTGTTAAAGACGCTGTTCAAACGGTTCGGCGTGGAACAGATCATCGTCAGCGACCGCGGCGTCAAGGAAGGCTATCTGCAGCTCATCCTGGAAGGCCGGGCGGAAGGGAAGTACCTTGACCTGCAGACGGGGGTCTCCGGCGGGAGCGAACAAGCCGCGGCCCCGAAGAAGCGGGGCAGAAAGCCGCGCGCCGCAAAGGCTGACGACGGGGCAGCCATGTCTGCGCCTCCGAAGAAGCGGGGCAGAAAACCGCGCGCCGCAAAGGCTGACGACGGGGCAGCCATGTCCGCATCTCCGAAGAAGCGGGGCAGAAAGTCGCATGTCGCGCTTCCTGCCAAAGAGGCGGCGCCCGCGGCGGAAGAACCCGCAGAGCCTGCACCCATGCCTGAAGCGTCTGCCGCAGACGGCGGCGAACAAAGCTGATCCACGCAGAGGAGAATGATTTTGAAAGAGAAAAACATCGCAAAGAAGATCGAAAAGAGGTTCCTGCGCGACATTTACGTCAATCGCGAGTACAGCTGGCTGCTCTTCAACCAGCGCGTGCTCGATCAGGCGGTGGACCTGAGCAATCCGCTGCTCGAACGCTGTAAGTTTTTGTCCATCTTCACCTCCAACCTCGACGAATTCTTCATGGTGCGGGTGGGGAGCCTGACCAACGAGGCGCTCGCGGAGCCTTCGGAGACGGAGAACAAGACAAAACTGACGGCCGCCAAGCAGCTCGACGGCATTGCGGGGGCGGTCAAAACGCTTTACGAGGTGCGCTCGGAGTGCTATTCTCTGCTGCGCAAGGAACTTTCCGACAACGGCGTGCGCATTCTTCGCGCGCGCGACCTTACGCCGCGCATGGCGGAAGAGGGGCGCGAGATCTTTCTGCGGCACGTGCTGCCGCTGCTCTCGCTCATGGTGCTGGACGCCAAACATCCGCTCATGCAGTTTGAAAACAAGCGCAGCTATATGCTCTGCCAGCTGGAGAAGGACGGGCGGCGGATGGTGGGCGTGATCGGGGTCAATCCCTCGCTCGACCGGCTGTACCGCCTCGGCGGCGGAAAAAAGGTGCGGCTCATCCCGCTGGAAGAGCTCATCCGCATCTTCGGCAAGCTCGCCTTCACGGGGTATACGGTCAGCGACCAGATGATGCTCCGCGTCACGCGGAACGCCGATTTCGACACCGCCCTCGACGATACCGACCTCGAGCGCGACTTTACCGAGGTCATGCGCCGCAAGGTGGAATCGCGCGCGCGGCTCAACGCCGTGCGGCTCGAGGTGGACAATGAGAAGAGCAAGCTGAAAGAGTTTGCGCTCAGGCTTCTGAAGCTGGATCCCAAATTCTGCTATTGCGATGCGCGGTTCTTCGATTATAAGTTTCTCTTTTCGCTGGAAGCATACTTTTCGCCCGAACAGCGCGCGCGCCTCAAATATCCGCCCTTCAAGGGCGCAGTCAGCGAGGAGCTCGCCTCCGCGCCTTCCCTCATCGGCACCATCCGCTCGCACGACGTATTTCTCTCCTACCCGTACGACAGCATGTCGCCCGTCGTCGATCTTTTGGAGGAATGCGCCAAAGACCCGCGCGTGAGTTCCGTGATGATCACCATTTACCGCCTTGCGCATCATTCCCGCATCGCCGAGCTTTTGTGCCGCGCCAGCGAGAACGGCAAACAGGTGACGGTGGTCATCGAGCTGTGTGCGCGCTTTGACGAGGAGAACAACCTGTACTTTGCCGAGAAGCTCCGCGAGGCGGGATGCACCATCATTTACGGCATGGAGAACTACAAGGTGCATTCCAAGATCATCTCCGTCGTGCTGAAGGAAGGGGAGGAGATCAGTTACATCACCCATCTCGGCACGGGCAATTATAACGAATCGACCAGCCGCCAGTATACCGACCTCAACATCCTTACGGCGGATCCCGCCGTCGGGCGGGACGCCGTCGCCTTTTTCCGGAACATCGCCATCTGCAACACGTCCTTCCGCTACGAGCGCCTGCTCGTTGCGCCGACGACGCTGAAAAGCGGGCTTATCGCCTGCATCGACCGCGAGATCGGCAAGGCAAAGGCGGGCGGGGAGGGGTATATCCTCGCCAAAATGAACAGTTTGACCGACAAGGAGATCATCGACAAGTTTGCGGAGGCGAGCCGGGCGGGCGTGAAGATCGAGCTCATCGTGCGCGGCATCTGCTGTATCCTGCCGGGGATCCCCGGGAAGACGGAGAACATCCGCGTCGTCAGCATCGTGGGGCGCTTTTTGGAGCATTCGCGCGTCTATTCGTTCGGCAAAGGGGAGGACCGCGTCATGTACATCTCCAGCGCCGATCTCATGACGCGGAATACCGACAAGCGCGTGGAGATCGCTGCGCCCGTCCTCGACGGCGGCATTGCCGACAAGATCGAAAAATTCTTGAAGACTATGCTTTCCGATAACGTCAAGGCGAGAAAACTGTGCGCGGACGGGCACTACCGCAAGGTGGAGACGCTCGGCGCCCCGCTCGACGCGCAGGCATACTTTTTGAAGTGCGCCGCGGCGTCCGCCGCGCCGGACGGCGAAGCGTAAGCAAAACGGGAAAAGCGCCGCATCGCGGCGCTTTCTTTGCACGGAGGAGGAAGATATGGCGACGGAAGTGGTGGCGGCGCTCATCGAGGAAGGGGGAAGATTGCTCATCTGCAGGCGCCCCGAACACAAGGCGCGCGGGCTCTTGTGGGAGTTCGCGGGCGGAAAGGTGGAAGCGGGGGAGAGCAAGCGGCAGGCGCTCTGCCGCGAATGCATGGAGGAGCTCGGCGTCCTGCTTTCCGTCGGGGACGTATATGCGGAGGTGACGCACGCTTATCCCGATCTCACCGTGCACCTCACCCTCTTTTGCGCGCGCATCGCGGCGGGAACGCCGCAGAAAAAGGAACATGCGGAACTTGCGTGGGTGCTCCCGGAGGAGCTTCCCGCCTTTACGTTCTGCCCCGCGGACGAGGAGATCCTGCAAAAGATCGCCTCGCAGGGCATCTGATCGCCTTCGGGCAGCATTTCTGCAGCCGGCTTTCCGCCGGCATGATCGATAAAAAGCCGTAAGGCGGCAGGGAAAAACGGTGCGAAAGCGCCGTTTTTTCACGTCGTAAAATCGTCATTTTGCGTTGCCGAAAAAAAGTTTATGTTAATTTATGCCGAAAATCTTGCAATCCGTGCCAAATTGTGATAAAATTTTTCTGCAAGGAGGGAGAGATGTACAGAGTTGCCATTGTGGAAGACGAGTGGGAATCGTTTGAGAGCATCCGCAAATGTTTTGAAGAATACACCAAGGAATACGGGGAAGCGTTCAACATCATCCGCTTTAAAAACGGGATGTATTTTCTCGGCGCGTATTCCTCGAATTTCGATATCGTGATCATGGATATCGACATGCCGCAGATGAACGGCATCCAGACGGCGGCGGACCTGCGCAAGGTGGACGATAAGGTGGTGCTCATCTTCGTCACCTTTCTCGCCAAATACGCCATCAAGGGCTACGCTGTGGACGCGCTCGATTACGTGGTAAAACCCGTCAATTACCATACCTTCAAACTCAAGATCGCGCGCGCCATCGAGCGCTGCAGGAAGAATGCGCGCGGGCGCGTGTTCCTGCCCACTTCGGAAGGGGGAATCGGCATCGACATCGACCGCCTCGATTACATCGAGATCTCCGGCCATACCGTCTTCTATCACACGCAGTCGGGCGTCTATAAGGCGTACGGGACGATGAAGGGGATCGAGGAGCGGCTGCCGGAGCGGCAGTTTTTCAAGTGCAACCGCTGCTATCTCGTCAACCTGCACAGCGTGGTGAAGCTGGAGGGGAACGTGGTCAGCGTCGGCAGCGACAAACTCGTCATCAGCCGCACGCGCCGCAAGGCGTTTGTGGACGCGCTTACAAACTACGTCATGGGCGAAGCGTAAGCCGCGGCGCCAAAGGAGGGGCCTATGTGGGAGATCGTAACATCGCTGCTCGGCAGCGCGGGGCTGTTTTCGTCGCTCTGCATATCCCGCTGCGGCGCACGGCTGCGCAGCCGCGGCCTGCTGCGCGCGGCATTGTGCCTGCTCGTGTTCTGCCTTGCGGAGCTCTGCGTGCGCGCCCTCATCCTGCCCCTCGTTTCGGGGATCGCGGCGCTGATCACAGGCATGGTATGCCTGTTGTTTTTCTTTGTGCTGTGTATCTGCGGCGCCGCCCTCGTGTGGGAAGGCAGCGCCGCCTGCGCCGCGCACGGCGCGGCGCAGGCGCTTTGCGTCCGTGCGCTCGCGGGGCGGATCACGGCATGCATGGCCTTTGTGCCGCAGCAAGCGCCGGCATGGCAAAATGCCGCCGTGCTTGCCGCAAGCCTCGTTCTGCTCTCCGCGCTGCAGGCCGCGTTCTGCCGGGGAAAGGAGGCGCCGTCGCGGCAGATCTGGCTGCTTTCCGCCCTGCTGTATGCCGCCATGGCGGGATTTTGCCTGTTCCCCGCGCTCTATGCGGGCGAGCGGCTGCCGTTTGCCGCGGCAGGCGCGGCGTTCTTTGCTTTGTTCGCTGCATTGCAGCATACCATGTCTGTACTCTCATCCGTCCGCGGCGAGTGCTCCGTCCTGCGGGAGACTTTGGCGCGTGACCAGGCCCTGCGCGCGGAAGAGGCGCAGATGATCGACGCCGTCAACCTCAAAAGCCACGATTTAAAGCACCTCCTGCTGCGGGGCGCCGCGGGCGCCCTGCACGGGGCGTATGCGGAGGAGGCGCGCGCGGCGCTGGAGGGGTATGAACGCGCGTTCCGCACGGGAAACGCGGCGCTCGACGTGGTATTGAGCGAGAAGGCCGCCGCGTGCGCGGCGCGGCAGGTGGAATTCAACTGCATGGCAGACGGCACGCTGCTTGCCGGCGTGAAGGAGGCGGACATCTATACGATGCTCGGCAATCTCCTCGACAACGCCATCGAGGCGGTGGAAGGGCTGGAAGCGGGCAGGCGCGTCGTCACGCTCAACATCGAGCGCAGGGGCGCCTTCTGCGTGCTCCGCACGGAAAATTACTTTGCGGGCGAGCTGACCTTTTGCGACGGATTGCCCGCCACGACCAAGACGGAACACGGACATGGTTACGGGTTACGCTCCGTCCGCATGACGGCAAGCCGCCTCGGCGGAAAATTTTCCTGCGGCGCGCGGGAGGATCGCTTTCTCGTTACGGTGGCATTGCCCCTTTAAGTGGGGGCATGTCTGCATTTTAACGCCATATCCGATCGGGCTGCGCCCGAACGGGGCGGGCATGTACGGGGCCGAAGGGCCCTCTTTTTTTATGCCGTTTTTTCCGCGCGGGCGTGATGCGCGGGCGCGATGGGCGGGCGCGATGCACGGGCGCGCCGCCGCGCCTGTTTCTTTTTTTCGCCCGAAGGGGCCGCGGCGTGTGAATGCCGCACGGACGCGCTGAACGGACGTGGCAGACTTTAACGCGAACGGTCGGTTTTACAACGCGAATTGCAGTGCGCGTAACATTCGTGCGGGAATCCGTGCAGATTGCGCGAAATACAGGCACAACGCAAAAATCGCGCTAAAATATTGCCGATGGCAGTGCGAAAAGACTGTCAATATTCAGATAGGAGGAAGCTATGACAAGAAAGAAGAGAAGGTTCATTGCCTTGGCGAGCATCCCGCTTGCGCTGCTCATGTCGATGAGCGTGCTGCTTACGGGCTGCGGCGGCGAAGGCGCTGTCGGCCCTGCAGGTCCGCAGGGTCCTCAGGGTGAACAAGGCCCCGCGGGTCCCCAGGGTCCCCAGGGCGAACAAGGGCCTCCGGGTGATGCGGACACCGGCGACGAGTACGTCCCCAGCGAAGCGATCAAGGAAAACGAGTATATCTTCCCCGGCGAGAACGGTAACTTTGGGTTCAAAGGCAAGTTCTACGTGGATTACTCGAACAAGGACGAGGCGATGGAGGCTGCACACGCGCTTGCCGTGCAGGTCGCCGGCGAAGGCGACGTCCTGCTGAAGAACGAAAACAATGCGCTCCCGCTTGCAGACGGCGCAAACGTTACGCTCCTCGGCATCCGCTCCGCTTACATGATCCGTTCCGGTTTCGGTTCGGGCTCGGGCGGCGGCAGCTCTGCGGGCACGATGCTCGGCGACTCCCTGAGAGAAGCGGGCTTCAAAGTCAACCCCAAGACGGAAAGCATGTACCTCACCAAGGTCGGGCAGATGGTCGAAGACCAGATCGCCGAGATCGGCATGGAAAACTACGGTTCTTCCATCACGAGTACATACAACGCATACGGCGACGCGGCGATCGTGACGTTCTCGCGCACCGGTGCGGAGAACTTCGATATCGCGACGAACAACGCGGTCGGCTGTGCGGACGAGGATATGCACGGCCTGCAGCTGAACGACAACGAGACGGCGCTCATCAAGCACGCAAAACAGCACTTCGATAAGGTCATCGTCGTCATCAACTCCTCCAACATCATGCAGATCCCCGAGCTTGCCGAACCCAAGACGGACGGCAACCTCGGCGTCGACGCGATCCTCTGGGTCGGCTCGGTCGGTCAGGATGGTACGACTGCACTCGCACACATCCTCAACGGCGACATCACGCCTTCCGGCCACACCTCCGACCTTTGGGAGAAAGACTTCAAGCAGTCCCCTACATGGACGAACTTCGGTACCAACTCGCAGAACAAGGACGAGGACGGCAATCGCATGGACGTCATGTATTATCAGCCGGACGGCAGCAACACCAACTTCGCGACGGTGGAATACCGCGAGGGGATCTATTACGGATATAAGTATTACGAGACCCGTTATGCGGACGCCCAGGGCGACGCAGCCAAGGAAGCGGCGTATGAAAACGTCCTTTATCCCTTCGGCTACGGCCTGAGCTACACCTCGTTCGAGTGGAAGCTTGACAACGTCGAGAAGACGGCGACCATCGATTCCGCAACGCAGACCATCACCATGCGTGCATGGGTCAAGAACACGGGTAAAGTCGCCGGCAAGGACGTGGTGCAGGTCTACTACTCGGCTCCTTACACCAAGGGCGGCATCGAGAAGGCAGCCACCAACCTCGTCGGCTTTGCCAAGACCGATCTGCTCGAGCCCGGTGAAAGCGACGTCGTCACCATCCAGTTCGTCGCACAGGACATGGCGTCCTTCGACTGGAACGATGCCAACGACAACGATCACCTCGGTTACGAGCTGGAGGCGGGCGATTACACCATCTCCATCAACCGCAACTCGCACGAAGTGGTCGACTCCGTCACCAGAACGGTCAAGAGCACCATCTTCTGCGATACCGACTACGTCACGGGCAAGGAGATCAAACCCGTCTTCACGGGCGATTACACCACGGTCAATAAATCGCTCGAGGACAACATGATCAGCCGTGCGGACGAGGGCGGCCTGCAGCAGCCTAAACCTTCCTCCAAGGAAGACCGTACGCTCGACCAGGCTACGTATGACGATTACCTGTCCCAGGCGCAGTACTTCTCGTATCAGGATACGGCAGACGATCCCTGGTACGTCGCGGAAGTGCCTACAGGATGGACGCAGGCGGCGGACGATTCCGCGAAGCTTACCATCACCCTTCAGGACATGGCAGGCGTCAAATACACCGAGCCCGTCATCAATGAGGACAACACCGTCACGCTCGGCACGGACGCTGATTCCCAGAAGTGGGAGCAGTTCATGAACCAGTTCACCTGGGAAGAACTCACCAAGCTTCCGACGGCGACCAACGTCACCATCGAGCGTCTCGGCACCATCGACAACGACTACAAATACGGCGACCCCGACGGTCCCATCAACGCAGGCGGCGTGCAGTTCCCGTCCAACCCGATCCTTGCGGCAACCTACAACCAGGAACTTGCCAAGGAAGTCGGCACCATGGTCGGCAACCTGCTCCTCCTCAGCGGTTCGCGCGGATGGCGCGGTGCCGGTGCAGACATTCACCGCTCGCCGTTCTCCGGCCGTAACTTCGAGTACTATTCCGAGGACGGCGTGCATTCCGGCCTCATCGGCGCCCAGGTCACGAGGGGCGTCACCGACAAGGGTATCATTGCACACTTCAAGCACTTCTTCGGGAACGACCAGGAAGCTTACCGTGCAGACTACGGCGGCATCTTCACCTGGGCGACCGAACAGGTCCTCCGCGAACAGACCGCGAAGCCGTTCGAATACATCATCAAGTTCGGCGGCACGCTCGGCCTCATGAACTCCTTCAACCGCCTCGGCAAGTGGACGATGTCCACCAACTGGGCAGCGCATGAGCTTCTCCTCAACCAGGAATGGGATTTCCAGGGTTCCGTGGAAGGCGACATGTGGGCAAAGCAGTACGTCCCCCTGAACCTTGCGGTCCGCGGCGGCGACGAACACCTGCTTACGAACGACTCCAGCTACACCCCTTGCGCACTCGAGAGAGGCCGTTGGGATGCGGATGAGAACTGCGTATTCGTTGCGAAGGACGCTTCCGAGTATACGACGTATAACAGCGGCAACGGCACCCTGAAGTCGCCCACGCATTACTTCGCAGTCAGAAAGTGCGCGCAACGTATCCTGCAGACGTATGCAAACTCCTCCGTCAGCAACAACGGCTTCGACGGCATTGACGGCGAGCAGGTCGAGCTGACGCTTGTCAAGGGCATGTACGTGTCCATGCAGCTCGAGATCCCTGAAAAGTCCAACGACCTGAAGTTCAACTTCGGCGACGACGCTGTATGGCCGGAAGGCATGGAGTTTGACGCAGCAACGGGTATCCTCAGCGGTATGCCTACGGGCGCTGCATCCGAGCCCGTCTCCGGTACCTTCACGGCGGATACGTGGGTCACGGACAGAAAGGTCTCCTTCAGCTTCAAGTACGTCTCCGACTTCCAGGTCAACGGTTCGGCACTCGTTCCGGGCGCCAAGCTCAACGCGAAGGCGGGCGACACCATCACCATCACGGCGGATCAGCTGTACTACGGCAACCAGTTCATGTACGAGGGCAGACGCGGCGTGTCCAACCAGCGCATCATGAACTGCTACTACAGCAACGACGGTTCGTGGTATCACAGAGACGAGGATAAGTCGGCGGCAGATATCATCACGCTGAACAACCTCGAACTCGGCAAGCCCGTGGAAGAACTTGCAAACTTGGAAATGTCGCAGATCTACGGCTACACCGTCACCGTCAAGAAGGACGGCGTGGCAGTTACGGACAACATCACGGTCGACCTCATCGAGACGTACGAGATGGGCTGGGCGAAGAAGTCGGGCTACGACGTCAACACCAGCGCGAAGATCACGCTCGGCGCCGCGCTTGCCGCAGGCGAGTACACGGTCGAGGTCAACCTGCACGTTCCTTACGTCTCCAAGGGCACCAACCCCTGGATGCGTCCGGGCAGCACGAACTTCGATTACGCCGAGACCTTCACCATCGTGGTCGGCTAAGCAAAATCGAATACCTATATACGTGAAAACGCCTATATAGGCACGTGAACGAGAGAAAGGGCTGCCTTGGGCAATATACTGAGGCAGCCCGTACTCTTTGTAATATTCAAAAAGGAGAACTGTATGAAAACAAATCGTAAATTCAAGCGCATCTTTGCCTGCGCCATGGCACTCTGCCTCGGCGGCAGTATGCTCCTCGCCGGCTGCGGCGGGGAGACGGAAGATCCCAACAAGGATCCCGACGACGGCGGCAAGCCTTCCACCGAGAAGGAAGTCAAGAGCATCGACATCACCAAGGAACCCACCAAGGTCGATTTCTTCGTGGGCGACGCCTTCAGCGTCGAGGGCGGCGAGATCACCGTCACCTATACGGACGGCAGCACGGAGAAGATCGCCATGACCGCCGAGGGCGTGGAAGTCAAGGGCGGCTCCACGGAGATCGGCGACCCGTCGCTGGACGAGATGGACAAAGTGGTCACCGTCCGCTACGGCGGCAAGAGCGACCGCTACAACATCCACGTCGAGTATCAGATGTTCGACGTGACCTTTGATTATAATTACGACGAGAAGACGGATGTCGTCGAAGTCCGCAAGGGTTCGCCCGTGGCGGAGCCCAAGGATCCGATCCGCGACGAATACAACTTCAACGGCTGGTACGCGGACAACAAGTTCACCACGGCGTACGATTTCGATACCGCCATCACCGCGGATACGACCATCTACGCGCAGTGGCTGGAAGCGGGCACCTATTACGAGGTGACCTTCGACCAGAACTACACCTTCTGCCCGGTGGACATCTCCGCCCAGACCATCAAGGAAGGGGAGAAGGCGACCGAACCCACCGCCAAGCCTACCCGTTACGGGTATGATTTCGGCGGCTGGTGCACGGATAAGGAAGGCAATACCCCCTTCAGCTTTGATACGGCGATCGAAGCCGACACCACGCTCTACGCCAAGTGGACGCGCGATACGGCGGAAGTGTCCGACGGCGTGCACGAATATATCTTCGAAGCGGAAAACACCAACCTCGACGGCAAGACGGGTCCCGGCCTTTCGGGCACGGCTTCCGCGGGCGGCATGATCCAGACCATCACCACGCACGGTGCGAGCGGCGATCAGTTCGTCGGCTACCAGTACGAAATGGGCTGCGCCATCACCTTCTCGTTTATTTCCGACCGCGCGGTCAATGACGCCAAGATCGTCCTGCGCCTGTCCGCCGAGTACGCTGACTTCACCATGAACTGGGAGGAGAACCGCGTCGAGCTCAACGGTAAGGTCATTGAGTACTCCGATATCAAGTTTGAAAACGTTCCCAACCCCGGCGGCGATCTGGATACGTCCCGACTGTATGCGCTCCCGTTTGAAGACTTCGTCATCATCGAAAACGCAACGCTGGTCGAAGGGATGAATTCCGTCAATATCACGACGAACAACAACAACACGCTGGAAGGGACGACGTTCAAGGCTACGGCGCCGCTCATCGACTGCCTGAAGGTCACCACGTCCGCCATCCTCGAGTGGGCGAGGAGGAACAACCTTCCGAAACATTATACCTGATAGGAGGGGAGCATTTTGTTAAAACTCTGGAAATCCATCGGTTCGCGCGTGTGGATGATCGTCACGGCAGTCGTGCTCGTCTTCTTCATCGTGCTGAACAGTCTGGCATTCACGCTCTTGTACGAGCTGTTTAACACCGTCATGCCCGGCGGCGGGCCCAAGAACGTCTACGCCCCCGGCGACGAACCCGCGTACACCACCACGTATACCTCCAAATCGGAGGTATACAACGCGGCGCGCGACATGAACCAGCGCATCGTCGAGGAAGGCGCCGTGCTGCTCAAGAACGAAGGAAACGCCCTCCCGCTTGCAAAGGGCGCCAAGATCTCCGTCTTCGGCAAGAACAGCGTCAACCTCGCCTTCGGCGGTTCTGGCTCCGGCGGCGCCAATACGGACAACGCCACCGACCTTTACACCGGCCTTAAGGAGGCGGGCTTCGAGCTCAACCCCGAACTGGAAAAGTTCTATAAGGACGACGGCCGTTCCGGCCCCATACGCGCCGGCAACAGCAAGGACCTCGACTCGGGCGATACGGTCATCCTCTCCACGGCGGAGACGCCGCAGAGCAAGTATGATTCCGCCGTCCGCGACAGCTACAAGAACTACAAGGACGCTGCCGTCATCGTCATCACCCGCATCGGCGGCGAAGGGTTCGACCTTCCCCGCAGAATGGTGAACTCCAAGGGCGACGGCGTGGTGGAAGGCGGCAGGAGCATGGACGACCACTTCCTGCAGCTGGACGCCAATGAGGAAGACCTCATCGCGGCGGTCTGCGAGGGCGGCTTTGATAAGGTCATCGTGCTCATCAACACGGGCAACCCCATCGAAGTCGGCTTCCTGGAAGAGGACAGCGGCTACGTCACCCAGAAGGGGTACGAGATCGACCCTTCCAAGATCGACGCGGCGCTCTGGATGGGCATGCCCGGCGAATCGGGTACCTACGGCATCGGCAAGATCTTGAGCGGCGAAGTTACGCCCAGCGGCAAGCTCGCCGATACGTACATGACCGACTTCACGCAGGATCCCACCTGGTTCAACTTCGGCGATAACCGCATCACGGGTAACCCCGATAAGAACAAGTTCACCCTCGGCGGCGACATGTATGCGTTCAGCAAGGATGAACCTGCGGCGTATTACTTCGTCGATTACGAGGAGAGCATCTACGTCGGCTACCGCTACTACGAGACGCGCGGCGCGGAAGACCCCGCCTGGTACGATTCGCACGTCGTCTATCCCTTCGGCTACGGCCTCTCCTACACGACCTTCACCTGGGAACTTACGGACAAGTCGGAGATCGAGAACGTCAACATCGAGAAGGACAAGGAGTATTCCATCCAGGTCAAAGTCACCAACTCGGGCGATACCTATTCGGGCAAGGAAGTCGTGCAGCTCTACGCGCACGCGCCTTACTTCGACGGCGAGATCGAAAAATCGCACGTCGTGCTCGTCGGCTTCGCCAAGACGGGCGAGCTTGAGCCGGGCGCATCGGAGACGGTCACCCTGACCTTCAACCCGTACTACCTCGCTTCCTACGACTACAAGGATGCGAACGCCAACGGCGCCAAGACGTTCGAGCTGGACGCCAGCCAGGATTACAAGCTGTTCGTCTCCTCCAACGCGCACGACGCGGAATTCACCATTCCCTTCACCGTGGATGACGACATCATCTACGATAAGGCCCCCGTCACGGGCAACACGGTGGAAAACCGCTTCACCGACTGCGAGGACGAGCGCTTCAATTCGGATACGTCCCTCGACACGCTGCTCTCCCGCAGCGACTGGGAGGGGACCTTCCCCGAATCTCCCACGCTGGAGAAGCGCGAAAACAGCGACTATCTGCTTGAATGGCTGAAGGACATCAGCCACAACAATCCCACCGATTTCTCGAGCATCGAGTATCCCACGGTGGAGAACGACGCGGGCATGACGCTCCGTTCGCTGCTCTTCAACAAGGACGGCGAGTTCAACCTGGACGAGAACGGCAGACCGTACGTCGATTACAACGATCCGAGATGGCAGACCTTCGTGGAACAGGCTGCCGTGCCCGATCTCACCTATCAGTACAACTATGCGGCTTACGTCATCCAGGCCATCCAGGACATCGGCTTCCCCCGCATCAACTGCGCGGACGGCCCCGTCGGCTGGGCATGCTTCATGGATACGTCCCGTTTCTATGAAACCTGCTCCTACTGCTGCCAGACGCTGGTGGCAACGACGTGGAGCACGGAAGTTGCTTACGACTTCGGCGAGATGGTCGGCGACGAGGGCATCGTCGGCGACGTCCGCGGCGGGTCGCCTTACTCCGGCTGGTATGCGCCCGGCATGAACCTCCACCGCAGCCCGTTCGGCGGCAGAGACTTTGAGTATTACTCGGAGGACAGCTTCCTCTCCGGCCGCATCGGCGCCAGCCAGATCGCAGGCTGCCGCTCCAAGGGCGTCATGACTTTCGTCAAGCACTTCGTCGGCAACGAGCAGGAAACGCACCGCTCCATCTCCGGCGACAGCACCTGGCTCACCGAGCAGTCCCTCCGCGAGCTGTACCTGCGTCCCTTCGAGATGGCGGTCAAGGAAGGCGATACGATTGCGCTCATGACCTCCTTCAACCGCGTCGGGACGCGCTGGGTCGGCGGCGACTACCGCATGCTCACCGAGATCCTCCGCGAGGAGTGGGGCTTTGAGGGGACCGTCCTCTGCGACTTCAACACCATCCCCGCGTACATGAATTCGCGCCAGATGGCGTATGCAGGCGGCGACCTCAACCTCGCCACGACGCCCGTATCGTGGTGCGACGAGGGCAGTGCTGCGGACGTCTACATCATCCAGCAGAACTTCAAGAATACCGCGTACGCGGTGGTCAACTCGAACGCGATGGTCGGCGAGGTCATCGGCCAGACGATGGCGCCTTGGGTGATCTTCCTCATCGTGCTCGACGTGCTCGTGCCCGTTGGGCTCGGCGTCTGGGGTTACTTCGTCGTCAGAAAGGCGTTGAAGCCCGCAGCTGCGGAATCTTCCGACAAGGCGCCCGCAGAAAAAGAATAAACAGCTTTGCCGCGCGGCCCTCCCCGTGCGGCGGAGAGGGATGCGCCCTGATCAAGTTCAGGGCGCATCTTTTTTTGTGCCGCGCAAGACTTCGGCATAGCCATGTCCGCAGTCAAGGCGGGTTTTGCGGGCGCTGTGAGGGGGGCGGCGCACCGCGCGGGCGGGGAAGAGAACGGCATAAATGAATGGGGACGCATGCGCGCGCGTATATGCCCGCGCCGTGCACGGTGGGGCGCGCGGGCGGGAAACGTCTGGAAAATTTGCATAATATTGTGAAAATATACACAAACATACAATTTATGCGCAAACCGGGGGCGGGAAAGCCGCGGGATGTGTCTGCCTTCCGGGGGCGAAGGCTTCGTTTGTGCGGGGCGTATGCCGCCGTTTTTGCTACGGAATGCAGCCTTTTGCCGCATCCGTTTCCGGGAGAGCGGAATAAAATGAAAATAATTTTCAATCAAAGATGAAAAATTGTTAATTTCAATGCGCAATTTCCGAACAAAATGTACAGAAAAACAAATTCCCGTGATTTTTGTATATTATTTATATTTTCACCGTCGAAAATTTTGACATTACACGGAAAAAATGCTATGATAGGATGTAACAAAAAAGGCTCGCGCGCGCGTTTTCGGCGCGCGGCTCCCGCAGAACGCGGGGGAAGCGGGCCGAAGGAGCGGTCTATGAAACACAATACGCGCAGGACAAGTCCTTTTCTGCTTCTCACGCTGCTCGTGCTCATGCTGAGCGCCCTGTTCGCGGGCGTGCTCACGGCATGCGGCGGCACCGAGGAAGAGGATCCCCCCGCAATGTCCGGGGATGAAGTCGGCGTTTATTATGCGGAGGCTCCCGGCAGCGGCAGGGAGTATCTCCTCACGCTCTCCGAAGGGCTGAAGTTTTCCTTCATTGCGGACGCAACCGCCAAAAACGGCAGCTATTCCCTCACGGACGGCGCGCTTACGCTCACGGACGGGGACTGGACGCTTTCCGCTGCGGTTGCCGACGACGCCGTCACCCTCACCTATGAGGGGACGCAGCTGAAGTTCCTCCGCAAGATCTATTATACCGTTTCCTTTGAGACGGCGGGCGGCACCGCGGTCGCGGACGTGGAAGTGCTCAACGGCAAAACGCTCGCAAAACCCGCGGCCGATCCTTCCCGCGGCGGTTACGTGTTCGTCGGCTGGTTCGCGGACGAGGCGGGGAATACGCCGTATGCGTTCGACTCGCAGCCCGTCTCCGGAAATCTTACCCTCTATGCGCGCTGGCTGCGCGCGGAAGCGGGGGAAGTGGAGTATACAATTTCCTACGATCTCGGCTATGCGGGCGGGGAGGAGATCCCCGACGCGACGACGGTGGGCGGCAAACTCTTCTCGCCTGCCGTTCCCGCCGCGCGCGAAGGCTTCTCCTTCGTCGGTTGGTGGGTGAGCATGGAAAACAAGGCGGACCGCCTCTCCTATCGCTTCGAGGCGCCCACTACGGATACGAACGGCACCGTGTTCGACAGCGACACGACGCTGTTTGCAGTCTGGCAGGCAGACGGCGCCGCATGCGACGCCCCCGCGGTCTCCGTGAGCGTGCAGGCGATCAGCTGGGACGCCGTGGATGCGTCCGCATACCGCCTCAACGTCACCGCACCCGACGGCACGCCCGTGCTCAGCGACTACCGCGTGACGGGCACCACCTATCCCATCACCTTCGATCAGACGGGCGCTTACCGCGTGGAAGTCACCGCCGTCAACGCGGGCAATACGCCCGTTGCGGAGACGGTCGTCCGTTACTATGTCAACAACGGGCTTTCCCGCGTTTCCGGCATCCGCGTCACGGATCCCGAGACGCTCATCTTCCGCGGCGTCGAACATGCCGAAAAATACCTCATCACCGTCGATTGCGGCAACCCCGCGCACAAGCATGAGGCGTTCGACAACGGCACGTCGCTTTACTATTCGTTTATCAACTGCGACATGAAGCAGGGCGGCATGGTGTTTACCGTGCAGGCGGTCGCGGAGGGATATGCGACCTCTACGGCGACGTTCGTCTTTGAACGCAGCCTTGCCCCCGTGCAGGGAGCCGCCGTGCAGGATGACGTGGTCACCTGGGAAGCGGTGGAGGGCGCAAATTATTACCTCGTGCAGGCGGGGCAGAAGAGCTATACCGTCAGCGGGACGCAGTTCTCGCTGAAGGAGCTTCCCGCCGGCGAGTACAATGTTTCCGTGACGCCCGTCGCCAAAGGGTCCAATTCGCCCGCGGCGGCGCAGGTCGCTTACACCAAGCAGACGCCCGCTCTTCCCGCGGACGTGCGCCTTAAGGATACCGTGCTGAGCTGGACGGCGACGGGGGAGACGGGTGTTTCGTATCAGATCCTCGTCAACGGGCAGAAGACGGACGTGCCCGCAGGGGACAGCTCGTACGACCTCACGTCGCTCATTACCTGGGCGCCCGACGCGGAATATACGCTGCAGCTTTGCGCGGTCAAGGGCGGCGCAACGGCGTACAGCGATGCGTTCACCTTCACCTATCTCGCGCTTGACGAGACGCTTTCCTACGAGGGCGGCGTGCTTTCCTGGAAGCCGGTCGCGGGCGCGCAGTATTATGAGATCATGCTCAACGGCGAGCTGATCGCAACCGCAAACGAGGGCGAGACCTCGTACACGGTCGCCTCGCTCGGCCGCCGCGGCGTCAATACGCTCTCCGTGCGCTTCGTGAGCGAATCGCTCACTTCGGAATGGGCGGAGATCACCGTCAACGCGCAGGCAGTCACGTTCAACGGCAATACGGGTACCGTGGGCACCTTCTACAAGGCGCAGGGGGATGCGATGACCTTCCCCGAAGCGCCCGCCGAGATCGGGTATGAGTTTGCCGGCTGGTACAATACGCCCGCCGGGCCCGAAAGTTTCGGTGCCCTCTATGAGGAGCCCTTCTTTACGGGTGCGAGCGAACTCGTGCTCTATGCGTATTATGAAGCCAAGTCCTATACCGTCAATTTCAGCGGCGCGGACGGCATGACCACGGCGTCTGTGCAGTACGGCAAGCCTTTCACCTTTGAAGTGCCGGCATCTTCCGATCCCACCACGGCGTTCGGCGGCTGGTACAGCGCGCCGTACGGGGCGGGCATCGCCTATACGGACGCGGAGGGGAACTCCCTGGCGCCCTGGAACATGACGCAGGACGGGGTCACCGTGTACGCCTTCTGGGTGGAATCGGTGCTCAGCTATACGCGCGTGGGCAATTCTTACGTGGTATCCGCAGGGCCGCGCATCAACCTTGTGGAATCCGTTACCATCCCCGCGCAGTATAACGGCGTCAGCGTTACCGAACTTTCCGGCAGCGCGTTTGCGGGCTGCACGAGCCTGAAGGAGATCAATCTCCCCGATACGCTCCTGCGCATCCCCGCCGATACGGCGTTTGCGGGCTGCACGAATCTTGCGGCAGTCAACGTTTACGAGGCGGGCAGCTATCAGCCCCGCTATTCCTCTGCGGACGGCGTATTGTTCGACAGCGGCGATTCCACCGCGCCGCACGCGCCCCGCATCGCGTACATGCCCCTTGCCAAGACGGGCAGGTACATCATCCCCGAAGGATCCGACCTCATCCCCCGCGGCGCGTTTGCGGGCAGCATGATCGAGAGCGTCGTCATTCCCGCGTCGGTCACGGCGATCGAGGCGGAGGCGTTTGCGGACTGCACCGAACTTTCTGCGGTCACCTTCTCCAATGCAAGCGCAAACGGCAGCGCGCTCACCATCGGCGACCGCGCGTTTGCGGGCTGCACCTCGCTGGAGACCATCACGCTTCCCGTGCGCCTTGCGCAGATCTCGCTCGGCAAGTTCGATCCGCAGGCGGCGCAGGCGGGCGCGCTCGACGACCTCGACGATTACATTACCGACGCCTTCTCCGGCTGTACCAACCTGGAGGCGGTCAACGTCGCGGCGGCTACGGGTACGGCGGGCGCGTATCGCTCGGCGGACGGCGTGCTGCTTTCCCAGAACGGCCGTACGCTCGCATATGTCCCTTACGCAAAATCGCTCACCGACTACGTTATCCCAGACGGCGTGACGTCCATCGGCGAGGGCGCATTCATGAACACATTCCTCTCCGGCGCGCTCAGCCTTCCCGGCCGCGTGACCTCGGTCGGCGTACTTGCCTTTGCGGGCACCGATCTTGAAGGAGTCGTCTTCGAGGGCGGCGGCCTCAACGACGTCGTCGTCGGCGATTACGCGTTCTACGATTGCAGTCAGTTGGAGACGCTCACCTTTGCAGAGGGCAGCCGCGTCGTCGAACTCGGCAAGGGCGCCTTCCGCGAGACCATCTATCTAAAAGCGGTCAGCATCCCCGCATCCATGCGCAGCATCGGCGACGAGGCATTCCTCGAGGCGGGGTATTATCTCGACGCGATCACCGTCACCTTTGCGGCAGCAAAAGCCGGCGATCCCGATCTTCTTCTCGGCGATGCCGTCTTCTCGGGCTGCTCCGTCTACAACCTCGAGCTTCCCGTCAACGCCAGGATCTCCTCGGGCTTCCTCAACGGTCTGAGCATTTACAATCAGCTCACCGTCGCGGAGGGGAACCCGTACATCGCATCCGTTGAACATATCGTTCAGGAAAACGATGAGGACGTTACGGCAGGTTCGGCGCTCTACCTTCTCGACGACGAGAAGAAGTTCGAGACGCTCCTCCTCTATACGCCTGCGGGCAGCAGCCCGAGCGAAGTTTCCTTTGACTTTACGGGCGCGGACGGCGTCAGAGTGATCGCGCCCGGCGCCTTCGCCGCGGCGGAAAACATCGTCTCCGTCACCATTCCCGCGTCGGTCACGGAGATCGGCGACAAGGCGTTCTACGGCATCTATCTCGAATCGGTCACCTTTGCCCCGGGCGAAGGGGATGCGCTCACCATCGGCGAATACGCCTTTGCGGGGCTGTATCTCGATGCCATCGAGCTGCCCGAACGCGAAGTCTACATCGGCGCGCACGCCTTTGAGGAGAACGAATCTGTCGGGACGCTGACGCTCGGCGGTACGGTGGAGATCGGCGAGTACGCCTTTGCCTCGACGGGCGACGGGCTGCAGCTTACCGTCCCCGCATCCGTCAGAAGGATCGGCGGCTACGCCTTCGAGGGATACGCGGGGTGGTCTTCCACCACGGATTATCTGAGCGGGGTCACCTTTGCCGCAGGGTCTGCGCTCGAAGAGATCGGCGGGTTCGCCTTCTCGCAGGCCAACATCACCACCATCACCATTCCCGCATCCGTCACCAAGATCGGCGCGGGCGCCTTCAGCGAGAGCTCGCTCACCGAGATCAAGTTCGAGGAAGGGACGCAGCCGCTGGAATTCGGCGCGGCGTTTGAGGGCGAGTACGGCGCCGAGTACGGCCAGGTGCTTTCGGATACGGACGTGACGGAAGTCAACTTCCCCGGCCGCCTCACCGTCATCGGGCAGGAAGCATTCTATTATAACGATACGGTCACCGCGGTGACCTTCGGCGACCAGAAGGAAGGGGCAGGCTTCACGGCAAGCAAGCTCACGACCATCGGCGAGAGCGCCTTCATGTATTCGGGCGTGACGGAGCTCGTCATCCCCGCAAGCATCAGCAATACGGACGTCATCGCCATCGGCAGCAATGCCTTCAACGGCATGGACGATCTCACTTCCGTCACCTTTGAGGCGGGCGGTACGGGTACCGTCACCATCGGCGAAAGCGCCTTCGTTTCCAGCAACCAGCTGACGAGCATCACGCTCCCTGCGACGCTTGCGCCCTTCAATGCGGCGGACGGCACGCGCATCGAGCCGCTCGCAAACGGCGTGGGCGTGTTCGTATCCACCAACGGGTATACGAGCAGCAAGCTCGCTTCTGTCAACGTAGCAGAGGGCAACGCCTATTACGCGTCCGACGACGGCATGCTTTACGCATCCGGGCTTTCTCAGCTCATCTTCTGCCCGCCCGCCAAGGGCGGTGAGGTCGTCGTCAACGCCTCGGCAAATTCGATCGCGGAATACGCCTTTGCCGGCAACACCGCGGTCACAAAGGTCAGCTTCGAAGCGGGCAGCGCCTGCACGGAGATCGGCGCGAACGCCTTCCTCGGCTGCTCCAACCTTGCAGAGATCGAGCTTCCCGCCGGCCTCAAGAGCATCGGCGAGGACGCCTTCCTGCGCTGCAACAAGCTCACTTCTCTCACCCTGCCCGACGCCTTCGATTCCTTCACCACCGATTTCCTGACGGAATCCATCACCACGCTTAACATCAGCGCAAACAACGCATATTATAAGGCGGAGAACGGCGTCATCTACACCAAGGACGGCAAGACGCTGCTCTACTATCTCCCGTCGCTTGCAAACACGGAATTTGCCGTGCCCGCAGGGACGGAGCGCATCGCTGCCAGCGCCTTCTTCAACAATACGGCGCTGACGAAAGTCACGTTCCCCGCTTCGCTCACGTATATCGAAGCGAACGCCTTCCAGAACTCTGCGCTCAGTGAAGTCGTCTTCACGGCGGGCGGCAGCGAGCTCCTCGTCATCGGCGATTACGCCTTTGCGGGGACGGAGCTCTCGTCCGTTGTACTGCCCGGCCGCGTCGCCGCCGTCGGCAACAATGCCTTTGCCGACGCCGCGCTTGAAAACGTTACGTTCGGGCAGCCGAGCAGCCTCACCTCCATCGGCGACGGCGCCTTCCGCAACACGGGCCTTACGTCGGTAACGCTTCCCGAAGGGGTGCGCCGTTTGGGCGACAGCGTGTTTGCGGGCTGCTTCGCGCTCGTCTCCGCCACGCTTTCGGAAGGCCTCACGGAAATGGGCGACGGCGTGTTTGCCTTCGGGGATTCGGGGTCCGATCCCGAGGACATCACGAGCGTTCTGGAAACGGTCGACCTGCCCGCATCGCTTCTGACGATGGGCGGGCAGACCTTCCTCAATTGCATCAGTCTCAAATTCGTCAACTTTGCGGAAAATTCGCTCATCGAAACGCTGCCCGCCAATACCTTCTACGGCTGCGTCGGGCTGCAGAGCATCGAACTTCCCGCAAGTCTCACGGAGATCGCGGGCAAAGCCGATCCCGATTATTCGGAGAGCTTCACCAACCGCGGCCTCTTCCAAGGCCTCACGGCGCTGACCTCCGTCACGTTTGCGGACGGCAGCAAGTGCCTTACCATCGGTGCGTCCGCGTTTGAAGGGTCCGGCCTCGCCTCCTTCAACGTTCCCGCTTCGCTCACGACCATCGAAAAATCGGCGTTTGCGGGCACTGCGCTTTCCGAGATCACCATCCCGCGCACGGTCACGCGCATCGAAGGTTCCGCCTTCAGCGGCTGTTCCGAGCTCAAGACCGTCCGCATGAACGCAGCGATCACCGTGCTCAACGACCTCACGTTCCAGAACTGCAGCTCGCTGGAAACGCTCATTCTCCCGGCGACGCTTACGTCGATCGCGTCCGGCGCCTTCACGGGCTGCACCTCGCTTACGAGCATCTCCGTCGACGCGGCCAATTCCGCGCTCGTCGTGGATGAGAGCGGCGCGCTCTACAACGCCGCCAAGACGGAACTCTACTTTATCCCTGCGGACGCGACTGAGATCACGCTTCCCGCAACGCTTACATCCGAGGATGCGGTCATGCTGCTTGCGGCGTGCAGCATGCTCGAGAGCGTCGAAGTCGAGGCGGGCAACGCCAAGTATCAGGCGGCGTTCGGCGCGCTGTACGACGCCGAATGGAACCTGCTCCTCGTGCCCAAGGCGATGATCTCCTTCACCATCCCCAAGGAAGTGACGGCGATGCAGCCCGACCAGCTCTTCCGCGACACCGCGGTGGAGACCGTCGGTTACGAGGAGGGCAGGACGGGCGGCCTCACGCTCGTCGGCGGCAATTACGGCGAAGGCGTGTTCAACTCCGCCACGCAGCTCACGGAAGTGACGCTTCCCGCGGATACGGTCATCGGCGCCTATGCGTTTGCAAGATGCTCCTCTCTCGTCGAGGTCACGCTCACGGCGGGTACGCGCGGCAGCATCGGAAACTATGCATTCCGCGATACCAAGCTCACTTCGCTCACCGTGCCGGAAGGGTTCACGGCCATCGGCAGCCTCGCCTTTGACGGCAGCACGCTTGCCGGCCTGTCGCTTCCCGCTTCGCTCACCGGCATGCAGGAAGATTCCCTGAGCGGCGCGCCCATCGCGTCGGTCACCCTCGCCGAGGGCAACCAGGCGTTCGTGCAGCTGGAAAACGGCGTGCTCATGAATGCGTCGCAGACGGTCATCTACTTCATCCCCGCAGGGCTCACCTCGTTTGAGATCGGCGCGGGCATGACGGCAGACTCTCTCGTCAACCTGCTCAAGGGCATCAGTTCGCTGCAGTCGATCACCGTCGCCGACGGCAATCCCAAATACAAGGCTTCCTACGGGGCACTGTATGACAGCGAGTGGAATCTGCTCGCCGTACCCATGGCCATGACTGCGTACACCATCCCCAAGGAAGTGACGTATCTCGGCGTGGACGACTATGCAAGCTACTTCGAAGGCACCGCCGTCACGACGGTCGATTACGAGGAAGGCAGAACGGAGACGCTCACGCTCGAGGGCGATTCCTCGCGCGGGGTGTTCGCCGATTCCGACGTAAGGGAGATCACGCTCCCCGAAGGCGTCCGTTTGGAAAAATATGCGCTTTATGGGGCGGATTCAATCGAACGCTTCGTCGTTCCCGCCAACGCGTATGTCGGCGATTCGGCATTCCAGTATTGGAATTCCGATCAAACGATCGTCGTGCCCTTCGCGGAGGGGACGGATCCGACGGTGGCTCCCTATAATTGGAACTATCGGTGGGATTTCCGTTGCACCGCTATTATTGAATATACGCCTGCAAGCGCATGAGTGCTGCCGCAACGGGCGGCAGGTAAATTCCCCGAACGGCGGCAGGGCGGAAAACGCCCTGCCCGGCCGGGGCAATAAGGAGATGTTATGAAACAGGAAGATCAGATTTATCGCGGCTATCGGAAACGCATGGTCGTCACGGCAGTCATCTCTTCCGTATGTTACGGCTTGATGGCGGGCGGCGGCGCCGCCTTCCTCACGGCTTTTTTGTGCTGGCTTTTAGGCTTTCACGGCGTGTGGGCGGCCGTCGGCGTCGGGCTCGGCGCGGCGGTGCTCTGCGGCGGATCGCTTTACTTTTTCAAGTTCCGCCCCGAGAGATACGACGTGCTCCGCACGATCGACCGCATGGGGCTGGAAGAACGCACCGTGACCAGCGCAGAGCTGGAAGGGGATATGTCCCCGATGGCGCAGCTGCAGCGCAGCGATGCGCGGAGCTGCCTCGAACGGGTCACGGGCGAGCAGGTCAAGGCGACCTTCCGCCCCTATACCTTGCGGAAACCTGCGACGGTCGCGCTTGCCTGCTGCCTCGTCTTTGCCGTCGGCATGACCACGGTCAACGGGCTTGCGAGCGCGGGCATCCTGCCTTCCCCCGACCTCGTTGCGGGGGCGGAAGAGGCGCAGTTCGTTGCGGTCACCTACCTCGTGGAAGAGGGGGGAGAGATCGTGGCGGCGGACGGCAGCGGACCGGAAGCGATGGTCACCGACCAGATCCTTTCCCCCGGCGAAGACGCGGAGCCCGTGGTGGCGGTCGCGGAAGAAGGCTGGGCGTTCGTGCGCTGGAGCGACGGCAACAAACTCCCCGAACGGCAGGACCGCAACGTCGTATCCGACCTCACCGTGACCGCCATCTTCGAGGAGATCGGCGAGGGAGAGGACGACGATTTTGACGGCGTGCTCGACGACGACAAGGACGGCGACTACGACGAAAATGCGCCCGACGCCACGGAGAACGGCGGCAGCGGGTCGGACGGCGACGCCGGGGACGGCGGCGAGGGCGACGGCAGCGGCTCCCAGGAAGAGGGCAGCGGCAGCGGCGACGGCGGCCAGGAAGGCGAAGGCAACGGCCAGGGCCAGGGCGACGGCGCCGGCGGCGGCTGGTCGGACAGCAACCAGATCATCGACGGCAACACCGATTACAAGGACGTCTACGATATCTATTACGAGATGGCGATGGAGATCATCGAATCAGGCGGGGAGCTCCCTCCCGAGCTTGCGGACTTCATCGAAGGATACCTCGGCGGGCTTTGATCCCGCAGCACTTTTACAGCAATTCAGCCTGTTCCCTTTCCGCAGACCGGTAAGGGACGGAACGCGCGGGACGGCATGCCTTCCCGCGCGCAATTCGGCATTCACAGCGGTATTACGGAATGGAATTATTATTGCCTTTGGGGCTGATCGGGCTCGTATCGCTTGCGGTCCTGATCCTCATCTACATCCTGCGCCCCAATTACCAACAGCGGCTGGTCTCTTCTACCTTCGTATGGAAGCTCAGCCTCAAATACAGACGCAACAAGATCCCCGTCAGCAAGCTGAGGAATCTGCTGATCCTCCTCTGCCAGCTGCTTCTTCTTGCCGCGCTCGCACTCATGATGGCGCAGCCCGTTCTTCCTGCCCGCACGGGCATTTCCGAAAACGAGAAGATCGCGGTCATCGACGCTTCGGCGGATATGATGATCGCATCCAAGGGCGAGACGCGCTTTGAACGCGCCGTCAACGAGGTGCGCGCCATGGCGCAGCAGACGCTTTCGCAGGAGGACGGCTACGTCACCGTCATCGTCGCGGACACGCAGGCGTATTTTCTGAAGTCCCGCGTGGATGAGGAGGGCGCCGCAGAGCTGGACGAGCTGCTCGTAAAGCTTGTGGCGGACAACGCCTGCGGTTACGGCTCCGCCGACGTCGACGGGGCTGCCGCGCTCGCCGAAGACGTGCTGGCGGTCAATTCCGAGGCGGAAGTATTGTACTATACCGCGGCGGAATATCTCGACGAGGGATCGTTTACCGTGGTGAACGTCTCGGGCGACGACGATTGGAATGCGGCTGTGCTCGGCGTGACGCCCGTGCTCGGCGACAGCAATACCTATTCGTTCAGCGTGGACGTCGGCTGCTACGGCATCGCCAAACAGATGACGGTCACCTGCGAGCTCACGGGCGTCAACGGCAACACGACCGTCACGCGGATGGCGACCAAGACGGAAGTCTTTTCGGACGTATCCCCGGAAAAAACGCTTACGTTCACCGCTTCCGATTTTTCGGGCGGCGGCGAATCCATCGTCAGCTTTGCGCAGATGTACGTCTATCTCAACGAGGACGACAGTTTGCAGCGCGACAATACCTTCAACGTCTACGGCGGCACCAAGCCGACCGTGCGCGTGCAGTATGCCAGCAGCCATGCCAACGAGTTCTTCCCGAGCGCGATCCGCTACCTGCGCGAGAGCGAGAAGAATTCCTTTGACGTCCGCATGGATCAGGTGTCGGCGTCGGACGCCAAGACGGAGGGGTACGATCTGTATATCTTCGAACACAGCATGCCTTCCGTTTTGCCGACGGACGGCGTGGTCATCCTTGCCGATCCCGACGTCGCGCCCGAGGGCAGCGGCATCACGGTGGGGGCGCTGCACGACGTATCCAGCGATTCAACGCTCTCGGCGGGGCCCGCGCATCCCATCACGCAGTACATGGATCCGACGCGCGTCACCATCGCCCGCTACCATACCCTTTCGGAGGTGGACGATTCGTACGAGGAGCTGATGTATTACAACGGCGAGCCGGTGCTTCTTGCCAGGAATCAGCCGCAGAGCAAGGTGGTGGTGATGGCGTTCGATCTCAACCGCTCCAACTTCCCCGTCACGGTGGATTTCCCCATCATGATGCACAATCTGTTTTCTTACTACCTGCCCGCGACGCTCGAGAGGACGTCGTTTGAGGTGGGGGAGGAGATCGTGGTCAACGCGCGCGGCGAGGACGTGAGCGTGGACGGCCCCGGCGGCCGCTTCCCGCTCGAATCGCTGCCCGCGGCAGTTGCCGCGTCTCTTCCCGGCGACTATACGGTGACGCAGACGGGAATGTCCGGCGCGCCCATCGTCGATCAGTTTTTTGTTCACATTCCCAATGCGGAAAGCCGCCTGGGCATCGCGGAAGAGCGGCTGCCCGCGCTGCAGCGCGTGGATACCGGACGCGACGTCAACGAGAGCCTCATCCTCTGGTTTGCGGTGGCGGCGCTCGTTCTGCTCGTCGCCGAGTGGTTCCTCCACATGCGCGAGACGCTGTAAGGGGAGGGTACGGTCATGTCAGATCTTGCTATCGTTTTTTCCAATCCCTGGCTGTTGTTCCTGCTCATCCCCGCGCTCCTCTGCACGCTGATCCCCTTCTTTTTGATCCCGGCGCGCTTCCGCCGTTCGCGCAACCGCGTCATTTCGGTGGTGCTGCATTCGCTGGCGGTGACGCTGTGCGTGCTGCTCATCGCGGGGACCTCCTTCACCTTTACCGTGCCCAACCGCGAGAACGAGCTTCTGCTCGTCGTCGACCGGTCGGACAGCGGCAGCGAGCAGGAGGAGCTGAAGGAAGAATATATCCAGAACGTCATCGGCATGTGCGACGTCAATTATAAAGTCGGCATCGTCACGTTCGGGTATGATACCGTGTATGCCGCGCCGCTTTCCTACGATTCGCGCGAGGTTTACCGCCAGTATCTGAGCGCAGAGCTGCCCGATACGAGCGCCACGGACATCGCCGGAGCGCTCACCTTTGCGGCGGAACAGTTCGCCAACCCGCGTACCGCCAAGATCGTGCTGCTTTCCGACGGATTTGAAACGGATTCCTCGGCGCTCAACGCGGCGCAGATCATTGCCGCGCAGGGCATCCGCATCGATACGGTGCATTTCGGCAACGAGGCACAGGGCGAGATCCAGCTCGTCGACGCGCAGCTTCCCGGCGACAAAGTGGTGCTGGGGGCGGAGACGGAGGTGCGTCTCACCGTCGAGAGCAACATCGAGATGCCGGTCAGCGCCACCGTCACCGTCTCCGATATGGGCTTTGAGGACGAAGCGCAGTCCGTGACGATCGATCCGGGCGTACAGACCATCGTCGTGCCGCACGTCTTCCAGTCGGAAGGAATGCACGACATCCTCGTCGAACTTTCCTGCGCCAGCGATTTCGTCACGCAGAACAACGTCTTCCAGACGTATTTGGATATTTCCGCCTTTGAGGATATCCTCATTCTGGAAAACGTCGCGGGGGAGGCGAACGAGCTCATATCCATCCTTTCGGAGGGCGGATATACGGCAAACGTGCTCAACATCCACACGGACGCGGCGTTCCTGCCGCAAAACGCCAAGGAGCTCTGCGCATACGAGCAGGTGGTGCTTGTCAATATCTCCAATGCCGACCTGCAAAGCCCCGCCATGCCCGCCGCATTCGACCGCGCGCTGTATGATTACGTATACAGCTTCGGCGGCAGCCTGTTCACCGTCGGCGGGAGCAACGATGCGGGCCCCGAAAATACCAGCATCGCCCACGCATACAACCGCGAGGACTTGCAGGGCACCCTTCTTCAGGAGATGCTGCCCGTCCAGGCCATCGATTATAGTCCGCCCATTGCCGTCATGATCGTTATCGACACGTCCGGCTCCATGAGCAGCGGCCGCTTTGACATGGCGATCAGCGGCGCGCTGGAGACGGTCGATGCGCTCAACGACCGCGACTTCTGCGGCGTCATGTCCTTTGATACCAACGCGCAGGACCAGGTGGAAGTGCTCCCCGCCTCGCAGCGGGAGGAGATCCGCACCGCCATCGAGCGGCTGCGCGATCAGAGCTCTTCCGGTACGGGCGGGACCGTCTTCTCGGGCGCCATCGACCGTGCGGGCCGCGCCCTCGGCGCCGTCGACGCCGACCGCAAGCACATCATCCTCATCACGGACGGCAATCCCGCGGATTCGCTCGACGGGGAGGGGACGTCCTACGGCGAGTATATCGATTACAACAGAGAAAACGGCATCACCATGTCCGTCATCGCCGTCGGCATGAGCAGCGGAAACCGGACCCAGATGGAAAATACGGCGGAACGCGGCGGCGGCAATTTTCACAACGTCCCGCTCAATTCCCCCGCGGGCACGGTCGGGTTGCTTATGAAGCAGGATCTCGCCGAGATCACGCTCTCCGAAACGGAGGACATCGAATTCGTCCCCGTCATCGGCGATTATACGTCCATCTTTACGGGCATCGATACGACGCAGCCGTTCCCCGTGCTCAACGGCTATTACGGCACGCGCGTCAAGGACGGCGCCGTCGTCCCGCTGCTGTACGAATACGTGCCCATCTATGCGGCATGGAACTTCGGCGCGGGCAGCGTGGGGAGCTTCCTCTGCGACCTGAGCGGCATTCGCTCCGAAGCGTTCATCGCCGACGGGATCGGCCGTCAGCTCGTCCGCAACATCTGCGAGAGCCTGGCGCCGCTGCAGCCGCCCGAACCCGATCGCCTTGACTTCAACGTCCGTGAAACGACGCAGAATTATTCCACCCGTCTCGACGTCTACACCGACCTTCAGGAAGGGGAGCGCGTGCAGGTGACGGTGGAGGCGCTCTCTGCGGACGCGGGCATCTATTACAACGGCGGCGTGCCCGTCACGTCGTACGGCAACGACGTCAGTTTCGATTTCGAGATCGTCTGCACGGGCGTCTATCGCATCTGCATCGAAAAGCTCGATGCGGCGGGGAACGTCGTTTCCGATATTTTCCTCTACCGCACCTTCTCCTATTCGGACGAATACGACGTGCTGCGCGACGGCGAAGAGGGGGCGCAGCTCCTTTCCGAGCTGGCATCTTCCGGCGGCGGCGCCGTCGTTGAGGATCCGGCGCAGATCTTCACGTCGTTCACCGACCGATTGGAAAGTTCCTTCGACCCCGCGCTCGTCTTCCTCATCGTGGCGGCGGTCTGCGTGCTGCTCGACGTCGCCGTGCGTAAGTTCAAATTCAAATGGCCGCACGAGCTCATCCGCGACTACCGCGAAAAGAAGGCGCAGGAAACGCACGCGCAAGGAGACAAACAGTGAAAAGAACATTTGCACAGTCTCATATCAAACGGTGCTCCCGCCTGGGGCTGGCGCTGCTGCTCGTCGTCTGCATGCTGCTGCAGCTGACGGCCTGCATGAAGCCGCGCCTCGCCACGCCGACGGGGGTGAACATCGAGCCGCTCACCCTTACCTTGTCCTGGAACGAGGTGACGGACGCCGCCTACTATACCGTCCGCATCGAGGGGGAGGACGGCGTGCAGGAAGCGGATTCCGGCGGCAACTCCTATTCGCTGGAGCGGTTGAGCGAGGGCAGATATACCGTCGCCGTCAAGGCGGTCGCCGGGGCGAAAGGGGACGTATACGCCGATTCCGAGTGGTCGAAAACGCTGACGTTTTCCCGCGAGGCGGAGACGGGGCTTTCCATGCGCCTTACGGACAGCAATACGGCGTATGAGGTGTTCGGGCTCGGCGTCGCACAGGGCGACGTCGTCATTCCCGATACCTACCGCGGGCTTCCCGTCACGAGCATCGCCGACGGGGCATTTTCCAACAAGAGCACGCTCACGTCCGTCGTGATCGGCAGCCATGTCCGCGAGATCGGCGCGCAGGCGTTTGCCAATTGTTCGCAGCTCGCCTCCGTCACGCTTCCCGCAAGCATCACTTCGATCGGCGCGCAGGCGTTTCAGAACTGCCGCGCCATCGCGGTCCCCGTCGCATTGCCCGATGCGCTCACGTCGCTCGGGGAACGCGCCTTCGAGTATTGCCGCAAACTTCCCGCGGTCACCTTCGGCAGCGGCCTGAAGGAGATCCCCGCCAACGCCTTCAACGGCTGCGAGGCGATCGAAACGGTCGTTTTGCCGGACGGCATCACCGCGGTCGGCGACAGCGCCTTTTCCGGCTGCACCGCGCTTGCTTCGGTGACGCTGGGGGACGGGGTGCAAACGCTGGGCGCTTCGGCGTTTTCCGGCTGTACCGCGCTCTCTGCCGTCGCCTTCGGCGGCGCCTTGCAGGAGATCGGCGCTTCGGCGTTTTCCGGCTGCGTCTCCCTTGCGCAGGCAGCGCTCCCCGAGACCGTCGTGTCGCTGGGCGCCTCGGCGTTTTCCGGCTGTGAAAAACTTGCTTCCGTCACCTTCGGCGACGGGATGCGGAGGATCGGCAGGGATGCCTTTGCGGGCACGCCGCTGACCGCCGCCCCGGGCGCGGCTTACCTTGAGAACTGGTTTCTCGGCACGAGCGATCCCGCCGCGCCCGAACTGCTCGAGGGGACGGTCGGCATCGCCGACTACGCCTTTGCGTCCTGTGAAAGTTTTCCCGATACCGTCGTCATCCCCGATTCCGTCCGCTACCTCGGCGAGGGCGCCTTCAAGGGGCGCGAGACGCTCATCAACGTCATCCTCGGCTCGGGCGTGGAGGAGGTCGGCGATTCGGCGTTTGAAGGCTGCACGTCGCTTACCGCCGTGCGCTTGGGCAAACAGGACGCTTCCGCCGAGGGCGAACTGGGGGAAAGCTCCCTCCGCTCCCTGGGCGAACGCGCGTTTTACGGCTGCGAGTCGCTGAGCGAGATCACCATGCCCGATACGCTCGAGCGGGTGGGCGTTTCCGCCTTCGAGGATTCGGCGCTGTGGGAGAATGCGGGCGCGCTCGTCTACGCAGGCGACTGGGCCGTCGGATTCAAGGGCGATGAAACGCTTACCGTCGTCACGCTGCAGGACGGCACGGCGGGCATCGCGGAGTACGCCTTTTACGGCAAGGATTCCCTCACGCGGGTGGACATTCCCGAAAGCGTGAACTATATCGGCAGGAGCGCCTTTTACGAATGCACGTCCCTCGAGCGTGTGACGCTGCCTTCCGCGCTTACCGTCATCGAAGATTACACCTTTTATCATTGCGATAAACTCATCCTGCCGGAACTTCCGCAGGGGCTCGTCCGCATCGGCCGCAGCGCGTTTTACCGCTGCAACCTCGTCTCCGTCCTGCAGGACGGCGATTCCGATCAGCTCATCCTGCCGGAAAGCCTGGAGGAGGTCGGGGATTACGCCTTCTACGGCTGTACGTTTGCCTATGAGGACCCCGATGCGACGGGCGGCGCCATGATCAACGGCGGCATCGATTCCGTTGTCATCGGCGGCAAGGTCACGCGCATCGGCGCGCGCGCCTTTGCGTATATGGCTTCGCTGAAAGCTGTCATCCTCGGCAGCGCGGTCACGGAGATCGGCGAACGCGCCTTCTACCGCTGCGAAGAGCTTTCCGACGTCACCTTCGGCTCCGCCGTGGAAAAGATCGGCGAACGCGCCTTCTACGGCTGCGGCGCCCTGAAAAAAGCAGAACTTCCCGCGGGGGTACGGGAGATCGGCGATTACGCTTTCTATCAGTGTACGTCGCTCGCTTCCGTCACGCTGGGGAATACCGAGCGCATCGGCCATTACGCCTTCTTCGGCTGTACGTCGCTTACGCAGGCGGCGCTCCCCGCAACGCTCACATTCGTGGGCAGCCAGGCGTTCCGCGGCTGCACGGCGCTCACTTCGGTCACGCTGCGCAGTTACGTTTCCGTGGGGGCGCACGCCTTCTACGGCTGCAGCGCGCTCACCGTTTATACGGACGCGCAGGAAGAAGCGCAGATCTGGAACACCCGCTGGAATTCTTCCTACCGCCCCGTGGTCTGGGGATGCACGGTCGGCGAAGACGGGGAACTCTCGTTTTCCTACGGGGAGAACAGCATCTCCAATCTGAACGGGAGCAAGACGCTTTCCGCTCCCTGCCGCGCAGGATACGCCTTTGCGGGCTGGGCAACTTCGCCCGAAGGCGATCCCGTGTATGCGGCAGACCTCGCGGGCGTCCCGTCCGGGACGACGCTGTACGCCGTATTTACGGCGGCTGAATAAGCAAAATGCCGTGTTTTCCGCAGGCATGCCTGCGGGGCCGACAAGATAAACAACAAGGACAAGGAGAAATTATGAAGAAAAAATGTTTGACCGTACTCTCCGTGCTGTGTCTTCTCTGTGCGCTCATCGCCTTTGCGGCGTGCGGCGGCGTGGAGACGCTCTCCTTTGACAGGAGCAACATGCCGCAGACGGTGTACGTGCTCGGCAGCGACCTCAACCTTTCCAAGGGCTTGCTGAACGCGGACGGCAATTCCGTGCGGCTTGACGACGGGGGCGTGTCTGTCAGCGGATACGATAAGAATACCCTCGGCGAACAGACGCTTACCGTCTCCTACGGCGGGCAGTCCATCGAACTTACCGTCACCGTCGTGCCGCGCGTCCGCGCTGCGGAAAAATACGTCTATTTCGTCGGCGAGCAATTCGCCGACGCATCCCCGCGTTTGAGCATCACGCGGGACGACGGCACGGCCATCTCCGTCACCGCGTCGGAGAGCGCGCTCACGCTTACGGGGTTTGATACGTCCAAGCCGGCGGAAACGGTGACGGTCACCGCCAAGTACGCCAAGGGCGAGGATGCATACGAGGGCACCTTCGACATCACCGTTGCCGAAGGCGTGCCCACCTTCCGCGCTCCCCGCAAGACGGAATACGGCAATCACGAGACGGAGCTCGATATGACGGGCGCCTCGCTCACGCTGAAGAGCAAGGACGGATCGGCGACGCGCAGCGTCGCGCTCAATCAGCTGCAGCTCTCCGGGTTCGATCCGACGCTCGTCAGCGAAGAGAACGAATCGGTGGAGCAGAACATTTCCGTTGCATACCGCGGCCGCGAGTATGCGACGTTTGCGATCGACCTCGTTTACAGCGACGTCAGCCGCATCAAAAAGGCGGCGGAGACGTTCTCCGCGCTTGATTGGGATTGCTATCGTCAGCCGACGGCGAGCGATCCCGGGCTCAAACTGCCGGACGGGGTCACCGATGCGGACGGCAAACTCGCGATCGACCTGCTTTCGGCCTACGGCGATCTTTCCGTCAGCGATTCCCTGTATATCACCCGCAACGAGCTGGATTCCGTCGCCCGCGTCGCCGTCGTCTATGCCTACAACGAATGGCGGGAAACGGCGAACGAAGCGTTTGAAGGCGCCTTTTCCATCAGCGAGACGGGCACGGCGGTCTATTCCTGCGCCACGCCGGAGGACGCCAAGTCGGTCTCCGATAAGATCGCGGCGGGGACGGATGCGGATATCGCGCGCCTTTCCGAATTGAGCGAAATTTTCCACGATGCCATGATCGCGCGCGAATGCGGCGACACCGTCGTTTACGACAGCGTGGTCGAAGGCGAGAAGGTCGATTTCACGGTGGGCGAACTTGCGGAGCTCATTCCCGAATTTTCCTATCTGCGCCGCGCGGCGCAGGTGCTCGGCTTTGCCGCCGAGGCGTATTCGCTGCTCGAAGAGATCCCTTCGCCCGCATCCATCGAGGGCTGGGCGGACATCGATCTGACGCAGTATTATGATGAGATCGAAGCGGCTTACACGCAGCTCACGCAGATCGGTTCCAACGAGGCGGCAGACGGTTCCGCCTTCCGCTGCCTCAACGACTGGAGAGAGAAGAAGGACTTTTTCGAGATCCTGTACCGCTATTACGTAGCCGATTATATGCGCGGCGAGGAGACGGCGGAATCTTCCTACCTGCACATCAACACCTTGGTCGGGTATCTTCTTCCCGGTCCGCTCGAGGAGATGCGCACGGTGTTCTCCAACGCGCTCGTCGCCTATACGGCGGTCCAGGCTTCCGCGGAGCTCTACGATCCGTCTACGGGGGTAGCCCCCGTCCTCACGGAAAGCACGCTGTTCATGTACTATTACCGTGAGGCGGAGCGGCAGAGCTACGAATTCCTGGAGCAGTATTCGGAGGATCAGACGTACGTTTTCCTCTATACCATCCTCTTCATGCCCAACCTCGCCACCTTCTCGAGCGGCGATTACGGGTACTATACGCTGCTCGATGCGGGCGCCTTTGACGACGACGTGCTCGGCCTGTGGTCGCAGTATCTCGATCTCTGGGAGGCGTACATGAATGACGACGTCGCCGATCAGGTGGAATTTGACACCAAAGTCGAGAAGATGTTTGAAAGCTTTTCGGCGATGCGGCCCATCCAGCAGTATTACTTCCTCGGCTCGCTGTATTTCCTCTACTCGGAGGGCATGCCTGCGAGCGCGCTCTATCCCTCGGACGGGATGCTGCATTCCCTGTTTGCGCAGTTCATCTATGAATATTATTGCGACAAGCTCGACATCGACGTTTCTTCGGAGGAAACGGATACCGCGTACAGCGTGTTCACCGACCTGCTGCTCGCCGTCGAAAGCTACGCGAACGGCGATACGGACAGCTTCTGCGAGCTCATGAAGAGCGCTTCCGCTGCCTACAACGGCACGTGGGAAAACGCGGATAAGGCGACGTTTGACCAGCATATGTCCGATCTGTACGAAAAGTATCTCGGCTTCTATCAGAAGTTTGTCTGGGAGAAGAAGGTCGATGACGAGGGGAACCCCGTGCTTGACAGCAATGGCAATGAGGTCTGGACCTGGGCGTATCAGGCGCCCGCGATGAGCGAGGAGCTGGAAGCGGCAATGAAGAACCTCTACATCGCGGCGGCAAATGCGTCCCTTGCGGAGACGTTTACCGATTTTAACCTTGCCGATCTCACGCTTCCTTTCTTCGCTTCCTACGAACAGATCCGCCTGCTCGAACAGCAGATCTTAAGCTGCGGGGACGACGCCGTCATCGAGGCGTATTACAACATGCCTTACGGCACGGGCTCCTACCCAGAACCCGTCTATAACGTCGTGTATCTCGCCAAGTCTGCTTACGCCGACTTCGTTCAGTCGCTCGGCATCGATCTTGAAGGGTACGAGGCCGCGACGCAGCTGCGCGCCTTCCTCGAAAAATATGCGGAGTTCTTCTGGACGGGCGCACAGCTCAAGTATACGCAGATCATGTTCTCGGGCGACGCGTTCACCTTTACGGCGCAGTCCGTGAGCGAGTTCGTTTCCGACTTCTACGCATTGAGCGCGCAGGACAGATACTTCCTCATGACGCTGGATGCCGCCTCCAACTTCATTCACGACGGCATCGCGCTCGGGCTTACCGCCTCCGGCGAAGGGCAGGAGCCGCTGCTTCCCGAAGCGGCGAATACGCTGCTCGTCGATCTGCTTTCGCTCAACATCACCTTCGTCGCCTACGAAAACGACCCCGACGGCAGCTTTGAGTATACCGATCCCGAGACGGAAGAAACGTCCAAGATCACTTACCGCGAGGAGCTGCTGCGCATGTGGGAGATCGTGAAGACCGACCGCGCGGCGCTTTCCGAAGAGGTGCTTACGACCTTTGATTCCTTCCTCGGCGGGATGTATGAGCATCTTGAAGAGGTCTGCAGCGGTCTTACCGCTTCCGACGCGGAATAAACGAACGGCAAAAAGCCGGCGCACCGAATCGGTGCGCCGGCTTTTTTGATCGTCCGTGCGAGGGGCGGCATATGTACCGGAAGGCATATTCTTCCGCGCGCATGCGGCGCGGATACGGGCAAGATGCACATCGCGTGCGCGCGGCCGCATCTGTGCGCGGCGAAATATGCGCAAAACGAATATTCAACGGCCGATGAGGGAGCGGACGACTTCGCCTGCGGCGATAAGCCCCGCCGCGCCGGGCACAAAGGAAACGCTGCCGGGCGTGCGCTTTTCCGTCGTTTGTGCAGGCGCCTTTGCGGGCACGAGCGGCTCCTCGCGGGAAAAGACGACCTTCAGGGCGTGGATGCCGCGCTTTTTCAGCTCCCGCCGCATGACGCGCGCGAGCGGGCAGACGGAAGTTTCGGAGATGTCCCGGACTTCAAAGCGGGAGGCGTCCAGCTTGTTGCCCGTTCCCATACAGCTGATCAGCGGGATGCCGAGCGCGGACGCGCGCACGGCGAGCTCTATTTTGCCCGCCACGGTATCGATGGCGTCGACGATGTGATCGTATTCCCTAAGGTCGACTGCATCCGCCGTTTCCGGGAGGTAGAACAGGGGATAGACGCGCGTGCGGCAGGCAGGCGCGATGAGGCGGATGCGCGCCGCGGCGGCTTCCGCCTTGTTTTGTCCGATGCTTTCGGTCGTCGCCAGGATCTGGCGGTTGAGGTTGGACGGGGCGATGCTATCGGGGTCGACGATGCCGATCGTGCCGATCCCCGCGCGGGCGAGCGCTTCGATCGCGTATCCGCCCACACCGCCCGCGCCGAATACGATCACGCGGGCGCGGTTCAGCCGCTCTGCAGCCTCGTCTCCCAATAACAGCCTTGTCCGTTCGTCGTAGCGCTCTTTCATGATTTTTGCCTCTTTATGTGTTTAAAAATGCACGGATATATGCAGAAATAAACATGTATATGTCGATTTTAGATAGAAATAAACAAATATGAACAGACTGACATATGTCAGGCTGCCGCCGATTCCAGCAGCTCACAGTCGAAGAGGGTGGGGGAGAACGCTTTGTCGCTGGAAAAGGAAAGTTTGTCCTCAAGCGAATAATCCCGCGGCAGGCCGGACGGCGCGTATCCCGTGATCTCCTTGAAGATGCGGTTGAAGTTGCGGATGGTGGTAAATCCGCACCTGCGCGCGATCTCCGTGACGGGGAGGTCTTCTCCCGAATGCAGCATGCGGACGGCGGCGTCCGTGCGGACGAAGTTGAGGTATTGCGAAAAGGTGATGCCCGTTGCGGCGCGGAAATAGCGGGAAAAATAGGCGTCGCTCATGCTCATAAAGCGAACGGCGTCCTCAAAGGCGTAATCGCTGTAATGTTCGTTTACGTCTTCCAAAAGCCGCTTGAGCGCGTCGGCGGCCTTATCCGTCCGCACGCGTCTGGTGAGCGCTTCGCCGCGGAAGACGTCGACGAGGAAGCGCGTAAGGAGACAATGCGCCTCCGCGCCGTAAAAGGGCCGTTTCTCCGTGAGAACGGAGCGCAGCGCACGATAGAGCACAGGCACGTCGTACGCGCCCGTCAGGCGGGGTTCGCAAAGCTGGATATCGGAAAAAAATGGCTGCAGGAGGCGGAAGTCAAAGACGACGACGAGCACCACGCTGTCTTTTTCCAGCGCCTGCATGTGATGCACCTGCCCGCTGTCGATGAAAAACGACGTTCCGCGCGTCAAGGTGTGCTTTTTGCGTTCGCAAAAAACTTCCACACAGCCCCGCTCTACGTACATGAGCTCGCAGTCGTAGTGCCAATGCAGCAGATTGTGTGAATTTTTGTACTTTCCCGTCCAGATACCGACGCGGTCGGCGTAATTCCAGACCTCCCGTTTTGCGATCATAGCCGTTCCCTCCTGCCTGTATTATACGGCAAACGGCGGCGAAGGTCAAGCAAATGATATCAATAAATGTCCAAAATCAGACAACATAAGACTTGCTTTTTTTCGCATTCCGACGTATAATATTGGCGAAAATCAAGCTGCAGGCGGCAGGGAGAGTTGCATGGAAGGCATCTGTACGGTGATCGGAAAACTTATCGGCTATGCGGAGGAGCGGTTGGGGCTTTCTCCGCGCGACGCGGTATATGCGCGCAATACGCTGCTCGATCTCCTCGGGCTGGACGCCTATACGGAAGGGCAGCCCTATGCGGGGGAGAGCGTGGGCGAGCTGCTTTCTTCCCTGCGGCGCGAGGGCAGGAACGCCGGCCTGTTTTCCGAGGAACAGGCGGGGCATGTCTGCGATCAGGTTATGGGCGCGCTGGAATTTTCCCCTGCGCGCGTGGAGGAAGAGTTTGCGCGCCGGCGCGCGTACTCTCCGCAGAAGGCGATGGAATGGCTGTACCGTTACAGCATCGATTCCGATTACGTCAAAAAGGAAGTTCTCGATAAAAACCCGCGCTTCGAAGCGGAAAACGGGCTTATCGTCACCATCAATCTCGCAAAACCCGAATTCCGCGACCCCAAAAAGGCGCAGAGCGGCAACAGCACGAAAAGCGGTTATCCCAAGTGCACCATCTGCCGCGAAAACGAGGGGTATTCCGGGCGGGATAAGCGCACGCTGCGCACGGTGTCCCTTGTCCTCGGCGGAGAGGATTGGTTCTGGCAGTTTTCTCCGTACGGCTATTTTGAGCAGCACGGCATCGCGGTCAATGAAAAGCACGTACCCATGCACGTGGATAAGGGGACGTTTTACAAACTTATGGAGTTTGCCGACTGCTTTCCGCAGTACTTCATCGGCTGCAACGCGCCGCTGGAACGCATCGGGGGAAGCGTGCTCGCACACGATCACTTCCAGGGCGGGGGAGAGCAGCTTCCGCTGCATCGCGCCCCCGTTTGCATCCCGCTCCGCCATGCGTCTTTTCCCGGCTGCAGCGCGGGCGTCGTCCGCTGGCCCGGCACCGTCGTGCGCGTGGAAGGGTCGGACATGGATGAGGTCGCCGAACTTTGCGAACATATCCGTGCTTCGTGGTGCGCCTATCGCGATGAGGCGCGCGGCATCATCCCGGAGGACGAAAAGGGCGTGCACAGTGCGGTCAGCCCCACGGCGCGGCGCACGCCGCAGGGGTATGTGGTGGATCTGATCTTGCGCAGCAACGTCACGTCGGAAGCGTTCCCGGACGGCGTTTTTCACGCACATCCCGAGTACCATGTCATCAAAAAGGAATCTATCGGGCTCATCGAGGCGCAGGGGCTGTTTATCCTGCCCGGGCGCTTGCAGGCGCAGCTGCAGCAGATCAAGGAGGCGCTCGTCGCAGACATGCCGCTTCCAAATTCATTGAATGAGTTTTCCATGATCTGGCGCGAACTGCGCGCCATGGCGCCGTCGTTCACGGCATCCTCCGCGGAGGAGGCGGTGCGGCGGGAGCTTGCGTCCGTCTGTTTCCGGATCCTCGGCAATACCGCGGTATTCAAGGAGGCGGAGGAGACGGCGGAATTTCTCACGGAACGGGGGTTTTCTCATGTTTGAACTTCGCGATTACGATTGGAAGGTATCGGCGGCGGGCCGCGTCAATCTGATCGGCGAGCACGTCGACTATTGCGGCGGCAAGGTCATGCCGGCCGCGCTTTCCCTGCGCAATACGGTTTTCGTGCGCGCAAACGGGACCGATCGCATCAACCTTGCCTTTTCCGATCTTCCGCTTACCGCCTCGCTCGACTGCGGCGATCTCATGCGCTACCGCGGCGAAAAATACGTCAGCTATCCGGCAGGCAGCGCGCTCATCTGGCAGCAGGCGGGGCATAAGCTCGTCGGCTGCGATCTGTACGAAGATTGCACGGTTCCGTTCGGCAGCGGGCTTTCTTCCTCGGCGGCGATCGAGGTGTCTACCATGGCGGCGCTCGCGGCCGCGGCGGGGGAGCGGATCGACCCCGTGGAGATCGCGCTTCTTTCCCAAAAGGCGGAGCGGGAGTTCACAGGCGTCAACTGCGGGATCATGGACCAGTACGCTTCCGCCTGCGGCAGGAAGAACCATGCCATGCTGCTCGACTGCAAGACGCTCGCCTGCGAATACGTGCCCATCGCGTTCGGGGACTATGCGCTCGTCATTGCAAACTGTAACAAGCCGCACAATCTCGCCGAAAGCAAATATAACGAGCGCCGCGCGGAGACGGAATCGGCGCTCGCGGAGCTGCGGAAAAAAGCGGAGATCTCCTGTCTTGCCGATCTTTCCCCCGCGCAGTTCGAGCGTATCTGCGGCGTCCTTGACGGAAAGGTCCGCGACCGCGCACGCCACGTGGTGGAAGAATGCGCGCGGGTCGAGGCGGCCGCAGACGCCATGAAACGGGGCGATATGCCCGCCTTCGGCGCGCTGCTCAGTGCCTCACACGCTTCCTTGCGTGATCTTTACGAGGTGACGGGGCGCGAATTGGACGCGCTGGCGTCGGCGGCGCAGCGGCATCCCGCCTGTGCGGGATCGCGCATGACGGGGGCGGGATTCGGCGGCTGCACCGTATCGCTCGTCCTTCGGGATGGCGTTGAGGACTTCAAGGCATACGTTTCCGCCGCATATGAAAAGGCGACGGGGTACCGCGCGGCGTTTTACGACTGCACGGTGGATGACGGCATCACCGTGGAAAAAATTTAAAAAAACGGGAAAAATCGGAAAAATCCTTCCGCAACCGCTTGACGAACATGATTTTTTATATTATACTCAAACTGTATTTGGGGAGTAGTCGGCGGGATGCTGTCCCGCAATGAAATCGCTAACACGGGCCGAGAAAGCCCCGGTTTCATTTGAAATGACGAGACCATACCGTCTTTTTCGGTATGGTCTTTTTCTTTTACGGGAGGAACGTCTATGGGGTTTTTGGAGGAATTTTCCTTTCTGACGGAGGCGTTTGCCGCGGTGACGTGGCAGCACGTCGTCATGTGGATCATCGGCGGCGTGCTCATCTTTCTCGCCATCGTCAAGAAGATGGAGCCTTCGCTGCTGCTGCCCATCGGGTTTGGCGCGATCCTCGTCAATATCCCGCTTTCCAACGTGCTTACGGATGCGGACACGGGCGCCGCGGGTATCATTCAATGGCTGTATGAAACGACCATCGAAACGTCGGAAGCGCTGCCCATCCTGCTCTTTATCGGCATCGGCGCCATGATCGACTTCGAGCCGCTTATCCGCAATCCCAAACTCATGGTCCTGGGCGGGTTTGCGCAGATCGGCATCTTTCTGACGCTGCTGTTTGCCGTGCTGTTCGGTTTTCCGCTTCTGGAAGCGGCGGCAGTCGCCATCATCGGCGCGGCAGACGGGCCGACCGCCATCCTCGTCGCCAACGTGCTGGGCAGCTCCTATGTGGGGCCCATCACCGTGGTCGCCTATTCGTATATGGCGCTCGTGCCCATCATTCAGCCGCTCGTCATCCGCGTGCTCACCACAAAGAAGGAACGCCGCATCCGCATGGATGCAAACGTCGGCAAGGTGAGCAAACCCGTCAAGATCCTGTTTCCCATCCTCATCACGCTCATCGCGGGGCTCATCGCCCCCAAAAGCCTGGCGCTCGTCGGCTTCCTCATGTTCGGCAACCTCATCCGCGAATGCGGCGTTCTGGGTTCGCTTGCAGAGACGGCGCAGACGACGCTTGCCAACCTCATCACGCTCATCCTCGGCATCACCATCGCCTTCCAGATGCAGGCGGAGGCGTTCCTCAATCTGCAGACGCTGCTCATCATGGCGCTGGGGCTGTTTGCATTTACCTTTGATACGGCGGGCGGCGTGCTTTGCGCCAAGGTGATGAACCTGTTTTGTAAAAAGAAGATCAACCCCATGGTGGGGGCTGCGGGCATCTCCGCGTTCCCCATGTCTGCGCGCGTCGTGCATCAGCTGGGCAGAAAGGAGGATCCTTCCAACTACCTGCTTATGCATGCGGTGGGCGCAAACGTCTCGGGGCAGATCGCTTCCGCGATCGTCGGCGGCCTGATCATCGGGCTGGTACTCTAAAGGGAGGATGCAAATATGTTACCTGCATTGTTGCTCTTGAATACGGAGGACGTCATTTCCGCCCTCAACATTTTCTGGAAGGGCATGCTCGCCATTGCCATCGTCATCGCGCTCATCATCTGCGTGACGCTGCTCATCAGCCTTGCCGACCGCAAGATCCGCGAAACGCGGGAGGCGGCGGAAAACGACCCGCCCGAGGACGGGGAACAGCCAACATAACACATACTCAAAAACATGGATCGGGAGAGGGCGTGCGCGCGAGCGTGCGTCCTCTCTCTTTTTGGGGCATCTTCTTTTGCGCGGCAGGGTTTCTCCGAGAAGGGACGAAGTCATTCATTTCATCATATTCCCCCCGGGGGTGCGGGAGACCCGCATCCCCAAACGAAACCACAAGCGCAGCCATTGACAGCGGGAGAAAAGTATGCTACAATGGAGGCGCTTTTCTGATTGGAGAAAAGCAGATGGCAGAAGAGAGAACGGAAGAGGAAGAACGAGAGGAGCGAGCGCCCGGGAACACGGGCCTTCCGTTCGGGCTGTGTAAGCGATACGGGATCGAGCTTCCTGCGAACGCAACGCCGCGGATGGCGTGGGAGGCGCTGAAGCGCGGGACGGGTCTGACGCCCGAGCAGGTGTATGCGGGGCTGAAAGACGAGGAGGAAAAGAAGCGGGAATCGGCGGAGCGCGTATATGACGATGAAGCGCCGAAAAAGGAGAGTTTTGTCCCCGCCAAAACGACGCAGGAGGCAGAGACCTATGCGCGGGAAGCGCTTGGGATTGCAAATGCTGATTACAAGGGGATAGACATTGAGGTCGCGAACGAGATGAACGCTGCCATCCAACGTGGTATGGATATATGCCCGCAGATTCGTGAGCGGATGAAGTATGTCGGTAACGCGCAGCGGGTGAACAAGGCTTTTCGGGAGGAATATGCGGCGGCTGCTGAGCGCTACGCAAGAAATGCATTTCCTGGGTTATCAGAAAATTTTTATAAGCAGTTTGGGAAAAAGAAAGCAAATCAAGCGATAGACAGAATGCCTGGTACAGCGGTGGCATTGGCAAGAATGGGGGCACACTCTGTCCCAGAATTAGATGCAGTTATTAAAAAATATGAAGGGATTATTGCAAATGAAAAACTTTGCAATAATGCGCAACGTTTAAAAGAAATGCTTGAATACAACAAGCAGATCGGACATCTATCTGTCGGAACGATTACAGGAACGTTTGACCATGAAGTCGCGCATCAGATCGACTTTGCGCTCGGATTAAGTAAGAACGCGGAGATGGTCAGCTTATATCGTTCTATGTCGTATCAAGAGATTGCGAGTGGTTTGTCTCGATACGGGGCAGGGAATATTGCAGAGTTTATTGCCGAGGGTTGGGCAGAATATTGCAATAGCGACAATCCTCGTCCTATTGCAAAGCAGATCGGAGAGATAATAAAAAGGGGAGCAAAGAGATGACAAGGGAAAAATTTAAAGAAATAGCTATGAGCATGAGCCACGGATATTCAGAGGAAGATGTTGAAGAAGTTTTAAGCCAATTGAGCGATGTAGAGATTTTCCCTGGTGCAGGCATAACTGAAAAAGAGATGACTTTGCAACTCTGGGGTTGCAAAACAGAAGAAGAATGGCTTGATTTGCAGGTAAAAAATCTTCCGTGGGTAACAATGCTTGAAGGTGTTGATAAGTTTTATTAATTTTAACTATTAGTAACGCAACTTAACAAAAACATAAAGCGTCAAGGCGAGCATGCCGAGGCGCTTTTTTCATGCCAAAAAAGAGGTGATGGAAGTGCCGAACAGAGACAATTTATCGCCGCCAAGCACGAACGAAGCACGAGAACGAGGGGCGAAAGGGGGAAAGGCGAGCGGGGAAGCGAGACGGAAGAAGAAAGAGCTGCCTTCCCGCGGACCTGCCCGCCGCGGATGCTTGCCAAATTGCAGCGTTTGCGTTACAATAGAGGAAAGATCGGGGGTAACTATGGCAGATTATATCGAGATCCGCGGTGCGCGGGTACATAATTTGAAAAATATCGACGTAGACGTCCCGCTGAACGAGATCGTCGGCATTGCGGGCGTGTCCGGGTCGGGGAAGTCCTCTCTGGCGCTGGGCGTTTTGTATGCGGAGGGCTCGCGGCGGTATCTGGAATCGCTCTCTACCTATACGCGTCGGCGCATGACGGGGGCGGCGCGGGCGGACGTGGACGAGATCTTATACGTTCCCGCTGCGCTTGCTCTGCATCAGCGACCCGCTGTGCCCGGCATCCGCAGCACGTTCGGCACGGGGACCGAGCTTTTGAACAGCCTGCGGCTTATGTATTCCCGCCTCGCCGAGCACCGCTGCCCCAACGGGCATTACTTGGCGCCGTCGCTCGCCGTTGCCGCCGGGCAGCAGCTCGTCTGCCCCGTCTGCGGCGCCGTTTTTTCTGCGCCGTCCGCGGAAGAACTCGCCTTCAACAGCCAGGGCGCCTGCAAGACGTGCGGCGGGACGGGCATCGTGCAGACGGTAGATGAAGCTACGCTGGTGCCCGATGAATCCCTCACCATCGAGGAAGGGGCGGTGGCGCCCTGGAATTCGCTGATGTGGTCGCTCATGGTGGACGTCTGCCGCGCGATGGGCGTGCGCACGGACGTGCCGTTCCGCACGCTGACCGCTGCGGAGAAAGAGATCGTCTATCACGGCCCCGCGGTCAAAAAGCACATCCTCTATAAAGCCAAAAGTTCCAATCAGGCAGGGGAACTCGATTTTACCTATTTCAATGCCGTCTATACCGTGCAGAATGCGCTTGCCAAGGTCAAGGATGAGAGCGGGATGAAGCGGGTGGAGAAGTTTTTGAAGCAGGATGTCTGCCCCGATTGCGGGGGAACGCGTCTTTCCGCCGCCGCCCGCGCGCCGCGGATCTGCGGCATTTCTCTGGACGAAGCGTGCCGTATGACGCTTTCCGATCTCGCGGTCTGGGTAAACGGCATACCCATGTCCCTGCCTGCGGAGATGCGCCCCATGGCGGAAAACATCTGCCTGTCCTTTTCTTCGGCGGCGCGGCGGCTGCTCGATCTGGGGCTCGGATATCTGACGCTCGAGAGGACGGCGTCTACGCTCTCCACGGGGGAACGGCAGCGCATGCAGCTTGCCCGTGCCGTCCGCAACCGCACCACGGGCGTCTTATATGTACTTGACGAGCCGTCCATCGGGCTGCATCCCGTCAACATCGCGGGGCTTGTCGGCGTCATGCGCGATCTCGTCGCCGACGGCAATTCCGTCGTGCTCGTCGACCACGATGCACAGATCCTTTCCGTCGCCGATCACATCATCGAGATGGGCCCCGAGGCGGGCGCGCGGGGCGGGACCGTCATTGCGCAGGGCACCGTGTCCGAACTCATTGCAGATCCGTCGTCGAAGATCGGGCCTTTTCTCGGGGAAAGAAGGCTTCCGCCGCTCCGCCCGAGGGCGGAAAAAGGGGAACTTTTTTCCCTCGGGTCCATCCGCCTTTCCACAGACGCCATCCATACCGTGCACCCGCTTGAAGTGCGGTTCCCCAAGGGCAGGCTCATCGCGGTCACGGGCGTGTCCGGGTCCGGCAAGACGACGCTCATCCTTGAAAGCCTCGTCCCCGCGCTGCAGGCGAAGCTGAGCGGGAAAAAGCTGCCCGCACACGTGAGAAGCGTGGAGGCGGAAGGCATCTCGCAGGTCAAACTCATCGACGCCACGCCCATCGGCATCAACGTCCGGTCTACGGTCGCGACGTACGCCAACGTGCACGACGAACTGCGCAAGATCTTCGCGCGGACGGAAGACGCGCGGCGGATGGGATACAAGGCGGGCGATTTTTCCTACAACACGGGCAGACTGCGCTGCCCCGTTTGCGACGGCACGGGGCTCATCAGCCTCGACGTGCAATTTTTGCCCGACGTGGACATCCCCTGCACGGAATGCCGCGGCGCGCGTTACGCCAAGGCGGCGCATATGGTGCATTATCGGAACAAAGCGGGGGAGCGCTATACGCTTCCCGCGCTCATGGCAATGGACGTACACACGGCGCTTGCCGCCTGTGCGGAGATGAAATTCGTGCGCGAACGGCTGCAGGTGCTTGAAGATCTCGGGCTCGGCTATCTCACGCTCGGGGAACAGACGCCCGGGCTTTCCGGCGGGGAAGCACAGCGCCTCAAACTCGCCGACGAGATGGGGCGGGCGCAGGCGGACAGCGTATTCGTCTTTGACGAACCCACCATCGGGCTGCACCCGCTCGACGTGCGCACGCTCATGGGGGTCTTTCAGACGCTCATCCGGCAGGGCGCCACCGTCATCGTCATCGAGCACGATCTGGACGTCATCCGCAGCGCCGATTACATCGTAGACATGGGGCCCGACGGAGGGGAGGCGGGCGGCAGGCTCGTCGTCTGCGGTACGCCCGACGAGGTCAAAGCCTGCCCCGAAAGCCGCACGGGGAGATTTTTATGACGGCACGCTTGAAAAACGACGGAGGGTAAGATGAAAAACTTATTTGATTTTGCTACGAGGGAACTTTCTCAAGATGCTTTTTTGAGATGGCTGCTTGAAAATTACGACGATCCCGAACTGAAAGGCGCCGCAGGCGATCTTGTGCGGGCGTTTTGCGGCATTGATCTCGGCGACGTCATGCGCATAAGCTCTAAAGCGCAATGGTGTAATATCGATATTGCCGTTCAGCTAACGCTGCGTGACAATAAAACCGCCGAATTGTTCATCGAAGATAAGACCTATTCGCAGGAGCACGAACAATTGAAGCGTTACGATGCCTGTATTGAAAAATGGTGTCGGAACAACGAAATTTATAAAATATTTTATAAGACGGATGTTGTGCGTTCGGACGAGGAGGAGAGAGTCAAAGGGGCGGACGATAAAAACCAATGGCGTGTTTTCTCCATCCGAGAGATCTTGCCGATCTTTGAAAAATATACCGGGTCGGAAAATCTCATTCTGCGCCAGTATGCCGAACATATCGTCAATGTATATCGCGCCACCGAAAACACGCAGATACCCGAAAGAGACGGCACGCATATCGACTATCTGAAATGGATCTCGTATTTTACAAGAACTGTAATTCCGCAGCTTTCGGAATATCACGGAGCATGCTGTTTTTTTGTTACAAAAGCCGGCCCATATCCGTATGTTTATATGAGCGTTGAAAAAAAGGGATTTGATAAAGTTATTCCCAAACTTGAGATCCGCAGCAGGGATTGCCTGCCTGTAAGCGAACGAGATCCGCAAAGGAACATCAATATCCGTTTCCTTTGCTACGATATGCCGAAAGAGGATATCCCGCAGCAGCAGGTACTCATTGAAAGAATTCAAAAAAGCGGCCGTTTTGCTACAAAAGGGATGGTGCGAAACAGGAACGGGAAAGAGAAATATTTTCCGAAGCAAATCGGTTATTTGGACAATGTGACCGTAAAAGATGAGGCCGCTTTGATCCAAAAAATCAAAGAATATATCGGGTATTATCTTGAGTTTATGCAAGATTGGAAATAAACGACGGCGCGTGTTTACCGGCCTCTCTTCATTCCGAAAATCTTTTCAAATCAAATCTTTGCGGGAATGATAAGGTCAAGTCCGTTAAAAAAGAGATAAGGCAAGCAAGCCTTATCTCTTGTTGGAGCAGGAAACGGGAGTCGCGCCTATAGCGGCGCGCTCCGGTGAACAGCCCGCCGGGCTGTTCAGTTTGCAGCGTTCTTGCATGTCGTCGGGCTTTTTCGGGTGCAAACCGTTTGCTCTCGCAAACGCCTCCTCCCTCGACTCCCGTTTAAGTCCGTTAAAAAAAGAGATAAGGCCAATAAGCCTTATCTCTTTTTTGGAGCAGGAAACGGGAGTCGAACCCGCCGGAATCAGCTTGGGAAGCTGACGCCATACCGCTAGGCGATTCCTGCATTCGTGTTCCTATTATATCTTATCTTCCCGCATCTGTCAAGCGCAATTCCCGTGGAAAATGCGGAAAAGTGCAAAAATTCTCGCGCGATCCCGCCTCACGCGCGCCGCGCGGCGGCTTGCTTTTTTTCTTTCGCTGTGGTATACTATACGGGAAATGAAAGTTTACGCGATCAGCGATCTGCACCTTTCCGGGCTGTGCGACAAGCCGATGAACGTCTTTGGCGCCGATTGGGACGGGCATTTCGAAAAAATCAAGCGCGATTGGGCGGAAAAGGTGACGGACGAGGATATCGTGCTCATCGGCGGCGATACCTCTTGGGGCATGCGCTTTGAGGAGGGGCTGCACGACGTGCGCTCGCTCGTCCCGCTTAAGGGGAAAAAAGTCTTCATCCGCGGCAATCACGATTTTTGGTGGCCGGGCATCACGCGCCTGCGCGCCGCCGCCCCGGACGATACCTTCTTCTTTCTGCAGAACGATTGCGTGAGGATCGGCAACGTCGTCGTGGCGGGCTCGCGCGGCTGGACCTGCCCGGGGAGCGCCGATTATACCGATCACGATCTCTTCCTGTACAAGCGGGAGGGGGAACGCTTCCGCCTTGCCTTTCAGGAGGTGAAAAAGGTGCGGCGGGAGGGGGACGTGCTGCTTGCGCTCATCCACTATCCGCCTTTCAACCTCAAAAAGGAAGACACCGTCTTTACGCAGCTGTTTGAGGAGAACGGGGTGGATAAGGTCGTGTTCGGTCACTTGCACGGCACCGCATACTTCCCCATCCGCACGGAAAAGAACGGCATCACGTACTATCTGACGTCCTGCGACAAAGCGCATTTTTCCCTCACGGAAATTTTATGAAAACCCTTTACTTTTCCGCCTCCGCGTGGTATAATCAATGTCGGAATATGGCGGAAATGCTCCGCGATCCGGGTTCTTTAAGAGCGGTACCGTGATGCCGACAAGACGGGAAATATTCGGGCAATTTTTTCGATGTTCACAGAGGTCTTGCGGTTTGCCGCGGGACCTCTTTTGATTGGGAAAAAGGCGGCCGCGCATGCGGCGCAAAGGAGAAAACAATGAAAACCATCATGGACAGTGCAAGCCTGCACAGGACGGTCATCCGTCTCTCGCACGAGATCGAAGAACGCAACGAGGGGCTCGAACACGTCGTGCTCATCGGCGTCAAGCGGGGCGGCGAAGTCATCGCCCGCCGCATTTCCGAGTATTTTTTCAAGTCGCAGGGGGCAAAGGTGCCCTGCGGCGGCATCGACATCGGCATGACGCGCGACGATCTGGTGAGCGAGTATTTCGTGCCGGACGCCGTGAAAAACCAGCTCGGCTTTGACATCACGGACAAAAAGGTCGTCCTCTGCGACGATATCCTGCATACGGGCCGCAGCGCCGTCGCCGCCATCGAGGCGATCTTTCAGCTCGGCCGTCCGCGCCGCATCCAGCTGCTCGTCCTCATCGACCGCGGCGGGCGGGAAGTGCCCGTCCGCGCCGATTACGTGGGCAGAAACGTGCCCACTTCGCGCACGGAATACGTCAACGTATTCCTCAAAGAGCTGGGCGCGGAGGAAGATTCGCTGTCCATTTCCAAGGAGAAATTATGCTGAAACGCAAGGACCTTCTCGGGCTGTATGACGTTTCCGCCGAAGAGATCGACGAGATCCTGACGGTGGGGGCGAGCATGAAGAAGCTGCTCCGCCAGAACATCAAAAAACTGCCGCATCTGCAGGGCAAGTCCGTGACGACGCTCTTTTATGAGAACAGCACCCGCACGCGCACCAGCTTCGAGCTCGCGGCAAAATACATGGGCGCGCACGTCGTCAACATCGCCGCCGACTCCTCCTCCGTCACCAAGGGGGAGACGCTCGTGGATACGGGCAAGACGCTGGACGCCATGCGCAACGACGTCATCATCATCCGCCATCCCATGGGCGGGGCGCCGCGGCTGCTCGCAAAGACGGTACGCGCCCACGTCGTCAATGCGGGCGACGGCATGAACGAGCATCCCACCCAGGCGCTTCTGGATATGCTCACGATGCGCGAGAATTTTCCCGCGCTGAAGGGGCTCACCGTTGCCATCCTCGGCGATATCCGCCATTCGCGCGTTGCCAAAAGCAACCTCTTCGGCCTGACCAAGATGGGCGCAAACGTGCGCATGTATGCACCCAGAACGCTGATCCCGGACGGGATCGAGCGCATGGGCGCCAAGATCTGCTCCTCCCGCGAGGCGGCCGTGGAAGGCGCCGATGTGGTCATGGGGCTGCGGATCCAGCTCGAACGTCAGCACGGCGGGCTGTTTCCCTCGCTCGGGGAATACGCAAAATACTACGGCATCAACGAGTCGGTCATGCAATACGCAAAGCCGGGGGCGCTTGTCATGCATCCGGGCCCCGTCAACCGCGGCGTGGAACTTACGAGCGCGCTGATCGACGGGGAGACGAGCCGCATCGAAGAGCAGGTGCTTTCCGGGGTCGCCGTGCGTATGGCCGTCCTCTTCCTGCTCACCAAGGAGGAACTCTGATATGATATTCAAAAACGCATCCGTCGTCTTTCCCGACGGGGTCCGCAAGGCGGACATCCGCACGGAGGGCGGCATCATCGCCGAGATCGCGCCCCGCATCGCGGGGAAAGACGCGATCGACCTTGAAGGGCTTACCGTCTTTCCGGGCTTTATCGATATGCACGTGCATCTGCGCGAACCCGGCTTTGAGAAGAAGGAGGATATCGAGAGCGGCTGCCGCGCGGCGGTAAAGGGGGGCGTGACGCAGCTGTGCTGCATGCCGAACACCAATCCCGTCACGGATAACAAGGTGGTCGTCACGTACATTCTTGCCCGCGCGAAGCAGGTGGGGCTGTGCAAGGTGCACCCGGTCGGCGCCATCACCAAAGGGCAGGAAGGCAAAGAACTTGCCGCCATCGGCGCCATGAAGGCGGCGGGCGCCGTCGCCCTTTCCGAGGACGGAAAATCGGTGGAAAACAGCAAGATCATGTCGCTCGCCATGCAATATGCTTCTGATTTCGGCCTTATCTGCCTCTGCCATTGCGAGGACAAGGGGCTCGTGGACGGCGGCGTCTGCAACGAGGGATATTATTCCACGCTGACGGGGCTCAAGGGCAGCATCCGCGCGGCGGAGGATATCATGATCGCGCGCGAGATCTGCCTTGCGGAGAGCCTTTCCCTTCCCGTGCACATCTGTCACGTTTCCACCTGCAGCGGCGTACAGCTCATCCGCGAAGCCAAGGCGCGCGGCGTCAGGGTGACGGCGGAGACCTGCCCGCATTATTTCACGCTCACGGACGAGGCGATCGCGGAGTTTGATACGAACACCAAGGTCAACCCGCCCCTGCGGGAGGAAAAAGACCGGCTCGCCGTCATCGAGGGGCTGAAGGACGGGACGCTCGACTGCATCGTGACCGATCACGCCCCGCACCATGCCGACGATAAGAATGTGGAGTACAACCTCGCGGCGTTCGGCATCAGCGGGCTGGAAACGTCGTTTGCGCTCTCCTATACCATGCTGGTCAAGGGCGGGCATCTGACGCTGAGCGGGCTCGCCGACAGAATGAGCGCCGCGCCTGCGCGCATCCTCTCGCTCCCGGGCGGCTCGATCGCCGTCGGGCAGCCTGCGGATCTCGCCGTCGCCGACCTCAACGAAGAATGGACCATCGATCCCGCCGGGTTTGTTTCTAAGGGGAAAAATACGCCGTTTGCGGGCCGCAAGGTCTTCGGCAGGATTAAATATACCGTCGTGGACGGGGAAATCAAATATGAGGAGAAACGACTGTGATCATTGACCGTCTCATTCAGGCCATCGCCGACATGCAGAATCCCACCGCGGTCGGGCTGGATACGACGCTTGCGTATCTTCCCGATGACATGCGCGCGGAAGTGCGCGACTGCAAGGGCGCCGCGGATGCCATTCTGGAATTCAACCGCACGCTCATCGACCATATCGCGGACATCGTCCCTGCCGTCAAGGTGCAGGTCGCGTATTACGAGGCGTACGGAGCAGACGGCATGCGTGCCTTCGGCGAGACGCTTTCTTACGCCAAGCGCAAGGGGCTCTTTACCATTGCCGACTGCAAGCGCAACGACATCGGCTCCACCGCGGCGCAGTACGCGGCGGCGTACCTCGGCGCAACGGAGGTCGGCGGCAGGGAACGGCAGGCTTTCCCCGCGGACATGCTCACCGTCAACGGGTATCTGGGCACGGATGGGATCGCGCCGTTTGCCGAACTGTGCAAGGCAGGCGAGAAGGGGATCTTCGTGCTCGTAAAGACGAGCAACCCCTCTTCCGGCGAATTGCAGAACTTGAAGCTGGAAGACGGCCGTACCGTGTATGAGTGCATGGGCGACATGGTGGAGCGCTGGGGCGCGGACACGGTGGGCACGTACGGATATTCTGCCGTCGGCGCGGTCGTCGGGGCCACCCATCCCGAGGAAGCCGCCATCCTGCGCAAACGCCTCCCGCATACCTTTTTCCTCATCCCCGGATACGGGGCGCAGGGCGGCAATGCGCAGATGCTGCGCTGCTGCTTTGACGGGCGGGGCTTGGGCGGCATCGTCAACAATTCCCGCGGGATCCTTTGCGCGTATCGGAAGATCGGCGGGTCCTATTACGATGCGGCGCGGCAGGCATGCCTCGCCATGAAGGCGGATCTTCTCTCCGCATTGGGGGCAATATGCGCGAAGTAAACGCCGTCGTGCTTGAAAACAAGCGCATTGCGGAAAACGTCTTTTCCCTCACCGTATCCACGGATGACGAGATCCCCATCCGTCCCGGGCAGTTTGCCATGCTCGGCGCGGGCGAGCACGTCTTGCGCCGTCCCATCGCCGTCTGCAAGGCGGAAGGGGAGCGCGTGACCTTTTGTTATCAGGTCAAGGGCGCAGGCACCAGGTATCTTTCGCAAAATTACCGCGCGGGAGAACGCATTCCCGTGCTGCTGCCGCTCGGCAACGGCTTTTTCGTCGGGGAACGGGAAACGCGCATCGCCGTCGTGGGCGGCGGCGTGGGGGTCTTCCCGCTCATCTCTCTCATCCGCGCCTGTGCGGGCCGGAAGGAGATCTTTTCGTACATGGGATTCCGCAACAAGGCGGCGCTTTGCATGGAGTATGAGATGCAGCGCAGCGACAAACTTACGATCGCCACGGACGACGGCAGCGCAGGGTTTCACGGCACGGCGGTGCAGGCCTTCATGCAGGACATCGAGGAAATAAGGCCGGACGCCGTCTTTTCCTGCGGGCCGGTCCCCATGCTGCGCGCCCTGAAAAACGCCGTCGCGGGCAGGGGGATCCCCGTTTACGTCTCCCTCGAGGAGCGCATGGGCTGCGGCGTGGGCGCCTGCCTCGTCTGCGTGTGCGACCTGACGGACGGGCGGCATGCCCGCGTCTGCAAGGACGGCCCCGTGTTCGAGATCGGCGAGGTCGAGCTGTGAGGCAAAGGAGAAGGTTATGGCTGATTTGAGCGTCACCCTCTGCGGCGTGACTTTGAAAAACCCCGTCATCCCGGCTTCCGGCACCTTCGGGTTCGGGCGGGAATTTGACGAGATCTACGATATTTCCTGCCTGGGCGGCGTGGCGACCAAGGGGCTCACGCTCGAGCCTCGGCGCGGCAATCCCGTGCCCCGCATCGCCGAGCGATCGGGCGTCATCCTCAACGCCGTGGGGCTGCAGAATCCGGGCGTGGAGAGCTTTCTGGAACACGACCTTGCCTGGCTCAAGGGCAAGACGCGCGTTCTCGCCAACGTGGCGGGGCGCACGGTGGAAGAATACGGGCGTATCTGTGCGCTTCTGGACGGCAAAGCCGATTTTATCGAACTCAATATCTCCTGTCCCAACGTAAAAAGCGGGGGGATGGCGTTCGGCATCCGCCCGGAGAGCATCCTCGAAGTGACGCGCGCCGCCAAGTCGGCGCTGAAGCGGACGCCGCTCATCGTCAAACTTTCCCCGAACGTGGAGAGCATCCCGCGCAACGCCGCGGCGGCGGAAGAAGGAGGAGCGGACTGCATTTCCCTCGTCAACACCTTTACGGGCATGGCGATCGATATCGAGAAGCGCCGTCCCATCCTCGCCAACAACACGGGGGGCGTGTCCGGAGCGGGCATCAAACCCATCGCCGTGCGCATGGTGTACGAAGCGGCGCATGCGGTGAGCATCCCCGTCATCGGCATGGGCGGCATCGCCTGCGCCGAAGACGCGGTGGAGTTTCTGATGGCGGGCGCTTCCGCCGTGCAGGTGGGTACGGCAAACTTTACGGATACGCTCGCCTGTCCTAAAATCATCGCAGGCCTCAACGAGTGGTGCGATCGTCACGGCGTCGCGCGCGTTTCCGAGCTTGTGGGGACGCTGCGACTCAACTGAAATCAAGGAGAAACGATATGACGTACAAGGAAGAATTCATCAGGTTCATGGTAGAAAACGACGTGCTGTGCTTCGGCGATTTTACGCTGAAGAGCGGCAGGAAGGCGCCCTATTTTATCAATGCGGGCAAGTACAGGACGGGCAGCCAGATCGCCCGTCTCGGCGAATATTACGCGGCGTGCTATCATGCGCACGGCGTTGACGCGCAGACGCTGGTCGGCCCCGCGTATAAGGGCATCCCGCTTGCCGTCGCCACCAGCATCGCTTTGGCGCAGAATTACGGGACGGACGTCAATTTCTGCTTCGACCGCAAGGAGGTCAAGGATCACGGCGAGGGGGGCATGTTCGTGGGAAAATCGCTCGAAGACGGCGAACGCGTCGCCATCATCGAGGACGTCATGACGTCCGGCAAAGCGCTGCGCGAGATCCTGCCCAAGCTGAAGGCGGCGGCGGACGTCAAAGTGGAGGCCATGATCATCTCCGTTGACCGCATGGAAAAGGGGCTGGAAAGCAAGCATTCCGCCGTGCACGAGGCGTTTGAAGAATTCGGCGTCAAGGTATATTCCATCGTTACCATCGAGGACATCATTGCGGCGATCGAGCAGGGGGTCATCGGCGGCAAAGAATATTTGCAGGCGATGAAGGACTACCGCGCGCAATACGGCGCGAGGGACTGAACGAAAAAGGGGCGGCGTGAGCCGCCTTTTTTCATGCCGAAAAACAGGGCATAATCGCGCAGCGCCCTTCATAGGCTATCCATATGGAATACTATGCGCTGCCCAAAGAAGAAGTGTTACGATCGCTCGGCGCCGCCGAGCGGGGATTGAGCGGGGAGGAGGCCGGGCGCCGCCTGCAGCGGTACGGCAGCAATCAGCTCAGGGAAGGGAAGAAGCGCAGCCTTGCCGCGCTTTTCTTTTCGCAGTTCCGCGATCTTATGACGGTCATCCTCATCTGCGCGGCCTTCCTTTCCGCCGTGCTCGCCTTTCTCACGCGCGATAAAAATCAGCTTGCCGATACGGCGATCCTGCTCTTTATCATTCTGTTGAACGCCGTGGTGGGCTTTCTGCAGCAGTACCGCGCCGACAGCGCACTGGAAAAACTCAAAAAGCTCTCCGTGTGTACGGCAAAGGCGGTGCGCGACGGACGCGTCGTCGAACTTGATGCCTCGCTTCTCGTCCCGGGCGACGTCATCGAGCTTGCGGAAGGCGACAGGGTGCCCGCCGACTGCCTCATTCTCTCTTCGGAAAATCTGCGCTGCGACGAATCCTCTCTCACGGGGGAATCGCTTCCCGCCGCCAAGCGGCCGGGGATAGTCAGGACGCGCGTGCTCGCCGAGCGGAGCAACAGTGTGTTCTCCTCCGCGTTCTGCGTGGCGGGCAGCGCCCGCTGCGTGGTCGTGCATACGGGCATGCAGACGGAAGTGGGCAGGATCGCCGATCTTCTCGGTTCGTCCGCTCCGACGCCGACCCCGCTCGACAGGACGGTGGAACGCCTGGGGAAGCTCATCTCCGTCACCGTGCTCTCTGTGGCGATCGTGCTGTTTTTGGGCGGGCTGCTCTCGCACAGGGTGGGGTTTCTCGAGAATCTCATGTCCGCCGTGGCGGTTGCGGTCGCCGCCATTCCCGAGGGCATGGGCGCCGTTGTCACCATCATCCTTGCCATGGGCGTGCAGCGCATGGCGGCGGCGCGGGCAGTCGCAAAAAAGCTTTCCGCCGTGGAGACGCTGGGCAATTGCACCTGTATTTGCACGGATAAGACGGGCACGCTCACCAAAAACAAAATGACGGTGGAGGCGATCGTCACCGACCTTTCCGCCGCCGAAGAGGCGTATTCGGGGACGGCGGTACAGCAAAGGCTTCTGACCTGCATCCGCATCTGCAACACGGTCAAAGGCGCCCCGGGGGCGTATGTGGGCGATCCTACCGAGATCGCGCTCGTTGAATATGCGGACACGGTCGGCTTTTCCTGCCCGTTCCGCAGGTTGGGCGGTATTCCGTTCACCTCCGAACGCAAGCGCATGAGCGTCGCCGCGGAGACGGCGCGGGGGCGTGCCCTTTACGTAAAGGGCGGGGCGGACGTCGTCCTCGCGCGGTGCACGCGGATCGCCGACGGTACGGGTGCGCGCGGCATGACGGAGGAGGACAGAAAAAAAGCGGCGGATCGCGTCCGCGCGCTCTCCGATCGCGCCATGCGCGTGCTCGCCTTTGCGGAAGGCGGATACGGCGGGGCGCCGGCGGAGGAGGGGCTCGTCTTTCTCGGAATCGCCGCCATGCTCGATCCGCCCAAGGAAGGGGCAAAAGCTGCGGTAACGGCCTGCCGCGGCGCCGGCATCCGCACGGTCATGATCACGGGGGACAGCGCGGATACGGCCTATGCCATCGCGTCCCGCCTCGGCATCGCCGCCTCCCGCCGGGAGGTCATCACGGGGGAGGAGATGGACGCGCTCGGGGAAGCGTATGCGTCCCGGGCGGACGCATATTCCGTCTACGCGCGCGTTTCCCCCAAGCACAAATCGGAGATCGTGCGCGCGTTGCAAAAGAAGGGCGAGGTCGTCGCCATGACGGGCGACGGCGTCAACGACGCGCCGTCCATCCGTGCGGCGGACATCGGGATCGCCATGGGCTCGGGGACGGACGTCACGAAGGACGCCGCCGACATGGTCATTTCCGACGACGATTTTTCCACCATCGTCCGCGCGGCGGAAGAGGGGCGGAACGTCTTTTATAACGTCAAAAAGACGATCTCCTTCTTTCTTGCCACCAATTTTGCCGAGGTGCTTTCCGTTCTGCTCGTCACGCTGTTTTTGTGGCGGTTCGAGTTTCTCTCGTCCACGCAGCTCTTGTGGATCAATCTCATCACAGATTCCCTCCCCGTGCTCGCGCTCGGCGTGGAACGCACGGAGGGCGCGATGCGTCGGCCGCCCGTCTCGGAAAAGGAGATCTTCTCCCGCCGTTCGCTCTGTGCGATGGCGTATTTCGGGCTCGTGCAGACGGCGCTCGCCGTGGGCATCTTCTGTTTCGGGCTTGCGCATTGGGGGAACGGCGCGGCGAGTACGGCGGCGTTTTTCACGCTCTCCTTCCTTGAACTCTTCCATGCCTTTAACGTACGCAAGGAAGAGGGGGCGCTGCGCCCGCGCGACCTCGTCTCCAACCGCGCGCTGCTTTTTACGGTGGCGCTGGGCGTCGGGGCGAACATGCTCCTCTGTTTCGTGCCCGCCTTCGCCGATGCGTTTGCCCTCACGCCGCTCACGGCAGGGCAGTGGGGCGCGGTGTTCCTCTGCTCGGCCGCCGTGGTCCCGCTCGGGGAGGCGTATAAGTTCGCGTGCCGCCGCGCGGCGTTCAGAAGGCGCAGAAGCAATAGCCCTGCGCGCGGAAATGCGCAATGATGCGGGGCAGCGCTTCCGCCGTCGCGCGGTGCGGCGCGGAATCGTGGCAGAGAAGCACGACGCGGCGTTTGTTTGCGGCGCTCTCCGCGCTCTTTCGCACCAGCATGTCCGCGCTTGCCCCCGCGATCTCCTCGTCGCCGCAGCTCGCGTTCCAGGAGACGACGCGGAATCCTTCCCGTTCAAGCAATTCCCGCTGCGCCCGCGTGCCTTGTCCGCCGGGGAAACGGTAAACGTCCGGCATTTTTCCCGTCACGGATGCGATGAACGCGGCGCACGCCCTGGCGTCGGCGAGGAGGGAGGCGTTTGAGGCATAGATCTTTGCATATTCGTGCGTTTTGGAATGCACGCCGAGGGTATGGCCCTCCCGCGCGATGCGCAGGAGGGTCTCTTTGCGCGTTTCGGCGCGGTCGCTGACGATAAAAAAGGTCGCCTGCACCTTTTCGCGGGAAAGGACGTCGAGGATGCGGTTGGTGACGACGGTGCTCGGCCCGTCGTCGAAGGTGAGAAAAACCTGTTTCTCCTCTTCGGCGGCGAAGGAAAAGGCGGGCTGCACGGCGGTCATGCGCGTGCCGACGTGGGAGAGAAGGACGAGGAACACCGCAAACAGCAGTGCGATGAGGAGTTTCTTTTTCTGCATATCTTTAATTTGCTTCGGGCGGCAAAAATTTATTTACTTTCGCGCGCGGCTGTGGTATAATCGTAGCGGTTTTCATATAAGACACGCAAGAAGGGCGGCGGGGCCGCCCGTCGCCCGCAAGGCGGGCAGGGAGGATCAATATGATCGAGAGCAGAATTTTCGGACAGACGAAGGACGGCAGGGACGTCACCGCGTTCACCTTCCGCGACGGGGCGTCGTCGGCGACGGTCCTCGACCTCGGCGGCGCGGTGCAGTCGCTCGTCGTGCCGGACAGGAACGGCACGCCAACGGACGTCGTGCTCGGGTATTGCGACGTCGCATCCTACGAAAACAACGGGGGATGCCTCGGGCAGCTCGTCGGGCGGTTCGCAAACCGCATCGGCGGCGGCAAGCTCGAACTTGACGGTAAGACCTATCAGCTTTACCGCAACGACGGCGTCAACCATCGCCACGGCGGCAGGGAAGGGTTCCAAAAAAAACTTTGGGAGCATTCGGTCAGCGGGGATTCCCTCACGCTTTCGCTCCTTTCGCCCGACGGGGAGGAAAATTATCCCGGGACGCTCCGCGTTTCCGTCACCTATACCTTCCGCGGCGGAGAGCTGCGCATTGACTATGCGGCGGAGACGGACAAGACGACGGCCGTCAATCTCACCAATCATACCTATTTCAACCTCAGCGGGGAAGAAACGGGCAGCATCCTCGACCAGCTCCTCTTTCTCGACAGCGACAAGATCGCAAGATCCGACGAACGGCTGTTGCCGACGGGCGGGTTCCGTCCGGTCAAGGGTACGCCGTTCGACTTTACGTCGCCCAAGCCGCTCGGCAGGGACATCGGGGCGGAGGATGAAGATCTCCGTCACGGAAACGGGTACGACCATTGCTTCCGCCTGAAAAACGAATGCGGGCAGTTCGTATGGTACGCCATCGCCGAGAGTCCGAAGACGGGCATCCGTATGGAGTGCGGCACGGACATGCCTGCCGTGCAGCTGTATACGGGCAACGGGCTGCACTTTGCAGGAAAGGGCGCGTATTACGGACCGCGCGCAGGCTTCTGCCTGGAAACGCAGCTTATCCCCAACAACATGCAGGTCCCCGAGTATGCGGCGGCGGGCAGTTCCGTCCTTGCGCCCGGGGCGCGTTACGCGTTCACCGCCGTTTACCGCTTCGGCGTATAACGGGCGGCGGAGAAGGAAATCATTTTTACGGAGGAAATACATGCAGACGGCATTGCTTACCGCAGAGGCGGGAGCCGGCATCGACTGGGGCGCGGTTTTGGACGCGATCGTCAATTGGATGACGACGACGGGCATCCGCCTCGTCATTGCCATCGTGCTCCTCATTATCGCGTTCAAGATCACGAACGTCATCACCAAGCGCCTGTATAAAAAACTGCAGAAGCGTCATGTGGACGAAACGCTTGCCCGCGTGGGCACGCAGGGGTTGCGCATCCTCGTCAAGGTGGTCATTCTCGCCTGCCTCGTCGGGTACGTCGGCATTGAAACGGCGTCCGTTTCCGCGGTCATCGCTTCGGTCGGCGTCGGCATCTCGCTCGCCGTACAGGGAACGCTTTCCAACTTTGCGGGCGGCGTCATCATCATCGTCATGCGCCCCTTCAAGATCGGCGACTATATCAAGAGCAACGGCGAGGAAGGCACGGTGGAGGATATCCGGCTCTTTTATACCGACATCGTCACCCCCGACAACAAGCTGGTCATGATCCCCAACGGCACGCTCGCCAACAACGTCATCGTCAACAATTCCGCCAAGGAAACCAGGCGCTGCGACGTGGTCATGGGCGTCGCTTACGATACGGACGTGGCATTGGCGCGCGCGCTCATCGCCGAGGTCTGCGCCAAGAACGAGCTCGTCCTTTCCGATCCCGCGCCCTTCATCGAAGTGGGCGCTTACGGGTCGAGCGCCATCAATCTGTATGTGCGCGTATGGTGCAAAAACGGCGATTACTGGACGGTGTATTACGCGCTGCTGCGCGACATCAAGGCAGCGTTCGACGCAAACGGCATCGTCATCCCCTTCGATCAGCTGGACGTCAACATCCGCCCGGATGCGCTGCCTGCGCCCGCCGCGGAAGAACGCGAAGGATAAACGCATGCATCACCGCCGCTTTTGCGGCGGTTTTTTTTCTGCCGTGCGGGGAACGCCGCGGCAGCGGCGGCGCATAAGATAGCGTGACGGGGTGCGCCCCGTGACGGGGGTCTTACGAATGCAGTGGTTTTTCTCGCTCGGGGGCGTGTGGCAGGCGCTCATCGCCTCCCTCTTCATGTACGGCATGACGGCGCTCGGCGCCTCTTTCGTCTTTTTTTCGGGCAGACTTTCGGAGCGGCTGCTCTCGCTCTGTTCGGGCGCCGCGGCGGGGATCATGGTCGCCGCAAGTTTCTTTTCGCTCCTGCTTCCCGCGCTCGAATACGAGGGGACGCTGCCCGCTTACGTCCCGGCGGTGCTCGGGTTCGGCGCGGGGGCGCTCTTCCTCGTCGGGACGGGTGCGGCGCTCTCCCGCACGGAGCGCAGAAAGACGGCGCGGGGGAAGAACGCGCTGCTCTTGTTCGCCGTCACGCTGCACAACGTTCCGGAGGGGATGGCGGTGGGGGTCGCCGTGGCGCAGGGCGCCTTTTCGGGCGAACTTCTCCCCGCGCTCCTGCTTGCGTTCGGCATCGCCATGCAGAACTTCCCGGAAGGGATGTGCGTGGCCTTCCCCCTGCGTCAGCAGGGCATGACGCCGAAGAAGAGCTTCTTTCTCGCGCAGGCGTCCGGCGCCGTGGAGATCCCGTCCTGCGTGCTGGGCGCCTTGGCGGCGGCATTCGTCTCGGGGCTCATGCCGTGGGCGCTGTCCTTTTCCGCGGGCGCCATGATCGCGGTCGTCTGCTCCGAGCTCATCCCCGAATGTTTCGCCTCGCACAAGACGGCGGCGGGGTTGGGCGTCGCGGCGGGCTTCTGCCTGATGATGCTGCTTGACGTCGCGCTCTGAATGCGGAAAAGGAGGCGGCAAAGGCGGGGAGATTTTCCCGCAAACCGCGCTCGAACGCTTGACGAGCCGACGCTTCCTTTGCTATAATATTGTCATGAAAACTCAATGTAAGGGTTTCTGCAACTGTCGGAAAACGCGGGGCACCGCAAGGGAGCAGGAAGCCGGAAATCATTGTCGTCCGACTGGGCAGTTCTGTTCCTTCTGAAGGGGACAGAACTGCCCTGTTTTGCTTAAAAAAGGAGGATCATCATGAAAAAAGCAGCTATCGTCATGGGCAGCGACAGCGACCTTCCCGTCGTGGAGAAGGCGTTCGCCGTTTTCAGGGAATACGGCATTCCCTTTGAAGTGCACGTCTATTCCGCGCACAGAACGCCGGAACAGGCGCGCGCGTTCGCCATGCAGGCGGCGGAAAACGGGTTCGGCGTCATCATCGCCGCCGCAGGCAAGGCGGCGCATCTCGCGGGGGCGCTCGCGGCCAATACCGTGCTCCCCGTCATCGGCATCCCCGTCAGAAGTTCCACGCTCGACGGGCTGGACGCGCTTCTGTCCACCGTGCAGATGCCGTCCGGGATCCCCGTTGCGACCGTCGCCATCGACGGTGCGGCAAATGCGGCGCTGCTCGCCGCGGAGATCCTCGCCGTCGGGGACGAAGCGCTGCGGGACAAGCTGCTTGCCGCGCGCCGGAACGCCGCGGAGAGCGTGCTGAAAAAGGACGCGGAGATCGCGCAAACATATCACCTCTGAGCAATCAATTTTACCATACGGAAAGGAGATAACGTTAGGATGGAAAAGACTGTACAACTGTATGAAGGCAAGGCAAAAAAAGTGTATGCGACGGAGGACGAAACGCTCTGCATCGTCTCCTATAAGGACGACGCGACGGCGTTCAACGGCCTCAAAAAGGGCACGATCGTCGGAAAAGGCATCGTCAACAACCGCATGAGCAATCTTCTGATGCAGCTTCTGGAGATGAAGGGCGTCCCCACGCACTTCGTCAAGGAGCTTTCCGACCGCGAGACGCTCGTCAAAAAGGTGCAGATCGTCCCGCTCGAGGTCATCATCCGCAACGTATCTGCGGGTTCGTTTGCCAAGCGCTACGGCGTGGAAGAGGGCATCGTCTTCGACGAACCGACCATCGAGTTCTCCTACAAGAACGACGATCTCGGCGATCCGCTCCTCAATTCCTATCATGCGCTGGCGCTCCACCTCGCCACGAAGGAGGAGATCGAGACCATCAAGGCGATGGCATTCCGGGTGAACGAAGTGCTCGTGGAGTATTTCAAAGCACTGGGGATCCGCCTCGTCGACTTCAAGCTCGAGTTCGGCCGTCTGCCCGACGGGAAGATCGTCCTCGCGGACGAGATCTCGCCCGATACCTGCAGGCTCTGGGACCTTGCGACCAACGAAAAGCTGGACAAAGACAGATTCAGAAGAGACATGGGCGGCGTTGAGGATGCCTACAAGGAAGTGTTCCGCCGCCTGATGGGGGAATAAGCCGCCATGACGGGACACATCCACGAAGAATGCGGCGTGTTCGGCATCTTTGCGCCGTCCACGCAGGAAGTCGCATCTACCACCTATTACGCGCTGTTCGCTCTGCAGCACCGCGGCCAGGAGTCGGCGGGCATCGTCGTCAACGACGACGGCGTCTTCAAGGCATATAAGGACGTCGGGCTCGTCAACGACGTGTTCTCCGCCGAAGTCATCAAAAATCTCGGCACGGGCAATATGGCGATCGGCCACGTCCGTTACGGCACCACGGGCACGAGCGGCAGGGAAAACGCGCAGCCCATCGTCGTCAACCATCTCAAGGGCAACATGGCGCTCGCGCACAACGGGAACCTCGTCAATTCCTTTGAACTGCGCGCCGAACTCGAAAACGAGGGGTGCATCTTCCATACGACTTCGGACACCGAGGTCATTTCCTACATCATCACCAAGGAGCGCGTCAAGACGAGCTCCATTGAAAAGGCGGTGCTGGCGGCGATGGGGCGGCTGAAGGGCGCTTATTCGCTCGTCGTCATGTCGCCTTCCAAACTCATTGCCGTGCGCGATCCGCACGGGTTCCGCCCGCTCTGCTACGGCGTACGCGACGACGGGAGCTATCTCATCGCCTCCGAGTCCTGCGCGCTCAATGCGGTCGGGGCGAAAAAGGTGCGCGAGGTGGCGCCCGGGGAGATGCTCGTCTTTACCAAGGACGGCATTCAGAGCTATACCGATTACTGCGGGCAGGAAAAGAAGTTCTGCGTGTTCGAGTACTTCTATATCGCCCGCCCCGATTCCGAGATCGACGGCTGCTACGTACACGACGCGCGCCGCCGTGCGGGCGCATTCCTCGCCGAAAAGTACAAGATCGACGCGGACATCGTCATCGGCGTGCCCGATTCGGGCTTGGATGCGGCGCTCGGCTATGCGGAGCGCTCGGGCATCCCGTACGGCATCGGGTTCATCAAGAATAAATACATCGGCAGGACGTTCATCGCCCCCGATCAGAAGATGCGCGAAGACAAGGTGCGCATCAAGCTCAACGTCGTTGAATCGGTCATCCGCGGCAAGCGCGTCATCCTCATCGACGACAGCATCGTCCGCGGCACGACGAGCGACCGCATCGTCAAGCTTCTGCATGACGCGGGCGCAAAGGAAGTGCATTTCCTTTCCTCCGCGCCTCCCTTCCTCAATCCCTGCTATTACGGCACGGACATCGATTCGCGCGATCACCTCGTCGCCTGCCACCATACGCCGGAAGAATTTGCCAAAATGATCGGCGCGGATACGGTGGGGTATCTCGATATCGAGCACGCCAAGCTTCTCACGGGCGGGGACGGAACGGGGTTCTGTACGGCATGTTTTGACGGCAAGTATCCGACGGAGATCCCCGCGGCTGCCAATAAAAACCGCTTCGAACAGAAGATCAGCGAAAATCCCAAATTTCAGAAAAAGCAATAAAGGATACGAGAATGGAAAAGAGTTTTTCGGAAAGCTATAAGGCGGCAGGGGTCGATATCACCGCGGGGTACAAGGCGGTCGAGCTCATGAAGAAGCACATTGCCCGTACCATGACCGAGGGGACCGCATCCGACATCGGCGGATTCGGCGGCCTGTTCGCCCTCGACCTTACGGGGTATGAAAGGCCGGTGCTCGTTTCCGGCACGGACGGCGTGGGGACCAAACTCAAGCTCGCCTTCCTCATGGACAAGCACGATACGGTCGGTATCGACTGCGTCGCCATGTGCGTCAACGACGTCATCTGCTGCGGCGCGAAACCGCTCTTTTTCCTCGATTATATCGCCTGCGGCAAGAACGTTCCGGAAAAGATCGCTTCCATCGTGGGCGGCGTTGCGGAAGGCTGCGTGCAGGCGGGCAGCGCGCTCGTCGGCGGCGAGACGGCGGAGATGCCGGGGTTCTATCCCGAAGACGAATACGACCTCGCCGGGTTTTCCGTGGGCATCGTCGACCGCAGCCGCATCGTCGATAAGGCGAGCATGAAGGAGGGGGACGTGATGATCGCGCTCCCGTCCTCGGGCGTGCACTCCAACGGTTTTTCGCTGGTGCGCAAGGTGTTCGACGTGGAGCATGCCGATCTTGCGGCGCCCGTGCCCGAACTCGGAGGCGCTTCCCTCGGGGAAACGCTGCTCACGCCGACCAAAATTTACGTAAAGCCCATGCTCGCGCTGTTTGAGGAGGTCGCCGTCAAGGGCGTCTCGCACATCACGGGCGGCGGTTTTTATGAAAACATGCCCCGTTCCATCCCCAAGGGACTCGGCGTCCGCATCCGCAAGTCTGACGTTAAGGTGCTTCCCGTATTCCGGCTCATTCAGGAGAGGGGGAAGATCGCCGAGCGCGACATGTTCAATACCTTCAATATGGGCGTGGGCATGAGCGTTGTCGTCGCCAAAGAGGACGCCGATAAGGCCGTGCGCCTGCTCAACCAACACGGCGCCGGCGCTTACGTCATAGGTTTGATCGAAAAGAGCGAGGACGGGGTCGTATTATGCTGAGCAAGATCCCCGTCGCCGTGTTCGTTTCGGGCGGCGGGACGAATTTACAGGCGATCCTGGAGGCGGAGCGCCGCGGAGAGATCCCCGACGGGGAGATCCGGCTCGTGCTCTCCAACCGCGAGGGCGTATACGCGTTCGAGCGGGCAAAACGATTCGGCGTGGAGACGGTATGCGTCAGCCGCACGCAGTTTCCCGACGCCGGACGGCGGGAGGAGGAGATGCTGCGCGTCCTGCAGGAGCGCGGCATCGGCATGATCGTTTTGGCGGGGTATCTGTCCGTGCTCAGCGCGTCGTTTACTTCCCGCTATGCGGGGCGCATGATCAACGTGCATCCGTCCCTCATCCCTTCCTTCTGCGGCAAGGGGTATTACGGGCTGAAGGTGCACGAGGCGGCGCTTGCCCGCGGCGTCAAGGTGACGGGTGCGACCGTGCATTACGTCAACGAGATCCCGGACGGCGGGGAGATCATAGCCCAGAAGGCAGTCTGCGTCAGGGCAGACGATACGCCGGAGACGCTGCAGCGGCGGGTGATGGAGGAGGCGGAATGGATCCTGCTCCCGCGCGCCGTGGAAGAAGTATGCAAAAAACTCAGAGGAGAATGAGATGGGATACGAAGTGAAGAGCATGAAACAGCGCATCGCGGGCAACCCGTACGTGGGCCGCGGCATCGCCGTCGGCAAGTCGGCGGACGGCAAAAAGGCGATGTTTGCCTATTTTATCATGGGCAGGAGCGAGAACAGCCGCAACCGCGTGTTCGTGGAGCAGGGGGAGGAAGTCGTCATCTATCCCTTTGACGAGAGTAAGGTGGAGGATCCGTCCCTCATCATCTATTCGCCGGTCAAGCGCGTGGAAAACGACGTCATCGTCACCAACGGCGATCAGACGGATACCATCGAACGGTATCTTCGCGCGGGCAAGTGCTTCCGCTGCGCCCTGAAGACGCGCTCGTTTGAGCCGGACGCGCCCAATTATACCCCGCGCATCAGCGCCATTCTGCATCTCGGCGGCAAGTTTTCCTATGAGATGTCCATTCTGAAGAGCGCAGACAAAGCGGGGAGCGCCTGCAACCGCTTCACGTTTGACTATGAACCGCTTGACGGCGTCGGGCATTTTCTGCACACGTACGTCACGGACGGCGATCCCCTGCCCACCTTCGAAGGGGAGCCGGAGTGCGTTTGCATTCCCGACGACGTGCGCGCGTTTGCGCGCGAGATCTGGGAAAATCTCGATGAAAACAATAAAATTTCCCTCTATTGCCGCGCCATCGACCTTGAAAGCGGCGCGTCGGAGAGCGTCCTTTATAACAAACACGAGGTGAATGCATGAAAGAATTTTCGCTCAAATACGGCTGCAATCCCAACCAGAAGCCCGCACGCATCTATATGGCAGACGGAAGCGAACTGCCCGTAGAGATCCTGAACGGGCGGCCCGGGTATATCAACTTCCTCGACGCCTTCAATTCCTGGCAGCTCGTCAAGGAGATCAAAGAAGCGACGGGCCTGTGCGCCGCGACGAGTTTCAAACACGTTTCGCCCACTTCGGCGGCGGTCGGGAAGGCGCTTTCTCCCGCGCTCAAACGGGCGTGTTTCGTCGACGATATCGAGGGGCTTGACGATTCGCCGCTCGCCTGCGCATATGCGCGTGCCCGCGGGACCGACCGCATGTCTTCCTTCGGCGACTGGATCGCGCTTTCCGACGAATGCGACCTTGCCACGGCGAAGATCATCGCCCGCGAAGTTTCCGACGGCATCATCGCGCCCGGGTATACGCCGGAAGCGCTGGAAGTTCTGAAGCAGAAGCGCAAGGGCGGCTACAACGTCGTCAAGATCGACCCTTCTTACGTGCCCGCAGAGATCGAGCGCAAGCAGGTGTTCGGCATTACTTTTGAACAGGGGCGCAATAATTTCCGCATCGACCGCGAGCTGCTCTCCCGCATCGTCACCAAAAACAAGGCGCTGCCGGACGACAAGGCGATCGACCTCATCATCTCGCTCATCACGCTGAAGTATACGCAGTCCAATTCCGTCTGTTTTGCGGCGGACGGGCAGGCGATCGGCGTGGGCGCCGGGCAGCAGTCCCGCATCCATTGTACGCGCCTTGCGGCGCAGAAGGCAGACCTGTGGCACCTGCGCCAGCATGAAAAGGTGCTTTCCCTCAAGTTTGCGGAAGGGGTGGGCCGCCCGGAAAAGAACAACGTCATCGATCTGTATCTTTCCGATGAAGACGACGAGGTGCTCGGCGAGGGCGTCTGGCGCAAGTATTTTGCCGTACGGCCGGAGCGCTTCACGCGGGAAGAAAAACGGGCGTATTTAAAGACGATCTCGGGCGTGTCCTTAGGATCGGACGCCTTCTTCCCGTTTGCCGACAACATCGACCGCGCGGCGCTCAGCGGCGTGAGCTACGTCGCCGAACCGGGCGGCTCGGTGCGCGACGACCTCGTCATCGAGGCGGCGGACAAATACGGTATGGTCATGGCCTTTACGGGCATGCGGCTGTTCCATCACTGAACCAACTATGCTGAGAGGTCGTTTTGGGTGCAAAACGATTTCTCTGTTTTTTGCGAAACATACGGACATGGCGCCGCCTTATGCAGCGAAGCGGGCGGCGGAAGATACGGGAGACTGATATGAAAATTCTGGTAGTGGGCGGCGGCGGAAGGGAACACGCCATCATCAAAAGCCTGAAAAAGAACGCGTCGGTGGAGACGGTCTACGCGCTCCCCGGCAACGGCGGCATTGCGGCGGATGCGGAATGCTTCCCCGTCAAGGCGACGGACATCGAGGGGATCCTGCGGTTTGCGGCGGAACATCCCGTCGATTTTGCCGTGGTCGCGCCCGACGATCCGCTCGTGCTCGGCTGCGTCAATAAGCTCGAGGCGATGGGCATCCCCTGTTTCGGGCCGCACGCGGAAGCGGCGGTCATCGAGGGGAGCAAGGTCTTTTCCAAGCAGCTCATGAAGAAGTACGGCATCCCCACGGCGGACAGCGAGACGTTCGACGACGCGGAAGCGGCCGTCGCCTATCTGAAGACGGCGGAGTATCCCGCCGTCATCAAGGCGGACGGGCTGGCGCTCGGCAAGGGCGTCATCATCGCGCAGGATTTTGCCGAGGCGGAACGCGCCGTGCGGGAGATCATGTGTGACAAGGTCTTCGGCAGCAGCGGCAACCGCATCCTCGTCGAGGAGTTTCTGACGGGACCGGAGGTTTCCGTGCTTTCCTTTACGGACGGCAAGACCATCGTGCCCATGGTCTCCTCCATGGATCACAAGCGCGCAATGGATGGCGACAAGGGGCTGAACACGGGCGGCATGGGCACCGTTGCGCCCAATCCGTATTACACGGATGCCGTTGCAAGGGAGTGCATGGAGCGCATTTTCCGGCCTACCGTGTCTGCAATGAACGCGGAAGGGCGTCCCTTTAAGGGCTGCCTTTACTTCGGACTCATGCTCACGCCCAAGGGGCCCAAGGTCATCGAATACAACTGCCGGTTCGGCGATCCCGAAACGCAGGTGGTGCTGCCGCTTCTCGAGAGCGACCTTCTCACCATCATGCAGGCGGTGCACGACGGCACGCTTTCTCCGGACATGGTGCGCTTCAAAAAGGGCGCGGCGTGCTGCGTCGTTCTCGCTTCCGAAGGATATCCGCAGAAGTATGAAACGGGCTATCCCATCACCATGCCCGCGCTTTCTTCCGGGGAGGAGATCTTCGTGGCGGGCGCGAAACGGGAGGACGGCGTGCTGAAGACTTCGGGCGGGCGCGTCCTCGGCGCCGTCGCCACGGCAAAAACGCTGAAGGAGGCTGTCCGCGGCGCCTATTCGCTCGCGGGGAAGATCTCCTTCGCAAACGCTTACATGAGAACGGATATCGGCAAGCGCGCGCTCGCCTGCCTTGGGGAGGACTGACATGGTATACAGAGTTTACGTGGAAAAAAAGCCCGGATTCGACGCGGAGGCGCAGAAGCTGCACGGCGACGTCTGCGAACTTCTTGGCGTTTCTGGCGTGGAGCGCATCCGCATCCTCAACCGCTACGACGTGGAGGATATCGAAAAACCGCTCTTTGACGCCTGCGTCAAAACGGTGTTTTCCGAACCGCAGATGGATGTCGCAAGCGAAGAGGCCGACCTTACGGGCGCCAACGTGTTTGCGGTGGAATATCTTCCCGGGCAGTTCGATCAGCGCGCCGATTCGGCGGCGCAGTGCATCCAGCTCGTCTCGCAAAAGGAGCGCCCGCTCGTGCGCACCGCCAAGGTGTACGCGGTGTACGGACGGGTTTCCGAGGAGGGCATGTCTGCGATCAAGCGCTACGTCATCAACCCTGTAGAGAGCCGGGAGGCCTGCCTTTCCCTCCCCGGGACGCTGAAGATCGAGCACCCCGTCCCCACGGAAGTGGAGACGCTGCACGGGTTTTTGCAGCTCGACCGCGCGGGGCTGGAGGAATTCGTTTCCCGCTATGCGCTCGCCATGGACCTCGACGATATCGCTTTTTGTCAGGAGTATTTCAAGGAAGAAGGGCGTGATCCCACCCTCACAGAGATCCGCATGATCGATACGTATTGGTCGGATCACTGCCGCCATACTACCTTCCTCACCACCATCGACTCGGTTTCCTTCGAAGATGAATTTTTGCGCGAAACGTATGAGGAATACCTTGCGGCGCGCAAGGAGCTAGACCGCAAAATGCCCGTCAACCTCATGGATATCGCCACGCTGGCGGCAAAACTTCTCAAAAAGCGCGGCATGCTGGAAAAACTCGACGAATCGGAGGAGATCAACGCCTGTACCGTCAAGATCAAAGTGGACGTGGACGGCAAATCGCAGGATTGGCTGCTCCTCTTTAAGAACGAAACGCATAACCATCCCACGGAGATCGAGCCGTTCGGCGGCGCGGCGACCTGCATCGGCGGCGCCATCCGCGATCCGCTTTCGGGCAGGAGCTACGTCTACGCCGCCATGCGCGTCACGGGCGCGGGAGATCCGCTTACGCCCGTCAAAGATACGCTCAAGGGCAAGCTCCCGCAGCGCAAGATCGTCACCACGGCCGCGGCAGGCTATTCTTCTTACGGAAATCAGATCGGGCTCGCCACGGGGCAGGTGGATGAACTTTATCACGAGGGCTACGTCGCCAAGCGGCTGGAGATCGGCGCGGTCATCGCGGCGACGCCCGCGGAGAACGTGCGCCGTGAATGCCCGCTCCCCGGGAATAAGGTCATTCTGCTCGGCGGCAGGACGGGGCGCGACGGCTGCGGCGGCGCCACGGGTTCCAGCAAATCGCACACCGCGCAGTCGCTGACTGCCTGCGGCGCGGAAGTACAGAAGGGCAACGCGCCCGAGGAGAGAAAGCTCCAGCGGCTTTTCCGCAACAAACGGGCGATGCTGCTCATCAAGCGCTGCAACGACTTCGGCGCGGGCGGCGTCTCCGTCGCCATCGGCGAGCTTGCAGACGGACTTTCGATCGACCTTAACGCCGTGCCCAAAAAATACGACGGGCTGGACGGTACGGAGCTCGCCATTTCCGAGTCCCAGGAGCGCATGGCGGTCGTGGTGGAAGCGGACAAGACGGACGAGTTCATCGCCCTTGCACAGAAAGAAAACCTCGAGGCGACGGTCGTCGCCACGGTGACGGAAACGCCGCGCCTCGTCATGACGTGGAACGGGAAAAAGATCGTGGACGTTTCCCGCAAATTCCTCAATTCCAACGGCGCGGAAAAACACATCTGCGTCGCGCCGGAAAAGGCGCAAAATTACAACAGGGATCCCGTGTCCGACTTTGCGGAGGGATTCCGCGCGCTTGCAGGGGACCTCAACGTCTGCTCCAAGCGCGGGCTTTCCGAGCGGTTCGATTCCACGATCGGCGCCGGTACGGTGCTCATGCCCTTTGGCGGCAAACATCAGATGACGCCTTCGCAGGCGATGGTGCATCTCGTATCCGTCGAGAAGGGGCACACGGATACCGTCTCGTACATGGCATGGGGCGGCAATCCGTACGTCGCGGAGAAGAGCCCTTATCACGGGGCGTATCTTGCCGTGGTAGAGAGCATCTCCAAACTCATCGCGTCCGGCGCGGCGTTTGAGGACGTATATCTTACCTTCCAGGAATATTTTGAAAAGCCCATGCGCGATCCCAAGCGCTGGGGGCAGCCGCTCGCGGCGCTGCTCGGCGCCTTCCGCGCGCAGCTCGATCTGGGCTGTGCGGCGATCGGCGGCAAGGATTCCATGAGCGGCACGTTCGAACACATCGACGTCCCTCCCACGCTGGTTTCGTTTGCCGTCACCACGGGGAAGGCGGACGAGGTGCGTTCGCCCGAATTCAAGGCGGCGGGGCATCCCGTCGTGCTGCTCCGCCCCGACTATGACGAAAACGGCCTGCCGGTGCCCTCTTCGCTCATCTCGGTTTTCCGCACGGTGACGGGGCTGCTGCGCTCCGGCAAGGCGCTCTCCGCCTTCACGCCCGTTTACGGCGGCATCGCCGAGGGCATTTTGAAGATGTGCATGGGCAACCGGATCGGCTTTGCCTTTGCGGACGGCGTAAAGACGGAGGATCTCTTTTCTTACGCTTACGGGAGTTTCCTTCTCGAACTTGCAGGGGAGGAGACGGTCGGCGCGCCCCTCGGCAGAACGACGGAAGAAGAGCGCATTTCGCTCGGCGGAACGTCGCTTTCCCTCGCCGAACTCACAAAGATCTACGAGGACAAGCTGGAGCCCGTATACGCCTGCAACATTCCCGCGCCGCAGAAGGCGGCAGAGACCTATACCTTTGAGGGACGCAGCGCGCTGACGTGTTCGCACAAGGCGGCCCGTCCGAAGGTGCTCATCCCCGTGTTTCCCGGCACCAACTGCGAATACGATACGGCGAAGGCATTTGAGGATGCGGGTGCGGAAGCGGATATTTTCGTCATCCGCAACCTCAGCAAGGAGGACGTTTCCCGTTCGGTCGAGGCGTTTGCCCGCAAGATCGGGGAGAGCAACATCCTCTTCATCCCGGGCGGATTTTCGGGCGGCGACGAACCGGACGGTTCCGGCAAATTCATTACCGCGTTCTTCCGCAACGCCGCGGTGAGGGAGCAGACGGAAGCGCTGCTCAACGCGCGCGACGGGCTGATGGGCGGCATCTGCAACGGCTTCCAGGCGCTCATCAAGCTCGGGCTCGTGCCGTTCGGCAAGATCGTGGATACGGACGAAAGCTGCCCGACGCTTACCTACAACGATATCGGGCGCCATCAGTCGCGCATCGTGCGCGTGCGCGTCGCTTCCGCCCGTTCGCCCTGGCTTTCGGGCGTGAAGGCAGGCGACGTATTCTCCGTGCCCGTCTCGCACGGGGAGGGCAAGTTCATCGCGAGCGACGAACTCATTGAAAAACTTGCCGCAAACGGGCAGATCATGACGCAGTACGTCGATCTGGAAGGCCGCGCCACGATGGACGTGCGCTTCAACCCCAACGGCAGCGCCGCCGCCATCGAGGGCATCCTCTCGCCCGACGGCAGGGTATTCGGCAAGATGGGGCATTCCGAGCGCAAGGGCAGCGGGCTTTACCGCAACGTGCCCGGTTTGTACGATATGAAGCTCTTTGAGAGCGCCGTCAGATATTTCAAGTAAAGCAAAAGGGGGAAGCGGATCATGAAGACGGATCTGGAGATCGCTCAGCAGGCAAAGCCAGAGCACATCCTGAAGATCGCCCGCAAAGCCGGGCTTTCCGAAGAGGATATCGAGTATTACGGCAAATACAAGGCAAAAGTCAGTCTGTCCGCCTTTGAAGGCAAAAAAAAGCGGGGCAAGCTCATCCTCGTCACCGCCATCAATCCCACGCCTGCGGGCGAGGGCAAGACGACCACGACCATCGGGCTCGCGGACGGCCTTTCCCGCCTCGGCAAGAAGGTGGTCGTCGCCCTGCGCGAGCCTTCCCTGGGCCCCGTGTTCGGCGTCAAAGGCGGCGCGGCGGGCGGAGGATACGCTCAGGTCATTCCCATGGAGGACATCAATCTGCACTTCACGGGCGATTTCCATGCCATCGGCGCGGCGAACAATCTGCTCGCTGCGATGATCGACAACCATATCTTCCAGGGCAACGAGCTCAATCTCGACCCGCGCCGCATCACCTGGCACAGGTGCGTGGATATGAACGACCGCCAGCTTCGCAACGTCGTGGACGGCATGGGCGGCCCGAAAAGCGGCGTCCCGCGCGAGGACGGGTATGACATCACGGTCGCCAGCGAGATCATGGCTGTTCTCTGCCTTGCCGATTCGCTCTCCGACCTCAAGGCGCGCCTCTCGCGCATCGTCGTCGGCTACACGTATGACGGCGCGCCCGTCACGGCGGGGCAGCTCAAGGCGACGGGCGCCATGGCGGCGCTTTTAAAAGACGCTTTAAAGCCCAACCTCGTGCAGACGCTGGAAGGGACGCCCGCCTTTGTGCACGGCGGGCCGTTTGCCAACATCGCGCACGGCTGCAATTCCGTCATGGCGACGCGCGCGGCGCTCGCCCTCGGCGATTACGCGGTCACGGAAGCGGGATTCGGCGCCGATCTCGGGGCGGAAAAATTCCTCGACATCAAGTGCAGGGTCGCGCACCTCACCCCGTCTGCGGTCGTCGTCGTCGCTACGGTCCGCGCGCTTAAAATGCACGGCGGCATGCAGAAGACCGAACTCGGCAGGGAGGATCTTGCCGCGCTCGAGCGGGGGCTCCCCAATCTGCTGCGCCACGTTTCCAACATCAAAGACGTTTACGGGCTGCCCGTCGTGGTCGCCGTCAACCGTTTCCCCACGGATACGGACGCGGAGATCTCGCTCGTCATCGAAAAATGCGCCTCCCTCGGCGTGAACGCCGTGCTTTCCGACGTCTGGGCGGAAGGCGGCAAGGGCGGCGAGGCGCTCGCGGAGGAGGTCATCCGCCTGTGCGGGCAGCCGAGCGCATTCCGCTATTGCTATGACGAAAGCGCGCCCATCAAGGAAAAGATCGGCGCAGTCGTGACCAAAGTCTACGGCGGCGCGGGCGTCACGTATACGGCGGAGGCGGAATCGCAGATCGCGCGGCTCACCGAACTCGGGTTCGGGGGGACGCCCGTCTGCATCGCCAAGACGCAGTATTCCTTCTCCGACGACATGACGAAGCTGGGCGCGCCGGAAGGGTTTTCCGTCACCGTGCGCAGCGTAAAAGTTGCTGCGGGCGCGGGATTCGTCATTGCGCTCACGGGCAACATCATGACCATGCCCGGGCTTCCCAAGGTCCCCGCGGCGGAACGCATCGACGTGGACGAGGCGGGCAGGATCACGGGGCTGTTCTGATGGATCTTCTCGCTTCCGCCGTCCCGCCGCTTATCGCCTGGTATGAAAAAAACAAGCGCGATCTGCCTTGGCGGAGGGACAGGGATGCCTACCATGTCTGGATCTCCGAGATCATGCTGCAGCAGACGCGCGTGGAGGCTGCCAAAGGATACTATCTGCGCTTTCTTGAAAGATTCCCCGACGTTTTCGCCCTCGCGCGGGCGGACGAGGAGGAGGTGCTCAAGGCATGGGAGGGGCTCGGCTACTATTCCCGCGCCCGCAACCTGAAAAAAGCGGCGGAGCGCATCGCGGCAGAAGGCGCCTTTCCGCAGACGTGGGAAGGGATGCGCGCGCTTCCCGGCATCGGCGATTATACGGCGGGCGCCGTTTTGTCCATCGCATACGATCTGCCGTATCCCGCAGTGGACGGAAACGTGCTGCGCATCCTGACGCGCCTGCTTGCAGACGGCTCCAACATCGACGACACCGCGACGCGGCGGCGCTTTTCCGCGCTGCTTAAGGAGGTATATCCCGTACAGGCGGGGGAATTCACGCAGGCGCTCATGGAGCTCGGCGCGCTCGTCTGCATCCCGAACGGCGATCCGCTGTGTCTTGCCTGTCCCTGGCAGGGGCTGTGCCGCGCCAAACGGGAAGGCAGGCAGACGGAATACCCCGTGCGGGCGGAAAAGCGCGCGCGCAAGGTGGTGCCCGTCGACGTGAACGTACTGACGGCGCACGGAAAGTATGCCATTGAAAAGCGCCCCGCAAAAGGGCTTCTCTCCGGGCTCTGGCAGTTTCCGCTCGGCGCTGCGCCGCCCGGCGGCGCGCTGATAGAAACACAACGGGCACGCCATGTCTTTACCCACGTGGAGTGGGAGATGACGGGCAGGCTGGTGCGTCTGGAGGAAGAAATACCTCCGTATGTGTGGGTGACGGCGGAAGAACTGAAGGAAAAGTATGCGCTTCCGTCTGCCTTCAAACCATTTTTCGGCTGGCTGAAATAAAAAAAGCCCGCCTTCCGCAACGGCGCGGAAGGCGGGCTCTTTTCATGCGTGAGACGTTACATGCTTTCATGGAAGGTGCGCTGGATGACTTCCCATTGCTGTTCCTTGGAGAGACGGTGGAAGTTCACGGCATAACCGGAGACGCGGATGGTAAGCGTGGGATATCGGTCCGGATGCTCGTATGCTTCGATGAGCACTTCACGGTTGAGTACGTTGACGTTGAGGTGCTGCGCGCCCTGCGCAAAGTATCCGTCGAGGATATGCACGAGGTTTTGTTCGCGCTCCTCCTGCGTCTTACCGAGCGCCGCGGGCACGATGGAGAAGGTGTTGGAGACGCCGTCCTGGCATACGTCGCGGTAGGGGATCTTGGCGACCGAGTTGAGGGAAGCGAGCGCGCCCGATTTATCCCGCCCGTGCATGGGGTTCGCGCCGGGGGCAAGCGGTTCGCCCACCTTTCTGCCGTCGGGCGTGGTGCCCGTCTTCTTGCCGTACATGACGTTGCTGGTGATGGTGAGCGCGGAGAGGGTATGCCTGGCGTTCCGGTAGAGCTTGTGCCGTTTCAGATCGCCGATGAATTCGGTCATGATCTCCACGGCGAGGTCGTCGACGCGGTCGTCATCGTTTCCGTATTTGGGGAAGTCTCCCTCGGTCACGAAGTCGACGGCGATGCCCTGCTCGTTGCGCACGGGGTGCACGGATGCGTATTTGATGGCGGAAAGGCTGTCCGCCGCCACCGAAAGCCCCGCCACGCCGAAGGCCATCAGCCGTTCGGGGTCGGTATCGTGCAGGGCGAGCTGGCTCGCTTCATAGGCATACTTGTCGTGCATGTAGTGGATGACGTTGTTTGCCTGTACGTAGAGCGCCGCAACGTAGGCGAGTACCTTGGAATAGTTTTCCCGCACGGCGTCGTAGCCGAGCACGTCGCCCGTAAGGGCGGGGATCCCGGGGACGACCCGGATGCCCGTCAGTTCGTCCACGCCGCCGTTTACGGCGAGCAGCAGGCTCTTGGCGATGTTGCACCGCGCGCCGAAGAACTGCATCTGTTTGCCCACCTTCATGGCGGAGACGCAGCAGGCGATGGCGTAGTCGTCGCCGTAGACGGGGCGCATCACCTCGTCGCTTTCATACTGGATGGCATCCGTCTTGATGGAGATCTCCGCGCAGTAGCGCTTGAAGTTTTCGGGCAGCTTTTCGTCCCAGAGCACGGTGAGGTTGGGCTCGGGCGAGGTGCCAAGGTTGATAAGCGTGTGCAGATAGCGGAAGGAGTTTTTGGTGACGAGCGGCCTTCCGTTGATGCCCATGCCGCCGATGGATTCGGTGACCCAGGTGGGGTCGCCGCCGAAAAGTTCGTTGTATTCGGGCGTGCGCAGATGCCGCACGAGGCGCAGCTTGATGATGAGCTGGTCGACGAGCTCCTGTGCCTCTTCTTCCGTGATGATGCCCGCTTCGAGATCGCGCTGGATGTAGATGTCGAGGAAGGTGGACGTCCTGCCGAAGGAGGTCGCCGCGCCGTTGTTTTCTTTGATCCCCGCGAGGTAGCCCATGTACAGCGCCTGGACCGCGTCCTTTGCGGAGACGGCGGGCCTTCTCACGTCCACGCCGTAGGAGGCCGCCATCGTTTCGATGTCGGAAAGGGCGCGGATCTGCATGGTGACTTCTTCGCGCAGGCGAATGCGTTCGTCCGTCATCTCGCCGTCGAGGGCGTCAAGATCCTTTTGTTTTTCTTCGATGAGCCGCTGCGTGCCGTACAGGGCGACGCGGCGGTAGTCGCCGATGATGCGGCCTCTGCCGTAAGCGTCGGGAAGCCCCGTCAGAAGCCCGACGTGGCGCGCCGTGCGCACGGCGGCGGGGTAGGCGTCGAACACGCCCTGGTTGTGCGTCTTGCGGTATTCGGAAAAATGCGCTTTGATGACGGGGTCGAGCTCGTAGCCGTAGGCTTTGAGGCTCTGTTCCGCCATGCGCATGCCGCCGTACAGGTTGACCATGCGCTTTAAGGGCGCGTCCGTCTGAAGGCCGACGATGACTTCGTTTTCCCTGTCGATATAGCCGGGCTCGAAGTTGCAGATGCCGGAGATGCGCCCCGTTTCCACGTCGAGCACGCCGCCCTTTTTGCGCTCTTCCGCAAGCAGGGCAAGGCATTTATCCCAGACGGCTTTGGTGCGCGCCGTCGGGGGCGCCAAAAAGGAGGAATCCCCCTCGTACAAGGTGTAGTTCTTCTGGATAAAGTTGCGGACGTCGATCTTCTTCTGCCATACGCCGCCGTTAAATTCTCTGCGTTCTTTCATCGTCGTTTCCCTCTCCGAAGTGTTTGAAATAGCGTTCCCAAAGCTGCTGCGTTTTTTCTTTGTCCATGGCGGGGATGCCTGCAAGAGGCGGGGGCATGCCCAGCTTTTCGTACTTGAATGCGCCCATCAGGTGATAGGGGAGCAATTCAACTTTCACCGCCGTGGGGATGTGTTTGCGGATGTATCGGTCAAGCTCCTGCATGTACGCGTCCCCGTCGCTGATGCCGGGGATGACCACCTGACGGACGATCGCCTTCGTGCCGCATGCCGCCATGGCGCGCTGGAATTCTTCCGTTTGCCCGATCTCGCCGCCGCAGAGGCTGCGATAGCCTTCCGCCGTGACTGCCTTGACGTCGTACAGCACCAGATCGACGAGGCGCAGGATCTCCTCGTAGCCGCCCGTGCCCGCGCCCGCCGTGTCCAGGCAGGTGTGGACGCCTTCCTGCTTGCACCGCCGCAGGAGCTCGAGCAGAAATTCCCGCTGCAGGAGCGGTTCCCCGCCCGAAAAGGTGACCCCGCCGCCCGACCGGGCAAAATAGGGGCGGAAGCGCAGCACCTTGCGCACGATCTCTTCGGAAGAAAGTTCCGTTCCGCCGCCGCGCGCCCAGCTGTCCGGGTTGTGGCAGAATTTGCAGCGCAGGGCGCAGCCCTGGAAAAAAACGACGCAGCGGATGCCCGGGCCGTCCACGAGCCCCATGCTTTCGATGGAAAGGATGCGTCCTTTTTGCATGGTTTGCCTCCTCCGCAAGCGCCCTGCGGGAAAAAAATGACCTTCCGGGCAAAACGCAAAACAAGGTTCGCCCAGACGGTCGGCATTCTCTCGTCATACTCCACGCGGTGCTCCGCTTCCGTCAGTCATATGACGCGTTCAATCTTGGTTACAGTATACTTCACCTTTGCCGATTTGTCAACCGTTTTCCGAAAAATTTTCGGGAAGTTTTTGGGAAAAACCACAAGATATAGGAAATGTTATTTTCAAACAACACAAGATATGCGGTTTTTTTGTGGAGCGGCTGCAAATATAGTCTGCGCGCTTTTTTGCCCGTGATGCGCGGAAACGGTTGAAAAATCGCGCGCGGTGTGGTAGGATATGGGGGAGACATGCGTGCGGAGGGAATTATGCAGGAACTGATCGCGCTCATCACGGAACACAGGGACGCGTTTTTAAAGGCGACCTTTTCCTCCCCGCGGGGGGGGCGGAATTTACGCGGATCGGGCTGCGGGCGGCGGACATCGGCCGCGCGCGCTGGCAGGCGGAACAGTTTTCGGGCGCCAAGGTGTTCCACCGCAATCTGACGGATACGGAGCTCCCCGGCTACGTGCAGGAACAAGCCGCGCGGTTCGGGCAGATCGTCGTCATGCTCGCGGGGCGCACGGTGACGTTTACGGCAAAGGGGAAGCAGTTCCGCCACAGCGAGCAGAAGAATACGCTGACCGAACGCGCCGTGCGCGGAAACGACCGCAAGAAACGATATCTTTTGCAGGAGGGAGAGGAGATCCCCGCGCTCGTCGATCTGGGCGTGTTCACGCCGGAATATCAAGTGAAGGCGGCGATGTACGATAAGTACAAGCAAATCAACCGTTTCGTCGAATGCATCGACGACGCGCTGCGGGGAACGGACAAAACGCAGCTCACGTTGGTCGATTTCGGCTGCGGCAAGTCGTATCTCACCTTTATCGTCTATTATTACCTCGTCGTAAAAAGAGGCATCCGCGCCCGCATCGTCGGGTACGATCTGAAGGAGGACGTGGTGTGCCGATGCAACGCCGTGGCGCGCAAGTACGGGTACGACGGGCTGGAATTTTTCGTCAACGACGTCACCCGCGGCACGCCGCTTTCGGGCGGGGTGGACGCGGTCATGACGCTGCACGCCTGCGATATCGCCACGGACTATGCGCTCGCCTTTGCCGTGGAGCGCGGCGCGGACTATATTTTTTCCGTCCCCTGCTGCCAGCACGAGATAAACGGCAGCATCCGCCCGGGCGGCGATTTTGACCTGCTGCTTCGCGACGGGCTCATAAAAGACCGGTTCTGCGCTCTGCTCACCGACAGCGTGCGCGCCGAGCTTCTGCGCAGCCGCGGTTATGCGGTGGACGTGCTTGAATTTGTCGATTTTGCCCATTCGCCCAAAAACGTCATGCTGCGTGCGCGCAGGACGCGCCCGCAGGCATGCCCGGACGATTCCCGCGTGGAGGCGCTCATGCGGCGCTACGGCTTCACGCAGACGCTGTACGGGCTCCTGCACGGGGACGCGCATTGAAAGCATGTAAAAAAGACGGCTTCCCCGAGGGGAAGCCGTCTTTTTGTTTTGAGCGGGTCACTGCGCTTTCAAATTCTGCAGGACGCTGTCGGGCGCCTGTTCATAGCGTTCGAACGTTTCCGAGAACTTGCCTCTTCCCTGCGTCATGGAGCGCAGCGTCGTCGCGTACGTCAAAAGCTCCGCCTGCGGCGCCTCCGCGGTGATGATCTGCATGTCGTCCTGAATGTCGGTGCCGATGATGCGGCCGCGGTGTTTGCTCAGATCGCCCATGACGTCGCCGAGATATTGTTCGGGGACGGCGATCTTGAGGCGGGAGATGGGCTCCAAAAGGACGGGACGGGCGTTTTTCATGCCCTCCTTGAAGGCGAGCTCTGCCGCCGCCTTGAAGGCGGCTTCCGAAGAGTCGACTTCATGATAGCTGCCGTCGTAGAGCACCGCGCGCATGCGGATGACGGGGTAGCCCGCGAGCACGCCGTGGGGCAGGCATTCGATGATGCCTTTTTCGACGGCGGGGATGTATTGTTTGGGCACGGCGCCGCCGACCACTTCTTCGGCGAACTCGAAGTCGTTTTCGCACGGTTCGAAGCGCATCTTGCAGTGCCCGTATTGGCCGTGGCCGCCCGTCTGTTTCTTGTACTTTCCTTCTGCCGTGGCGGTGGAGAGGATGGTTTCTTTGTAGGCGATCTTGGGCGGGCGCAGGTCTGCGTCGGCGCCGAACTTGGTTTTCAGCTTTTTGCAGATGACGTCGAGATGGACTTCGCCCTGCCCGCCGATGAGCGTTTCGCCCGTGTCGGGGTTTTTGGTCACGGAAAAGCTCTTGTCTTCTTCGGCGAGGCGGGAGAGCCCGCTGAAGATCTTATCCTCCGTGCCGCGCGTCTTGGCGTATACCGCCATGAAGAGGACGGGCTTGGGGAAGAGGATGGGGTCGAAGCGGACGGGCGTATTTTCGTCGCAGAGCGTATCGCCCGTGTTCGTATTGGCGAGTTTGGAGACGGCGCCGATGTCGCCTGCCGAAAGCTCGTTCACGGGTTCCTGCTTCTTGCCGCGCACGATGTAGAGAGAGCTGATGCGCTCCTGCGTGCCCGTCGTGGAGTTGAGTACGGTCATGCCTGCTTTGATGACGCCGCGGTTGACGCGGAAGTAATTGAGTTTGCCGACGAACGGGTCGACCGCCGTCTTGAACACCTGCGCCGCGAACGGCTTCTCCGGCTTGCAGGTGACGGCCGTGACCTGCCCGGTCGTAAGGTCGTTGGCGGGCAGCGCGCGGCGCTCCACCGCCTGGGGCATGTATTTTACGATCTCGTTCATCAGGTTGATGACGCCGCGGTTCTGCAAGGCGCTGCCCGCCATCACGGGGATGGTGTTCATGGCAAAGATGCCCTTGCGGATGCCGTGGATGATCTCCTCGCGCGTCAGTTCGCCCTTTTCAAAGTAGGTCTCCAGCAGCACGTCGTCGTTTTCCGCCGCCGTCTCCGTGAGCGTGAAGAGCATGGATTCCAGCTCGGGTTTGCATTCTTCGGGGATGGCGATCTCCTCGGGTCCGGCGCCCGTAAAGCGGTACGCCTTGTCCGTGAGCGCGTTTACGTAACCCGTCATTTTGCCGTTTTCGATGAGCGGGAGCTGGATGGGGGCGATCTTGCCGTGGTATTTTTCCTGCAAGGCGCGCAGGGTGCCCGCATAGTCGGCGTTTTCCTTATCCATGCCGTTGATGAAGATGATCATCGGTTTCTGCGCTTTCAGGCATTGCGAGATCGCCTTTTCCGCGCCGACGGAGACGTCGCCGCCCGCGCCGAGCACCACGAGCGCCGCGCCGCAGGCACGCATCGCCTCGTTGAACTCGCCTTCGAAATCGTAAAATCCGGGCACGTCGAGCAGGTTGAGCTTGACGCCCTTCCACTCCGTATAGGCAACGGAGAGGGAGATGGACATCTTCCGCGCGATCTCCTGTTCGTCGAAGTCGGACACGGTCGTGCCCAGGTCGCTCTTGCCCATGCGCTCGATGGCGCCGCCGTTGAAGAGGATGGCCTCGCAGAGCGTGGTCTTCCCCTCGCCGCTGTGCCCGATGATGGCAATGTTACGGATGTCAGTTGCAGGTGTACTCATAATATTCCCCTTTGTCTTGATTTGCGGTGCAAAATGATTGCATACTATCATTATATCGTGTTTTGAGAAAAAATCAAGACCAATCGGAAAAAAAGTTGCAAAATTTGTGAGAACAGTTCAGCGCATCCTGCCGTACGCGGGAATGACTGCCGTCTGCGGGCGGCTCTACTCTGCGTAGAGGCGGCGGGCGAGGGGTAGAGCGCCCGGCCTGCAATGTGGAGGGGCGCGGCGAAAGGATAGAGCGGAAATTGCGGCCTTTTGTTTGCGGGCGGCGGAAAAATGTGGTAAAAATATGGGGAGAATCAAACAAAACAACGCCGCGTCGTTCGGCACGGCAGGAGGAGAGTATGAAATCGTTCGATCTGTTTGTCGATTCTTCCGCCAATCTTCCCGCGGAGACGGTGAAGCGCACGGGCATCAAAGTCATTCCCTATCACTGCACGGTCAACGGAGAGGATATGTGCTGTTATCCCGACCCCGCATCGGGGGAGGAGCGGCCGTTTTCCGGCATCGCGAAGGAATATTACGCGCGCATGCGCGGCGGCGCCGAATGCAAGACGTCGCTCATCGGCGCCCAGACCTTCGTCGATGCGATGCGCCCTTCGCTGCTTGCGGGGCGCGACGTGCTGCTCATCACCATCTCGGCGGGCGTGAGCGGGACGTACCGCCAGGCGCTCTGCGCCAAGGAGATGCTGGACGAGGAATTCGGCGGCGGCAGGGTCTTTGTCGCCGACAGCGCCAACGCCTCGCTCGGACAGGGGATCCTCGCCATCCGCGCCGCGGAAAAGCGCGACCGCGGGGAAAGCGCGGAGGCGTGCCGGAAATGGGTGGAGGCCAACGCGTATTGCGTCAACAGTTTTTTCACCGTGGAAGATCTGAAATATCTGCGCAAGGGCGGGCGCGTTTCGGCGGTACTCGCCATTGCGGGGTCGCTCCTCAACATCAAGCCCATTCTGCGCGCCGACGGATCCCGCCCCGCCAAAATCGCCTTTTATGCGCGGGAGCGGGGCAGAAAACGCGCGCTGCGTGCCCTCGCGGATGAATATGCGAAGTTTGCCGTCGATCCCGGGCAGCACGTCGCCTATATTGCGCACGGCGATTGCGAGCAGGATGCGCTGGAAGTCGCGGATATGGTGCGCGCGCTCGGCGCCAAAGACGTCGTGCTTGAATATTACGATCTGTGCACGGGCTCGCACGTCGGCCCGGGGACGGTGGCGCTCTTTTTCTGGGGGAAGGACCGCCGTACGGTGAAGTAAACTGCAAACGGCATGGGCATGTCCGTTATAAAAAACGCCGCCGCGCAAAGAGCGCGGCGGCGTTTTTCATGCTTTGCCGGATCCCCGAAACGGGAAGACGGGGATCATTCGATGGCGATGAGGTTGGACTGAACGGCCTTCTTGGTCGTCTTGGGGACGAAGAGGATGAGCATGCCGTTTTCATATTTGGCTTTGATATCCTCCTGCGAGAGATCCGTGCCGACGTAATAGCTGCGCTGGCAGGATTCGGAGATCTCTTTTCTGAGGTAATGCTTCTTGCCTTCCTCTTCCTTGGTGGTCTTGGCGCACGAGACGGTCAGATAGCCGTCCTCCAGCGAGATCTTGATCTGATCTTTCTGATAGCCGGGAACGGCGATCTCCAGGTCGTACCCTTCGTCAGATTCCTTGATGTCCGTTTTGAGTTCGTTGTGTTCGTCGGCAAACATGGGGCGGAAGAAATCGTCGAATGCGTCGAACAGGGAATAGTCGTGCGGATAGGTTTTCATAAGATTGGTTTTCATAATCGTCACTCTCCTTTTTTGAAGGTGCAGATGGGGGAAGCCCATTTGTTGATATTTTTGCCTCGGGAGGAGTTCCTCCTTCGTTCATTTTATATATACCTCTTTCGGAAGGGCAATAAACATGCCGGCGTCGCCCGAAAAAAAATTTTTATGTTTTTCCGTTGACGGCAAAAAGCAAAAGGAAAAGCCGGATGAGCGGAAAACTCATCCGGCTTTGGTGGTGTGCCCGCCGGGGGTCGAACCCGGAACCTACGGCGTCGGAGGCCGTTACTCTATCCAATTGCGCTACGGACACAGGCTGCCGCGCCGCAACTTCTTTGCGACATCGCTTATTATACCACATTCGCGGCAAAAAAGCTTCCATTTTTTCGCCGAATATGGTAAAATTAAAAAAAATTTTCCAAGGAGAGGGCAGTGATGGCGCAAAAGACGGTCGTTTTGGGCATCAGCGGCGGGGTGGACAGTTCCGTCGCCGCGCTTCTTCTGAAACAGCAGGGCTATCGCGTCATCGGACTCTTCATGAAAAACTGGGAAGAGGACGATGCCGGCGGCGCCTGTACGGCGGAAGAGGATTTTGAGGACGTTTGCCGCGTCTGCGGCAAGCTGGACATTCCTTATTATACCGTCAATTTCTCCAAACAATATATGGAGCGCGTGTTTTCCTACTTCCTCGCCGAGTACCGCGCGGGGCGCACGCCCAATCCCGACGTTTTATGCAACCGCGAGATCAAATTCGGGCCCTTCCGGGAATACGCCGAGGAGCTGGGCGCCGACTATATCGCCACGGGGCATTACTGCGCCATCTCCCACGAAGGCGGCGTGCACCGCCTGCTCAAGGCGAGGGACGCAGGGAAGGATCAGACGTATTTTCTCAACCAGCTTACGCAGGCGCAGCTTGCGGACGTTTTGTTCCCGCTCGGCGGGCTGCTGAAATCGGAAGTGCGGCAGATCGCCGAGGAAAACGGGCTCGCCACGGCGAAGAAAAAGGATTCCACGGGCATCTGCTTCATCGGCGAACGCAACTTCCGCCAATTTCTGCAGAGCTATCTTCCGGCGCAGCCGGGCAGGATCCTGACGCTTTCGGGCGAGGAAGTCGGACGGCATCAGGGGCTCATGTATTATACCATCGGCCAGCGCCGCGGGCTCGAGCTCGGGGGCAGGCAGGGGGAGAGCGGACGCTGGTTCGTCGTGCGCAAGGATATGGAAAACAACGTCCTTTATGTCTCCCACGGGGACGAGTCGCCCCTCTATTCCCGTTCCTGCAGGGTGGAAGGGATCAATTATATCCCGTTTCCGCCGCGGGAAGACAGGTTCCGCTGTACGGCAAAGTTCCGCTACCGGCAGTCCGAGCAGGCGGTCACCGTAGAACGCACGGGCATGGATACCGCCGATGTATTCTTCGACGAGCCGCAGAGGGCCGTCACGGAGGGGCAGTACGCCGTGTTTTACGATAGCCGTCAATGCCTGGGCGGCGGGGTCATTGCCTCCGTACAGCCGTGACAGGTATCAAAAACAGATCGTTTGTCAATAACCTCCGCGAAGTGTCTTTGCGGAGGTGTTTTCATGAAGAAGATCTGGGTATGCGTCCTGCTTGTATGTACGGTTGCGGCGCTGGTGCTCGCATGCGGCAAGGCAGGCGGGGAGGAGACCCCGCGGGAGGCGTATCTGCGCATCCACATCCGCGCCAATTCCGATTCTGAGGAGGATCAGGCGGTCAAATACCTGGTACGGGATGAGATCGTTTCCTTCCTTACGCCCGTCGTGGCGTCGTGTACGGAGAAAAGCGAGGCGATGGAGCGCGTCGGAGCGGCGCTTCCGGGCGCCGTGCGCGCCGCCGAAGCGGTGCTGCGGGAAAATGGTTTTTCTTACGGTGCGCGGGCGGAGCTGCGGCGGGAGGAGTTCCCCACGCGCGTTTACGGCGGCGTGACGCTTACGGCGGGCGTGTACGACGCCGTCATCGTGGAACTCGGCAGCGGCGAAGGGGACAACTGGTGGTGCGTCGTCTATCCGCCTCTCTGTTTTGCGGGCGGGGAGACGGACATCGTATACAGAAGCAAGATCCTGGAGATCATCCGCGAATTTTTTGCCTGAGACGGGCGGGAGCGAAGGCTCCCGCTTTTTTTGCATATTTTTTTTGCCTTTGCGCAAATTGTGGGTAGAAAATCGTCAAGCAAACAGGAGGAGGCATATGAAAAAAGCAATTGCGATCGCCGCGCTGGCTCTGTGCGCAGTTACCGTCCCCGCGGCGGCAGGGCTCTGCGCAGCGCCCGCCGTGCAGATCGTTTCCGTGCAGGCGGCGGTGCTGCGCCAGGGCAGCACGGGCGGGGAGGTCAAGGAAGTGCAGCGCAGGCTCAAACAATGGGGATACTATACGGGCGCGGTGGACGGGATCTTCGGCTCGGGGACCCGGCGCGCCGTGCTTTCTTTTCAGAAGAAGAACGGCCTTGCGGCGGACGGCATCGTCGGCAAGGCGACGTACAAGGCGCTGGGCATGAACGATTCCTATCAGGCGCTTGCCGGCGGAGGCAGCGGCACGGGGCAATACAATTCGTCCGATCTGTATCTGATGGCAAAGGCGATCTATGCGGAAGGCCGCGGCGAATGCTATACGGGTCAGGTCGCCATCGGCGCGGTCATCTTAAACCGCGTCAAGAGCCCGTCTTTCCCCAACACGGTGGCGGGGGTCATCTATCAGCCGGGGGCATTTACCGCCGTTTCCGACGGGCAGATCAATCTGGAACCCAATCAGACGGCATACGACGCCGCGCGTGACGCCATGAACGGCTGGGATCCCACGTACGGCTGCCTCTACTATTATAATCCCGCCGTGGCGACGAGCGCCTGGATCTTCAGCCGCCCGACGGTGATCGTGATCGGCAAGCACGTCTTTGCCATGTAAGGAGGAGTTATGGAAGAAGAAAAGTTGTCAAGCGGAGCGGAAAAGGTGGAACGCATCACCGGCGCATCGCATGAAGCGCAGGCGGAAGCGGCTGCCCGCCGCGCGATGGAACATGCCGAAACGGCAGCCCGACTCGAGGCGGCGGCGGAAACGCGTCGGGAAGCGGCGGCGAGAGCGTCGCTTGCGGAAGACGAACAGAAGCAAGAACGCAGGCAGCGCCGTGCGCAGGAAAAAGCGGCACGGCGCGAAGAGAAACGGCGCCGCCGCGAACAGGGGAAAAAGGAGGGCGGCATCGGCGGCTGGCTTGCGGCGGTCATCGTGCTCGGCGTTGCCTGCCTTGCGCTCACCACCGTGGTGACGGCAGGCATCTTCCGCATGAACGGATATGCCTGCGATGCGGAGAATGCATTCCGCGCCAACCTGTATGAGATGGTTTCCGTTTCCGAAGATCTGAACGGGAATTTGCAGAAACTGCGCGTCAGCGCGGGGCGGGAGGAGCAGCGCCGCCTTCTCACCGAAGTGCTTGTGGACAGCGCGCTGCTGGAAAGCGCACTCGAACGCTGCCCTGTCGACGGCGTGACGGCGGCGGATCTTTCTCTCTTTATCAACCGCACCAATGCCTTTGCGCGGGCGTTGCTTGCGCATCTTTCTGCCGGCGGGACGCTTACGGAAGAGGAACAGAATACGGTCGCGTATCTCTATGCGGTCAATTCCCGCATGAGCGGGGAGCTCAACGACCTCGCTGCGCACGTCACGCCCGCGCAGATCGCGGAATTCCTTTCCGGCAAGGGCGGCGACGTAAAGGGCAGGTTCGATCTGCTCGGGGAAGAGACGCACGTCCGCCCCGACTATGCGGTCGAACCGCCGTTCTCCGAGGAGGGGAACGTGGAAGAAAATCAGCTTTTCCGCCTGGAAGAAGTGGATGCAGCGGCGGCGGAAGAAATGCTCAAAGAATACTTTTCCGGGGAGCATGTCCGCAGCGTGACGCGCGCGGGCGAGACGGTCACGCGGGAGATCGCCTGCTATAATTTCCTGATCGAACGGGAAGACGGCTCAGAGATCTTCGCCCAGATCACCAAGCGGGGCGGCAGGCTGGCGTTTTTTGAGGCGTACGGCGCATGCACGGAAAAGAATTTTGACCTGACGACCTGCGATCTCATCGCCCGCGAATACCTTTCCGGCCTCGGCATGGAGGGCATGTCCGCGGTATGGCTTGCCGATACGGGGGCGGCGGCGCAGATCGCCTACGTTCCGATGCAGAGCGGCGTGCGCATCTATTCGGACATGGTGCTCGTGCGGGTGTGCGAGTCTCGCGGCAAAGTGACGGGGCTCGATTGCTCGAAGTATCTCATGAATCATACGGACGGACGCGCCTGCGCGCCGCAGCTCACTCGCGCCGAGGCAGAGGCGAAACTGTCGCCCGCCCTCACCGTGCGCGCGGCCTTCCTTTCCCTCGTGCCCGTGGACGGGAGGGAGCGCCTCTGTTACGAGTTCGACTGTCTGTACGGGGAAGAACAATTCCTCATCTATGTGGATGCGGAAACGGGTGAGGAAGTGCAGGTGTTCTGCGTCTGCAACGGCGCGGGCGGAAAATATCTGCGATAACGCTGATGCCGTAAGGGAAGGATGCGGACCGCGCTTTTTCGCCGCGGCAGCAAAACATGAACGTCCCGATTTCCGCCTTTGATCGGGTTTGCATTCTCTGCGGCATAAGGCCCGGCGCAAGCGCCGGGCTTTTCTTGTGCGGGACATGCGGCGGAAGAACGGTAAAATTCCGTATTTTTCGGAGAAAGCCCTTGCCAAACGGCAGAATTTGTCGTAAAATGGTGGTGAAACTGAGCAAAGGAGAGACAGAGCGCCATGTTTCACATCGTTTTGGTCGAGCCGGAGATCCCGCAGAATACGGGCAACGTCGCGCGTACGTGTGCCTGCACGAACTGCGCGCTGCATCTTATCAAGCCGCTCGGGTTTGAGATCTCGGATAAATATCTCAAGCGCGCCGGGCTCGATTACTGGCAGTTCGTTTCCGTCTCCGTGCACGAGAGCCTCGGCGAGCTTTTCTCCAAATACCCGTCTGCACGCTTTTTCTTTTTCACCACCAAAGCGCGCAGGGCTTATACGGACGTCGCCTATCGCGAGGGCGATTTTCTCGTCTTCGGCAGGGAGACGAAGGGGCTCCCGGAAGAATTGCTCGTCGCGCATCCCGAAACGTGCGTGCGCATCCCCATGGCGGAGGAAACGCGCTCGCTGAATTTAAGCAATTCCGTCGCCGTCGCCTTGTACGAGGCGCTGCGGCAGAACGCATTTCCGGGGCTGAGCGGGCGCGGCGATCTGCACCGCCTGCATTGGGACTGAGATGAAAACGGGGAAAACCGTGCTGCGCATCGCCGCCCTGCTGCTTTGCACGGCGCTGGCGCTTCTGCTGTTGCTGCCGTTCCCGCGGGAGGCGGGCGCCCCGCGGGAGGTCTCCCGCTGCGTCTGGTCGGACGGGACGGTGAGCGAGGAGAGTTATGCTTCCGCCTATGCTTTGCTCGGCGGCGTCACGCAAGAGGGCATAACGCTCTCTCGCGGGGATAAGGAGGGCAGCATCTCCTTCGGAAGCGCCGCCGCGGAAGCTTACGGGACGCTGATGCACGGCACGCTGGGCGAATTGCTTGCCCTCTCCTTAGACGGGACGACCCGTCTGGAACGTGCGGCGCTCTATCGTGCCTTCGGGTCCTGCCTGTATTACGACGGCGGGTATTTTGCGCTTGCGGGCGGCGGCGTCTCTCCGTGTTCGCGCAAGAGTGCGGACACGGTTATGCTGTTGTCAGGCAGTTTGCCGCGCGGAGACCTTTCCGCCATCGGCGCGGAGTCGCTTGTTTTACGCGCGGATGCCGCTGTCAGTGCGGACATGCTGTGCGGAAGCCGCATCTCCTTTGCAGCGGCAGAGGCGCCGTACCATGTCTCGGAGGGCGGGATCTACCTCGACACGGCAGGCGGAAAGCGGCTCGTCGCCGCGCTCCCTTCCGTCACGCGGTTTGCTGCGGAGGAATGCGATTGGGCGGATGAAGGCGCGCTTGCGGCGTGCACGTCGCTTTGCGTTCTCGATCTTCCTTTTCTCGGAAGCGCCGCCGACGTGCATTCCTCCTTCCGCGGCGAACTCGGATACCTGTTCGGGGAGGACCGAGAAGGCAGATACGCCTTTCCCGAAACGCTTGCGCATGTGCGCATCCGCGGCGGGACGATCGTTTCCCATGCCTTTTACGGCGCGGACACGGTACGCTCGGTCAACGCCTGCGGCGTCGCGGCGGGGTCGATCTCCCGCACCGCGTTTGCGGGACTTCCTGCGCTCGTATCGCTGCATTGTCCGCGCGGCGACGTTTCGCTTTCCGGGGATTTTTCGGCAGAGGTGCTCTCCTGCGGATGCACGCTCTTTTCCCGCGCGTAAGTTTTGACGCTGCGCCTGCGTGGTATAATAGGATTATAAGGCTGTGTTTGCGCGGTTTGTCGCGTGGACATGGGGGGAGGTACGCGTTGAGCAGCGCGAAACGAAAACTCAAAAAGATATTCAGCCGGAGCACGTTGGTCCTTCTGACCATATTGCTCCTCTTTCTCGTGGACGTGCTGTTGGTGTACGGTGTCATCATCGCGGTGGAACTGGTGCTCGAATACATCCTGCCCGATGCGGCGACCGTGTGGATCCAGATCGGGGTGACGGTGATCGTGTGGTTTTTCGTCTTTACCACCGTTCTCAACATCGTCAGCCGCGACATGGTCCCCGAGGCGAAGATCACCTGGCTTTTGTGCGTCGTCTGCCTTTCGTTGTTCGGCGTCATGATCTACGCCATCTTCTCCGTCAACCGCCCGAGCAAATCTGACCAGAAGCTTTATCGCGCCGTGGAAAAAGAACTGCGGCGTTTCCATGTCCGTGAGTTGCGGCATGCAGCCGTCTCATCCGCGCTCGGCGATTGGGCGCAGGTGAGCGAGGCGCTCTATCACACTGACTACACGGCTGTCCTGCACGGCGGGACCAAGACGGAATTCTTTGGTTCGGGGGAGGGCTTTTTTCTTCGCCTCAAAGAAGATCTCAAACGCGCGGAAAAATATATATTCCTCGAATATTTCATCTTTGAGCGCGGGAAGATGTGGGACGAGATCCTTGCCATCCTCCTGCAAAAGGTGAAAGAAGGCGTCGAGGTGCGCGTTTTGTATGACGACATCGGCTGTATGGGCAAACTGCGCCTGGGATACGCCGCGAGCCTGCGCAAGCAGGGCATCAATTGCCGCGTGTTCAATTGCTTCGTTCCCGTCGTTTCCAACATCCATAACAACCGCGACCACAGAAAGATCGCCGTCATCGACGGAAAGATCGGCTATACGGGCGGCATCAACATCGCCGACGAGTACATCAACGAAACGCATCCGTTCGGGCACTGGAAGGACAGCGCCGTCCGTCTGGAAGGCCGCGGCGTCAAAACGCTTTCCCTCATGTTTTTGCAGCTGTTCAGCATCGAATGCAAACACGCGGAGGACTTTTCCGCCTACATCCCCAAAGAGTATGAAGACTTCGGCGATCAGGGGTACGTGCAGGCGTACGGCGACGGGCCGCGCCCTATGTACAAGCGCGACGTGGGGGAAAACGTCTACCTCAACATCATCAACGGCGCAAAAAAATACGTCTGGATCACCACGCCGTATCTCATCATCGATTACCGCCTGCGCGAAGCGCTCATCCGCGCGGCGGAGCGCGGGGTGGACGTGCGCCTGATCACGCCGCATATCCCCGACAAAAAGGTCGTCTTTGCGCTCACGCGCTCCAATTACCTTACGCTCATCCGCGGCGGCGTCAAAATCTATGAATATATGCCCGGGTTCGTTCACGCCAAACATTTTCTTGCCGACGACGAGGCGGGGGTCGTGGGGACCATCAATCTCGATTACCGCTCGTTTCTGCATCACTTCGAGTGCGCCGTGTTCATGTACGGGACGCAGGCGCTCGCACAGATGAAGCAGGATTTTCTCGAAACGTTTGCCGTTTCGGCGCTGCAGACGGAGGAGGACGCCAAAAAGAGCGTCATCTCCCGCCTCGTCTGCAACATAGCCAAGGTGTTTGCGCCCCTCTTTTAAGGGGCGGGAGGAGTCTATGATCCATTCCCTGTGCGGCGGGGTCATCCGCGAAAACGGTATGTTTGATTTTGCCAAGGTCACGTTTGCGGGCGAGGAGCGTCCGTATTGGTATCTGTGTCCCTTTTCCGACGCGGAAGCGGGGCGGAAGGTGCTTGCGCCGTTCGGCAGAGGCGACGCGCTGCGTACGGGCGTTATCGTCCGCATAGAGCGGAACGTCTCCGAGCAGGCGGCGCCTTATCCCATGAACCGCATCCGGGCCATCGAACGGCTCTTATGAAACGAAACCGCGCGCTGCGCGGTTTTTTTCGGAAAATTTTTCTTGCCTCTGCCGCGTATAGCGCCGCGCCCGTTCGGGCAACATAGATAGCGGAAGGGGAGGAAGACAGATGCAGTTCACGCAGACACAGACGTATTTCAACCTCGCGAGGAGCTTTGCGGGGGAATCGCAGGCGGGCATGCGCTATCAGCTCGCGGCGAGAAAAGCGATGGGGCAGGGATATAAGATCCTCGCCGATACCATCCGCACGATCGCAAAAAACGAAACCAATCACGCGCGTGTCTTTTTTGAGGAGATCCAAAAAAACGCGGGAAGCACGGATAATATCCCCGTCGAGGCGGGGTATCCCTTTCACGCGGGGACTCTCGGGGAAGATCTCTGTTTTGCGGCGGCGGATGAACGGGAGGAGCATACCAGGATATATCCTGCATTTGCGCGGACGGCGCGGGAAGAGGGGTTTGAGCAGATCGCGCTCAAATTCGAACAGATCGCAAAAGTGGAGGAAAATCACCGCATCATTTTTGAATATCTGGCAGAGTCGTTCAAGGACGGCACCCTCTATCATGCGGACCACCCGATGATCTGGATCTGCAGCGAATGCGGCTATATGCATACGAGCAAGGACGCGTGGACGGTCTGTCCGCTCTGCGGTGCGCCGCAGGGCGAGGTCGAACTGCACCTTCCCTTCCGGAAGGAGAAACTATGAAGAAGACGGAAACCAAGAATAACAAGGCAAAAAGCTGCGGCAATCGCTCCACCAAGGCGAAGAAGCAGAACGAAGAACCTCAGGACCGCGCCTGAAATGGCTGCGGAAAAGATGCCGCGCGGGCAATTCCGGCGCGGCGCGAAGATGCGCTCGGAGGAGGACGTCCTCGGCAGCTACACGGGCATTGCCGACGACGGCAAACCCGTGCAGGACGCGGACGACCTCTGAAAGGCGGGGAAGGGACGGAGCATGGCTCCGCCTCTTCTTTGTTTTTCGGACAGGGGAGGGCAATGCTGCGATCTGCGTTCGGATGACTTCGGGGATACCATGTCCGCGGTATCTTTGGCACGGCAGGCGGCGGGCGGCTGCGGACGGGCACGCCATGGCGGGCATGTCCGAGATATTTCGATGGCGGCAATCGAAAAAAGAGAGGGAAAATCGTTTGAGGCGGCTGAAAAATGTGGTATAATGAGGATAGAAAACTTGTAAAAGATCCCCGCTCTGCGGGGGAGGGAGCATTTTTGATGAAACGCAAACGCTTTATGCTGCTTGTAAGTTCGCTCGTTCTGAGCGTCGCGCTCGTGTTTTCGCTGTGCGCCTGCGCGCCCGCTTCCTACACGTCGCCGTATGAAGTTGCCACCGAGCAGGGATACGACGGTTCGGAGGCGAGCTGGCTTGCCTCGCTCTACGGCGGGGACGGTTACGGTTCCTTCCGCGCCGTCTACGACGAGGCGGTCGAAGCGGGGTACGAGGGTACCTTCCTCGATTTTATCTCCGAATATCTGACCGTCGCGCAGGACGATTCCCCTGCGATCAACCGCGCGCTCATGTCTGTCGTCAGCATCTGGGCGATCTTCAGCGAACCCGTCATGGGAGGCGGCTGGCGCCCGTCTGTTTCCTATCAGTCGGTCTCCAGCGGCGGTTCCGGCGTCATCTATTCTCTGAACAAGGCGGCCGGGAATGCGTATATCGTGACCAATTATCACGTCGTGTATGACGCGAACAGCGTCGGGACGGAGACGGTCTCCCATATCAGCGACGACATCACGGTCTACCTTTACGGCGGTGAGGCGGCGACGGGAGAGATCAAAGCGACGTATGTGGGCGGCGCCATGGATTACGATATCGCCGTCCTGAAAGTCGAGGGGAGCGAGATCCTGAAGGAGAGCAGCGCGCGCGAAGTGACGGCTGCCAATTCGGATGCGCTCACCGTCGGCGAACGCGTTTACGCCATCGGGAATCCGGAAGGCAACGGCATTGCCATCTCCAGCGGCGTCGTTTCCGTGGACGCGGAGTATATCACCGTTGAAAGTTCCGACGAACAGAGTTATCTCGAACTTCTGGAGATCCGTACGGATGCGCCCATCAATCACGGCAATTCGGGCGGCGGGCTTTTCAATGCGGACGGGCAGCTCATCGGCATCGTCAACGCCAAGACGGAGGAGAGCGGCGTCGAGGGCGTGGGGTTTGCCATTCCTTCCAATCTTGCCCTTTCCGTGGCACAGAACATCCTCGACAACCAGAGCTCGGGTTCCCGCGGCGCATTGCGTGCCACGCTCGGCATCATGACGAGCGTAAAGGACAGCAAGAGCGTATTTGACGAAGCGACGCAGAAGGCATATATCGAGGAGACGGTCGTCGTCGATTCGGTATCTTCGGGCGCGGCGAGCGGCATCCTGAAGGCGGGCGACGTGCTCTATTCCCTCACGCTCGACGGGCAGGAAACGGTCATCACGCGCGGGTTCATGGTGGGGAATTTCCTCTTCCGCGTGCGCAAGGGAGATACGGTGACGGCAAAGGTCTGGCGCGATTCGCAGCTGCTTTCCCTGGAGATCCCGTTTGACAGCAATTCGGATTTTACGCTGTTTGACTGAACGAAAAAACATCCCGCCCGCGGAACTCCGCGGGCGGGATGTTTTTTATGCCGTTTTTACGCTTTGTTTTCCGAGCCGAGCACGTTGATGATCTTGTGCTTGACGAGCGCTTTCATGTTCGTGCGCGCGTCGCCGAGGTACTGGCGGGGATCGAAATGGTCGGGGTGTTCGACGAAGTGCTTGCGGATCGCCGCGGTGAAGGCGAGGCGCAGGTCGGAGTCGATGTTGATCTTGCAGACGGCGAGCTGCGCGGCCTTTCTCAGTTCGCTTTCGGGGATGCCGATGGCGTTGGGCATGTTGCCGCCGAATTCGTTGATGATCGCCACCTGGTCCTGCGGGACGGACGACGCGCCGTGCAGCACGATGGGGAAGCCGGGCAGGCGTCTGCCGATCTCTTCGAGGATATCGATGCGCAGCTTAGGGTCCTGGCCGGGCTTGAACTTATAGGCGCCGTGGCTGGTGCCGATGGCGATCGCGAGCGAGTCGATGCCCGTGCGCTGCGTGAATTCTTCCACTTCGTCGGGGGAAGTGAACATGGCGTCGTGCGCTTCCACTTTGACGTCGTCCTCAACGCCCGCGAGCTTGCCGAGTTCGGCTTCCACGACCACGCCGTGGTCGTGCGCATACTCTACCACCTTCCTCGTGAGGGCGATGTTCTCCTCCCAAGGTTTGCTGGATGCGTCGATCATGACGGAGGTGAAGCCGTCGTCGATGGACGCTTTGCAGATCTCAAAATCCGCGCCGTGGTCGAGGTGCATGGCGACGGGAATGTCCGTCGTTTCCACCGCCGCCATCACGAGGTGGCGCAGATACACGGGGTTCGCGTACTTTCTCGCGCCCGCCGAGACCTGCAGGATGACGGGGGAATGGCATTCGTTCGCCGCTTCCACGATCGCCTGGACCATCTCCATATCGTTGACGTTGAACGCGCCGACGGCGTATTTGCCGGCGTACGCCTTTTTGAACATTTCCGTAGTCGTTACTAAGGGCATTGGTAATCTTCCTCCAAACTTTTTTCTTTATTATAATTCTTTTTTCTGCAAATTGCAAGCGGGCTGCGTAAAAAAAACGGCGGACGGCGGGACTTCCGCGAAAAAATTTTTTCTTGGGCGGAAAATTGCTTTGTTTTCCGGCCCGGAAGGGATATAATAAAAAGAAAACGGAGGAAGGGAGGCTTTTTATGAGAGATCCGAGGATCGACCGGCTCGCCGACGTGCTCGTCAACTATTCCTGCAAATGCAGGGCGGGCGAAAAGCTGTTTATCGACCTTTACGATACGGACGCGGAGATCGGCTGCGCGCTCGTGGAGAAGGCGCATGCGGCGGGGGCGCTTCCGTACGTAAAACTCAATTCCACCAAGATCCGCCGCGCCATGCTCATGGGCACGGGCGAGGCGCATCAGCGCGCGCTCGCCGATTACGAGGCGCATATCATGAACGATATGGATTGTTACATCGCCGTGCGCGGCGCGGAGAACGCGTTTGAATACGCCGACGTGCCTGCGGAAAAGATGGCGATCGAATCGCGTCTTTTTCAGTATCCCGTGCATCACGAGATCCGCGTCAACAAGACGCGCTGGGTGGTGCTGCGCTATCCGCTTCCCGCCATGGCGCAGTCCGCCGGCATGAGCACTTCCGCGTTTGAGGACTTTTTCTTCCGCGTCTGCACGCTGGATTATGCAAAGATGGACCGCGCGATGGACGCGCTCAAAGCGCGCATGGAACGGACGGACAAGGTGCATATCAAGTGCCCGGGGACGGACCTTACCTTTTCCGTCAAGGGCATCCCCGCCGTCAAATGTGCGGGCGAGCTCAACATCCCGGACGGCGAGGTGTATACGGCGCCCGTCAGGGAGAGCGTGGAAGGGATCATCACCTATAACGCGCCCTCCTTAAAGGACGGGATCCGGCATGAGAACGTTTCCCTCACCTTTGAAAAGGGAAAGATCGTCAGAGCCGTCTCCTCGGATCCCGCCGCGCTCAACGCCGTGCTCGATACGGATGCGGGCGCGCGGTACGTCGGGGAGTTCGCCATCGGCGTCAACCCGTATATCGACCGGCCCATGCTGGATACCCTGTTCGATGAGAAGATCGCGGGCAGCATCCATTTTACGCCCGGCTGCTGCTATGAGGACGCGCCCAACGGCAATCAGTCGAGCGTGCATTGGGATCTCGTCCTCATCCAGACGCCTGCCTACGGCGGCGGGGAGATCTTCTTCGACGGAGAACTCATCCGCAAGGACGGGCGTTTCGTGACGGAGGATCTTTTGGCGCTCAACCCTGAAAATCTCCGCTGAAAACGCCTTGTCGCGGCGCAAGATCGCCTTCCGCGCGGGTAAAATGCGGGAGAAAACAGATTTTTTGCGAAAAACGTTGACGAACGTGCAAAAGGGTGGTATAATACTATCGGTAAACAGGCGTCGGGAAACGGCGTCGAAATATGTTTTAATAAACGGAGGATTTTATTACCATGGCAAATGTAAGAGTTGCAATTAACGGATTCGGCCGTATCGGACGCCTTGCGTTCCGTCAGATGTTCGGCGCGCCCGGCTATGAGATCGTTGCCATCAACGACCTTACCAGCCCCAAGATGCTCGCGCACCTTCTGAAGTACGATTCCGCACAGGGCAGATACGAACATGCCGACACCGTTTCCGCAAACGACGAGGAAGGTACGATCACCGTCTGCGGCAAGACCATCAAGATCTATGCCGAGAAGAACGCGGCGGATCTTCCCTGGAAGGAGATCGGCGTTGACGTCGTGCTCGAATGCACCGGCTTCTACACCTCGAAGGCAAAGGCGCAGGCGCACATCGATGCGGGCGCCAAGAAAGTCGTCATCTCCGCTCCCGCGGGTAACGACCTTCCTACCATCGTCTTCAGCGTCAACGAGAACACGCTGACCAAGGCAGACACCATCATTTCCGCGGCGTCCTGCACGACCAACTGCCTTGCTCCCATGGCCAACGCGCTCAACAAGCTCGCGAAGATCAAGAAGGGCTACATGACGACCATCCACGCCTATACGGGCGATCAGATGCTGCTGGACGGCCCTCATCGCAAGGGCGACCTTCGCCGTGCGCGCGCTGCCGCCATCAACATCGTTCCCAATTCCACGGGCGCTGCCAAGGCGATCGGCCTCGTCATCCCCGAACTCAACGGCGTGCTCGACGGCTGCGCACAGCGCGTTCCCGTCCCCACCGGTTCGCTGACCCAGCTCGTCGCCATCTGCGAAGGCGATATCGATAAGGATACCGTCAACAACGCGATGAAGGCGGCTTCTTCCGCTTCCTTCGGCTATACCGAAGAGCAGCTCGTTTCCTCCGACATCATCGGCATCACCTACGGTTCGCTGTTCGATGCAACGCAGACCAAGTGCATGCCCATGGGCGACGGGACGACGCTCGTGAAAGTCGTCTCCTGGTACGACAACGAAAACTCTTACACCAGCCAGATGGTCAGAACGATCAAATTCTTTGCAGAGCTTTGATCCGGAATTTCCGGTCTGCATTCCCCGCGGGTCTCCCGCGGGGAATTTTTCTTTCAGGCGGGGCATGTCCGAATAAAAAGCGGCAGGCAGCCGTTTATCGCACCTAAGTTGAAGGTCGTAAAGCGCGGCCGCGCGGCATACAATAGGGAAGATGAAGCTGTTTGAAGAATTTTTCCGCCTGCTTGCCGCCGAGGGCGATCTCGACCCCGCGCGCCTGCAATTCGCCGTGGCGGCGGGCGTGGGCGGGTATTTTCAGAACGTAAAAGGCATCCTGGAGTTTTCTCCGGCGCGCATCGTCCTGAAGGGGCGGCGGGCGGTTGCCGCCATCGAAGGGCGGGATCTTTCGCTCGGCAGATGTTTTCAGGGAGACGTGTGCGTGCGCGGCGAGATCGTGCGCGTGGAGGTACGGGAATGCTGAACGTGGGCAGGGCGCGGCTGCAGGTGGAAGGCTTGAGCGCCTTTGGCGCCGTGGATAAGCTCACGCGGCGCGGCGTAACGGTATTTTCCGCACAAAAAACGCCGCAAAACGGGGTTTTCCTCGAGGTTGCCTGCAAAGACTTGAAAAAAGCCTTTGCAATTTTGCGCGCATCGTGTTATAATGTAAAAAAAGTGCGCTATCTCGGCGCGGCGCGCCTTATGCGGCGCGCTGCCGCCCGCCTCGGTCTGCTGTTCGGCGCCGCTCTCTTTTGTCTGGCGGCCGTTGCCGCGCAGTCGCTCGTTCTGCGCATTGAGGTGACGGGAAGCGGCGCATACTATGAGACGGAAGCGCTTGCGATCCTGCGGGAACACGGCGTGCGGCTGTTTGCCGCCGCCCCGCGCGACCCGGCGCCTCTTTCGGCGGAGATCCTCTCTCTGCCCCGCGTGTCTTATTGTTCCCTGCATGCGGAGGGCGGCGTCCTTACGGTGGAGATCGAGGTGAGCGACGAGGCGGCGCCCCTGCGATCCGGCCCGCTGCGCGCCCCGCAGGGCGGGACCGTGCGCGAGCTCATTGCCGTGCGCGGCACGCCGTGCGTCGCGGAGGGACAGGAGGTGGCGGCGGGCGACGTGCTCGTTTCCTGCGCGCGCGGGGACGGCACGGAAGGATACGTCATTGCGGGCGCGGTCATCGCCGTTCCCTTTTGCGAGGAGATCGCGGCGTCTTCGCCCGAGGAAGCGCTGAACAAACTTTCCCTGCTGTATGGGGAAACGGAAGAAGTACATAGCCTGCGTACGGAGAACGGATACCGCCTGGAGGGCGTGGCGCTCATCTCCGTCCGCATCAACATGGGATAGACCGCGCGATCCGTGCGGGGGAGGATAGGTTTACGGCAAGGACAAAGACGACGGTCGAGACGGGGGGCTTAGAGGCGCTCCAGAAGGTGCTCGGCATCTACGATGAAAATTTGCAGACCATCGCGCGGGAGCTCGAACTGAGCACCCGCATCGAGGGGACCGCCGTTGCCCTGGAAGGGGAGGAGGCGCACGTCGCGGTCGGCGTGCAGGCGCTCGAAGGGCTGCTCTCCGTCATCCGCGCGGGGGAGTCCATCGACAGGAGCACCCTGCTCTATTGCCTCTCGCTGGCACGGGAAGGGCATGCCGCCGATCTCCAGAGCGTCATGAAGGACGTCATCGCGGTCACGTCGCGCGGCAAACCCGTCAAATGCAAGACGGTCGGGCAGAAGGCGTACGTCTCGGCGATCAGGAAGAATACCGTTACCTTCGGCGTGGGACCTGCGGGGACGGGCAAGACGTATCTTGCCGTCTGTCTGGCAGTCTCTGCCTATAAGGCGAAGGAAGTGGAGAAGATCATCCTCACCCGTCCCGCGGTGGAAGCGGGGGAAAAGCTCGGCTTTCTCCCCGGCGACCTGCAGACCAAGGTCGACCCGTATCTGCGGCCGCTTTACGACGCGCTGCAGGAGCTGTTCGGGGCGGAGACGTATGCAAAGCTCATGGAAAAGGGCGTCATCGAAGTGGCGCCGCTCGCCTATATGCGCGGGCGCACGCTCAACAGCGCCTTCATCATCCTCGACGAGGCGCAGAACGCCACGCGCGAACAGATGAAGATGTTTCTTACCCGCCTCGGGGAGGGGAGCCGCATGGTGGTCACGGGCGACATGACGCAGACGGATCTGCCGGAAGGGAAGTCCAGCGGGCTCAGACATGCCGTCTCCATCCTGAAGGGCGTGGAGGAGATCGCCGTATGTACGCTTACGGAGAGCGACGTCGTGCGCCATCCGCTCGTCATGCGCATCGTGCGCGCATACGAGCGGGAGGCAGAACGGCGCCGGAAAGGAGAAAAAGGATGAAAAAAAGCAAGATCGTATCGGGTACGGACAAGCGCCGCCTGGCGGCAAGTCTCTTTACGTTTATGCTCTGCTTCCTGGCGTTGCTCGCCATCATTTTCATCATGATCGTGATCAACGACGTGCAGGGCTGGATCTCGTATCTCAAAGAGTATCTCTCGCAGGTGCTCTCGCTCATCATCTGCGTCTTTTTGCTCTGCTGCATCGTCTATTATTATTACTATTTTGAGGACAGGGAGCTTTTGTATCATTCCCGCAACATCATCCTCGTGTTTTCCGTCTTTGCCGTCGCCATTGCGCTGTACTTCATCTTCGGCAAATACGTCAGCGTATACGCGCGCCCGTTCGCGCTCGTCGCGCTCGTCTTTTTGTACCTGTTCGGGCGCAGACAGGCGATCATGCTGAACTTCGTCTTTTCGCTGCTCACCTTCATCATCGACATTTACACCAACAATTTCAGCGTGACGGTGAGCAACGTCATGTATTATTCGCTCATGCTCGGCTTTGTCTGCGGGACGTTCTCCATCTTTGCGGCGGGCGGCGTCAAGACGCGCGGCGGCCTTTTGCTCGCCGGCGCGGCGGTCTCCGTGCCTACCGTTATCATCGTCCTGCTCTTTGAGCTTTCCGGCATCAACGAGATCGAGACGACGGCATTTCTGCTTTCCGCGGTCTGGGGCGTCGTCGGCTGCGTGCTTTCGGCGGTGTTCACGCTGGCGCTTCTGCCCGTATTCGAGCGGGCGTTCAACCGCCTCACCGTGTTCCGCCTGCGCGAGCTCACCAGCACGGATGCGCCGCTGCTCGCCCGCCTCAAGACGGAAGCGCCCGGCACCTTCAACCATTCCATGACGGTGGCGCAGCTCGCCGAAATGTGCGCGCTCGCCATCGGGGAAAACGCCGAGCTCGCCCGCGCCGCCGCCTGCTATCACGACGTCGGCAAACTCAAGCAGCCCGAATGCTTTACGGAAAACCAGACGGGCTACAACATTCACGACGAACTCACCCCCGAACTTTCCGCGGACATCATCCGTTCGCATACCAAGGACGGATACGATCTGCTCATCGCGCACCACATGCCGGAGATCTTTGCCGACGTCGCGCGCGAGCATCACGGCACGCTGCCCATCAAGTTTTTCTACGCAAAGGCGATGAAGATCTCGGGCGGGGACGTGAACATCCGCGATTATTCCTACCTCGGCCCCACGCCGCATACCAAGATCGCCGCCATCGTCATGATCGCGGATGCGACGGAGGCGGCGGTGCGCGCCATGAAGGAGCGCACGCCGGAGACGGTGGAAAAGGTCGTGCGGAGCATCATTGAGGAACGCATGGATCTCGATCAGTTCGTCAATTGCGACATTACCATGCGCGAGCTCACCGTCATCAAACAGGCGCTCGTCTCCACGCTTTCCGGGGTGTATCACCACCGGGTGGCGTATCCCGCCATCCGCTTCAACCGCGAAGGGGATGCGGAACGCGAGGAGGGCGCGGAATGAGTGATTTTTATCTGGATACGGAGGCGTTCTCCGATGCGGACAGGGCGCTGCTCGAAGGGGCGCTTGCGGGCGCCGCGGAAGGGGACGTTGCCTTTTCGCTCGAGGTGCTGCTCGTCGGCGAGGAGGAGATCCGCCGCCTCAACCGCGAACAGCGCGGCATCGACCGCGTGACCGACGTGCTGAGCTTTCCTTCGCTGGACGGCATCCGCGGGGAATTTCTCTCCTCGGACGAGTACGGCGACGAGTTGGACGAGGCGGGCAGGCTGTTTCTGGGCAGCGTGGTCATCTGCACCAAGCGCGCGGAAGAACAGGCGGAAGAATACGGACACGGCATGCGGCGGGAGCTTTTTTACCTCACCGTGCACGGGGTCATGCATTGCCTCGGGTACGATCACGAGACCGAGGCGGATAAGGCGCAGATGCGCGCAAGGGAAGAAGAAGTCCTGCGCAAGATGGGGCTGGAAAGGGAATGATATGAGAAGCGGATACGTAGCAGTCATCGGCAAGGCAAACGCGGGCAAGAGCACGCTCATCAACGTTCTGGTCGGGGAAAAGGTCGCCATCGTTTCCCCCAAACCGCAGACGACGCGCGACCGCATCCTGGGCGTGCGAAGCGAGGCGTCCCGCCAGATCGTGTTCGTGGATACGCCCGGCATTTATCGCGCGCGCAACGCGCTCACCGATCTCATGATGCACACCACGGAGACGTCGGCAAAGGACGTGGACGCCATCCTCTACGTGCTCGACGGGCATGCGGGCGTCTCGGAAGAGGACGTCTCCCTCGTAAAAAAATATGCCGCGCTCGGCATCCCCATGCTCGTCGCGTTCACCAAGATCGATATCATGCCCGAGGCGGAGATCCCGCGCGGCGTGCAGGTGCTCGGCGAGGCCGGCATCGAGGCGGACGTATACCCCGTGTCTGCGCGCAAGGGGAAAAATCTGCGCCGCCTGCTCGATGCGGTCACGCAGCTTTTGCCCGAGGGGGAGCCCGTTTTCCCCGAGGACGTCGTCTCCGACCGCAGCGAAAAATTCATGATCGCGGAGCTCATGCGCGAAAAGATCCTTCTCAAATACGAGAAGGAGATCCCGCACGGCGTCGCCGTCGTCGTCAATACCTTTGAAAGACAGGAAAACGGCGTTTATCACATCGATCTCGACGTCGTCTGCGAAAAGAGCAACCACAAAGCCATCCTCATCGGCAAGCAGGGGCGCGCGCTCAAGGAAACCGCGGCGTTCGCGCGGCAGGATATGGAAAAATTCCTCGGCGCAAAAGTTTTCCTGACGGTCTACGTCAAGGTGCGGGAAAACTGGCGCGACCGCGAAGGCATGCTGCGCGAGCTCGGCTACCGCAGCGAGGATTGATCGCATACGGCGCAGCCATGTCTGCGCTTTCGTGCCGTATAGCCTCCGGCGCGCTGCACATACTGTGCGCGGAGGGGATCATGAAAGAACGGGATGCGGCGGAACTTGCCTGGGAGCTGTTTGAAAAGACGGGCAGCCTCACCTATTACATGCTGTACAAAAAACTCAAAAGGTGACCATGGAGATCAAGGCGGATGCGCTCGTGCTGCGCACGGCAGATTACGGCGAACATGACAGGATGGTGACGCTCCTCACGGCGGACCGCGGCAAGATCGGCGCGGCGGTGAAGGGCGTCCGCAAGGCGGGGGCGAAACTGCGGTTTGCCGCCCAGCCTTTTTGTTTTGCCGAATACGTGCTCGCGGAGCGCGCCGGCCGCTATACCGTCATCTCCGCTTCCCTGTACGACGGATTCTATTCCCTGCGGGAGGACATCGGCGCGCTCTATGCCGCCTCGGCGGTCTGCGAGGCATGCGACGGGCTCATGTACGAGGGCATGGTGGACGGCCGCTTGCTCGTGGAGGCGGTGGGGGCGCTCAGGGCGATGGCGGCGGGGGAGACGGCGCGCCCGCTGGTGAAATTCCTGCTCGCGGCGCTGCGCCTTGCCGGGTATCCCGTGCGCGCTGGGGATTGTCCGTTCTGCGGAAAACCGCTTACGGGACGCATCGCCTTTGAGTTTGCGGGAGGGACGTTCTGCTGCGCCGGGTGCGCTGGTACGCCCGCCAGCCTTTCGACCTATCATACCGTCCGTTCGGCGCTCGGGCTTTCCTGCGACGGGGCGCTCTGCACGGAGGACGGGCTGCGCCGGGCGCTGCGCCTTCTGCGCGCTTATTACGCCGCCAAGATCGGCGGCGATCTTTCCGCGCTCGCCTCTTTTCTCGGACTCTTCTGACGCCGCGCGCTCCCGCGGCTTTTTTCTCGGGAAAAAATTGTAAAAAACAAGAAAATTAAGCCGCAAAACGAGAAAAAATCGATTGACAAGCGGGTCAAAGTGTGATAAACTTGTTTCACGCACCTGGAAGAGGGGTGTAATTTTTTTGTAATGGAGTTTTCGACAAATGGCTACGAAATCGACGAGAATGAAAGTTACGTTCGAGTGTACCGAGTGCAAGAGCAGAAATTACGACAGCTTCAAGAACAAGCGCAACGATCCCGATCGTCTTGAGCTCAAGAAGTACTGCCCCGTCTGCAAGAAGCACACCGTTCACAAGGAATCCAAGTAATTTCCGCGCGGAAAAAGCGCAACTCCGAGAGGTTGAATCATGGCAAAGACCAACGAACAAAAACCTGCCGCACAGAAGCCGGCGAAAGCGAACAAGAACCAGAAGCCCAATATCTTCGTCCGTATGTGGACGCGGATCAAGGAGACGTTTTCCGAACTCAAACGGGTCACCTGGCCCTCGTTCGGCAAGACGCTCAAATCCACGGGCGTCGTTCTCGGGATCGTGCTCGTGTTCACCGTGATCGTGACGGCGATCAACAGCGGCTTTTCCGCGCTCTTGCAGTTGATTACGCAGTGGGGGATCTAAACGATGGCGACTCCGGACAGCGAACCGAAATGGTATATCCTTCATACCTACTCAGGCTATGAGTCGATGGTGAAGGACAGTCTGCTGCGGCTGATCGAAAACAACAATCTCAGCGACAGCATCGTTGACGTGAAGATCCCTACGGAAGAGACCATCGAAGAAAAGGCAAACGGCAAGAAAAAAGTGGTGGAGCGCAAGCTGCTCCCCTGCTACGTCTTTATCAAGATGGTGTATTCCAACCAGCTTTGGTATCTCGTGACGAATACGAGGGGGGTCACGGGCTTCGTCGGCCCGCAGGGCCGCCCCATTCCCATGAAGGAAGACGAGATCCGCAAGATGCGTCTCGAAGATTTCGTGGTGGATGCGGATTTCCGCGTCGGCGACACCGTCTCCATCGACAACGGCCCCCTGCAGGGGTTCATCGGCGTCATCAAGGAGCTCAACGACAAGTCGCAGCGCGCCAAGGTGACCGTCTCCATGCTCGGCACCAGCCAGGACGTGGAAGTGGAATACGTGCAGATGAAGACGATCGACGCCGCGCCTGCACAGGAAAACTGATTTTTTTGATTGAAACGGCGCTCAGCCTTTCGATAGCAGTGGGAGAGACGTCAAATCTTTTTGCGGGACGTCTTGTTATCACCACACAAATGGAGGATTATTATGGCAAAGAAAATTACCGCGGTTGTCAAATTGCAGCTTCCGGCAGGTAAGGCGACGCCCGGACCCCCTGTAGGTTCGACGTTAGGCCCTCACGGGATCAACATTCCCGGGTTCACCAAGGAGTTCAACGCGAAGACGGCGCACGAAGCGGGGCTCATCATCCCCGTCGTCATCACCATTTATCAGGACCGTTCTTTCACGTTCATCCTCAAGACGCCCCCCGCACCCGTTCTCATCAAAAAGGCGTGCGGCATCGAGACGGCGAGCGCAACGCCCAACAAGACGAAGGTCGCCAAGCTCACCAAGGCGCAGGTGGAAGAGATCGCGAAGATGAAGATGCCCGATCTGAACTGCACGTCGCTGGAAAGCGCGATGAGCATGATCGCAGGCACGGCGCGCAGTATGGGAATTACTGTCGAGGACTGATAGAATAGGGAATCGTGGGAGAGAGAAGAACTCTCGCAAACACCACAAGGAGGTTAATTCATGAAATACGGTAAGAAATATACCGACAGCATCAAGGCTTACGACCGCACCAAACAGTATGAGGTCGCGGAGGCCGTCGGGCTCGTGCTCGATCACGCCAAGGCGAAGTTCGACGAGACGGTGGAACTTCACGTGCGTCTCGGGATCGACCCCCGCCAGGCAGACCAGCAGGTCCGCGGCGTGCTCGTCCTTCCCAACGGCACCGGCAAGACGAAGAAGGTCCTCGTCATCGCCAAGGGCGCGCGCGCAGACGCGGCGCAGGAAGCGGGCGCTGACTTCGTGGGCGCGGAGGAGATGATCCAGAAGATCCAGACGGAGAACTGGTTCGGGTTCGACGTCATGATCACCACGCCCGATATGATGGGCGTCGTCGGCCGCATCGGCCGTCTGCTCGGCCCCAAGGGCCTCATGCCCAACCCCAAGTCGGGTACGGTCACCATGGACGTCGCCAAGGCGGTCGCCGAAGTCAAGGCAGGTAAGGTGGAGTATCGTCTCGATAAGACGGCGATCATTCACTGTCCGATCGGCAAAAAGAGCTTCGGCGCGGAGAAGATCACCGAGAACTTCAACGCGCTCATGGACGCGATCGTCAAGGCGAAACCCGCCGCAGCCAAGGGCCAGTACATCAAGAGCGTCACGCTCACGAGCACGATGGGTCCCGGCGTCAAGGTAAATTATAACAAAATGTAACGCAAAAACGCTTGACGTGATGCGTTCCATGTGTTAAACTGAATGAGTAAGAGGCCTTGCGGGGGCATCCGCGGGGCATTCTGAAGGAATACCGCAGAAGACGGGCGCGGAAACGCTTAATCATACCCGTTCAGGTACCGAGAGTTGTTATGCAGATACAAGCTCTGTGCCGTTTTGCGGGACAGAGCTTTTTCTGTTTCCGTCTGTTTCGGGCGGAAACAAAAATCGGGGCGCACCGCGCCTTAAGGAGGTAACCATGTCGGCAAATTTAGAAGCTAAAAAAGTCGTCGTCGAAGAGATCAAGGGCAAGATCGAGGGCGCCAAGTCCGTCGTCCTCGCCACCTATGATAAGCTCACGGTCGCGGAGGTCACCGATCTTCGCAACAAGTTCAGGGCAGTCTCCGGCGAATACAAGGTGTACAAAAACACGCTCATCCGCAAGGCGTTTGAGGAACTGGGGATCCAGGGATTCGACCAGGACCTGAACGGCACCACGGCGATCGTGTTCTGCCCGGATGAAACCAGCGCTTGCGCCGTGTTCGCCAAGGCAGTGAAGGAGAACCCCGCACTCGAAGGGAAGATCGTCCCGAAGAGCGCATACGTCAGCGGCGCATACGTCGATCAGAAGGGGATCAAGGCCCTCGCGTCCATCCCGTCGAGAGAAGTATTGCTCGCAAAAATGCTGGGCTGCCTGCAGTCGCCCATCGCCAAGTTCGCTTACGTGCTCAACAGCATCGCGCAGAACAAGCAGGAATCTTAAAATTTATCTGAAAAATCGGAGGAAAGTAAAATGGATGTTCAGAAGTTGATCGAAGAAGTCAAGGCTATGACCGTTGTCGAGCTCAACGAGCTCGTCAAGGCTCTCGAAGAGGAATTCGGCGTCAGCGCGGCGGCTCCCGTCGCGGCGGCAGGCGCAGCGGCAGGTGCGGCAGAAGCAGCTCCCGCAGCAGAAGAGAAGACGGAGTTCAACATCGTCCTCAAGGAGATCGGCGCCAACAAGATCGCCGTCATCAAGGCTGTCCGCGAATTCACGGGCCTCGGCCTTGCGGATGCCAAGAAGGCCGTCGAGACGATGGGCGTTCTCAAAGAGGGCGTTCCCAAGGCAGACGCAGAGGCTGCGCTTGCCAAGCTCAAGGAAGCCGGCGCGACCGCAGAGCTTCAGTAACTTATCTGAAAAGCCCCGCCTTACGGCGGGGCTTTTTTGTTTTTCTGCGCTTTTTCTGACAGAAAAAAGATGCAGTATGCCTAAATTTCGCAATTCCGCCGCCAAAACACTTGACGGAACGGCAAAATACGGGTAAAATAAAATAGTATCTTTATGGAGGAATTGCAAGTGAAAAGGAAGCAATTAAACCGCATTTTCGCGCTCGTTTCCGCAGGCGTGCTCTGTTTCGGCGCGGCGGCAATGTTCGCCGGCTGCTCCTCGGACAACCCTGAGGTGACGATCACCTATACGTTCAACGGCAAAGATTACGAGGTCGATTATACGCTTTCGCGCAGGTCGGCGCCCCGCACCGTCGAGCATTTCCTGGAGCTCGCCAAAAACGGCTATTACGATGGCCTGTGCATCCACAATTATACGGATACGGCGCTTTATACGGGCGGCTATACGTACGACGCGGAGACGGGCGATCTGACCGAAAAGAACTATTTCGAGACGGTCGCTTCCTGGGATCTCACGCAGTCCGTCTTTACCATGAACGGGGAGGAGCGCGTTGGCCTGAATACGGTCTACGGCGAGTTTTCGGCAAACGGCGTCTCCGTCAGCGGCAGCAAGTATCGCCATTCGGCGGGTGCGCTCGTCATGTTCTATCCCGATAAGGGCAACACGAACGAACGCGTCTATACGCTCCGCAACGACACGGGCGCGCTGCAGGACAACAGCCTCTATCAGTATAACTGCGCGACGTCCCTCTTTTACACCTATCTCGGCCAGCAGAACACCTCGCTGGACAGCGACTACTGCGTCTTCGGCATGGCCGAAAATTACAGCGAGCAGATGACGGGGGAGGACGGCCTCGTCACGGCGATCGACGAGTACATCGATACGCTCAGCTCGGCGAGCGATTTCACCGAGCAGAAGACCGTGCCCGCCAATCAGTATGATCCGTTTCAGTCGATCCGCGACGACAACGCGAAGGCGACGTACAACGTTCCCGTTGAACCCATCGTCATCAAGTCGGTCAAGATCGTCAAATTTTAAGCGTGGAGCCGCGTGAGTGCGGCGCAGGAAAAAACATGTAACGCACAAACGGATGCCCTTGCAGGGGGTCCGTTTGTTTTTTTGTGAGAAAATGCTCAGATCCTATCGTCACACCTTCATCGCCTGCTGCGGCGGGTATATCGCCCAGGCGGTCGTCAACAACTTTGCGCCGCTCCTGTTCGTGCTGTTTCAGACGGAGTTTTCCCTGGCGCTCGATCAGATCACGCTGCTCATCACCGTCAATTTCGCTATCCAGCTCATGATGGACCTGCTTTCGGCGAAGTTCGTCGACAAGATCGGCTACCGCACCTGCGTGGTCGCGGCGCACGTGATGGCAGCCATGGGGCTTGCCTTCCTCGCATTTTTGCCCGACGTCATGGGGAATGCGTTTGCGGCGCTTCTCATCTGCGTCGTTCTGTACGCGATGGGCGGCGGACTCATCGAAGTCATCATCAGTCCCATCGTGGAGGCATGTCCCGCCAAAAACAAGGCGGCGCGCATGAGCCTGCTGCATTCCTTCTATTGCTGGGGCGCGGCGGCGGTCGTCCTCCTCTCCACGGCCTTCTTTTCCTTTGCGGGGCAGGGGAACTGGCGCATCCTGGCGGCGGTCTGGGCGCTCTTCCCCGTGCTCAACGGGCTGTATTTCTGTTTTGTTCCCATCGTCGCATTGACGGAACCGGGCGAAGGCATGTCCGTGCGCAAGCTGGCTTCGAGCGGGCTGTTCTGGGTCTGCATGCTGCTGATGTTCGCGGCGGGCGCCTCCGAGCTCGCCATGAGCCAGTGGGCTTCGGCGTTTGCCGAAAGCGGCCTCGGCGTCAGCAAAGCGATGGGGGATCTGATGGGACCTTGCCTGTTCGCCCTCTGCATGGGCCTTTCGCGCGTGCTCACGGCGCCGCTCAGCCGCCGTTTCTCGCTGCCGGCGCTCATGGGGATTTCGGGCGTGCTGTGCATCACGGCGTATCTGCTGGCGGGGCTGGCGGCAGAACCGCTCTGGGCGCTCGTCGGCTGCGGGCTGTGCGGCTTTTCCGTCGGCATCATGTGGCCGGGAACGTACAGCATCGCCTCCGCGCGCATCCCGCTTGGCGGCACGGCGCTGTTTGCCTTGCTCGCTCTGGCAGGCGACGCCGGCTGTTCGCTCGGCCCCACGCTGGTCGGATTCGCCGCGGAGCTGTGCGGCGATTCGCTCAAGGCGGGCATGCTCGTGGGGACGCTGTTTCCCGCATTGCTGCTCCTTTCTCTCGTGCTGCTGCGCATCTTCCGCCGCAAGGACGGAGAACAGGCGCCGCAGGCCTGACATGCCTGCCCCGTATGCAACTAAATACAGACGAACAGACGGCAAATTGCCGTCTGTTTTGCTTATGCGGGGATGAGGTTGGAGACCAGCCCGTCGCGCAGTTCGACGCGGAAGGAACGCAGCGCGTATACGCGCTCGCGAAGGCGGCAGACGATGCCGACCGTGTCCGCCTCTTTGGGCAGAAAGACGTCTTCGAAGCTGCCGAGAAACGCGAGCAGTTCGCCCGCCTTTCCGCGCAGGGAGGGATGCAGAAAGGGCGTACAGTCGGCGCCGATGCGCGCGCTTTCGAGGAGCGCAAGCGCGATGCTCCGCCCTTCCGCCTGCCGCTTGGCGCGGAGTGTGCAGGAAAGAAGTTTTCCCTCCTTCCACTCGCACAGGGCGGTGTGCCCGAGACAGCCGCCGAGCGGCACTTCCGCCCGCAGCGTCTCTTCCGCTTTTAGAACGCGGCCCTCCGAGAGGATACGCATTTCTCCTTCGGGGGAAAGGTCGCAGAACCCGCGTTCGCCTTGCAGGAGGAAGCCGTGCGGCTGTACCGCCGCCGTGCAGTCTTGCAGATAGTCGGGGAGCTCTGCGATGCGGAATCCCGCCTGCGTCTGCACCGTAAGCTGCAGCGCTCCCTGGCGGAAGAGGGTGAGCCGCGCGCCGCCGAGCTGCGTCTGCCAGATGACGCGCAGGGCAGGATCCGCGTGTAAAAAACCGTGGGCGCGCACGGCAAGCAAATTCTCGGCGCGGTAGAGGGAGATCCCGCGGGGCGGAGAAAAGAGGGTGTCTTCGCCGAGCGTGAATTGCAGGGGAAGAAAGTCGCCCGAAGGGACGAACGAGAGCAAGAGCCCGTCCGTAAGCGCAACTTCCGCCGACCGCGCAAAGCTGTCCGCTCTGCCGAAATACGCGCCGCCGACGAAGAGGGCGGCAGGCCGTTCCGCCAAAAAATATACCCGCATACCAATATTAGATGTATAGCGGGATAAAATTATGTCAACAATTTTTGCGGGAGGGACGTTATGACCAAGATCAACGGCTATACGGAAGAAGAGGCGACCGGACTCATCGAATACATCTACGAAGGCAGGCATGCGGGCAAGACGCTCTCTTATCTGTTTGAGACGTACGGAAAGCAGCACGGCCGCGCAAAGGGCAGCGTGCGCAACTACTATTATACGCTGCTCAAAAGCACGGACGACAGAAGGGTGCAGAAGCTCCTCGAGGGGAAGGACCTGCATGCAGGCCGCATCCGCCCCTTTTCCGAGGAGGAGACGGACGCCATGTTGCGCGCCATCCTCACCGAGCGCAGCAAGGGCATCTCCGTGCGCAAGGCGATCATGCACGTCGCGGGCGGCGACGCGCGGCTGATGCTTCGCATGCAGAACAAATACCGCAATCTCGTCCGCAAACAGCCCGAACGCATCGAAAAGATCGCGCGCGAGGTGGGGCTTCCCGAAGAAAAGACCTTTTTGCAGCGCAAGCTGGAGCGGGAGATCGACGCACTGTATGCGCGCCTCGCCGTTGGACTCAGGCAGGAAAACGAGCGCCTGCGCGCCGAGCTGGAAAAATTGCGCAGCGAGCGGAAGGAATAAAAGGCGGATATTCTCACAAACTGATGCTGAACGGGACGTGTCCCGTGCGGAGGAAGTATGGAAAAACTCTTTTTAATGGGGCTTGCGCTCGGCGCCGTGGGCGGCGCGCTCGTCATTGCCAACAGTTACAAGGCCCGCTCGATCGTCAAGAAGAGCCAGGCGGAGTTTCTTGAAAAAATGGATGCAATGATGGAAGAAAAGCTCAGCGGAGGCAAGGCTTCCGCCAAAAACTGAAAAAAGCGGCCGCGCTCTGCGGCCGCTTTTTTCTGCGGAAACATCGCCGATATGATAGACACCGCCCGCGATTTGTGATACAATAGCGATATGGAAAAGAGGATCGTCGCCTTTGACATCGGCGATAAGCGCATCGGCGTCGCCGTCAGCGACCCGTTCAACGAGTATGCCATCCCGGGCGAGACGTATTGGCGCACGGGCAGGTTCTCCGAGGACGTGCAGGCGATCGCGCGCATCGCGGCGGAGAAGGGGGCTGGCACCATCGTCTGCGGGCTTCCCGTCAATTATGAGGGGACGGAGAGCGTGCAGACGCAGAAGACGCGCCGCTTTTTGCAGGCGCTCTGCGCCGCGACGGAGATCCCCGTCGTCACGGAAGACGAACGGTTCACCACCATCGAGGCGACGCGCGACCTCATCCGGGGCGGCGTGCGGCGGGAAAAACGCAAAAATGCCGTCGATTCCCTCGCCGCGGCTTATATTTTAGAAGGGTATCTTGCCCGCAAGAAAAAGGAGAAAACGCAAATGTCTATGAAGGAAGAAACCAACGATTACGAAGAAGAGGGCAACGTCGTCGAATTGCTCGACGAGGACGGGAACACCCTCCGCTACGAGCATCTCGGCACCGTCGAGTACGAGGGCGAATGGTACTGCGTCTTTACGCCCGAAACGGAAGAGGACGCGGACGAAGCGGAGACGCAGGAAGTCGCCATTTTCCGCCTCGTCGGGGACGAAGATAACGAGACGCTGGAGATCGTCGAGGACGATGATCTCCTCGACGCCGTCTTCGAAGAGTTCTGCCGCCTGTACGATTCCGACGAGGAAGAGGACGGCGACGGGGAAGAACAGGCGTAACACAGAGCGAAACAAGGCGGTACGGGGTCCCGTGCCGCTGTTTTCCTGTCTTGTTTCGGGAGGGCTTCGGAATGCAAACGGTCAAATATTACCTGAAACGATATTTTATCGACGCCATGGGCGCCATGGCGCTCGGGCTTTTCGCTTCGCTTCTCATCGGCACCATTTTCAAGACGCTCGGGGAATATACGTCGTTTTCCGCCTTCGTTGAGATCGAAACGTACGCCTCGGCCGCTTCCGGCATGGCGATCGGGGTCGCCGTCGCCTATTCTTTGAAGGCGGATCCGCTCGTGATCTTCTCCTGTGCGGCGGCGGGGAGCATGGGGTATTCTTTCGGCACGGAGATCGCCGCGGAAGCCGGCACCATCGCCTATACGGCGGGGCCCGCCGGCGCCTTTGCCTCCGCCGTCTTTGCAAGCGAACTCGGTATGTGCGTGTCCAAAAAGACCAAGATAGACATTTTGGTCACGCCTGTTGTCACCTTGCTCACGGGATACGCGATCGCCTGGGCGGTGAGCCCCGGGATCGCGTACGTCATGTATTATCTCGGCGATTTCGTCAATACGGCGACCGCATTCCAGCCCGTGCTGATGGGCATCGTCGTCTCCGCCGTGGTCGGCGTTATTTTAACGCTTCCCATCTCCAGCGCCGCCATCTGCGCCATGATCGGCATCTCCGGCGTGGCGGGCGGGGCGGCGGCCGTGGGATGCTGCTGCCAGATGGTCGGCTTCGCCGTCATCTCCTTCCGCGAAAACAAGTGGAGCGGCGTCGTCGCGCAGGGGCTCGGCACGTCCATGCTGCAGATGGGGAACATCTGCAAAAAACCGCAGATCTGGATCGCCCCGACGCTCGCTTCCGCCGTCTGCGGCCCGCTTGCCGCCGCCGTGTTCCGCCTCGAATGCACAGGGGTCTCCGCGGGCATGGGTACGTGCGGGCTGGTGGGGCCCATCGGCATCATCGCCGCCACGCCGCACACGCCGCTCATGTGGTCCGGTCTCATCCTCCTCTGCTTCGTCCTGCCCGCGTTGCTTTCCTTTCTCTTCAACGAAGTGCTGCGCCGTATCGGCTGGGTGAAGACGGGCGATATGAAACTCGATCTGTAATTTTTACGGATTTTTTCCTCCGTCCCCTTGACAAACGCTGAAAAATGTGGTATTCTCTTATCAAGAATCAATCTCATTAAAGGACGAAAATGCAGCGGGGTACGGAACGGCAAACCAAACAGAAACAGGCGATCTACGAAGTGCTGTGTTCGCTCGATCATCCTTCGGCAACGGAGGTGTACGAGCGCATCCGCACGCAGTTTCCGACCATCAGCCGCGGGACGGTATTCCGCGTGCTGGGCGGGTTTGCGGAAAGCGGAAAGATCCGCAAACTTCAGCTTGCCGACACGGATGACCGTTACGACCCCACGCTCGCGTCGCATTACCATGCGCGCTGCAGGGGCTGCGGGCGCGTGATCGACGTCGTTTCGCCGCAGGCGGAAGCGGTGCTGCGCGGCGTCCGCGTCGGCGGGTTTACCGTGGACGGCGCGGAGGTGGAATTTTTCGGACTTTGTGACGATTGCAAAAAAACACAGGAGGAAGCATGATGCAACTCAAAGGCAGCAAGACGGAACAGAATCTCATGGCGGCGTTCGCGGGGGAAAGCCAGGCGACCAACAAGTACGCGTATTTCGCCTCCAAGGCGAAGAAGGAAGGGTATCAGCAGATCGCGGCGATCTTTGAGGAGACCTCCCGAAACGAGCGCGAGCACGCCAAAATGTGGTTCAAGCTTTTTTCTTCCATCGGCACCACGCAGGAGAACCTTGCAGCTGCGGCGAAGGGGGAAAACGACGAGTGGACGGGGATGTATCCCGAATTTGCGCGCGTGGCGCGCGAGGAAGGGTTTGAGGCGATCGCCGTCATGTTTGAAAAGGTCGCCGAAGTCGAGCGCGAGCATGAGAAGCGCTATCTCGCCCTGCTCAAGAACATCGAGGAAGGCCGCGTCTTCCTGAAGGACGGAGAGGTCTACTGGCAGTGCCTCAACTGCGGCGCCATCGTCAAGGCGAGCGAAGCGCCCGAGATCTGCCCCGTCTGCTCGCATCCGCAGGGGTATTTCCAGGTCAAACCGGAAAATTATTGAGTTTTATGCCGCTTCGGCGGCAGAACAGAAGCCGATTCCCGGCCGCAAACGAGCGGTCGGGAAATTTTTTTGCGCCGAATGTCATATAAAAGCGTTACACAGTTGACTTTTTGTCATAAATCAATTATACTATTCATGACTTCATTCCGATGGAGAAGTGAAAAAATATGAAAAAGAAGACACTTGCGATCCTGCTTGCCTCGATCTTCGCGGCGGGCGGCGCAACATTTGGCATTATGACGGCTTGCCGCCGCAGTGCACCGCCTTCCCTGGACGCGTCGTTCGAGGGGGAGACGGTGTGCTTTGCGCCGCCTTCCGACGGCAGCACTCCCATGCAGCATACCGCCGTGGAAAATATCGGCTATATGGCGTACCGGCTCAAACATCAGGAGAGCTGGTATTCGGAGATGCACGGGACGGTGGATACCATCCTCTCGCAGAAGGTGGACACCTATAAACAGTTTTCCGACGGCGTACTCATCTCTGCGGATATTTCGGTAAGTTCGCTCGTCAAAACGGCGAAACAGTCCTGTTACGTGGGCGATTACGTGCTGCAGCGCAAGAATGCCGAGCCGTACGCCGTGGACGAATCGGGCAAAAGCAATTGGGACGGGCTGAATACCAAGTGGTCGCAGGACGAGCCGAGCAAGATCACCGTAGACGAATTCAAACAAAATTACGGGTTCCCCGCCACGGAATTTTCCGTCTACGTTTTGAACGAGGAGACGATCCTTTCCGCGGAGGACGTCGTCGACAACGGCGACGGGACGTACTCGCAGACATATACGCTCGATCCCGACGGGGAGAAGGCGCCTTATTATTATCGTCAGCAGATGCTAACGACGGGCGGATTGGACGACTGGCCTTCCTTCGATTCTATCCGCGTCACGTATACCTTTGATTCCTCCTGGCAGGTCCTGCGGTCCGTCATCTGTGAATCGTACACGGCTACCATGATCGTTTCCGTCGGCTGTACGGCGGAGTACGAGACGGTGTATGAGTACGGGACCGACAGGGCGCATTCCGCCGATTATGAGGAGTTTTACAGCCAATACGCCGACAAACCCGTCGATGAGGTCCCTGAACGGACGCCGCCGACGGCGGCAGGATGCCTGACGCAGGCCTTTGCGGATGCGCTTTCGTCCGAGGCGGTTTACGATCTGTCCCTTCGCATCGGGGAGACGCCGCTTTCCGGCACCGTCACGCTCGATCTTCCGGGCGGCGGGATCCGCGCCGCTTTGGGCGACGTCGCCCTCTGGCTGCAGGACGGCACGCTGTATCTTTCCTACGGCGGCGTGAACCTGCGCGCCGATGGTGAGGAGGCCGCAGCTCTGCTCTCTGCGCTGCTTCCCGGGGCGGGGGAACTCGTTTCGGGCGCGTCGCCCGATCTGGAGACGATCTTGGGGCAGCTGGGCGAGGGCGAATTTTCCTATGACGATACGCAGGCGCATCTCGCCGCAGATCTGACCGTCGGGGGCATTGCGCTGCCCGTCCGCTTTTCCTTCCTGCTGGACGGCGAGGGAAAGGCGTCTCTGGGCGGCGTGGAGACGACGCTCACGCTCGGCGGAACGTCCGTTCATGCGGCGCTCACGCCGGGAACGGAAGGGCTGCCCGCTCTCACCGGAGAGGATTCCTTCCTTGACGCCGTGCCTTATGCGCAGGCGCTGATGGAACTTTTCGGGAACGAGCAGTTTTCCGTCGGCGCGTCTTATACGGGAGGCGGAGTTTCCCTGACCGCCGACGCCGTGTTCGAGCCGAAGACGTGTACGGCATCGGGCACGCTTTCCGTCGCATGGAAACAAGTGCAAAAAACCATCCCGTTCGCGATCTCCGGCGGTACCATGTACGCGGATATCGACGGCCTGCGCCTTTCTGCAGATATCAAGGAAGGCGCGGCATGGCTGCTTCCGCTGCTCGGCGTTTCCGCCGACGTGCAGACGGAGTTCCGCCTCGACGAGCTGCTCGGCGTCGTCTTCTCCGAAACGTTTGCCTCCCTGTTCTCCGCGGAGGAGCAGGGCGACGTCCTTCGCGTGTCCGTGGCGGGCACGCAGCTCCTCGAGGCGCTCGGCATCGACTTTTCCGTCGGCGACGTACAGCTCGGCATTTCCAAGGAAGGGCTTTCCGCCGAGGCGCGGGGGATCTCGCTCATGCTCGGGCGCGGCGAACCGTTTGCCGTGGAGACGGAGGGTTATACGGACATCCTGCCCTATGCCGAGCAGCTTTACCGGATGTTTACGGGCGAGGCGCTCCGCGCGGAGCTTTCGCTCGCTGCGGGCGGATTGTCCGTTTCGGGCACGGCGGCGGTCTCTCTTGCCGAAAAACAGGTGCTCGCCGATCTGACGCTCCGCTATCAGGGGATCGTCAAGGACGTCACGGCTGCATATTCGGGCGGCTTCCTCTATCTTACGGCAGACGAGCTGCGCGTGAAACTCGCCGCAAGCGAGGCCGTAACGCTCCTCGGCGGGCTGATGGAGATTCCGTCTTTTGACGGCAAAGCGGAAACGCTGCTGGAAACGCTGTTTTCGCTCGATCTCGGCAGCCTCTTTTCCGTCAGGGAAGAAGGAAACGCCTTGCTCGTCGCGGCGGACGCGACGCGGCTTTTCCGGGCGCTCGGCATGGATCTTGCGCTCGGGGACGTCTCACTCACGCTCAAGGACGGCGTGCTTGCCGCCGAAGCAAAGAACATTGCGCTTTCCCTTGCGGAGGGCGAACCGTTTGCCGTGGAAACGGAGGGATTCACCGATCTTTCCGGGGTGCCGCAGCAGGTGCTTTCCGTCATCCAAGCAAAAGCGATCGCCTTCTCCGGCGAGATCGTTGTCAAGGCCGGCGAAACGCCGCTTACGTTCCTTGTGCGGGAGGGCCATATTTCCTGGGAGAACGGGCTTTCGCTCTATTTTGACGCGTCGCTCTTCCTGGAAGGCGCGCAGCACGACCTTCTCTTCCGTCTGCATGAGGACACGTACGAGATCGGCTACGGGCCCGTCGGCGTGCGGCTGGAAAAGGCGCAGTTTTCCGATCTGGAGTCGGCGCTCGTTGCCCTTTACGGCAAGATCAAGGCGTCTCTCGAGGAGACGGTCGGCGGGAGCGAAGGGCTGCTCCCCGAGATCGGGGGCCTGAACGATCTCCTTGCTCTCGTCGGCGCCGGGCGCGATCTTTCCGCGCTGCTTTCCGCCCTCGATGGGGACGCGCTGCTCGCTTCGCTCGGCGATCTCACGCTGCTTCCCGCAGAACAGCCGAACGGCATTCTTGCCGTCTCTCTCGGCGCGCTGCGCGCGGAGCTGCTGCGGGGCGACGATTCTTTGGTCCTGACGGCTTCTTATTCGGGCGGGTCGTTTGCGCTCTCCTGCGAAGCGATCTCCTTTGCGGCGGGCGGGGAGCTTCCCGCCTTCCCCTCCGACGTGAAAATGCTTACGGCGGAAGACGTCGTCCGCCTGTTCGGGTTTGCGGGCACGGCGGCGGAACAGCTCGCGCAGGATAGCTTTACGCTCTCCGCGCAGGGAACGATCGAAGAGGGCGGGATCGGAACGTATGCGTTCACTGCCACGTTCGCTTACCGGGCGGGCGAGGGGCATCCCGTTCATATCGACCTCGACGGCAAGAATTTCTGGCTGAAGCCCGACCTGTATGCGCGGGTGACGCTCGACCTCGTCTCTTTGGACGGGGCGGGCCGGGACGTCACGCTCGACGCCTATCTGCTCGACGCAAATGCAGACGGCACGCAGGACGGCATGCTCGACGTCTATCTCTCCCTTTCCCTTTTGCCGCGCTGCGGAGAGGGGTATGCGCCTCTGAAGCTGTATGCCCCGTCCGCGGATCTCATGACCGTACTCTCGGCGGCTCTGCCCATGCTCGGCATCGAGTCGGACGTCCTTAACGACTTCCTCGTTTCCAAGTGGCTGGACGTGCAGACGTGCGAGCAGCTGCGCGCCGTCGGCGCCATGCTCGCCCAAACGCTCGATATCTCTTCGCTGCTTCCTTCCGAAGGGACCGCGTCTGCGGATACGGCGGCCGCACGGCAGGATACGGGCGCGCGCGCCGGGGTGATCAGGGAGCTTTCCGTCACCGATACCGAACTTTCGGCTGCCGTCTTCCTCGGCGCGGACAGGGGAACGCTTACCTTCTCCCTTTTCCGCGGGCAGGAAGCAGACGGTTCGGCATATCTTTCCGGACTGACGGCCGGCGTGCCGCTGGGCGGTGAGAAACGGCTTTCCCTTTCCGCAGAAGTTTCGGCTGACTGCTCCGTCACGATCCCCGCGCTGGAAGGGTATTATCATGCATCCGGGCTGGGTGCGCTTTTGAAGACGCTCGCCCGTTCGGCCACGCACGAGACGGATGAGATCGTCAGCGGCGAAGAAGGGGAGCATGCTTATGCGGTCAACCGGAACTTCTATCTGAGCGGCAGCGCCAAACTGGATGCGCTCGGCATCCTGGATGCCACGGTAGACATCGTCGCCGTCTCCGTCACCCTCGACGAGGAGGGCAAGGTGGGGGTAAATCTCCGCCTCGAATACCAGGGCGTCGCCGTTCTCTCCGTGATCGCGATCAACGGCGATACCACGCTGGATATCACCGTCAAAGACGGTATGGTCTATTGCAAACGCGTGCAGACGACGTATTTTGAAAAGGGATTTCTTTCCGCGAAAGAAAAGACGTACGACGTGCCGGTCACGCTCTATCGCGCCATGCCGCTTGACGCTTTCTTCGATGATTTCCTCGGTCAGCTCCCGTTCCTGCTCAATTTCGGCAGTACCATTTCCGACATGATCCCCACGCAACCGGAGGGGAGCACGGCGGCGGACGGAGGCGACCTCGGCGCGGCGGCGCAGCGCATCCTTACCTCCTTTGCCTATGCGCCTGCGGAAAGCGGCGATACGTGGACGGCCGTGCTCAACGGCGACGCGCTGACGGACGGCGTGCTCGGCGAGCTCACGCTCACCCTTTCCGCGGATGCGGACGGCATTTTGCGGAAACTTTCCTTTGCCTGCCCCAAGGTGGGCATCAGCGGCGTCACCATCTCCGCCGACCTCACCTATTGCAACCCCAACGGGGTCATGGATGAGGGCATGTCCGACGTGACGCAGGATATTGCCGCGGAAGTCGGCGCAGAAACGGCAGCCGTTCTCAGTGCGTACGACTGGACGCAGACGAAGTATCTTGCCTTTTCCCGCGCGCGCGTCACGTATGCGGCGGCAGGGGAAACGCTCGCCGCAGAGGATGTTTTCTACGATGTTTCGACGGGCAGCCCCCTGACGCCTCTGCACCATCCCTCCCTCGCGGAACTTCCCGAGCGCACCGGTTATACGGCGGGCTGGGAGACGTTGCCTCCGCTCACGGGGGACGTGACGGTCGAAGCCGTCTATGTGCCGAAGACGTACGCGATCGCGCTGTACAGCGCCGTTGAACTCCCCGGCATGCTCTGGGCGTGGGACGAAGAGAGGGGCATGTATTGCGCGCAGACCGAATACGTCTACGGCACGCAGGACGCTTTCTTTGAGCTCGGTTACGATCATATGGGGCAAACATTCTGCGGCTATGCCGCGGACGGGAACGTCTTCGCGTCTTTGTACGAAGGTTGCACGGCGTCGGGCGGAGAGCCCGCGCCCGAATATACGCTCGCCTTTGAGGAGGCGGAATATACGGTCACGTATGTGGCGGACGGCGCGGAGATCTGCGTTCAGACGGCGCATTACGGCGACGCCTTCTCCTTCCCCGCGAGCGCGCCTGAAAAGCCCGGCTATACCTTTGTCGGCTGGGACACGGGTGCCGCGGATCGCATCACGGGGGATGTAACGGTACAGGCGGTCTACGAGCCGAGATCCCTTTCCTTTACGCTGAAAAGCGACGTCGCCTTTGCAGGCGCCGAGGAAAGGGACGGCATATACACGCGCGCGTTTTCCACCGACGCGGACGGCGACGTGCTGCCTGAATTGCAGGCGGACGGCATGCTCTGGTTCGGCTGGTGGGCCAAGGAGAACGGCGCATACCGCCCCGTCTCGTCCGTCGCGGAATTCCGGTTTTACGAGGACGTGAGCGGCGTGGAGCTGTGGGCGGCATGGATCTGCGACGACCTCGCCGTCACCGTCAGCGAGGCAAAAAAGAGCTGGGGCTTGTGGACGGTGCGGGGCAGCGTCTCGGGCGGCGGATTTGCCGCGGGCGTCAGCAGCGAGATCTTTGCAAGCGGCGCAGTGGAACGGTCCGCCGAGGGGAAATACCGCCTCGCCAAAGGGGATGCCGACCACGGCTGGGAGAATGACGGCTGGGGAGATACCATCGGCGGCTCGTTCACGCCTGCCGCGGACGGCACGTTCGGCAAGAGCGGCATGACTTCCTTTTACGGCGTCAGCGCAGGGTACACGCATGCAGGCGCGACCGTGCGCGTCACCTATACCTGCGGCGACCGCAGCGTGACGCTCTGCGTGAGCGGCATGAAGGCGATCTGAATGTGAAAAATGCGGGAACGGGCGTTTCCGCATTTTTTTCTGCCAAACGCTTGCAATTTCGCATAGGATATGGTATCCTTATAAAAAGGCTTGGATGCGGAACAGTATCCTGCAAGCAGTTTTCAGAGAGCCGCCGTTTGGTGCGAGGCGGCAGCTTTTTGCAGGGGAACTCGCCGCGGAGCCGTCTGCCTGAACGCAGCAGTAGGGCGGAACGGGCCCTCCCGTTACAGGGGAAGGATCTTCGGATCCGCAGAGTGGCGGAACATTTCCGCAATAAGAGTGGTACCGCGCGGCCCCCGCGTCTCTTAACAAAAGGAGACGTGCGGGGCTTTTCGTATTCCGCGCGCTCCGCAACCGGAAAGGAGGGAAGAGTATGAACACCCAGCAAAAATACCGCCGTCAGTACGTTTTGCCGCCCGAGCGGTGCATGGATTGGGCGGAACGCGACCACGTCGACAAAGCGCCCGTTTGGTGCAGCGTCGATCTGCGGGACGGGAATCAGGCGCTTGTCGAGCCCATGGACCTCGAGACGAAGGTGGCCTTTTTCCGCTTTCTCACCGGGCTCGGCTTCCGCGAGATCGAGGTGGGATTTCCCGCCGCCAGCGAGACGGAGTACGCCTTTCTGCGTGCGCTCATCGAACGCGGGCTCATTCCCGACGGCGTCACCATTCAGGTGCTGACGCAGGCGCGGGAACATATCATCCGCAAGACGTTCGAGGCCATCCGCGGGGCAAAAGACGTCATCGTGCACGTCTACAATTCCACGTCCAGGGCGCAGCGGGAGCAGGTCTTCCGCAAGGACATGGCGGAGATCAAAAAGATCGCCGTCGAAGGCGCGCGCCTTCTGCGCGATCTCAGCAGGGAGGCGGGGGCGGAATACCGCTTTGAATATTCCCCGGAGAGCTTTACGGGCACGGAGCCCGGGTATGCGCTCGAGGTCTGCAACGCGGTGCTCGAAGTGTTTCAGCCGACGGCGGCGCGCAAAGCGGTCATCAATCTGCCAGCCACGGTGGAAAACGCCATGCCGCACGTCTATGCGCAACAGGTGGAATTTCTCCACAAGCACCTCATCAACAGGGAAGCCGTCGTTCTCTCGCTGCATCCGCACAACGACCGCGGCTGCGGCGTGGCTGCGACGGAATTCGGTTTGCTTGCAGGCGCGGAACGCGTTGAGGGCACGCTCTTCGGGAACGGGGAGCGTACGGGCAACGCGGATATCGTGACGCTCGCGGGCAATCTCTTCTCGCAGGGGGTGGATCCGCAGCTGGATATTTCCGATATGCCCGCGGTGGTGCGCGCTTACGAGGCATTCACGGGCATGAAGGTCTCGCCCCGCCAGCCGTATGCGGGAGAGCTCGTCTTTGCCGCGTTTTCCGGCTCCCACCAGGATGCCATCGCCAAGGGGATGCATTTCCGCGAGGAGACGGGGCGCGCGGTATGGGACGTTCCCTACCTTCCCGTTGACCCCAAGGACGTCGGCCGCGAATATGAATCGGACGTCATCCGCATCAATTCCCAGTCGGGCAAGGGCGGCGTCGGCTATGTGCTCGAACAGGCATACGGCCTGCGCCTGCCGCCGAAGATGAAGGAGGAGATGGGGTATTGCGCCAAGCGCGTATCCGATGCGGAGCATCGCGAACTCAAATCCTCCGAGCTGTACGAACTCTTCCGGCGCGAATTCGTCTGCCGCGGCGATCTCTTCCGCGTGGGGGAGGTGCATTACCGGCAGGAGAACGGCATCGTCGCCTCCGTGGAAGTGCTGCGTGAGGGCGGCCGCACGGTCGCGGAGGGGCGGGGCAACGGCCGCCTGGACGCGGTGTCCAACGCGTTCAAAGGTCTGTTCGGCGTCGGCTATACGCTGACGGGTTACGAACAGCATGCGCTGACCGCAGGGTCGTCTGCACAGGCGCTCTCCTTCGTCGGCGTGGAATCGGAGGGCAAAACGTATTGGGGCGCGGGGCAGGACGCGGATATCATCCGTTCTTCCGTGCTCGCGCTCGCCTCGGCGCTCAACCGCAGGTTTGCGGAGGAGAAGGGGTAAATACAGGAAAAACGAACGCATCCCCCCGCCGTGTATGCGGCGGAGGGATGCGCTATTATGGTATGGGGTGAGGATGGGCTATCAGCTGAGATAATTGGCGCCGGAGGAAATGAGTTTGCTCATTTCTTCGGAAAATTCCTCCACGCCGATGTGCCCGGGATCGGACAGCCATGCCTGCATGCAGGCGATGCAGCCGGTGGAGACGAAGCGGTAGAAACGGCGGATCTTCTCCTCCGGGACGTCCGCACGGCGGTAAATGCCGAGGCAGAGCTGCTCTCCGTATTCAATGAAGCGTTTGGCGGCACCCATGTCCCGATCAAAGAGGATGAGTTTGCACAGCGTCTTGTTCTCGGAGAGCAGCGAAAAGACGGTGCGGCAGGCGTCGAGCGTCGAGCGGATGTTGTTGCTCTTGAGGGCGCCATTGAGCGCCGCGGAGAACTGGCCGAAGAGTTCGCTCTCCAGCTTGTCGTTCAGGTCATAGACGTCGCAGTAATGCGCATAGAAGGTGCCGCGGCCGATGCCGGCGCGTTCGCACAGTTCCCGCACGGTGATCTTGCCGAGCGGCTTTTCCCGACGAAGCTCCAGAAAAGCGTCCGTCAGCATTGCTTCCGTCAGTTTGACGCGAAGGTCGTGTTTTCCCGTCTTCATACGTTCCCTCCTTTCCGCCCGCACGTGCGGGCGAGTATTTTATATGGGGATACATCCCATTATTTACCTTACTATACCACAAAATACGCGATTTGCAACTGTTTTTCCGTTAATTTTTCCCGATTTGACACTTCCCGAACACTTTGTGCGGATATGTCCGACAGCCGACGTTTTTGCAGGAATCAAACGGTTTCTTTTTGCGTAATTTGTGCTATATTAAACTTGAAGAAACCCCCTTGCGGAACAATTTTCGGGGGATGCGCCGTAAACTGTTTTAAGGCGCGGAAGGAGGAGACTATGCAGAAGACCGTTTATCTCGTTACGGGCGCGGCGGGACATCTCGGGACCGCCCTCTGCGAAGCGCTGCATGCGCGCGGGGAAAACGTGCGCGCCCTCGTGCTGCCCGGGGATGCGGGCGCGGCGCGCCTGCACGCCGACGTCTTTTACGGCAACGTGTGCGACCGCGCGTCGCTTGCAGGTTTTTTTGACGTCCCGGAAGGGGTAAGGAGCATCCTCGTCCATTGTGCCGCCGTCATCGATATCGGCGGGGCGCCTTCGGACATGGTATATGCCGTGAATGTGGAAGGGACGCGCAACGTCATGCAATTATGTTTGGAGAAAGCGGTCTCGCGCGTCGTATACGTCAACTCCGTGCATGCGCTCCCGCCCAGGCCTTTCGGCGTCGTGCGGCGGGAAGTTGACGCGTATTCTCCGGACATGGTAGAGGGAAAGTACGCCAAGAGCAAGGCGATGGCGGCGTCGCTCGTGCAGGAATTCGTGCAAAAGGGGCTCCCCGCCGTCACCGTGCAGCCTTCCGGGATCATCGGCCCGTACGACGGCGGAAACAATCACCTCGTCGCCATGGTCATCCGCTATCTGAAGGGAAAACTTCCCGCAGGCGTCGTGGGCGGCTATGATTTCGTCGACGTGCGCGACGTCGCGGACGGCATCCTTGCGGCGGCGGAAAAGGGTCGCGTCGGGGAATCCTATCTGCTTACGGGCGGCTTTTACAGCGTGCGCGAAATGCTGGGGCTGCTCGCTTCCCTCACGGGGAAGCGGCGCGTTCCCTGCGTGCCCGTCTGGCTTGCCCGTCTCGCCGCTCCCTTTTCGGAGCTGCATGCGCGCAGAAAAAAGCAGCGTCCGCTCTTTACCGCCTATTCGCTGCGCGTGCTGCGCGAAAACGCGCGCTTTTCGCACGACAAGGCGACCGCGGAACTCGGGTATCGTCCGCGCGGTTTGGACGAGACGCTCGCCGACACCGTTTCCTACCTCCGCCGGAACGGTATTTTGGGGGAGGGAGGGAAGCGTCGCGGCGGGCGTATATCGCTCGGCGCTGCCCGCCCCGCACCCGTTCGTTGATCACGCCTGACTGCATCCCGCGGCACGTTGCGCCGCGGGATTTATAAATTTTTCTTATAGATGCTATCACAAAAGCGAATCACGGCTTTTCTTTTTCGGCGTGTAAAGTATTTGACGAAGCCGGGTGCGCATGCTATAATGGAAGGTGGACGGGGAGACCTGTTTTCTTTTTTTGTGCGGGAACGTCTGCGGCGCCCCTGTAAGCGGGGACCGTACGGGCAAATATTCGCATGATATGCATACATCTTGCATATTCTCGCATAGAAAAGTCGAAAACGCCGCGCGCACGTAAACATATTTATATAAAGATGCGCATTTGTTTTTCATAAATGAAATATCGGGCGAGAAATGGTTGCAAAAAAATCCGATATGCGTTATAATGAAAAATGGCTTTCGGAACGGGATACCCCGCCGGAAGGCGTAAAGAAAGGAGAAAGGCATGCTTCGTAAGAGAAAATTTTTGAACAGGATCCTCACGGTTTCGGCTGCTGCCGTCGCGCTGGGCGCGATGGCGTTTTCGCAGGTCGTTCCGCTCTGGCAGGGCGTGGGCGGCACGGCGGCGGCAGATCCCGCGGGTCAGGCACAGGTGAAAGAGCTCACGGGCGACATCGATACGCAGATCGAAAAATATCTCGATCCCTCCGTCGTCTCCGCGCTTCCCGACACGGTGAAGGACACGGATGAGATCTCCGTCATCGTCAAATCACAGGAAAAAACCATTCTTGACGCCTATGAGGAAAAGGGAAAGACGGTCGGTTCGGTCGCGGATTTCTCCACTTCTTCGGCAGGGAAGGCGGTCTCCGATCGCATTGCGCAAAAGAACGCGTCGCTTTACCGCCGCCTGAAGGAGACCGGCATCGAACTGCGCGCGGAGAACACGTACGACGTGCTCATGAGCGGCTTTGAGGTCGTCATTCAGGCAAAGGATTTTGACGCATTGTCGGAAGCGCTCGGCGACGACGCGACGGCGATCGTCAGCGAAGTTTACGAGCCCTGCGAGACGCAGCTCGTCGAAAACGACGTCAACGTCTTTGAAACGGGTATCTTCGACAGCTCGGATTCCAAGTACGACGGTACGGGTACGGTCGTCGCCGTGCTCGACACCGGCCTCGATTATACGCATTCGGCGTTCAGCATGGATACCTTCACGTCGGACAACCCCGCGCTCTCGCTTGAGGACGTGGCGGCGGTCATCGGCGATACGCGCGCCGCAGAGACGACGGAGGGGCTGAACGCAGAGGACGTTTACCTCAACGAGCGCGTCCCGTACGCTTACGACTATGCGGACAAGGACCCCGACGTTTACCCCATTGAAAGCGAACATGGTACCCACGTTTCCGGTATCATTCTCGGCAAGGACGATACCATCCGCGGCGTTGCGCCCAACGCGCAGCTCGTCTCCATGAAGGTCTTCTCCGATACGCAGACGGGCGCGAGGAACTCCTGGATCCTGGCGGCGCTTGAGGATTGCGTCACGCTCGGCGTCGACGTCATCAACATGTCCCTCGGTACCGCCTGCGGCTTCAGCCGCGAGGTCGACCGCGAGGAATTCAACGTCGTCTACGATAAGATCGCGGCAAAGGGCATCTCGCTCGTCGCAGCGGCTTCCAACGATTACAACTCCACCTTCGGGTCGGAGAAAAACGGCAACCTCGGGCTGACGTCCAACCCCGATTCGGGCACGGTCGGCTCGCCCTCCACATACGAGGCGTCGCTCTCCGTCGCTTCCATCAGCGGCGTCAAGACCCCGTATCTCCTTTATGACGATACCATCATCTACTTCACCGAATCGACGAATGCGGCGGCAGAGCCCAAGAGCTTCGTCGAGGAGATCTTGCCTGCAGGGACGGAATCCGCAACCTTTGAATACGTGACCATCCCCGGCATCGGCAGAACGACGGACTATTCCGGCATCGACGTCACGGGCAAGATCGCGCTCGTGCGCCGCGGCGACACGTCGTTTGAAGAAAAATCGCGCGTCGCCATGAACCGCGGCGCGGCGGGCCTCATCATTTATAACAACGTCTCCGGCGATATCGCCATGACGGTCGGCAACGTCGACATCGCAGTGTGCTCCATCTCGCAGGACAACGGCGAAATGCTCGCCGCGCAGCAGTCGGGCACCATCACCATCAGCCGCAGCCAGGTCGCGGGTCCGTTCATGTCGGACTTCTCGTCCTGGGGGCCCACGCCGGATCTGCGCATCAAGCCCGAGATCACGGCGCACGGCGGCGATATCCTTTCCGCGGTGCCCGGGCAGTCGTATGACCGCCTTTCGGGTACGTCGATGGCGGCGCCCAACCAGGCGGGCTTCACGGCGCTCGTCCGCCAGTACGTCAAGGAGACGTTTACGGACATCGCCAACGATCCCGTGGCGGTTACCGCGCGCGTCTATCAGCTGACCATGTCCACGGCGGACATCGCTTACAACACCAACGGCCTCGCCTATTCCGTGCGCAAGCAGGGCGCGGGGCTTGCCAACCTCACCAAGGCGACCTCGACGCCTGCGTACCTCACCACCTTTGACGCGGACGGCTCGGTCATGAACAAGGCCAAGCTCGAGCTCGGCGACGATAAGGATAAGACGGGCGTCTACACGATGAAGTTCGCGGTCAACAACGTGAGCGCTTCTTCGCTCACGTACGACGTGAACGCCATCGTCATGACGGAGGGCGTCAGCGAGACGCTCACCCATCAGGGCGATACCACCGTCACGCAGGAGGGGTATCTGCTCAGCGGGGCTACCGTGTCCGTGACGAACGTGACGGGCGGCACGCAGAGCGGCAACACCGTCACCGTGGCGGCAAACGGCACCGCGGAGGTCACCGTGACCATCACCTTAAGCGACGCCGACAAGCAGTATCTCAACGAAAGTTTCAGCAACGGCATGTACGTGGAAGGGTTTGTGACGCTCACCGCAAAGGGCGGCACGGACATCGACCTCAACGTCCCGTATCTCGCATTCTACGGGGATTGGACGCAGGCGCCCATCTTCGATAAGGACTATTTCGAGACCAACCGCGACGAGATCGACGATTCCATCGACCTTCTCGACAAGACGCTCCCCGATGCTTACGCGACGCGTCCCGTCGGCGGGCTTTCCCTCGACTATATCAACTATCTCGGGTCCTATTACTTCATCCAGGATCCTTCTTCGCCGGCGATCGCGGCAGACCGCAAGTACGTATCCCTGTCCAATCAGGAGGATGCGGTCAACTCCATCTATGCGATCTGGGCGGGCTTCCTGCGCGGCGCAAAGCGGGTGGAAATGACCATCACGGATACTTCCACCGGCGAGGTCATCTTCACGCAGGATTCCTACAACCATTATAAGTCGTACAACAACGGCGGCAGCATCATCTATTCCTCCATCGACGTCGATTTCAGCGTGCTCGAGCATGACCTCAAGAACAATACGAAGTACGACGTCAAGCTGACGGCATATCTCGATTACGGCGACGGCGGCATCGATACCAACACCAAGAACGTGTTTGAGTTCCCGTTCGTCACCGACTTCGAATCTCCCGCGCTGACGGGGACGCGCTTCTATACCGAGTATGACCGTACGGAGAAGAAGACGCATCTCTACGTCGACCTCAGCATTTACGATAACCATTACGCGATGGGCGCGCAGGTCGGATATATCTATCAGGACGACGACGGATATATCATGGATACCGAGATAGCCTGCAGATCGCTTACGAGCGGGACGGATATCTATCAGGACGACGACGGATATATCATGGATACCTTTGCGGACTACGTCACGCCCATCTATTCCGAGTACAACACGACGTCCGTCATCACCTATGAACTCACCGACTATATCGACCAGATCAAGCAGTCGCACAACGGCAATACGTTCATCGTTGCCTGCTACGACTACGCGATGAACCAGGCGATCTATGAGGTCGAGATCCCCGATGACATCAAGGCGCTCTACTTTAACGAGACGGAGCTCACGCTCAGCCCGTACGAGGTCTACTCGCTCGAGCCCGTCGTCTATCCCGAGGACGCATGGGGCGCCACCGTCGAATACAGCTACGACGAATCCGTCGTCAACATCGTCAACGGCAAGCTGATCGCCGTTGCGCCCGGCGAGACCACCGTCGTCGCCAAGAGCGCGCGTTACGATGCGAAAGCGGAGATCAAGGTCAAAGTCCTCTCCGAAAACGAAGAGGGGTACGTCCGTTACGACAAGCCCGTTGCGGAAGAGTTCCGCCTGACGGGTTACACCACGGACCGCGCTTACTATCTCGTTTCCTCCTCCGACCGCGACATCGGGCTTACGGGGTATGAGACCAAGGTCGGCTCCGCCTCCACCTTCTCGCTCTCCATGTATCCCGCGGAGAAGGTCACCGCACACTATCAGCTGGACGCATATTTCCCGGCGACCACGGAAGTCCGCTTTGAGACGAGCAACGAACGCATCGTCACCGTCGACCAGGCCGGCACCATCAAGGCAGTCTCCGAAGGCGCCGCCTCGATCACGGTCAGCGTGTACATGGACGGTGCGCCTACCTTCTATTCGCAGACCATCGACGTCACCGTGAAGGACCCGTACGAGACGAACGCATCCTATCTGCTTTCCTATCGCGGCAACGGCGGCATCGTCGAGATCCCTGCGGATCTCTCCCTCACGCAGATCAGCCAGTACGCTTTCTCCGGGTATCAGTACATCCCCAAGGATGAGAACGACGAGATCTCCGAAGAAGACCCGTATCTTTCCAAGATCTGGTACGTCGGCGACGACAACGAGGAGTATCCCGTTCCCGAAGAGGACAAGATCACCAAGGTGATCATTCCCGAGGGGGTCGAGGTCATCGACGCGTTCGCCTTTGCGGGGCTCACCGCGCTGCGCGAAGTCGTGCTTCCTTCGACGCTGCAGAAGATCAATCAGAACGCCTTTTACGGGTGCACGTCGCTGCGCTCGGTGGAAGGGCTGGAATACGTCAAATTCATCAACCAGGATGCCTTCAACGGCTGCGCGCTGACGCAGGTCGACCTCAGCAGCATTGTCGCCATCGGCAACAGCGCCTTTGAGGGCAACGAGCTCGTCACGCTCACGCTTCCCGAAACGGCGCAGTCGCTGGGCATGCGCGCCTTCTACGGCAACGCCTCCCTTTACGACGTCGCCATCGAAGCGGAACGCGTCAAGCTGGGCAGCGAGGCATTTGCACAGTGCTCCTCCCTGCACTCGGTTGACATCAACGCTTCCGTCATTCCGGCGAATGCCTTTGACGGCTGCACGTCGCTCTCCTCCGTGACGCTTGGCAAAGACGTCTCCGTTTTGGGCGCTTACGCGTTCCGCGGCACGTCCGTCGCCAAGTTCACCGTCGATCAGGGCAACAACCACATCAAGGCGAGCGCGGACGGCAGCTATCTTTTCACGGGCGACACGCTGCTCCTCGTCGCGCCTGACCGCATCTCCAACGCCTTCACGGCGGATTCCGCCATCAAGGCCGTCGGCGACGGCGCGTTTGCGGGCATGACCACGCTCACCTCCGTTACGCTTCCCGGCGTCACCAAGGTCGGCGACAACGCCTTTGCGGGCTGCACGGCGCTGCGTTCCGTCACGCTGGGCACGCTGACGAGCGTGGGGGATTACGCGTTTGCGGAAACGGCGCTCACCCGCCTGCCCGCGCTCGCGGAAGGGCAGACGCTCGGCGCGTATGCCTTCTCGGGCAGCAAGCTCACTTCCGTGAACATCCCTTCGGGCGTCAACGTGGGCGACTACGCCTTTGCGGACTGCACGTCGCTGCAGTCGGTCGTCATCGGCGATCGCGTTGAACTGGGTACGGGCGCGTTCTATATGAACTACGGCGACAACTTCGTCTTCCCGTCCGTCCTCACGTCGCTTACGCTGGGCGATAACGTCATCGTGGGGGACAGCGCCTTCTACGGCGCCGACTATCTCGAACGCGTTGCCATGGGTACGGGCATCGAGATCGGCGATTACGCCTTCTATAACAATACCTCGCTTGCGGACATCGACCTTTCCGGCGTTACCCGCATCGGCAGCTACGCGTTCTGCGGCCTGTTCCTTTACAGCCAGAACACGCAGACGGGCGAGATCACGTATATCTTCAACAGCGCGCCGCTCACGAGCGTCGATCTGACCGCGTGCGAGAGCCTCGGCGAATACGCGTTTGCCGTCTGCAGCTCGCTCACGAGCGTCAAGCTGGGCGAAAACCTTACCGAGATCGCCGCAAACGCCTTTGCCAACTGCGAAAAGCTCGCTTCCATCGACCTGTCCCACGTGAAGAAGGTGGGCAGCGGCGCCTTCTCGATGACGGCGCTCGAGGAAGTCGACCTTCCCTCCGCGGAGGAAGTGGGCGACGGCGCCTTCATGGGCATGCCTTCCCTCACCTCGGTCACGCTGAAAGGGGACGTCAAGATCGGCGCCAGCGCCTTTGAGAGCAGCGAAAAGCTCGCCACGGTCAACGGCATCGACAAGGTGACGGAGATCGGCAGCTACGCCTTTGCGGGCACGGCGCTTACCGCGGCGGATCTTTCCAACGCGGTGTCGCTTGGCGACTTTGCCTTTGCCGCAACGCCGCTCACCTCGGTCACGCTCGGCGACAAGCTCGTCTCTGTCGGCGAGAACCCGTTTGCCCAGTGCAAGATCCCTGCGTTCACGCGCACGGAGACCGTCGATTTCAACGGCACCAAGTTTGAAGAAGAGACGGATACCTTCACCATCAGCGAGAGCGTCCTCGTCATCGACGGCGCGCTCTATACCACCAACAAGCTCGGGTACGAGCTCGTCACCTATCCCGCGGGCAGGACGGACGCATCCTTCACCGTTGCCGAGGGCACGACGCGCATCAGCGCGCAGGCGTTCTCGGGCAGTGCGCTGCGCAGCGCGGTGCTTCCGCTCACGCTCAAGAGCATCGGCGACAAGGCGTTCTACGGCTGCACGCAGCTTTCCACGGTGACCTTCAAGAGCCTGGAGGCGCCCATCCTCGAAGAGCAGTACGACGTCAACTATCTGCTTCTGACCAACCTGCCGTTCACGGGATCGCTGCAGATCTCGCAGACGGAGAGCGTAGACGGCCTCGGCATCGTTCCCTACTATATGTGGAACGTGACGTCGATGTACAACAACTTCTACTTCGGCGCCAACTTCGTCGATTATATCGGCCACGTCGATACGCCGCTCGTCATGGTCCGCCCGTACAACGGCACCAACTATGATTCGTTCATCTACGGGCAGTATTTTACGAGCATCGTGGAAGGGCAGGCAGCTCCCGACGCGACGACGCTCGAAGCGATCGAAGCGATCGACAAGATCCCCGCTTCCAGCCAGATCACGCTCGAGACGGAAGCCGTCATCCAGGCGGCGCGCGCGGCATACGACCGCATCAGCACCACCGTGCAGCAGGCGCTCGTCACCAACTACTCCAAGCTCACGGAAGCGGAGAACATCATCGCCTTCCTCAAGGGGGACGGCAACAACGGGAAGCCGCCCGAAGAAGACCCTCCGAAGCAGCAGGAAGGTCCGGACGCGCTCGTCATCACGCTTTCCGTGCTGCTCGGCGTGTTCGGCGCGGCAGCCATCGCAGAGGGCGTGCTCATCGCGCTGCACTTCGTCAAAAAGAGCAAGCAGAGCGCAGACGGCGCGGAGAATGCCGGCGGCTCTGCGGACGATACGCAAGACTGACGCAAGACAGACGGCTTTCGGAGAACAAGCATGAAAAAGAAGACGAAAGTTATCATTGCGCTTTGCTTCGCCTTCGGCGCGACGCTGGCGCTGGCGGCCTGCGCGACCGAACAGAACCCGTATGAGGACTTTGACCGCAACGGGTATACCGTCAGCGTTCGCTTCGATGCGAACGGCGGTAAGTTCGCCGCGCTCGACCGCGTGGAGATCGTGGACGTGTTTTCGCCTGCGGAGATGCAGGAGGGTGCGGACGGCAACAAGCAGTTCCAGCCGCTGCAGCCGGGCAGCTCGCAGCGCGGCGACGGGGAGGCGGTCACGGAAGTTTCCAACGACGGGCACTTCCTCGCCGGATGGTACACGGAGCGCACGCCCCGCGTCAATGCGGCGGGCGAGGCGCTGGACGAATACGGCGAGCTCTGTTCGGTGACGGGCAGGGCGCAGGGGTACGAGTATTCCGGCCTGTGGGATTTTGAAAACGATTGGTATTCCGTCGATCCCCACGCCGAGTATACCTCGGCGGAACCCGTACTCACGCTGTACGCGGGCTGGATCCCTTACTTTTCCTACACCTTTTACGAGCCCGTGTATGCGGCGGACGGCACGACGGTCACCGCATGGACGGAGGTCGGCGAGACGACGTTCGACCCGTCCTTCAGCGACGGCAGCCTGAAGCTCCCCGCCTGGAACGAGGAGACGGGCGCGCTCGACATGAACGATTTTCCCTCCGTACAGGGCAAGACGTTCACCGCGGTCTATGCAGACGAAGCGCTTTCCCAGGAGCTCACGCAGGTGACGCATACGGGCACGATCGATTACGAAAAGGGCATTGCGACCGGCCACGACGAGCCGCTGTACACCACCTGGCGGGAGGGGACCTGGTTCCGCATCCGCACGGCGGAGCAGTTCTCCCGCAACGGCCGCATCGACGGCAGCTACGAGATCCTCTCCGACCTCGACTTCACGGACGTTACCTGGCCGGCGGGCCTTTCCCGCGGCATCTATTCGGGCACGATCGAGGGGAACGGCCATACCTTCTCCAACATCAAGGTCACGCAGACGAGCGTCACCGATACGCGCGGCGGCCTGTTCGGCAACATCGCGGCGTCGGCAAGCATCAAGGACGTCACCTTTGAAAACGTCACCTATACCCTGAGCGCCGGCACCCGCATGGCAGGCGCGCAGTTCGGCCTGTTCACGGGCAATCTTTCGGCGGACGCCGAGATCGAGAACGTAGCCGTCTCCGGCACGTTCGAGGTGGGAGGGAACATCTTCCCCGAACTCGATCGGTATAAAAACGTCGGCCTGATCGTCGGCGGCGGGGACGACCACGGCATTTCGGCAGACAACGTCGGGTGCAAGGCACTTTCCGTAGAGACCGACGAGGACGGCGACGGCATCAACGAAACCACGTCCTGGCCGTATCGGGTCGCCGCGGATGCGGACGGATTCATCATCATTTCGGCAAACGAGGACCCCTCGCGGGATCCCAACGGTTAAAATCAGAAAAAAGGAGGAATTCCCTATGAAAAACAGAAAGGTCATCAAAGCGCTTTCCGTTTCGCTCGGCGTCGTGCTCGGCGCCGGCTCGCTCGCCGTGTTTGCGGGCTGCGGCGGCACGGAGTCAAGCGAGTACCTCGTCATCATGTCGGAGGAGCTGGACGGGCTCTTCAACCCGTTCTATGCCACGACGGGTCCCGATATGGACATCGTGGGCATGACGCAGATCGGCATGCTGTCCACGGGGTATGAGGGCGCGGAGGGCGCCGAACGCGCCACCGTCGCTTACGGCGACAACGAGCCCGTCGTCGTCAAGGACTATGAGGTCGAGACGGTGACGGAAGGCAGCAACACGTATACCGACTACACCTTCGTCATCAAGAACGGCATCACCTTCTCGGACGGCAAGCCGCTTACCATGAACGACGTCATGTTCAATCTGTACGTCTACCTCGACCCCGTCTATACGGGTTCTTCCACCATGTATTCGACGGACATCGTCGGCCTGCAGGAGTACCGCACGCAGCGCACGCTCTCGGGCGACACGGACGAGGATACCCAGCTGAGCCAGCAGTCCACCAACCGCGCCAACAACCGCATCAAGGAGCTCGTCAACCTCTTCCAGCAGGTGGGCAAAACGACCACCGCCGGCACGTACGAGGCGGACGAGGCGACCATGCGCGCCGCCATCTCCACCCATTCTGTCAGCAGCGGCTACAAGAACGCCGTAGCGACGGCCGCCGAGCAGGCAGGGATGACGGACGCCGACTGGCAGGCACAGCTGCTGGAAGACTATAACTACACGCTGGAAAAATTCCGCGAGGAGCTGGAGAGCGACTACGCCAGCGCCAAGGATTCCTATACGGAAGCGCCTTATAAGGGCACGGAGTTCGACAACAACCCCGTCCTCTGCTTCATGTATGCGGAAGGCTTCGTCGAGCTCGAATACGGCAGAAAGCCGGACGGCTCGGAAGATAAAAACAACATCGCCCGCATCATCAAGAACTACAACACCAACATCGCCACGGAAGAGGCTGCCATCCAGTACGTGTATGATTCCCGCGTCACCTCCGAGCTGCATTACATCCTGCAGTATTACGCGACGGCGGGCACGCTGCAGACGGAGTACGCCGCACAGGCGAGAGACGTCATCCTGCACGAGAATTTGAAGGACGGCGAGCTCAGCGTCAAGAACATCAGCGGCATCCAGTCGCTCGGCCACACTTCGGACATCCAGACGGTCAACGTCAACGGCACCGACTACACGGTGGCGCATCAGCACAACGCGGACGGCACCGTCGCCAACGCGAACGAGTACGACGTGCTGCGCATCCGCATCAACGGCGTCGACCCCAAGGCCATCTGGAACTTCGGCTTCACCGTGGCGCCCCAGCATTACTATGCGCCCAACCAGACGGTGGACATCGCCAACAATCAGTTCGGCGTGGTGTGGGGCAGCTTCGATTTCATGCGCGACGAGATCCAGTCTTCGCGCAACCAGGGCCTCCCCATGGGCGCAGGCCCCTATAAGGTGACGGACAGCAACAACGGCGACAACGTCACCGACGGCAACGCCTTCTACCGCGACAACGTCGTCTACTTCAAGGCAAACGACGGCTTCCTGCTCGGCGCGCCTAAGACGCAGTATGTGCGCTATCAGGTGGTCAGCTCCTCCAACGCCCTCAACGCGCTGGAGCGCGGGCAGGTGCACTTCGTCACGCCGCAGTATACCATTGAAAATTACGAGAAGATCCAGGGGATGAAGAGCCAGGGCATCGAGTCGGCGGAATGCTGGCAGCTCGGCTACGGCTACATCGGCATCAATGCGGGCAAAGTCCCCAACATCAACATCCGCAAGGCGATCATGTCGGCAATGGATATCTCGCTCGCCCTCGAGTATTATATGGCGGGTACCGCACAGCCCATTTACTGGCCCATGTCTACGGTCAGCTGGGCATACCCGCGCGACGGGCAGGGCAACCCGAGCACCAACAACGGGCATGACTACACCATGTTCCAGGGCGACGCGATGGCAGAGCAGAAGATCAAAAACTACATGGCGCTCGCCGGCGTCTCGGAAGGCGATCCTTCCCTCTCCATCAAGTTCACCATCGCGGGCTCCAACCTCACGGAGCACCCCACGTACAATACCTTCCAGAAGGCGGCAGACCTGCTCAACGCATGCGGCTGGGACATCGAAGTCGTGCCCGACATGCTTGCCCTCACCAAGCTGAGCACGGGTTCGCTCGCCGTCTGGGCGGCAGCATGGGGCTCCACGGTCGACCCGGATATGTATCAGGTCTACCACAAGAACTCCACGGCGACCAGCGTCTATTCCTGGGGCTACCGCGAGATCAAGGCAAGCCCGACCAGCTACCCCGAAGAGACGACGATCCTCAACGAACTCAGCGCCCTCATCGACGACGCGCGCGAGATCAACGACGAGGCGACGCGTACCGATCTCTATGAAGAGGCGATGGGCAAAGTCCTCGACCTCGCCGTCGAGCTTCCCGTTTACCAGAGAAAGGAACTGTTTGCATACAACGCAAACGTCATCAAAAAGGAATCGCTCCCCGAAGTCATCAACCCGTATTCCTCGCCCCTCGCGAAGATCTGGGAGATCGAACTCGTATAAGCGTTTCTTTCCACGCAGACAAAGCGGCCGCTTCCGCCGTCCCTTCCGGGCGGCGGAGCGTTGCCGTTTGAAAAACCAAGCAAAACGGAGTAGGCCATGCTGAAATATATTCTCAAACGATTGGGGCTTGCCGTCATCATCCTTCTCGGCGTTTCCGTCATCATCTATGCGCTCGTACGGGCCATGCCCGTCGACTTCGTCGAGAACAAGATCAACCAGATGAACCAGGGCGGCGCCACCATCAGCCAGGACGTCATCGACGCCATGTATCAGATGTACGGCATCACGGACCGCACCTTTTTGGGCGTTCTGAGCGGCTACTGGTCATGGCTGACGGCGCTCTGCCGCTTCGACCTCGGCAAGAGCTTCGTCTACGGCGACGACGTCCTCAAAGTCATCGTCGAACACATGGGCGTATCCTTCCTCGTTTCCTTCATCGCCATCATCTTCGAGTATCTGATCGCCATCCCGCTCGGCATCACGGCGGCGACGCATCAGTACTCCGTCCGCGATTACGTCGTTACCGTGCTCGTCATGATCGGCCTCTCGCTCCCGTCCTTCTTCTTCGGCCGCGTGCTGCAGAACGTCTTTTCGATGGGGCTGGGCTGGTTCCCCGTATCCGGCCTCACGGATGCGACGCAGCACTTTACGGGGCTCGCCGCGGTGGGGGACTATCTGAGCCACCTCGCGCTGCCATTGTTTACCATGGTCATTCTGAGCATCGGCGGCACCATGCGCTATACGCGTACGAACATGCTGGAAGTGCTCAATTCCGATTACATCCGTACGGCGCGCGCCAAGGGGCTCAAGGAAAGCAAAGTCATCTACAAACACGCCTTCCGCAATACCATGATCCCCATCGTGACCATCCTTGCGGGCGTGCTTCCCACGCTGTTCTCGGGCGCCATGATCACCGAGCAGGTGTTCGACCTTCCCGGTATCGGTAACGTCGCTTACAAGGCGATGATGCAGGGGGATATCCCCTTCATCATGGGGTACAATATGTTCCTCGCCATTTTAAGCGTGCTCGGCGTCCTCATTTCCGACCTCATGTACGCGGTCGTCGATCCGCGCGTCAAACTCGCAAGATAAGGAGGAAGTTATGGAAGAGAAGAAAAACCAGAACGAGATCGAATCTGTAACTTCCGAGGAGGAGGGCGCAGAGATCGCGGCGCCTTCCGGCGAGTCGGCTGCCGTGCTTACGGACAGCGAAAAGCCGCTGGATAAAAACGTGCGCCTGCTTTCGCCCACGCGTATGGTGCTCAGGCGCTTCTTCCGCTCCAAGCTCAGCATCATCGGGCTGATCATGATCGTAGCGCTCCTGCTTTTTTCCTGGCTGGGGCCGCTCGTGTATACCCGCTGGGGGGAGACGGAAGTCGACTATTCGGGCAAGACCGAATATACCTATCAGCTGATCACCGTCGGCGAAGGGGAGGATGCGTACAGCTTCTACCAGGTCGTGGAGACGGAGCGTCAGATCAATTCGCTCGCGCCGCTCAGCGGCGATCACCTGCTCGGCACCGACAAGTCGGGCATGGACGTGTTCACGCGCATCATGTACGGCGGGCGCATCTCGCTTTCCATCAGCTTCATCGCCGTCTTTGCCATCACGTTTTTGGGCATCGTATTCGGCGGCGTCGCGGGGTACTTCGGCGGCTGGGTGGATAACGTCATCATGCGTTTCTGCGATATCTTAAGCTGTCTGCCCGGGTACCCGATCATGTTGGTCATCGGCACCATTCTCGACGCATTCGACGTCGATTCACAATTCCGGATCTATTACCTCATGCTGTTTTTGACGGTGTTCTCGTGGCCGGGAACGGCGCGCCTCGTGCGCGGGCAGATCCTTTCCCTGCGCGAACAGGAATACATGGTCGCCGCCGACGCAATGGGGTATTCGACGACGCGCAAGATCTTCAAGCACCTCATCCCCAACGTGTTCCCGCAGCTCATCGTCTCCATGACGCTCAGCCTCGGCAGCATGATCCTTTACGAAGCGACGCTCTCCTACCTCAACATGGGCGTGCGCGCGCCGTATGCGGCATGGGGGACGCTCATCAATATCGTCTCCGAGGATACGAACATCCTGCAGAACTACTTTAACGTGTGGGGGCCTCCCGGCTTCTGTATCATTCTGGCGGTTCTCGGCTTCAACTTCGTCGGCGACGGGCTGCGCGACGCGCTCGACCCGAAAATGAAGAGGTGATCTATGAGCTTTCCGGAAAAACTCAAAGAAATCTGCAAGCGGTGCGGCGAGGCCTGTAAAAAAGCATGGCAGGCCGTGTGCAGCTTTTTCAAAGGGCTGTGGGAGAAGCTTGCCGCAAAATTCAAGAAGAACAAGGACGGCACGGAAGAAAAGTCGCATTATCTCTCCGGCAAGGAAGTCCGCGCCATCGCCAAGGAAAACAACCGCATCATGCGCCGGCTGGAACAGCGCAAGAAGCGCAAGGCGCCGGAATCGGAGTTCGTGACAGAGATGAAGGATCCGCAGAACATCCTCGAGATCGAGGATCTGCATTCCTATTTCTTCACCGACCAGGGCGTCGTCAAGGCGGTCAACGGCGTGTCGTTCGAGGTCCCGCAGGGGTCCACGGTCGGCGTCGTCGGCGAGTCGGGCTGCGGCAAATCGGTCACCAGCCTCTCCGTCATGCAGCTGCTGCAGGGTCCGCAGGGGCAGATCTATTCGGGCAGCATCCGTTTTAAGTCGCTCGATTTCAAGCGCGGCGCGGACGGCAAGCCCATTCCCATTTACGTGCGCGACGAAAAGGGCGAGATCGTTTACGACGACGCCCGCGACAAAAAGGGGAACATCAGGCTGGACAAGGACGGGCATCCCATCAAGGAGCCCCGCCAGCAGCGCGACGAATACGGCACCAAACAGTATGAAATGGAAGAGAAGGTATTTGACATCGCGCAGATGCCCATCAAGGAGATGTACCGTTTGCGCGGCCGTCAGATCGCCATGATCTTCCAGGAACCCATGACCTCGCTGAACCCCGTGTTCACCATCGGCAATCAGCTCGACGAGGTCACGCTGCTGCACTTCCCCGGCTCCTCCAAAGAGGACGCCAAGAAGCGCTCCATCGAGATGCTCAACCTCGTCGGCATCGCCATGCCCGAGCGCGTGTACAAATCGTACCCGCACGAGCTTTCGGGCGGTATGCGCCAGCGCGTCATGATCTCCATGGCGCTCGCGGGGGACCCGCGCCTCATCATCGCGGACGAGCCCACCACGGCGCTCGACGTGACCATTCAGGCGCAGATCCTCGATCTGCTGCGCGATCTCAAAAAGCGCATCAACGGTTCCATCCTGCTCATCACGCACGATCTCGGGATCATCGCCGAGATGGCGGATTACGTCGTCGTCATGTACGCGGGGCGCATCATCGAGCAGGGGACCGCGTCGGAGATCTTCCACAACCCCATGCACCCCTATACCATCGGGCTGCAGAAGTCGAAACCGACGATGGATTCCGATTCGGATACGCTGTTCAACATCCCGGGGAACGTCCCCAATCCCATCAATATGCCGGATTACTGCTATTTCCGCGAGCGCTGCACGCGCTGCACGGAGCGCTGCCACGGCGAATATCCGCGCATGGTGCAGGTCAGCCCGACGCACAAGGTAGCATGTCATTTATACGATCAGGAGGGCGCCGATGAAAAAGAATGATCCGCATCCTTCGGCAGAACAGGAAGAATTGAAGGACGGCGCGCCCGCTCCCGCAGCGGAGGGCGCGGCTGCGAAAGGGGCCGCTCCCGAGAAAAAGCGCAAGGAAGATCCGCTGAGCGAGGAACGCGTCCGCAAGAACGAGGAAGCGCTCAAAAAAGGCGATTTCAGCGAATTTGACGACGAGACGGAGGCGGCGCTCGAACAGAAACGCCGCAACGACCGCGCCGAGGCAGACGCCTCGCGCGAGCCGGATCCCGAAGCGCTGCTTGAAGTGCGCCATCTGAAAAAATATTTCGTCATCGGCAAATCGTTTACGGGCAAACCCACGCAGTATCTGCGTGCGGTCGACGACGTTTCCTTCGTCCTGAAGGCCGGGCAGACGCTCGGCATCGTCGGCGAGTCCGGTTGCGGCAAAACGACGATGGGGCGCACCGTTTTAAAGCTGCATCAGCCCACGGGCGGGCAGATCTTCTTCGACGGGAAGGACATCGCAAAGTATACGCCCAGGCAGATGCGCCCGCTCCGCACGCGCATCCAGATCATCTTCCAGGATCCGTATTCCTCGCTGCCGCCGCGCAGCACGGTCGGGGATATCCTCTCCGAGCCCGTCAAGGTACACCACATCGTGCCCAAATCCGAGGTGCGTGATTACGTGCTCCAGGTCATGGAGCACTGCGGTCTGCGCGATTATTATTACGAGCGTTACCCGCACGAGTTTTCGGGCGGCCAGCGCCAGAGGATCTGCATCGCGCGCGCGCTTTCCGTAAAGCCGCAGCTCGTCGTCTGCGACGAGCCCGTGTCCGCGCTGGACGTGTCCATTCAGGCACAGATCATCAACCTCTTGAAAGATCTGCAGAAATCGATGGGATTCACCTATCTGTTTATTTCCCACGATCTTTCCGTCGTCAAGCATATTTCCGATCAGATCGGCGTCATGTATCTGGGTTCCATGATGGAGTTCGGCGACAAGAAGAGCATTTTCTCCAATCCGCTGCATCCGTATACGCAGGCGCTCTTCTCTGCCGTCCCCAATCCCAATCCGGACGTCAAGATGAACCGCATCGTGCTCAAGGGGGACATCCCGTCTCCCGCAAATCCGCCCATGGGCTGCAAGTTCCACACGCGCTGCCCGCACGCCATGGAGATCTGCAAACACGTCGCGCCCCTTTACAAGGAGTACGAACCCGGGCACTTCGCGGCTTGCCATCTCTATCCGCAGGAGTAAGAATGCCGAAAAAAAAGAAAGAGAAGATCATCTATTACGACGATAACTCGACGGTCGTGGACATGAGCGGGACCTACCGCAACGGCAAGCCGCCCGAGCGGCGTTCCACCGCGCGCGAGAAGATGGCGACGTTTTTTGCCGCCATGAGAATGATGGTGCTGCCCATGTGCTGCACGCTCGTCGCGTTCGGCCTCATCTACGTATTTCTTCTTCTCATCACAGGCAGTTTCTGGTGATCCATACGCCCCGTCCGAGGATCGGACGGGGCGTTTGATTTACTTCGGCATAGCCATGTCTGCAATATGCGGCAAATTTCTCCCGTGCGCATATGCGCCCGTGAGGCTGTAAAATGAAAAATACGCCGCGCGGGATCGCATGTTTTATGCGCAAATCCCTTGCGTGCGGCGGCGTTTTGGCGTATAATAGGGGCATGAATGCCGTAAATTACGATGCCGTCATGCAGAAGATGATCGCTGCGGCGCCTCCGGGGAGACGTCTGCTCCTGCACAGCTGCTGCGCGCCCTGCTCCTCGTATTGTCTCGAGCAGCTTCACGAGGCCTTCCGCGTGACCGTCTATTATTTCAATCCCAATCTGGACAGCGAGGAGGAATATCTCCGCCGCAAAGGAGAACAGATCCGCCTGCTGCGCGAGACGGGCTGGGCGGATATCTTGGACTGCGATCACGCGCCGGAAACGTTTGCCGAAATTTCCCGCGGGCGGGAAACGATGCGGGAGGGCGGGGAACGCTGCCTGCTCTGTTACCGGCTGCGCCTTTCCCATACGGCGCGCGCCGCCCGGAAGGGCGGCTACGATCTCTTCGCCACCACGCTCACCGTCAGCCCGCTGAAGAATGCGGCAAAGCTCAATGAGATTGGTTACGCCCTGCAGGAGGAATACGGCGTCGCGTATCTCCCCAGCGATTTCAAAAAGCGGGGCGGATATCTGCGCTCGGTCGAGCTCTCCCGCCGCTACGGGCTTTACCGCCAGAATTATTGCGGATGCGTCTTCTCCAAGGCGGAGATGCTCGTCCGCGGATCGGATGGTTAAAAAACGCCTTCCTGCCGGATGATCGGCGGGAAGGCGTTTTTTTCGGTCATAGGGTTGGCGTTTGCGGATAATTGCGCGCGCCGAAGATGGCGGTGCCGAGGCGTATCATGTTGGAGCCGTGGGCGAGGCAGAGCTGCCAGTCTCCGCTCATCCCCATGGAAAGATAGCGGATGCCGTCGTCCTCCGCCCGCGCGCGCTCGTACAAGGCCCGCATCCGGTCGCACAGGCCGCCGAGAAGCGCCGTATCGGAGCTGTCGGGGAGCATCGCCATAAAGCCGCGCACGCGCAGGCCGGGCGTCTCTCGCAGCCGCTCATAGGCGGCGAACGCATGCGGCAGCGCGTAACCGCCCTTGCTCTCCTCTCCGCCTGCATTGACCTCGACGAGCACGTCGGAAACGAGCCCTGCGCGAAGGGAGCGCTTGGCGATCTCTTCGGCAAGTTCGTCGCGGTCGAGCGACTGGATGAGCGCGGCTTTGCCGATGAGATATTTTACTTTGTTCAGCTGCAGCCTGCCGATGAAATGCCGCGTCCCGCCGTGTACGAGCGGAAATTTGTCGCGGAATTCCTGGACGCGGTTTTCTCCGATGTCGGTAATGCCCGCCGCGATCGCACGGTCGATCTCCTCCGGCGTGCGCGTCTTGGTTGCCGCAACCAAAGTCACGGGTTCCCGGAAACAATTGCCGCCGCTCAGCTGACGAAGCAGCGATCTGACGTTTTCTTCGATCATATGCGCTCCGCAATGAGGTCTGCCATCTGCCTGCATCCGACGCGGGAAGCATCGGCGGGGGAGATGTCTGCCGTCCGGTATCCCGCATCAAGCACTTCGCCGACCGCGCGTTCGACTGCGGCGGCCTCCCGTTCCAATAAGAAGGAATCGCGCAGCATCATGGCGGCCGAAAGGATGGTCGCAATGGGGTTGGCGAGGTCTTTCCCCGCGATGTCCGGCGCCGAGCCGTGGATGGGTTCGTACAGACCTCTCGTCCCGTCGCCGAGGGAGGAGGAGGCAAGCATACCGATGGACCCCGTGATCTGTGCCGCCTCGTCGGAAAGGATATCGCCGAACATATTGGAAGTCAGCATGACGTCAAACTGCGCGGGATCTTTGACGAGCTGCATGGCGCAATTATCGACCAGCATGTCCGTGATGCGGATGTGCGGATAATTGACTTCGGCATAGGCATGTACGGTTTTGCGCCACAGCCGAGAGGAATCGAGCACGTTGGCTTTGTCTACGGAAACGATGCGGCCGCCGCGTTTTTCGGCGATGGAGCAGGCAATGCGCGTGATGCGTTCGATCTCGTGTACGGAATATTGCTCGGTATCCCATGCCGTGGTACCCATGTCCGCATCTTCGCGCGTTCCGCGCGCGCCGAAGTAGATGCCTCCCGTGAGTTCCCGCACGACGACCAGATCGATGGGGGTATCCTGTGCGCATTTCAGAGGGGAAGCGTCCGCGAGGGCGCGCCACAGCCGTGCAGGGCGGATGTTCGCGTACAGGCCGAGCGCCTTGCGGATCCCCAAAAGTCCCGCTTCCGGGCGTTTTTCCCCGGGGAGCTGTTCCCACTTCGGTCCGCCGACCGCGCCAAGAAGTACGCTGTCAGAGGCCAGGCAGCGCTCCACCGTCCGTTCGGGGAGCGGTTCGCCGCAGGCGTCAAGGGCCGCTCCGCCGATGAGGAGGGGTTCAAAGGTAAAGGTGTGGCCGAAGGTCTTGGCAACGGCGTGCAGGACGCGCACGGCGCCGTCGGTGATTTCGGGCCCGATCCCGTCTCCGGGCAAAACTGCAATGTGTTTGTTCATGTCGTCACCTGTTTTATGCTGCAATGAATGGTATTTTCCGCAAAGAACGCGTCGTATGCGGGACTTGCGCGCATGGCGTCGAGCAACGCGCGGTCGAGGACGACTTGCGCTTCTCTGATCGCGATCGCCTCGGACATGGGCAGGCCGTATGTTTCGAACGGCGGCTGATCGTGTTCTCCCTTTGCAAGTGCGGCCGCACAATCCGTATCGTAAAGCTCCACAATTGCGTCGCAGCGGTATTTTTCCGGCGTATATACGCGCACGAGGCTGCCCTGATGGCGGATGCGGATGGTTTCTGCATAGGGAAGGGCGGCGCGAAACCGTGCTGCGTTCTGTGTAAGCTGTTTTTTGCCTGCCTTGTTGAGCAGAAGGACTGCCGTGAGATAGCTTACAAACAGTACGAAGAGGCTTATCATCACGGCAAGCGTCGGGATGTTTTTGTATGCCCCCCACAACACGACGCCGATGAGCACGGCTGCCGTGAGAAGGAGCAGAACGACCGCATAAGCCGGCCTTAAATATTTCATTTGTTCCTCCCCGTTTCCTGCTTGAGGGAGTTTAGCAGCCCGCCCGCTTCTATGATCCTGCGGATAAAGGGCGGAAACGGCTGCGCGCGGTAGCTCTTTCCCGTCGTTTCGTCCACGATGACGCCTGAGTCAAGGTCGCAGGAAACGACGTCGCCCGCTTTGATCTCTTCCGCAGCCTGCGGACATTCGAGGATGGCGAGCCCGATGTTGATGGCATTTCGGTAGAAGATGCGCGCGAAAGTCTTGGCGATGACCAGCGAAACGCCGCACGCCTTGATGGCGAGGGGGGCATGTTCGCGCGAGGAGCCGCAGCCGAAATTCTCGCCCGCGACGATGACGTCCCCTTTGTTTACGCGCTGCGGGAAGGAGGGATCGATATCCTCCATGCAGTGTGCGGCGAGTTCTTCGCTTCTGGAAGTGTTGAGGTATCTTGCGGGAATGATGACGTCCGTATCGACGTCGTTGCCGTAGCGGTGTACGGTTCCGTGGATGGACATGGTCAGATCTCCTTTGCCGTGATCAGCCGTCCCGCAACGGCGCTTGCCGCCGCGGTATAGGGGGATGCGAGATAGATCTCGCTGGAAACGTGGCCCATTCTGCCTACGAAATTGCGGTTTGTCGTGGAGACGCAGCGTTCCCCGTCGGCAAGGATCCCCATATGCCCGCCCAGGCAGGGCCCGCAGGTGGGGGTGGACACCACGGCCCCCGCGTGCAGGAAGGTCTCAATGAGCCCTTCTTTGAGTGCGTCGAGATAGATCTGCTGCGTTGCGGGGATGATGATACAGCGGACGTCGCGGTGTACTTCTCTGCCGCTGAGGATCTCCGCAGCCTGCCTCAGATCGCTGAGGCGTCCGTTGGTGCAGGAGCCGATAACGGCTTGCTGGATGGGGATCTCGTCCCATTGCGTACGCGTGTTTTCCGGCAGATGCGGAAAGGCGACGGTGGGAGCAAGCCGGGAAAGATCGATCTCGATCGTGCGCTCGTATTCAGCGTCTGTATCCGCTTGGTAGATGGTTGCTTCGCGGCGGAATCTGCCGCTCAGATAGTCGAGCGTCTTCTCGTCGACGGGGAAGATCCCGTTTTTTGCGCCCGCCTCGATCGCCATATTACAGACGGTAAAGCGATCGTCCATGGAAAGCGAAGCGACGCCGTCGCCCGTAAACTCCAAGGAGCGGTAGAGCGCGCCGTCCACGCCGATCAGGCCGATGAGATGCAGGATAAGGTCTTTCCCCGTCACAAAACACGGGAGACTGCCGTGCAGCAGTATGCGGATGGCGGAGGGGACCTTAAACCAACATTTCTGCGTGATCATACCTGCCGCCATATCCGTGGAGCCTACGCCCGTGGAGAAGGCGCCGAGTGCGCCGTATGTGCATGTGTGGCTGTCTGCACCGATGACGCAGTCGCCCGCGCCGACGAGTCCCTGTTCGGGAAGCAGCGCATGCTCGATCCCCATTTTGCCGACGTCATAAAAATGTGAGATGTGCTGCGCGCGCGCAAAATCGCGCGTCGCCTTCACCTGGCAAGCCGCCTTGATGTCTTTGTTGGGCGTAAAATGATCCATGACCAGGCAGATCTTATCGGGGCAGCAGACGGAAGCCGCGCCGGAGCGTTCAAACTCGCGGATGGCGACCGGGGCGGTGATGTCGTTTGCAAGCACCAGGTCGAGCTGCGCTTCGATCAGCTGTCCCGCTTCTACGTGCTCAAGCCCCGCGTGTGCGGCAAGGATCTTTTGTGTCATCGTCATTCCCATAGGGGCACCTCCTTTTTGTTTGGCGGCAAAACCCGCCTCCATCCCCCGCAAATGCCGCCTGCGTTGTCTGAGATGCGCGCAGACGCTTATACGGGGAAATACTCAAAAAAAGCAGAATCGGCTCTCCTCGCACGAAAACGGCTTTTTTGCCGGTTTTTCAGAAAAAATACGAAAAATTCTGCAAGGCAATAAGCAAAATAAACATACAACATTTCTAAATGAGCATAAACGGACAGAAACAAACATTCAACCTTCGAAAAAACAGTTGTTTTTATGTGGTTTCGCTGCCCAGACCCTGCCTCGGGAAATCGATGTTTGCAAAAAAATTTTGCAGAATCTTTGTAACTATATTGACAAAAGTATATCATATATGTTATACTTCCGTCAATCATTTGGAAAATCAATGATTAAAATAGGAGTTATCAAAAAAATTAATTGTGAACACAGAAAATCTTCGCACGTTTTTGCTGCTTGTCAAACTGAGAAATTTTACGCGCGTGGCGGAACAGCTGTTTATCGCGCAGTCAACGGTGACCAACCGCATTGCCGAACTGGAACGGGAAGCCGGCGTGCGGCTGCTGCGCCGCGATACGCGCAATTTTACGCTCTCCGACGAGGGGAAGACCTTTCTTGAATACGCGAGGCGTATGGTCGAGGTGGAGGATGCCTGTATTTCCGCCGTGCGCGGCGGCATCCGCCAGGTCCGCATCGGTGCCACCAATGCCGTTTACGAAGGATTCGTCAAAGAACGCGTCTTTGAAGGCATTGCGGCGGGGAATTCTTACCGCGTGACCATCGGCCATACGGCAGGGCTTCTGGAAATGCTCTGGGACGGGCTTTTAGACGTCGCTTATATCTATCAGGACGTGCGCCGCGCAGGGTATCTTTGCACGCCCTTCCTGCGCGATGAGTTGGTTTTTCTCGTGCGGGCGGATAAAAACGCCTTTCCGGACGGCATCCGCCAGAAGCAGCTCAACGCGCTGCCTTGCGCGATGTGCAATTTTTCTCTGCTTGAGATCGGTTCCTATTTAAGCGAACTTTTCCCCGCGGGGCATGTCTTTCCCTTTGAAGTGGATAACTCCAATAAGGTCAAGGATTTCCTCTCTGCGGGGCTTGGGTATGCCTTTTTGCCGCGCGGCATCGTCAAAGACGAACTCGCAAGCGGAAAATTCGCCGAGATCCCGCCGCTTGACTTCCCGCGCATGCAGATCCCCAGCTATTGCGTCTGCCGTAAGGAGGACAAGGAGCTCTGTTTTTAAGGGCGCAACGCGAAACGTAAGCGCATTTGTGCAGATATGCAGGCCGTAACAAAAACGCCCGACGATCTTCGTCGGGCGTTTTTTTCAGGAGCAGCCGCGCTGCAAAGCTTCGTATTTTGCCTTGATGCGGGCAAATTCGTCGGGATCGTCCACGGCGGAAAGCGTCGCCCGGCCGTTGCTCAGGATCACGCGGAAGGGATAGGCAAGGTCGCTTTCTCCCTCCGTGACCGGGTGCAGGATGCAATATAGGGTTTTGTCGTTTTCCGCAGGCAGCGAAATGACGCCGACCTGTTCAAACTCGATCATGGTGCCGTCTTCGGCGACGCACCGGATGGGATCGTGATTGTCAGGGTCCAGAAGAACGTCCAACAGATCGACGGGGATCAGCGTTTCCTTCCGCATCAGATCCTCCGTTAAAACTTTTTAAAGACGGCGCCGTCGGACGCGGACGTGACGAGCGCGCGGTAGCGGCGCAGATATCCGTCGACGGGCTTCTCTTTCGGAGTAAAGGCTTTCAGGCGGGCCGCAATGACGTCGTCGGGGACGCAGAGATTGATCTCGCCTTTGACGATGTCGATCTCGATGAGGTCGCCCTCTTCCACGACGCCGATGACGCCGCCCGCGGCAGCTTCGGGGCAGACATGCCCGATGGCAGCGCCGCGCGTAGCGCCCGAGAACCGTCCGTCCGTGATGAGCGCGACGGTATCGCCGAGCCCCGCCCCGACGATGGAGGAGGTGGGGGAGAGCATCTCGCGCATGCCGGGCCCTCCCTTGGGGCCTTCGTAGCGGATGACCACGACGTCGCCCGCATGGATGCGGTTGCCGGAGATCGCCGCCATGGCGTCCTCTTCCGAGTCAAAGACGCGCGCGGGGCCTTTATGACGGTACATTTTTTCGTCTACTGCGCTCTTTTTTACGACGGCGCCTTCCCTTGCGAGGTTGCCTTTGAGGATGGCAAGCCCGCCGTAGGGGGAATAGGGGGCGCTGACGGGGCGTATGATCTCTGCGTTCTTGACACGTGCGTTTGCGGTCAGCCGGTCCTGCGTGACGCATGCCGCCGTCATGGCAGAACCGTCAAACAGGCCCGCATCGATGAGTGCGCGGATGACGGCGGAAATGCCGCCCGCCTCGTTGAGTTCCTCGATGTAATGTTCGCCCGCGGGCGCAAGGCGGCAGAGATTGGGTGTGTGGGCGGAGATCTCGTTCATGGTATCCACGGAGATCTGTTCCTTGGAAAGCCCCAGCTCGCTTGCGAGCGCCAGAAGGTGCAGGACGGAGTTGGATGACGCTCCGATCGCCATGTCCACGCATTCGGCGTTGCGGATGGCGGCGGGAGTGAGGATGTCGCGCGGGCGCAGCCCTTTCTGAAGCAGCTGCATGACCGCTTTCCCTGTCTGCTTGGCAAGCGCAAGGCGCGCCGAATAGACCATGGGGACGGTCCCGTTCCCCGGGAGCGCCATACCGAGCGCCTCCAGAAGACAGTTCATGGAATTTGCCGTAAACATGCCGGAGCAGGACCCGCAGGAAGGGCATGCGGTGCATTCATAGCGGAGGAGTTCCGCTTCGTCGATCTTCCCCGAAGTATAGGTGCCCACGGCCTCAAACATGGAGGAGAGGGAGAGCTTCGCGCCGTCCTTACGCCCGGCAAGCATCGGGCCGCCGGAGACAAAGACGGACGGTTTGTTGACGCGCACGGCGCCCATGAGCATGCCCGGGATGATCTTGTCGCAGTTGCCGACGAAGACGCACGCGTCAAAGGCATGTCCGCGGGCGAGCACCTCAACGCTGTCGGCGATGAGTTCGCGGGAGGGGAGGGAATAGCGCATCCCTTCATGCCCCATGGCGATGCCGTCGCAAACGCCGATGCAGGGGACGGTGACGGGCTTGCCGCCCGCCGCAAGAACCCCTTCGGAGACCGCCTGCGCGATGTCGTCGAGGTGGGTATGCCCGGGGATGATGTCGCTCTGCGCACAGATGATGCCGACGACGGGTTTTTGGATCTCATCTTCCGTCCAGCCGAGCGCCCGCAGGAGCGAGCGCTGGGGCGCCATATTGCTGCCGTTTGCATAAATGCTCATAATACACCTCATGATGCCCCGCAAACTGACAATGGGCGGGGCATGTCTGAATGTCAGATTTTTTCTTTGTAATCAGCTTCGTCTTTGATGCAGGCGGAACCGCGGGAAATGGCGGTGACGCCCGTCCGCGCGCTTTCAAGGATGCCGTAGGGCATGACCATGTTGATGAATCCGTCGAGCTTGACGGGTTTGCCCGTAAGTTCCAGGATGGCGGTATCGTGCGAGATGTCGATGATCTTGGCGCGGAAGATCTGGCTGAGTTCAAAAATTTCCGTGCGGCGCGCGGCGTCGCAGCGGATCTTGATGAGGAGCAGTTCGCGGAACACCGCGTCCGATTCGACGTGCTGGATCTTTTTGACGTCAATGAGTTTATCCATCTGTTTCATCATCTGCGAGAGAATATACTCGTCTCCGTCGAGCACGATGGTCATGCGCGACAGGGTTGCGTCTTCCGTGGCGCATACGGAAAGCGAATCGATGTTATACCCGCGCCGCGCAAACAGCGCGGAGACGCGCGTTAAAACGCCGCTTTTGTTGGATACGAGTGCGCTGATGGTATATTTCATGTCAGGTTTCCTCCCATTCCGTGATGATGGTATCGTACGTCTGGCCGGGCTTGATCATGGGAAGCACGTTTTCGTCTTCGCTGATGCGGCAGTCCACGAGTACGGGCGCCTGAATGGAAAACGCCTTTTTAAGGACGGGCAGGATGTCCGCTTCCTTCTCGATGGCAAGGCCGACCGCGCCGAAACTTTCGGCAAATTTTACGTAGTCCGTCTTTTTGTTGACGACGGTCTGCGAGAAACGGCTTTGGTAAAAAAGCTTTTGCCATTGCCGCACCATGCCCAAGGCATGGTTATTCATAAGCAGGATGGTGATCGGCAGCTGATGGGTGACCGCGGTCGAAAGTTCGTTCATGTTCATGTTGAAGGAACCGTCTCCCGTGACAAAGAGGATATGCTTTCTCGTGCCGAACGCGGCGCCGATCGCCGCGCCGAAGCCGTAGCCCATCGTGCCCAGCCCGCCGCTCGTGCAGAGCGTGCGCGGCTTTTCAAAGGGATACAGCTGCGCCGTCCACATCTGGTGCTGCCCGACGTCCGTCGTTACAATGCATTCGGCGGGGGCATGTCCGGCTGCAGCCAAAAGGATCTTATGCCCGAGGCCGTTGTCTTTCTGTTTTTTCTGCTCCGCAGCCTTATAGGCGAGCGCCGCTTTTTCAAAGGCGGCGTCTTTTCGCTGTGCGAGCATGGGCAGCAGCGTCTTCAGCGTCTCCTTGATGTCGCCGAGCACGGAGTGGGTGACCGTGACGTTTTTATCGATCTCGGCGTCGTCGATCTCAATCTGGATGACCGTCTTGTTCTGCGCGAATTTGTCGCGGTTGAGCGCCACGCGATCGGAAAACCGCGTGCCGACGGCGATCAGCAGATCGGCTTCCAGGCAGAGCTTTGCGGCCGTTTCCGTGCCGTGCATGCCCATCATGCCGCAGAATCGGGGATGGGATGCCGGGAAGGCGCCCAGCCCCATGAGCGTGCACACGACGGGCGCGCGCAGCCGTTCGGAGAGAGCGAAGATCTCTTCGGAGGCTTCCGAGGAGACGGCGCCGCCACCCACCATGATCAGGGGGCGCTTGCATGCGGCGATCGCCGCGGCGATCTGCGTTAGGGCGCTTTGCGGCACCGGTTTGCGGCGCGGTGTCTGTGGCGTCTGCGGCGTATAGTCCGCTTCGGCGATCTGTACGTTTTTGAGGATATCGATGAGCACGGGGCCTTTTCTGCCCGAGTTTGCAATGCGGAACGCTTCGCGCACCGTATCGGCGAGCGCATTGACGTCCTTTACGATAAAGTTGTGCTTGGTGATGGGCATGGTGATGCCGGTAATATCGATCTCCTGGAAAGAGTCGCGCCCGAGGAAGTTGATGCCGACGTTGCCCGTGATGGCGACGAGGGGAACGGAATCCATAAAGGCGGTAGCGATGCCCGTGACGAGGTTGGTCGCCCCGGGGCCGCTCGTGGCGATACAGACGCCGACTTTCCCCGTGGCGCGCGCATATCCGTCCGCGGCGTGCGCCGCGCCCTGTTCGTGCGCGGTGATGACGTGGCGGATGCTGCCGTCGCGGTAAAGCGCGTCATAGATGTCGAGGATGGACCCGCCGGGGTACCCGAACACGGTCTCGACCCCCTGCTCTTTCAGACAGTTGACGAGGATCTCTGCACCGATGAGTTTCATAGTCGTCCCTCCCGAAGTATTGTTTCTTCATTGTAGCCGATTTTTCGGGGTTTGTCAAGGTGCCGTGCGAAATTTATTCCGAAAAATGCGTTTTTGCCGCGCAAAAGGCGGCATATTATTCAGGAAAACATAAAAATATACAAAAAAAAGGCGCCCTTGATCGGGCGCCGCGTTCGGCGGTGTCAGTATTTGCGGAGGCGTCGCTTGATGGCAAGCAGCCCGGCGCGCGCGGCGCGGAGGGAGGAGCCGCCCACGGAATCGCGCTGTTCGGCGGAGTTGCGCGTCGTCACAACGGTGAGGATGTCCCGTTCGAACACGTCGCTGAACGTGCGGAATTCCTCAAAACTCATGTCGGTGAGCGTCTTTTTCTTTTCCAGGCAGTGCCGCACGATCTTGCCGGTGATCGCATGCGCGTCGCGGAAGGGGACGCCCTTTTTGGCGAGGTAGTCCGCCACGTCCGTCGCCGTCGAGAAGCCTTCCCCCGCGGCGGTGAACATGCGGTTGACGTTGATCGTGACCTTTTTGAGCAGCGCGGTATAGATGGAGAGGCAGGAAAAGAGGGTATCCTCCGTGTCAAAGAAGCATTCTTTGTCCTCCTGCAGATCCTTGTTGTATGCGAGCGGGAGCCCCTTCATCACGGCGAGGATGGCGGTGAGATGCCCGAAGACGCGCCCGGATTTGCCGCGCACCAGCTCGGGGATGTCGGGGTTTTTCTTCTGCGGCATGATGGAAGAGCCGGTGGAATATTCGTCGGGGATATTCCAGAAGCCGAATTCGTCGGAAGTATAGAGGATGGTGTCCTCGCAAAGCCTTGAAAGATGCACCATGACGAGCGAGGCGCAGAAGATGTATTCCGCCACGAAGTCGCGGTCGGAAACGGCGTCGAGGGAGTTGGCGGAGATCTCGCTGAATCCGAGCAGCGAACGCGTGATCTCGCGGTCGATGGGGTAGCTCGTGCCGGCGAGGGCGGCGCTTCCGAGCGGCATGACGTTCAGCCGTTCGCGGCAGGCGCCGAAGCGGTCAAGGTCGCGCAGGAACATCTCCGAATAGGCGTTGAAGTATTGGGCGCAGTTGATGGGCTGTGCCTTGCGCAGGTGGGTGTATCCCGGCATGAGGTATTTGACGTTGGCGTGCGCCAGCCCGTATAACGTCTGCACGAGGTCCAGCAGCAGCCGCGTCGCCTTGTCGATGCTTGTGCGCACGTAAAGGCGCATGTCGGTCGCGACCTGATCGTTGCGGGAACGCGCGGTATGCAGTTTTTTTCCCGTCTCGCCGATGCGCGCGGTGAGTTCGTTTTCCACAAAGGAATGGATGTCCTCCGCGCCTTCAACGGAGAGCGCGCCGCTTTCAATGTCGGCGAGGATCCCCTTGAGCCCGTCGCGGATGCAGGCCGATTCTTCTTCGGTGATGATGCCGCACTTTCCCAGCATGGCCGCATGGGCGGCGGAAGCGCAGAGGTCGGCTTTGTAGAGCCGCTTGTCAAAGGACAGGCTTTCGTTGAACGCGTCGGCGTCGGCGGCGGTCGGCTTGTCAAATCTTCCTTCCCATAATTTCATGATATCGTAACCTCACAGATGGATAAACGGATAAAACCGTTCCGAAAACATTGTAACTTTTTTTGCCCGAAAAAGCAACTGTTTTGCAGTGCAAAGCCGCGCGCTCTTTCGGCGCGGCGGGGCGCTTTATACGGATTTTTTTCATCGCGCCCCTTTTTCATTGACAGAACGGGCGGGATGGGATACAATAAACATATGATTATTTTAGGGCTCGACCCCGGCATCGGAACGATGGGGTACGGCGTCATCGAGAAATCGGAGCGCGGCGATTGCCGCGCCGTCGATTACGGCGTGGTGAAGACGCCCAAAGCGGAAAATCTCGCCGTGCGGCTGTGCATCCTTGAGGAGGGGCTGAACGCCGTTTTCGACCGTTTCCGCCCCGACGAAGCGGCGATGGAGGAGCTCTTTTTCTCCAAAAACATCACCACGGGCATTGCGGTCGCGCATGCAAGGGGCGTCATGCTCATGACCTGCGCCAAGCGCTGCGGGCGCATCTTCGAATATACGCCCAATCAGATCAAGCAGGCGCTCACGGGATACGGCAGGGCGGATAAGGTGCAGATGCAGCGCGTCGTTGCGGCGCATCTGAAACTTGCTTCCGTGCCCCGCCCCGACGACGCGGCGGATGCGCTCGGCGTCGCGCTCTGCCATGCATTTACAAGCCGTTTCGGCTCACTGTTCGGCATCAGGTGAAGGTATGATCGGTTATTTAAAGGGAAACGTAAAACAGCTCACGCCCGAATACGTGCTTTTGGAAGTCGGCGGCGTGGGGTACGAAGTCATCTGTTCGGGCGCGGCGTTTTCGCGCCTTTCGGGCTCTTCCGTGGGGGAGGTCTATACCTACCTGCATTGCAAGGAGGACGGCATATCCCTGTTCGGGTTTGCCGACCTGCAGGAAAAATCCCTCTTTTTAAAGCTCATCGGCGTTTCCGGCGTGGGCGCAAAGATGGCGATGGCCGTGCTTTCCTCCATGCGCGCATCCGAGATAAGCGAGGCGATCGCCACGGCGGATGCAAAGCGCCTTTCCGCCGTCCGCGGCCTCGGCAAAAAGACGGCGGAGCGCATCATCCTCGAGCTGCACGGCAAGATCTCCGCGGACGAACTTCTGGGGACGTCGGCGGAACGGGCGGCGCCCCAGCCCTCCCGCGAGGACGACGACGCGGTCGCCGCGCTCATGGGACTGGGATTCACCAAGGCGGAGAGCGCAAATGCCGTCCGACGCGCCAAAGAAGCGGGCGCACGGACGGTGGAAGAGGTCATCGCCGCGGCGCTTCGCGGTATGTAAATGATATACGGAGGGGGCATGTCCATGTTTGAAGAGGAATTTGAGGAGAGCCGCCTGCTTTCCGGAAGCAAAGGCGAATACGACGCGGAGGAAAATGCGCTGCGGCCCAAGCGCATGGAAGATTACGTCGGGCAGGAGAAGGTCAAGCATAATTTAAGCGTATACATGTCCGCGGCCAAGGCGCGCGGCGAGGCGCTCGATCACGTTCTGCTGTACGGGCCTCCCGGGCTGGGCAAGACGACGCTCGCCCACATCATCGCCGCGACCATGGGCACGCAGATCAAGCTGACGAGCGGCCCCGCCATCGAGCGCTCCGGCGACCTTGCGGCCATTTTAAGCAACCTCAACGAAGGAGACGTCCTGTTTATCGACGAGATCCACCGCCTCAACCACGCCGTGGAGGAGATCCTGTATTCGGCGATGGAAGATTTTGCGCTGGATATCATCGTCGGCAAGGGCCCGATGGCGCGCAACATCCGCCTGTCGCTGCCCCGCTTTACGCTCATCGGCGCCACCACGCGCGCGGGCATGCTCTCCTCGCCGCTGCGCGATCGCTTCGGCATCCTCTGCCGGCTGGAGATGTACCTGCCTTCCGAATTGCAGAGGATCGTGGAACGCTCGGCAAAGACGCTCGGCATTCCCATCGACGAAGACGGCAGTTACGAGATCGCCTGCCGTTCCCGCGGGACGCCGCGCATCGCCAACCGCCTTTTGAAGCGCGTGCGGGATTTCGCCGCTGTATCGGGGAACGGGACCGTCGGCAGGGAAGACGCCCGCCGCGCCCTCTCGCACATGGAGATCGACGAGCTCGGCCTGGACGAAACGGACCGCAATCTTCTGCGCGCGCTCATTGAAAAATTCGGCGGGGGGCCTGCCGGGCTCGAAACTCTGGCGGCGACCATCAACGAGGACGCAAACACCATTGAGGACGTATACGAGCCATACCTCATCCAGCTGGGGTTTCTGGCGCGTACGCCGCGCGGACGCATCTGCCTCAAGAGCGCATACGAACACATGGGCATGCCCATGTCCGAAAAGCAGAGGGAACAGCTCTCCCTGTTTGAAAACGAGTGATGCGCCCCGTCCGGGGTGCGGGAGCAAGCCATGCAGCTGAAGAAAAGTGATTTTTATTACGATCTGCCGCCCGAACTCATCGCGCAGACGCCCGCGGAACCGCGCGATTCGTCGCGCCTTCTCGTCTATCACCGGGATACGAAGCGCATCGAGCACAAGATCTTCCGCGATATTCTCGGTTATCTGAAGGCGGGGGACGTGCTTGTGGTCAACCGCACGCGCGTCCTTCCCGCGCGCCTGTTCGCACACACGGAAAACGGCGGCAGGGCAGAGGTACTGCTTTTGAAGCGCCGCTCTTTGGACGAATGGGAAGTGCTCGTCCGTCCGGGAAAAAAATGCCGCGTCGGGGCAAAGCTTACCGTCAATCAAGAGCTCTCTCTCGAGGTCGTCTCCGTCACCGATTCCGGCGAACGGATCGTCCGCTTTTTTTACGAGGGCGCCTTTGAGGACGTGCTTTCCCGCGCCGGGAGCATGCCGCTGCCCCCGTATATCCATGAAAAACTCAAGGACCCCGAACGCTATCAGACGGTATACAGCAAAGAGAACGGTTCCGCCGCGGCGCCGACGGCGGGGCTGCACTTTACGCCCGAACTTCTGGAACGCATCCGCGCCATGGGCGTGGAGATCGCTGAAGTTCTGCTCCATGTGGGGCTGGGGACGTTCCGTCCCGTCAAGGAAGAAAACGTCCTCGACCATAAGATGCATTCCGAATATTACGAAGTGAGCGAGGAGGCGGCGGAGATCGTCAACCGCGCCCGCCGGGAGGGAAGGCGCATCGTCGCCGTAGGCACTACCAGCGTCCGCACGCTGGAGACGGTCGCCGACGAGGCGGGCATGCTCCGTCCCTGCAAGGGGAACACGGAGATCTTTCTTTATCCGCCGTATCGCTTCAAGTGCGTCGATGCGCTCGTTACCAATTTCCATCTGCCCGAAAGCACGCTCCTGATGCTCGTTTCCGCCTTCTGTTCGCGGGAAGAGGTGATGGAGATCTATCGGACGGCCGTGGAGGAGAGGTATCGGTTCTTTTCCTTCGGCGACGCGATGCTGATCGTATGATCGGCGTGTTTGCTTTGACGTTTCGTTTGAAAACAACGGCATATCCGTGTCTGCGGGTTGATCGTTCAAAAGACGTATGAACAACGAATTTTTTTCCTTTGAACTGTTAAAAACCGACCCTGAAACGGGGGCGCGCGCGGGCATCCTCCATACGCCGCACGGCGATATCGAGACGCCCGTCTATATGCCCGTCGGCACGCAGGCCACGGTCAAAGGCGTCCTGCCTAAGGACCTTCTGGAGGCAGGATCGCAGATCATTCTTTCCAATACGTACCACCTGTATATGCGCCCCGGGGACGAGCTCATCGCGCGCGCGGGCGGGCTGCATAAGTTCATGAACTGGGACAGGCCGATTTTGACGGACAGCGGCGGGTTCCAGGTCTTTTCCCTCGCTTCGCTGAACAGCATCACCGACGAGGGAGTGCAGTTTGCCTCGCACGTGGACGGCAGCCGCCATATGTTCACGCCCGAGAAAGCGATCTCCATCCAGAACAATCTGGGTTCGGATATCGTCATGGCGTTCGACGAATGTTCGGAATACGGCTATACGCACGAACAGGCGCGGAAGGCGATGGAACGGACGGGGGCGTGGCTGGAACGCTGTTTTGCTTACCACAAAAATCCCGCGCAGGCGCTGTTTCCCATCATCCAGGGCAACGTTTTCTGCGACCTGCGCGCGGAGAGCCTCGCGCGCTGCCTGCCGTACGTCCGCCACGGCATCGCCATCGGCGGGCTTTCCGTGGGGGAGCCCAAGCCGCTGATGTATGAGATCCTCGAATTTCTGCAGCCCGCCATGCCGACGGACGTGCCGCGCTATCTCATGGGCGTCGGTTCGCCCGACTGCCTCGTCGAAGGGACGGTGCGCGGCGTCGACATGTTCGACTGCGTGCTGGCAACGCGCGTGGCGCGCAACGGCACGGCCCTCACTTCCCGCGGCAAAGTGGTGGTGCGGAACGGGCGGTATAAGGAAGATTTTACCCCGCTCGATCCCGAGTGCGATTGTTATTGCTGCCGTCATTATACCAAGGCGTATCTGCGGCATCTCATCAACGTGGGGGAGATGGCGGGCGCCATGCTTTTGAGCCTGCACAATATCACGTATCTCCATAAACTCATGCGGGGCCTGCGGGAGAGCATCCTCGGCGGATACGTCCTCGATTTCCGCAGGGCGTTTTACGAAAAACTGGGCGAGCGCGTCCCGCCTCTGCGCGTCGGCAAGGGATAATTTCGCAAAAAATAGGAAAAACTTTGGCAAAACAGTTGCCAAAGCCCGCAAAAACGGGTATAGTAAAAACAACCAGAATTTGTCAGGAACAAAAAGGAGAGTTTGCTTATGTCGATCTTTAATCTACTCGAGGGTGACGCCACGACGGGGACGCCCTGGATGAATTACGTACTCATCGGGCTCATCGTCGTCGCGATCGTCGTGATGTTCATCTTCTCGGGCAGGCGGAACAAACAGAGCCAGAAGGAATACGAGGAGCAGATGGCTGCCATCAAGCCGGGCAACAAGGTGCTCACGCGCGGCGGGATCTGCGGCGTCGTCGTGGAAGTGTGCGACGATGACGAGACGATCGTCTTTGAGACGGGCAGTGAAACGACGGGCAAGTCGTACATCCGGCTGGAAAAATCGCAGATCTTTCAGACGGACGCCAAGGGCCCCACGCAGATCGCGCGCGAGGCGGCAGAGGCCGCCAAGAAGGCGGAACGCGAGGCAAAGGCGGCGGAAAAGAACGGCCGGGCTGCCGCGCCGGAAGCCGGGCTGCCCGAACCTTCGGACGACGCATTCGAGGACATGGCGGCTCCGTCCGCCGCGGAAACGCCTGCGGAAACGCCCGCGGAGACCTCCGAAGAAACTTCCGAAGAAGCAAACAAATGATGCAGAAAGAGGACGCGCAAAGCGCCCTCTTTTTTTGCCTTTCGGGGCAGGCATACTTTTCTGCGCCGCCGCATAGGGTATCTTGAAGAGCTGAAAAGCGGAGGATCGCCTATGGAAAACTTCTTCAAAAGGGCGGCGGCGGAAGTGCTGCGCGCCTGCGTCGCGTCGACGCTGCTTTGCCTGTTTGCCGAGACGCTGTTTGCCGTATTCGTGCGCGCATATGCGCCCTCGAACGCCGTCATCCGCGCCGTGAACTGGGTCATCGAGGGGGCGCTGTGTTTTCTCACCGCCATGCTGTTCGTGCATCGCGAACGCGCGCTGTTCAAGGGCATGGCCGCGGGCGCGCTTTCCGTGTTTCTGACCATGCTCGTCTTTGCCGCCGTCGGCGGAGGGATGTATCTCGACGGGTTCTTTGCGCTCAAACTTTTCCTTTGCACCGCGGTCTCGGGCGGCGGGGCTTACCTCGGCGTTGCGCTGCGGAAGGAATAAAACGCAAAAAAACGCTTGCCTTTTCCGCGCGGCTGGTGTATAATGGAAAAAAACCGTTTAGGAGAAAGAGATATGATCAAGACGATCGCAAAACCCGCAGAGAAGAAGGTGACCGGCTGCGGCGAGTGCAGGAGCACCTGCCAGTCCGCATGCAAGACGAGCTGCACGGTGGGCAACCAGTCGTGCGAGCGCGTGACGAGAGAGCAGAAGATCGAGCGCGACTGATCGGCGCGCCAATCGAAGAACTGACGGTTTCGGGGGAGCGGCAGATATGCTGCTCCTTCCTTTCCGTTTTCGGCAAAAGAAATATGGTACACGTTTTTTCCTATCACGAACACTATTATATCTTCGATACGGGCAGCAGCTCCCTGCACGAGTGCGACGAGAAGACGGCGCGCTGCCTGCGCGGCGAGACGACCGAGCTTTCCGACGCTGAGATCCGCGAAGTCATGGCGGACGTCGAGGGGCTGAAAGAGGCGGGGCTGCTCTATGCGGAGGAGCCCGCGGCGGCGCCCGTGAAGAGCAAATACATCAAGGCGCTCTGCCTGCATATCTGTCACGACTGCAACCTGCGCTGCAAATACTGCTTCGCGGACGAGGGGGCGTATCACAGCGCGCGCGAGATGATGAGCCTCGAGACTGCAAAGGCCGCGATCGACTTCCTGCTCCGCAACAGCGGCGACCGCAAGGTGCTGGAAGTCGACTTTTTCGGCGGTGAGCCGCTCATGAATCTCAACGTCGTCAAACAGACGGTGTATTATGCCAAGGAGGAGGCGGCAAAGCGCGGGAAGCGGTTTCTTTTCACCACCACCACGAACGGGCTTTTGCTCGACGACGACGTCATCCGCTTTTTCAACGAGGAGATGGAAAACGTCGTCCTTTCGCTGGACGGCCGCCCCGAAGTGCACGACGCCGTGCGCAAGACGGTCAACGGCAAGGGAAGTTTTGCCCTCGTCATCGACAAGATCAAAAAATTCGTGCGTTCGCGCGGGGACAAGCACTATTACGTGCGCGGCACGTTCACGGCGAAGAATCTCGATTTTTCCAAGGACGTGCTCTTCCTTGCCGACAACGGCTTCGATTCCCTTTCCATGGAACCCGTGGTCACGGACATTCCCGAACTGCAGATCCGGGAGGAGCATCTTCCGGCCATCGAGAAGGAGTATGAAGCTCTGTGCGAGGAATATCTGCGCCGCGAGGCGGCGGGGGAAGGGTTCAACTTCTTCCATTTCAACATCGATCTCGAAGGCGGGCCCTGTCTGCAGAAGCGCGTTTCGGCATGCGGTGCGGGCAACGAGTATTTTTCCGTGGTGCCCAACGGCGACATATATCCCTGCCATCAGTTTGCGGGGGACGCAAAATGGCGCATGGGGAACGTCTTTGAAGGCCGGATAGACGCCGAGATCCGCGGCGAGTTCGCCTCGTCCTGCCTGTTCACGCGCAAAAAGTGCGGCGACTGTTTTGCCAAGTTCATCTGCTCGGGCGGCTGCAGCGCCAACAATTACCATTACAACGGGGACATCAACGATCCGTATGAGATGACGTGCGCGATGATGAAAAAGCGCATCGAGTGCGCCATGCATATTCTCGCCGTGCGCAAGACGCGCGCAAAGTGAGAAAAAATCGCGAAAAAATCAAAATGCGGCGCGTTTCAGCTTGACGGACGGCCGCATTTCCTATATAATGAAAAGAGCGTAAATTATTTACAGCGGGTTTTCCGCGGCGTGCGCTCGCGCCGCTTTGCGGGGTCCGCATTTTGAGTCAGGAGGCAGCGATGAGCAAGAAAAAATCGGCGGCATTGTTCGTTCTCATCACGATCATTCTCGCCGTTTTGTGCGTATGGTGTACTGTTTCGTTCGAAGCGGGGGTCAACGACGTCCACTCCGTCATCAGTATCATCAATAAGGACACGTCCCTCGGCGGCGGCTACACCACGGTGTACTATCCCGAAGGGGTGATCTCCGCGGAGGACTATGAGGCGAACCTCACGGCGTTCGGCGCGGGGCAGGAATCGGAAAAGGAAGATTACATCGATTCGTACGTCGCATACGGAACGGGCGCCGTCTATCTGGAAAAGGACGTCGTCATCGACGAGGACACGAACGAAGTGAGCGAAGAGTTCAAAGCGGCGTTTGCCGATGCCGCCAAGGCGCTCACCGAACGGTTTGAGACGAGGGGGCTGGAAGGCACCCGTGTCGAGGTTTGCGACGGATATACCATCCGCGTCACCGTTCCGGAATTTCTGGAAAGTTCCTCGGGGCTCTTCAACTATTTCTCCTACACGGGGGATTTTAAGATCGCGTACGGTACGGAAGACGACGTGATCATTGAAGGCACCAAGAAGGCGGATATCCGCGAATACGTGACGGGTGCTTCTTCGTACTCCGTCAACGGCGCTTCTTACGTCATCGTCAACTTCACGCCGGAAGGCCGGTCGATCATCAAAACGCAGACGGCGACGGCTTCGGCGGACAGCGAGGCGACGCTCTACTTCATGATCGGCGGGGAGACGGTGGTCGACCTTTCCGTCGAGGGGCAGATCGACATGGACAGCCTCTACATCAGCGGCGGATTCACCGAAGATACGGCGGCGGAGATCGCGATCGTCATCGACAACGCCGTCAACGGCACGCGCACCGACCTCGCGCTGGAAGCGGGGGAAGTGCAGACGCATGAAACGCCTGCGGGCGGGGCCAACACCATGCTCTTCGTATACATCGGGCTGGGCGTCCTGCTCCTTGCCATGGCGGTGTTCTTCTTTGTCAGATACCACGGCCTCGGCCTCGTGCATCTCTATTCTTACCTCACCTATGCGGTGTGCATGGCCATGTGCCTGGCATTCATCAACTTCCTGCAGCTCGGCCTCGGGACGCTCGTCGCCATCGTGCTCTCCTCCGTCCTGCTCTGCGTGAGCAACGCGGTCACTTTTGAATATGCCAAGAAGGAGTACGAGCTCGGCAAGATGATGGCGGCTTCCGTCAAGACGGGGTATCAAAAGTGCTTCTGGCACCTCTTCGATCTGCACATCATCCTCGCGCTCGCGGCATTCCTCGTATCCGCCATCGCGCTTGCGGAACTGCAGACGGCGGCATTCGTGTTTGCGATCGGCGTCCTCTTCTCGGGCGCGCTGTCGCTGTGCGTGACCCGCTTCTATTGGGCGATCACGATGCCGTTTTCCAAAAAACAGGGCGCCTTCTGTAATTTCCGGAGAGGGGAGGACGTAGAAGATGAATAAGCAAATTTATTCCGGCAAACTGCTGCCGATCTGGATCGCACTCTCTGCGGTCATCATCCTGGCGGGGATCATCCTCGCCGCCGTGCTCGGGTTCAACTTCTCCGCAGATCAGCCCGACGTCTATCGCTTCGAAGTCAAGTACGATACGGCGGTCACCATTTCGGAGACTGCGGAGGCGGACATGCAGGAAGCGTGCGAGGACGCCTTTGCGGCAAACGGCATCTCCTATTCGTCCATGCAGACGTATGAAGTGACGGCGGGCGGCATCATCGAATACACCTTCTCGCCCGATACGGCGGAAAGCAGCCTCAAGGCTGCGCGCGACGCGGTGCAGGCATTTGCGGACGGGCAGGAGCCTTTCAGCGATGCGGACATCACCGTCGTCGTCCATACCGTGGAATTGCAGGGCTTCTATACGGCACAGTGGCGCGGCGCCGTCGCCATCGGCGTTGCCGCCATCGCGGCGCTCATCTACGTGGCGGTGCGCTTCGGCATTTCCTGCGCGCTCAGCGGACTTTGCGGCGCGGTGAACAGCACGCTGCTTTCGGTGGCGCTCCTTGCCATCTTCCGCATCCCCGTATACGGCTATACCCCGCTGCTGTTTGCGGCGGCATCCATGTTCCTCACCTTCCTTCTGTGGACGTTCGTGTGCGCAAAGCTGCGCGAGAACGCAGGGGAACCCGCATATGCCGGGCTTTCCGCAGAAGACTATGTTGCGGCATGCGTGCGCGACAGCAGAAAGACGCTGCTTGCAGTTCTCATCGCCGCGGCGGTTGCATTCCTGCTTCTGGGCGGGCTTGCGACGTCGGGCGTCATGGTCTTCTTCCTGCCCGCACTGCTCCCCGTAGCGGTCAGCGCGTATTCGTCGTTTGTGCTCATTCCCGCGGTGCACACGCAGATCAAGGGCGCGTTCGACCGTGCCGCAGCCGCCCGCAAGCGCTATGACTTCGGCAAGGGCAAAAAGACGAACGAAAACAACTAAAACACGTTGACGAAGAACGGCGGGAAGATACCGCCGTTTTTTGTTTTTTCAGATCGGGATCAAACGCACAGGCATGAAAAAAATCGTCCGGGAATATGAATTTTCCCCCGCACAACTGCATGACGTCGCGGCGCTGGCGCGCTCGCTCTCTCTGACGGAGACGACCGTGAAGATCCTCTTTGCACGCGGCATCGATACGGAGGAGAAGATCGTTTCCTTCCTGCACCCTTCCGCGCGCAATTTTCTTTCGCCCTTCCTCATGCAGGGCATGAAGGAGGCAAAGGCGCTGCTCACGGAAGCGAAGGAGAAGGGCTCCCGCGTCGCCGTGTTCGGCGATTACGATGCAGACGGCATCGGCGCCACGGCGATCATGTCGCGCGCGCTGACGGCATTCGGCATCCGTCCGTATCTGTACGTGCCCGAACGCACGGAAGGCTACGGCATGAGCATCGCCGCCATCGACAGGATCTTTGCGGAGTTTTCCCCCGATCTCATCCTCACGGTGGACTGCGGGATCTCCAACCGGAAGGAAGCCGCTTACATCCGTTCGCGCGGGGCGCAGGTCATCGTCACCGACCATCACGAGCTGCCCGACGAACTTCCCGACTGTATCTGCATCAATCCGAAATTCCGCGACGAATACCCGTACGACAATCTCTGCGGCGCGGGCGTCGCCTTTAAGGTGGCGCAGGCGCTCATCGGCGACAAGGCGAATGAGCTGCTGGATTTTGCGGCGCTCTCCACCGTGGCGGACAGCGTTTCGCTCCTGGGAGAGAACCGCGACATCGTCGCCGAAGGGCTGCGCCGCATCGCGCGCTCGCCCCGCCCCGCCTTTGCCGCGCTTCTCGAAAAGAATAAGGACGAGGTGACCGCGCAGACGCTTGCCTTTACCGTGGCGCCGCGCATCAACGCCGCGGGGCGGATGGGGGATGCGCGCAGCGCGCTGCGCCTGTTTACCAGCGAGGACAAGGGGGAGATTTACGCGCTCGCCGCGCAGCTCAACGCCTATAATCTCGAGCGGCAGAAGTGCTGCGACGAGCTTTACGCCCAGGCAGCGGCGCAGATCCGCGCAAAGGGCGCATACGGGCACGTCATCATGCTCGAGGGCGAGGAATGGAATACGGGGTTCGTCGGCATCGTCGCGGCGCGCATTGCCGAGGAATATGCCCGCCCCGCGCTCCTCTTCGTGCGCAAGGGGGACATGCTCAAGGGCAGCGCGCGCAGCATCGACAGCGTGAATATTTTCGAGGCGCTCAAGGCGTGTTCGCAGTACATTGAAGAATTCGGCGGGCATGCACAGGCGGCGGGCGTCAACGTTCGGGCGGACAACTTTGCTTCGCTTGCGCGCGCGCTCGACGAATACATCGGCTCGCATTACACGCGGGAGGATTTTATCCCCGCGATCACCGTCAGCGAGGAAACGGAGGGCGCGCTCTCCATGCAGCTCGCGCGGGAACTCAACGCGCTCGAACCGTACGGCGTGGGGCACCGCCGTCCGCTCTTTTCCATGCGGACGGGCGCCATGTCCGCGCGGCTCATCAAACCGCTTTCCCCGCACGTGGCGGCGAGCGCCGGCGGCATGGACTTTATGTACTTCGGCGGCGCGAAGCAGCTGAAACTTCTGCGCAGCGACCTTGCCAAGACCCTCGTCTTCGAGTGCAATCTTTCCAAGTTCCGCGGCAGGGAATATCTGAAAGGATTTATCCGCTGCGTCGTTTACGACGGCATGAGCGGCAGCGAAGTCGCCCTCGACGGGTTTGAAAGCGCCGTCCGCATGCTTCCTGCAGGGACCGCGCTTGCGGGCGCGGAACGGGCGGATACGGCGTCCCTGAATGCGCTCATCGCCGAAAAACGGCGCGCCTGCGCGTACGGGCTGTGCGCCGTGGCGGGGGACAGGGCGACGCTTGATGCCTTTCCCGCTCTTGCAGGGCTGGACGTGGACGTGTTCGAACCTTCTTCGGCAAGTCTTCTCAACCGCGTGCTCGTTTACCCTGCGGCGGACTGCGACCTGAGCGGCTATCGGGACGTCGTTTTTCTCGACGACCCGCTCTCATCCGGCGTACGGACGGGGGACGCCAAGGTCTACCGCAACGGGGAGCTGTGCGGATTCAGCCGCCTGCGGAAGGTATCGCTCTCGCGCAGCGACCTTTTGTCCGTCTTCGCCGCGCTGCGGCAGGCGGAAGGGCGCATCGAGGGGGAAACGTACGCCGAGGCGGCGCGTTCGCTTCGTTCCCGGGAATGGAGCGAGGAGCAGATCGTTTTCTCGCTCGCCGTATTCGAGGAGCTCGGTCTTCTGACGCTCGCGGACGGGCGGCTGCGCATCCATCGCGGCAAAAAGACGGAGCTTTCCGCATCCCGCGTCTATACGCAGGCGATGCGTTTCTTGGGGGAGGAATGACATGGAAGCCGTATTGATGAAGATCTACGAATATTATACGGGCGAAGGGCGGGAACTGCTCCTCAAAGCATACGATTTCGCCAAGGCGGCGCACGCCAATCAGAAGCGCGCTTCGGGGGAGCCGTATTTCATCCATCCCTGCGCCGTCGCCGACATCCTCGTCGATCTGGGGCTGGACACGGCGACCATTGCCGCCGCACTTTTGCATGACGTCATCGAGGACACGCCCGCCACGGAGGAGGACATCCGCCGCGAATTCGGCGAAGAGGTGCTCACGCTCGTCAGCGGCGTCACCAAACTCGATAAGATCGTCTTCAAATCGCAGGAAGAGGAGGAGGCGGAGAACTTCCGCAAGATCTTCGTGGCGATGGCAAAGGACATCCGCGTCATCATCATCAAGCTCGCCGACCGGCTGCACAACATGCGCTCGCTCAATTATCTTTCCAAGGAGCGGCAGCAGCGCATGGCGCGCGAGACGCTGGAGATCTTCGCGCCCATCGCGGGCAGGCTGGGTATTTCGCAGATCAAGTGTGAACTTGAGGACCTGTGCCTCAAATACCTCGAACCCGCAGCCTTCGAATACCTGGTGGAGAACATCCACCAGAAGTTGGAGGAGCGGAACAACTTCGTCGATTTTGTCGTCAACGAGATCAACGCCATCCTCGCCGAGAGCAACATCCGCGGCGAGGTGTTCGGCCGCCCCAAACACTTCTATTCCATCTATAAAAAGATGAAGACCAAGCACAAGACGCTCGATCAGATCTACGATCTGACGGCAGTGCGCGTCATCGTCAGTACGGTGGACGAGTGTTACGAGGTATTCGGCAAGATCCATAAAAAGTGGAAACCCATCCCGGGGCGCATCAAGGACTATATCGCCACGCCAAAGCCCAACATGTACCAGTCGCTGCACACCACCGTCGTCACCAACTTCGGGCAGCCCTTTGAGATCCAGATCCGCACGGAAGAGATGCACCGCACGGCGGAATACGGCATCGCGGCGCACTGGAAATACAAGGAAAACCGCGAGGCGGATTCCGCGCTCGACCAGCGGATCGCCTGGGTGCGCGAAGTCATGGATTTTGCGGGCGGCCTCAAGGATTCCAAGGAATTCATGGATACGCTGAAGGGAGATCTGTACAGCGCGGAGCTGCTCGTGTTTACCCCGCAGGGGAAGGTCATCTCCCTGCCCAAAGAGGCGACGCCCGTCGATTTTGCCTACGCCATCCATTCGGAGGTGGGAAACCGCTGTACGGGCGCCAAAGTAAACGGCAAGATCGTGCCGCTCAATTCCACGCTCGAAGTGGGGGACGTGGTGGAGATCATCACTTCGCCCAATTCCAAGGGGCCTTCCTGGGACTGGCTGAAGTTTATCAAATCAAGCTCGGCGCGCGCCAAGATCAAGGCCTTCTATAAGCGGGAGATGAAGGATGAGAACATCCGCCTCGGCAAGAGCATGCTGGAAGAGGCCGCCAAGCGCAGGGGATATGCGCTCTCCGATATCCTGACCGACGAGAGCTTCAAAAAGGTCGCCGAAAAACTTGCTTTCGGCTCGCAGGACGAGATGTTTGCGTCCATCGGCTACGGCGCGGTGACCGTCAATCAGGTCATCTTCAAGCTCATCGACTACTTCCGCCGCGAAGTGCCGCAGCCCATCGTACAGCAGTCCATCCCGGGGCGGCACGTCAAAGGCTCGGTCACCATCAAGGGCATGACGGGCCTGCTCGTCTCCTTCGCGGGGTGCTGTTCGCCTGTCCCGGGCGACGACATCGTCGGCTTCGTCACGCGCGGAAGGGGCATCGTCATCCACCGCAAGGACTGTCCCAACCTGAAGGGCGCCGATCCCGCGCGCCTGCAGGAGGCGGAATGGCTGCAGGAGGAGGGCGGAGCGCGCTTCAAGGCGGGCATCATCATCAAGGCGGAGGACCAGGGCGTCGCGCTCGCCGCCGTTTCCGCCATCGTCGCCGAAATGAAGCTTTCCATCACCTCCATTAACGGCAGGTACGATAAAAATCACGATGCCATCGTGGAGGTCACGGTCAGCCTCACCAACCGCCAGGACGTCGAGGTGCTCATCAAAAAAATGCAGTCGCACGCCAAGATCTACGACGTGCGCCGTATGGCAAACTGAGGGCGGATATGCAGATCGTAAAAGTATGGCCGCTCGGCTTTGCCTCCAACAGTTATTTTCTGACGGAAAACGGACGGGATGCCGTCGCCGTCGATGCGGCGCAGCCCCGCCTCCTCCGAGAGGCGGAACGCCGCGGGCTCTGCGTGCGCTGCGTGCTTCTGACGCACGGGCATTACGACCACATCGGCGGCTGCGCCGCCTTACAGGCGGCGGGCGCAAAGATCGCCTGCCTGCGGGAAGAGGAGGAGCTTGCGCTGGGGGAGGGCAACCTCGCCCGCGCTTTCGGCGTGTCCGTCCCGCGGTTTTCCGTGGATCTCACCTTCCGCGGCGGAGAGGAACTTTCCCTCTGCGGCATGCGCATTTCCGTCCTTGCGACGCCGGGGCATACCGCAGGCAGCGTCTGCTTCCTCTGCGGCGGCGACCTCTTTACGGGCGATACGCTCTTCTGCTGCGGCGCGGGCAGGACGGATTTCCCCACGGGCAGCGGAGCGCAGCTCTCCCGCAGCCTGCGCATGCTCTGCTCGCTTCTCGAAAATTACACCGTTCACCCCGGACATGGGGAGGATACAACGCTTGACGCCGAGCGGAGGCTTTGGATATGATCGAATGCAATCTTTCCTTTCTCGTTCCCGAACTCATGGACGTGGTGCGCCTGTTTGCGGGCGCGGAGGCGCTTCCGCTCTCCGTGCGCTCGTCTTACGACGGCAAGGTGTTTTCAAACGAGGTAACGATAGCGGGAACAACGCATCGCTTCTCCGATTCGGGCGCGGCGGAAACCCCCTTGCGCTATAAGAGCCTGTGCAAACGATATGCAAAACTTGCCTTATACCATGTCCTGAGCGAACACTTCCATACGTCGCTTCCCTGGGGCGCGCTGACGGGCATCCGCCCGACGCGGCTCGCCTATCAGGAGCGGGAGGCCGGGCGCGATTTTGCGCCGCTGTTCCGCGACATGGGCGTCTCGGAAGAGAACATCGCCCTCGTGCGCGCCGTGCTCGCCGGGCAGGCGGGCATCTACGAGCGCCGGGAGGGCAACGGCGACCTCTTTCTCTCCCTCCCGTTCTGCCCGAGCAAATGCGTATACTGTTCGTTTATCACCGCGCCCATCGCGGCGACGCGGCAATATATCCCCGCCTATCTCGACGCGCTGCAGGCGGAGCTGGACGGCCTCCCGCCGGTCGGGAACCTGCGCTCTATTTACGTGGGCGGCGGCACGCCGTTCGCGCTCGAAGCGGGGGAGCTGGATCGCGTGCTCGCGATGCTCGCGCCGTTTGCGGCAAAGGGGTGTGAATTCACCGTGGAAGCGGGGCGGCCGGACGTATTCAGCAGAGAAAAACTCGACGTCTGCAAGCGTTACGGGGTCACCCGTATCTGCATCAACGCACAGAGTTTTTCCGACCGCACGCTGGAGGCGATCGGCAGAAAGCACACGGCGGAACAGGTATTCCGCGCCTTCGAGATGGCAAAGCCGTACGGGTTTACCGTCAACTGCGACCTCATTGCGGGGCTCACGGGGGAGAGCGTGGAAGAATTCTGCCGCAGCGTCGACTGCGCCGTCTCGCTTTCTCCCGAAAACGTCACCGTGCATACGCTGTGCCTGAAAAAGGGCGCGCGGCTCAAAGAGGAAGTTTCCGCACTTTCCGGGGGCGGGCTTTCGGATATGATCGCTTACTCGCGGGAAGCATTGCAGAAGGCGGGGTACGGGCCGTATTATCTTTACCGCCAGAAGTATATGGCGGGCGCGCACGAGAACGTGGGCTGGACGAAGCCGGGCAGCGCCTCCGTGTACAACATCGACATCATGGAAGAGTGCGCCGACAATCTCGCCGTGGGCGCTAACGCCGTTTCCAAGCGGATCTTTCTCGGGGAAGGGCGCATCGAGCGCATCGGTTCCCCCAAAGACGTGCCGACGTATCTCAACAAAGTGCCGCAGCTCGTGGCGGAAAAACGGGCGCTCTGGGGCAGCGCTTTGCACGGAGGCGGCGGCTCCGCTGCGGAAAATTCGGCGGGAAATATTTGAAAAGAACGGCATAATTCTTTGACAAGGGCAGAAAATTATGCTATTATAGTAATAACGGACGCAAAGAGGACCGATTCTCCACGCTCCCCTTTGCCTCTCGTGTTTTGCGGGAAAAAAATTCACGGCCCGCAGAATTCCATAGGAGGATAAACGCAAATGGAAAAGGCAGAGATCATCGCAAAATTCGCATCGCACGAAGGGGACACGGGGTCTCCCGAAGTGCAGATCGCGCTTCTCACCGAGCGCATCAACCACCTCAACGCACACCTGCAGATTCACAAACAGGACAATCACTCCCGCAGGGGGCTTCTGAAGATGGTCGGTAAGCGCCGCGGTCTCCTTGATTACCTCAAGAGCAAGGACATCGAGAGATACAGAGCGATCGTTGCGGCTTTGGAATTGAGAAAGTAAAAAGGGCGGCGGTTTTTGCCGCCTTTTTTTCTGTCATGGCGGTCTTATTTCGGCCGCCGGACGCAGTCCCGCAGGGGAAAAACAGGTATATCATCTCTGCCGTCAGGCGACGGTAAGGGATAAGAATATGGACGGATAAGGAGAAAGCAATGGCATCAAATTACAAAGAATTCAGAATGTCGGTCGGCGGCAGGGACGTCATCATCGAGACGGGCAAGTACGCCGAGCAGGCAAACGGCGCGTGCGTCGTCCGCTGCGGCGAGACCGCGGTCATGGTATCGGCGTGCATGTCGGCAACGCCCAGGGAGGGGATGGATTTCTTCCCCCTTCAGGTGGATTATGAAGAGAAGATGTACGCTGTCGGCAAGATCCCCGGCAGCTTCAAGCGCAGGGAGGGCAGAGCGAGCGACAAGGCGATCCTGACGGCGCGCCTCATCGACCGCCCGCTGCGCCCTCTGTTCCCCAAGGGTCTCTTTAACGACGTCGTCATCGTCGCGCAGGCGGTCTCCGTCGAGCCCGACATCACCCCCGAGCCCCTCGCCATGATCGGCTCTTCCGTGGCGCTCGCCATTTCGGATATCCCTTGGGCGGGGCCCACGGGCTCCGTCGTCGTCGGGCTGGTGGACGGCAAGTACGTCATCAATCCCGATTTCGAGCAGCGCCAGAAGAGCACCATCCACCTCAACCTCGCGGGCACCAAGGACGCCATCCTCATGATCGAGGCGGGTGCGGACGAGGTGTCCAACGAAGAGATGGTCGGCGCCATCATGTTCGGCCATAAAGAGATCAGCAAGATCTGTTCCTTCATCGAGGACGTCATCGTCCCCGCCGTCGGCAAGCCCAAGAAGGAGATGGAGCTTTACCACGTTCCCGCAGAGCTGGATGCGGCGGTGCGCGCGTTTGCTTCGGATAAGATCGACTGGGCGATCGATACGTTCGACCGCAAGGAGCGCGAGGACAGGCAGGCACAGGCAGAAGCGGAGACGCTGGAGCACTTTGCCGAAATTTATCCCGAAAACAAGCGCGAGATCATGGACAGCCTCTATTACCTCACCAAGGAAAAGGTGCGCGCCAAGATCTTTGATAAGGGCGTCCGCCCCGACGGCAGAGGTCTCAAGGACGTCCGTCCCATCTGGTGCGAAGCGCACGTCCTGCCCCGCGTTCACGGTTCCGCCGTGTTTACGAGAGGGCAGACACAGACGCTCACCACCTGCACGCTCGACATGATGAGCGCGGCGCAGAAGCTGGAGGGGCTGGATGAGGAAACCGCCAAGCGCTATATGCACCAGTATAACTTCCCCGGCTACTGCACGGGCGAGGCCAAGGCGCTCCGCAGCCCCGGCCGCCGCGAGATCGGCCACGGCGCGCTCGCGGAACGCGCGCTCATCCCCGTGCTTCCTTCCGAAGAGAGCTTCCCGTACGCCATCCGTGTCGTCAACGACATCCTTTCTTCCAACGGCTCGTCGTCGATGGCTTCGGTCTGCGGTTCGACCATGGCGCTCATGGACGCGGGCGTTCCCATCAAGGCGCCCGTTGCGGGCGTCGCCATGGGCCTCATCAAGAATCAGGAGACGGGCGAGTTCCGCGTCATGACGGATATCCAGGGGCTTGAGGACTTCCTCGGCGATATGGACTTCAAGGTCGCGGGCACGCAGAAGGGGATCACCGCCATCCAGATGGACATCAAGATCAAAGGCATCTCGGAAGAGATCATGCATGCGGCGATCGAGCAGGCCAACGAAGGCAGGCAGTTCATCCTTTCCAAGATGCTTGAATGCATCCCTGCGGTGCGCCCCGAGCTTTCCAAGTATGCGCCCCGCATCATCTCCTTCAAGATCGACCCCGAAAAGATCGGCGACGTCGTCGGCAAGCAGGGCAAGGTCATCAATTCCATCATTGCCGAGACGGGCACCAAGATCGACATCGAGGACGACGGCACCGTCTGCATCGCCTCTTACGGCGATCCGGAAGCGGCGTACCGCGCCAAGGCGATCGTCGAATCCATCGTACACGACCCCGAAGTCGGCGATATGTTCATCGGCAACGTCGTGCGCGTACTCTCGCGCGTGGGCGCGTTCGTCGAATTTGCACCCGGCAAGGACGGCATGATCCACATTTCCCGCATGAGCAACAAGCGCATCGAGCAGGTGGAAGACGTCCTCAACGTCGGCGATACCGTCAAGGTGGAGATCATCAAGATCGGCGAGAAGGGCATCGATTTCAAACTTCTCGAAAAGCTTTCCTAACGGAATATCCAAGAAGGCCGCGCCAAGCGCGGCCTTTTTTTGATGGTATCGGGAAAATTTGTAAACTGAGATTGACAAAACATCCGCTTTATGATAAAATGAAAAAAAAGGGGTAAAATCATGTTGAAGTGGTTGTTTTCCGTGAGCGCGCGGCATCATGGCGGGATCCGCCGTTATGAACGGGGCGGCGGCGGAGTCCGCGCCCTGACGGCGTTCCTCATGCTCGCCTTCGTCGCCGCCTCGCTGGGGCTGGAATGGTTCTCTTTTTCGCTGCTTTCCGAACAATTTGCCGTGGGCATTCTTTTGCTCATCGTTGCGATCTGTTTCGTCATCGCCACGGCGGAGTTTTGCCTCGTCTATGCGATCACGGGCTTCCGCATGTTCTTCTGGGGCGTTGTCGTTCGCCTCGCCGACCGCAAGGGGAAGCGCAGGCGCCGCAGCCGGGAAGCGGAGGAAGAGGAAGAAGAGGAAGAAGAGGCGCCGACGCGCAGCCATTGCTTGTCCGATATGCTCATTTTTCTTTTGGGGCTCGTCTGCAGCATCGGCGTCGTCATTGCAGCCGTTGCGCTGGGCGTCACAGGAATATAAAAGATCAAAAAACCGCCGCGGCAGCGTGCCGCGGCGGTTTTTTTGCGGAGAGAGAGGCAGGGATGCCGGGGAAAAACGCGCGCCTTTTCCGCGATTTGACAAATCGGGCAAATTGTGGTATGATAACGATATCTTCCGCGTGCACGTGCGGCGCGGAAAAGGAGGTGACGGAATGGCGAACAAGGAACGGACGGATGGGTTTCTTTCCAATGAAGAATGGTTGAAGATCGGGGGGCTGACGCGGCAATGCGTGGATGCCTGCCGCATCGACCCTAAATATTACGAGCAATACGACGTGAAAAAAGGGCTGCGCGATCTCGACGGCAAAGGCGTGCTTGCGGGGCTTACCGAAATCTCCGAGATCAAATCGATGGAGCAGAAGGACGGCAAGCGCGTCCCTGCGGAAGGGGAGCTGTATTACCGCGGCTACAACGTCAACGAGCTCATCAAAGGGTTTCTGGCAGAGAAGCGTTACGGATTTGAGGAGACGGTCTATCTTCTCCTGACGGGGAAGCTCCCCAACGCGCGAGAGCTCGCTTCGTTCTGCGCGCTGCTGGGCGAATTTTATACGCTGCCCAAAAATTTCGTGCGCGATATCATCATGAAGTCGCCCTCGTCGGATATGATGAACACGCTCATGCGCTGCGTGCTCTCCCTTTTCCCTTACGATCCGAACCCGAACGACACCTCGCCCGAGAACGTCATGCGGCAGTGCCTGCAGCTCATCGCGGAGGTGCCCATTTTCTCCGTGTACAGCTATGCGGCGGCGAGTTTTTACAACAACAACGAGTCTCTCGTCATCCACCGCCCGCGGCAGGAGCTTTCCATGGCGGAGAACATCCTTTACATGCTGCGGCAGGACTGCAAATATACCGAACTCGAGGCGCGCGTGCTGGATATGGCGCTCGTGCTGCACGCCGAGCACGGCGGCGGGAACAACTCTACCTTCACCACGCACGTCGTCACGTCGTCGGGGACGGATACCTATTCCGCCGTCGCGGCGGCGCTTGCGTCGCTCAAGGGCCCGCGCCACGGCGGGGCGAACATCCGCGTGGTCAGGATGTTCGAGGACATGAAAGAGAACGTCGATACGCGCGACGAGGCGCAAGTCGCCGGATATCTCGAAGCGCTGGTGGACGGCAAGGCGTTTGACGGCGCCGGGCTGATCTACGGCATCGGCCATGCCGTGTACAGCCTTTCCGACCCGCGCGCCCGCATCTTCAAAGAATTCGTGGAAAAACTTTCCTACGAGAAAGGGCTGCACGAGGAATACGCGCTGTATGCCTGCGTGGAACGGCTTGCGCCCGAGATCATCGGCAAAAAGCGCAAGATCTACAAGGGCGTTTCGGCAAACGTCGATTTTTACAGCGGCTTTGCCTACCGCCTCCTGAACATCCCCCCGGAACTGTTCACGCCCATTTTCGCCGTGGCGCGCATGGCGGGCTGGAGCGCGCACCGCATGGAGGAGCTCGTCAACGCGGGCAAGATCATCCGTCCCGCATACGAAAGCGTCGCCGCGCGCAGGGATTACGTCGCCATGAAGGACAGAAAATAACGAAGCTGCCCCGCTGGAGAGCGGGGCAGTTTTTCTCAGGACATGGGGCGCAGTTTTTCGGATCGCCTCGGGCATGGTCATGCCTTTTCAAATCCGAGACTGATGAGGATGGCGTGATCTACGCGGGACATGGCTGCGGGCGGGAGCTCGCCGATGCGGGAGAGCAGGCGCCGTTTGTCGATGGTGCGGATCTGTTCGAGCAGGATGACGCTGTCCTTGACGAGGCCGAAGGCGGAGGGCAGTTCGATGTGTGTGGGCAGCCGCGCTTTTTTGATCCGGCTCGTCACGGCGGCGGCGATGACGGTAGGGGAATATTTGTTGCCCGTATCGTTTTGCACCACCAGAACGGGGCGCACGCCGCCCTGCTCGCTTCCCACCACGGGGGAAAGATCGGCATAATAGAGTTCTCCGCGTTTGACGTTCATCCTTTCACCTTCTTTCGTGAGCGGGGCCCGCGCGGTTCCCCGGTATTCTATTGTATGTAGCGGCGCGCGGATTTTGCTCACCGCGTTTATGATTGACGGCCTGTGCAAAAAATATACGCGGGAAACGGGGCAAATGGCATGACAAACGCCGCGCGGGGGAGTATAATGACAGTATGGAACAGTCAAGCGTCACAACCGGGAATGCCCGCGAACGGGCGGGCAGGCGTGCCAGCTTTTTCGGCATCGGCCTGAACTTTTTGCTTGCCGTCTGCAAGCTGCTCGTCGGGTATTTTACGGGGCTCGTCTCCGTGCTCGCGGACGGGTTCAACAATTTAAGCGATTGCGGCTCGAGCGCCGTGTCGCTCGTTTCCTTCCGCATCGCGGCAAAGCCCGCCGATAAAGAACATCCGTACGGGCACCGCCGCGCCGAGTACGTGGCGACCATGCTCATCTCCTGCATCGTCCTGCTGCTCGCCTTTGAGCTTCTGCGCGAATCGGCGGGGAAGCTCATCGAGGGCGAAGTTTCCCGGGGCGGTCTGCTCGTCTATCTCCTGCTCGGGGCGTCCATCCTTGTCAAGGGCGGCATGTTCGTCTATTACCGCCTGGTCGCCTCCCGCATCGATTCGGATGCGCTCCGCGCCGCCGCGGTGGACAGCGCCTGCGATTGCATCGCCACGCTCGCCGCGCTCATCGGCGTCCTCATTTCCGAATATGCGCACGTTCCCGCCGACGGCTGGGCGGGGATCGTCGTCTCCCTCTTCATCGCCTGGCAGGGCGTGGGGCTGCTGCGCGAGACGAGTTCCAAACTCCTCGGGCAGGCGCCGGATCCCGCGCTCATCGAAGCCATCAAAACACGCATTCTCTCCGGACATGGGGTGCTCGGCATGCACGATCTGCGCGTTTACGGTTACGGCCCCGGCAAGTATTTTGCCAGCGTGCACGTTGAAGTGGACGCCCGCGTTCCCGTGCTCGAAGCGCACGAGATCGTCGACGCGGTCGAGCGCGATTTCGCCGAACATACGGAGGTGGAACTCACGGGGCATCTCGATCCCATCGTCACGGACGATGCGCGCACCAACGCGCTGCGGGTGCGCATCGCGGAAAAACTTTCCGCGCTCGATCCTGCCTGGACCATGCACGATTTCCGCGTCGTGTGGGGGGAACAGATCACCAAGGTACTGTTCGACCTCGCCGTTCCCTTCGCCTGCACGCGGACGGAGAAAGAGATCCTCTCCGCCGTGACGGAGGTCGTACGCCGGGAGGGCCCGTTCGAGCCGAACGTCACCGTGGAACGCGAATAAAACTTCCCCGCGCCGAGATGAACGGCGCGGGGTATTTTTTCGCGGGAATTCGGGGGAAAGTTGCGGCAATCTATTGTCTTTTTCAAAAAAAAATGCTATAATTAGTGTATCGTATAATACGCAAATACAATCGGTTGCCCTTTGCGGCATCAGGAGAAGAGTATGTTAAAGATCGTGGTAGACGCGATGGGCGGTGACAATGCGCCCGCGGAGATCGTAAAAGGGGCGGTGGAAGCGCTCTCCGAGCGCGACAATTTTCAGATCGTTCTGACGGGCGACGGCGCCGCCGTGGAGGCGGAACTGAAGAAGCTGGATTACGATCCCGCCCGCGTGGAGATCGTGCCCTGTACGGAGGTCATCACCAACGACGACGTGCCGACGTCTGCGGTCCGCTCCAAAAAGGATTCTTCCCTTGTGGTGGGGATGCGCCTTCTCAAGGAGGACGATGAAGTGGGCGGGTTCGTTTCGGCGGGCTCGACGGGCGCGGTCCTCACGGGCGGCATCCTGCTCGTCGGGCGCATCAAGGGCGTGCTGCGCCCTGCGCTGTGCCCCGCCATTCCCAACGTGCGCGGCTCGCAGACGCTGCTCTGCGACTGCGGCGCGAATGCCGAGTGCAAGCCTGCGTATCTTGCCCAGTTCGGCGTCATGGCGTCCGCATTTGCGCGGGCGGCTTACGGCATCGCGCGTCCGCGCGTGGGGCTTTTGACCAACGGTACGGAGGAGCATAAGGGGGATCCCCTGCATCAGGAGGCGCATCAGCTCCTCAAACAGACGGGCTGCATCGACTTCGTCGGCAACGTCGAAGGGCGCGATATCATGTACGGCGACATCGACGTGGCGGTCTCGGACGGGTTTTCGGGCAACATCGCCCTCAAGGCGATGGAGGGCTGCGGCAAGACGGTCACCGTCATCCTCTCCGAACAGCTGAGATCTTCCGTCCTTTCCAAGATCGGCGCGCTGTTTATGATGAAGCAGCTGAAAAACATCAAAAACGCCCTCGATTACAATCGGTTCGGCGGTTCGGTGTTTCTGGGGCTGAAGAAGGTCGTCGTCAAATCGCACGGTTCTTCCAAGGCAAAGAGCATCCGCGCTTCGGTCATCCAGGCGCTGGACGCCTACCGCAACGGGCTCATCGGCTCCATCGAGAGCATGCTGCAGGAGGCCGGGCTTTCGGGGCGTGCGGATGCGTAACTGCGAAGACTGGACGCAGGATACTTACGCGCGCGCAGAGGACGCCATCGGCTATACCTTCCGCGACCGCGCGCTTTTAAAGGCGTGTTTTACCCACAGCTCCTATTCCAATTTCCGCCCGGGGGAGAAGAACAACGAACGGCTCGAGTTTCTCGGCGACGCGGTGCTGCAGCTGTGCGTGACGGAGCATCTCTTTGAGGAAAGCGGCGCGGACGAAGGTACGCTTACCGCCCGCCGCCAGAGCTACGTTTCGCGTGCGGCGCTTGAAGAGGCGGAAAAGCGGGCAGATCTTCTGCGTTTTCTCCGCCATTCCGGCGGGGAGGACAGCCTCGCCGGCAAGACGGCGTCCAACCTGTTTGAGGCGGTCGTCGGCGGGATCTACCTCGACGGGGGCTATGCCGCCGCGCGGGCGTTTCTCGGGCGCTTCCTCGTGGAGACGCAGCTCGGCAACTTCAAGACGCAGCTGCAGGAGCTTTTGCAGGAACGGGGGGAAGGGATCCCCGTCTATCGCTGCACGGAGCGGGACGGGCAGTTTTTCTGCACCGTGTCCGCATCGGAACAGACGGGCAGCGGCAGGGGGCGCAGCAAACAGGCGGCGGAACAGGCCGCGGCAAAACAGCTTTACGAATCTTTGACAAAGGGGACGCAAGGGTGAATTTTAAAGAGATCCAACTGGTGGGGTTCAAGTCGTTTGCCGACAAGACCTCGATCAAATTTGACGACGGCGTGACCTGTATCGTCGGGCCGAACGGCTGCGGCAAGAGCAACGTCGCGGATGCCGTGCGCTGGGTGCTCGGCGAGCAGTCGGCAAAGACGCTGCGCGGTTCGAGCATGCAGGACGTCATTTTCGGCGGCACGCAGACGCGCCGCGCGCTCTCCTATTGCGAAGTCACGCTCGTCTTCGACAATACGGAAAAACTCTTCGACATCGAGTACGACGAGGTCGCCATGACCCGCCGTCTTTACCGCTCGGGGGAGAGCGAATACCTGCTCAACAAGCAGCCCTGCCGCCTGAAAGACATCGTCGCGCTGCTGCACGGCGTGGGCATCGGCAAGGAAGGCTATTCCATCATCGGGCAAGGCAAGGTCGAACAGATCATGAACGCCAAGCCGGAGGACAGGCGCGCCATCTTTGAAGAGGCGACGGGCGTCATGGTCTTCAAGGGCAGAAAGGCGGAGATCGAGCGCAAACTCGAGAGCGCCAAGGACAATCTCACCGTCTTCGTTCAGCGCATGGACGAGGCGGAAAAGCAATTAAAGCCTCTGGAAAAACAGGCGGAGACGGCAAAAAAATACCGCGAATATTCGGATGACCTCAAATACAACGAGGTAAACACCTACCTTTACCGCTGCGAAAACGCTTCCGCGGAGACGGAGCGCTTCCGCAAGAAGATGGGGGAGGCGGAATCGCGCATTTCTGCCATTTCGCAGGAGCTTGATACCATCGAATCGGACGAGGCGGCTGGCAGGGAACGCATTTCCACGTCGGACGACGAGTTGCGCTCCCTCAACGAGGAGCTGCGTTCCTATGAGGTCGGGCTCGAGCACAAGAGCGGCGAGGCGAAGCTCATCGAGGAGCGCATCAAATCCTACCGCTCGCAGCTGCGCGCGGCGACGGACGACGTGGAGTATTCGCTGCGGCGCGTACATGAGATCGATTCGCTGACGGCGGAGAGCAAAAAGAAGACCGAGCGCGATAGAAAGCGCGCCGCCCAGATCGGGGAGGAGAGCGCCGCCCTTGCGGCAAAAGTGCAGGAGGCGGACGGCAAGATCGCCGTTTACGAGCGCATTTTCGACGAGAAGCGTCAAAGCCAGATGAGCTCCGTGGAAGATCTTTCCGAACTGCGCGCGGCGACGGGTTCGCTTTCCGCCCGGCGCGATGCGGTCAGCGAACGCATCGAAGAAGTGCGGGTCGCCCTCCAAAAGGCGCAGGCGCGCCGCGCGGAGTACGAGCGCCAGCTGCAGGAATGCCGGGAGCAAAAGCATAAGACGGAAACCTTCCTGAACGCCGCGCCCGGACGGGAGGCGGAACTTGCGGAGACGCTTTCCGATCTCGCGCAGGCCTCCAAAAAACTTTCGCAGGAACTGATGGACTGCAACGCGTCCATTGCCAACCTGCAGAACAATCTGGAAATGTACATCGGCCTGAAAAACCGCTTCGACGGCTACCGTGATTCGGTGCGCCGCCTGCAGCTTACGGCCAAAAACAACCGGGAGATCGGCGAGAAGATCAAGGGCGCCATTGCGGACATCGTGCGCACCGAGCAGAAGTTTGAGGTCGCCATCGAGACGGCGTTCGGCGGCGCCATGCAGAACCTCGTCACGGCGACGGCGGACGACGCGCGCTTCCTGATCGAATTCCTCAAGCGCTCGGGCGGCGGCATCGTGACCTTTCTGCCCGTATCCTCCATGCGCCCCCGCTTCAACAGCCGCGAGATCGAGCGCGCGCTGCAGGAGACGGGCGCGCTGGGGCTTGCCGATCAGCTCGTCAAGTACGACCCGTATTACGACAACGTCATCAAAAATCTGCTCGGCAATACGCTCATCTGCGACACCATCGCCAACGCCACGGCGATCGCCAAAAAATATGCGCATGCCTTCAAGATCGTGACGCTCGACGGCGACACCATCTCTACGAGCGGCGCCATGACGGGCGGTTCGCACAGCCGCAACAGCGGCAACCTCCTCGCGGGCGAACGCCACATCAAGGAATGCGAGGAGAGCATCGCCCGCAAAAAGGCGATGGCGGAAAAACTGCGCGCCGCCGTGGAACAGAGCGATCTGGACCATGAGGCGGCGGAAGCGGAGCAGGAGACGTTCCGCAGGCAGCTGCAGGAGGAGACCGCCAACCATGCCGCGCTTCTGCAGCGGGAAAACGCTCTCATCGACCTGATCGCCGATGCGGACAAAGATCTCGGCGAATACAACGGCGTTCTGGAAACGCTCACCCGCCGCGCGGAAGATCTCGAAAGCGAGGTGCTTTCTTCCTCGGAAAACGAGGACGTTCTGAAAAAGATCCGCATGGAGGCGACGGAAGAACTCACGGCAAAGCAGGCGGAATGCGACGCGCTCAGGAAGAAGCGCGACGAATACGCCGAAAAACTGCGCGCGCTGCAGCTGGAAGGCGCGTCGCTCTCCTCGTCCATCGCCGCGGAAGAAGACGGCGTGCGCAGGATGCAGGATGAGAAGGAAGCGCTCACGGAGAAGGTGGACAAGACGCGCAGCAACATCGCCCAGGCGGAATCCGTCATCCAGGATCTGCGCAAGCAGGAAGAGAAGGCGGCGCTTACCGACGAGGAACAGAAGATCGTCGCCGATCTGCGCGCCCGCATCGCTGCCGTGCAGGAAGAGAAGAAACAGCTCAATGCAAAGCAGCTCGAACTCGGCGAGGCCAAGCGCGTCCTCCTCAGCGAGACGCAGGCGCTTTCCGACAGCAAGTATAAGTGCGAGGTGGAGATCACCAAGATCGAGACGGGGCTGGAAAACTGGAAGCAGCGCATCGACGAGGCGTACGGCCTCGATTACGAGAGCGCGCTTACGCTCCGCGACGAGAATTACGACATCGCGCAGTCGTATTCCACCATCAACAGCCTGCGCCATAAGATCGCGGCGCTCGGCCCCGTCAACCAGAACGCGGAGGAGGATTACGACGCGCTCTATGCCCGCTATTCGGAGATGCTCACCCAAAAGGAGGATCTTGAAAAGGGCATCGAAGATCTGACGAGCGTGCTCACCGACCTCAAAGGGGAGATGCAGCGCAAGTTCGACGAAGGCTTCAACGACATCAACGAGAATTTCACCCGCATCTTCCGCGAACTGTTCGGCGGCGGCAAGGCGGAGATGCAGCTCGACTACACCGATTGCGACGACCCGCTGAATGCGGGCATCGAGATCGTCGCCTGCCCGCCCGGCAAGAAGCTCACCAAGATCTCCCTGCTCTCGGGCGGCGAGCGCGCCTTCACGGCGATCGCCATCCTCTTCGCCATCCTCAAGGCGCGTCCGATGCCGTTCTGTATCCTCGACGAGATCGAAGCCGCCCTCGACGAGGCGAACGTCGACCGCTTTGCCAAGTACCTCAAAAAGTTCTCCCGCGAGACGCAGTTCATCGTCATCACGCACAGAAAGCCGACCATGAACCAGGCAGATTCGCTGTTCGGCGTCACCATGGAGGAGAAAGGCGTTTCCAAGATCGTCTCCGTCAAGCTTTCCGAGGTCGAATCGCGGCTGGGCGGCGATACCGTCATCGCATAAAACGCGGAGGACAGGGGAATGGGTTTTTTCGGTAAAATTTTTCAGGCGCTCAAAAAGACGAAGGAGAACGTCTCGCAAAAGCTCCGCATGCTCTTTTCCAAAAACAAGCTCGGCGACGAGTTTTACGATGAGCTGGAGGAGATCCTCATCTCGTCCGACGTTTCCGTCCGCACGGCGGAGGACGTCGTCGATCAGGTCAAGGAGGAGGCGATCGGCAACCGCGTGAAGGACGAGCAGTTCGTGACCGATCTTCTGAAGGATATTCTCGAAGATACGCTCAACGAGGCGGAGATCCCGGAGATCCGGTATCCTTGCGTCATCATGTTCGTTGGCGTCAACGGCGTGGGCAAGACGACCACCATCGGCAAAGTCGCCAATTATTTCGTCAAACAGAAAAAGAGCGTCACCGTCGCGGCGGCGGATACCTTCCGCGCGGCGGCGGGCGATCAGCTTTCCGTCTGGGCAGACCGCGCCAAGGTGCGCATCGTCAAGCACGAGGAAGGGAGCGATCCCGCGGCCGTCATCTTCGACGCCGTCGCTTCCGCCAAGGCAAAGGGGACGGACGTCGTCCTCGTGGATACGGCGGGCCGCCTTCACGTCAAGGAAAACCTCATGAACGAGCTCAAGAAGATGGACCGCGTCGTGGAGCGGGAGTTCCCCGAGGCGCAGTTTTTGAAGCTGCTCGTGCTGGACGCCACCACGGGTCAGAACGCGCTCTCGCAGGCGCGCATCTTCAACGAGGCGGTGGATCTCGACGGCATCGTGCTTACCAAACTCGACGGCACGGCAAAGGGCGGATTCGTCTTTTCCCTCTGCGGCGAGCTCAAGATCCCCGTCGTATTTACGGGCGTCGGGGAAAAGATCGACGACCTCGTGCCCTTTGACGCCGAGCAGTTTGTCGAGGGATTTTTCTGATTTAAAACGCATACGGCATATCCATGTCTGAAGCAAAGCCCGCTCTCCGCTGATTGCCGCGGAGAGCGGGCTTTTGAGCGCGTTTCGGGCGGAGATGCAAAGGGAGCGGCTCCTGCGGCGCCGAAAAAAAATTTACGCCTGTCAAGTAAAAATGCTTGACAGGCGTCGTATTTCCTGGTATAATCGTGAAAGATCAAGGAGGGAGCGGGCATGGATCTGCATTTTCTGCGGCTTTGGGACGTGTACAATCCGCTTCTGACCGAACATCAGCGGGAAGTTACCGATCTTTATTTCAACTGCGATCTGTCCCTCGCCGAGATCGCCGAACAGAAGGGCTGTTCGCGGCAGAGCATTTCCGACGCGCTCACCAAGGCGCGCCGTCAGCTTGAGGAATACGAGGAGAAGCTGCATTTCGTGCGGCTTCTGGCGGAAAGCTCCCTCGCGCGCTCCTGTCTGCTGGCGGACGTCGGCAAGTGGGCGGCGGCGCACCTTTCCGCAGAGGAATGCGGCGCGCTGCAAGCGCTGATGCAACGTGATTACGGCGAAGAGGCCAAGGCGCTCTTCGAGGAAAACCGCGAAAAACTTTCGTAAGGAGGCAGGAAATGGCGCTGTTTGCATCGCTCTCCGAGCGGCTCAATCACATCTTTTCCAAACTCACCAAGCGCGGCAAGCTCACCGAGCTTGAGATCAGGACGGCCATGCGGGAAGTGCGTATCGCGCTGCTCGAGGCGGACGTCAACATCAAGGTCGCCAAACAATTCATCGCCGACGTCTCGGAAAAGGCGGTCGGCCAGCAGGTTTTGCAATCACTCAATCCGGCGCAGCAGGTCATCAAGATCGTCGATGAGGAGCTGATCGCGCTCATGGGTTCGGGGAACGCCAAGCTGGAAGTTTCCCCCAAGCCGCCCACCGTCATCATGATGTGCGGCCTGCAGGGCGCGGGGAAGACGACGCTGTGCGGTAAACTCGCGCTGCAGCTGAAAAAGCAGGGCAAGCGGCCGCTTCTCGTCGCCTGCGACATTTACCGCCCCGCGGCGATCGAGCAACTCAAGATCGTCGGCGGCAAGGCGGACACCGAAGTGTTTGAAAAGGGCACCCAGGCGCCCGCGAAGACCGCAAAACAGGCGGTCGAATATGCGCGCAAGATGGGGTACGATACCGTCGTTATCGATACGGCGGGCCGCCTTCACATCGACGACGCGCTGATGAAGGAGCTGGAGGAGATCAAGCGGGAGGTGGAAGTCACCGAAACGCTGCTCACCGTCGACGCCATGACGGGTCAGGATGCGGTCAACGTCGCCGAGACGTTCAACAACCGCCTCTCCATCACGGGCGTCATCCTCACCAAGCTGGACGGCGATACGCGCGGCGGCGCCTGCCTTTCCATCAAGGCGGTCACGGGCAAACCCATCAAGTTCATCGGCGTGGGGGAAAAACTCACAGATCTCGAGCCGTTTTATCCCGACCGCATGGCGTCGCGCATCCTCGGGATGGGGGACGTGCTCTCCCTCATCGAGAAGGCGAAGGAGGCCGTTTCCGAGCAGCAGGCCAAGGAGATGGAGCGCAAGATGCGCGAATCTTCCTTTACGCTTTCCGATTATCTTGCACAGTTCGAGATGCTGAAGAAGATGGGCGGCGCAAGCGCGCTCATGAGCATGCTCCCCGGCATGGGAAAACTTAAGGTCAGCGAAGGGGATATCGACGAGAAGCGCATTGACCGCATCCGCGCCATCATCCTCTCCATGACGCCGAAGGAGCGGGACAACCCGCAGATCATCAATTCTTCGCGCAAGAAACGCATTGCGGCCGGTTCCGGCACGAACGTGCAGGAGATCAACCAGCTCTTAAAGCAGTACGAGCAGACGCGCGCGTTGATGAAGCAGCTGAAAGGCGGAAAAGGCGGCAAGGGCAAACTGCGCCTGCCGTTCGGATCATAAACAAGGAAAAAATTTTCGGAGGTATCAATATGGTTAAAATGAGACTTGTGAGAATGGGCGACAAGAAGTCCCCCGTATACCGCATCGTCGTCGTCGACGGCAGAAAGGCGGCAACGGGCGAGTACATCGAGAAGATCGGTTTTTACGATCCGAGGACGGAACCCGTCACGCTGACCGTCGACGTCGAGAAGGCGAAGGACTGGCTCTCCAAGGGCGTACAGCCCACCGAGACGGTGAAGAACCTGCTCGTCAAGGCAGGCGCAATGGAGAAATCCGCCAAGCTCAGCCCGTCCAAGACCAAGACGAAGAAAAAGAAGTGATCGCACCCGCGCTCCTTTTTCCCGAATACACCGCAACGCATAAGGAGATACGAACATGTTGGATCTGATCAAGTATATCGTCGAGCAGTTCGCCGAAGAAAAGGACCAAATCGAGTACAAGGTCGAGGAAACGGAGGACGAGATCAACGTCTCCGTGCTGCTCGCCGACGCCGATATGGGAAAAGTCATCGGCAAGCAGGGTAAGATCGCCAAGGCGCTGCGCACGCTGGTGCGCGCGGCAACGCCCCGCGGCTCCAAAAAGTACAACGTCGAGATCAAGGAAAAGGCGTAAGTTTTTCCGTTGAAACGAGCGGCGGGCGGCAGAATCATCTGCCGCCCGCCGTTTTGTAATTTCAGACATGGTTATGCCATGATCATGCGTCGTTCCGCCGATCGTTTTGCACTTGCTGTTTTGCGGGCAGTTCCCGCAGATGCCGCATGAACGTGCCGAGCCCGAGGCCGAGCATGCCGGGGATGAGTCCTGTAAGCAGCATGCCGGGAGCGGGGAGGTTAAAATTCCCCGTCGCCACCATGTTCGCCAGCGAGAAGGTGAAGTACTCCGCCAGCATGGTGAGCAGCGAAAAGGCGATGAGGGTAAACCATTTGAGCGGGGACCGCACCTCCCAGCCGAGGAAGAGCGAATAGCCGAGCGCCGCCGCGGGGAGGATGATGTAGAAGAATAAGATGGAATACCCCATGGCGTCCTGCCTGCCGCCCAGCCAGAACACCGCAACGCTCGCCACCCAGACGAGCAGGAAGGCGCAAAGCAGCAGGACGTGCAGCAGCTTTTTTCTGCTTTTGACGACGTTGGTGCTTTCTTCCAGATGCTCGATCATTTTCATGTCTCCCTTTAAAAGCGTATCTAAGCTGACCGCATACAGATCGCTCAGGGCGATCACGCTTGCAATGTCGGGATAAAATTTCCCCGTTTCCCAGTTGGAGACCGTCTGGCGGCTGACGCCGATCTTGTCCGCGACTTCCTCCTGCGTGAGCCCCTGCCGCATGCGGGCACGCCTTAGTTTTTCTCCGATCATCTGTTCCATAGTTGTTTGTCCGTATGATAGCATGCGGTTGCGCATTTGTCCAGCAAAAGCGTTCGGCTTTGTAAAAAAACCCGTGTCAAAATGCTTTGACACGGGGCATGGTATCGCCTTATGGCGTATTCAGATCCCAATCGACGGGGGGTATGCCGTTCGCGGTAAGATATTCGTTGGCCTTGGAAAAGTGGCGGCATCCGAAAAACCCCTGATAGGCAGAGAGCGGGGAAGGGTGCGCGCATTCGAGGACGAGGTGTTTTTTGGTATCGATGAGCTGTTTTTTGCGCCGCGCATTGCCGCCCCAGAGCAGAAAGACGAGATGTTCTTTTTCTTCGCTCAGGAGCGAGATGACGGAATCGGTGAACCAGCTCCAACCGCAGCCGGCGTGTGAGTTTGCCGCATGCGCGCGCACGGTGAGCGCCGTATTCATAAGCAGTACGCCCTGCCTGGCCCACTTGGTGAGCTCGCCGCTTTTGGGAGGAGGATAACCGAGGTCGTCCTGCAGTTCCTTGAAGATGTTCTCGAGCGAGGGCGGCTTCGGCATGCCGTCGCGGACGGAAAAGCAAAGCCCGTGCGCCTGCCCTTCGTTGTGGTAAGGGTCCTGCCCGAGCAGGACGGCTTTGACGGATGCGTACGGCGTATAGCGGAAACAGTTGAAGATGTCATACATGTCCGGATAGACGACGTGCGTGCTGTATTCCTGCTTTAAAAATTCACGGATCTTTTGGTAGCGTTCGTCCGCAAAGAGGGGTGCGAGCGGTGCCTTCCAGTCGCCGAGGTCAATCATGGTCCGCCTCCAGTACGGCAAGATATGCCGCAAGGTCGCGCTTGGCGCCGTCAAGATCGTGTTCGAGGTAGTTACCGCATTCCTCGCGTTTGCCGCCGGGGATCTCCCGGAGGGCGAGCGCCTCGCGGATGCAGCCGATGAGGAGTTCTTTTACCTGCGCATACGTGAGGTTCACGGTGAGCAGATAGTATCCCGTGCGGCAGCCCATGGGCCCGAAGTAGACGACGTTGTCTTTTTCCGCGCTGTTGCGCAGCGCGGTGGCGAGCAGGTGCTCGGTGGTGTGCAGCGCCTTGGGCGTGACGTAATCGCCGCCGTTTGGTTTTTTGAAGCGCAGATCGAAGGTGGTGATGCCGTGCATCTGCATGGAGACGTGCAGCCCCACGGGAAGCATGTCGTGATTTTTGCTGAAAGACGGGATGCGTTCCATAGGGGCCTCTCAATCGAGTGCGGAGAAGATCTCGCCCATGTGCGCTTTTAAATTGAGCGACGCCTTGGCGAGGTTTTTTTCATATTGTTCGGTGGTGCTGCCGTTTCCGTACACGTCGGAGATCGCCTTGACGGAGACGCAGGGAACGCCTGCGTATTTGCACACCTGCGCAATGGCGGCGCCTTCCATGTCGCGGATGTGCGCCCCGAGGCGGAGCAGCAGCGCGTGATCTTCCGGGGAATCGTTGAAGCGGTCGCCCGTGCCGAGCGCGCGGCGGGCAAAGTCAAGTGCGCGCGGGACGTGCAGGGGGAGGAAGTTTTCCGCCTCGCCGTCCAAAGTTCCCACTTCGCCGCCTTCGAGCTGGGTGATGTCGAAATCGTATTGTACGGCTTTTTCGATGAGGTAAACTTCCGCAAGCTCCGTTTGTTCGTTCAGGCCGCCGGCGACGCCGAAGTTGAGCACGACGTCCGCGCCCTTTGCGATCACCGCGCAGGCGCCCGCCGCGGCGTTCACCTTTCCCACGCCGCATACGGTAAGGACGACGTCTTTGCCGAACGCCTTGCCGACGTATACGGGTTTCCCGTAGGCTGTATAGATGTTTTCGGTCTGCATTTGGTCGAGGAGGGCGTCCGCCTCCGCATCCAATGCAATGACAGCTCCGATCATGGTTTTCTCCTTATTGAAAGATATCTTACGCACATTATAACAAGTTTTGCGCAAAAAGGCAAGGGGATGTCTAATTGTTTTTGCGGCGGGGAATAACCGTAGAAACTTTTTCCGGAGGGAATGAATATGAATCCTTTTGAACTCAAACCGCAGAAGATGGATAAGGCGTTTACGTCCTGGGATAAGGTATTTTTAAAGCCTTACGATAAAAATGAAGTCGATCCGTACACCCGCCTGCGCGTCATTTTAATGTCCGGCACGGAATTTGAATCGGTCCGGCTTTCCCATTCCTTTTCGCGCATGTGCCCCAACAACGACGTGCGCCGCCGCCTTGCCTACATGCGCCGCGTCGAGCAGATCCAGCAGAAGCGCGTGGCGGGGCTCAAACCCGCCGATGAAAGCATCCTCGAACATACCATCGGTTACGAGCAGCTCGCCGTCGACCTCACCGCCGCCCTCGCGATCGGGGAAAAGAACGACTACGTGAAACGGCAGCTGGAGTTTGCGCTGCTGGAAGATTTCGATCATCTCTACCGCTATGCCGACCTCATGGAACTGGAAAAGGGCGGGGATCCCGCGCGGCTGGTCGGCGATTACACGGAGATCATGCCCGGGCGGCCGACCGTCGCCGAATACCGCCATCCGTCCGACGACGTGCGGCTGTATCTCAACGGGTATTTGAACGATCTCAGGACGCGCCTTTGCGTCAACATCATCACGGCGGCGGAGCAGCAGACGATGAATTTTTATATGAACGTCGCCAACCTCTACACTTCGCCGCTCGGGCGCAAGCTGTATAACGAGATCGCCATGATCGAGGAACAGCACGTCACGGGTTACGGATGTCTGAAAGATCCTTCCATGACGGAATGGGAAAACCTGCTCATGAACGAGTATACGGAGTGTTATCTCTATTACTCCTGTTACGAGAGCGAGACGGACGCCCGCATCAAAAAGATTTGGGGCATGCATTTTGAGGAAGAAGTCGCGCATCTTCACGAGGCGGCGGATCTTCTCCGCACGTACGAGGGCAAGGAATGGCAGCAGTGCTTCCCGACGGGCGCGGCGTTCCCCGAACTTCTCAAATTCCGCCCGCAGAAGGAGTTTATCCGCGGCGTGTTGAAAAGCGTGCGCCTGACCGGGGTGGGGGAGGGCTTCGAGGAGCTGGATTCGCTCCCCGACGATTTCCGTTATTTTGCCTACAACCGCCGCATCAACGGCGATGTGGGAAGCGTCGGCACGCATACCGTCATCGAAAAGGCGATTGCCGAGTTCGGCGCCGACTATCGCTTGCAGAACAAGGAGCATCCCGTGCGCGCGCTTTCTGACCGCAAGAAGGACAACGTCGACCTCGCCAGGGTCAAAGGGGCGTGACCGGCGCGGATCGCGCTGCAGAAATTATAAAAAGCCGCCGTTCAGCGCTTGAAAAAACGGCGGTTTTTTTGTATAATAATGAGCGGAGGGCGGTTATGAGGATCAAGTGGTACGGAACGGCAAGCATCATGCTCGAAGGCGGGGATACCCGCATCCTCGTCGATCCGTATCTGAAGGCGTCCAACCCCGCGCTCCCGCCCTTTCCGCTTCGGGAAGCGGCGGCAGCCGACGCCTGCGTCATCACGCATCCGCACTTCGATCACTTTGCCGATATCGGCGCCGTCATCGCGGCGGGGCTGCGCGCCGTATACGTGCCGGAGGCGGGCATCGCGCTTGCAGAGCGGAATGCGATCCCCACCGACGCCATGACGCCCGTTGCCGTCAACCGGCAGGTGCGCATCGGCGGGATCTCGGTCAATTTCTATCAGGGCAGGCATTGCAAATTTGATGCGGGAACGGTTTTTTCCGCGCTTTCGCGGCTGAAACGTCCCTCCGACTGGAAAAAGGCGGCGGCGCTCCTGCGGGAAAACAGGCGGTTCCGCATCGCCGCGGAAGATATCCTCGCCGTGGAATTTTGCCATGCGGGGCAGCGCGTTCTCGTGCTCGGTTCGGCGGGGATGGATGCGGACACCGAATATCCGACGGGGGTGGATATGCTGGTCTTCCCCTGTCAAGGGCGGCGGAACATGCAGAAGTATATCATGCCCTTTATGGAGACCTTTCGCCCCAAGACGCTGTTTTTTGATCATTTCGACGACGCCATGCCGCCCGTCACGGAGACGGTCGCGCTGCCGCCGATCGTATCTGCCGTCGCGGAGCGGTTCCCCGAAGTAAAATGCGTGATCCCGCGCGAGGGCGAATGGTATGAAATATAAACAACGGCATAGCCATGTCTGAGGAAATGCCGTTTATCAAGGCGGATACGGCGGGCATGTACCGCGTCACAGCGGCGTTCCGTCGAAGCTGCGGAAGCGGACATGGAGGGGGGATCCGCTGCATACGGCGTATACGTATCCCTCCCGTTCCGCATGATTGAGCGAGACGGGCAGCCGCAAGCCGCCCTTGAGCAGCGCGCCCCGTTCATAGACGAGGGAGGGCAGCTCCCGCGCAAGCGTGGAATCCGCATATTTGACGTAGGCTTCCTTTGCCGTCCATAATTTCAGCAAGTCTTCCCGCCGTTCTTCCTCCGTCAGCCGGCGGGTGAGGGCGGGATATCGCTTATGCGTGCGCCGTTCCGCATCCAGCCCTACGGGGCGATCGGATACCGCCACGGCAAACAGCGCCCCGCTGTGCGCGACGCTGAAGAAAAGCGCATTCCCGTCGAGGTACGGCTTGCCCTGCGGCGTGCGCAGGATGACGGGCGATTGAATGCCGCAGACGGCGGAAAGCAGCTCTTTGACCGCGCTGAGGCTGTCCGGCTGCGGCTGAAAGGTGCGGAATAGTTCGATCATAGGCATACCGTAAGTGAACAATGCGAACCCGCCTTTTGCGGCATCTTTTTGGCGTCTTGCCGTTCATCAAAATTGGCGCTTTTGATCGGGTTCGTATTACTCTCATAGTATATCATCTTTGGAGGAGAAAGTAAAATGACGAGAGCAGAACAGGCGAAAAATTATTTCAAGAGCGGCTATAATTGCGCGCAGGCGGTCGCGCTTGCCTTTGCCGATCTCCTTGACGTCCCGGAAGAGACGCTGAAGGCGGCGACGCTGCCCATGGGCGGCGGGCTTTCCCGCCTGCGCCAGACGTGCGGCGGCGTTTCGGGGGCGGCGATGACGGCGGGGCTTCTTTTTCCCGATTGCGGGAAAAACGAGATGTATGCCCTCGTGCAGGAGATCGCGCGGCGGTTCCGGGAGAAGAACGGCAGCATCAACTGCGGCGAACTGCTCTCCGGCGCGGGGGTTGCCGTCTCTGCCGCGCCGCAGGCGGAGGCGCGCACGCCGGAATATTACCGCAAACGGCCGTGTCCGGACCTCGTGTACGATGCGGCGGAGATCCTGGAACAGATCTGCGCCGAACGCGGCAGGATCTCATAAGCAGACGCGCGGACAGCCGAGGGGGGGATCCCTCGGTTTTTTTGTGCAGACGGCGCGCGCCCGATGGGCAAAACCCCGTTTCTCCATATTGACAAACGCTCGTTCCGATGGTAAAATAAGGGCAGGGAATGTAAAAAATGCGGTGATTTGTGCCGTCAAAGGGGGAAACGGGGAATGAAACGCATCGCCATCGTCGAGGACGAAGAGCGTGCCGCCGAACAGCTCATCTCCTACATCGCGCGGTACGAGGAGGAATCCGGCCAGCGCTTTGAAGTGCAGCGGTTTTCCAGCGCGGATGAGTTTTTGAGCGGATACAGTCCGGTGTACGCCGTGGTGTTTATGGATATTCAGATGCCGGGAACGAACGGGATGGACGCGGCAGTCCGTCTCCGCGCGCTGGACCGCACGATCTCCGTGCTCTTCATCACCAGCCTCGTGCAATTTGCCCAAAAGGGCTACGAGGTGGACGCCGTGGGTTTTCTGGTAAAACCCGTCGCCTATTACGATTTTTTGCTGAAATTCCGCAAGGCGCTCGATCTTTACGTGATGAACGAGGAGCGCAGCATCTCCCTTGCGCTTCCCGGCGGCATGTGCCGCCTTTCCACCGACCGCCTCATGTATGTGGAAATCATCAGCCACAGGCTGTATTATCACCTCGTGGACGACGTCGTTGAGATGACGGGCGCCCTCTCCGGCGCGGAAAGACAGCTTGCACCCTACGGATTTCTGCGCTGCAACAACTGTTACCTCGTCAACCCGCGCTTCGTCGTCAAGGTCAAGGGGCAGGAGGTGCAGGTGGGGAATGCGACGCTTCAGATCAGCCGTCCCAAGCGCGCCGCCTTCCTCGAAGGGCTTGCGGCGTGGTTTGCGGGCAAAGGGGGGACGCCGTGATCGGGGAAGTTCTCGCCGTTTATTCGAACATCATGCTCGAATTTCTGTTCGAGCTGTATCTCTATTACTTTCTCACCATGCGTCGGCTCGCCCGTACGGGGTCGTTCCGGCTGCGCCTTGCGCTCGGATTTGCGGCGATGGCGCTCTTTGCCTTTGCGATGTCGTTCGTATATTATTTTATCGGGCTGACGGCGTGGGGACGCATCCTCGTCTACGTGCTGCTTTTCGGTGCGTCGTTCCTGCACGTCCGCCTCTGCCTGCGCGAACCGACCAAAAAGATCCTGTACGGCTGTTCGCTCGCCTATGCGGCGCAGAATCTCACCTATAAGGGATTCCTCGTCTTCTGGTGCGCGGGGGAGCAGGCACGCCTCTTCAATGGCTGGGGGGAGCGGTATTGGCTGTATTACCGGCTCGTCTATTACGCCTTCTTTGCATGCTGCGTCGCGCTTCTGTATGCGTGTTACATTCGCAGGATCACGCGCCGCCTCGGCGAGTGCAAGCTGGACGTGCGCATGCTCGCGATCTCCGTATTTATCCTGCTCTTTACCATCGTGCTCTGCTCGTTTGAGGACGTATACTTCGCGCAGCTGAGCATCCCCGGGCAGGAAAACGCCTATGCCGAATTTGCGTATTACGTGCTGCGGCAGACGGGGAATCTTTCCGCCGTCGCCTGCTGCATTGCCATTTTGCTGCTTATCTTCCGCACGCTCGAAGGGCGGGAGCTGCGCCGCGAAGTCGAGCAGCTGCAGGACGCCATCCGTCAAAGCGAGCGGCAGTACGAACTCTCGCGCGACGCCATCGACCGCATCAACCTCAAATGCCACGATATCAAATATAAGATCGGCGCCATGCTCGCGGGGCAGGGCGGCGTCCCGCCCGACACGGTAGAGGACTTGCGCGACGCCGTCTCCATTTACGATGCCAAGGTGGAGACGGGCAACCCGCTCCTCGACGTGCTCCTGACGGAAAAGAGCCTCTTCTGCGAGCAGAACGGCATCCGTTTCTCCTGCATGGCGGACGGGGAGAAGCTCGCCTTTCTGGAGGACGGCGATCTGTACTGCCTGTTCGGCAACCTCATCGACAACGCGCTGGAAGCCGTTTCCCGCATCGGCGACCGAGAGAAGCGCGTGATCTCCGTCATCGTGCGCACGCGCGGCGGCATGCTGCTCGTCGAGGAGGAGAACTATTATGAAGGCGACCTCGCCTTCGAGGGCGGCCTGCCTTCCACCACCAAGGGGGATAAGGCGGAACACGGCTTCGGCATGCGCAACATGCGGCTCATCGCCCGCAAATACGGCGGCGAACTCGCCGTTTCCGCATCGGGCGGCGTTTTCCGCCTCACCATCCTCTTTCCGGGCGTCTGAACGGGCGGAAAGGGGCGTCCAGACGCAAAACAAGTAAAAATATTGCAGATTAAGAAACGGGGGTTGACAATGTTCAGCCCCCGTTTTATAGTGTTTGTAATATGATGTGCAAAAAATGTTTGAAAGCAACAATTTTTACATTGATTTTGTGTTTGAGTTTCTGCTTCGGCCTTTCGGGCTGCACACCTTCTCCCGAACGGGAGGAGAGCGGGCCGAGCGGCCCGGACGGCGGCCTCGGCGGCCCGAGCGGGCCTTCCGTGCAGCCGGAGCCGGATCCGCCTTCCCTCGGGGATGATTACAGCGGCGAAGGGGACAAGATCGCCGACTTTTCCCTCGGGATGTCGGATGCGTTCTATGCGTCGGACGGTTGGTCAAACGGCGGCATGTTCGACTGCGTCTGGAGCGCTTCCAACGTGCGGCAGAACGGCGCGGAAGGCAGCCTCGAGCTGTGGCTCACGCAGGACGGGCGCGGCAACCTCGGCGCAGAATACCGTTCGCGGGCGCATTACGGGTTCGGGTACTATTCGGTGCGCATGAAGGCGATCAAAAAATCAGGCGTCGTCAGCTCCTTTTTCACCTATACGGGCCCGAGCGAGCACAACCCCTGGGATGAGATCGACATTGAATTCCTGGGCAACGACACCACGCAGGTGCAGTTCAATTACTACACAAACGGCGTGGGGGAACACGAATATCTCTACGATCTCAGCTTTGACGCCTCGGAGGCGTTCCACGAATACGCGTTCCTCTGGACGGCGGGATCCATCACCTGGTATGTGGACGGCACGCCCGTCTACCGCGCGGAGGAGAACATTCCGCAGACGCCCGGGCGCATCATGATCAACGCCTGGCAGGGCAAGCCCGAGGAGGTGGGCGATTGGTCGGGCGTATTTGACGGCGTGTACCCCGTCGCCCCCGCGGCGTACAAATGGATCGGCTTCAAGGCCGCATAAAATCGAAAGCGTTATAAAAAAATAGATAAGGAGAAACATGATGAAAGCAAGAAGCAAAAAGACAGTCTGCATTTCGCTTGCAGCCGCTTTCTGCGCGGCGACGCTGGCGGGATGCGCCCTCAACGACGCGCCGCTCGTCAAACGCGTCATCGCCGACTTCACGGGCGACGCGGAGGCGCGTTCGGAAGTTTTCGCCTCCGACGGCTGGGAGAATGGCAGCGATTTCAACACCTGGTGGATCTCCGATAACGTCCGCTACGAAAACGGCATGGCGTCCCTTTACATCTCCGAGATGAAGGAAGAGGACAAGCCGGCGAACGTGCAGACAGCAGAATACTTCGGCGGCGAGATGCGCACCACGCATTTTTACGGGTACGGCGATTATACCGTCCGCATGAAACCTTCCGATACGCCCGGCACGGCGAGCACGTTCTTTGTCTGCACGGGCGATTACGACAAGTGGTACGATGAGGACGGCAACGTCGTCAAAGAAAACCCGTGGGACGAGATCGACATCGAGTTTTTGGGCTATGATACGACGCGCGTGCAGTTCAATTACTTCGCGGCGGGCGTCGGCAACCACGAAAAGTGGATCGACCTCGGCTTTGACGCGTCGGAAGAATTCCACGACTACGGCTTCCGCTGGACGCCGGACGATATCACCTGGTTTGTCGATAACGAGCCCGTCTATAAAGTATGGCGCAACGACGTCAAGGAAGGGGAGGGATGGCCCACCACGCCCGGCCGCATCATCATGAATTATTGGTGCGGTACGGAAAACCTCAACGACTGGATGATGGAATTTGAGGACGATTACGACGGGCATTCCGACTACGAGTATATCTCCACGACGGCAGAGCCCGAAGCCGACCCCGCCACGACCAAGCCGGGTACGGACGGCCCGCAGGAGAGCGAGCCCATCCCCGAGGATATCGCCTGGAACGAGCCCGTCTATATTCCCTTCCTTTCCACCGATATCTACACGGTGACGGGGAACGAAGGGAGCAAGTCGAGCACGGTCACTTATACGGCAGCGAAAAAGAATTCCTATTCCAACGTGCAGGCGACGGGGCTTGACGCGGCGGGCAGAAATTACTTCGGCGCGACGTTTGCGGGCAAGACGGACAAAGACATCGCCCTGCGCGTCAATCTGCGCGGCGAGGACGGCGACCTCGTGAAAAAAGCATACGTGAGCGAAGGGGCCGTCTCCATCGACGGCGGCGCGGTGGTCACCGTGCCCGCGGGCGGTTCCGTTGACGTCGTCATCTATTACGAGGGAACGCTCACGGGCATCGAACTCATGATCGATTCCACGGCGGCGGCAGCGGAAAATACCAACGCGAACACGCTGGAGATCACCAATACGAAGTTCGGCGTCAAGGGAGAAGTCGTTCAGCCCGAGCCGAGCAAAAACCAGGGCGTCCTCATCGGCGGCGAGACGGTGCGCTTCACGGGCGCGGGATACACGGTGGAATCGTCTGCGGACAAGAAGGCGATGACGGTCAGCTATGCCGACGTTGCCGGCAACGGATATGCGACGCTGACGGGCGACGTGTCCGCGGTCATCGGCAGCAACAACACCTTCACGTTTAAGGTGACCAACAACGGCACGGAGACCGCCAAGGTCCGCGTGGACGTCATCTGCCCCGCGGGCGCCGGCACCAACGGATACAACTTCTGCAATACGAGCGCCTCGGTCGAGGGCTGCGTTGCGCAGAGCAACGACTATGCGTACGGCGGCGCCGACTGGTTCACCGTGGCGGCGGGCGCAACGGCGACGGCAAGCATCCGCTTCTCGACGGGCGTCGGGGCGAATGCGATCACCTTCTATCTCGATTCTTCCACGTATGACGATACGGCAAAACACAGCGGCGAGCTTACCTTCTCGGAGATGGCGTTCAGCGCCACGGAGACGGAGGAGCCCGTGAGCGGCATCCCCGAGGGCATTGCCTGGGATGAGACCGTGCTGCTTGCGTTTGCCTCCACCGATATCTACACGGTCGAGGCGGATGAAGCGGGGAAAACGCTGACCGTCACGTACACGGCGGCGCAAAAAGATTCCTATGCCAACGTCAATGTGCAGAACGTTCAGGCAGAGGGGAAGAATTGGTTTGGCCTGACCCTCGCAAGCAAGACGGATAAAGAGATCTCCGTGCGCGTCAATCTGCGCGGCGGCGGGCAGAACCTCGCCAAACAGGCGTTTGTCAGCGCAGGGCAGGTCTCCGTTTCGGACGGCGTCATGGTCACGGTGCCCGCAAACGGCTCGGTCGACGTCGCCGTCTATTACGAGGGCACGCTCACCGATATCGAGCTCATGATCGATTCCACGGCGGCAGCGCCGCAGGCATCCAATGCCAACACGCTGGAAGTCAGCAATATGAAGTTCGGCGTCAAGGGAGAGGTCGTCGTTCCCGAGCCGGAACCCGAGCCCGAACCTGAACCTGCCAATACCATTACCGTCAACGGCGCGGAAGTTACGGTCAACGGCGGCGTCTATACCGTGAGCGTGAACGGCGAGACGGACAGCTTTACCGCTGCCTATGAAGCGCTTGCGGGGGGCACGTATCAGAACGTGTCTGCTTATATCGAGACGCTTGCGGCAGGCAGGAACACCTTTACCGCCACGTTCACCAACAACGCCGCAGGCTCCGTCCGCATCCGCATCGACCTGCAGGGGACGCAGAAGGCGGGGAACACCGATGTCTGCAACATCGTTGCAACGGTCGATAACGCGCTCGTCACGGATATTTATACCGATACCAACTGGGGCGGCACGAGCTTCACGCTTCCCGCAGGGGAAACGGCGACCGTCACCGTTACTTACACGGGGCTCGGCGCACAGGGCGCGGTCAAAAATCTGCTCCTTTATTTCGATACGTTTACCAACGAAGATACGGCGACGCACAGCGGCAGCGTGACCGTCTCCGGCATCGCGTTCAGCGGCGAGGACAAGGAGGAAGGAAGTGAATCCGGGCCCGCGCCTGCGGAGGACGTGCCCGCCTATGACGGCGAAAACTGGACGGAGGTCTCTGCGGCAGGCTTCGACGACTGGGACAACTATACCGTCGACAAGGCGGACGGCATCCGCATCAGCCACACGGCGGCAGTCGCTCAGTGGGCGTGCTGCGGCATGGATATCGCCCCGGGCGAGAACAATGCCTACCGCATGAAGATCACCAACAACGGTACGGAAACGGCGGTCGTCAAGATCACCATCAAAAACGATGCGTCTGCCGCCAACGCCGCATTGAAGGCGACGGTGAACGGCGCGGCTGCGGAAGTCGTCGGCGGCGAAGTGACCGTCCGCATCGCGGCGGGGGAGAGCGCGGAGCTCGTCATCGTCATCGATACGGCGGTCTCGCCCGATAAGTTCGTCGTCTCCCTCAATTCGTTTGAGGAGACGAACGCGGCGACGGGGGACATCACCATCCGCGAACTTGCCGCAAAGAAGGCAGAGTAACGGGAGCATGCGCGGAAGGGGCGGGCATGCCCCTCCCAAGATAGTTTAAAAAGGGGATCATCGATATGGAAAAGCAGGAAAAGACAAAAAAGAAACTTTCCAATAAGGTTGCCGTCCCGCTGCTTGCGGGCGGCATGGCGGTGCTGCTCGGCGCGACCATCGCCATCAACACCATCGCGCTCAGCTACGACAACATCCTCACGCAGGCGCTCAAGGCCATGCCCTCCTCCATCGTCGGGGAGACGCACGGCGCGGACGTCAACTACGTCAAAAGCGCCTTCAATTCCGCCAAGGAATTGTATGAGTACGAGGAGGATCTCTGCGCGGAGATCGCGCAGGAGGGGGCGACCGTTCTCAAAAACGACGGGTTTCTGCCGCTTGCCGGGAACGAACAGATCGACCTCTACGGGCATTCCTCCGTCGACCTCGTCTCGGGCGGCTCCGGCTCCGGCTCGGGCAGCTTCGAACTGACCGCCGATCTGAAGACGGGGCTTGAAGCGGCGGGCTTCACCGTCAACGAGGCGCTCTGGAACTTTTACAAGACGGGCGCGGGCAGCAGCTACAAGCGCGGCGTGGGCGTCGTCAACTACGGGCGCGGATTCGACTGGAACCTCAACGAATGCCCGCTCAGCGTCATCAAGGGCGATTCCGCCGTCATGGCGAGCATCGACCGCAGCAACATCGCCATGTTCGTCATCTCCCGCACGGGCGGCGAGGGCGGCGACGAGCCGCGCGACATGAAGGAATCGGGCGGCGAAGCGGGCGAGCATTACCTCGAACTCAACAAGGAGGAAAAGGAGATCATCCGCTTCCTCGGCGAGACGTACCAAAACGTCGTCATCCTCGTCAATACCAACAACGCGTTCGAGCTCGGCTGGACGTTCGACGAAGCGGCGTATCCCAACATCAAGGCAGTCATCAACTTCCCCGGCGCGGGCAGAACGGGTACCTACGGGCTCGGCTACATGCTTCGCGGCAAGGATAAGGACGGCAAGGAGATCTCCGCTTCGGGGCACCTCGTGGATACGCTCGTCTACGATAATTTCTCTTCGCCCGCCATGCAGAACTTCGGCGACGCCGCCTTTACCGACGAGCAGGGGCGCGTCATCATGTACTGGGGCGAGGACGTGATGTACAGCAACGGCCAGTACGGCAGCGGCGCGGACAACATCAACGAGGACGCGGGGCGCTGTCCCTTCTACTTCGTCACCTATAACGAGGGGATCTACGTCGGGTACAAGTATTACGAGACGCGCTATGAGGACGTCGTTCTCGGGACGAAAGACGTGGGGAACTACGATTATGCGAGCACGGTCACCTTCCCCTTCGGGTACGGACAGTCGTATACGCGCTTCGTATGGGAAGATTATACGGTAGAAGGGCCGGATGCGGCGGGCGATATCACGGTGACGCTCACCGTTCGCAACGACGGCGACCGCGCGGGGCGCGACGTCGTACAGCTCTATTATCAGTCCCCGTATACCGAGTACGATAAGGAACATCACATCGAGAAGGCGGCGGTCAACCTGGCGGCCTTCCACAAGACGGCGCTTCTGCAGCCCGGGGACAGCGAGCCCGTGACCTTTACCGTCAACCTTGACGAGTTTGTCAGCTACGACGATTCGGGTGCGGGCGGATATTTGCTCGAGGCGGGCGATTATTTCCTCACCGCGGCGAGCGATGCGCACACCGCCGTCAACAACATTCTGCGCAGGAAGGCGACCATGGCGGGCTACGACGTCGATCTTTCCAAGATCGTAGAGACGTCTGCCCTCACGGGGAGCGCCCCGCGCGAGAGCGCTTCCGATTTTGCCGCCGCCGTTACCGTGACGGACGAAGAAAAGGATACTTCCGTGCAAAATCTCTTCTCGGACGCCACGCTCATCGACCGTTCGGAATATCTTTCGCGGCAGAACTGGGCGAAGATGGACGGCGACGGGCTGCGCTATGCCAAGCTTGAGGATCAGGCAACGGTCAATTGTCCCGGCCCCGGAGGCAACCCGTGGGGGAATACCCACATCGCCGCCTGCACCGAGGTCAACGGCAAGCAGTTCCGCGCGGTGATGCCGGAAGGGTTGCTCGATAAACTCACCTCGCGCTCCTCGCTCATTCCCGAGGATAAGAAGGCGAGCAACGACCCCGTCACGCTGGGCGTGGATCACGATATCGACCTCGTCGATATGCGCGGAAAATCCTTCAACGATCCCGCTTGGGATAAGCTTTTGGAGCAGCTGACCGTAAGCGAGCTTTCGCTGATGGTGGCGCAGTGCGGCTACACCTCGCCCGAGATGAAGTCGATCAACAAGCCCAAGGTGAGCGATCTGGACGGCCCCGCGGGGCTCAACCTGGTCGTCGGGCACGGCTCCGTTCCCATCGGCGACGGGCTGTATTCCATGACGTGGGTGACCGAATATATGCTCGCCTCTACCTGGGATGAAACGCTCGCCCTCGAGATGGGCGAAGCGGTGGGCGAGGACGGCTTGTATGCGGGCGTCGTCGGCTGGTACGGCCCCGCGATGAACATCCATCGCACGCCGTTCAGCGGCCGCAATTTCGAGTATTACAGCGAGGATCCCATCCTCAGCGGCATCATGGGCAAGAACGCCGTGCAGGGCGCCGCGCGCAAGGGCATGTACGCCTTCATCAAGCACTACGCCGTCAACGATCAGGAAACGCACCGCGACCAGAACGGCCTCATCACCTTCCTCAACGAGCAGTCCATGCGCGAGATCTACCTCAAGCCGTTTGAGCTGACCATCAAGGAGAACGACGTCACCGTCAAATACAACGATCCCGTAAAGGACGAGAACGGAAACATCACGGGGTATGAGATGAAGGAAACCACCATGCCCGCGGCGACTGCCGTCATGTCCTCCTTCAACCGCATCGGCGCCACCTGGGCGGGCGGCAATTACCGCCTCATCACGCAGGTCCTGCGCGAAGAGTTCGGCTTCCACGGCTTCGTACTCACCGACTACGATACGGGCAACTATATGATCAGCAATACCACGCAGATGCTGGAGGCGGGCGGCGACGCCAAGCTGAACACCATCGGCACGTACGACGGGCTGACTTCCGGCGAAAACCGCAACGCGAACATCCGCTATGCGCTCAACGCCGCCAAGAACGTGCTCTATACCGTCGCCAATTCCGCGGCGATGAACGGGTACGTACACGGCAGAGAATTCGTCCCCGGGTTTGCGTATTATAAGTTCATCCTCATCGCGTGGGACGTCCTTGCGGCGGCAGGCTTCGTGACGCTTGGCGTGTTCCTCGGCAAACGAATCGTCGCGATGCGAAAGGCAAGCGCCGGCGACGCGGAGACAAAGGAATAAGAAAGCGCCCCTCCCTCGGTTTGTTTCGGGGGGAGGGGCATTTGATGCGGCGGGCATGTCCGCGCGCGGCTTTTTTCAAAAAAACATGAAAGCACACTTGACAGATGCGGCGTGCCGTCATATAATTCGGTTTGTTTCGGGGGAGGGGCATTTGATGCGGCGGGCATGTCCGCGCGCGGCTTTTTTCAAAAAATATGAAAGCACACTTGACAGATGCGGCGTGCCGTCATATAATAATGACATATCATCAACGCCGCGGAGCGGCCCACGGGAGGAAACTATGATCAATCTGAAAAAAGCACAGAAGGAACTTACCAAGCTTCTCGTCAAGCAGCTGGGTCTGGATTTTGAGTTCGGGCTCGGCGAAGACAGGCTGACGGCAAAGAACAGCGTCTCCATCAACGGGTATGACGACGACGTGTTTATTTCCTTTGTCGTCTTTAAAAGCGGCTCGTACGGCGTCGACTTCGTATTCGACAAGATCGACCGCACCCCGCAGGCGCTGGAGCTGCTGCAGAACTTCAACGAGAACTCCGTCTGGCTCGCCGCCTTCATCCGCGACGACGGATACCTCGTTCTGCGCTATAACGTCATGCAGCTTTCCGACGACGACGTGGTGCAGAACACGGAGAGCGTCATGCAGAAGCTCATCTCTCCCGAGATCCGCGAGGTGCTCACGCCGCTTACCCGCCTCACGTACAGCAAAAAGTGATCGAAAAAAAGCCCCGCGAGGGGCTTTTTTGCTGCAAAAAAAAGCGGTTCCCGTGAGGGAGCCGCCTTTTTGATCGGGCGAAATTATTCTTTTCCCGCCAGTTTCTTGTAACCTTCCAGGCGTTCTCTGGACGATTCTTCCGTCTCGCGGAAGAGCTCTTCCGCGACGTCGGGCTGCGTCTTCTTGAGGGAAGCGTAGCGCGTCTCGCCGAGGATGAACTGCTGGTAATCGCCGGTGGGATCCTTGGAGTCGAGGATGAAGGGATTTTCGCCCTTTTCCTTGAGCTCGGGGTTGTAGCGGTAGAGCTGCCAGTAGCCGCAGTCGACCGCCGCCTTTTCTTCCGCCTGCGACTTGGTCATGTTGATGCCGTGGTTGATGCAGGGCGCATAGCAGATGATGAGGGAAGGCCCGTGGTAAGCTTCCGCCTCTTTGAGCGCTTTGACGAGCTGGCCCTTGTCCGCGCCCATCGCGCACTGCGCCACGTAAACGTAGCCGTAGGTGGTGGCGATGAGGCCGAGGTCCTTCTTCTTGATGCGCTTGCCGGAGGAAGCGAACTTCGCCACCGCGCCGATGGGGGTGGACTTGCTCGCCTGGCCGCCCGTGTTGGAATACACTTCGGTGTCAAGGACGAGGATGTTGACGTCCGCGCCGCTGGCGATCACGTGGTCAAGGCCGCCGTAACCGATGTCGTACGCCCAACCATCGCCGCCGATGATCCAGAAGGATTTTTTGACGAGGCAGTCCTTTTCGGAAAGGATCTCTTCCACGAGTTCGAGCTCGTGCCCGTTGCATTCTTCCTTGCACTTTTCAAGGTCAGCAACCAGCGCCGCCGCCGTCTTCTTGCTGCCTTCCGCGTCGTCCATATTGGCGACCCAGGCGTCAAGGATGGCTTTGCATTCGGGTTCTTCCGTCCACATGGCGGCGAGTTCTTCCACCTTGTCCTTGAGGGCGTCTCTTCTCGCCTTGTAGGCAAGGCTCATGCCGTAGCCGAATTCAGCGTTGTCTTCAAACAGCGAGTTTGCCCATGCGGGGCCGTGGCCCTGCTTGTTGACCGTGTACGGGCAGGTAGGGGAGGAGCCGCCGTAGATGGAGGAGCAGCCCGTCGCGTTGGCGATGATCATGCGGTCGCCGAACAGCTGCGTGACCACCTTGACGTACGGCGTCTCGCCGCAGCCCGCGCACGCGCCCGAGAATTCAAACAGGGAAGGCGTGAACTGCGATTTCTTGACGTCCGCCATCTTGACTTCGGAAAGGTCGACGTCGGGAAGCTCGACGGCGTAGTCCCAGTTCGCGGCTTCCGTATATTCGAGTTCGGCAAACGGCGTCATCACGAGCGCCTTGTTGCCCTTCATGCCGGGGCAGACTTCCGCGCAGACGCCGCAGCCCATACAGTCGAGCGGGGAGACCTGCATGCGGAAGTTGTAGCCCTTGATGCCCGTCGCGGGCTTGGTATCGAAGGTTTCGGGCTTTTCCGCGCCGTCCGCAACGAGGGCGGGGCGGATGCAGGCGTGCGGGCAGACGAAGGAGCACTGGTTGCACTGTACGCAGTTTTCCTTGATCCACTTGGGCACCATGACGGCGACGCCGCGCTTTTCATATTTGGTCGTGCCGGTGGGGACGGATCCGTCCGCATTGAAGGCGGAGGAAGGCAGCTTGTCGCCTTCGAGCGCAAGGATGGGCGCCACGACCTTCTTGAAGTAATCGTTGTCGGCAAGTTTGACCATTTCCGCGCCTTCCGTGGTCGTCGCCCAGTCTGCGGGGATGTCGATCTTGACGAGGTGTTCCTTGGCGGAATCGATGGCGTTGTAGTTCATCTGCACGACGGCGTCGCCCTTTCTCGCAAAGGATTTGAGCGCCATCTTCTTCATGAGGTCCACGGCTTCCGCATACGGCATGATCTGCTCGTTGATGAGGAAGAACGCCGACTGCAGGATGGTGTTCGTCCTGCCCTTGAGGCCGAGTTTTGCGGCGATGGAGATGGCGTCGATGACGTAGAGGTTTGCCTTCTTCTTCGCGAGCAGGTTCTTGACCTTGGCAGGAAGGTTGGCGTTGAGTTCTTCGATCGTCGTCCAGGGCGCGTTCAGGAGGAAGGAACCGCCTTCCTTGAGGTCGCTGACCATGTCATACCGGATGACGTAAGAGGGGTTGTGGCAGGCGATGAAGTCCGCCGCGTCGATGAGGTATTCGCTCTGGATGGGCGTCTTGCCGAAGCGGAGGTGGGAGACGGTGATGCCGCCCGACTTCTTGGAATCGTAGAAGAAGTATGCCTGCGCGTACATGTCGGTATGGTCGCCGATGATCTTGATGGAGTTTTTGTTGGCGCCGACCGTGCCGTCCGAGCCGAGCCCGTAGAACTTGCAGCTCGTGCTTCCGGCGGGAGCGGCATCGAACTTCTCGGAGAAATCGAGCGAGGTGTGCGTGACGTCCTCGTAAATGCCGATGGTGAAGTGATTCTTCGGCTGCTTTGCCTCGAGGTTTTTGTAGACGGCGAGCACCATGGAAGGGTTGAATTCCTTGGAGCCGAGCCCGTATCTGCCGCCGACCACTTCGATGTTCTTCTTGCCCTTTTCCAGAAGCGCCGTGCAGACGTCAAGGTAGAGCGGTTCGCCGAGCGAGCCGGGCTCCTTGGTGCGGTCGAGGACGGCGATCTTCTTGCAGGTCTTGGGGATGGCGGCAAGGAAGGCGTCGGAGACGAAGGGGCGGTAGAGGCGGACCTTGATGAGGCCGTACTTCTTGCCCTGCGCGTTGAGTTTGTTGATGGATTCTTCCACCGTCTCGGCGCCGGAGCCCATGATGACGATGACTTCTTCCGCGTCGGGCGCGCCGACGTAATCGAACAGGTGATAATTTCTGCCCGTGAGCGCGGACACCTCGTCCATCATTTCCTGCACGATGGCGGGCGTCGCGTTGTAGAAGCTGTTTGCCGTCTCGCGGTTCTGGAAGTACGTGTCGCCGTTCTGCGCCGTACCTTTCTGGATGGGGTGCTCGGGGTTGAGCGCGCGCGCCTTGAAGGCGGCAACGTCTTTTGCGAGGCCTTTCTTATCGAAAAGTTCCTTCATTTCTTCGTAGGAGATCACGTCGATCTTGGACACTTCGTGCGAAGTGCGGAACCCGTCGAAGAAGCTGATGAAAGGAACGCGGGCGCGGAGGGTGGAAAGATGCGCGACGAGCGCGAGATCCATGACTTCCTGCACCGAGCAGCTCGCCAGCATGGCAAAGCCCGTCTGACGGCATGCCATGACGTCGGAATGATCGCCGAAGATGTTCAGCGAGTGCGCGGCGAGCGCGCGCGCCGAAACGTGCATGACCATGGGCAGAAGTTCACCCGAGATCTTGTACATGTTGGGGATCATGAGGAGCAGACCCTGGGATGCGGTGTACGTGGTGGTGAGAGCGCCCGCGCTGAGAGAGCCGTGCACGGCGCCCGCTGCGCCGCCTTCCGACTGCATCTCCGTGATGCGGAGCTTCTGCCCCCACATGTTCACTCTGCCCTGGGTCGCCCATTCGTCCGCAGATTCTGCCATCGGGGACGACGGGGTGATGGGGTAGATGGCCGCCACTTCCGAGAACGCGTAAGCGACGTGCGAGGCGGCGGTATTGCCGTCGATAGTCATCTTGGTCATCGATAAGAAACCTCCATTATGAAATAATTTTTCGCAAGTTGACAGGCGGAAACTTTGTTTCCGACCTCATTTATTATAGCCGTTTTTTTGCTGCAAGTCAACCTCTCAGGGCGGGAAGTTGCATGTGATTTGTGTATTTTTTCAAAAAAACGGCGGCATTTTCCGCTGCCTGCCCCGCAGAGGAAAAAAATTCGCGGGCTTTTCGCAAAATGCAAGCCGATTTTATTGTAAATTCGGGCAAATGTTGGTATAATAAACGCATATCGCAAGCCACGGAGCACAGTCACGGGACGGGGTCATGAACGCCATCGAATTTCACAACGTCAGCTTTTCATACGGCGGCTCGTTCGCCATCCGCAACCTCAGCCTTACGGTCGGAGAGGGGGAATTTATCGCCGTGCTCGGGCACAACGGCAGCGGAAAAAGTACGCTCGCGCGCCTCTGCAACGGCCTTCTGGAGCCGGATGAAGGGTGGATCGATATCTTTTCCCTTTCCGTCGGCAAGCGCAGGAACCTGTTTACGATACGCAAAAACGTCGGCATCGTCTTCCAGAACCCGGACAATCAGGCGGTCGCCTCCATCGTCGAGGACGACATCGCTTTCGGGGCGGAGAACATCGGGCTTGCGCGGGAGGAGATCGGGCGGCGCATCGATTTTGCGCTCAAAGCCGTCGGCATGGAAGCATACCGCCACGCGGCGTGTTCGCGCCTTTCGGGCGGCCAGAAGCAGCGCGTCGCCATCGCGGGCGTGCTTGCCCTCGATCCCAAGGTGCTCATCCTCGACGAGGCGACGGCGATGCTCGACCCGCGCGGCAGGCGTGAGGTCATGGACATCGTCACCCGCCTCAACCGCGAGCAGGGCAGGACGGTGGTCCTGATCACGCATTTCATGGAAGAAGCGCTGCGCGCCGACCGCGCCGTCGTCATGAACCGCGGCGAGATCGTCATGCAGGGTACGCCGTCGGATATCTTTGAACGGCATGAAGAACTTATCACGTACAATCTTGCCCTTCCGCGCATCGGCTGCATCTGCGAGGCGCTGAAACAGGGCGGGCTTCCCGTGGGCGCCACGCTCGACGAAGAGAAGCTGGCGGAGGAGATCGCGCAATGCTTATCACGGCAGAACGACTGAATTATACCTACAATCCGTCCTCGCCGTTTTCGACGCAGGCGCTCAAAGACGTCTCCCTCACCATCGGGGAAGGGGAGTTTTTCGGCATCATCGGGCACACGGGCAGCGGGAAATCCACGTTCGTGCAGCATCTGAACGGGCTGATCCGCATTCCCTCCTCGCTGAAAAAATACAAGAAACGCAAGCCGAAAAAAGGGGAAGTTCCCGCGCCGGAGCCCGTTCTCCGGGTCGGGGAGTTCGATCTGACGGACAAAAAGACGGATTTCCGCGCCCTGCGCGCCAAGGTGGGCATGGTATTCCAATATCCCGAATATCAGCTGTTTGCCGAGTCGGTGAAGGAGGACGTCGCCTTCGGGCTGAAGAACTTTTCTCCCCGTCCGCTCTCCGCGGAGGAGACGGAGGAGGCGGTGCGCGCCGCCGTCGAGCTCGTGGGTCTTCCCTACGACGAAATCAAGGACATGTCCCCGTTTGAACTTTCGGGCGGGCAGAAGCGCCGCGTCGCCATTGCGGGCGTCATCGTCACGCGGCCCGAGGTGCTCGTTCTCGACGAGCCTGCGGCGGGGCTCGATCCGCTGGGCAAACAGGAGATCATGGACCTTCTGCATAAGATCCACAAAACGTGGTGCAAGACGGTCATTTTCGTCTCCCACGATATGGACGAAGTTGCCGAAAACTGCACGCGCGTCGCCGTGTTTGCCGAAGGGCAGGTGCGGTTTGTCCTTCCGCCCGCCGAACTGTTCCTGCACGCGGAGGAGCTGATTTCCCTCGGGTTGGATATCCCGCTTACGGCGAAGATATGCCGCGCGCTTTCCCGCCGCGGCATAGAGATCTCCTGCGATTTCACCACGGAAGATCTCATCCGCAGCATCCTCGCCTGCGCGAAAGAACGGGGGTGCGTATGCTGAAAGACGTCTCGTTCGGGCAGTATTATCCCGTTGATTCCTTCGTGCACAAGCTGGACCCGCGCTTCAAGCTTTTGTGCCTCATCGCTTACATTGCCATGATCTTCGTGGCGGCGAATTTCTACGGGCTCGCGGTGTGCGCGGCGTTCTTTTTGCTCGCCGTCGCCGCCTCCCGCGTGCCGTTCCGCAAGATCATGCGCTCCGTCAAGGGTATCCTGTTTATCGCGGCGTTCAGCGCCGTTTTGAACGTATTTTTCTACCGCGGGGAGACGGTATATGCGGAATGGGGGATCTTCCGTATCACGTACGAGGGGATCATTTTCAGCATTTTCCTCGTCGTCCGCCTGTTTTTGCTGGTCATGTTCTCGTCGCTGCTCACCTATACGACTACGCCCATGGCGCTGACGGACGGCCTTGAGAACCTGCTTACCCCCCTTAAATTGCTGCGCCTTCCCGTGCGTGAATTTGCCCTCGTCATGAGCATCACGCTGCGCATGATCCCCACGCTCATGGACGAGACGGAGCGCATCATGAACGCCCAGCGGGCGCGCGGGGCGGATTTTGAATCGGGCGGGCTCATCAAGCGCGTGCGCGCCATCGTGCCCATCCTCATCCCGCTTATGACAAGCGCGCTCCGCCGCGCGGATGAACTCGGCGACGCCATGGATTCCCGCTGCTATATGGGTACGTATACGGCAGGCGCCGCCAAGCGTACGAAATACAAAAAACTTGCCTTTACCCGCCGCGACCTCATCGGCTTGCTCTTTGCGGGCGCGCTCATTGCGGGCGTCATCCTGACCAAAGTGTATCTCGGGAGTTTGCTATGAGGTACGTGATGCTCGTAAGCTACGACGGGACGGAGTTCTGCGGCTGGCAGATCCAGCCCGGGAAGCGTACCGTGCAGGGGGAGCTGGAACGCGCCGCTGCGGCGCTGTTCGGGGTACCCGTGTCCGTGACGGGCAGCGGCAGAACGGATGCCGGCGTACATGCCGCCGGGCAGGTCTGCCACTTCGATGCGGAGACGAACATCCCCGCGGAACGGCTCTGCCTTTGTTTCGATCGCCTTCTTCCGCCGGACGTGCGCGTGCTGGCGAGCGCCGCCGCCGAGGCGGGGTTTGACTGTTCCCGCCGCGCCAAGCGCAAGACGTACGTCTATTTTGCCTACCATGCCCCCTGCGAGCTGCCGCTCTATTCCCGTTACGGCGCCTTTCTGAAGGCGGCGTGCGATGCAGACCGCATGCGCTCCGCGGCGCGGCTCCTCATCGGGGAACACGATTTTGCGGCGTTCCGCGCGCTGGGATCCTCGGCAAAGACGACGGTGCGCACGGTCTATTCGGTCGGGGTGGAGGAAATTCCGCTCTGCGGGGGGCGCGGTTACCGCGTCGCCGTCTGCGGCAACGGGTTTCTCTATAATATGGTCCGCGTGATCGCGGGCGAACTCTTTGCCGTCGGCATGGGGCTGCGCGGGGAGGAGGATATCCTCCGCGCTTTTGCAACGGGAAAGCGGGAATGCCTGGCGGGCACCATGCCCGCAAAGGGCCTGACGCTGCTCGCCGTGGAATACGGTGCGCCGCTGTTTCAAAATGCAAATTAAGGCGCCGCATCTTGCGTGCGGCGCGGGAAGGACGGAATATGGAATTTTTTGAATGGATCGGTCTGGGGCGTCTGATCGAAGACTCCCTGGCGCTCAACGTCGAGGTGATGCCTTACCTCGTCACCTTCATCATCGGAGGCGTGCTGTACCTTGCATGCCTCGTTTTCGGCGGCATCGGGCTGTTCGTCATGGCGCGGCGCGCGGGGATCGGCGGCCGCTGGCAGGCATTCGTGCCCTTTGTCAATACCATGTATACGGGCAAGCTCGCGGGGGACAGCAACCTTTTCGGCAAGCGCGTCAAGCGGGCCGGGCTGTACGCCATGATCGCCGAACTCACCTATGCGGCGATGTACGTTTTCTACCTCGTGCTCATCGTCACGCTCGACCCGTATTATACCAAGGTCTCCACCTCGGGGATCTACGATATATACGATTATGTGAACGTGCCGGAGGGACTGATGTGGATGCGCCGCGCCGTCGACGTGTGCGAGCCGATCATGTACGTTCTTCTGCTGGCGCAGGTGTTTGCCTTCGTCACCCTCTATGTCGCGTTTTTCCGCAAATATTACGCGCGGTCGCCGCTGCTCATGACCGTGATCAGCGTCATTCTGCCACTGCGCGGATTTGTGCTCTTTGCCGTGCGCAACAATACGCCCGTCGATTACGAAGCTTACCTTCGCGAACGGTACGGCCGTTATCAGGCGCCTCCGGACGGCGGCAGCCGTCCGCCCGAACAGCCCGATCCTTTCGGAGATTTCAGCAGTTCTCCGGGCAGATCTTCCGGCAGTTCGTCCGGCGCCGGGGAGGACCCCTTTTCCGAGTTTTCCCCGCATGAAGGAAACGACGATTAAGCAAAAAAATACGCCTCTTTGGCGTATTTTTTTCTTAGGAAAAAAGCAAGGCGTGCAGGCGGAGGGAGAGGGCCGTGTCCGAGGCGTTTTCGTCGATCGCGCGGGCAAATTCCGCCAGGACGCCCTTGTATTGACGAGTCAGCCGCTCCTCGCCGTCGCCGCGGAAGAGCACCGTATGTTTGCCGCCCTGCACGAGTTCGGCGCGCTGCGCCGTGTGCAGAAGCAGGAGATGCGTCCCGTCGGCAAAGGCGGCGTCCGTTTGTTTTTCGCCGTGCCCCGCCGTCCAGTCGGTCGTGATGCGGATGTCCGCCGCCGCGGCAGAGAACGTCCGGCGGCAGAAGACGGGCAGCCCGCAGGCGGCGTCTTCGATCGTCTCCTTTCGGTTCGGGGTGCAGACGGTGAGGTCGCACAGCCGCGCAAGGACGCTGAGCGCGTTGATGCCGCTGTCTGCCCAGCAGCCTCCAAGCGGTATTTTTTCGGGAAGAATCCGCCCGTTTTCGGTATAGGGATCGCAGAAGGTGCAGTCGAATGCGACGATCGGCCCGTGCGAGCGGGTGAGTTCGGGGAGCGCGGCGCGCGCCCATAGCACTTCGCATCCGTGCGCGGCATGGAAGGCGGTCCGCAGCAGGACGCCGCATTGCCGCGCTTCTTCATAGACGGCGCAGGCGTCGTGCAGGCAGGCCGCGGCGGGCTTTTCGAGCAGAACGCGTTTGCCCGCGCGCAGGCATTGTTTTGCGACGTCGGCATGGGCAGCCGGCGGCACGGAGACGAGCACGGCGTCCGTATCGCCCTCGCGCAAGAAGGCGGAAAGCCGCGTATGAACGGGGACGTTTACGCGGGTGCGCGTCTGCAGCGCCCGATCGCAGGCTGCGGTGAGGCGGAAAAGGTCGGGAAGGGCATTCAGCGCGCGCAGCTGTACGGCGGCGATCGTGCCCAGCCCGACGATCCCCAGTTTATGCGGCGTCATCTTCAAACCAGTCGATGAGGTAGAGGTAGACGTTCAGCTTTTGCAAAAGCGTCTTCATCTCCGTAAAATAAGCGCGGCTTTTTTGGGCGTCGCCCCGCTTGCGCTCGACAAAGCTGAGCGCCGCCAGGGCAAAGGCGCGGCCGGAATAATAGCGGGTGCGGTCGGCTTCCGCAAGCGCCCGCTTGCCCGCTTCTTCCGCTTTGGCAAAATCGCCCACCTGCGCATAAGCAACCGCGGCGGCCGCGTGTGCCTTGCCGAGCTCGATGCCGTTTTCCAGCGTTTCGTTTGCTTCCCTTGCCTTTTCGTACCATCCGAGCGCCTCCATGGGGCGGATAAAGCAGAGGGATTCTGCCATGTTGGTATAAAATTTGCCGCGCGCGCTGCAAATCCCGTGTTCCTCCGCGAGGTGCAGGGCGGAAGCATAGATGAGCGCGGCTTCTTCGTTGCGGCGGCGGAAGCGGTAGTTGTGCCCTTTGAGGCGGATGAGTTCGAGTTTGTCGTCCGTGGAGAGGCCGGGCGTCTGCAAAAGGTCTTCCGTGCGCCGCAGCGACTCTTCAAAGTTGCCTTTGAGGAAGAGCAGGTCGGCGTATTTGACGGCGGCGAGGTGATAGACGTGTGCGGGAACGGTGGCGCGGACGAGATCCATTTCGTCGAGCAGCTTCCGGTACGCTTCGAGGCTTTCGTCGTAGCGGCCGGAGAGATGCCGCACGTGGATGCAGAGGAAGCGATAGAGATAGTACCATTCTTCCGCATCTTCTTTGGCGAGCGGGTGCGCCTGCGCGAAGGCGTCTGCGTTCTCCAGGTTCCCGCAGCGGCGCAGATAAATGAGTTCGCACGTCACGGCGACGGCGCGCAGCTTCGCGTTTTCCGCGTCCGTATGCGGGCCGAGCAGGGCGTGGATCTCCCGCCAGTACCCCGCCGTGGCAAAAAATTCGGCGCGGCGGAAGATCTTGTCGTACAGCCGGGCAAAGCAGGCGGGATCGGCGGTAAGCAGCTCGAGTGCGGCGGCAAAATAGGGGAAGCTGCCCGCGCCGCATTCCGGATCGATGCAGTCGAGCATGCTTTCTAAGATGTCGCCCTTGCGCTCCGGCTTCATGCGTTCGAGGATGTGCGCGCGCACGCTTTCATCCACCTTGTAGAGCGTCTCCTCCTCGTTGAGGGGAAGGATGACCGATTTGTCAAAGAGCGAGCGCAGCTCCTCGGCGGAAAAATTGAGTTTCTGCGCGGCGAGCAGTTCCTGGGCAAAGTGCAGGTCAAAGGCGCGGGGAATTGCGATGACGCGGATGGCGTGCCGTTCGCGGTCGGGCAAATGGCGCATGTAGCGCTCGGTGATGTCTTTTCCCTGCAGCGCGTCCGCGTCAAAGCGTTCGCCGTCGTTTTTCGCCGCGGCATACATGTCCGCGCACATATCGAGGTACAGCGGCACGCCGCCCGCGTGGCGGGCGATCTTTTCCGCGATGTCGCGTTCGGGGATGGGCACCTGCTGCAAAAACCAAAGGCTGTCCTCTTCCGAAAGGTCTTTCAGGCGATGCAGGTTTAAAAATTCCTTCCAGTCGCTGTCCTGCCTGTCCCAGCGCAGGCGGTCGCGCGAGGCGATGACGATGCGCACGTGCTCGCAGGCGAGGAAGAATTCCTTCAGCCATTCCTCGTGGTCGGAGGAAGGCGTGCCGCTCACCGTGCGGTTGAGCAGGCTTTCATACGAGTCGAGAAAGATGACGTGGAAGTAGCCTTTTTCGTAGGCGTTGTTGATGCAGAGCCCCAGGTAATAGGGGAGCCGTTCAAAGAGTTCAAATTCGCTGAGGGTGGCGATCTCGGCGATCTCTTCGCGGTATTTCTTCTTCAGGCGCGCATCGCGGATGAGCGACGCGCACTTGTCGAGGATGGCGGAAGGGATGCAGGCGTTGGAAGTGACCAGCGCCAGCGCGTCGTTGAGCACGGACACGAGCGGGGATGCGAGCATGCTGTTTTTCGAGCGGATCTCGCCGATGGTCATGCGCGCCTTGGCGTAATATTGCATCACCGCGTAATCGAACAGGCCGCAGTCGCCGCGGACCCCGCTGCGGATGCCCGTCAGAATATTGACGGGGTTGGCATATTCAAAGGCGTCCAGGCTTAAAAAGATGTTGCCGATGAGCATGGGGCGGTGCAGCGCGTATTGCGCGGGTGAGCCCTCGATCAGGTTTTTGAGCAGCGTCGTTTTACCGATGCCGCCCTTGCCGTAAAAATTGACGATCTCGCGCGGTTTGCGGCCGACGGCGCGGATGCTTTCGGCAAAGACCGCCCGCGGTTCGACGCGGTCGGTAAACAGCTTTTGCGCCTTGAAGGGCGCGTTCTTTTTGGCAAATTTACTCTGTAGCATGCAGCGTTCTCCCTTTTGTTCTCTTCCTCATTATAAAACAAACCGCGCCGCTTTGCAAGGGCTGATTTTAAATTTTTTTATTTTCCCCGCGGCCTCGCGAAAAAACCGGGAAAAAGTTGCGCCATATGATTGACAAGCTGTCAGAACAGGCGTATAATAAAGATACTGACAAGGTGTCAGAATAAATCGGCATTCCGAGGAGGAGAATCATGTTAGGTAATTTTTCCTATTGCAATCCCACGAAGTTATATTTCGGCAAAGGGGCGATCGGATATCTGAAGGAAGAACTTCCCAAGTACGGCAAAAACGTCGTGCTCATCTACGGCGGCGGTTCCGTCAAGAAAAACGGGATCTACGACGAGGCGCTGCGGCTTTTGCGGGAGGCGGGCAAAAACGTCGCGGAGATCGCGGGCGTCATGCCGAATCCGACGCTGGAAAAGCTGTATGAAGGGATGAAGATCGCGCGGGAGCACAAGGCGGACTTTCTGCTCGCCGTGGGCGGCGGCTCCGTCTGCGACTATGCCAAGGCGCTCGCCGTCTCCGTGCACTGCGGGGAGGATCCGTGGGAGAAATATTATGTCCGCTTTGAGGAGCCTTCCTGCGAGGTGGTCCCCGTCGGCTGCGTGCTGACCATGGTGGGGACGGGCAGCGAAATGAACGCGGGCGCCGTCATCACCAACCGCGAGCAGAAGCTCAAGATCGGGCACGTCTTTGCCGACGAGAAGGTCATGCCCCGCTTTGCGGTGCTCGACCCCACGTATACCTTCACGCTGCCGCACTATCAGATGGTGGCGGGCATTTACGATATTTTCAGCCACATCTGCGAGCAGTATTTTTCGGGTGAGGACGATAACACGAGCGATTATCTCGCCGAAGGGCTGATGCGTTCGCTCCTGCATTCTTCGCGCATCGCCAATAAGGACATGCAGAACTACGAGGCGCGATCCAACATCATGTGGACGGCGACGTGGGCGCTGAACACGCTCATCTCGCGCGGCAAGACGACGGACTGGATGGTGCACATGCTCGGCCAGGCGGTGGGGGCGTATACGGACGCCACGCACGGCATGACGCTTTCTGCCGTATCGCTTGCCTATTACCGCCACATCCTGCCGTACGGCATGAAGAAATTCGTGCGCTTTGCCGAAAACGTCTGGGGCGTCGATCCTGCCGGGAAGTCGGATCGGGAGATCGCGGAGGCGGGCCTTTCCGCCATGGAGGCGTGGATGAAGGAACTCGGCCTCGTCATGAACATCTCCGAACTCGGTGTGACCGGGGAGATGGTCAAGGACGTCGCGGGCGCCGTGCTCGTCATGCAGGGCGGTTATAAGGTGCTCGGCCGCGAGGAGATCGAAGCGGTCTTGGCGGAAAGCCTGTAAGGCGGGAGGCCGGAACGGATATGAGTAACGTCCTTGTTGCATATTTTTCGGCGAGCGGCGTGACGGAGCGCGCCGCCCGGGAGATCGCCGCGGCGGTCGGGGGCGACCTTTTCTCCATCGAGCCCGCACAGCCGTACACGGCGGCCGATCTCGACTGGACCGACAAAAAAAGTCGCAGCAGCGTAGAGATGAACGATCCCGCCTGCCGCCCCGCTTTGGCGTCGGCAGTTCCCGATCTTTCGGGATACGAGGCCGTCTTTCTGGGATTCCCCGTATGGTGGTATGTGGAGCCGCGCATCATCGACAGCTTTCTGGACGCATGCAAGACAGACGGCAAGGCGATCTTTCCCTTTGCGACGTCGGGCGGCAGCGGCATATCGGGCGCGGAGCGCCGCCTGAAGGAACTGTACCCCGCGGCGGCATGGAAAAAGGGGAAGCTCGTAAACGGCGGCGCCGCCGCCTGGGCAAAGGGCGCCCTGTAAGGCGCGGGAGGGCGGTATGCCGAAAGGTTCAAAGGCGCTCGTGAATGCCCGCAGGGCAGAGATCGTGGAGGCGTGCGCACAGCTGTACGGTTCGCTGCCGTTCAAGGAGATCACACTCGGCATGATCGGCGCCAAGACGTCGTTCACGCGGACGTCCATTTATAATTATTTCCGCACCAAGGAGGAGATCTTTCTTGCGCTTCTGGAACGGGAATATGCCGTATGGACGGAGGACCTTCTCGCACTTGCGGCATCGCCCCGCCCGGCATCGGAGTTTCCCTCTGCCTTTGCGGAGACGCTGGCAGGGCGGCGCTGCATGCTCAAACTGCTCTCCATGAATTTGTACGATATGGAGGCAGGCAGCCGCCTGGAATCCCTCGTCAGCTTCAAGCGCGTATACCGGGATTCCCTGCATGCGGTGGGGGCATGTCTGAAGGCGCATTTTCCGCGCGCAGGGGATGAGGCGGTCGAGCGCTTCCTTTACGCCTTCTTTCCCTTTCTCTTCGGCGTTTATCCGTATACGGAGATGACGGAGAAACAGAAAACGGCGATGAAGCAGGCGGGCGTCGCGTATAAGGAGTATACCATGTCCGAGTTGATACGCGCCTTTACGGAAATGTTTTCCGCATTTCTTTCGGGCGGGACTTGACTTTTTCCGTTATCCGTGTTAAGATACGGATATGCGATATTGTCTTTCCGATCCGCACGGCTGTTACGGCCTGTTCTGCCGCCTGCTGGAAAAGATCCGTTTCGGCGGTGGGGATACGCTGTACGTGCTGGGGGATGCCGTCGACAAGGGCCCCGAAAGCGTTCGCCTCGCAAAGCTGCTCCTTTCCATGCCGGAGGCGGTCTACGTCGCCGGCAACCATGAATACGATTTTATCAAGTATTATCAGGGGCTGATGCGTGCCGCGCGCGATTACGACAAGGTATTGGAGCAGCTTCGCGCCTATTTTACGGATGGAGCGCTGCTCGACTGGGATACGGTGGACGCGCTGGAGGGCTTGCCCTATTTTGCGGAGGGGACAGACTGGATCGGCGTGCATGCAGGGCTTCCGCTTTTGGAAGACGGCACGCTGCTTCCGCCTGGGCAGGCAAGCATCGAGCAGCTCGTCTATGACCGCAGGTTTAAGGATGCGGACGTTCTGCCGCGCGGCTGCAAATGCGTACTCTACGGGCATACCCCCGTACGCTACCTGACCGGGCGCGATGAGATCTTGTTCTATCCGCGCCGCGGCGAGAACAACGGAGGGGGCATGTCTGCGTTTTGCAAGGTGCACCTCGATATGATGTCGGCAAAGAGCGGGGTCATGGGCTGCGTCTGTCTGGATACCTGCCGCTGTTTTTATGTTTCCGACGCGCGTTGACGGGAGTTTCCGTCCGCGCGATCACCGATAGGGCAAGGAGGAAAAAAATGAAAGTTTTACTGGTCAACGGAAGCCCGCGCGCCAACGGCTGCACGTTTACGGCGCTTTGCGAGATCAAAACCGTATTGGAAAAAGAGGGCGTCTCAGGCGAGATCTTCCAGTCGGGCGCAAAGCCCGTGCAGGACTGTATCGCCTGCGGGCGCTGCAGAGAGCTGGGCAAGTGTACCTTTGACGACGCTGCCAATCGCCTGCTGGAGGCGGCGCAGACGGCGGATGCCTTCGTATTCGGGTCGCCCGTCTATTACGCGCATCCGAGCGGACAGCTTTTGTCCTTGCTTGACCGCGCATTTTATGCGGGAAGCCGCTTTTTTGCGCACAAACCCGCGGCGTGTATCGTAAGTGCGCGGCGTGGCGGCACGGCGGCCTCCTTTGACGTGATCAATAAGTATATGGGGATCGCGCAGATGCCCGTCGTGTCCTCGTCCTACTGGAACATGGTCTACGGCAAGACGCCGCAGGAAGTGATGCAGGATAAGGAGGGGATGCAGACGATGCGCAATCTTGCGCTGAACATGGTATGGCTGCTCCGCTGCATCGAGGCGGGAAAGGCGGCAGGCATCGCGATCCCGCAGACGGATGCGTCCGTACGCACCAATTTCATCCGCTGATCGGTCGTTGTAAAATTCTTCGGCGGAATCGTGCCGCCGAAGAATTTTGCGATCGCATCATGTAGAGGAGGGGGAGATGAAGGAAGAACTCAAAAAGAGCATAGAGGAATATGTCGAGGCGCTCGGAGCGGACGGCTTCCATAAGGGGAAGCGCTGGAAGGGGTACGACGTTTACATACCTGAATATCAAAAACACGCCTGTGTTGGATTGCCTTATATCGTCATGGCACGAGAGGGGGAGGTACGGTTTTCAACGGAAGAGGAAAGTCTGGAATATTTGTCTTTTTCTGAGACAGAGGACGCGAAAGGGATAACATCGGAGAATTGATGCATTCTCTGCCTGAGAAACTCGATCGATTTTATAACAAAAAGCACCAAGCCGTTCGGCTTGGTGCTTTTTTTGTATCCTAAAACCCGCGGATAGTCCGCGGGTAACAAAGAGCCTTAGCGATGAATTTTGAAATAAAAAACTCCTTTTGATATAATAGAGTTGCGACCTGGCAGTTGCAAACTAAGAATCAAAAGGAGGACATCCAAATGGATGACATAAGAAGTTTAGCACATACAAAGTGGAATTGCAAGTATCATGTAGTGTTTGCGCCGAAATACAGGCGAAAAGTATTCTATGAAGAGAAACGATTGGAGATCGGGGCAATACTTCGGGAATTGTGCCGGTGGAAAGGTGTGGAGATCATAGAAGCCGAAGTATGCCCCGATCATATCCATATGCTGTTGTCGATTCCGCCCAAGATCAGCGTGTCCGGGTTTATGGGTTTTCTGAAAGGAAAGAGCAGCCTGATGATCTACCAAAAATGGGGCAGCATGAAATTCAAATACAGGAACCGGCAATTTTGGTGCAGAGGTTACTACGTGGACACTGTAACATATTTTTATGGACACTTTTTTACGGGAATAGAAGGGAATTGCTTTAATTGATACTGTTTTTATCATTTTTTGCTTTCTGATTTAAAATTCGTTTATGCAATCAAGATATGCTTGTTTTACTTTGGAGAGCGTTCTTGCCTGATTTTTTTATATTCTGACTTTGCCTTATCCATTGCCTGTTCGTGGCTGACAGTTCCCGCCCCGACGAGGGGACGTGCCGCACTTTGTGCGGTACAAGAATATCCGCAACATTGTGCGACGACCTCACTTGTGTGAGTAGCCAATGACGGCTGTCACTGTTTATAATAGGCGGTCTTCGCGCCGCTGACGGACGAGGTGAATTCTCGCTCCGTATGTTCTTGTTGCGCCTCTCAGCGTGGCAGGCTGTTGAACCTATTCAAAGCAAATCAACCCTGATTAAAAGCGGCATTTGCGCCTCTACCATATTGAAATCCTTGACAATACGTCCTGTATTATCTGCGGCTTTTGCCTTGTATTGCCTGCAAATCTGCCGCCACGGGCAGGGCGGGCTTACTTTGGATAGGTTTTGCATACCGTTTTTCGGACATTCCACATAAAAAAACTATCCATAGGAAGGTATCTTTCTATGGACAGTTTTTTATATTTTTAATACGCTCCGTAAGCACAAATCTGCGGCTACGCCGCAGATTTTTCAACGATGCCGTCTACACAACGCACCACATATTCGCCTGTGTTAATATCCCAGCCGTCTCCCTTTTCAACGGCGTTCCACTCTTCGACGGTGCCCTCGAAAATTATTTCGGTGAGCTGCGTGCAATCCTGAAAGGCAAATGAAGATATTTCTTTGACTGTTGAGGCAATGGTTATGCTCTTGAAATCGCAATCTTTAAAGGCTTCGTGACGTATTATATCCACGCCCTCGGCAACATAACTGTTGTCGCACCCCTTAATAAGCGTCGTTTCGCCGCTCGCATCCCTTTCCATGAGACAGTTGCCTGCGCCGTAATAATGCTCGTTGCCCTCCTCTACGGTTATGCTCTCTATCTGCGTGCAATCGTCAAAGCTATTAGGGCCTACAAACTTTATGCACGCCGGTATATACACATTCTTTACCGCACAACCCGTAAACGCCCCGTCACAAAGCCCCAAAATACTGCCGTCGGAGGGAATAACGCTGTCTGCACAGGCGCGGATCACATATTTGCTTTCGCGCAGCACCAGCATATTGTTTATTGTGCAATAAACGGTGTTGCCCTCCGCAACCTCTATCTTTTGGATATTTCCGCAATAGACGAAAGCAAATATGTCTATATCGGTCATGTGCTCGGAAATATACAGCTCTGTTAAATTTGAAATTCCGTCAAACGCCCACGAATATATGCCGATCACGCTCTCATCGCGTGGGATCACGCTGCCCTCGCAGCCAAGGACGATCATCTTTTCCGCAGTATTTATAAGGCAGTTGCCGTCGCTGTGATATACGGGGTTGCCTTCTTCAACGTTGAATTCAACGAGCTCGGGACACCGACTGAAAGCGTTCTTGTTTATGCTCACAGTGGCGGCGGGAATGGCCACGGAAGTGAGTCCTGCGCCGCTGAACGCAACCGCATTTATATATCTCAGCGATGCGGGTAGGTCTATGCTTTTCAGCGAGGAACAGTTGTAAAACGCCTGAACATCGATCCCTTCGAGCGTATCGGGCAGAAGCACCTGAGAGAGGGAAGAACATGTATAAAACGCCGAATTGCCTATATATTCTATGGACGTGCCGCTGAGATCGACGCTTTCAAGCGAGGGGGATTCGTAGAACATAAAATTTTCAAGGCTTTCAATTTCCGAGCCGCTGAAATCTACCTCTCTAAGGTTGGCGCAGTGAGCGAATGCGAAGCCGCCCACCCTGTAAACAGACGAGGGAATATCGATATATTCAAGCGAATTGCAGTACTCAAAAGCCGACGACAGGATTTCCACCACGTTGCGGCCAAAGCTAACGCTTTCAAGCTCTTCGCAACCGTAGAATCCGTCTACAATTGTAAGGCTGTCGGGCAGGTCTACGCGCGTTATAGACGAACCTACAAAGGCAAGGCCGTCGATTTCAATAAGTCCCTCGCCGAAATCTATATCCCGAAGCGAAGTACAGTCCGAAAAGGCATAATAGCCTATCGAACGGACAGTATCGGGCAGTGTTACCGAAATTATGGAAGTATTGCCCAAGAAGGCTTCATCGGCTATGCCGACCACGGGTCTGCCGTTGTATGTATATGGTATATGCAGCCTTATATCCGTGCAGGTACCCATCCCGCTTACAACATAACAGTCGCCCTGCAAGGTATATTCAAGCCCCTCACTTTCGGGCTTGCCGCACATTGTGCAGACGCCCTGATCGTATGAATGCCGCAGAAGCGAGTTAAGTTCCTTCGTCATCGTATGCTCGCCGTTGCGCAGGCAGACATACTCATCCATTTCCGGCGAGACGCATGTGGCAGGGGACAGCACGCGGCTGAACTGCCAGATGTGGCCGAGCTCGGGGATGATAAGCTCATCTTCGGAGATCTCTTCACCCGTTTCGCCCGAGAACAGAGCGCCGCACCTTTCGCATTCGTAATAGGCCTCCGTGCCCTCCGCAGTGCATGTGGGTTCAACGCGGGGAACGAGCCGTGAATAGCTGTGACCGAGCGCGGGAAGGGTTTCGGGCTGTTCAATCTCCTCGCCCGTTTGGGCCGAAAAGAACTTGCCGCAACCTTCGCAAATATTATAGCCCGCAATGCCGCTCTCCGTGCAGGTGGGGCTTACCCCATCTTCGTAGACGAGTATGTGGCTGTGCGGCTCAACTTTGCCTCCGTCCTCTTTCGTATCCTGACTTTGTGCGCATGCAGTAAAGCCCGCTGCGCAGAGCGTGATAACAAAGAACAAAAAAGGAAGATAAAACTTTTTCAAAGATATACCTCCACCCGCGCCGTCGGTTGGCACGGGATGAAATATTGTTTGTAATTCTATTATACAACCGCCAAACGAAATTGCAAGCTAATACTTTTACAGCATAAAGTATAGCATAAAGCAAACATTTTTTTCAAGACATTTTTGCGTAACAATCGTCTTTTGATTCAGCACTGAAAATTGATTTGGCACCGTGGCGCGTGCTTGGCATAGACGAGTGCGGCTCGCTGCGCTCGCCGTACACCTTTGCCGACTCCTCGTCGTGCGTCACCACGATGACGAGCCGCTCGCGCGCGACCTCCTGCAAGAGTGCAAAGATCTCCTCCGAAGTCCTGCTGTCCAGATTGCCCGTCGGCTCATCGGCAAGCAATACGTCCGCATCTTTTACGAGCGCGCGGGCAACGGCGACGCGCTGTTTCTGCCCGCCCGAAAGCTCGCTTGGCAGATGCGATGCATACTCCTCCAGACCGACGCGGCGCAGCGCTTTTGCCGCCCTCTCCTGCGTCCCTCCGCCCAACAGCGCGCCGAGGCGGACGTTGGCGAGAACATTGTCCCGCTCGAGGAGATTGTAATCCTGAAAGACAAACCCGATATGGCGGGCGCGGTACTCGTCGGCGGCGCGCGCGTCCCTGAGATCGACCTGCCTGCCGCAAAAGAGCACTTCCCCCTCCGTGGGCGCATCCAGCCCGCCGAGAATGTTTAAAAGCGTCGTCTTGCCGCACCCGCTCTTGCCCACGATGAACACGAGCCCGCGCTTCGGAAAGGAAAGCGAGACGCCGTGAAGCGCATCGACCTTGTTTTTTGATTTGCTGATATACGTCTTGCGTATATGAAGGAGTTGTAACATAATGACCTTAACCTGTTTTACCTACCGCTCCATTTGTGCAATACTGTTGTTGGTTATGTTTATTAATTCCAAAGAAGCCCCAGGTTACATTTGCATTCAGGTTGCTATAATCGAATGGCCCGCCTGAAATCGTATTATCGATCTGGCTTCCGGAAATCAAATGTCCGACGATTGCCCCAATGTAGGGCTGTAAGGTTTGATTTTCCCAATCTTTTACACTGTCCTCAGCATAAATTGAACCGTATGATTCTCATCGTCAAATTCATAAATAAAATCGATCAACAATTCCATGCCATAGTTGTTTGCTACCTTGATGGCGACGTCATACTTCGGATCTTCCTGCTTACAGCCCGCAAAACTCAACGAGGCAATAATTGTAAGTAAGAAAGCACCAATAACAGCAACAACAGATTTTTTACCTTTCATTCGGTTTCCTCCAAGTTGCATATTATTAACCGATTATCAGTCTAACACATCGTTGTAAAATAATATACATTTATTTGTAATGAAATTGTAAATTATAGCATGCCGAAGAAATTGCAGAAAAAAAATCATACGAACTCCGAAAAAGAGTTCGTATGATTCCCACGTGGCGCAGAGAAGAGGATTCGTAAGGAGCGGCGAAGACGCGACGGAATAGCGATCGCTCGCCGTAAGGCGGGATCGCGTCACGTTATTTCGGCGACCGTCCCCCGATCAGCAGGGCAGCCTCGCGCTCAAAGCGGCTGTTGGATTTGGCGGCGCTTTGCGCGGACAAAACAAACAGCCCGTCACAAAGCGTGACAGGCTGCCGTGGCGCAGAGAAGAGGATTCGAACCTCCGGACGAGTCACCCCCGTCACACGATTTCCAATCGTGCTCCTTAAACCACTCAGACATCTCTGCAAAACCGATTGATAAAAGCTTGTATATTATAAAATATTCTCCCGAAAAACGCAAGCAATTTTGCTCGCATCTTGCAATTTTGCAGAAAATTTTTCGCCGCCGTTCCTTTTGCCGCCCGTACCGCGCCTGCGCGGCGGGCGGTCAGTCATGGCGGTCGTCCGAATCAAACACTTCGCAGAAACGCGCGGAAAAAGAGGGCGGCTCTTTCCCGACCAGAAGATGCGAACAGTCTCCGTAGCCGCAGCAGCGGAAGAGCGCCATGCCTTGCCTGCGTTCTTCCGAATACAGCGTCGTCACGGAGGAGGTGAGCGCGACGAAGTGATGGGAAAGGGGGACGGGAGAGGTGTTGCACAGATGGGAAAGCAGCATGCTCTCCGTCCCGAAATGGCAGAAAAAGGCGATCGTACTGCGGTTTGCGCGTGCGGCGCGGTAGAACATGCCGTCGCGGACGTATCCGTGCCCTGCAAGGACGCCGTCCAGCCCCTCGCAAAGCTCCGTATAGCGGGCGCGGATATCGCCCGTCTGCATGACGGGGGATGCAAGCCACGCGTTGGCATCGTACAATTCGGGATGCTGCGCCAAAAAGGAGGGGAGCATGTCCCAGCACAAGTGCGGTTTCCCTTCCACGAGGACGGGGTGGTCAAACTCCCTCAGCCAAGGCAGGACGACGGGGTCCGCATGGATCTTCCGCGCCGTTTCCGCGCACGTTTGCCTCGCCCGCCCGAGCGGAGAGCAGTACACGGCGGAAATGTTTTGTTTGCGGAGCGATTCCGACAGCAGCGCCGCTTCGCGTTTTCCCTTTTCGGTCAGACAGTCGTGTTCGTAATCGGGATCGGCGTGCCGTATGATGAGGATGCGCATAATTCACCTCGCTTGTCATGGTCAATGGTTTTCTCCTTACAGTATACCACCGCTCATATACAATCTAAAATACTTTTTATAAAATATTCCTCTTTTGCATTTATGAACGCTTTGATTTCACCTTCTCGGTCGTGTTTTACTTTTACAGCAGACAAGCGCATCGAGACACAACCATGCCGAAAAGCATCCTTCCGTAATGCTGCCTTGTCCCAATGGCGGATGTTTGAACGATGAGATGCAGCTGAGCCACTCGTTTATTCAAGCACGTGTCATAGCGCCAAACCAGTAAATTTAAATAACTTGCAGAACACTTATTATTGATGTTATAATTATACAAACTGTGGATAAAGTTATGTTGATAAACACTAATAAAGGACTGAAATATTATACAAAAGTTGCACAAGTACATATTCTACTGGGACAACGAGAGAGTTTTTTCAAATAAAAAGGAATGAGTCCAGTGCAATACCGAACTCATTACCAAATCATTTGATTATTTGTTTCTCCCAGTTAGAAAGTTTTTCTTTGGCTCTCTCAAGCTTTTCTTCCAAATTTTTAATCGTTCTGCTAAGGTTTGCAATATCATTAGGAATAGTGCGCACTTTAGTCTGTAATTCGCGAATTCTTGCTTGTAACTCTTGTTGTTGTCTAATTGTAATATCAAGACTCTTTGACTGATGTTCTAGTTGTTTTATTTCGTCATTGAAAAGATCCATAGAATTTTCCAAATCAGATAATTGTTTCCTTAATATTTGTAATTTGTTCAAAATAGATTCTACTCTTTTTATGCTTTCATTATATTCGTCTACTGAATAAGAATCAAAGAATTCCAAATGACCGCATTCGAGACACGCATAAATTTCCAACGTACGGTGTGCTGCAGTCATGTAGACATCCCCGCTAACATCAAATGGTAAATCTGCTCTTATTAAAGTTTTGCAACCACAGTTTGTACACATAATGTTTCGCATTAGTATATCCTCCGAATGGCGAAATAATTATAACACAGTTTTAATAATAAATCAAGTATTTTATAAGACACATCTTTGTTTACCCCTGTTAGAACGGTTATATTTTACCAATATTTCGATACTTGTTACGGCTGGAGTAATCAAATTGTTCCGCTGTAACAATATAGTATTCAAAACTAAATTATTATCAAGGAAAAAAATCATTGTCGAAAAAGTGATATGAGCCATTTAGTATATTGCCTCCTCTCAGAACTTTTACCAATTTTGGCTAAGTGGCAAAAAACATTTTTTGAAAGATGCTCCTGTCCGCGTGTTAAGTAATGTGCTGTTTTTTTGCAAATTCTCAACCTTTTGGCAAATCAAATTTGCTAGTTTCATCATCAATACAAACGGGGGGAGTATTGCCGATTTTCTCGTAATGGTGATTATCACTTATAATGAAACTGTGTACTTTAAAACATATGAATTGAAATTGTGTCCATAAAAACATTCCGCCGCCTGTAAAGATTTTTCAAAAATTCAAAATGTCAGTTGTATTCATGACATGGTATGTGGTAAAATAAAAATGGAACAAAAAAGGAGGGCGGCGATATGGCGGCAAAATACATCGTGAGAGCGAGAAACGTGGTAAAGACGTATCACACGGGGGGCGAAGCCGTGCGTGCGCTGAACGGGATGAGTTTTGACGTGGCCGCGGGCGAACTTACGGTCATTCTCGGGCAGAGCGGATCGGGCAAGACGACGCTTCTCAATGCCATGGGCGGCATGGATACCATCACGTCGGGCAATCTGTACGTGGGTGGGGTGAACCTCCGCAAATTGAATACGTCGGCGCTTACCGAATACCGCCGCCGCGACGTGGGATTCGTCTTTCAGTTCTACAATCTCATGCCCAACCTCACCGCGCTTGAAAACGTCGAACTGGCGACCGAACTGAGCAAACACGCTTACGACCCGGAAAAGGTCTTAAAGAGCGTGGGCCTCGGCGCGCGCATGAAGCATTTCCCCGGGCAGCTTTCGGGCGGGGAACAGCAGCGCGTTTCCATCGCCCGCGCCATCGCCAAAAATCCCAAGATCCTGCTCTGCGACGAGCCGACGGGCGCACTCGATTACGAGACGGGCAAAGTCGTGCTCGGGATCTTGCAGGAGATGTGCCGCAAGCACAAAAAGACGGTCATCATCGTCACGCACAACGCGGCGATCAAGGACATCGCCGATCAGGTCATCTATATCAAGAACGGGAAATGCATCCGCCGCGAACATAACCCTGCGCCGAAGAGCGTAAAGGAGATCGAATGGTGAGAAGCGCATATCTGAAAACGGTATTCCGTACCATACGCGACAATCTCGGCAGGTTCATCGCCGTGACGCTCATCATCCTGCTCGGCATCGCGTTCGTTTCGGGGCTGGGTACGCTCTCCTATAAGATGGAGCGCGCGCTCGCCGACGCCTACGACGAGGCGGCTTCCCCCGATATCATGATCAAGTCGACGAGTCTTTTCGGCATTTCTTCGTCCGTGACGGAGCAGGTCGAGGCATACGCCGGCGTAAAGGCCGTGCAGAGCCTCACCGTGATCGATACGGCGGAAGAGGCGGAAAACGTCCGCGTCGTCATCACCGACCTTGCCGACCAGAAGGTCAACCGTCTTTCCCTGGTCGAAGGGCGTCTGCCCGAGAGCAGCACGGAAGTCGTTGCCGAGCGCGCTTCGGACGAGGTGAAAGCGCACGCCGTCGGCGACAAGGTGACCGTGATGGGGCAGGAGATGACGGTCGTCGGCATCGTCGCCAACGCCATGTATTCCTATCGCGGCGGGGAGCCCATGCTCACGGAGGACCTTGCGGAAAACGAGGACGGCGCCGATTTCGACGAGAGCGAGATGGAAAAGCTGCAGCAGATCTTTTACGCGGATGCTTCCTCGTACGGCGGATTTCTTCCCGTGACCGATCTATACGTCTTCATGGACTACGAGGAGGCGCGCTTCGGGGACGCCTACGACGAGGCGGCGGAAGCGGATGCGGCGGCGCTCGAAGCGCTGCTTGCCGACGATTCTCTCGTCTTCATGACGCTGGAAGACACCATGAGCTATGCGCTCGCGCAGTCGTATGCGGGCAAGCTCGACGTCATCGCCGCCTTCTTCCCGGCATTCTTCATCGCCGTATCGGCGCTCGTCGTTTTAAGCACCATGACGCGCATGATCGAGGAAGACCGCCCCGCCATCGGCTGTTACCGCACGATCGGTTATAAGGACGGCATGATCGCGGCAAAATATCTCTTCTTCTCCGCGGTCTGCTGCCTGATCGGCTCGGGCGGGGGCTTGGGCGTGGGGCTTACGCTGCTGCCCGCCGTCATTTATCCCGCATTCAATACGATGTTCTTCGTGCCCGCGTGGGAGCAGTGGGTGCAGCCGCTGATGGGCATCATCGCGGCGGTGGTCATGCTGCTTGCGGTGGCGGCGGTCACGCTGTATCTCATCCGCAAGGAACTGCGCTGCGCGCCCGCGGAAGTGCTGCGCCCCAAGACGCCCAAGGCGGGCAAAAAGATCTTCCTCGAATATATCCCGGTGCTCTGGAAGCGGCTTTCTTTCCGTTTCAAATCCACCTTCCGCAACATTTTCCGCTATGGGAAAAACCTCGTCATGACTGTCATTTCCGTGGCGGGCTCCACGGCGATCGTGCTCGCGGGCATGGGGCTTTCGGATACCTGCCGGGCGGACGATATCCGCAACTCTTTCCCCAAGATGGCGGATGCCGTCTCGGCGATCTCCGCCGTCGTCATCATCTTTGCGGCGCTCCTTTGCATCCTCGTCATCTATAACCTGACCAACATGAACATCGCCGAGCGCAAACGCGAGCTTGCCACGCTCAAAGTGCTCGGGTACCGGGAAGCGGAGGTGTGCATGTACATCTTCCGCGAGATCCTTATCATGGCGGTCATGGGCATCATCGTCGGCATCCCGCTCGGGTACGGGATCCTGTACTTCATGCTGGGCTATCTCGATTTCGGTTCGGTGCAGGACGTGATGTGGTATTCCTATCTGTTTACGCCCGTCTTCGTCCTTTTCATCATCGGCATCGTTGACGTCCTGCTGCGGTTCAAGATCAAAAAGATCGATATGACGTCTTCGCTGAAGACCGTGGAGTGATCCCCGATAAAATTTTCGGCGCGGCATGCGTACGGCATGTCCGCGCCGATTTTATTTTCCGCATGCCATGTCCGCGGCGGGCAGAGAAAGCGAACGGTTGACGCGGGCGCAAAAAGCGTGTATAATGGGAGCGAAAAAAGGGCGCAAGGAGAACGGTATGGATTACAGAAAAGAATCGCTGAAGAAGCACGCCGAATGGCGGGGAAAGATCGAAATGGTTCCCCGCGTGGAAGTAGACACGCGGGAAAAGCTCTCGCTCGCCTATACGCCCGGCGTTGCCGAACCCTGCCTCGCCATTCAGCGGGATGCGGAACAGAGCTTTGCTCTGACGCGCCGCTGGAATACCGTTCCCGTCATCACGGACGGTACTGCCGTGTTGGGGCTGGGGGATATCGGCCCCGAAGCGGGGATGCCCGTCATGGAGGGGAAGTGCGCGCTCTTCAAGGCGTACGGCGGCGTGGACGCGTTTCCGCTCTGCATCCGCTCCAAAGACGTGGACGAGATCGTGCGGACCATCGAGCTGCTCGCGGGGTCCTTCGGCGGCATCAACCTCGAGGATATCTCCGCGCCGCGCTGTTTTGAGATCGAGCGCCGGCTCAAGGAAGATCTGGATATCCCCGTCTTCCACGACGATCAGCACGGCACGGCGATCGTGCTTGCGGCGGCGCTCACCAATGCGCTGCGTCTGGTCGGCAAGCGCGCGGAAGATATCACCGTCGTCATCAACGGCGCGGGCGCCGCGGGCATCGCCATCGCCCGGTTCCTGCTTTCTTACGGGGTGAAGGAGATCGTCCTCTGCGATCGGGAGGGCATCCTCTGCGAGGGCGGCGTCTTCCGCAACAGAGCGCACGGAGAGATCGCCGCGTGCACCAACCGCAGGCACCTTACCGGAACGCTCGCCGACGCGCTGAAAGGGGCGGACGTGCTCGTCGGCGTCTCGGTGGCGGGGTGCGTCTCCAAGGAGATGGTCGCTTCCATGGCGGAGCGCGCCATCGTTTTCTCCCTCGCCAATCCCGTTCCCGAGATCTCCCGCGAGGATGCGCTCTCTGCGGGCGCGGCGGTCGTGGGGACGGGCTCCTCGGAAAAACCCAATCAGATCAACAACGTGCTCGTCTTCCCCGGTCTTTTCCGCGGCGCGCTCGACGTACGCGCGACGACCGTCAATGCGGAAATGATGCTTGCGGCGTCGCGGGCGATCGCCGGCTGCGTCGGGGACGAACTTTCCGTTGACCGCATCCTGCCGTATGCCTATGAAAAACGCGCGCACGAAGCCGTCGCCGCGGCAGTGGCGGAGGCGGCGCGCCGTTCGGGGGTCGCCAAACGTTGAAACTGGAATTTGAACTCGTTCCCGACGGATGCTGGTATTTCAACCTGCGCAGCATCCTCAGCCGCGGGCAGTGGGACGCCGTGCGCAGAGACGCCTATGCGCGGGCAAAGGGGCGCTGTATGATCTGCGGCGCCGCGGGGCGGCTTCACGCACACGAGCGCTGGTCGTACGACGAAGCGCGCGGCATCCAGAAGCTTGAGGACGTCATTGCCGTCTGTCCGCTCTGCCACAGCGTCATCCACATCGGGCGCACGCAGCTGAAGGGGGACGAAGCGGCCGCCGCGGCGCATTACATGAAGGTGAACGGTGTCAGTTATGCCGAATACCGCAAGGCGCTGGGGGAGGCGAACGAGGCGCACGCGCGCCGCAACCGCGTTCCCGAATGGTCGCTCGATCTTTCCTGGCTCAAGCGGTTTCTTCCCGCCCCGTGACGCGGAAAAATGTGGGGGAGAAAACGCAAATACGCCGCCGAAACGATTGACTTAAACGGCAAAAGAAGGTACAATAGAAGCTGTTTCCCGCCGCATTGCGGGAACTTGTCCGAACAAAAACGAAAGAGGATCAAGAGGAAACGGAACATGATCACACACGGAAACGAAATCAAACTGTTTGCAGGGAACTCGAACCGTCCTTTGGCAGAGGCGATCGCCAAAAAGCTGAACACGGCGCTCGGCGACGTGGAGGTCGGTAAATTCTCCGACGGCGAGACGAGCGTGCACATCGCCGAGACCGTCCGCGGGAGAGACCTGTTCATCATCCAGTCCACCTCTTCGCCCGTCAACGACAATCTGATGGAGCTTCTCATCATGATCGACGCGGCAAAGCGCGCCTCGGCGGGGCGCATCACGGCGGTCATGCCGTATTTCGGCTATGCGCGTCAGGACAGAAAGGCGCGCTCGCGCGATCCCATCACTGCAAAACTCGTCGCCGACCTCATTACCACGGCGGGCGCCGACCGCGTGCTCACCATGGACCTTCACGCGGCGCAGATCCAGGGTTTTTTCACCATCCCCGTGGACAATCTGCTCGGCGGGCCCACCCTTTACAATTATTTTGCCGATAAGATCCACGGCAGCGAAGAATACATCGTCGTATCCCCCGACGTCGGCTCGGTCAACCGCGCCAGAAAGGTGGCGGAGCGGCTGAACTGCCAGATGGCGATCATCGACAAACGCCGCCCCAAGGCGAACGTCATGGAAGTCATGAACATCATCGGCAGCGTCGAGGGCAAGAAATGCCTCATGGTCGACGACATGATCGATACGGCGGGGACCATCGTCCAGGGCGCGCAGGCGCTTGCGGACAAGGGCGCCAAAGAGATCTACGCCTGCTGCACGCACGCCGTCTTTTCCGGCCCCGCGATGGAGCGTTTGGAAAAATCGCCCATCAAGGAGCTCGTCGTGCTCGACACCATTCATCTCCCGCCCGAAAAAATGCTGCCTAAGATCAAGGTGCTCACGGTCGCGGATATGTTTGCCGCGGCGATCGAGAACGTGTACCTCGATAAGCCGATGTCGAAGATCTACGACTGAACGTTTCCAAGGAAGAACGCCGCCGCCCGGATGTGATTACGGCGGCGGTATTTTCTTGTACGGGACGCGCCGCATGCGAGGTGTAATATGTTTCTCATCGTCGGCCTCGGCAACCCCGAGGAAAAATATGCCAGGACCTTTCATAACATGGGGTTTCTCGCAGCGGGGGACGCTGCGGTAAAACTTGGCGTCAAATTCAAAAAAAAGGAATGCGAGGCGAGCGTCGCCGAGGCGTACGTGAACGGCGAAAAGATCCTCATCGCCCGCCCCGTGACGTATATGAACGCCTCGGGCAGGGCGGTCAAACAGCTGATGAACAAGTATAAGCTGTCGCCTTCCGAGCTCGTCGTCATTTACGACGATTACGACCTCCCCAAAGGGCATGTCCGCATCCGCCCTGCGGGAAGCGCGGGGACGCACAACGGCATGCGTTCGATCATCGCCGAGACCGGATGCAGCGAATTTGCGCGCATCCGCATCGGCATCCGCGACCCCGAGGTCAACATTCCCATCATCAACTACGTGCTCTGCAACGTGAAGAGCGAGGATTACGGGCTCTTTTCCGCCGCCTGTACGCGCGCGGCGGAGGCGGCGCTTGCGCTCGCCTCGGGCGAGGACGTAGAAAAGGTCATGTGCCGGTATAACGGATGAACGGTTTTTTCACCTTTGAACAAATCGGCGGGGAGTATCCCCTTCTGGGAGAGGACGTCCGCCGCGGGCTTTCCGCGGCGGTTTTTGGCGTGTCCGACGAGCTCAAATACCTCATCGCCGCCTGCTGTTCCCGCCGCCTTGTCTATATCACGGCGGACGCGCTTTCGGCACAGCGGGCGCGGGAGAGCATCGCCGCGCTTTCCGGCAAGCGAGTGGCGCTGCTTTCCGCCAAGGACGAGGTCCTGCTCTACCGCAGGGCGCTCTCCAAGGATGCGCTGTTTAAGCGCATCAACGCGCTTTACGAATGGCAGACGGGGGCGGACGTGCTCGTCTGCGACGTGGAGGCGGCGGTGCAGCTCGTCCCGCGCCGCGTCCGCAGTTTTCATCTGGAGACGGGAAAGGAAACGGCGCTTTCCGCGCTGGTTTCCGCGCTCGTCGAGGCGGGGTATGTCCGCGAATATTCTCCCGAAGCCCGGGGCTCGTTTGCCGTGCGCGGCGATATCCTGGATATTTATCCCGTCAATTGCGAGCACCCCGTGCGCATCGACTTTTTCGGCGACGAGGTGGAATCGATCAAGCCGTACGACGAGGTGACGGGGGAACGTCTGCCCGTGCTCGGCAGCCTTGAGATCGTGGCGGCGAGCGACGTCTGCCCGACCGAGCGTGACAGGCAGGAGATCGCCGAGACCTTCGCCGATGAACTCAGACATGCCCCCTCCGCATCGGCATATGCGCGCATGCAGGCGATCGCGGGGGAAGTGCTTGCGCAGCCGGGGAACGATTACGTCCTCCCGCTGTGCGAGGATTCCTGCGACCTCTTTTCCCTGCTCGGCGACGATACGCTCCTCGTCTTTGACGAATGCAAACTCATCCGCGATAAACTGGACGGCATCTATCGGGAGCACGGCGAGCGGTTTGCCGCCTTGCGCGAAGGGGGAGAGGCCATGCGCTTTTCCCTGCGCCAGTACGTCGACCGCGACGATTTCTTTTCCAACGTGACTTCCTTCCCCGCGCTCGCCCTGCAGACGTTCGCCGGGCAGGCATATTTCTTCAATCCGCTTAAAATTTACAATTTTACGTCGGTGCCGGCGGCGCGCTATCTCAACAACATGCCCGATCTCATCACCGACTTAAAGGCGTGGAGCAAGACGGGGTATCGCGTCATGCTTTGGTGCGGGACGCCCGAGCGCGCGCAGAAGGTGCGGGAAGCCCTGCAGGAAAACTATCTCCCCGTGACGCCCTTGCCCGGCACGCTGTCTGCGATGCGCGGCATCTGCGTGCGGGAGGAGACGCTTCCCAAAGGGTTCTTGCTGCACGAATGCAAGCTTGCGGTCATCGGCACGGCGGATCTTTTCCCCAAAGCGGCGGGCAGCCGCCGTATCCGCCGGCGCCGCGGCGATCTCTTCCTCGCGCCGGAAGTGGGCGACTATGCCGTGCACGAGACGTACGGCGTGGGCAGGATCACGGGCATGCAGCGCATCGAGACGACGGACGGCACCAAGGAATACGTCGCGCTCGCCTATAAGGACGGCGATATGCTCTACGTTCCCGTCGAGCAGATGGACGTCCTTTCCAAATACATGGGGGAGGAGGATCCGGCGCTGTCCAAGATCGGCGGGGGCGAATTCGAGCGCGTCAAGGCACGCGTGCGCGCCTCGCTGAAAAAGATGGCGTTCGACTTAAAACAGCTGTACGCCGAACGGCAGGAACAGAAGGGATACGTCTTCCCCGATTATCCCGATCTGATGGATGAGTTCGCGGCGGCGTTCCCGTACGAGGAGACGCCCGATCAGCTCACCTCGTTTGAGGAGATCAGGGCGGACATGTGCTCGCCCAAGGTGATGGATCGCCTGTTGTGCGGAGACGTCGGTTTCGGCAAGACGGAGGTGGCGCTTCGCGCGGCATACCTGTGCATCCTCGCAGGCAGGCAGGCGGCGCTCATGTGTCCGAGCACCGTTTTAAGCGAGCAGCATTTTCAGACGGCGCAGGCCCGCATGAAGGAATTCGGCGTGCGCGTCGCCGTTCTCAACCGCTTTAAGACGGCGGCCGAACAGACAAAAATACTTTCCGCGCTCGCAAAGGGGGAGGTCGACCTCATTGTCGGGACCCACAGGCTGCTTTCCGCCGACGTGAAGTTCCGCGATCTCGGGCTTCTCATCCTCGACGAGGAGCAGCGGTTCGGCGTCGAGCACAAGGAAAAGATCAAAAATTACAAGCGGGACGTGGACTGCCTCACCATGACGGCGACGCCCATCCCCCGTACGCTCCACATGTCCCTTTCCGGCATCCGCGATATCTCCACCATCCAGACGCCTCCGCACGCGCGCCTGCCCGTGCAGACGTACGTTGCCGAGGAGACGGAGACGCTCATCCGCGACGCCGCCGTGCGCGAGATCGCCCGCGGCGGACAGATCTTTCTGCTCTATAATCACGTGGAGAGCATCCACGCGTTTGCGCGGCGCATGCAGGAGATCATCCCCGAAGCGCGCATCTGCGTCGCGCACGGGCGCATGGACAAAGCCGCGCTGGAAGCCAACGTCTTTGGGTTCTACCGCGGCGAATACGACATTCTCGTCACCACCACCATCATCGAAAACGGCATCGACCTGCCCAACGCCAACACGCTCATCGTCATCGATTCCGACCGGCTCGGCATCTCCCAGCTCTATCAGCTGCGCGGCAGGGTGGGGCGGGGCAACCGCCTCGCGCATGCCTATTTTACCTACAAGCCGGAGCGGGTGATGACGCAGAACGCCGCCGAACGCCTCAAGGCCATCATGCAGTTCACGGAGCTCGGTTCCGGGTTCAAGATCGCCATGCGCGACCTCGAGATCCGCGGCGCGGGCAACGTGCTCGGCGCCGAGCAGCACGGGCATATGGATCGAGTCGGCTACGAACTGTATGCCAAACTCTTAAAGGAAGAACTCACCGGCAGGGTGCAGAACGTGTGCGACCTCGACATCAAGACGACGGCGTACATCCCCGAAGCGTATGTGGAGTCGCCCGCGGGCAGGATGGACTGCTACAAACAGATCGCCGAGATCCGCACGCCCGCCGATTACAAGCGGGTATACGCGTCCATGGAAGAGGCATACGGTCCGCTTCCGCTGGAGACGCGCAGCCTGCTCGTCATCGCCGTGCTGAAAAATTATGCCGCGGAACTCGGCGTGCGCAAGGTCTCCGTGGGGCAGAAGGGCGGCGCGCTGGAATTTCCCGATCTTGCCACGCTTTCCGACCGCCGCATCGTGGCGGCGCTCGAGCGGTTCAACGGCCACGTGAGCCTGGATATGACGCGCGCGCCCGTCGTTCGCTTCCCTGCGCAGGCCGACGGCGGCAGGACGATGGTGCAAATGACAAAATTTCTGAAATTTGCCGCAACTTTTGCCTGATTCATGCGAAAAAGATTTGCACGAATCGGCAAAATCGGTTATAATAGAAGAAGTATAGCGCGGGGGGCTCCCCGCAGTCTAATCGGTACAAAACAGTTCGGAGAAAGCAGGATATGAAATTCAAGAAGAAAACGGCGGCAAAAGCCGCAGCCGTCTCTCTTGCGGCGGTATTTGCCTGTGGCATGCTCGCGGGGTGCGACCTCGTGACGACGAATTCCGAAAGGGATATGGCACAGGTCATCGCCGAGGTGGACATCAGCGAGGGCGAAGACTTTGCATCGGGCGGCGAATACGCCGCGTATGCAGACGTCATCCGTCCCGCGAGCATCCTCAAGCGCGACCTCGTGTCCGGGTTCTTAAGCTACGGATATCAGTACGTGCAGAGTTACGGCTATACCTACGAAGCGGCGTTCAATCAGGTCAAGAACAACCTCGTCAATCACGACCTCATGCTCCAGTATGCGATCGTCGAGTTCTTGGAGGCGGGTTCTTATGAGGGAATGACCTATTCGGCGGACGCGTATAAAAAGCTCTGCGAGGCGGAGTATGAGGACGACAACGCGCGTGCGATCGCGACCGTCGGGTATTTCCTCACCGACGAGGAGAAGGCGGAAGCGGAATACGCGATCAAGGTCAGCCTCAACAATTCGCTCGACGCGCAGGAGGAGAGCATCATCCGCTCGGAAGAGGAATCGACGGGCGTCACCGTCCGCACCGTCCCCACGGGCGTCGGTACGGAGAACGAAGACTATTACGACCCCGCATACCGCGTGTATACGGGCAAAAATGCGGCGGCGCAGTGCGGCTCGTATGAGACGGTGGAGAACTCCACGCCGTCCACCCGCCTCAAGGCGTACAACACCTTCCTCTCCAGCCTGATCGCCAACGGGCTGCTCGAGAAAGGGGAGGACGTAAGCGAGTTTGAAACGCTTTCCTATTATCAGCTGCAGCTTGCGGCCGCCTATGAGGACGCGCTGCTCGCCAAACTCACCGAATATTACGAGGCGCGCGCGGAAGAAGCGCTCACGCAGGATTACGTGACGAACAAATACGAGACGACGCTTGAATCGCAGAAGCAGGAATTCAGCGATTCCACCGCGCTCGAGGAAGCGCTCGACGCCGTGTCGGATACCTCTTTCGTGCTCACCGCGCCCGAGGAGACGTACGGGTTCGTCATTAACATCCTGCTCCCGTTCTCCACGACGCAGAGCAGCCTTCTGACCAACTACAAAACCACGGCCAAGGAAGGGGATGCCTTCGTTTACCGCGCAGAGCTGCTCGCCAACGTCAAGGCGACCGATCAGCGCGAGACGTGGTTCACGGGCGATACCGATTATTCCTATACGCGCGACGACGGAAAGTATTATTTCTTTGAGGACAATCTTTCCGCGGGCGAAAACAGCAAGTATGAGCCGCTGAAAAATTACGTCGGCGATTACGCATACAACGGCTCGGTCAGCTACGACGAGGAGAAGAAGACGTATACGCTCAAGCCGAACAAGATCTCGGTGGAAGAGTTTGTGGATACCTTCGAATCGTATCTCGAGGCGCAGGGCCTTACCGTCAACCGCGGCAGCTACACGCAGGATTATTTCAGCCAGAGCGCGGACAGCTTCTACAAGGCGGACGGTACCGTCGATTATTCCAAGTTCCTCTATTATACGGGCAGCGTGCAGCTCGACGGGTATTCCGCAAACGATACCTTCGTCGCGGGCACGGACGTCAACAAGGCAATGTCCGCCGTCAACGAGCTTTCCTTCGCTTACAATACGGATACGGCCGGCCTCAACAGCTATCTCGGCTACGCGGTCTCCGCTTACGATACCTCCTTCGTCAAGGAATTTGAGTATGCGGCAAAGGCGGCGATCGCGGGCGGCGTCGGCACGTATACCGTCGCGCCTTCCGATTACGGCTGGCACATCATGTACTGCACGTTCACCTATCAGGGCAACGACCCTTACACCTTTGATTTTTCCGATATCGGGCGGGAGGGGAGCTTCTCCAACCTCTATTACGAGGCACTCAAGGATGCGACGGTGGACGGGTACGCAACGGAAGTGCAGACGCGCATCACCAACAGTTATTCTGCCTGCGTCACCGTCTACGAGGACCGTTACGAGGATCTCTACCTTGAGGCGGATGCGGCAGCAAGTTCTCAGCAGTCGTAAATAAAAAATCAAAAAAGGAACAGACAGGTATGCCGATCTGGGAAATGATCTGGAAATCCGTCGTGTTGGGTACGGTGCAGGGGCTCACGGAGTTCCTGCCCGTTTCTTCCAGCGGACATCTCGTTCTTTTACAAAGGATGCTCGGGTACGACCTCGGCGGCGGCAGCATGACGTTCGTCAACATCATGCTCCATTTCGGGACGCTGCTCGCCGTCATCCTCGTGTTCTGGAAGGACATCCTTGCCCTGTTCAGAAAGCCGTTCACGCCGCTCTTGTGGCTGATCGTCGCCACCATTCCCGCAGGGATCGTGGGGCTTTTGTTCGAGGATGGCATCGACGCCGCCTTCTCGGGCGAAAAGGGGCTTTTATACCTTGCCGTCTGCTTTGCGGCGACGGCGCTGCTCCTCCTTCTCGCCGAACTCTGCGTCCGCCGCAGGAAGCGGGAACAGGCGTTTGGCTGGAAACATGCCGTCTCCATGGGCGTCATGCAGGCGGTGGCGCTTTTTCCCGGCATCTCGCGCAGCGGTTCCACCATTGCCGCGGGCACGCTCGCGGGCGCGAAGACGCAGGACGCGGCGCGCTTTTCCTTCCTCATGAGCATCCCCATCATCCTGGGGAGCGTGGCGGTCAGCCTCAAAGGCATCGTGTTCGACGAGCCGGAGACGGTGACGGCGCTGGGCGTAAACGGATTCCTCGGCGTGCTCATCGGCGTATTTTTCTCCGCCGTATTCGGGTTTCTTGCCATCAAATTCATGCTCAAGGTCATCGGCAAGGGCAATTTCAAGTGGTTCAGCTTGTATCTCGTGCTGCTTTCGCTCGCCTGCCTGTGGCTGGACGTGCTCGGCATTTTCCCCGCAGCCGCCTGACCTGCATAAAAGGATAAAAACCTCCCATACTGATGGTATCTCATCGGTACAGGAGGTTTTTTTATGAGATTGCATTGCGGCGATACCTGCCCGAAGACGGGCGCCTACCGCGTGATCGACGGCGAGGGCAAGGTCATCAACACCATTTATGTCGGCGAGGGCGAGACCATGCCGCCCACGCAGTCGTCGGATTGCTATTACGAATCGGAGTCGTAACGAAAGGGCGGCGCCGCGGAACTTCCGCGGCGCCTTTTTTTTTGCGGGACAAGCGCGCGGCGCGGACGTTGTAACATGGAGGCGTCTCTGTGGGGCAAACGCGGGCGCCCCTGCATACGATGATAAAAAACGGGCAAGGAGGAAGTGCTATGACGGAACAGCCGTATCCCTCGCTGGAGGGGATCGGGGAGGACAGGGCCGCGCTCTGTATCGTCTCGCCCGCCTATGCGGGGCGGGCGGGGGAACTGAATGCCATTCTGCAATACGTCTTCCAGGCGGTCGTCCTCGGGGAGACGGGCCACGCGGAGGCAGGGCGGGAACTCATGCGCATCGCAAGGGAGGAGATGCACCACCTTGAAGTGCTGGCGACGCTCATCTGCAAGCTGGGCGCGCCGCCCATCTACGCCAACTGCCCGCTCTATCCCGTCGGATTTTATTCGGCGGGCGCCGTCGATCGCTCGCGGGAACTTCCCCGCATGCTCGAGATCGACCTCGCCGGCGAGCGCATGGCGGTCGCGCAGTACGGCAGGATGATCTGCAGTTTGCAGAACGAACGCGTCTCCGCCGTTTTGCAGCGCATCCTCCTCGATGAGGAAGAGCATATCCGCATCCTGAAAGAGCTGATCGCCGCCCTTTAATCGCCCTGCTTTTCGGGCAGGAATTTCCAGTAGCGCACGGGCAGATATCCGCGCATCTGCCGGATGCGCCTGCGCTCGGGAATATCCACGTCCGCGTAGTATTGTTTCCACAGCGCCTGCCAGCCCGCCTCGTCTGCGGAAAGCACCACGTCCGCCTTTTCGAGCGGGACGCAGAAGGTATGCGTTCCGTCGCAGACCGCCGCTTTTTTCCTGCCCACGTCGTGGATGACGAAGGGGATCTTGGAAAGCCGCGCGCGGAAATGGGGCACGAGCAGGTCGACGATGTCATGATCGGGCGAGACGGGCGCATACAGCGCGCCGCTCGCGCTTTCCATAAAGCGCAAAAACCCGTGCATGCGGTGCACTTCATACGTCACGCGGCGGATGCATTCCGTCGCGGCGATCACGTCCCCGTCCGCGAGCATCCTGCGGACGGGGCTTTTTTTGCGTGCGAGCAGCCTGAAATAGCGGAAGGCCGCGTTTTCCGCCGCCGCATCGCCGCTGCGCAGCAAAAAATTCAGGTCGGACATGCACTTCCCGTCAAAGGAGAGGAGGCGCTGCCTGGCACGTTCGGCGCGGACATGGTCGGTGGGGACGAAGGTGCACGTCTGCCCCAGCGTCATTTGCGCGTTGCGTGAAGTCACCGTTGCCGCTTCGTCGCGGAAGGCGACGGGAAAGGCGGAAAGAAAGCCTTCTTCGGAGCCGTCGAAAAAATAGATCATAATTCCCCCGTCAGCGCGGACAGGGCGGTCTCGCCCGAAAAGAGGGAGAGCTGCTCGCAGTTCGCCGCGCGTTCGCCCGCGGCGAGCAGGCCGCGCACGGCATGCAGCCGCCGCTCCCCGTAAAACTTCCCGCCGCAGGTGATGAAATGTCTGGCGCGCTTCAATACCACGCGCATTTTTTTGAGATCCGAGAAGGTGAGCGAGGTGAACCTGCGCGCCTCCGTGATCTTATAGGCGCTGCGGGCGCCGATGCCCGGCACGCGCAGCAAAAGTTCAAGCGGCGCGCGGTTGACTTCCACGGGAAAGAGCGCGATGTTGCGCAGCGCCCAGTCGCACTTCGGATCAAGTGATTCGGAGAGATTCCCGTCTTCGGGCAGCAGTTCTTCCGCCGAAAACCCGTAATAGCGCAGCAGCCAGTCTGCCTGGTACAGCCTGTGTTCGCGCAGCTGCGCCGTTCCCGTATCGGGCAGGAGGGGATCGCGGATGACGGGCACGTAGGCGGAATAGTAGACGCGTTTCAGGCCTGTCTTGCGGTAGAGCGCCTGCGAAAGGCGCAGGATGCGCCCGTCGGCCTCGGGCGAGGCGCCCACGATCAGCTGCGTCGTCTGCCCCGCAGGCAGGAAAAGCCCCGGGTGCCGTTCGGCGCGGAAGCGGACCTTGTCCGCCGCCAGGGTGCGGATGGGGACGAGCAGGCTCTCCCTTGATTTTTGCGGCGCCAGCAGCTTCAGGCTGTGTTCGGAGGGGAGCTCGATGTTGTAGCTCATCCGGTCGGCATAGCTTGCCGCCTCCCGCGCGAGCGCCAGATCTGCCCGCGGGATGCCCTTGACGTGGACGTATCCGTGAAACTTATACTCCGTGCGCAGCTTTTTTACGGTGAGCAGGAGCTGTTCCATGGTATGATCCGGCGAAACGAATACGGCCGAGGAGAGAAAGAGCCCTTCGATATAATTGCGTTTGTAGAGGTTTACGGTGAGCTCGCAGATCTCATCGGGCGTCGCCGTTGCCCGCGGCACGTCGCGGTCGCAGCGGTTGGGGCAGTATTTGCAGGCGTACAGGCAGTCGTTGCTCAAAAGGATCTTGAGCAGCGAAACGCAGCGCCCGTCCGGCGTGAAGGAATGGCAGCATCCCGCGGCGGAACCGTTGCCGATGCCGCCCGGCACGTTTTTGCGCGCGCTGCCCGAGGAGGCGCAGGATACGTCGTATTTTGCGCCTTCCGTTAAGATCTTGAGTTTCTCTGCCGTGATCATGCTTTCAGTATATCACGCAAACGAATGTTTGTCAAACATTTGTTTTGTTTTTTCGGATGGAAAATATTGCCGTTTCCGCGTGCGGGGCGCACGGGCCGCGTAAAAAAAGAGGGGCGGAAATCCTTGTATTTTTGTGGCGGAATGTGCTATAATAATGCGCGGAAAAGGAGCTTTTTATGCTGGAATTACAGAACGTTTGCTTCTCCGTGAAAAACGGAGGGGAAGAAAAGATCATCCTCAACGACGTGTCGCTGAAGATCGGCGAACGGTTTGTGGCGATAACGGGGCCCAACGGCAGCGGCAAGAGCACGCTTGCCAAACTCATTGCGGGCATCCTGACGCCCACGTCGGGGAAAATTTTGTTTGACGGCGAGGACGTCACGCAGCTGTCCGTCACCGAACGCGCGCGCAGGGGCATTTCCTTTGCCTTTCAGCAGCCCGTCCGCTTCAAGGGGATCACGGTCAAAGACCTCGTATCCCTTGCGGCGGGCAAAAAGATCGGCATGAACGAGGCGTGCTCGTACCTTTCCGAAGTCGGTCTGTGCGCGCGCGACTATATCGACCGCGAAGTAGACGCGTCGCTTTCGGGCGGCGAACTCAAGCGGATCGAGATCGCCACCATCCTCGCCCGCGGCACCAGATTTTCCGTGTTCGACGAGCCGGAAGCGGGGATCGATCTGTGGAGTTTTCAGAACCTCATTGCCGTATTTGAGAAGATGTACCGGAAGGTGCAGGGGAGCATCCTCATCATTTCCCATCAGGAACGCATCCTCAACATTGCGGACAAGATCGTCGTCATCGCGGGGGGGAGAGTGGACCGGGAAGGCGCGCGGGAGGAAGTATTGCCGCACATTCTCGGCAGCAGCGCCTGCCGCGCGCTGACGGACAAGATGGAGGAAGCCAATGGACGAGATTGAAAAGATGCTTCTCTTGCAGGTGGCAGACCTGCACAAGATCCCCGAAGGGGCGTATAACATCCGTAAGGACGGCGCCGGCGAGGGCAGGCGCAGCACGGCGAACATCGAGATCGCCGAGCGCAGCGACGGAAACCCCGGCATCGACATCATCGTAAAGCCGGGGACGAAGCGCGAGAGCGTGCATATCCCCGTCGTCATCACCAGATCCGGCCTGCAGGATACCGTCTATAACGATTTTTACATCGGCGAGGATGCCGACGTGCTCATCATTGCGGGCTGCGGCATCCATAACTGCGGCAAGCAGCAGTCGGAACACAGCGGCGTGCACACCTTCCACATCGGCAGGAACGCGCGCGTCCGCTATGTGGAAAAGCATTACGGCGAGGGCGACGGCAACGGCGAAAACGTCATGAATCCCACCACGCAGATCCTGATGGAGGAGGGTGCGCAGATGGAGATGGAGACGACGCAGATCAAGGGCATCGACTCGACGGAGCGCGTGACGCGCGCCGAACTCAAAGCGGGGGCGACCCTCGTCATCCGCGAGAAGATCTATACCCACGGCAAGCAGTTTGCCAAGACGGATTTTTCCGTCGACCTGAACGGCGACGGCTCGTCGGCGGACGTCGTTTCCCGCTCCGTGGCGGCGCAGACTTCCTATCAGGAGTTTATCTCCCGCATCAACGGCAACGGCCGCTGCAAGGGACACACCGAATGCGACGCCATCATCATGGACGCGGCGCGCGTCACGGCCGTGCCGGAGCTCAGCGCCAACAACGTCGACGCCGAACTCATCCACGAGGCGGCGATCGGCAAGATCGCGGGCGAACAGCTTCTGAAACTTATGACGCTCGGGCTTTCCGAACAGGAGGCGGAAGAGCAGATCATCAAGGGATTTTTAAGCTGAAAACAACATGTGCGGGCAGCGGAAGATTTCCGCTGCCCGCACATGTTTATTGCAGACATGGCCATGCCGTATGCCGTCATTCAAAGCAGAGGATATAGGCGGGAGAAACGTCGAGCACGCGGCATAAATTTGCAAGCGTGTCAAGCGCGGGGAGCTTGTCGCCGCGCATGTAGTGAGAGATCGTCGACGGAGAGACGCGGACGAGCTCCGCGATCTTCGTCTGGGAATAGCCGCTTGTACGGATGCTCTCGCAAAGGCGCTGCCTGATTTGTTCGAGTGTGACCATAAAAACGCTCCTTTTTCTTTTCATTCTATGCCTTTTGGGCAACTTTTGGGCGGTTTTTGCCCGTTGGACATAGCATGCCGCGCGTCCGCAGGGAGAATGCGCCTCGCAGCGGAAAAAATAAAAGACAGCCTGTACGGACATGGTACAGGCTGTTTTGCAAAAAAGATATAAATTCGGGCGGTATGGAAGTTCCCCGGAAGGGGTATCATCGTGGGAAAGGAGGGGACTATGTGTACGGCGGTCGCGTTTTATCGGGAGGGATTGTATTTCGGGCGGAACATGGATATCGACCGTCCCTTCGGGCAGAAGGTCGTCATAGCGCCGCGGGGGTATGCGTTTCCCTACCGCTGCAGGGCGGCGCAGCCGCTTTCCTATGCGCTGATCGGCATGGCGTCCGTAACAGACGGCGTTCCGCTGTATGCCGAGGCGGCGAACGAATGCGGGCTGTGCATGGCGGGGCTGTATTTTCCGCAGAGCGCAAGCTATTTTCCGCCCGGGCATGCGGCGGAGGGACGCGTCACGCTTGCCCCGTACGAGCTCATCCCGTATCTTCTTGGCGGCTGCCGCGACTGTGCGGAGGCGCTCCGCCTGCTTTCCCGCGTGGATCTTGCTGCCGTTCCCTTCCGGGAGGATCTGCCCGTGGCGCCGCTGCATTTTTTCCTCGCCGACGCAACGGGCGCGTTTGCCGCGGAATGGACCAAGGAGGGGCTCGCGGTGTACGAGGACGGATTTCGCGTGCTCACCAATGAGCCGGGGTTTCCCTTCCATCGCGAGAACGTGCGCCAATACCTCGCGCTCTCGCCGTCCGCCCCGCAGGGCGGCACGTTCGCGGCCGGTCTGCGGCCGTTCGGGGAGGGGGCGGGTGCGATCGGCCTTCCGGGCGACGCTTCGCCCGCATCCCGCTTCGTCCGGGCGGCGTTCGCCCTTACAAACAGCGCGTGTGCGTCCGACCCGCGGTCGTGCGTGGGACAGACCTTTCACGTGCTCGGCACGGTGGCGATGCCGCGCGGCAGCGTGCGCACGGGGGAGGGACGCGACGAGATCACGCTGTACGCCTGCTGTTTTTCCGTGCCGGAATGCGCCTATTATTACCGCACGTACGGCAACGGACGCCTGACGAAGATCGCGCTCACCGAGGCGCGCCGTTCGGGGAAGGCGCTGCTCGTATTTCCTCTGCGCGAGGAAGAGGACGTTTTTGAGGAAGAGAATGCGTCCGGGGCTTGAAAAAGGGAGACGGATGTGATACAATGATGGCATGAAAGGTCTTTCGAGAGCGCGTACGGCGGGCGCCGTCTGCATAGCCGCCGTTTCGCTGCTGCTTGCGGCAGCGCTGATCACCTGTATTTTTCTGCCCATCGTGGCGAACGCCGTCACGCGGACGACGATGTCCTGGGGCTGGGATCGGGAAAATTACGCGGGCACGATCGAATATTACAAGCGGGACAGCGCTTCCTTTGAAGAAGCGCTTTCCATATCGCGCGAACTTGCGGAAGAGATCCAGGCGGAAGGGACGGTGCTGCTGGAAAACGACGGCGCATTGCCGCTTTTGCCGGAGGAGCGCCGGATCTCCGTGTTCGGCACGGCGAGCGTCAATCTTTCCGTCGGCGGCACGGGTTCCGGCGAGGGCAGCCGCGGCAGCGTGGTAGGCCTTTACGAGGCGCTTTCGGCGGCGGGGTTTTCCGTCAACGAGCGGCTGCACGATTTTTATTTGGAAAAGCAGCGCGAGGGGTTCCGCCGCGGCAAGGGGACGGATATGAACGGCGCATACTTCGGGAAGCAGGGCACGCGGGAATACGGTTATTCCATCAACGAGATCCCGCGCGACGAGTACGCGCAGGTGCGTGCAAGCTATGCGTCGTTTTCCGATGCGGCGCTCGTCGTCATCGGGCGCAGCGCGGGGGAGGGACAGGATCTTCCCGATACCATGTCCGCATTTTACGAGGCGGACGACAAGCATTATCTGGAATTGACCGACGAGGAAGAGGGGCTGCTTGCCGAGGTGGCGGCTGGCGGCTTTTCCAAGGTCATCCTGCTTTTGAACACGCACAACGCCTTTGAACTCGGCTTTCTCAAGGACGGGACGTACGGGATCGATGCGGCGCTCTGGATGGGCGGCAGCGGCGCGTACGGCGCGACGGCGGTCGCGGAGATCCTGACGGGCGAGCGCGAACCGGCGGGGCGGCTTCCCGATACGTACGCGCGCGATCTCATGAGTTCGCCTGCGATGCAGAATTTCGGCGACAACCGCTATACGGAACACGGCTCCGAGACGACGGCGGCGTACGTCTGGTACGGCGAGAATATCTATTCGGGATACCGCTATTATGAGACGCGCTATTTCGACGTCGCTGCGGACATGCCGCGCTCGGGCGCGTTCGATTACGCGGAAGAAGTCGTGTATCCTTTCGGATACGGGCTCTCTTATACGCAGTTCGACTGGCTCGGGTTTTCACTTTCCGCCGAGGGGGAGACGGTCACGGCGCGGGTGACGGTGAAGAACGCGGGCGGCCGCACGGGGCGCGAGACGGTGCAGCTGTACGCATACAAGCCGTATACGGAGTACGACCGCGAAACGCATGTCGAAAAGGCGGCGGTCGAACTGGTGGGGTATGCCAAGACGCAGCCGCTCGCCGCGGGGGCGGAGGAGACGGTCACCATCGAATTTCCCCGCGAGGCGCTGGCAAGTTACGATACGTACGGGCACAAGACCTATCTCCTCGAGGCGGGCACGTATGCGGTGACGGCGGCCCGCAATGCGCACGAGGCCACGGAGAACGTTATCGCCCGCCTGCGGGAAGAAGGCACGGCCTCGTTCGACGAAGATAAGCTGACGGGAGGCGGAGACGCGCGCTTTGCCCTTACGTTGGCGATCCCCGAGGACGAATTATACGATACGAGCAGCGTAACGGGGTATCCCGTCACCAACCGCTTTGAGACGGAACGTTATACCTCCGCGCTGCCCGTGTACGGGCTCACGCGGGATGACTGGACGGGAAGCTGGCCTCAGGTCTACGGCGAGGAGGGCAGCCGCGCGGGGCATGCCCGCATGCCGCTGGATGAGAAGACCAAGGCGCAGATCCTCGATCGCGGTGAGCGCGCGCATCTGGGGCGCAACGACGATACCGTTGATTACGTCTACAACAAGACGACGCGCACCCTGGAGGCGGTCGAGATCGGCACTCTGGTCACGGAGAGCGGCGCGGGGCTGAATTTTATCGATATGGTGGACGAAAACGGCGTTCCGCTCAGTTACGACGACGAGAAGTGGATGCAGCTCGTTTCCTGCATGAGCGCGGAGGAGCTTTATCTGCTCTGCTCTTCCGGCACGGCACAGACGGCGCCCGTATATTCCATCAACAAAAAACGCAGCGTCACCTCCGACTGCCCGATGGGGCTGTACGGCGGCACGCTGTTTCCCGGGTATCCCGTGCAGGCGGCGACCTTTGACGTGGCGCTCGCGGAGCGCCTCGGGCACGCCATCGCCGAAGAGGCGCTCTGGATGGACGTGCGCGGCTGGTACGCGCCCGCGCTGAACACGCATCGCACGCCGTTCGGCGGGCGAAATTACGAGTATTACAGCGAGGACGGAACGCTGGGCGGCCTGTATGCGGCAGCGGTGGTGCGCGCGGCGCAGGCGCACGGCGTGTATGTGCAGCTCAAGCATTTCGCCCTCAACGATCAGGATACCAACCGCGGCGACCGCGGCAATTTCTGCAACGACGATCCGTATAACGGCCTCTGCACGTACGCGAACGAGCAGACCATCCGCGAAGTATACCTGAAGTCGTTCCGCCTCGCCGTGACGTTGGGCGGCGCGCACGGGGTGATGACTTCGTATAACCGCATCGGCACCACGTGGGCAGGCGGTCATCACGGGCTGGTGACGGAAGTGCTGCGCAACGAATGGGGCATGGAGGGGTTGGCGCTCACCGATTATGCGGGCACGTTCGGGTACGAATATATGAACTTCAATCAGGGGCTGCGGGCAGGCGGCGATATCTGGCTGTACCCGCAGGACGCCTTCCCGCGGGCAGATCATACTTCCGACGCGGCGATCTATTACATGCAGAAGGCCGCCAAGAACATCCTCTTTGCCGAGGCGTCGAGCAGCCGCATCAACGGGCTGCGCGCCTCGGACGGCAGCGCCGTCCGCGTGGGGGTTACCGTCTATACCTGGCAATGGCTGACGGCATTTTGCGCGGTTCTGGTGCTCGGCCTCGGGGGCGTCGGGGTATGGCTGCTCGTAAAACCCAAAAAGGAGAAAAGACAATGACGGACGTCAGACAGGAAGTGATGCAGGCAGAAGAGATTATTTTGCACAGAGACGGGGAAGCTGTTTGCCTTCACCGCGGCGAGGCGGGGTTTGCGCGCATCATGGCGGCTTGGGAAGAGACGACGAAGGACGCGCTCCAGATGCCCGCCTTCGGCGTCAGCCTCGATTCCCTCACGCGCGAGCGCATGCAAAAGACGGTTTGCCTCGAGTTTTGCTTTTCAGGCGTGCGGGGCGGGGAGCTCCCTTTTCTGCGGCTGCTCGTCTTTTGCGAGCCGGCGGCTATGGGGTTCAATCTCGAGCGGCAGACGGAAGGCAGATATCAGGGCCGCTGTTATTACCTCGATCTGCGCGGCGGGACGATGCGTCCGCTCTGCGATGCCGCCGAACAGGTTTGAAAAAGGCCGCCCGATGCATACAGCATCGGGCGGCCTTTTGCGTTATTCTCCAAGGCGGTAGGGCGTCGTCTGATAGACGAGGTTGAGCCAGTTGTTGTAGAAGAGGTTGGCGGTCGAGGACCAGTTCATGCGGATCTTTTCTTCATTGCCGCCAATAAAATAGGCGGACGGCGGGGCGATGGGAAGCCCCTTTGCCTTGTCGCGCAGATACTCCTTCTGCAGCGTATCCCGGTCGTACTCCATATGCCCGAGCACGAATACCTTGGCATGCGCTTTGTCGCTGACGATCGCCGCGCCCGCACGCGCCGACGACGCGAGGATGGTAAGATCGCTCTGCCTGCGGATGTCGCGCGCGGAAATTGCCGAGTGGCGGGAATGACACATCGCAAACTCGTCGGAGATCCCGCGCATGAGCGGGTCGGGCGGGGTGAGTTCCGCCTTGCGGTGGGTGAAGACGCCGAACAGTTTACGGGGCAGGGGATGCTTTTCGATGCCGTAGAAATAATGGAGCGCCGCCATCGCGCCCCAGCAGATGAACAGCGTCGAGGTCACGTTGCTGCGCGTGAAGGCAAATATTTCCTTCATCTCTTCCCAGTAAGCGACGGAGGAAAAATCCATATCCTCAACGGGTGCGCCCGTGACGATCATGCCGTCGAAGCGGCGGCCTTTTACGGCAGAAAACGGCTGATAGAATTGCGCCAGGTATTCGGCGCCCGTGTTGCGGGAACGGTAACTCCCCGTGTGGACGAGCGTCACGTTGACCTGCAGCGGCGAGTTGGAGAGCAGGCGCATGAACTGCGTTTCCGTCTCCTCCTTGGTGGGCATCAGGTTTAAGATGGCGATCTCGATGGGGCGGATATCCTGCCCCGTCGCGCGTTCGCGCGTCATGACGAATATGTTTTCGCCGCTGAGTACGGAATAGGCGGGAAGAGCGCGGTCAATGACGATGGGCATACCATGTCCTCCTTACATACGGGAAAAAGCCTGATCGAGATCGGCAATGACGTCTTCCGCGTTTTCGATGCCGACGGAAAGGCGGATGAGATTTTCGGGGATGCCTGCCTCTTCCAGTGCTTCCCGGGAGAGCTGGCGGTGCGTGGTGGACGCGGGGTGCAGGATGCAGCTCCGCACGTCGGCAACGTGCGTTTCCTGCGTGATGAGCGAAAGCGACTGCATAAAGCGCGCGCAGGTTTCCGCCGTCCCGTCGATGCCGAAGCTGAGCATGCCGCCCGTGCCGTCCGGCAGGTAGCGGAGCATGCGCGCATGGTAGGGATCCTGCGGGAGAGAGGGATGGCGCACCCATTCCGTCCGCGGATGCGCGTCGAGGTATGCGGCAACTTTTTTGGCGTTTTCGCAGTGCTTTTTCATGCGAAGGGCAAGCGTATCGCAGCCGAGAAAGGTCAGGAACGCATTCTGCGGGCTCATCACCGCGCCCGTATCGCGCATCATCTGCGCGCGGCATTTTACGGCAAATGCGGCGGGCATGTCCGCGTAAACGATCCCGTGATAGCTTTCGTCCGGCACGTTGAAGGCGGGATAGCGGGGATTGTCGCGGAAGGGGAATTCCCCGCCGTCCACGATCATGCCGCCGAGCGCGGCGGCGTGGCCGTCGATGTATTTTGAGGTCGAGTGTATGACGATATCCGCGCCCAGCGCGAGCGGACGGCAGAGGATGGGCGTCGCCAGCGTGTTGTCGACGATAAAGAGCAGCCCGTGCGCGCGGCAGAGTGCGGAAAGCGCCGCAAAGTCGCAGATGGCGACGGCGGGATTGGCGACCGTTTCGGCAAAGAGAAACTTCGTCTTTTCGTCGATGAGGGCATCGATCTCCTCCGGCCCTGCGTCGACGTCGAAGAAGCGGCAGGCGACGCCGAACTTTTGCAGCGTCACGCGGAAGAGGTTGTACGTTCCGCCGTAGACCTGCCCGGCGCAGACGATGTTGTCGCCCGCTTCGCACAGGGTGAGCGCGGTGAGCAGGATGGCGGACATGCCCGATGCGCACCCGATGCCGCAGGCGCCCCCCTCGAGCGCGGCCACGCGCTTTTCCAGCGCGTCCACGGTGGGGTTGGCGAGGCGGGAATAGAAAAATCCTTCCGTCTTGAGGTCGAAAAGGTCCGCCATTTTCTGCGTGTCGCCGTAGAAAAAGGTCGTACTCTGGCAGACGGGCGGGATGCGCGCTTCGCCCGTTTCCGGCTTGTAGCCCGCCTGCACGCATAACGTTTCGGGGTGGAGTTCTTTCATGGGGAGTCCTCCTTATTTGAAGTATTCTTTGACGGCGCGGTCGGTCTCGCGCTTTCTGTCGCGTTCGGCGATGGCACGCTTCTTGTCGTAGGCGTGTTTGCCGCGACAGAGGGCGATCTCCACTTTGACGAGCGCTTCCTTGAAGTATACTTTCAGCGGCACGAGCGTATAGCCTTTCTCGTTGACTTTGCCGGCGATCTTGGCGATCTCCCGCTTGTGCAGGAGCAGTTTCCTGTCCTTGCGCGAATCGCGCGTGGAGAAGGCGCCGCTCTTGTCGTAGAGCGCGATGTGCATGTTTTTGAGGAAGATCTCGCCGCGGCGCAGCTCGCAGAAGCTCTCGTTCAGGGAGGCGTGCCCCGCGCGCAGCGATTTTACTTCGCTGCCCTCGAGTACGATGCCCGCCTCGAAGCGCTCTTCGATGAAATATTCAAAAGATGCCGATTTGTTGACGGCGATGGCTTTCATGGTCATGTTCTCCGGCGGTCATTCCGCCTTGCTCAGGAATTGGAAGCGGGTCCTGCGTGAACCCCAGTCGACGCCCGCCACGCGGATGCGGATGCGTTCGCCGAGACGGAAGCTGTTGCGCGTGCCGAGCAGCAGAAATTTGTCCTCGAAAAATTCATAGCTGTCGTCGGGCAGCGTCTCCACGGGGATAAACCCTTCGACGGTGTTGGGAAGTTCGGCAAAGACGCCGAAGGAGGTGACGCCCGATACGGCCGCCTCAAATTCCTGCCCGATCTTGTCCTGCATGTAGGCGACGGTATAGAGCGCATCTACGTCCCGTTCGGCCTCCGTGGCGTTTTTTTCGCATTCGGAGGAGCGGCGGGCAACTTCCCCGACGACGGGGGCAAAGTGCGCCCGCGCCCCGGATGCGTCGGTGAGCGCCGCCTTGATGATGCGGTGGATGCAGAGATCGGGATACCGCCGGATGGGGGAGGTGAAATGGCAGTAACAGGCAGACGCGAGGCCGAAATGCCCCAGATTGTCGGGCGAATACTTCGCCTTCATCATGGAGCGCAGCATGACGCGGTTGACGATGGCGCAGAGCGGAGAGTCCTTCAGCCCTTCGAGAAGGGAGCGATACTCGTACGGCGTCACGTTTTCCGGGTCGAAGTTCGCAGGGATCCCCGCCTCGCCGAGAAAGAGCCGGAAGGCTTCCGCCTTTTCGGGGGAAGGCTTTTCGTGCACGCGGTAGACGAAGGGCTCGTTCTGTTCGGTCATGAGGGAAGCGACGCTCTCGTTGGCGAGTACCATGAATTGTTCGATCATCTCGTGCGAGACGGTGCGCCTGTGTTCGGGGATGCTGATCCTGCCGTCGCGGTATAAGATCTTGGCTTCCCTCACGTCCAGGGCGACGCCGCCCCGTGCGGCGCGCGCGTCCTTTAAGATGTGCGTGAGTTCTACCGCATCGCGCACGAAGTCGATGAGGTCCGGGTAGGTTTCCCGCATGCGGGCGTCCCCTTCGGCGAGTTTCGTCACCTCGTCATAGGTCAGGCGGTGGCGGGAACGGATGACGGCGGGGCAGACGCGGCGGGAAAGCACGTTGCCGCGCCCGTCTATCCGCATAAAGCAGGAAAGGGTAAGCCGGTCTACGCCCTCGTTGAGGGAGCAGATGCCGTTGGAGAGCGCCTTGGGCAGCATGGGCAGAACGCGGTCGGGGAAGTATACGCTCGTCCCGCGGGCGAACGCCTCTTCGTCGAGGGCGCTGCCTTCCGTCACGTAATTCGTCACGTCGGCGATGTGCACGCCGAGCAGAAAGATCCCGCCTTCCCGCGAAAGGGAGATCGCGTCGTCGATGTCGCGCGTGTCCTCGCCGTCCACGGTGACGGTGAGCGTGCCGCGCACGTCTTCCCGTCCTGCAAGATCCTCCGGGCGGATGCCGCGCCGTTCACAGGCGCCCGCCTGTTCTTCCACGGCCTGCGGAAATTCCTCGCGCAGGCGGTGGGAACGGATGAGGGAGAGCTCCTCCACGAAAAAATCGGAGGCGTCCCCGAGGATCTCCGCGATCCTGCCGCCCGGCGAACGGCCTTCGGGATAGGAGGTGATCTCGGCGACGGCTTTGGCGCCGTCCGGGCAGTTCATGCTGTCGCGCAGGGGGATGAAGATGCTTTCGGTATATTTGCGCTCGTCGGGGATGAGCACGCCCGCCTGTTTGTTTTTGCGGCGGAACGTGCCGACGATCTCGCGATACCCGCGTTCGAGGATGCAGAGCACCTCGCCTTCGTCTCCGGCGCGCCCGCCCGTGCAGATCGCGTAGACGGTGTCGCCGTGCAGCGCGCCGTTGAGGGCGCGGTGGGAGAGAAAGAGATCGCCCGAGCCGTCCTCCGGCATAAAGAAGCCGAATCCGCGCTCGTTGCCGGAGATCGTTCCCTTTTTGGCGCCGAATTGCTCCGCCGTGCCGTAGCGCAGGCGGGAATCGCGCAGCAGCGCTCCCTCGCGCACGAGGGAATCGAGGATGCCGCGGAGGGCGCGTTTTTCACTCTCGCCTTTCAGGCGGATCTTCCGTGCGATCTGGTCGTCGGTATGCAGGGCGAACGTGCCGCCCGTGATTTGTGCAAGCAAAGATTGTTTTGCGTTCAAGCAGATATCTCCGTATGATACTGTAAACAAACGGGCAGCTCGCAGAGAGCCGCCCGTTTTCCTTCGTTTCGATCAAGCCCAGATCGCGTCGATCTGGAGGATATAGAACACGATCGCAAGAACTGCCAGTACGACGAGGCAGACGACCGACCATTTTTTCAGCGTCGCTTCGGTGGACTTGCCTTTGTTCTTGCCGAAGAAGGTTTCGCTCGAGCCGCCGAGCGCGTCGATGCCGTCCGAGTTGCCCGGCTGGATGAGCACGAGCACGATGGCGGCGATCGCAGCCACGAACATCGCAATGACGAAGACGATGCTGATGGTGCGGTAGGTTGCATAAGTCGCCGCGTCCTTGGCGGGCGCGAGCAGGTTGATTAACATGAGTACGCGATCCATAGCTGACCAATCCTTTTTTCTGTTTTCCGAAATACTAACCGATTATAGCATATTGCGGCGCATTTGACAAGTTTTTTTTGCGCCTTTCGGAAAAAAAAGGCAAAAAAAAGGCTCCCCCGCGCGGGAGAGCCTTTTTTGTCAGCCTTTGAAGGGCGCCTTTCCATCCAGGATCGCGAGCGCCAGCAGGCAGTTGCCGTTGACGTAGTCGGAATTCTGAATGTCTTTGATGAGCGCTTTCAGCGTATCGCTGCCGTCGATCATCTCCTGCATGTCGTCCGTGGAGTTGAACTCGAGGATGACGGCGATGTTGACGATGTCTTTGGTGAAGACGTGGATCGTGCAGACCTGCTCGATCTCCTCCTCGCTGCCGGCATTGATCGCCTTCATCAGATCGCTCTGAATGGCTTCGGTGAGCTCGCTTTCGGTAAAGCCCGCGTTTTCATACGATGCTTTGATGCCGCCGTAGGAACTGCAGCCGCAGAGCAGCATGATCATCACGGCGAGCAGCGCCGCGCAAGTCAGCAATAAACTTTTCTTCTTCATGATTTCCTCCCTTATTTTTAGGATATTCATATTCTATCACACTTTGCGAAAATTGTCAAGCAGTGTACACGAAAAAGCCGTAAAAAAGAAAAACGACGCGGACATGGCGGCGCCGTTTGTTTTTCCGTCAGGCGCCGCGCCGCGCCGCGTCAGGCGGCGCGGTTTGCGGGCGAACGGAAAACCGAAGGGACGGCGAGGTTTCTTCCGCCGACCGCCTGCGGAAGGTTGACATTTTTTCCCGCATGATTTATAATGGACGGGATATGAAAAACATCGTCCTCATCGGCATGCCGTCTTCGGGCAAGACGTCCATCGGGCTTCTTCTCGCCAAGCGCTGCGGCTACGGTTTTATCGACAGCGACCTTCTCATCCAGAACGATCAGAAGGCGCTTCTATGCGACATCATCGCGCGCGAGGGCGCGGAGGGGTTCATCGCCATTGAGGAGCGCATCAACGCGGAACTTTGGGCGCAGCGCTGCATCATCGCCACGGGCGGCAGCGTCGTTTACGGCGACCGCGCCATGCGCCACCTCAAGGAGATCGGCAAGGTCGTCTATCTCAAACTCGACGCCGGCGAAGTCTGCCGCCGCATCAAAAATTTCACGCGGCGGGGCGTGGTCATGCGCGGGGACGTGCATACGCTTACGGAACTTTACGAGGAGCGGGTGCCCCTCTATGAAAAATATGCCGACGTCACCGTCGACTTAAGCGGGAAAAAGTTTTCCGAAGCGGTCTCGCTGGTAAAAAAGGCGGCGGGGGTGCGGCGGTGAGGATCTGCGTCTACGGCGCGGGCGCGATGGGGACTTCCCTCGGCGTCCTGCTGACGCGGGCGCACATCCCGTGCGATCTGGTCAGCCGCAACCGCGCGCACGTCGATGCTTTGAAACAAAACGGCGCGGTTTTGCTCTCGGCGCGGGCGGAAACGGTGACGGAGGTGTCGGCGCTCCTGCCCGCCGAGATGAAACGCCGCTATGACGTCGTCTTTCTTGCGACCGGACAGCGCGAAAACCGGCAGATCGCCTGCTTTCTGAAGGGACATCTCGCATACGACGGCGCGCTCGTGAGCGTGCAGAACGGGCTCCCCGAAAAAACGCTTGCGGACGTGGTCGGCGCAGACGCGGTTTACGGCGCGGCGCTTTCCTGGGGCGCGGAGAGAGTCGGCGCGGGGAAAGTCCGCGTCACGAGCGAAAGCGGGTTTCACGTCGCGCTCGGCGCGTACGGGAAGGGCAGGCGGCTGGAAGAGCTTGCGGCGCTTCTGGAGCGCTGCGCGTTCGTGACGGTCGGAAACCTTACGGAGATCCGCTTTGCCAAGCTCGCGATCAACGCGTCTTTTTCCACGCTTTCCGCTCTGTCCGGGCTCACTTTCGGGGAGATCGCCGCAAAATACAGGCGGTATGCGATGCTGCTCATGCGGGAGACGTTCGCCGTGGCGCGCGCTGCGGGCTGCAAAAAACTGCCCTTGAACGGGCACGATCTTTTTCGCGTGTTCGCCCCGCCGTTCGGCGGGCTGCTGCTGCCATTTGCCATGAAAAAATACAAAAATACCCGCTCGGGCATGCTGTTTTCCCTGGAAAGGGGGGAGCCGTGCGATGCGGACTTTATTTCGGGCGCCGTGGTGCGGGCGGCGGAGTCGCTCGGCATCGGCGCGCCCTGTCTTGCCCGGGCGACCGCGCGCATCCACTACATCGAGGCGGGGCGCGCTCCCGTCTCGGAGGAAAATTTCCGCATCTTTGAACGGTAAAATCTGCCGCATCGCGGCAAGGAGATCGCACTATGGATTTGAAAAAACTTGCAGAACGCCTGCTCCCCGGGGAGTATCCCGCTCCCGCCGATTACGAGGCGCTTTATCCGCCGCGCGCCCTCGGGAAAGGCGCGGAAGTGACGCGCCTGGCGCCGAGCCCCACGGGGTTCATCCACCTCGGGAACCTCTTCGTCGCCATCGCCAACGAGCGCATCGCGCACCGCAGCGGCGGCATCATGTTCCTGCGCATCGAGGATACCGACCTCAAGCGCAAGGTCGAGGGCGCGGTGGAGGCGGTCAAAAACGCGCTCCGCTATTTTGACGTGCGCTTCGACGAGGGCGCGGAGATCGGCGGGGACGATACGTACGGCCCGTGGTATCAGCGCCAGCGGGCAGAGATCTACCGCGCGTTCGCCAAAAAGCTCATCGAGGAGGGGCGCGCTTATCCCTGTTTCTGCACGGAGGAAGAACTTTCCGCCCTGCGCGAGAAGCAGACCGCCGAAAAAAAGGTGACGGGTTATTACGGCGAATACGCCGTCTGCCGCCATCTCAGCGAGGAAGAGATCTATCAGAAACTCGACGCGGGGCTGCCGTACGTCATCCGCCTGCGTTCGCAGGGGGATCCCGCGCATAAATTTACCTTCCGCGACCAGATCAAGGGCGACATCACCGTCACCGAAAACGATCAGGACGTAGTCATCTTAAAGTCGGACGGCATTCCCACCTATCATTTCGCGCATGCCGTCGACGATCATTTCATGCGCACCACGCTCGTCATCCGCGGGGAGGAGTGGCTCGCCTCCCTTCCCGTGCACCTGGAACTTTTTTCCGCACTCGGCTTTGCCTGCCCCAAATACGGGCACAATTGTTCGCTGATGAAGATGGACGGGGAGACGAAACGCAAGCTCTCCAAGCGCAAGGACCCCGAACTCTCCCTGGAATTTTACCGCCGCGAGGGGTATTTCCCGCGCGCCGTCAAAGTATATATGCTCACGCTGCTCAATTCCAATTTTGAGGAGTGGTATGCAAAATTTCCGGAAAAGCCGCTGGAGGAGTTTCCCTTCTCCGTTTCCAAGATGGGGAAGAGCGGGGCGCTGTTTGACCTCGATAAGCTCAACGATATCTCCAAAAACGAACTTTCCCGCCTCTCCGCGGAGGAGATGCTTTGCTTCCTCAAGGACTGGGCGGAGGCGTTCGGCAGCGAGGAAGAAAAGGGATATTTCCGGGACGAAGCGTACCTTCTGCGCGTGCTCAACCTGTGCATGGGTACCGCGGGCAAGAAGCGCCGCAAAGATTTTACCACGGCAAAACAGGCGGTCGGGCTGATCGCGTATTTCTTCCGCAAAGGGGAGCGGACGGACGAATACCGCATCCCCGCGGCGGATAAAAACGCGATCCTCCGCGCCTTTCTGGAGACGTTTGACGAAGGGGATGACAGCCAGGTCTGGTTCCAAAAGGTCAAACAGATCGCGGACATGCTTGGCTTCGCCTCCGATATGAAGGCATACAAAGCAGACTCTTCCGCCTACAAAGGGAGCGTCGCCGACGTCGCCGAAGCGCTGCGCATCGCGGTGACGGGCAGGGCGAACACCCCCGATCTGTGGACGATCATGCAGATCCTGGGCGGGGAGGAGACGCGCCGCCGCATCCGCGCGGAACTGGAGGTGCAGGCATGAGCAGGGCAGACGAACTCTTCCGGGAAAACTGTTTGCAGATCATGCGCGACGGCGTATGGGATACCGATCTTCCCGTCCGTCCGCACTGGGAGGACGGCACCCCCGCGCATACCGTAAAAAAATTCGGCATCGTCAACCGTTACGACCTGCGGGAAGAATTTCCCATCCTCACCATCCGCCGCACGGCGTTCCGCTCCTGCATCGACGAGATCTTATGGATCTGGCAGAAGAAGAGCAACAACATCCGCGACCTGCATTCGCACATCTGGGACAGCTGGGCGGACGAGAGCGGCTCCATCGGCAAGGCGTACGGCTATCAGCTGGCGCAGAAGGCGGTCTATCCCGAAGGGGAGTTCGATCAGGTGGACCGCGTCCTTTACGACCTGAAGCACAATCCCGCCTCGCGGCGCATCCTCACCAATCTGTATAACTTTCAGGATCTGCACGAGATGCATCTCTACCCCTGCGCCTATTCCATGACGTTCAATGTTTCGGGGGATACCTTAAACGGCATCCTCAACCAGCGCAGCAACGACATGCTGACGGCAAACAACTGGAACGTGGTGCAATACGCCGTCCTCCTCATCATGTTTGCGCAGGTGAGCGGGCTGAAGGCGGGCGAACTCGTGCACGTCATCGCTGACGCGCATCTCTACGACAGGCACATCCCCATCGTGGAGGAGATCCTCTCGCGCCCGCAGAAGAAGGCGCCGCGCCTCGTCGTCGATCCGTCCGTGAAAAACTTTTACGATTTTACCGTGGATTCGTTCGCCCTCGAAGGGTACGAATACACGCCGCTTGAAACCAAGATCCCGGTGGCAATATGAAAGCGATCCTGCATGCAGACAGCCGATGGGGCATCGGCAAACAAAACGACCTCATGTTCAGGCTCCCCAAGGATATGAAATTTTTCCGCGAGACGACGAAAGGCAAAGTCGTCGTCATGGGGCTCAACACGCTGCGTTCCTTCCCGGGCGGGCAGCCGCTCAAAGGGCGCGTCAACGTGGTGCTCTCGCCCGAGCCCGTGGGGGAGGGCGCGGTATGGGTGAAGGATCTCCCCGCCCTCTTTGCCGAGATCGGCAAGTATCCGCCCGATGACGTGTTCGTCATCGGCGGGGCGAGCGTATACCGCACGCTCTTTCCCTATTGCACGCACGTTTTGGTGACCAAGGTGGAGGCGGACGGCGGGGCAGAGGTGTTCGTGCCCGATCTTGACGCGGACGAGGCGTTTGCGCTCGTCTCGGAGAGCGCCCCGGAGGAGGACAACGGATATACCATCCGCTTCTGCGTCTATGAAAATCTCTGCCCTAAACGGGCGGAATAAAAGAAGGAGCGCACGTCGCTCTTTTTTTCGCGCAAAAAACGGAAAAAGCATACACATCGAAAAAAATTTTTCGCACGGCGCCGTTTTTCTCGACAAATTTGAGAAAAAGTATTAAAATAGACGGGTACTTAACGGGAAAAGAAATTATACGCAGAGGTAACGGCAGTGATCAGAGAAGATTTAAGGAACATTGCGATCATCGCGCACGTCGACCACGGCAAGACGACGCTCGTGGATCAGATGCTCAAACAGGCGGGTACTTTCCGCCAGAACCAGGTGGTGGAGGAGCGCGTCATGGATTCGGGCGCACTCGAACGCGAGCGCGGCATCACCATTCTTGCCAAAAATACGTCCATCCATTACGGCGGGGTCAAGATCAACATCATCGATACCCCGGGGCATGCCGACTTTTCGGGCGAGGTGGAGCGCGTGCTCAAGATGGTCTCGGGCGTGCTCATCCTCGTGGACGCGGCGGAGGGCCCCATGCCGCAGACGCGTTTCGTCACGCAGAAGGCGCTGGAGATGGGGCACAAGCTCATCATCGTCGTCAACAAGGTCGATCGCCCCGACGCGCGCGTCAAGGAGGTGGTGGATGAGGTGCTGGAACTTCTGATGGACCTCAACGCCACGGACGATCAGCTCGAAAGCCCGTTTGTGTTCTGTTCGGGCAGAGCGGGCACTTCCTCGCTCGACCCCGACGTGCCGGGCGCCGACTTAAAGCCGCTTTTTGAGACCATCCTTTCCCACTTCCCGCCCCTTGAAATGGACGAGAAGGGGCCGCTGCAGCTGCTCGTCTCCTCCATCGACTACAACGAATACGTGGGCAGGATCGGCATCGGCAGGATCGAGCGCGGCGCGGCAAAACCGGGCGCCGACGTCGTCGTCTGCAATTACAACCATAAGGACGTCAATACCCGCGGCAAGCTCATCAATCTGTACGAGATCGAGGGGCTCAGCCGCGTCCCCTGCGAGAGCGCCATGGCGGGCGACATCGTCTGCTTTTCCGGGCTTGAAGGCATCAACATCGGCGACACGGTCTGCGCGTCCGACTGCGTGGAGCCCGCGCCCTTCGTCAAGATCTCCGAGCCGACGGTGGAGATGATCTTCTCCGTCAACGATTCGCCGTTTGCGGGCAAGGAGGGGAAGTTCGTCACCACGCGCCATCTGCGCGACAGGCTGTACCGCGAACTTCTGCGCGACGTCTCGCTGCGCGTGCAGGATACCGATTCCGCCGATTCCTTCCGCGTCGCCGGCAGGGGGGAGATGCACCTCTCCATCCTCATCGAGACGATGCGCCGCGAAGGATACGAGTTCCAGGTCAGTTCGCCCAAGGTGCTCTTCAAGACCATCGACGGGCAGCTGTACGAGCCGGTGGAGCGCCTCATCGTCGACGTTCCCGAGGACGGCACCGGCCCCGTATTCCAGAGCATGGGTGCCCGCAAAGGCGAACTTCTGCACATGAACGCCGTCGGTTCGCGCATGCGCCTCGAATTTCTCGTCCCCTCGCGCGGGCTGTTCGGCTACAAGAGCGAATTTCTGACGGACACCAAGGGCGAAGGCGTCATGAGCTCGGTGTTTTTTGAGTATCAGCCCTTCAAAGGGGAGATCGACCGGCGCAGCACGGGTTCGCTCGTCGCCTTCGAAACGGGCGAAGCGGTCACTTACGGGCTCTACAACGCCCAGGGCCGCGGCACCCTGTTCATCACGCCCGGCACCCCCGTGTACGAGGGCATGGTGGTCGGCTTCTCGCCCAAGGATGAGGATATCAACGTCAACGTCTGCAAGACCAAGCACCTCACCAACACGCGGTCTTCCGCTTCGGACGACGCGCTCCGCCTCATCACTCCCAAGCGGATGAGCCTGGAAGAAGCGCTGGAATTCATCAACGACGACGAGCTGCTTGAGGTCACGCCCAAGAATATCCGCGTCCGCAAGCGCATCCTCGACAGCGAACTGCGCGCCAAGGCGCGCGCCAAGGCAAAACTCGGCCAGTAAAAAAAAGCCCCTTTATAGGGGCTTTTTTTCTGCGGCGCGCATAAGATAATTTCAACGCCGTGTCATGCTTGTCGGTTATATTGTTATGCATTTCTATTACACAAAGTGACATAATCCGCCAAAAAATTGAAAATTTCGTCATGAAAATTGGCAAACGGCGGGGAATTATGTTGACGCGGGGAGGGGTATATAGTATAATAAGGATAAGACCTGCAGGCAGGTTTTTTTCGTATGCGGATAAAGAGCCGCAGCGGAAAGACGCAGCGAAACACGATCGTTCATGCCGCAGGATTTTTTCTTTTGACGACGCGAAAACAGGGACATACAGAAAATGCGGCAAAAAGCCGCGCCGCGGCGGGAGCATCCGCGCGGGAGAAAACCGGAGGTTTGTATGAAAAAGAAATGGCTTTGGACGGGGATCGCAGTCGCTTGTTTTGCCGCGACGGTAGCCGTAGGCTGCGGCGGGGTCAACTGGCGGGATGACCCGGGCGAGGAGACGACGGAATACGAGGTCGTCTTCATGAACGGGGAAGAGGAATTCTGGTCGGTCTCCGTGGCGGAGGGCGATCCCGTTCCCCAGCCCGAAGGCACGCCCGAAAAGGCGGCGGACGACGCGTATACCTATACGTTCGCCGGCTGGAGCCTGGAAGAAGAGGGGGAAGTCACCTCGCTTGCGACGGCGGTTTCGGAAGACATGACCTATTACGCCGTCTTTACGCCCGAATCCAAGGAGACGGTTTACACGGTCACCTTTGTGGACGGCGTCACGGGCGAGGCGATCGACGTACAGCGCGTGCCGCTGGGCGGCGACGCGGCGCTCCCGCAGGCGCCCGAGCACGAAGGGTTTACCTTTACGGGATGGGAGGGCGATCATACCGACATCGACCGCCGTACCGATATCGTTGCCCAATATTCGCGCAACAGCTATACGCTCACGCTCGGCGCGCTGGGCGGCACGTCCACGCAGGAGGTGCTCTTTGAAGGCGCGCTCGCGCCCGAAGCGCCGGAAGTCCCGCAGGGCCTGCTCTTTGAAGGCTGGTTTGTGGAAGAAGAGGGGGCGGAGCCCGTGCTCCTCACGGAAAAATATCCGAACGGCATGCCCGCGGCGGACGTTTCCGCCACGGCGCATTTTGCCGTTGATTTTTCGGGCGTGAAGCTGACCGCGACGGACGTTCCCGTCTACGGCGACAGCGTCGCGCTGCAGCTTCCTTCTTATGAAGGGATGAGTTATTCCTACGAATGGTCGGACGGCAGCACGGAGGCGCAGTTCCCCTGGAAGGGCGCGGGCAGCCAGACGGCTTCCGTCACGGTTTCCGCGCGCTATGAGAACGCGGCGGGCGCCGTGGTCACGGGCGAAAAGACGCTCACTTCCTCCGCGGACGTCGTCAAGGCGACGCTTACCGTCACGCTCTCGGCAGAGGACGTCACGTACGGTCAGGCGCCCGCGCCCGAGGCATCCTTCCAGGGCTTCGTGCTCGGCGAATCGGAGGAGGTCCTCGGCGGCGCGCTTACCTATCTTTTTAACGGCAGTGCCGAAGCTCCCGTGCATGCGGGCAACTATGCGCTGTCCGCTTCGGGGCTGACTTCGGAGAATTATTCCATCGAATATAAGGGCGCGGGATTTTCCATCCAAAAGGCCGCGCTCAACGTCACGGTGACGCTGAAGAGCGATACCCTCGTCTACGGCACGCAGCCGCAGGCGGAGCTCGCCTTTGCGGGGCTCGTGGCGGGCGACGAGGCATTGAAAGCATCGTTTGCCGTAAGCTATACGCTCAACGGGAACGAGGCGGACGCAAGCCGCCTCACGGTGGGCACGTATTCCGTCGCCGCCAAGGCGTCGCAGCCGCTTACGGACTATGCCGTAACGGCGCCGTCCGTGCAGCTTACGGTGGAGAGAAAGCCCATCACGCTCGCCGTCACGGTGGGGAATATCACGTACGGGGAAACGCCTGCCCCGCAGGTCACTTCGGACGGGTTCGTCTACGGCGAGGACATGTCCGAGCTGACGGGCGGATATTTCACCTATTTTAAGGGCGGCGAAGCGGTAAGCGGCAGGCTTTCCGCGGGCACCTATACGGTGAAGACGGGCGGCTACACCGCCAGAAATTATACCGTAACGGACGGCGAGGCGCAGTTTACCGTCGGCAAAAAGGCGATCACCGTCACCGTTTCGGCGTCGCAAAGCTCGTATCCCTATACCACGCAGGCTTCGGCGATCGCGGGCAGCATCCGCCCGGACGGGCTCATCCCCGGGGAAACGAGCAGCGTGCTCTCCGTGGGCGGGTATGAATTGCAGAAAGACGGCAAGCCCGTAACGGGTATGCCGGACGCGGGGAGCTATACCCTTACGGTGTCCGTCACGGCGGAAAACTACGCGGTGACCGTCGAGGCGGGCAGCGTCACCATCGCCCCGCTCGCCGTCACCGTCTCCGCCTCCGGCAGGCAGGATGCGCTGACGGAGTGGAGCACCGACGCCTTTACGACCACGCTTCCCGAAGGGTTTGCCTTCTCGGGCACGCTGTCCCTCAACGAGGAGGACGCGGGGACTTATACGGACGTCGCTGCGGATTTCACGTGGACGCAGCCGTATGCGGTCAGCTATCAGGGTTCGCCCGTCAAGGCGGAGAACTTCGCCTTCACGTTCAACGTTTCCGTCACGCTCGACCTGCTTACGTTCAAGGTCGACGCGTCGCAGTTTGCTTTCTCCGCGCCCTACACGGGCAGGGAGATCGCGCTCGGCAACGGCATCGTTCTTGCGGGCTATGAGGGCTTCAAGGCAGAATACCGCATGGACGGCGGGACGTATTCGGCGTCGCTCCCCACGGGGGTGAATGCCCGGAACTACACCGTGGGATTCCGCCTGTCGGCGAAAAACTATAAGGCATACGAGGGCAGCTATACTGCCGTGATCACGCAGGCGGAGAATGCGATCGAAGTTTCCCCCGTCACGGGCTACACGTATAACGGGGAGGCGCAGACCGTCGCGTTTGAGGAGTTCGTTTCTGCCAAATTCGGCACCGTGGTGCTGAAGGAGGCGGGCAGCAACGTCTTTACCGCCGCGGGCACGCATACCTTTGAAGTGCAGGTCGTTGCCACCAACAACTACATGGGCGCGACGGAGACGGTGACCGTGGAATTTGCCAGGGCGCCGCTTACCGTTTCGCTCTCGGGCAGCAGCACGTATACCGCGCTTTCCACGGACATGGTACCCACGCTCTCCGCAAAAATGCTTGGCGACGATAAGATCGAGGCTCTCATCGTTACCGGCGTCGTCTTCAAGCAGAACGGCGAAGTCAAGTCGGGCATGCTCCCCGCGGGCGACTATACCGTCACGGCGGAAGTCACCGACCCGAGCGGCAATTATATCGTCGAGGTGCAGGCGGGCACCTTCACCGTAGCAAAGCGCGCGATCACCGTTTCCGTCACGGGCTCGGGCCCTGCCGAAACGAAGTGGTCGACGCAAACCTTTACGGCGGAGGGGCTGCAAGGGTTTACCTTTGCGGGCAAACTCGTGCTTCCCGCCGCAGAAGCGGACGCAAAAACGTACGATGCGATCGATTCGTTCGAGTGGGAGACGCCGCTTTCCGTCACCTACGGAAGCGATGACGTGACGGAAAACTTTATCATCACGTACGATGTTTCCGTCACCATCAACTTCCTTACGTTCAGCGTTCCCGATGTTACGCCCGCTGCGCTCAAGTATAACACCGCGGCGCAGGAGCTTACGGCAAAGTTTGATCTGAACGGGCTCAACGGCGTCACCGTGACGTACAGCAGGGAAGAAAACGGCGAATATACGGACACCGTTCCCATGGAGACAGATGCGGATACGTATACCGTCTGGTACAAACTTTCCCGCAAGAATTATAACGACTATACGGGCAGCTACACCGTCACCATCCAAAAGGCGAAAAATAATATCACCGCCATCGAGGGGAAGGAACTTTCCGTCACCTATAACGGCAGGCAGAAGCTTGATCTCGCCGATTACTTTAAGGCGACGGACGGTGTGATCGAGGGCACGTTCACCGTTGAAGGCGTGCGCGCGGGCGGCTATTCTATTACCGTCAGCGTTGAGGAGACCAAAAACTACAACGCGGCAGAAAAAACGTTTACCTTCACGGTCACGCCCAGGCAGCTCACCGTCACCATCGGCGGCGGCAACATCACATACGCGGATAAATTTACGCCGACCGTCACGGGGGCAGGCTACGCCGCGGGCGAAGGCGATAATTTGCTCCGCTATCAAGGGCCCACCTATTGGCAGGGTGATAAACAGGTCACGGGTACTTTGCCCGTGGGCAGCTACACCGTCAAGGCGGAGGTCACGGCGGAGAACTATCAGATCAGCTGTACATACGGCACGCTTACCGTAGCAAAGCGCGCCGTCACGGTGGAGATCGAAGGCTCGGGCGATGCCGAAAAGGAATGGTCCAAGGCCGTTTCCGTCTCCGATCTCGGCGGGCTGGAAGGGTTTACTTTTGCGGGCACGCTTTCGCTTGCCAAAGAAAAGGCGAACGCTTCGCAAACGCCGTATACGGATGTTAAGGCGTTCGAGTGGACAACGCAGCCCGAGATCACGCTGGAAGGCGTTGACGTGACGGCAAACTTTGATATCACGTACGCTGTTTCCGTCACCATCAACTTCCTTACGTTCAGCGAGCCTGAAGTCACGCCCGAGCCGCTCACGTATAACACCGCGGCGCAGGAGCTTACGGCAAATATCGCTCACGGGCTCGACGGCGTCACCGTTACATACAGCAAGGAAAAAGACGGCGAATATACGGACACCGTTCCCATGGGGACGGATGCGGATACGTATACCGTCTGGTACAAACTTTCCCGCAAGAATTATAACGATTTTACGGGCAGCTACACCGTTACGATCGCCAAGGCGAAAAATGATATCACGCCAAGCAAAGAACTTTCCGTCACCTATAACGGCAAGGAATGGGAGCTTGACCTTGCCGAATTCCTGCAGGCAGACGAGGGGGCAGCGCTTTCCTATACCTGCGCGGAGCCCATCAAGGACGCGGGCAGCTATAAGCTCACCGTCACGGCGGCGGAAACCAAAAACTACAACGCGAAGGAAGAAACCTTTACCTTTACCGTCAAACAGGCGGAAATCAAAGCCGAAATTCAGCTTAAGGAGATTTATACCTATGCAGACCCGATGGAGCTGCAGCTTTCCGCTGTGCTTTTGGGCGGGGATGAGACGGACGTGCTTGAAGTCGTCTATACCTATTGGCAGGGTGATAAACAGGTCACGGATGCGTATCTGCCCGTGGGCGAATATACCGTCAAGGCGGAGGTCACGGCGAAGAACTACATCGTGACCGTTACGGAGGGCAGCTTCTCCGTTACGCCGCGTACGCTTACGATCACGGCAATCGATGAGGATGCCCCTGCGGGTAAGCACTGGACGGCAGATCAAGATACGCTTGGAAATGACCTTCCCGTAGGGTTTGTCTTTGCGGAAGGCGTCCTTACGCTCAAAGCGCTCGATTACAGAGAAGCTCCCTATGTTGCGATGAGTTCCGCTATCGGGGACTTCGAATGGACGACGAAGGCCAAGATCACGCTGGACGGCGCTGATGTGACGGATAATTTTGCGCTCCGCTACCTTGTACAGGTCACGCTCAATGCGCTCAACTTTGAGGATAGCGACTTTACAAAGCCGAGCGGCAGCGCGGGCACGTATACGGGCGAGAAGATCTCGCTCGGCGAGATTGCCGATACCCAAGGCCGCGAAATTACGGTCACCTACCGCGTGGGGGAAACAGGCGAATTTACGGAAACGCTTCCCGCGGCGGTCAATGCGGGCGAATACACCGTGTACTTCAAGGTGACCGCGCAGTATTATGCGGAGTACGAAGGGCAGTTTACCGTCAGCATCGCAAAGGCGTCAAACGAGATCACGCTGCAGAACGGCAAAACGCTTGACGAGTTTGTCTATGACGGCACGGAGCATACCTTAGACGCCGCCGAGTACTTCATGGCGACGGACGGCACGGTCACGGGCAGCGTCACGATCAAAGATGCGGGCGATTATACCTTTACAGTCAGCGTCGAGGCAACGGATAATTACGAGGCGGCAAGTAAGAATTTTAAGTTCACCGTCGGCAAGAAGGATATCACTGTTTCGGTCAAGGCAGAGGGCACGTACACCTACGGCGATACCGTTGCGCCTACCCTTAAGGCAGACCTTTGCGAAGGCGACAGCATTAACCTGTTTGTGCCCGCATACAGCTATACCAAGGATGGCGCACCTGCGGAGCAGAGCCCGTATTTCTCCGTGGGCAGCTACACCGTTACGGCAGAAATCAAAGATACGCAAAACTACCATATCACTTCCGTTACTCCTGCCAAATTTACCGTGGAACGGTACACGGTAACCATCTCCGCGAGCGCGACGCAGAACGCGGGCACGCAGTGGGAGATGAGCAGCTTTACCGACGTCACGCTCCCTGCGGGCGTCACGCTTACGGGCACGCTCGCGCTTACCACTACGGACGACGGCATCTATACGGCAAACGGCAGTTCGCTTGATGGTACGTCTTTCGAGTGGACGGAGGCGGCGCAGTTTACGCTGAACGGCACGAACGTGACGGAAAACTTTACGTTTACCTACAACCTTTCCGTCACGCTGGAAGCGTTCGAGTTTAATGTTTCCATCAATAACAGTCTCAACAAAGATTATACGGGCAAACCTATTTCGCTTGCGGGCGGCGTTACGCTGAAGGGCGAAGAGCCCGAAGGGTTCAAGATCGAATACCTTGTAGACGGCGAATACACGGAGGCCGCGCCCACGGCGACGGAGGAAGGGGAATATTCGGTTTCCTTCCGCCTCACTGCTACCAACTATGAAGAGCAGACGGGCTCCTACACCTTCACCATCAACCAGGCGGAAAACAGCATTCGGCCTATGGGCAGCGATACCATCACCGTCACCTACAACGGGGAAGAGCAAACCATCAGCTTTGCCGATCAGTTCAAGGCAGACTTCGGCGAGATCGTGCTGAAAACGGAGGGCAGCAACGTCTTCAAGGACGCGGGCGAATACAGCTTCACCATCTGCGTTGCGGGAACGGAAAACTACACGTATACGGAGTACACCGTCCAAGTCAAGGTCGAACAGGCGGAGCTCACCGTCACGGTGGGGGCAGACGATTCCTACACGTATGCGGATGAAATCAGGCCGACCATTCAGGCGGAAGGCTTTAAGACGGAAGCCGACAAACAGTTGCTCAATAACAACGGCTTTACCTATTGGCAGGATAATAAACAGGTCACGGGTATTTTGCCCGTGGGCAGCTACACCGTTACGGCAGAGGTCACGGCGGGGAATAACTATAAGGTTACCGTCAAGGAAGCCTCCTTCACCGTCACGCAGCGCACCGTCAACGTCACCGTTACGGGCGAGGGCGATGCGGAAGCCGAATTCTCCACGGGCGAGTTTACGCCGACAGACCTCCCCGCAGGGTTCACGCTTACGGGCGGCGTGCTTTCCGCCGAAAAACCCGATGCGGGAACGTATTCTTACGAGCAGCTCACGGCAGCAGGGTTCGAGCTGACGGATCCCGCCGTCAAGCTGGGCGAGGCGGACGTGAGGGGCAACTTCACGTTCGAGTACACCGTCAACGTCACCATCAACGAACTCACGTTTACGGAGGGTGACTTCAAAACGCCGGATGGCACCCATGTCGGCACGTATTCGGGCAAGGCGATCGAGCTCGGCAGCGGGGTCACGCATGCGGACGGCCGCGAAATTGCAGTCACCTACCGTGTGGGAGAAGAAGGCGAATATACGGCTGCCGTTCCCGCGGGGACGAATGCGGGCGAATACACCGTGCACTTTAAGGTGAGGAGCAAGAATTACGAGGAGTTTACGGGCAGCTACACCGTTACCATCGACCGCGCGGAAAATACCATCACGGAAAAAGCGCCGCTTTCCGTCACCTACAACGGCTTTGAGCAGACGTTTGATTTTGCCGATTACTTTGAGGCAACGGACGGTGAGATCACGGGCACGTTCACCGTTAAGGAAGTGCGCGAGGAGGGCTATTCCTTCACTTTCCGCGTCGAGGAGACCCAAAACTACAACGCGGCGGATAAGACCTTCACCTTCACGGTCGAAAAGGCAGACCTCACCGTCACCTTCAAGCAGAGCGACGTGGAGTACACCACGCCGACGGGGGATATTACGCCGCAGATCTCGGCAAATCTCCTCGGCGACGATGCGGGCAAGGAGGGCACGCTCCTCAACGTGGGCGCGTACACCTTTACGCCGAATGACCAAACCGTTGCGGGCATGCTCGACGCGGGCAACTACACCGTCACGGCAGCCGTCACGGATGCGTCGGGCAACTACAACATTGCCGAAATCAATGAGGCGACGTTCACCGTCACGCAAAAGGAAGTCACCGTGAGCATCACGGGCGAGGGCCCCGCGGAATCGGCGCTCACCGAGTACACGTTTGACGGCAGCAAACTCCCCGAAGGCTTTGCCTTTGCGGGCGCGCTTACGCTCCCTGCCGACAAGGCGGACGCGGGCGAGTATAAGGACATCGACCGCTTCACGTGGACTTCGGAGCAGATCCTCTACGGCGAGGCGGACGTGACGGCAAACTTTGCTATCACGTACACCATCAACGTCACCATCACGCGCCTTGATTTTGCGGACGTGCTTGCGGATAAAGACTTCAGCTTTACGCAGGTCTATAACGGCAGCGCCATCACGCTCGGCAACGGCATTGTGCTTGAAGATATCAAGGGCTTCGGCGTCACTTACGGCGAGGCAAAGGGGAGCTACACGCAGGATATTCCGGAAAAAACGGATGCGGGCAAGTATCCCGTCTACTTCAAACTCACGGGCAGAAACTACCATGACTACGAGGGCAGCTATACTGCCGAGATCACGCAGGCGCCCAACAAGATCGCGCCGACGGATACGCCGCTTGCAAGCTATACCTACAACGGGTGCGATCAGACGGTTGCATTTGCCGATCAGTTCAAGGCAGACTTCGGCACGATCGTGCTGATGGCAGAAAACGGCAACGTCTTTAAGAACGCAGGCGAGCACACCTTCACCATCGGCGTATTGGAGACGGACAACTGGGCGGAGGCGACGTACCAAGTTACGGTCAACTTTGCCAAAGCGCAGATCACCGTCACGCTGGAGGCAAAGGACGTCGCTTACGCGGAAGATACCACGCCCGGGATGACGGCAGACCTCCTCGGCGACGATGCGGGCAAAGACGCGGCGGAAGTCCTCGGCGCAGGCGGCACAATCAAGTACAGCTACACGGCAGCGGATTCGCAGGCGATGCGCATGCGCAGGGCAGCGCCCGCGCGTTTGGCGGAAAACGGCGCGCCGCTCACCGTGGGCAGCTACACGGTAGGCGCGGAGATTACCGCGCAGAATTACGTGGTGACGGAGGTTAAAGAGGATACCTTCACGGTCACGCCCCGCCCCGTCACCGTCACCGTCACGGGCAGCGGCCCTGCGGAGCGCACGTGGACGCACGTCGTCACGAGAGGGAACACCGACCTTCCCGAAAGGTTCACCTTTGCGGGCACGCTCGCGCTCGCGCAAATGGACGTGGGCACGTACAAGGCAAATGGCGATCTTGCAAACGGCTTTGAATGGCAGGACGATACGTGGCAGATCAGCTACAACGGCGCGGCGGTCGCGGCGGAAAACTTTGATCTTACCTACGATCTTTCCGTCGAGCTTATGCCGCTCTCCTTCGATGGCAAGGTGACCGTCGGCGACGCGCCCGAGCTCACGTATAACACCGAGGCGCAGTCGCTGAAAGCGGAGATCTCCGTCCCGGGCGTTACGGGCTATACCGTGCAGTACAGCCTCACGGACGGCAGCGGTTGGGAGGCCGACGTGACGGCGACCGCCGCCAACGAGGCAGGTTACACCGTCTACTTTAAGGTATCCCGCAAGAATTACGAGGACTATACGGGCAAATACACCGTTAAAATCGACAAGGCGGAAAATAAAATCACCGCCATCGACGGCGAAGGTTCGCTTACCGACGTCTACAAGGGCGCAGACTTCACGCTCGTTGCCGAAGATTACTTCACGGCAAAGGGCGGGGCAGAACTCGCGCTCGTACCCGACCGCACCATCAGGGACGCGGGCAGCTATAAGCTCACCGTCACGGCGGCGAAAACGGATAACTACAACGCGAAGGAAGAAACCTTCACCTTCACGGTCACGCCCGCGCCGCTCACCGTCACCCTCGCGCAGGAGAATGTGGAATACACCACGGCGATCGGAGCCCTTGCTCCCACCGTGGCAGACGTTACAGGCCTCTGTGGCAGCGACGGGAAAGACCTCGTGCAGATCACGGAGAACACGGTTTCGCTCGATAGGGGCGGCTTCATCATTGACGGCATTCCCGACGTCGGCGACTATATCCTTACGGCAGACGTCACGGCGGGGAATAACTACATCGTCGAGGTCGTCGTCGGGGCGGAGTTCTCCGTCACGCCGGTTTCCGTCACCGTAAAGGTCGAAGGCAAAGGCACGGCGGAAGATGCGTGGACGTACAGTATCAGCGATATGCTCACCGGCCTGCCCGATGGGTTTGCCTACAATTCGGGCACGCTCACGCTCAACGCGCTCGACGCAGACACGTATACCTACAACGGCACGAACCTTGCGGAAAGCGAGTTTGCCTGGTCGCAGCCGCTGGTTGTAAACTACCAGGGCAAAAACGTCACCAAAAACCTTGCCATCACGTATGTCCTTTCCGTCACGCTGGAACGGCGTACCGATTGGCAGTATCCCACGGTAGGGGCGTATGACGCGGGCGAATACACGGGCGAGGCGATCGCGCTCGGCAGCGGCATCATGCTTGAAAACCCGCCCAAGGGCTTTGAGGTGCATTATCGCCTCGGCGAAAGCGGCACGTGGCAAACCACCGTCCCCACGGCGATCAACGCGGACGAATACACCGTGTACTACAAATTCACGGCGACGAACTACGTTGATTCTGCGGTAAACTCCTACCAGGCGACCATTGCCAAGGTTTCCGGCAATCGGCTGAATAACCTCACCGCGTCCGTCCCGTATGCGGGCGAACGCACGCTTACGGCAGAGGAGATCGCGCAGCTGTTTACGGCCAAGCGCGGCACGGTCACGCTCGTTGCGGGCGAAAATGCAACGGTCGGCAATGTGGGCGAGTATCGCTTCAAGGTATACGTGCCCGCCACGGACAATTACGAGGGCGTTTCGGAAACGGAAGTTACCGTCATCGTCGAAAAGGCGACGTATACCGAGGGGGACATCCCCAAAGTCACGCTCCCTGAATACACTATTTTTGAGGGCATGCGGCTCAACAATATTGAGCTTCCCGAAGGGTTTGCATGGGCAGACGAAACAAATCCTACCGTTACCGCAGGGAAGGATCAGAAGTTTGCGGCAACGTATTGCCTCGACCCGTTGAATTATGAGGTGTACGAGGGTCTTACGATCTCTGTTACCATCAACAAGATGAAGGTCAACCTCACGGTCAGCGACGCGGGCTGGGCGTATGAAATCACCGATGCGACCTTGAATGACGAGTTGGTAACATCCCTTGCAAACGCTGCTACCGTTTCGGCAACCACGGAGAGCGGCGAGCCGTTTACGGGCGCGGTCGAAAGGATGTATTCAATTTCGTTTACGATCGACTATTTCGTCGGCGGGACGTATGCGGTGGCGTACATCGTAGAAGATCATGACTTGTACGAGTTTACCTTTGTCAACGAACAGGGCGTCAGCGCGGACGGCAGCAGATATTATGCGCCGTTCAAGATCAAGTCGGTCGACTACGGCGGTACGTTGTACACCATTGAGGAAGCGTTGAACGCCGCTGAAAGCGGTACCATCATCGTCAAGTATGATAGTACGTTTGCCGACGCAAATGTGCAGTACGTATACGGGGATAATGCTTCCTATTATACAGTGCGCGACACCGTCACGCTGTTGTTGCCGTTCCGTGAGAATGACACGATCGGCTATAACGAGAAATTGACGGATGAAGCCCCCGCCAGCAACGCGGCGGATATCGGCGACCCGTATGTGACGCTGACGCTCGGCAAAACGGTCACGCTTATCAGCAACGGCACCATTACCGTCGGCGGGTTCTTCGGGGCTGCTAATACGGGCGCTTGGCAAGGGAGTATTTCTATCGCGGGCTGCTATGCGCGAATTGACCTTGCAGGCGGCGCCATCGAAAGTTCGGGCAATATCGACGTCTACGGCTTTATTGTAGACAGCGTCGGCGGCGGCAGCATCACCGCTGCGGGCGGCGTGGTGCGCGAGCGCATGGAGATCCCCGATTGGCGCGGCGGTTCTGCCGGTGCTGCGGTGTTCATGGGGTCTTGCGAGGTAAATATTGGCGATCTGTTACAAGGCGAATGGCGCCCCGATAAATATAATGAATTTCCGTTCAAAGAGTACGAGTTGAACAGCATTCAAACGACGCTGACCATAGTAAGCGGCGTACGGTACAGTGCAATTGGTCGAATTTATACATCAAAACAATCTATAGAAGGTTTAATTAATCTTCCTGCTCAATTTACGACTGTCGATTTTGACCTTGTTGACAGCGTCAATGGGGAGAATGCGCTCATCCGCCTGCAAAGCGGCGGCAGCGCCGTCAAGGAATGGCAGAATAAAACATGGGGCAACGGCGAGCAGTCGCGCGTGCGCCTTACGGTCATCGGCGGCGCAGTCGGCGGCGTGGCGGAGATCCGGGTAAAAATAGCTATGACCGAATTGGTTATCGATACCGAACGTATCGCATTCCCGCTCGCGGGCAATCTCGACCTCGTCCTCAAAGACGGCACGTATTCTTCCGATTACGCCTACAAGATGATGCCGGGCGCAACGCTGACGCTGGAAGAGGAGGCTACGCTCACGCTCAACAACAAGTTCCTCGTCTATACGGAGGACGACATCAATTACAGCGTTTCGAGCGAAAAATACCCGCAAGGCCGCGGAGACGCCGCCCTTACGGTGGGAGAAAATTCCACGCTCGTCATCAACGGTGCGTTCGGCGGCGTCGTACGCGGCGCGGGCGGCAGCGTGCAGACGGGCGCGGGCGCGGCGATGAGCGCGCAGGCGACGGAAGGGACAGGAGATTATGAAATTGATATTGGTTGGATATTTAATGCAAAAGCAATCTTCGACTATACTTCAACCAGCACCATCAATAACATCGCCCAGCTGATGAACGAGAACGGCACCCTTACCAACATGGAAGCGGGCAAGACGTATACCTACACCAACGGAACGTGGGCATAACACAACAAGAGAGGAATTATGAAAGAACAGGAAATTTTGTATCGAGGAGGCGATGCGCCCGTGGTGCGCGTCGAACGGCTGTACAAAAAGTACGCGCGCAAGGCGGACTGGGCGGTGCACAACGTCTCCTTTACCGTCCGCCCCGGGGAGATCGTGGGCTTACTCGGCCACAACGGCGCGGGCAAATCCACCACCTTAAAGTGCCTGGAGGGGATGCTCCCCTTCGAGCACGGGCGCATCACCATCTGCGGGCACGACATCGTCGCCGATCCCATCGCCGCCAAGGCGGAGATGGGCTTCGTCACCGACGACCACGCCGTGTTCGTCAAGATGACGGGGTTGCAGTACCTCGAATTCATGGCGGATATCTACCGCGTGCCGCAGAAGGTGCGCGCCGCCCGCCTGAAGATCTTGGAAAAAGTCTTCCGCCTGGGCGGGAGCGTGCGCAACCTCATCGCCTCCTATTCGCACGGCATGCGGCAGAAGATCTGCATGATGGGCTCGCTCATCCACGCGCCCAAACTGTGGATCTTGGACGAGCCGATGACCGGCCTCGACCCGCGCACCATGCGCGCCGTGCAGAATTACATGGTCGCCTACGCCAAGGCGGGCAACGGCATCCTCTTTTCCTCGCACGCGCTGGGCACCGTCGCCAAGCTGTGCGACCGCGTGGTGCTCATCCGCAAGGGCAAGCAGGTCTCCAACGTCAACGTGAAGGAGATCGCCGCGCGCAACCCCGACTTCGACTTCGAGGAGTACTTCTTACGCCATGAAAGACACGCTTGACCGCGCGCAGCTCTTTGCGCTCCTCCGCAAGCAGCGGCGGGAGGCCTCCGCCTCCTTCCGCAAGGGGAACTTCAATGCGGTGGGCTTCCTCTTCCGCCTCGCGCTGGTGGCGGTGTTCCTTGCGGTGTTCATCCTCTTTTTGGGGAACTTTTTGGAAATTTACCTCGCCGTCAAAACGGACGGGGCGCCGGATGCGTCCTCCCGCCTCTTTGAGGTGCTCACCGCCGCCTATACGGTGGTGCTCCTCGCCATGGTGGTGGGGGCGGTCTCGCAGATCAACCGCGCGCTCTTCCTCGCGGACGATATGCGCGTGATGTCCGCGCTGCCCGTGGGCGCAAAGACGTTGTACGTCTCCAAACTCATCGTCATCTACCTGCATCAGGCGGTGACCGCCGCCGTGTGCGTGCTCTCCGTCAACCTGACCTGCGCGGCGTACCTGCCGCAGGGGTGGCTTTATTACCTGCTCACCGTGCTTGCGGTGTTCCTGCTGCCCCTGCTGTCCGTGGGCATCGCCTCCGTGCTGGCGCTGCCCTTCCACGCGCTGCGCCTGCTGCTGCGCGACCGCTTCGTGCTGAGCTTTCTCGTCATCACGCTGGTGACGGCGGGGCTGCTCTTCCTCTACGCGTATCTGCTCGAGGGCGTCAAGGAGCTGCTGCTGGGCGACGACATCAAGTACTTCTTCAACGAGGGCGTGATGAACGCCATCGGCACGGCGGTCTCCTACATGTATCCCGCCAACCTCCTCGCGGGGCTGTTCGCGGGCAAGAACGTGCTCTATTGTTGCCTCGTGCTGCTTGCGGTGCTCGCCGCGTGCGCGCTCGTCTCGCTCGTCGGCATCCGCTTCATCCTCGTCCGCGCGCTGCGGGCGCGGACGGGCTCGCAGCACGTCTACACGCGCAGCCGCTTCTACCTGCACGGCGAAAAGCCGCAGCTTCTGGCGCTGATGAAGAAGGAGTTCCTGCTCATCTTCCGCACGCCCGATTACATGTTCTCTTACTTTTCCGTGGCGCTCGTGGTGCCGCTCATGGTCTACTTCTGCATGTCCGTCGGCGCGTCGCTCGTCGTCCGCCTCATCGCCGTGCAGTGCGACGTCGAACTCGCCGTCTTTTTAACGCTCGTGTTCGGCTCGCTCGCCAACGTGTTCTGCACCACGAACATCAGCCGCGACGGCAGCATGTTCTATTCCGTCAAGGCGATGCCGGTGGGGTACCGCTCGGTCATCTTCTCCAAGGTGTTCCTGTGCCTCATCGTCACCGCGCTCTCCCAGCTTCTGACGGCGGCGGTGCTGCTGGCGGCGGGGTACCTCTCCGCGCTCAACGCGCTCTTCCTCTTCGGCGTGGGGCTGCTCTTCGGCGTCGCGCAGATCTGTATCGCCACCCGCGTCGACCTCAACCACGCCAAGTTCTCCATGGAGCCCGACGGCGAGATCAAGGAATCGGGCAACACGGCGAGCGTCGTCATCGTGGCGGGGCTGCTCACGTCCTTCCTGGTGGGCGGCGCGGTGCTGCTCGCGCGCATGTTCCTCGCCCTGCGCGGGCTTGCCGATCGCTACGCCTACCTTACCTTTTTGGTCGCGGGCGGCGTGGCGCTGCTCTTTGCGCTCCTCGGGGTCTTCGTGCTCCTGTATAAGCTGAAGTCCCGTTACTATCGCTTCAGCGGAGGTGTTTTATGAGAAAAAATATCATCGCGCTCATGCTCGTGCTGCCGCTCTTGTTCGTGTTTGCCGTCTTCTCCTCCGGGCAGGTCGCTTCCCTGGGGGTGGACGTCTCCGTCAGCGGCATCCGCATCATGAACGCGCCCGAGGATAAGACGCTGCGCATCGACCTCGCGGAGACTTCCGAGCCCTTCCGCCTCGACGCGCAGGTCATGCCCGACAACGCCACCGAAAAAGGCGTCACGTACCGCGTGGAGCAGGTGGAGGGCGCCCAGTTTGCGTCCGTCTCCGTCGCCGCCGACGGTACCGTGTCCGCGGAGAGCGTGGGTTCGGCGCGCGTCGTCGCCGTCAGCAACGACGGCGGCTATACCGACAGCATCACCGTCGTCGTCTCCTCCTCCCGCCCGTACGGCATGGAGATCTCCCTCTTTGCGGAGGGCGCGGAGGAAGCGCTTCCGCTGACGCCTGCCGCGGACGGCGGGCTTCAGGCGGACGTGTCCGCGGGCAGGTACCGCTTTCAGACAAAACTTACGCCCGCCGGCTTCGAGGGCGCGTCGGTCACCGTGGAACGCGGCTTTGCCGACGTGGAGGGGGATACCTTCCTCCTGCCCTTTGCGGGTACGGTCACCCTTCGCTTCACCGTGAAGGGCGGCGTAAACGGCGACCTCGTGCAGCGCATCTCCCTGCGCGTCTCGCTGCCGCAGAGCGTCTCCGGCATCACCGTCAACGGCGGGGCGTCTGCCGCCATCGTCGCCGAAGAGGGGGCTTCTTCGCTCACCTTCTATGCGGCTTCGGCGGAGCAGCCCGTGCTTTCCGCGGCGTGCGTCAGCTCGTACGAGGTCACGCCCGTTTCCGCCGCAGGGGAGGGCTGCTGGAAGATCACCGCGCGCCTTTCCGCTGCGGAAGGCGACCACGCCTTTACGCTGACGGCGGGCGGCGGCGAATTTACGGGCAGCTTCTCCTTTGCCGCCTTCGCCTTTACCGTGCGCTCCACGCTGCCCGTGCAGGGCGGCGAGCCCGTCATGCTCGCGGGCAGCCCCGTCACCTTCTATCCCGTCGCGTCCGTCGCCTCGGACGGGGTGAGCTTCGTCTGGGAGCTGGAGGAAGGGTCGCTCTCACAGAAGGACGTCACCCTCACGCTCTCCGGCAATTCCTGCACCGTCGACGCAAAGCGGGCGGGCACGTTCACGCTCATCGTCACGCCCTTCCGCGGAGGGCACGCGCTCGACGTCTATCCCGTCGAGCTTTCCGTTGAGGCGGTGCGCGACGTCACGAACGTGCAGTTCCTCAATTCCTCGGACATGGGCCTTGCGCAGCGCCTCGCCGTCGCGGGGAACGCGTACGCGGGCGATGCCCTCGTCGGGTACGATTTCGTCCTCGACGTGCGCACCTATCACAATACGCAAACCGTCGACGCGCTGGAGGATCTCTCCTTCACCGTCTCCGATCCCTCCGTGCTCTCGCTGCAGATCTCGGGCGGGAAGCTCGTGGCGCGCGCCGTGGGGGAGGGCACGGTCACCGTTACCGCGTCCTGGCTGGGGAACGATTCCTTCGGCAGGAACGTCGCCGCCTCCTTTACCTTCGACGCGGTGGGGGACGGCGTGCTCTGCACTACGAGCGCGCAGGTCTTCGCCGCGGCAAACGCGGGGCTGCCCGTCGTGCTCGGCGCGGACGTCATGCTCGGAGAGGAGATCAAGGATAACGTCCCCGCCCTCAAGAGCCGCCTCGGCAGCATGAAGTCGACGTATAACACGCACTTCTACGATTATTTCGGCCGCACGGACGAGGAATACGTCAATTACGTCATCGAATTCAAAAACGACGTGTTCGGCAACGGCTACACGCTGAACGCCGAATACTTTACCAACGCCAAGGACGGCACGGGCACGCCGCTCATCTTCCGCGGGCCCATCGCGTTCGTCGATTACGGCGAGATGGCGCGCGTCGCCGGGCAGGACAACATTTCCTTCCTCGTGCGGACGGACGGCGTCACCCTGCACAACGTCAATCTGCTCGGCTGCAGCGACAGCTCGCTCGAGGTCGACGGAACGTACGAGCTCACCAACCTCAACAACGTGGGCACCGTGCTGGAGATCAACGCCGACTGCAGCGTGCTCAACTGCCGCATCCGCAACGGGCGTACCGTCGTGCGCGCCTACGGCGGCAACCGCGACGGGCAGCATTACTTCATCGAGCGCCTCTCGCAGAACGAGGGGTGCGATGCGGAGCGCATCCATGTCCGCATTGAAGGGTGCATCGTCTCGCAGGCGCGCGAATTCCTCGTGAAAGTCGGCGCCAACCGCGCCCTCCGCGCCACGGCGGAAAACGGCGTCGAACCCAGGGTCACCGATGCAAACGGCAACGCGTATCCGACGCAGACGAACGACTATCTGAACGACGAATATTTTTACAGCCGGTACGTGCTCACCGACCTCACCCTGCAAAACAGCGTGCTGGAGACGAGCGGCCTCTTCTCCGTCGGCATCGAGAGCAACTTTGCGGGCCCCGTCCTTGCGGAAAACTCAAGCGAGCAGGGGATCAATTTTGAAGGCTGGGCTGGCGCAGGCGGCACCTCGTTTGCCTCCGTCGTGCGGCTCGTTGGCGACGTGCGCATGTACGACTGGAAGCAGGTCTCCCATATCGACAGCAGCACGCTCATCGAATCGCAGCTCGATCAGTTCAAGATGAACATCGGCGGCATGCTCGATTTTGCCACCTCCTTCCGCCCCCAGGAGTACGGCGACCTGCTCGCGACGTACGAGGGTGAAAAAGTCGTGCACGGCGGCATCGCGGCGTACGGCGGCGGCATCAACTATGCGCAGATCGACCTCTCGCAGCTGGACGGCGCGCGCGCCGACCTCACGCGGTACCTCGTCAACATCTCCATTCTGACGAATGCGAGCGATCCCGCCATGCAGGATCAGGGCAGCTTCCTGCCGCTTGCCGCGGGCACGCAGGATTTCCGCTTCTATATGTACTCCAACAAGAGCGCAAACAGCTACGCGGCGCAGCTCGCCGACGCGGCAAACGGCGTCAAGTACGCGGGCGTCTCCCGCGTGTCGCCTTTTTAAAGCGTAACGTGCGGCATCGGGCCGAGGGGATCTCCCTCGGCCCGTTTTCTTTGTTTGCGGGGCGGAAAAATATGTTTTCGCCGCCAAAAACGATTGACATCCGCGCCGAAAGCGTGTAAAATAATATCATCTTCCGCGCGGCGGGGGCATAGCTCAGTTGGTTAGAGCGCATGCTTCACATGCATGAGGTCACAGGTTCGAGCCCTGTTGTCCCCACCAAATCAAAATAATCCGAACCTTTTGGTAACAACCGATTGGTTCGGATTTGTCGTTTATCTGAAATAATAAAAAACGAGGGGCTTGCGGAGATTTCCGCAAGCCCCGAAATGTTATTCCTCTTCGTACATACCGATTAAATCAAGCAGCGACTCATATGCCGACATACGCTGTGCTTCCTTTTTGGAATTTGAATAGTTGCAAAACGATCTGCCGTTTTCTTCGACAAGGCATTCGCAACGCCAGACCGCACACCCGTTATCGTCATACCCTTGTTTGAACGTATAGATCGGTTTTGAAATCAGCTTTTTTTGATGCAATTCGTTTAGTTGCCTTATTGATTGAGTTTCGTCCGGATCGCCCACGGCTTCAAGAATCGGGTCGACAATATAACCGTTTTCTTCCAACCAGTTATAAAAGCATTCCGCGCACTTTTCTCTTGCCTCCGCATTGTTGTTCCCATAGCCGTTAAAATACTCTCGCTCAAAAATCAACTGACACTTATATAATCCCTCGCCATTCTCGTGAGCACCGTTAAAAGATTCCCCGATAGTATTTTCTGCTGCATTCAAATACTGATATTGCGGAAGGCGTCCTTCATTTTTTTGAAACCATTCTTGTACCAAAGCCACATTGTTTTGGCTGTTTTCCAAATCGTTCTCAAAATATGAATCGAAATCGATCATAGATTCAACGACACGGGTAATCGTGTCCATGTCCCAACCGCAATCCAAAGCAACGGCTCCGACAATCGCTTCAAACAAATCTTCTTTAACAGAGAGGCTGTCTTGCCGGTTTTGCTTTGTATCTCCTTGCCCCATAATCAAATAATTTTGAAAACCGAGCGAATCCATCGCTTTTGACAGGGCCTGTTTTTTTACCAAGTCTTGTTTGATATCGGTGAATTTACCTTCGCCGTACCTTGTTTGAAAGTGTTTCGGATTTCGGAGCTTAAACTCCGACCATTCTTTGTCTTCCGTAATAATGCCAAATTGTTCCATCATAATGCGAACAACGGCAAAGTCCAACGCCTTGTCACCGATAAACTCTAAAACTTCGTTGTTTTGCCCGCCGTGCTCTTCGGAATACGATTTCCTGACAAATGCCTGTTGTAAAAGGTCTTTGTTTCCAAACGTATAACCGATAGTTTGTTCAATTTTTCTAAAATCCGACATAAAAAACCTCCAAGGTTAAAATTTGCTTGGAGAATAGAAAAAGACCCGATGAGGGTAACATATCCCCATTCATTCAGGTCTGATAAATCAAAATAAAAATTATAAATTAACCCGACTTACTGCCATGCCTTTATCTACTGAAAAGCTCTCGGCAAAATGCAGTTAGTGTTTTTAATTTATATTTGGTATTTTAATCGATCGACCTATCTCCAAACTTATGATTATTATAGCACACAGAAAATGAAAATGCAATAGAAAACGATAGAATTTAGTAAAAAAACGAGGGGCTTGCGGAGATTTTCGCAAGCCCCTCGTGCCGTTGTTCAAGGTTTGTGATCTTCGGCGCAACCTGTCTGATTATATAGAAAAAATCATATACTCAATCCGCTTTATGTTTTGCGCGGATTTCCGTAAACCGTCAGAGCGGTCATCCCGTGAAATTCAATGGGATGTTTCCTTATTCTTTGATATTTAATTGTCTTTGCGTGCGCGTTGAGCCTTCCATTCTTCAAACTCTCGCATACCTTCTTCGCTGTTGAAAAAGTCCATGATCGCAGGAATAAACGCGCGAGCCAGCGAATCGATCTCGTATTGCGGTATTCCAGTGGTGTTTTTCCTTCTCGCCATTCCCCGTTGTTATGTAATTTGCTCGATCGCTTTTCTCCTTGTATTCGGTTATTCAATTTTACTTGCCACCGCGGTCGTTGCCGTGCGACTTGAACGACGGGGCGGTCTTCTTTGCGCGTGACTTGTTCAAGAGAGCGTCGAACTCGTTCGGATAGGCGGCGAGCATATCGCTCACCATCCCGAACGCCAGCTCCTTGCCTTTGGCGCGCCGCTCGGCTTTCTGCAACTGCTCAAAAAGGTCGCTGCGGTCGCGGTCTGAAATAGCCTTCGATTGCCGCAGGGCGGCGTTCTCCGTGCGGAGTAGAGCGATCTCTTCCTCGGCTTGTCTCTTTCGCTTCGGCGTGGGTTTGCTGCGCTCCGCCTCGATGTTCTGCATAATGCCGTCCAGATACTCCTGTGCCTGCTGCTTTACTTTCTCCGCCGTCTGTTCTGCTTGAGATACGATTCCGTCCGCGTGAATTTGAGCGATTTTAACTTTGTGCTCCGCGTTATGGTCGGCTTCGGCAATGATACTGTCCGCTTTCCCGTGCGCCTGCTCGACGATCTTCTTCGCCTTGAACTCCGCCGTGTCAAGGTGTTTTGCCTGACTTCCTTCCTTGCCGCGCTGCAAATTCCATTTTGCGCCGACTTCTCGGTGCAGGTCGGTCTGCAATGCGGTAAGCGCCTTTCTGTCAAACAACTTCTTCGCACACAGTCTGCCGCCCGCTATCGGGATCAAATTCAGGTGTAAATGCGGCGTGGTTTCGTCCACGTGGACGACGGCGGAGATGATATTGCCCTCCCCATACCGCTCTGCGAAGAAGCGGGTGCATTCGGCAAAGAATTGCCGTTGCTCGCTTGGCGATAGCCCGCCAAAGAATTTCCTGTCCGA
>CALVLN010000001.1 GCA_944338165.1 uncultured Clostridia bacterium | reverse complement strand
ATGACCATGTGGTCGCCGTACCAGATAATTTCACGGATGAACGTGTTCACGAGCAGCTTGCGTACCTTGATATCGTCGGGATCCTCAAATACTTTGGAGAGTAGATATTTTTCAACATCCTCAACCGTCAGATGCGCATAGGTCTTTTGCATCGCTTTGTTAATCTCGATCTCGCAGCGATTGACTTCTTCCTGTAATGCTGCGAGCCTGTCCTTCGTAAAGTCCGTGATAATGCCCTGCTCGATGGCTTTCACAAGATTATCGGCGGCCTTCTTTGCTTCGTCGCGCTTTGCTTGGAGCCTTCTTAAACCCGAGTCGTCGCGTATCATCCGCTCATGTACTTTGACGATGGTCTCCGCAATCTTTGTAATGACGCTGTTGCGGCGCAGCATATTGACGGTCGCCTGAATGACGTAATCTTCCAGCACCTGTTTCTTGACAGGCTTACAATGGCAGACGCAGCGTTTTCTGTTTTTTGAAAGGCAGATATAATAGTAGTGCGTATCTCCCGTGTGCGACGTTCCGCTCGTGCCGCCCATCTTATGCTTGCAATCTCCGCAAACAAGTTTCCCGGAAAGGATGTAGTCGAATATTTCCTTTTTGCGGCTCGGCGCCTGCTTGTTCTCTTCGTTGATGGCGTTCACTTGTTCCCAAACCTCCTTGGTGATGATGGGCGGAAATATATTGTAATACTCTTCTCCCTTATGGGTGACGACACCCGTATAGCGCTTGTCGTGCAGAATGACGTAGACATACTTCTGATCGATAAATTTACCGTTCTTACGGCTGACGTTGCGTTCTTTCAGATCGTTGGCAATGGAATTTGCCTTAAAGCCTTGAGAATACTTTCGGAAAATCTCCCGCACGGCATCGGCCTCTGTTTCATCGATGACGTATTTTTTGTCCTTGATGACATACCCGAATGGCGGGATGCCGCCCGTGGCGTTTCCCTTGATCCAACTTTCGCGCAAGCCTCGGTTGACCTTTTGCCGCAAATCTTCCGAATAGTACTCGTTGAAGCCTTCGATGACCGCCTGAAAGAGTTTCCCCTCGGGCGTGTCGGGAATGTTCTCCATCGCCGATACCAAACCGACGCCGTTATCGGAGAGTTTTTTGCGGTTGATGACCGACTCATACATATTGCGGGCAAACCGGTCGAGCTTATAAACGATTACCACGCTCCATTGTCGTCGTTTGCTGTCCGCGAGCATTTGCTGGAATGCCGCGCGGTTGTCGTTTGTCCCCGTTGTGGCGCGGTCGATATATTCGTCCACCACAAGGAGATCGTTCTTTTCCGCATACTCTTTGCAGACATGAAGCTGACCTTCAATGGATTGCTCCGTCTGCGCATCGCAAGAGTAACGGGCGTAAATTACTGCTGTTTTCACTTGTAGTTTTCCTCCAAAAATTTTTGCTTCCATTGTACACCTTAACGGCAGGGAATAACAGGCACGGCAAGCGTACTGTTTCCCGACAATTCCCGAATGGTACCGATACAAAACCACAACAAAAGCAGTACACTTTCGGTGTTTCCGTACCTTTCGGCGCACCCGAAAAAAGGGAGAGCAAGGCGAAGTCTGTCAAAGGTCTGCCCTACGGGGACGCGCAGGAATTTTGTAGAAGTCAGCATCCTTCCACTTATATCAAAATTGCTGAGCGCCTTTGACAGACAAAGCCGCTCTCCCACCATACCAAAGCCGAAAGGTACAAAAATGTCCTGTGAAGGTAACAAAATGCGCGGTTTGTTTCGGTTTTATCAACATGAGTTGCGGTTTTGTTGGGGTTTATTAACGGCAGTGTTGGTTGTAAAAGTTTAAGCGGTATGGTAAAATGAAAGCACAAACAAGCGGAGACGCTTCATATCACGGAAGAATGTATTCTGACTGTGGGAAAAGTGCCAGCGGAAGTAGTCGGGCGAAAGCCAATGTAACGAAGTAAATCGATGAAATATCCGGGTGACCGTGACTGTCAGGCAAGACGGACGAGAGATCGTCTGTCATTTGTCTGCGGTCACGGTCTTTTTTATTTCTCGGGGAATTTTCAGAACAGGTAAAAAAACTGTCCTGTTTGCGTGGTTTAATGAGGTTGAATAATTTTTGAATTAGGGACAGGTTTTGACCACAATGCCCCGTAAACTATAAGAAAATTTTTCAAACACGTCAAATAGTGTCGTATTTGGGTGATTTAATGACTATGCGAGGAAAAGTTAAGTGAAAAATTCCCGGGAACGTCTATATTTTCGCGATAAGTGTCCTTGGAAAAGTGAAGAGATTTTTTTCGAACCTGAAGGAAACTTTCAGGTTTGGCTGATATGCTATCCGCGAAAATAAAATTCTCAAAGAAATTTTTGAAAGTCGCAAAAACCTTGCGAGTTTAAGGTTTAAGATAAGCGCACAACGGGAGGGAAACGCTATGACACTCAACGAAATAAGACAGCAATTAAAGACGATACGCCTGTACTATACGAACAAGGCGCGCTTTTCTGCTGCCTTCGATGCCCTCCCGCATACGGTGAAAGAACTTGCAGATAAGTACGCAGCCATTGTCAGTTGCGCGCCGCTCGACCTTTACTACATCTACTACGAATTGTACGTCAAGGGTCTCACGCAGGAGGCTACGGCGGAAGATCTCAATTACAGCACGGAGTACATTCGGCAGAAGAATAAAAAGCTCTTGCTGTTTTTACAGAGCAAACTCAATGAACGGGAGGTGAGTTGATGAAGGAAATAGAACTGAAAAACAATCCTTTGGGCATACGGGTCTATGCCGTCGGGGAACCTGACATCGACCACATGACCGAAGAGGAATACAATTTATTCGCGTCGTCATTGGCGATGCGAATAAATGACTACATTTCAAAACAAAAGGAGGAAAACGATGCCGTATAGTCAAGTCAAAGTATATTCGGATGGGAGCCACTACATTGGTATTCCGTATGAGCCCAATCCTCGTGCAAAAAACCGTCGGCCGCGCTATGAGGAAGTCATCGAAGTCAAAGAGCCATCGGAAGAAACCGCCGTAGCCGAAGATGATGCCGCCGTTTCGGAGCAGGTGGAACAAAATCCCGATGACGTACAGGAAAAAAGCGCGCCGCCTGCCGTAAGACAGATGACGCGCAAAGAGCTGTTCGATGAACTGTATATGCAGACCTTTGACATGAAAAAACGGGAACGGAAATCGTATATCGTAAAGCAGATGCTGCCTTATTTCAAGGACGGCTTGTCTTGCCGCGCCTTCGTGGAGCAGAATTTTGAGAGAAAGCACCGAAACATGATCTGCCGCCGCACACGCCTTTGGAGAAAGATAAACCACCAACGTTTCAACTATTTCGTGACTTTAACGTATGCCGATGACAAGATGACCGAGGAAGAATTTGCAAAAAAGCTACTCAATACCCTGTATCATTTTTCCAGCCGCAAAGGTTGGTTGTACATCGGCGCATGGGAGCGCGGCGGGGAAACAAATCGTCTGCACTTCCACGGTCTGTTATATATTCCCGAAGGTACTATGTCGGGAGAAATGGAGATACTGCGCGACTTCGATACCCGCAAAAAGAGAATGCAGACGGTACAGCAGAATACCTTTTTTGCCAAGCGATTCGGGCGGAATGAGTTCCGTCCAATCAACCATGTCTCGGAAATGCCGCAAGCCGTGCAGTATCTCGTGAAGTACATCGAGAAATCCGGCGGCAAGCTCATCTATTCCAGAGGTCTGTATCAATACTTTGTGACGGACATTATGGATGAAGATATCGTCTGCCCATACGGTCTGGAAGATAGAAAGATCTTGCTCTTCGACAGCTTCGGGTGCTGGGTAGAAGGCGAATATATCGGGCAGGTCAGCCCCGAAGTAATAGCACAACTCCCGAAAGTTACATAGTGCGCCGCCTTATAACGGTACAAAACAGCAACGGTAAAACCCGATGAAAGAAAGCTATGCGCGGCGGGAAAAGCGGCAGCCGATCCCCAAGCGGGTTAGCGGGGACGACTCCGCGACCGCCGCGCTTTCGATTCGGTTTTCGTTTGTTTGCCCGTTTGGGCGTGCGCTTGGCTTCGGCGCCCGAGCGCGCAGCGCGAGGGTGACGGTGCGGCGTCAGCCGCACCGTCAGCTCCGCCGCCGACTTGTATATAAGCCAAGCGCACGCCTTACTGCCATTTGAGGGAAATATTAAGTAGTTGTAATTAAAGTTTTCAGTTATTCATATTATCCGCGGATTTTATAAAAATGCTTGCTTTATTTCGCTTAAACGAATATAATATATATAGAGTTTGTTATGCATAGCCAAAGTGATTATGGGGTGCCGCAAGTGAATGGATATATAACTGTTCAAGAAGCAGCCGAAAAATGGGGTGTGACTCCACGGCAAGTTCAAATATTGTGCAAAGGAAACCGTATTGCTGGTGCGTCGCGTATGAGCCGTATTTGGATTATTCCTGAAGATGCAGAAAAGCCTACAAACGATCAACGAGGACTATATAGGGAAAAAAATGATTCTTCAAAGCGCCATGTATCTAAAACAGAATATTAATTTATCTTCTGCTCCTTGGGCGATGCATGAGTTTTTTGCTGGTAGCGGTCTCGTTGCGTATGGATTGAGGGGGATGTTTGCGCCAGTTTGGGCAAATGACATCAGCGAACAGAAAGCAGCCGTTTATGAAGCTAATTTCGGGGGCGACCGATTCGTTTTGGACGACATTAAGAACGTCAAAGGTAATGATTTACCTTTCGCTCATCTTTCTTGGGTCAGTTTCCCCTGCCAAGATTTATCGTTGGCTGGTTCTATTGGCGGGATCCACGCGTCCCGCAGCGGTTTAGTTTGGGAATGGCTACGTGTTTTGGACGAAATGGACGATAAGCCGAAGATTCTCTTGCTTGAGAACGTAGCGGGCTTGCTCTCGATAAACGGTGGCGAAAATTATCGAGTTCTCCATATGGCGCTCGTGGAGCGAGAATATCGCTGCGGGGCTGTTTTATTGAACGCTTCCCATTTCGTTCCACAGTCCAGGCCGAGAGTATTCATTATCGCTGTACAGAAAGATTGCCAAATCCCTGAGGAATTAGTGAGCAACGGGCCATGTTGGCTACATAATAACGCCGCAATGCAGTTGGGCTACGAACTGCCAGAATGGATTTGGTGGTACACGGAAAAGCCTCCGCGTCGCATCGTATCCCTCAAAGATATTGTCGAAGACGACGCAACCTTTGATAAAGACGATGTTTTAAGTCTGGTTCCCGAATGGCATTTGGCAAAATTGCGCGCGCACGACACTGTGTACGCAACCGGTTATCGCAGGACGCGAAATGGAAAGCAGCGGTTGGAACTGCGCTTTGATGGGATTGCCGGTTGCTTGCGGACGCCGGAAGGTGGGAGCAGCAAACAGTATCTGGTTGTCAAAAAGAATGGTCAGGTTCACGCTCGTCTTTTAACTGTGCGCGAAGCGGCTAGACTGATGGGAGCGCCAGACAGCTTTGAGCTTCCTGGAAGCTATAACGACGGATATAAAGCGATGGGCGACGCTGTGGCTGCGCCGGTCGCGCAGTTTATCGGAGAGCGTTTTTTAACCAGAATTGCGGAGGCGGTATACGATGATTAGTCCCGAAGAACGCTTGAAAACTTTTCAGGCTAAAAACCATATCACTACAAAGGGGCCTCTCTCGTTGGTTGTACAGTTTACCCGTATGGTGAAAGATAAGACTTTCCCGTTGAACCCTGACGACTTCCAGACAAGCAGCAAAGGACAGGTCGCCGGGCTTGGCGGGGCCAACTTGAAAAAGATTTTGATGGAACACGGCATTACCCAGCAGCTATCCTCCGAAGGCGGGAGAACCAGCAGGGGCAGTATGGGCCTAATGATTAAATATGTGGATTTTCTGAACGCATGGAACGCGGAAGAAGCCGTGGACTTTTCCATAGTTGAGGACTTTTGGGCTGAACAGGTGCGAGAATACTTTAGAAACCAGCCGTTTGTTTTGACCGCCGACACCTCCAAAACAATTGGCGCGAACCTGGACGATTTGTTTGAACAGGCGAAGAAACGTCAAAAGCAGAATCCCGGAACGCAGTATCTTGGTACGGTGTTACAACACCTTGTCGCGGCGAAGCTCTGCCTAATCCTGCCGGAAGGTTCGTTTGAAATTCACGGAGCATCCGTGGCCGACGGCCCCACAGATCGCAACGGTGATTTTGTCATTGGCAACACAGTCATTCACTGTACGACTATGCCTGGCGCTTTGTTGATCGAAAAATGCAAGGTAAATCTCCGCGCTGGTTGCCACCCTGTCATCATCACAATTTTCGAGCGCGTACATACCGCTTTAAATCTTGCCGAGGACGCTGGTTTGGCCGGGCGTGTTGAAGTGTGGGACATTCAGCAGTTCTTGTCCTCTAACATCTACGAGCACAGTCTCTTTGACGAGGCTAAGAGAAATTCTACGCTCTCCGGTATTATTGACAGATACAACAAAATCGTGCTGGAGGCGGAAACCGATCCCAGCCTTCGCATAGAATTTGAAGCTAGGTAATCTGTCGTGGCGGATGTTTTCGATGTGGAAAAGCGCGCTAACGTTATGCGTCAGGTCAAATCCCAAAAGAACAAGTCTACCGAACTGCAGCTAATTAAAATATTCAAGCGAAACGGGATTACCGGTTGGCGAAGAAATTACCAGGTAAAGGGACATCCCGATTTTGTGTTTCCGAAGAGGAAAATAGCTGTGTTTGTAGACGGTTGCTTCTGGCACGGGCATGACTGTCGAAACACGCATCCTGCCGATCATCAGGAATATTGGCAGAAAAAGCGTGAGCGGAATATAAGGCATGACAAAGAGGTGACTGCCATGTTTGAAGCGCGAGGTTGGACTGTGCTACGCATTTGGGAGTGTGAATTGAAGAGAAAGAATGTAGATAAGCTCTTACATAAATTGCAATTGCTAATATAGAGTAACAGAACACAGTATACGGAAATAGTGTTAAAATTTTAAGGGGATAAATATGAAAAATAGAGAATTAGAGAAAGAAAAAAATGAATTGCTTAGTTATCTTCATGATAAAATTTCAAAAGTAAAAAACAATTCTGACTTGAAAGAAATTTTACAAAATGTGGATAACCTTAATATGTATTTGGATAAAAACGATTCTTCACTTGAAAATCTTCTTGACACCGTATCTCAAGCTTTCTCCCTCTCTTTGCAAAGTAAAATCAAAAAGAAGCTTAATGATATTTTTGACAAATATGATAAGGTAGATAAAAAAGGGAATGCGGTTTATAGCGATGACGATAAAACAAAAATTAAAAATTTAATAAAAAATATCAATGATATATGCGATAGGAATTTTTGGGATAGGTTTAAAATTGTATTAGGTATAGGATCATGAAAAGAATATCAGCTAAGAGAAAATTGTTTATATTAAAGCTTAGCGGTATCATCCTATGTCCGTTAATTGTATTTTCAATCACCGCTATTTTTACAGTGTTGGGATGCGCTGATCTTTGGGGTGACATTTCACAAAGCGGAATCACCTCTTTCGTTCAATGGTTTACGCTTATATTGTATAGATTGTTAATATATTTAGCGCCAGCTGCAGTATTATCTTGCTTTTATTTTGACAAAAGATATAAATGGATGACAAGGTTTATTATTTTTTTGAGCTGGACTTTTTTTATCTACCTATTTAGCAATGTTATTATAAATTTCTTCGAAATTGATACTTTGCTTGATATAACAATATTTGGGAACTTGGATACAGCAGTCTTACTGGCTGGATATGTACTTACAGCAATCAATAAGAGAAAAATAGAATTTGATTCAAATGGTGCAATAATTGGAGAGCTGAAACAATAAAAAGCCGTAGTCCATTGACTACAGCTTTTATGTTTAAATAGGGTTAAGTATTATATCATAGGTCGCCGAAACAAGCACAATACCTCTTTCGCATGCTTGCTTTGCGGTGATTGATAGTTCCTCTTCCTATTCCAAGTTCGGTGCAGACTTCTGATTGCACCATGCCGTTCATATAGCAATTCAGAATGGCAAGTTCTAATTCCGTAAGATGCAGGGCTTCAACGAGAGTGTCATACTTGCTGTAATCTGTCTGTTCTGGTTCAAAGCAGTTCACGGGATCGGCGGGAAGTGCTTTGTAGTTCGTGAAATCTATGGATTCGACGGTAGTCCCTCGCCTGTCCGGTCTGTTACGAAGAAGATTGATGAAGTGGTCTACTTCGCGATAACATGCAAGTTTTATGGTGATCTCTTTTCCTTGTTTGTCTTTGCCGTAAATCTCATTGGTGCTGTGACCGACGAATTGATACAGAAAACAGATAGCGGTCTGCGCTACGTCATAGCCGTCTGATACGATATAGTCTATCTCACCCATGTGGTGCAGGTCTTTGATGAGGCCGATATACAGTCTGTCCGCGATTTTCATATCGAATTTCTTTACGGTACGGAGTGCCTGCAATGCGATCATTTCGCCCATAAGCTTGACGTTTTCGGCGGAGATAACTTCTTTGAACAATTCGCCTTCATTGCGATACTTTCCGTTTGAGAACTTGGTTACCAACATTTCCATCTTTACACCTCTGAATTTGTATTTGCCTTTTTCGGGCAACAGGCGGAGGTGCATAGGACGGTGAAAGGCGGTGCTCTGAATATCAAGTTTGCGGAAGTCAACGGGACAAAGCCAAAATCGTTGCGTACGGGTCGGGAAATGCCTCATAGACAGCAAAAGAGCCAAGCAAGGATAACTTTCCTTGCCTGGCTCTTTAAGTCTTTTGATGGGCGTTTTCAGCAACGATTTTGCAACCGTTGACGTCCGCGAGGAACTATGCTACCATAGCCGACCGAAAAAGCAAATTCGGAGGGGCGGCAAAGGTAATCATTCAAAACGGACAATCATGCCAAAGAAATCGCGGGCAAAAAATAATCCGAACTTCGGATATTCTCCGGGGTTCGGATTATTCTGGTGTGGTGACCTTGCCGGGAATCGAACCCGGGATTGCGCCGTGAGAGGGCGCCGTCTTAACCGCTTGACCACAAGGCCGTAAGTTCAAATGCTTGTACAGTATAGCATAGAACGGACGTTTACGCAACCTTTTTTGCGTCCGTTCACAAAAAAAAATTTCATTCTGCCGAAAAAAAGGGGACATCCGCCTGTGCCGCAATGCGAAAAAGTGTTAACCCGCTCTCGCAGGTGGGTGCTTGACGGCCGCGCTTCAGACTTTCCGTTTTCATAACAGACCTTGCCTATCGCGCCCGATTTGGGCTCCCGAAAATACTTTGTGGATTACGAATTCTCCGTATTCCGTACACCGCAGGTGTCCTCATTATTATAGCAAAGCAACGGCAAAAAAGCAACCGTGCGGAGGCATTTGCCGCAAAAAAGTTTCAGGAACGTTTTTCCTGCGGGCGTGCCGCCGACACGTTGACCCCCGCATGCCGCGTGAGGTAGCCGAGCTCCTCTTCGTAGGCGAGCCCGTAGCGCCGGTCTTTGACCTGCCGCGCCGAGCGGGCAACCGCGCGATAGCAGAATTCCGCCGTGACGGCGAGTGCCTTTTCAAGCGAAAGTCCGTTCGCGATACAGCCGCAGAAAGCGGAGGCAAAGACGTCGCCCGCGCCGTGAAAACTGCCGTCCACCTTTTTGAGGGGAAGCGTTCGTTCGCCGCCGTCAAAATAGCGGAGCGCATACGTTCCGTTCTCTTCCGCACCCGTGATGACGGGGTGGGGGCAGAGGGCGGCGAGGGCAGCGAGCGCCTGTGAAAAATCCCGCTTGCCGGTCAACAGGTAACTTTCCGTTTCGTTGGGAAGGATATAGTCGGCGAGCGCGCACAGCGAGCGCATTTCGCGCGCAAACGCTTCATCAAAGCCCTTGTAGAAGGTAAAATTGTCGCCCAGGACGGGGTCGACCACGAACGTTCCGCCTTCTTTGAGAAAACGCGCTTTCAGTCCCTTGACAAATTCGATCTGGGAGCGGCTCCCCAAATAACCGCTGTAAATGACGTCATACTTAAGCCCGAGCGAGTCGAAGTGCGAGGCGATGCGTTCCATTTCCCCGGAAAGGTCGAGGAATGTATATCCCGGGAATCCGCCCGTATGCGTGGAGAGGAGGGCGGTGGGGAGAATGTCCACCGTTGCCCCGCAGGCGGAAAGGATGGGGAGCGCGACGGTCAGGGAGCATTTCCCCGCGCAGGAGATATCGTTTACGGCAAGAACGCGCGGCATGGCGGCCTCCTTTTTTCATCCCGATGTGACGGGATATCATTTATTATAGGCCGCATGTGCGTTTTTGTCAAACGAAAGAGGCGAAAAAAATGCTTTACAAGCGCCCCGCAGCGTGATAAAATAAAAAGGATTTTCCAAGGGGCAGCACGATGAAAAAAGTCATTGAAGTTGAGGGGATGTGTTGCGTCAAGTGTGCCGAACGCGCCGAGCGGAAGCTGCGGCTGTTAGACGGCGTGACGGGCGCCAAGGCGAACTTTAAGAAGGGGATCATTCTCGTGGAGTCCTCGCTTCCCGACGAGGTGCTCGCGGCCTGCGTTGCCGATGCGGGATTTACGGTCAGGGAGATCCGTCTGCGCAAGGGCATTTTCGGCTGAGCGCGCGGAGGAGTACGGGAGAAATACATGGATCCGTTTGTATTCGTCATCATCATCACGGCGGTCGCAGGGGTCGTCGGTACGGGGCTCGGCGGGCTTCTGGGCGTGCTGTTCACCCGCAATTCGGAGAAGATCGTCAGCTTGCTTTTAAGTTTCGCGGGCGGGGTCATGCTCTGCATCGTCTGCTTAGACCTGCTTGCCGATGCGCTCGGGCAGAACGAGGGCTCCGTGGGGCACGTTTTCCTCGTGATCGCCATGACCGTCGTCGGCTATGCGGTCATCTATATCCTGAATGCGATCATCGACAGAAAGACGAATCCGGAAGTCAGCCACATCGATCAGGCGCATCCCAAGACCGCGGATCAGCTTTCGGAACTCATCCACAGCGATCATTACGAGGAGCACAAGCGGGAATACGAACAGACGGGGCAGCAGAAATCCCGCCGTCAGCTTTTTTTGGCGGGCGTGGTCATGGCGTGCGCCATTGCCTTGCACAATCTGCCGGAAGGCATGGTCATCGGCGCCTCGTATGCTGGCGACGCGATCGACGGGGGCGTGAGCGGCATCGCCATCGCCATCGTCATCGGCCTGCATAACATTCCCGAGGGGATGGCGGTCTCCGTTCCGCTCGCGGCGGGCGGCATGGGCAAAGGGAAGGCGACGCTTTTGACGGCGCTTTCCGGGGCGCCCACCATTCTCGGCGCCATGCTCGGCTATTTTTTGGGCACCCTGAGCCCCGTCAGCCTCGCCGTTTCGCTGAGTTTCGCGAGCGGCGCCATGCTGTACGTGGTGTTCGGCGAGCTCCTCCCCGAGTCCATTCTCATGTGGCGCTCCAAGGCGCCCGCCGCGGCGATGCTTGCGGGGCTTCTCGTCGGCGTACTCATCCTTTATGTCTGAACGCGGCGGAAAGTGCCTGAAATCACTTTACAAGCGGCGAAAAATCGGATATAATAGAGAAAAAGGCAGCGAAGAGGACGCGTCCTTTGCGCAGGGCCGGTCGCAGAGAGTCCCCGTATGGTGAAAGGGGATACCGGTTGCGGATAGGGTATCACCTCCGAGCCGGCGGTGCGAACGTAAGTAGCGCCGCACGGGATCACATTCCGTTATCAAGTGTGACAAATGATTGTTTGTTTTGGTGGTTTCAGCTGCTCTCGCGCGGTCCAAAGCGCGGGGGTTTTATTTTTTTCAGGGAGGTCGGATATGTATCAAAAGGTGGACACTTCTTTGAACTTCGTGGAGCGCGAAAAGCAGGTCATCGAATTCTGGAAGGCCAACGAGATCTTTGAAAAGAGCATCCGCAAAAATGAGGGCGGGGAAGAGTTCTCCTTCTTCGACGGCCCGCCCACGGCGAACGGCAAGCCGCACATCGGGCACATCCTTACGCGCGTCATGAAGGACATCATCCCCCGCTATCAGACGATGAAGGGGAAACACGTCCTGCGCAAGGCGGGCTGGGATACCCACGGTCTGCCCGTCGAGCTGGAAGTGGAAAAATCGCTCGGCATGGACGGCAAGCAGGACATCGAGCGCTACGGCATCGAGCCGTTCATCAAGCAGTGCAAACAGTCGGTCTGGAAATACAAGAGCGAATGGGAAAAGATGAGCGACCGCGTCGGGTACTGGGTGGACATGGATCGCCCGTACGTCACCTATTACGACAGTTATATCGAGTCGGAGTGGTGGGCGCTCAAGGAGATCCATAAAAAGGGCCTTCTCTATAAGGGGCATAAGATCGTCCCGTATTGTCCGCGCTGCGGCACGGCGCTCTCCTCGCATGAGGTGGCGCAGGGCTACAAGACGGTCAAGGAGACGTCCTGCGTGGCGCGGTTCCGCGTCGTCGGGCGGGAAAATACCTTCATCCTCGCCTGGACGACGACGCCGTGGACGCTGCCTTCCAACGTGGCGCTCTGCATGAATCCCGACGAGACGTATGCGGAGATCGAGACGGAGGACGGCACGCGGTATCTCCTTGCCGAGGCGCTCGTTTCGTCCTTTTTTGAGAATTACCGCACGGTAGAGACGCGCACGGGCAAGGGATACGAGGGGATGAAGTACGAGCCGCTCTTCTCCTACGCCGAAGGCGAACTTAAAGCGCACAAGGCGGAATGGAAGCGCGTTTACGAAGTCGTATGCGATCCGTACGTCACGCTTACCGACGGCACGGGCGTCGTGCACATCGCGCCCGCGTTCGGTCAGGACGACTATAACGTGGGGCAGAAGTATGCGCTGCCCGTCATTTCGCTCGTCAACGAACAGGGAAAATTCGATTCCCGCTGCCCCGAGCTGGAAGGGCTTTTCATCAAAAAGGCGGATAAGGTGGTCCTTGACCTGCTCAAGGCGCAGGGCAAGCTCTTCCGCGCCATTCCCTTCGAACACGATTATCCGCACTGCTGGCGCTGCGATACGCCGCTCATGTATTATGCGCGTTCTTCCTGGTTCGTCAAGGTGACGGCGGTCAAGGACAGGCTCATCGCCGCAAACCGCTCCGTCAACTGGATGCCGGAGACCATCAAGGAAGGGCGCATGGGGAACTTTTTGGAGAACGTCATCGACTGGGGGCTCTCGCGCGATCGCTATTGGGGCACGCCGCTCCCCGTATGGGTCTGCCCCGACTGCGGGGAGATCCGCGTCATCGGGTCCAAGGCGGAGCTTAAAGAGGCGTGCGGCATTCAGGGGGATATCGAACTGCACCGTCCGTACCTCGATCCGCTTACCTGCACCTGCCCCAAGTGCGGCGGCAAGATGAAGCGCACGCCCGAAGTCATCGACTGCTGGTTCGACTCGGGCTCCATGCCCTTTGCGCAGTATCATTATCCGTTTGAGAACAAGGATCTCTTTGAGGAGACCTTCCCCGCGGATTTCATTTCCGAAGCCGTCGATCAGACGCGCGGCTGGTTCTATACCTTGCTCGTCATTTCCACCATTCTCTTTGACAGGGCGCCCTTTAAGAACTGCATCGTGCTGGGGCACGTCAATGATAAGAACGGCATCAAGATGAGCAAACACAAAGGCAACGTCGTCGATCCCTGGTCGGTGCTCGACAAGCAGGGCGCGGACGCCGTCAGGTGGTACTTTTATACGAACAGCGCGCCGTGGATCCCTTCCCGTTTCGGGGCGGAGGCGGTCAGCGAGGTGCAGAGGAAATTCCAGGGCACGCTCTGGAACACCTACGCCTTCTTTGCGCTCTATGCCGAGATCGACGGGTACGATCCCTCCAGGTATGACCTGAAAAAATGCAGCCTCACGCTCATGGACAGGTGGATTTTGTCCAAGCTCAACACGCTCGTCAAACGCGTGGATGAATGGCTCGCGGCGTACAACATTACGGACAGCGCGCGCACCATTCAGGAATTTGTGGACGTGCTCTCCAACTGGTATGTGCGCCGCGGCAGGGATCGCTACTGGGGCAGCGAGATGACGGAGGACAAGGCGGCGGCATACACCACGCTCTACACCGTCCTCGTCACGCTTGCCAAGCTCCTTGCGCCTTATACGCCCTTCATGGCGGAGATGATGTACCGAAACCTGGTGCCGGCGTTCTATCCCGAAGCGCCTCAGTCCGTGCATTTGTGCGATTTCCCCGCCGCGGACGAGAGCCTCATCGATCTGGATCTTCAAATGAGCATGTACGGTGTGCTCATGTTGGTGGCGGCGGGCAGATCGGCGCGCAACGCGGGGAACCTCAAAAACCGTCAGCCGCTCGCAGAAATGCTTGTGGCGAGCACTGCTCCCCTGGGTCTCAACGAGGAGATGACGGCGGTCGTGCTCGACGAACTCAACGTCAAAAAGATGACCTTCGTCGAGGACGGCACGTCCCTTGTGAAGTACGTCTTAAAGCCTCAGCTGCGTACGCTCGGTCCCAAGTACGGCAAAAGACTGGGAGAGATCACCAAGTTCCTTGCAACGTGCAACGGGGCGGAAGTCGTTGCGGCGGTGCGCGGCGGCGGCAGCTATACCATTCCGCTCGATCCGCCCGTCGTGCTGCTCGAGGAAGATCTGCAGTTCTTCACCGAGTCGCCGGAGGGATATTCCGTGGCAATAAACTGTGGGATCATCGTGGCGCTCGATACGCGCCTGACCGAGGAGCTGCTGGACGAGGGCTGCGAGCGCGAGCTCGTCTCCAAGATTCAGACCATGCGCAAGGAAGCCGGGTTCGAGGTCACCGACCGCATCGCCGTTTACTTTACGGCGGAAGGCAGGGCGGCGGACGTGCTTAAAAAAGGCGCCTTCAAGGGCGACGTGCTCGCCGACCGCATCGAGGAGGGCAGCGCCGAAGGGTATACAAAGGAACAGGATATCAACGGCGACAAGGTCACGCTCACCGTAGTCAAACTCTGATGGAAAAACAAGCCGCCCCGTCTGCTTCGGCAGGCGGGGCGGTCGTTTTTTTTCGGTTTGTCAGGCTTTCGTCAGGCGTTCAAGCGCCGTTTTGTAGACGTTCAGCATAAGCAGAACGCGTTCCACCGTCACGTATTCGTTTGCCTGGTGGATGGTGACTTCTTCGCCCTCGACTTCCGGGCCGAATGCGGCACCGTTTTTCAAGGCGCGGGCATAGGTGCCGCCGCCGATGGCGATGGGGGGTTCCCGTCTGCCCGTAAATTCGTTGTAGACGCCGCACAGCGTGCGGATGAGCGTGCTGTCCTTGTCGTGGAAGAGGGGCGCCTGGTGGCTGACGATCTCATAGGGGACGCCGAACAGGTCGAGCTTTTCCGTCACGGCGGCAAGGGGGAGCGTGGCGGGATAGCGGATGTCGATGAGGAAGGAGAGAGCGCCGTTTTCGTAGGAGACGACGTCGGGGGACAGGGTAAGGCTGCCCGTCTCGTCCTTGAGCGCTTTGAGCCCGTATGCGTCGTCAAAGAGGCAGGAGACGATGCGGGCGACGGACGCATCGTCGAAGTAGCGCAGCAGGGGAAGGATGGCGTTTACACCCTCCTCCGGGGTGGAACCGTGCGCGCTTTTCCCCACGGAGATGAGCGCATTGCCTTCAACGCGCAGGCCGAGCGCTTCGGCGCGGACATGGTCGCATGCTGCAGGCACGGCGGTGCAGCGATCGCAGACCATGTTCACGCGTTCGCCGCCGGAAAAGGCAGTGAACAGGCCTTCTTTCACGGGGAAGTCCGCACGCACGTGGCAGATGCCCTTTTCCGCATAGATGACGGGGAAGTTGGCGTCGGGCGAAAATCCCGTTTCGGGAAGGGATGCGACTTTTTTGTAATGCTCGATGCATGCCCAGCCGCATTCTTCGTTGCAGCCGACGATGAGTTTTATCGTCTTCCCGGGCACGAACCCTTCGTCTTTGAGCGCTTTCATGGCAAAAAGCGCCGCCACGGCAGGGCCCTTGTCGTCCATCGTGCCGCGGCCGTAGATCTTCCCGTCGCGGATGACGGGGGAGAAGGGGTCCGTCTCCCAGCCGTGCCCCGCGGGAACGACGTCAAGATGGGCGAGCACGGCAAAGGGTTCGCCCGTGCCGAACACGACTTCGCCGACGTAATTGTCGTAGTTGTGCGTTTCAAAGCCCATCTCTTCCGCGAGCGAGAGGAAGTAAGCGAGGCAGTCTGCCGCGCCTCTGCCGAACGGCATGCCTGCTTCCGGCTCCGCGAGGGAGGAATCGAAACGGACGCAGCCGCAGATCGCCTGAATGGTTTCTTCAAGATATCGTTTCATGGTCGTCTCCTGTATCCCCGTCATTTTAGCACAAGCGCGGCCGCCTGTCAAGGCGCGGCGGCGGGGCGAACGGGTGCCGTTTGCAAAAAAACGGGAATTTTACCGCAATTTCCGTGCAATTTGTGTGCGGATATGCTATAATAACGACAAGTACCGGGTTTCTGAAAAAAGAGGGAGCGTCATGCACGAAGGACACAGAAAACGCATGCTCGAGCGGCTTGAAAAGGATGCGGACGGATTGCAGGAGCACGAACTTCTGGAGATCCTGCTTTACAATGCCATCCCGCGCAAGAATACCAACGAGATCGCCCATGCGCTTCTCGATACGTTCGGCGGCATCGACGGCGTGTTCCGCGCGGGGCTGGACGAGCTGAGCAAGGTGAAGGGCGTGGGCGCATCCACGGCGGCATATCTCAAATGCATCGCCGTCTTTTATCAGCGCGTCAGATTCGGCGCATCCCCCGTGCCCGCCATTTTCAGCGTGGAAAGCCTGCGGGAATTTCTCGCCGCCCGGTTCGGCGGGCTCCTCTATGAGGCGGTGGAGCTGTACGGGCTGGACGCCAACAAGCGGCTGAAGGCGAGCAAGCGTTTTACAAGCGGCGATCGTGATTTCGTGCGCGTCGCGCCCGAGGACGTGAGCAAATTTCTCGTCACCTACCGTCCCTTTGCGCTCGTCGTCGCACACAACCACGTCGGCACCGCCAACGAGCCCTCGCGCGAGGACGATTCGTTCACGGCGCAGGTACAGATGATCTGTTCCATCAACAACGTCAGATTTTACGATCATCTCATATTCGGCAACAACGGGATCTACAGCTATTTCCGGTCGGGCAAATTGCAGCAGATCAAGGACAGCTTCAACGTAAGGACGATGCTCGGAGGCGGCCGCGGATGAAAGGGCAGGATAAGTCTCCCCTCGGCGGGGAAAGAAAAAAATTCGATCTGCAGAAGTTTCTCGCTTCCTACGGCAAGACCATCGTGTTCGTCCTGCTCATCGCCGTCACGGCCACGCTGATGGCGAACAATCCCGAGAACGCGCTGTGGATCGTGCCCGTCGGCGGCGTGCTCGTGGTGGAGAATGCCGTCAAGTTCTGGGCGCTCAATTCGTACGGGAAGAAGATCGTCTGTTACGTGCTCGATACCGTCTGTCTGCTGCTGCTCACTTATTTTTCCGACGGCAATCTCATTTCCACGCTGTACATGATCATCCTCTCGGAGTTTTATCTGAGTCAGCCAAAGCTGGGCGGCGCGGTCGCCATGTTCATCTGCGAGACCATCCTCTTCCTCGTCGTGCTCATGGTTTCAAGCGCCCTGAAAGGGGCGCGCATCGACATCGTCACCACCATCGTCAACGCCGTCAACGACCTGCTGCTGCTGACGATGCACTTCTTCATCTTCAATTTCGTATTGCAGATCATGCATAAGAACCGCGAGATCGCCGCCGCTTTAAACGAGCTCAACGAGAGCAACGAAAAGCTGCGCCGCGCAAACCGCGAGCTGCAGGAGATCACCGCGCTCGAAGAGCGCCAGCGCATCGCCAAGGACATCCACGATACGGCGGGGCATTCCATCACCACCGTCATCATGCAGACGGAGGCCGCCAAACTCGTGCTCGACAGGGACCCGGAGGAGGCGAAAAAACGCATCGCCGCCGCCAACCTGCAGGCCAAGCACGCGCTGGAGGAGCTGCGCGAGTCGGTGCATCTGCTTTCCGGCATCGACGAGCACTCCACGCTGCGCGACGACCTTCTCTCCATCTTGCACGATTCGACGGACGGGACGGGCATCGTCATCCGCAGCGACGTCGACGACGTGACGCTGTGCGACGCCAAGCGGCGCTTCCTCTGCAATACGCTCAAGGAGGGCATCTCCAACGGGCTGCGCCATGGCGGCGCCACGGCATTTTATTTTGAACTCAAGCGGGAAGGGGACGTCATCCGCTTTCTGCTCTCGGACAACGGCCGCGGCATGGATCTTTCCGCCTTGCGCGAGGGGTTCGGCCTCAAGGGGATGCACCGCAGGGCAGAGAGCCTGGGCGGCACCGTCTGGTTTGAAACGGAAGAAGGGGAGGGGTTCGAGATCCATCTCACGCTCCCCGCAGACAAAGAAAGCTGATACAAGGAGGCATTCATGAAGATCAAAGTACTCATCGCCGACGATCAGGCGATCTTGGCGGACGGCATCAGGAGCGTGCTCTCCTCCTGCCCGGAACTGGAAGTCGTCGGCATCGCCGCGGACGGCGCGGAGGCGGTAAAAAAGGCGGAGGAACTTTCCCCCGACGTGGTGCTGATGGACATCCGCATGCCGAACATGAACGGCGTCGTCGCCACGCAGGAGATCAAGCGCCGCCGCCCCGAGACCAAAGTCCTCGTGCTGACCACCTTTGACGACAGCGATTATATCCTCAACGCCATCAACAACGGCGCCAGCGGGTATCTGCTCAAAGATACTTCGTCTTCCGCCCTCATCGACGCCATCCGCAACGCCTACGCGGGGGATACCATCCTGCCCGCCAAGATCGCGCGGCGCATCGCGGACGCCGCCAAGCTCGTCTCCAACGACCGCGAGATCCGGTTAAAGCGTAAATTCGGCTTTTCCGACCGCGAGGTGGAGATCGCCCTCATGCTGTACGAAGGCTTCACCAACAAACAGATCGCCTCGGCGCTCAAACTTTCCGACGGGACTTCCCGCAATTACATTTCCGCCATTTATGAGAAGATGAATTGCAGCGGCAGGTCGGAGGCCGTGCAGAAGATGCGGGAAGCGCTTACCGCGGCGGAATTGTAACGATCTGCAATAATTCTTCGCGATCCCCTTGACAGCCGGGGGGTATGATATACTTGAATCGTTCCGATAACGAAGGGGGTCACAGATATGGTTCGTGCACGGGAGTTTCGTCATTTTGCGTGGGAAAAGCTGCGCGGCAACTGGGGGATGTGCGCCCTGTACATGCTCATCTTTACGCTCATCTGCGGCAGCGGCGCGCGCGGCGTTTTATGAGGATCTGTGCGCAAGATCCGCTCCCCGCGCCGATGCGGATACGCTGCCTCCCGCGGCGTCGGAAACGGACGCAGAGGATCCTGCCCCGGAGGCGGCGGACATGCCTGCCGTGGCAGAAACCGACGCGGACGACCCTGCGGACATGCCTGCCGCGGGCGAAGAAGAACCGCCGAAGGAATAAAATACGGAATAAGCAAAGCGGGGCGCCCGAACTTCGGGCGCCCCGCTTATTGTACGCATTCAGATGGTTTCGATGTTGATGAGGTTGGAATTGCCGCTCTTGCCGTTGGGCGTGCCGCCCGTGATGACGATGGTATCGCCCTTTTTGACGAGGCCGCTCTCTTTTGCCGCGCACTTGGCAAAGTGGAAGAGCACGTCGACGGACTGATATTCCTCGCTCATCATGGGGTAAACGCCCCAGCTGAGCGCCAGCTTCTGATAGGAACGCGCGTCGGTGGTCATGCCGATGATATCGATCATGGGGCGGAAGCGGGAGACCATTTTTGCCGTACCGCCCGTACGGGTGCACACGACGATCGCTTTGGCATGGATGTCGTGCGCGAGCGTGCACGCGGAGTGCGAGAGCGCGTCGGGCAGATCGCGGATGAGGTAGTCGTCCTCGTCGATGGTCTGGATGAACTGCTGCTTGGCCTCCGCACGCATGGCGATGCGCGCCATGGCGGCTACCGCCTGCACGGGGTAGAGGCCCGCCGCCGTCTCGCCCGAGAGCATAATGGCGCTCGAACCGTCGTAGACGGCGTTGGCGACGTCGGAGATCTCCGCACGCGTGGGGCGGGGGTTTTTGATCATCGATTCCAGCATTTCCGTCGCCGTGATGCAGCGCTTGCCCGCGATGCGGCAGGCGTTGATGATGTGCTTCTGGATATCGGGCAGCTCCTCATAGGGGATCTCCACGCCCATGTCGCCGCGGCCGATCATGATGCCGTCGGAAACTTCCAGGATGGAGGCGAGGTTGTTGACGCCCGCGCGGTTTTCGATCTTGGCGATGAGGTCGATGTCGTCAGACCCGTGTTCGTGCAGGAAGTTGCGGACGTCGAGGATGTCCTGCGCCTTGGAGACGAACGAGCAGGCGATAAAGTCCACGCCCTGTTCGATGCCGAACAGGAGGTCGCTCTTGTCCTGTTCGGAAAGGTAGGTGAGCTTGAGCTCCTTTTCGGGGAAAAACATGCTCTTGCGGTTGGAGAGCTCTCCGCCGACGAGCACCTTGCAGATGACGTAAGGTTTTTTGACTTCGGTCACTTCAAAGATCATCAGCCCGTTGTTGAGCAGGATCTTGTCGCCGGGGAACATCTCGTCGCAGATGCCCTTGTAGGATACGGAAACTTTGTTCTGGTCGCCCTCGATCTCGTCGGGGGTGAAGGAAAAGGTGTCGCCCGCTTTCAGGTTGATCTTGCCGTCCTTGAAGGTGCGGATGCGGAATTCAGGCCCTTTGGTGTCCAGCATGACGGGGAGGGGGATCTGCTTCTTTTCGCGTACTTTTTTGACGACTGCGATCTTTTTGGCGTGTTCTTCGTGTGTGCCGTGTGAAAAGTTGATGCGCGCGACGTTCATGCCCGCGTCTGCCATGGCGGAAATAACTTCTTCCGTTTCCGAAGCGGGCCCGAGGGTGCATACGATCTTCGTCTTTTTCATATCGTTCTCCTTATTCAAACTCCACGTAATATTTTACAAGATTGTCTGCAAAAAGACAAGCATTTTGCAGAAGTTTGTGCTATAATGTTTATACTCCGAGTCGGTCATACGGTCGCGGCGCGCTTTGATGCGCGATGAGGAAAGTCCGGGCATCGCAGGGCAGGACGCCTGATAACGTCAGGTGAAGGCGACTTTAAGGAAAGTGCAACAGAAATATACCGCCGCGCAAGCGGTAAGGGTGGAACGGCGAGGTAAGAGCTCACCGACGGGACGGTAACGCCCCGTGCCATGTAAACCCCGTCCGATGCAAGTTTGGGCTCTGTTTCCATAGGGCTGCCCGTCCGAACAGAGCCGTGAATAACGCTGGAGCCCGTCGGCGACGGCGGGCGTAGATAAATGACCGTACACGACAGAACCCGGCTTACAGGCCGGCTCGGAGCCTTTTGGCAGTGCCGCCGCCCCGTTTTCGGGGCGGTTTTCTCTTTTTCCGGAACGAATAGGACAAAGCGGGCGCATCATACAATAAGGCGTACGCGATCCGGCGCGGGAGGAGAGATATGATCGAATTGTTTTATGCCATTTTGGGGCGGCTGTTCTTTTTTACGGGTTCGTTCCGCGACGGGAGTTCGTTCCCCAGGCCGCTCTCCCAAGAGGAGGAGGAAGACTGCCTTTCCCGCGCGCGTGCGGGAGACCGCAAGGCCAAGGATACGCTCGTGCGGCACAATATGCGGCTGGTGGCGCACATCGTCAAAAAATACAGCGGGGCGGCAGAGACGGACGACATGATCTCCGTGGGAAGCATCGGGCTCATCAAGGCCATCAATACGTACGAGCCGGGGCGCGGGACGCGCCTTGCAACGTACACGGCGCGCTGCATCGAGAACGAGATCCTCATGCTCATCCGCGCCGGAAAAAAACACCGCGCCAACGTCTCGCTTTCCGATCCCGTCGGCACGGACAAAGACGGCAACGAGCTCACGCTCATGGATCTCCTCTTTGAAAAGGAGGATAAGGTATTCGGCAGCGTGGAGCACGATCTCATGCAGGAAAAATTCCTTTCCGCCATCCGCGCCATCCTCAGCGGCAGGGAGCTGGAGATCGTCTGCCTGCGCTACGCGCTTGCGGGCGGACCGCCGCTTCCCCAGCGCGAAGTTGCCGCACGGCTGCACATTTCCCGCTCCTACGTTTCGCGCATCGAAAAACGCGCCCTCGAAAAACTCCGCCGCGGGCTGGACCGCGCAGATTTTTTCCCGGACTGAGCGGGTTTGAATACTTTTCGTATAATTTTATAAAAATTGCCGAAAGTTGCATAATTCCCTTGACAAATATAAAAAAATAAAGTATAATGGCCCAAAGCGATGACGGAGAAGAGTAAAGCGCGCTCCGCCTTGTTCAGTGAGCGGGAGGCAGTGGGAACCCCGCAGGCGCCGCGCCGGAAAAACGCTCCCGAGCTGCAAACCCAACGGGAAACCAAGTAGGGGAGCCGCGCGCCCTGCGTGATCGGGGCAGCCCTTTTCTGAGGGCATGAGGGACCGCAGCGATGCGGTAAGTTAGGTGGCACCGCGGATCGGCGATCCGTCCTAAACGACAGGGACGGAACGCCGTTTTTCTATGGTTTGCGCCCGCCGCCGTCCGCGGGGAAGGAGAGTGTCATGTGTTCGATCTTTTGTCTGACGGGAAAGAGCATCCCGCTCGCGGAGGCGGAAAAAGCGTTTTATGCCACCGTGTCGCGCGGGCCGGACATGAGCGAGTTTCTGGAGACGGAAACGGGCGTGCTCGGGTTTCACCGCCTCGCGATCATGGGGCTTTCGGCTGCGGGGATGCAGCCCTTTTTCCGCGGGAACAACGCCTGCGTCTGCAACGGAGAGCTGTACGGCTTCCGCGAGATCAGGCGCCGCCTCGAGGCGAAAGGCTACGTCTTCCGTTCCGCCTCCGACTGCGAGCTGCTCCTGCCCTTGTATGAACTGTACGGCACGGACATGTTCGCGCGGCTGGATGCGGAGTTTGCCTGCGTCATATACGACGGGGCAAAAAAGGAATATATCGCCGCGCGCGATCCCATCGGCATCCGCCCGCTTTACTTCGGACATGCCCCCGACGGGAGCATCTGTTTTGCCAGCGAACCCAAGAACCTCGTTCCCATCGTCAAAGGCAAGGTCATGCCGTTCCCTCCCGGGCATTACTACCGCGGCGGGAAGTTTGTGCGTTACCGCGACGTGACGCAGCCGAAAGGGCGCGCCGAGGGGGGCATGGACGAGATCTGCCGCAACATCCGGGAAAAGCTCGTGGCGGGCATCCGCAAGCGTCTGGACGCGGACGCGCCGCTCGGGTTTCTGCTTTCCGGCGGGTTGGATTCCTCGCTCGTCTGCGCGGTGGGGGCGTCGCTGCTCAAAAAGCCCATCCGCACCTTCGCGATCGGCATGGAGGGGGACGCCATCGACTTAAAATATGCCCGCGAGGTCGCCTCTTACATCGGCAGCGATCATACCGAGGTGACCATGACGCGGGAGGAAGTGCTCTCTTCGCTGGAGGAGGTCATCCGCGCCCTCGCGACGTACGATATCACGACCGTCCGCGCGAGCATGGGGATGTACCTGCTCTGCAAAAAGATCCACGAGACGACGGACGTGCGCGTCCTGCTGACGGGCGAGATCTCCGACGAGTTGTTCGGCTATAAATATACCGACTTTGCGCCTTCCGCCGCCGCATTCCAGGCGGAGGCCGTCAAGCGGGTGCGCGAACTGCACATGTACGACGTGCTGCGCGCCGACCGCTGTATCTCCGTGCATTCCATGGAGGCGCGCGTGCCGTTCGGCGATCTCGACTTTGCGGAGTACGTCATGTCGGTCGACCCCGAATACAAGCTCAACCGCTACGGCAAGGGCAAATATCTGCTGCGGCGCGCCTTTGAGGGCGACCTGCTGCCGCATGACATCCTGTACCGCGAGAAAGCCGCTTTTTCCGATGCCGTCGGGCATTCCATGGTGGACGATCTCAAGGCGTATGCGGAGGCGCGCTACGGCGACGACTGGCAGCTCCGCGCCGAACGGTACGCCTATCACGCAAAGCCGTTCACAAAGGAGAGCCTCCTTTACCGCGAGATCTTTGAACGGTATTATCCCGGGCAGGCGGAAATGGTCGCCGGGTTCTGGATGCCCAACCGCGAATGGGAGGGCTGCGACGTCGCGGACCCTTCCGCCCGCGTGCTCTCCAACTACGGCGACAGCGCCAGATGACCACTGCAGAAGATCCCCGCGCGGCATTCCCCCGCGGGGATCTTTCCGCGCAAAACGGCGTCACCGCGGGGAAAGAAAACGCAAAAACATTGCTGCGGGCGGCGGTTTTTACTTTACAAACGGCGGGAAATTTACTATAATTTTTCTATGATACATCTCGCGCAGAACTGGGAAGAGTATAAGATCCTGGCGACGGGGGACGGCTATAAGCTCGAACGCTGGAAAGACGTCGTGCTGCTCCGTCCCGATCCGCAGGTGATCTGGGGCGCGTCGCGCGATCTGTTTTCCGATCCGCGCGTCGATGCCGTCTATCTGCGCAGCGAAAAAGGGGGCGGGCATTGGGAATACCGCAGGCCCATCCCCGAGGAATGGACGGTTTCTTACCGCGATCTTTCCTTCAAGATCAAGCCGATGGGCTTCAAGCACACGGGGCTCTTTCCCGAACAGGCGGCCAACTGGGACAGAATGACGCAGCTCATCCGCGGGGCGGGCCGCCCCGTGAAGGTGCTCAACCTCTTCGCCTATACGGGCGGGGCGACGGTCGCCTGCGCCAAAGCGGGCGCGGAGGTCGTACACGTGGACGCCGCCAAGGGCATGGTGGAGCGCGCGGGCGAAAATGCGCGGCTTTCCGGCATCGGCAGCGGGATCCGTTATATCGTGGACGACTGCATGAAGTTCGTCCGCCGCGAGATCCGCCGCGGCAACAGATACGATGCGGTCATCATGGATCCGCCCTCGTACGGGCGCGGGCCGAACGGGGAGATGTGGAAGATCGAAACGGGGCTGTATCCCTTCGTGCAGCTGTGCACGCAGGTGCTCGCGGACGATCCGCTCTTCTTCCTCATCAACAGCTATACCACGGGCCTGCAGCCGGCGGTGCTTTCCAACCTTCTCGCCCTGTGCCTGAAAGGCAGGCGGGGAACGATCGACGCGTACGAAGTGGGGCTTCCCACCGAGGAGGGCATCTGCCTTCCCTGCGGCGCGGGAGGAATGTTTGTCAATGAGTGAATCTACACAGGAAAATCTTACGGTGCTGTTTGAGGACAATCACGTCATCGTCGTGTTAAAGCCGCAGAACGTGGCGTCCTGCCCGGACGAAAGCGGCGACGACAATCTCCTCGACCGCGTCAAGGCGTATCTGAAAGAAAAGTATCAGAAGCCCGGGAACGTCTACGTCGGGCTGGTGCACAGGCTCGACCGTCCCACCGGCGGCGTGATGGTGTTTGCCAGGACGAGCAAGGCGGCGGGAAGATTGGGCGAACAGATGAAATCGGGCGATTTCGACAAGCGCTATCTCGCCGTGCTCAACGGTACGCCGTCGCCCAGAGAGGGGACGCTGACCGGCTGGCTGAAAAAGAACACCGTCAATAATATGGTATATCTTACCACGCAGGCGGCGGACGGGGCGAAATTTGCCTCGCTCGACTACCGCGTGCTGGGCGAGGCGGACAAGCTCTCCCTCGCCGAAGTGCGCCTGCATACGGGCAGGAGCCATCAGATCCGCGTGCAGATGGCCGGCATCGCGCATCCCGTCTACGGGGACATGCGCTACGGCGGCGAACGCGCGCAGAAGGGCAGGCTTGCGCTGTGGGCGTATTCGCTCGCGTTTACGCATCCCGTTACGGGCGAGCGGCTGCGCTTTTTGTGCGAACCGCCCAAAGAGAGCGCGCCCTGGTCGCTGTTTGACCTCGCGCCTGCGTTTGATATCGGCTGAACGGAACGTTCCGCGAAAAAAAGCGCTGCGGCGCATAGTTTTTTGTAATTCCCGCGCAGAATCGCGTGATACCGCTTGACGAATCGGGAAATATCGTGTAAAATGAAAAAGATTATCGGGCAGGCTCTGCCCGACACGGAGCAGGTTTCATGAAAAAGTATAAAGTTCGTATTTTCACGTTGATCGTTTTGTTTGCCCTCGTTCTGGGCGCGGCGCTGCTGTCGCTTCGCCCCGCGGCGTGGGCGCAGGCGGCGTCTGAACTTCGTCCCGCCGCGGTGTTCTCCGCGGGAACGGGCGCGACCGTTGACGCAAGCGAGGCCGCAGAGGGGGAGGATTCCTACGTGGAGTTTACCCTTGCCGACGGCGGCGTCGTCAATTACCGCCACGATCTCGCCCTGAAGTGGTATGAAAAGCAGGGCGAAGCGACGTATTTTTCCGTCACGTTCTCCCTTCCCGAGATCAAGTTCGAGACGCTCACGCTCAGCTTCGAGAGCGCACAGGAGAACATCACCAAGGACGAAAAGACGACCAACGCCCTCATCTTCACCGCCAAGGAAGGCGAAGTGACGGCAGCCGTTCAAAACGGGGCGGACGATCCCGTTGCATACGGCGCGGTCGACCTTTCCGGCGACGTCACCGTCTCCTTCACGTCCGATGAAAACGGCGCGTTCGGCGTGGCGGTGAACGGCACGGAAGTCGGCACCTTCACCAATATCGGCGGGTATTTCATGGAATACCTGTCTTCTGCAAGCGATACGCCCCGCATCCCGCTCTCCTTCCGGGCAGAGACGGCAGACGGGGACGAGCAGATCGTGCTCATGAAGTCGCTCAACGGGCAGACCTTTTTGCTTGAGGACGGCATGGTCGTCGATTCCGCGTCGCCCGTGCTCGTCGTCAACGAGGGCGTCCGTTCGTTCGCGCTCGGCTATAAGTTCAGCCTTTCCTATCAGGAAGTCGACGTGATCGACGAGACGGTCACGGTGAACAGAGAATATCTGATGTACGGCGCCGAGGCGGAAGAAGGGGAGGAAGAACCCGAATATAAATCGCTCACCACGTCTACCTATTTCCTGCCGCAGTCGGAAAACAGCGAAGAGGAATTTGTGTCCATCCGCTTCAAGCTGACGGATGACCGCACGCTCACGGGCACGGAGGAGGATGAATACGTTTACCTCGCCTGGTATTGCCCGAACGCGGTGGAAAAAGACGGCGTCTATTATATCCCCGTCATGCGCGACGGGAACGGCCCCGAATTCAGCTGCGTCACGTCGGACGACGATTCAAAGACGACCACGCTGGACGAGACCAACGAAGCTTACCTTGACTATCAGGCCCAGGTGGACGAGATCGGCAAGACGCTCAATGCGGGCGAAGGCGCTTATTTCTACCTGCCCTCCCTGCGCGGGCTGATCTCCGACGATCAGACGGATTACCGCAACCTCAAATTCAACATCTATTTCAAGAATCAGTCCTCTTCTTCCTCCGATTCCGTGACGGCGCTTTCTTACAACGCGCTCCGGTTTGAGATCGACGAAGAAGGCGAGTATTCCTTCCGCGTCACCGCGACGGACAAGCTCGGCAACCCCATGAAGGTGTATGAGGACGGGCAGTGGGTCTCCGTGACCTCCTCCAACGTCTGGGAGATCGACGCCATCCCGCAGTTCAACTTCTTTGCCGAAAGCACGGGCGCCGTCATCGAGGATCCCGAAGAGCAGACCATCGGCTATCTCGACAGCATCTACAACGTGTCCGATTTCGAGATCATCGCGCTGCAGGGATACCAGGCAAGCTATAAGCTCTACTACTTCGATCAGGATGCCTATGTGGCGGACGGGAACGCCATGCCTACCTATTCGAGCATGGTAAAAGATCCCAAGCAGATCGACAAAAAGTACCTCGTCGAGATCGAGGAATACGATTCCGACATCACGGAAGACGATGCCGCCTGGGCGGATACCGACAACGATTACGAGTGGCGTCCCACGTCGCTTTCCTTCCGTCCCCAGCAGGCGGGCTTCTACTTCGTGGAAGTGGAAGTGACCGATGCGGTGTTCTGGCAGGATAAGGTGACGGCATATCAGGTCATCGAAGTGCGCAACCCCGTCGACGTCATCGAAGGGGAAACGGAATGGCTGCAGAACAACATCGTTTCCGTCATTCTCTTCTCCGTTGCGGCGGTGCTCCTTGTCGCCATCATCGTGCTCTGGCTGGTAAAACCTGCCGAGAAGCCGGTGGAAGCGCCCGAAAAGAAGAAGGGCGGCAAGAAGGAATAAGCAAAGCAGCAGCGTGCCGCGGCTCATCCCCGCGGCACTTTTTTTGTGCGGACGGGCTGCGCCGCAGAAAAAAGTGAAAATGTTTGCCTCTTTTTTCGGCTTATGCTATACTGTTCCGGGAATCGGCAGAAGCAAGATCGCGGCGCGCGCCGCGGAAGGAAGGATATGGCGGTCACGATCAACAGAAAAAAAGCGTTCAAACTTGCGGAATATTTTGCGCTCGTCGTCGTCGGCAATTTTATTACGGCGTTTGCGGCGGCGTTCTTCGTCTTGCCGGACGGGCTCATCGTCGGCGGCACGACGGGCCTCGGCATCTTCATCGAGCAATTCATCGAGGGCTCGGCGGTATCTCTCATCGTCTTTGCGCTCAACGCGGTGCTGTTCCTCATCGGCGCGCTGCTCCTCGGCAAGAAGTTTGCCTTTTCCACGCTGCTCGGCACCGTGCTGTATCCCGCATTCCTTGCTCTCGGCGAATTCGTGCACGAGGCCGTTCTCGGCAGCGCTACGCTCACGGGGGACGACGTGATGCTCTCCACCGTCTGCGGCGGGCTTCTTCTCGGGCTGGGCATCGGCATCGTCGTCAGGCAGGGCGCCTCGACGGGCGGCACTGACATCCCCGCCCTCATTTTCAACAAGTTCTTCGGGGTGCCCGTATCCGTCTCCCTGTGGTCGCTCGACCTCATCATCATCGCCATGCAGATCGCCACGGGCGGGCTCTCCTTTGCCCTCTATGGCATCATCATGGCGCTCATCCAGGCGTTCGTCGTGGACGTCATCACGCCCATCGGCCTGCGCAAGTTCCAGGTCAAGATCGTCAGCGAGCGCTGGCGGGAGATCCGTGAGATGCTTCTTTCCCAGGTGCTCGGCGTCACCGTGCTCTATGGTCAGACGGGCTTTTTGCAGGAAAAATGCCACATGCTGCTCACCGTCGTCAGCACCCGCAACCTCGTCAAGGTCAAGAATGAGATCCAGAAGATCGACCCCAACGCCTTCCTTACCATCAGCGTGGTCAGCGAGGTGCGCGGGCGCGGCTATACCACCGAGCGCGTCGTGCTCCCGCCCGAACGGCGGGGGACGGAGGATTTGCAGGAGGTCGCGCTTCCCGAAGAAGGGGAGGCCCCGCAGCAGGGCGAAAAAACAGAATAGACGGACATCGGCGCCCGAAAGGGCGCCGATTTTGCCGCCGCGCACGGACAATCGCGGGCAAATCCTTTACAAATGCGGCGTTATGTGGTATAATAACGATCGTAAGAGAGTAAACATAGGGAGGACACGGGGATGCGTTGTTTGTATTGCGGCTGCACGGAGAGCAAGGTCATCGATTCCCGCTCGGCGGACGACGACAGGACGATCCGCCGCCGCAGGGAGTGCATGGGGTGCGGCAAGCGCTTCACGACGTACGAGACCATTGAGATGACGCCCGTCCTCGTCATCAAATCGGACGGGAACCGCCAGGCATTCGACAGCGGAAAGATCAAACGGGGCATCATCAAGGCGGCAGAAAAACGCCCCATTCCCATCGAGAAGATCGATGCGCTCGTCGAGGACATCACCAAGCGCATTTATAATTCCATGGAACAGGAGGTCACCTCCAAGCAGATCGGCGAGATGGTCATGGAGGGCTTAAAGCAACTCGACGAGGTCGCCTACGTGCGGTATGCGTCCGTCTATCGTTCCTTTACGGATATCCCGTCCTTCATGGCGGAATTGCAGCGCATGATGGAAAAGAAATGAGGTGGGGCAGAAAATGAGACAGACCGTTCGGGTCGGGAACGTCCTTCTCGGCGGCGGCAACCGCGTTGCCGTACAGAGCATGACGACGGTTAAAACGAGCGACGCGGATGCATGCGTCGCTCAAATTTTACGCCTCGAAGAAGCGGGGTGCGATATCGTGCGCGTCGCCTGCCTTGACGAGGCAGATGCGCGCGCCATCCGCGAGGTCAGGGCGCGCGTGCACGTGCCCGTGGTCGCTGACATCCATTTCAGCGCCCGCCTCGCCGTGCTTGCCGCGGAGGCGGGGGCGGACAAGATCCGCGTCAATCCGGGCAACATCGGGCAGGAAGCGGAGATCGCGCGGGTGGCGGATTGCCTGAAGGCGCACAAGATCCCCGTGCGCGTGGGGTCGAACACGGGCAGCATCGAGCCGCAGTTTCTGCAAAAATACGGCAGAAGCGCGAAGGCGCTGGTGGAAAGCGCGCTTTCCCGCGTCGCCGTGTTTGAACGGCACGGCGTGGAAGATATCGTTATTTCCGTCAAGGCTTCCTCCGTTCCGCTCACCGTCGAGGCCTATACCATGCTCGCGTCCAAAACGGGATACCCCATCCATGTCGGGGTCACGGAAGCCGGCACGCGGGAGATGGGGCTCTGCAAGAGCGATATCGGCATCGGCGCGCTGCTGCTGCGCGGCATCGGCGATACCATCCGCGTTTCCCTCACGGAAGACCCGGTGGAGGAGGTCATTGCCGGGCACAACATCCTTCGCGCCTGCGGGCTGGAGGAAGATTACGTCGACGTCGTATCCTGCCCGACGTGCGGGCGGTGCATGTACGATGCGGCGGGGCTTGCCGCGCGCGTTTCCAAGCGCGTGCGCGGCATCAGAAAAAAGCTGAAGATCGCGGTCATGGGGTGCGTGGTCAACGGCCCGGGGGAGGCAAGAGACTGCGACCTCGGCATCGCGGGGGGCAACGAATACTGCGTCATCCTGCAGCGCGGCGCGGCGAACGAGCGCGTGGACGCGGCGGATGCGGAGCGGGTGTTTTTTCAGCGGTTGGAGAAGATCCTCAATGAAACTTGACGCGTTTTTACAAGAGATCCGCACGGCCCCGGGGCTGCTGCGGGCCGTCCTTTCCGGCATCGTCGTCTCGGGGACGACGGCGACGTTCTGTATGCGCACCGACGTGACCTATTCGGACGAGGATAAGTCGCATGCGGCTGCCGTGGCGCAGAAATATGCGCCGCAGGGCTTCCGCGCCGACGTGCGCATCGAAAAACACGTTCCGGACGCGGCGGAAGTGCGCGGCGCGATCGCCTCGTTTTTGAAGACGCATTTTCCCGCGGCGGCGGCATTCCTCACGCCGGGGGATATCGAGGCCGTCTGCGACCGAACGGGCGGGCGGTTTTTTCTCGACGTCGGAGCCTCGGAACGGCCGCGTTTCGCCTCGGGGGAGATCCTCGATTCGCTCAGCGCCGAGCTGCAGCGTCTGTATTGCGGGACGTGGTTCGGCAACGTGCGCGTGGTGGCGCGCCGGCAGGCCGAGATCGAGCGGGAGGAGCTTCCGCCTCAGGAGGAGGCGCCCGCGCCTCGCTTTTTCCCGGTGACGGGATACGTTCCCATCGACGGCGCCAAGCCGAAGAATGCCGTTTACATCGCCGATCTTACGGGGGAAGCGCAGGGCGTTACCATCTGCGGGCAGCTCAGCCACATCCAGGAAAAGCAGACCGCGCGGGGCAAGCCGTTTTTTTCGCTTGTCCTTGCCGACGGCAGCGGCGTGCTGCGCGCCAACTATTTCAGCAAAAAGGCGACGCTCGACAAGGTGCGCGCCCTGAAGGCGGGCGACATGCTGTGCCTCACGGGCGATAACGAGACGTTCAACGGCGGGCTTTCTTTCCGCGTCAAGGCGATCGACCGCGGCGCGCCGGAGGAGGGGTATGTATTTGAAAAGCGCCCGTCCCGCCCCGTGCCCGCCGCCTACAAAAAGGTGTTTCCGGAGCCTGCCTTCGATTATCGGCAGGGCATGCTGTTCGGCGAGGAACCTCTGCCCGAGGCGCTCACGCGCGGGGAATTCGTGGTGTTCGACCTGGAAACGACGGGCCTCAACAACTCGCCGGCGACGGGCGCGATGGACCACATCATCGAAGTGGGCGCCGTGCGCATCCGCGGCGGCAGCATCTGCGAAAAGTTTTCCACCTTCGTCGCCTGTCCCGTGCGTCTCAGCCAGGAGATCGTTTCCATCACGGGCATCGAGGACGAGATGCTCGTCGGCGCGCCGGAAGTCGGGGACGTCATGGCGGACTTTTTCAAGTTCTGCGACGGCTGCGCGCTCGTGGGGCACAACGTGCAGTTCGACTATAAGTTCATCCGCTATTACGGCGAGAAGGAAGGGTATCTGTTTGAAAACAAGACGTACGATACCTGCACCCTCGCGCAGGAACTCCTGCGCCTTTCCAATTACAAGCTGAATACGGTCGCCGATCATTACGGGTTCACCTTCCGCCATCACCGCGCCTATGACGACGCGTTTGTCACGGCAAAGATCTTCATCGAGCTGATAAAAGAGAAAAAATGTCTGCCCGATGCCTGAAAATGCTTGCAAAACGGCGGAGAACATGATATACTTTATATGCTTAATCGAAGAAATTGAGATTGAGAGTGGTTCGCCACTCTCAAATTTCTTTATCGGAGGGTATCATGCGGGTAAAATCTGCCGAAGAGATCGCGGAATTCCTGCGTCCCTATGCGGAGGCGGAGGGGGCGGAACTTCTGGAGGTCAAGTGGGATCTGCGCGCGCGTGCGCTTACCGTGGTCATCGATGCGGAAGGCGGAGTCGACCTCAATCTGTGCGAGCGCGTCCACCGCGCCATCGACGGGCCGCTTGACGAGTTTGACCCCACGTTCGGCGCGGGCTATACGCTCAATTGTTCCAGCCCGGGGCTCGACCGCCCGTTCAAGACGCCGCGTGATTTCCTGCGCCATATCGGCGAAAAGGTGGAGGCGAAACTGTATGCGCCCCTCTGCGGGAAGAAGGAGTTTGAGGGGACGCTCCTCTCGTATGACGGCAGCGCCGTCGTGCTTCTGACGTCGGCGGGGGAAAAGACGCTTCGTTTGGAACAGATCGCCAAGATCTGCTTATCCATCGAAGTTGACTGAAAACTACGCATGACCGACAAACGGGGCGGGCGCATCGCCCGTTCCCCGCGAACGACTTTCAAGGAGAATGTTATGGTAAACAAGGAATTCTTTGCTGCACTTGCCGATCTTGAACGTGAAAAGGGGATCGCGCAGGGGGTATTCATCGAGGCGCTGGAAAATGCGCTCGCGTCTGCCTGCAAAAAGCAGTTTATGGGCGAGCCGGGGAAGGTGGAAGTGCGCCTTTCTCCCGAGAAGGGGACCATCCGCTTCTTTCTCGTGCAGACGGTCGTTGAAGGAGAACCTGCCGCAGACGGCGAGATCTCGCTCGAGGCGGCGCTGGAAAAGAAGCCCACCGCCAAGGCGGGCGACGTTTTGAGCGAAGAATTCATCCCGAAGGAATTCGGGCGCATCGCCGCGCAGACGGCAAAGCAAGTGATCTTGCAGAAACTGCATGAGACGGAGCGCGACAACATGCTCTCCGAGTTCTCCGACAAGGAAGGGGAGCTCATGAGCGGCCTGGTGCGCAAGGTCGACATGAAGAACGTATACGTGGAGCTCGGCAAGGGGCAGATCGAGGGGCTGATGCTCCCGCAGGATCAGGTCCCCGGCGAGCGTTACGAACCGGGCGATCACGTCAAGGTATTCGTCAAGCGGGTGCGCAGCGGCGGCAGGAATGCGCAGGTGCTTGTTTCCCGCTCGGCGTCCGGGCTCGTCAAGCGCTTGTTTGAGGAGGAGGTGCCCGAGATCAAGCAGGGCTCCGTCGTCATCAAGGCGATCACCCGTGAGGCGGGCCACAGGACCAAGATGGCGATCTGCTCCGAAGATCCGCGCATCGACGCGGTGGGCGCCTGCGTCGGCAACAAGGGCGCACGCGTCAATGCGGTCGTTCAGGAACTGGGCGGCGAAAAGATCGATATCATCCTCTGGAGCGAAAACCCGCTTGAGTTTATCGCCAAGGCGCTTTCCCCCGCGACGGTGCTTTCCGTTACGCAGCTCTCGGAAAAATCCGCCATCGCCGTGGTGCCGGACGACAAGCTGTCGCTCGCCATCGGCAGAGACGGGCAGAACGCCCGCCTCGCGGCGCGCCTCACCGGCTGGAAGATCGACGTAAAGAGCGAATCGGCTGCGGCGAAGATGAATCTCGACGAGCCCGCCGAAGCGCCTTCCGAGGCGGACGGGGAGGAACTCTGATCCATGCCCAAGGAACGGAAGATCCCGCTCAGGATGTGCATCGCCTGCCGGGAACTCAAACCCAAGCGCGACATGCTCCGCGTCGTAAAAAACGCAGCGGGGGAGATCCGCCTGGATTTTTCGGGCAAATTGCCCGGGCGGGGCGCCTATCTTTGCGACAGTGCGGACTGCGTGAAGAAACTGCGCAAGGCGCGGCTGCTCAACAGGACGTTTTCCTGTGAGGTGAGCGAGGACGTGTACGCCCGCATTGAGGAGGAATTCCTTGCAAAACAGTAAAACGGAGGCCTATATCGGCTTCTGCCTGCGCGCGGGAAAGCTGACGGCAGGCATCAACGCGGCCGCGGCGATACGCAAGGGCGTATATCTGCTGATCGCCGACAGGAGCGTTTCCGACAATTCGCGGAAGGAGATCCTTTCGCTGAAAAGAAAATTCGGCTGTCCGCTCGTCATGACGGACGGGCTCGCCGAACTCGTGCATAAACCGTGCTGCAAGCTGGCTGCGATCCGCGACAAATCGCTCGCGGAGGCCATCTTCGGCGAGGCGGGGAAGGGCCGTATCACGGAATATATCGGAGGAATGGAAGAGTAGCATGGCTTACGAAAACATTGAAAAATTGAGCGGACTTCTGGGAGAGAAGGAACTCGGCGCACTGCAGCGCGCGGTCGCGGCGAGCGAAAAACAGATATCCGATCTTCTGAAAAAGATCGGCATGATGGAGGCCGCTCTGCAGGCGAAGCGCGCCGAAGAAGCGGCGCGGGAAGAAGCGGAGCGCGAAAAGGCTGCGCGCCAAGAGGCGGCAGCAGCGGAAAAGCGGGAGCCTGTATCTGCGGAAGCGCCCGCGCAGCAGCCGGAAATGCCCGCCGCGGAAGAAGCCAAGGCGCCGGAAAAACCGTCCCCCGCACCTGCGGAAGCGCCCGCAAAGCAGCCCGCAGCAGCTCCCGCCGCGGAGAGCGGGGAACGCCCCGTGCGTCCCGCACAGCCCGCCGCATCCGCTGCGGCGGAGCGTCCCGTATTCCGTCCCGCACCCGCGCCGTCCCGCCCTTCCTATACGCCGTCCGCACAGCGCCCGCAAGGGGCGCGCCCGCAGCAGGGCGGCATGCAGCGTCCGCAGGGCGCACGCCCGCAGCAGGGCGCAAGGCCCGCGTTCGGTCAGCGCCCGCAGGGGACACGCCCGCAGGGTGCAGGCGCGGCGCGTCCCGCCCGCCCCGCAGCGCCTTCTCCCGCGCCGGCGGCGAGAAGAGAGTTCTCGGGCGGCAAGAAATTTGAAAAGACGTACGTCGAAAAGCGGCCCGTCTCCAAGCGCGCGCTCATCAAGCAGCAGGGCGCGGACATCGCCGATTTCGACGAGGACAAGAGCGGTTACCGCAAGGCGCGCTTTTCCAAGAAAGGCGCCAAGAAGGAAGTTCAGACGGTCAAGATCGATCATGCCGTCGTCACCAGCAAGGAGATCCCCATCAAGACGCTGTCCGAAAAGCTCGGCATCAGCGCGGTGGAGATCACCAAGCGCCTCTTCCGCGAAGGGGTCATGAAGACGGTCAACGAGTCCATCGATTACGACAACGCGGCGTTCATTGCCTTAGAGCTCGGGATCGACCTTGAATACAAGCCTGCCAAGACGGCGGAAGACGTCCTTCTGGAGACGTACGACGCCGACGACAATGCAGAAAATACGGTCGCGCGGGCGCCCATCGTCACGGTCATGGGTCACGTCGACCACGGCAAGACGTCGCTGCTCGATAAGATCCGCGAGACAAACGTCACCGCGGGCGAAGCCGGGGGCATCACGCAGAGCATCGGCGCCTATACGGTCTCCTTCGGCGGCGGCAAAAAGATCACGTTCATCGATACGCCCGGACATGCTGCCTTCACGGCCATGCGTGCCCGCGGCGCACAGGTGACGGATATCGTCGTGCTCGTCGTCGCGGCGGACGACGGTATCATGCCGCAGACGGTGGAGGCGATCAACCATGCCAAGGCGGCGGACGTTCCCATCATCGTTGCCATGAACAAGATGGATAAGCCGCACGTCAATCCCGATAAAGTCAAGCAGGGGCTCATCGAACAGGGGCTCGTGCCCGAGGAATGGGGCGGCGAGACCATCGTGGTCCCCGTGTCCGCCAAGACGGGCGAGGGGATCGACTCCCTGCTCGAGACCATCCATCTGGTCGCGGAGATGCTTGAGCTCAAGGCGGATCCTTCCCGCATGGCAAAAGGCGTCATCATCGAGGCGAAGCTGGATAAGGGCAAGGGCCCCATGGCGAGCGTGCTCATTCAGAACGGTACGCTGCATACGGGCGATAACGTCATTTCCGGCATGACCATGGGCCGCATCCGCGCCATGATCGACGATAAGGGCCGCACCGTCAAGGAGGCGGGGCCTTCCACGGCGGTGTCCATCCTCGGGCTTGAGGACGTTCCCAACGCGGGCGATCAGATCTTTGCGGTCGAACAGTCGCTGATGAAGCAGGTCCAGGAAGAAAGAAAGACCCGCCAGCGCGAGTCCATGATCAAGGAACAGACCAAAGTCACGCTGGACGACGTGTTTGCACAGGTCGCGGAAGGCAAGATGAAGGAGCTCAACGTCATCGTCAAGGGCGACGTGCAGGGCTCCGTCGAGGCGGTGCGCCAGTCGCTGGAAAAGCTCACCAACGAAGAGGTGAAAGTCAAGGTCATCCACGCGGCTGCGGGTGCGATCACGGAGAGCGACGTCATGCTCGCCGATTCCTCCAACGCCATCATCATCGGCTTCAACGTCCGGCCGGACAGCAAGGCAAAGACGCTCGCCGAGCGCAGCAAGGTGGACGTGCGCACCTACCGCATCATTTACGAATTGCTCGACGATATGCAGGCGGCGCTCAAGGGCATGCTCTCGCCCAAGTATCAGGAAGTGTACATGGGCAAGTGCGAAGTGCGGCAGACGTTCAACATCACGGGCGTCGGCACGGTCGCCGGCTGCTACGTCACGGAAGGCAAACTTATCCGCGGCGGCAAGCTGCGCATCTACCGCGACGACGTCATGATCGTCGAAGGCAACGTCAAGCAGCTCAAGCGTTTCAAAGACGACGTCAAGGAAGTCGCCGCAGGGTTTGAATGCGGCTGCGCCATCGAGGGCTTCAACGACATCAAGGTGGGCGACTTCATCGAATGCTATCTGATTGAGGAGATCAAACAGGCATGAAAACACCCCGCACGCAGCGGTTAGGCAGCGAATATCAGAAGGAGATCGCAGCCATTCTTTCGGGCGCGCTCAAGGATAAGGAGCCGCTTCTGAAGGGGCTGATCAGCGTCACGGGCGCCGACGTCGCCTCCGATTTGAAGACGGCCAAGATCTACGTGAGCATCTTCACGCCCACCGCGGAAGAAAAAGAACGCTCGTTTTTGCTCATCAAACAGAACGCGGGTTTTATCCGCCACGAGCTTTCCAAGGTGATGAAGATGCGTACGGTTCCCTTCCTTACCTTTATTCTGGACGGAAGCATGGAATACGGCTCGAAGATGGACGAGATCCTCGCAAAATTACACAAGGACTGAGCAGTGAATACCTTACGGGAAATTGCAGACGTATTGAAAAAAATCAGGAGTGCGGTGATCTTCACGCATATGCGCCCCGACGGCGATACCGTCGGGAGCGGTATCGCGCTGTCCCGCGCTCTTTCTTTACTCGGCATCCGCAACGAAGTGGTCAATGAGGGGGATATCCCCGAAAAATTCCGTTTCCTCGCGGGCGTCGACCGCATCCTGCGCGCGCCTTCTCTCGATGCGGAGGCGTATATCTGCGTGGATGCGAGCGAGGAGGCCCGTCTGGGTCAGCTTGCCGCCGTTTACGGCGCCGGGGCGCGCAGGAAGATCACGGTGAACGTGGATCATCACGTCTCCAATACGCGGTACGCGAAATATAATTACGTATGCGATCGTTCTGCCAATTGCGAGAACATTGCCGCGCTCATCCGCGAATTGGGCGTCGCGTTCGATCGTGAGATCGCCGATGCGCTCATGCTCGGGCTCATCACCGACTCGGGCAGTTTTTCGCACAGCGACGTCAACGGCGATACTTTCCGCTGCGCGGCGCTCGCCGCGGACGCGGGGGCAAGCGTGGACGTCATCAACCGCTACCTCTTCCGCAGCCAGAAACGGGCGCAGGCGGAACTGTACGCGCGCTCCATTTCGCATCTGCGCTATTTCCTCGACGATACGTTCGCCGTGGCGCTCATCCCGCGCGAGGTCATGCAATCGCTCAACGCCACCACGGACATGACGGAGGGCATCGTCGATTACGCGCTCTCCGTCGATACGGTGCAGGTCAGCGCTTCCATGCTGGAGATGAAGAAGGGGCAGTATAAGATCTCGCTGCGTTCCAAGGGCAAGATCAACGTCAATCAGGTCGCGGCGACGTTCGGCGGCGGCGGGCACGTCCTCGCCTCCGGCTGTATGATCTTCGGCGAGGCGGAGGAAGTCATGGACCGTCTCCGCGATGCGGTCGACCGTCACAGGGAGGCGTGATGACGGGGTTTCTCAACGTATACAAGGCGGAAGGGGTCTCCTCCGCCTTTGTCGTAAACAGGATCAAATATCTCGCGCATCGCCCTTGCGGGCATCTGGGGACGCTCGATCCGCTCGCCTGCGGGGTTTTGCCCGTGGGCGTCGGCAACGCGACGCGCCTTTTCGATTACTTTCTCGGCAAGGAGAAGGAATATCTCGCGCGGTTTCGGTTCGGAAAGACGACGCCGACGCTCGACCGGGAAGGGGAAGCGGGCGGCGAGGGGCGCGTGCCTTCGGAAGAGGAGCTGTGCGCGGCATTGCCGCGCTTTGTGGGCGAGATCGATCAGGTGCCGCCTCTGTACAGCGCGAAGAGCGTCAACGGGCGGCGCGGCTACGAACTTGCCAGGGCGGGCGAGCAGTTCACGCTTCCCCCCAAACGCGTTACGGTCAGGCAGTTTTCCCTTCTGGAACGGTGCGCGCCGGACGAGTTTTCCTTCCGCATCGTCTGCGGCGGGGGAACGTACATCCGTTCGCTGGCGCGCGATCTTGCGGCCGCCTGCGGGACGATCGGGTATATGACGTATCTTCTCCGCACGCGCAGCGGGCCGTTTACTTCGGACATGGCTGTGCCGCTTGACGCGATCACGCGGGACACGCTGCAGATGTATCTCATCCCCACAGAGTCCGTCCTTCCCTTTCCGACGCTTGCGGAAGCGGACGAACGGCTCTTCCACGGCGTCACGCTTCCCTGCGCGGAGGCGGACGGCATGTACAAGGTTTACCGCGGCGGCAGCTTCTACGGGCTTGCCCGCGCAGCCGGCGGAACGGTGAAGATCGAAAAAAAATTATGCTGAAGATTTTTCGGGAATTATCCCCCGATCCGCAGCCGTGCGTGCTGCTTTTGGGCGGCTTCGACGGGCTGCATGCGGGGCATCGCGCGCTCCTGAAGGCGGCGCGGAAGTATGGCTGTCCCATCGGGATCACGTCCATTTCGGGCGGAAAACCGGGCGGCGATCTGTTTACCTTCCCCGAGCGTGAATACATTTACGAGCGGGCGGGCATTTCCTTCGTCTGCGAATTCGTTTTTTCCGACCGCCTGAAAAACACCTCTGCGGAGGCGTTTGTCCGGCAGCTGCTTTCCTGTTTTGCCCCGCGCGCGGTGCTCTGCGGCAGCGATTTCCGCTTCGGCAAAGGGGCGCTCGGCACGCCGCAGCTGTTGCAGGAGATCTGCCCTTGCCCCGTAGAGGTGCACGAACTTATGTGCATCGGCGGGGAAAAGGTCTCCTCCTCGCAGATCAAGCGGTTGCTTTCCGCGGGCGCCATGTCTGAGGTAAACGCGCTTTTGCAGGCGGATTATTTCATTCAGGGGGTCGTGGAACACGGCAGGCATGTCGGGCATTCGCTGGGGTTCCCGACGACGAATCTCACGTTCCCGCCCGAAAAATACCCCCTTGCAGAGGGGGTATACGGCGGCTATGCCGAAACGCGCGACGGCGTTTTTGCCGCCATCGTCAACGTCGGCGCGCGGCCTACGTTCGGCGTAACGGAGCGCAAGGTGGAAGCGTATCTCGACGGGTTTGACGGCGATCTGTACGGCAGTACGCTGCGCGTATTTCCCAAACGGTTTTACCGCCCCGTGCAGAGGTTTTCCGACGCCGCGGCGCTCAGAGAGCAGCTCATGCAGGATATACGGAGGCTGAAAGATGATCAAGTTCGGACCGAGCGGTAACTCGGAAAGCTTTTATGCGGAAGGATTCGAGCACACGGCGGAGGCGGCCGGCTACGTCCGCGCCCGCGGGCTCGACTGCTTTGAATATTCCTTCGGCCGCGGCGTCAGGATGACGGAGAATACGGCGCGGGAGATCGGCGCGGCTTTCGCGCGCGAAAACGTTGAGATCTCCGTACATGCCCCGTACTTTGTCAATTTTGCCAATCCCGACGACGAGATGGCGCAAAAATCTTTCGGCTACGTTCTGGACAGCGCGAAGATGCTGCGCGCGCTCGGCGGGAGGCGGATCGTCTTTCATCCCGCAGCGCAGGGCAAAGACGCGCGCTTCGCCGCCGTCGCCCGCACGGAGGACCGGTTGAAGGTGCTGCGCGATTACATCTACCTCAACGGGTTAGAAGATATGATCTTCTGCCCCGAGACGATGGGGAAACTCGCGCAGATCGGCACCGTCGAGGAAGTGACCGCATTTTGCGAGATCGATCCCGTGTTTACGCCGTGCGTCGATTTCGGACACGTCAACGCGCGCGAACAGGGTTCGCTGAAGACGCGCGAGGACTATAAGGTCCGCCTGGAATATATGATCGCCCGCCTCGGCTACGAGCGTATGCGGAATTTCCACGTGCATTTTTCCAAGATCATGTATTCTGCAAAGGGCGAGGTCAAGCATCTCACGTTTGCCGATACCGTATACGGTCCCGAATTTGAACCGCTCGCCGAGGCGCTGCTCGATCTTGGTCTCGAGCCGTATATCGTCAGCGAGTCGGACGGCACGCAGGCGGAGGATGCGGCGGAGATGAAGCGCGTTTACCTTGCCTGCGCCGCGCGCCGCGCGTGAGGATGCGCCGATCTTGCAAAAATCCACAAAAATCATTGACTTAGCAGCGTGCGTTTGCTATAATAAAGACATGCGATCGGAAAAACTTTCTGAAATTTACCGTGCGTCCGGCGCAGACGTCGTCTATGTGACGACGGACTATTTGCTGCGCTATCTCACGGGGTTTTACGCGACGGACGGCGCCGTTCTTCTGGACGGGGAACGCTGCCGTCTCATCGTTGACGCCAGGTATTTTGAAGGCGCGGAAAAAGCGCTTTGGGGAACGGATATCACCGTCGTCCTCCGCAGCGCCGCCGATACGCCGGAGTCGCTTCTCAAAGACTATAAAAAGGTCGCGATCCCTTTCGCGCTCACTTCGTATCCCGAATACGCCGCGCTGAAAAAGCAAGGCTATACGCTCGTCGACGGCATGCCCGCGCTGCGGGAGGCCATGATGATCAAGAGCCGGGAAGAACTTGCGCTCATCCAATCGGCGTGCACCATCGCCGAGGAAGCGTTCCGCGAGCTTTTGGGCGAGATCAAAGAGGGGATGACGGAAACGGAAGTTGCCGCGCTGCTTGAATACAACATGCGCAGGCGCGGCGCGTCCGGCACTTCGTTTGATACCATCTGCGCCTTCGGCGAAGGCGGCAGCATCCCGCATTACGAGACGGGGGACCGTAAGCTCCGCTTCGGCGATCCCGTTCTCATCGATTTCGGCTGCAAGGTCAGCGGGTATTGTTCGGACATCACGCGTACATTCCTCTTCGGCGACGATAAAAAGCACGAAGAATTCAAAAAGTCGTATGCGGAAGTGCTGCGCGCCCACGAGCTTGTCAAGGAAAAGGTCGTCGCGGGGATGACCGGCCGCGAAGCGGACGCCGTCGCGCGCGAAAGCCTGAAGCGGGCGGGGCTCGCCGAGGCGTTTACCCATTCTCTGGGGCACGGCATCGGCCTGAATATCCACGAACTTCCCGTGCTCTCGCCGCGCGGCGAGACGGTTTTGCGCGACGGCATGGTCTTTTCCGACGAGCCGGGCGTGTATTTCCCGGGGAAATACGGGATCCGCATCGAGGACAGTTGTTTTATGGAGGACGGCAGGGTGCGTTCCTTCATGAAGCTGACGGAAAAAAACCTCGTTATCCTTTGATAACGGGGTAAGATCGAATCATAAATTCATTCTGTAAGGAGATCAATCGAATATGGCACAGATTTTGGCAGGCGATATCAGAAAGGGCGTTACGTTTGAATACAAGAGCGGCGTCTATACGGTAACGGAATTCCAGCACGTGAAGCCCGGCAAGGGCGCGGCGTTCGTTCGCTGCACGCTGAAGAACGTCGTGACGGGGCAGGTCCTTTCCGACGAAACGTTCAACCCCACGACCAAGCTGGAAACGGCACAGGTCGAAACCAAGAAGATGACCTATTCCTACACGGACGGCGAATTCTATTATTTCATGGACGAGGAGTTCAATCTCACCCCGCTGAATTTAAGCCAGGTCGAGGATGCACTCCGCTATATCCGCGAGAACGATACGGTCACCGTCAAGTTCCTTTACGGCAAAGCGTTCTCCGTCGATCCCGAGAACTTCGTCGAGCTCAAGGTCATCGACGCGGAACCCGGCGTCAAGGGCAATACCGCAACCAACGCGACCAAGACGGCGAAGGTGGAAACGGGTGCGACCTTCCAGGTCCCCATGTTCGTGGAAGAGGGTGATACCATCCGCATCGACACCCGTACGGGCGAATATATGAGCAGAGTCTGAGGCAGATACGGGCGGGGTTTCCGATGCGGAAACCCCGCTTTCCTTTTTTGGTTTTGCAGATAAAGTTTGCAAAATGAGCAAATTATTGTTCGTTTTTATATAAAGTAAACAGAATCAAACAAATCAGAGGCGCGGGGCAGCAAAGATCCGCGCGGAGGTCGGCATGAGGTTGGTGGTACAGCGGGTGCGTTCGGCGCGCCTTTGTGTGGCGGGAGAGGAGATTTCCCGCATCGGCCGCGGGCTGGTGGTCTACTTCGGCGTAAAAGCGGGGGATACGGAGGCGCAGGCAGAGGCGTGTGCGGCAAAGATCGCTACACTCCGCGTTTTTTCCGATGAAGCGGGGAAGCTAAACCTGTCCGTGCGCGACGTGGGCGGCGAAGTGCTGCTCGTCTCTCAGTTTACGCTGTACGGCAGCGCGGCGCGCGGGAATCGCCCGTCTTTTACGGAGGCAGAGCGCCCCGATCGGGCTGAAGCGCTTTACCGGCATGCGGCGGAAGCGCTCCGCGATCTTTCCGTTCCCGTGCGCCTCGGCGTATTCGGGGCGGATATGCAGATCGCGCAGGAAAACGACGGCCCGGTCACAATTCTCTTTGAATCGGAGAAAAAGCCATGAGCATGAAAGTCCATTATTTGGGCACGGGCGCGGCGGAGGGGATCCCCGCGCTGTTCTGCCGCTGCGAATTCTGCACCGCGGCGCGCAAAGAAGGGCTGCGCCGTTCGCGCGCGCAGGTCGTCGTAGACGGAAAGATCTCCATCGATTTTCCGCCCGATGCGTTTCTGCATGCCTGCGAAAGCGGCGAGGATTTCTCCGCCCTGAAATACGTTCTCGTCACCCATTCGCACATGGATCATTTCTACGCGCATGATTTTATCCTGCGCGGCTATAAGTACGCGCGCGGCATGACGGAGGAGGATCTGCACATCTTCGGGAACGAGGAGGTGGGACAGGTGTTTGCGGAGTGTACCCGCCGCGAACTCAAAGAGGAGATCGCTTCGCATCTGCATTTTCACCGCGTGCGTGCCTTTGAACCCTTCTTTTTCGGCGATTATCGCGCCGTTGCGCTCCCTGCGCGCCATACGTCGGCGGAACCCTTCGTCTTCCTTCTCGGCAAGGGGGAGACGCGTTATCTGCACCTGTGCGATACGGGGCTTTTGCCGGAAGAAACGTACACATACCTTGCCCGTACCGTAAAAAAACCCGTAGATCTCATTACGTTCGACTGTACCTTTCTGTGGGAGCGAAGCAGTACGTATCGCCGCCATATGGGGCTTGACGACAACCGCGAAGTACTCATGCGCCTGCAGGCGGACGGCGTTGCGGACGCGCATACGCGGCGCGTCATGACGCATTTCTCGCACCATGCCTGCCCCGACCCGGAATCGCTTGCAAGGGCGGAAGGCGTCTACGGCGGGACCGCGGCGTACGACGGCTATACGCTCTATCTGTAAAACAAGGCGGACATGCCACGCATGTCCGCCTTGTTGAGCTTGTTTGATCAGGACATGGCTGTGCCGTATATCATTTGCGGGATTGCGCACATGATGACATACGGCACGGGCATGTCTTTTATTTTTCTTCTTGAGGGGAAGGCGCCTTGCGATCGCGTTCGACGGCGAAGGCGTCGAGTATCTCGGCGCGGGCGCGGAGGATAAAGAACATGACGGCGAGGAAGAGGACGGTGCCGATCAGGTTGACGATGAGATCGTACATCGTGTCGAGAAGTGCGGCGCGGGCATCGGTGACGGCGACCGATCCGTCCGGCAGCTGCGTAAGGATACCCGCCTGCCAGCGCTGCAGATTGCCCCCCGATACGAGTGAATCGTAAGAGAATTCGTAGATCTCCCAGAGATAGCCGACGGAAAGCGAGAAGAAAGCGGCAATGAGGAGGCAGACGACGATGCGGCGCATTCCGCTGAGGCCCTTCGTCATGGCGTGGGCAAGCGAAAGCCCGACGGCGGAGAACAGCACGCCGGAGGCGGTATGCAGGATCTTATCCCATACGGGGATATGGGCGTACAGACCGAACACGGTGCCGCCCATGAGGCATGCAAAGACGAATACCAGCAGCATCAGCTCGAGGACGAGCGGGAAGCGGATGCGGAGGATGGCTTCGCCTGCGAGGATGGCGGCGCTCACGAGGAGAAAAAGCAGCGCATACAGCAGGCGATGGCGGAACTCGGCATCCGGGAGCGCGCCGTTTGCCCGCAGCACGACGTTCAGGATGATCCCGGCGAGAAATCCTGCCAGGAGGAGAAGACAGACGGCAAACAAGATCTTGTTGCGCCGCTTTGAAAAAAAGCGTGTAAGGTTCATGGGGTACTTCCTGATCGGAGAGATTTCTTTCATTACTATACATAATTATGCGCAGAAAATCAACTAATTTTCAAAAAATACAGCTCGATTTGCGGAAAAATACGGACAAGGGGTTTACATTTGCGGCAAAAAAGTGTAAAATAAGTAAAATCGACGTACGAGGGACGCATGGGGATTTTTGACTTTCTCGCCAACTCCATACGCCGCGGCAGAAAGCGGCGCAGGCGCCTCGGCCTCGCGCTGGGCAGCGGCGGGGCAAAGGGGTGTGCGCATCTCGGCGTCCTGAAAGCGTTTGAGGAGGCGGGGATCGCGTTTGACGTCGTCTCCGGCACGTCCATCGGTTCCATCGTGGGCGCGCTGTATTGCCGCGGTTTTTCCGCAGACGACATGTTCGCCATCGTGCAGGCGATCAACGTCAGGGAGTTTGCGGGGAAGATCCGTCCCTTTGCCGATATGCGGTTCATCGAGGAGTATCTTTCCGAGTTTCTTGAAGGCGACGTCACCGATCTGCCGAAGCCGTTTGCGGCCTGGGCGACGGAAGTTTCCACGGGGGAAGGGGTATTGCTCGACAGCGGGCCGGTTGCGCGCGTCTGCACGGCGTCTTCGGCGATCCCGCCCTTCTTCCGCCCGGTGGAACTCAACGGCAGACGGCTTGCGGACGGCGCGTTCAGCAATGCGATCCCTGCGGACGTATGCAGGGATCTGGGTGCGGACCTCGTCATCGGCTGTGACCTTTCGGCGTTTCTCCGCCCGGAGGCAGAAAAAAACGCCGTCATGCGGTTGGTCGGCGGCATGCTGCAGCGCGTCGTCCCGATCGGCTATCGGGACGATCATAAATCGCGCGGATATGCGGCCAGCGATCTCATGCTCCGCCCCAACCTCATCGACTGGCGCGCGGTGGACGTTTCCCGCGCGGCGATGCAGCGCATGTATGAGATCGGCTATGAGGAGGCGATTGGCTGCATGCCTGCGATCAGGGAGAAACTCAGGGAGGCGGGGATATGAAGCCTTGGGAGCCGCAGCGCCGTCACAGAGACCCGGAGCGTGCCGCCCGCCTGCGTGCGCTTTTTAAAGCGGGCGCCGCAGTCGCCGTGATCGGCGTGCTCACGCTTCTGAACGCGTTGGTCCCGTTTTTCAGCCTTCTCCCCGCGGCCCGGATCCGCGCGCGGGAGGAAGGGGAGCTGCGCCTGCATTTTTTGGACGTGGGGCAAGCGGATTGCACCGTCATCGAGTTTCCTTCCGGGGATGTGCTCGTCGTCGATGCGGGCAGCGGCGCGTTTGATGCTTCCAATCATCTCATCCGCTATCTCAAGGGGTTGGGGCCGGAAAGCATCTCCTGCCTCGTCACGCATGCCGATTCCGATCATTACGGCGGGGCGGAACAGATCATCCGCCTGTTCGGCGCCGAAGCCCTGTATCTTCCCGTTCTCGGCTCGGAGAGCTCTTCCTATCAAAGTCTGCTTTCCGCCGCGGAGGAGAGCGGGTGCGAGATGCAGACGGTCTCGCGGTATTTCGTTTTAGCGGATGCATCCGGCGCCTATCTCAATTGCATTTCGCCGTATTCGATGGGCGAGGAGGAGAGCAACGAGGCGTCCGCCGTGCTGTATCTTTCTTATTGCGGAACGGACGTTCTCCTCTGCGGCGATATCACGGCGGAACGGGAGGAGAAACTTCTCGCGGAGTACGCGATCGACCCGACGTTGTTTGACAAAGGGGACTACCGTGTCCGCCTTGATGGCATCGACGTGCTCAAAGTTGCGCATCACGGTTCCGCATATTCTTCCTCGGAGGAGTGGCTGGAACTTTTGCAGGCGCAGACGGCGGTCATTTCCTGCGGCAGAGGCAATGCGTACGGGCATCCCGCCTTTCGCGTGGCGGAAAGTTTGAAAAAAGCGCGGGAGGACTGCGAGATCTACCGTACCGACGAATTGGGCGATATCGTCGTGTCCGTCACGCGGGCAGGGTATCGCACGGAATATACGAAAGGGGTGACATCATGAAGATCGTGACAGCGGGCGAATCGCACGGCAAAGGCCTGTTTGCCATCATAGAAGGGCTGCCCGCCCATCTCAAGATCGATTTTGCAGAGATCGACCGCATGCTTGCATTGCGGCAGGGCGGGATCGGTCGGGGCGCGCGGCAAAAGATCGAGTGCGACCGCGCCGAATTTTTAAGCGGCGTGCGCGGCGGCGAGACGCTGGGCAGCCCCGTGACCATTGCCGTCTTTAACCGCGACTACGCGAACTGGGAGGCGTACATGGCCCCGCAGGAATGCGATACGCAGTCGCGGCGCGTCACCTGCGTCCGCCCCGGGCATGCCGACCTTGCGGGGATGAGAAAATACGCGCAGGAGGACGCCCGCAACGTTTTGGAGCGCGCCTCGGCGCGGGAGACCGCCGTCCGCGTGGCGGCGGGGACCGTCTGCAGGCAGCTGCTGCGCGCGCTGGGCGTCCACGTGACGGGGTATGTGCGCGCGCTGGCGGGCGTGACGGACGAAACGGAATATTCCTTTGCGGAGATCGCGCGCGAACGCCGCTCGGATACGGGCATGGTATCGCCAAAGTCCTCGGAACAGGCGGCTTTGCGGATCGAGCGCCTGCGGCAGGAGGGGGATACCTGCGGCGGCGTGATCGAGCTGCGCGCCGCGGGTTTGAAGAGCGGATTCGGCAGCTGCATGACGTATCGTGAAAAACTCGATGCGCGGTTGTGTGCGGCGCTCATGAGCGTGCAGGCGATCAAAGGCGTAGAAGTGGGGATCGGGTTCGGCGCGGCGGCGCGGCGCGGCAGTGAAGTGCATGACGAGATCTTTGCCGAAACGGGCAGGATCTTCCGGAACACCAACCGCGCCGGGGGGATCGAGGGCGGCATGTCCAACGGCGAGGAGATCGTCCTGCGGGCGGCAATGAAGCCCATTCCCACGCTCATGCGCGGGCTGCGCACCGTCGACCTTTCTACCGGGCTTCCCGCTGCCGCGGCGACGGAACGCAGCGACGTCTGCGCCGTTGCCGCCTGTGAAGTCATCCTCGAAAGCGTTCTCTGTTCCGCGCTCGCCGAAGCCGTGCTTGAACGGCTGGGGGGCGATACCATGGCGGAACTCATCGCGCGTTACGGGAGGCTCCCCGTATGAAAGAATTTTCCCTCGAATTTCCCGGTCACGGCAAAAAAAGCGTGATCCGCTGCGGGGACGGCTGCGTTTCCGAACTCCCCGCTCTCTGCGCCGCATATCCGGGCGTCTTCGTCGTTACCGATTCCAACGTTTCCCGTCTTTACGGGGGCGTCATCTCTTCGCTGCTTCCCGGGGCGCCCGTGTTCGTTATGCCTGCGGGGGAGGAAAACAAGACGCCGCAGACGCTCTTTGCCCTGCTGGAGCGCATGGCGGAGGCGGGCATGCACCGCGGGGGATGCCTCGTCGCCTTCGGGGGCGGCGTGGTCGGCGATCTCGGCGGCCTTGCGGCGTCGCTTTACATGCGCGGCATTTCCTGCATCCAGGTCCCCACGACGCTGCTTGCCCAGGTCGATTCTTCCGTCGGCGGCAAGACGGCCGTTGATTTTTGCGGCGTCAAAAATCTGGTCGGCGCCTTTCATCAGCCGGACTTCGTCCTTGCGGACGGCAGCTTTTTCCGCACGCTTCCCCGGCGCGAAGTGCGCTGCGGGCTCGGGGAGATCGTCAAGCATGCCTGCCTGGACGGCGCATTGTTTGAGGAACTTTGCGCGCGGGAAGGCGATCTTTCGGACCTTACGTATCTCGCATCTCTCGTCCCCGCAAACATTGCCTTAAAGGCTGACGTCGTTTTGCGCGACGAACGGGAGGGCGGCCTGAGGAAGTCGCTTAACCTCGGACATACCACCGCCCATGCCTTTGAATTATGCGACGGCACGCTTTCGCACGGGGAGTACGTATTGCTCGGGATCCTCTGTGAAGCGGAGTTTTCCAAGGCGTACGGCGGCGACGCGGCCTACCTTACCCGGGTGCAGTCCGTCGCGCGCGGCGCGCTCGGCCGCATCCCCGCGCTTCCCTCCGCACGGGAGGCAGCGCCCTTTGCGGCGCTCGATAAAAAGAACGAAACCAATCAGACGATCACGATCACGGCGCCGAAGGCGAAAGGCGAATGGCAGATCTTGAACATGCCATGCCGCGAATATACGGAGCGGCTCGCCGAAGCGCAAAGGAGGATCTTATGCTGAAACTTACCGTCATCGGCAAGGACGTGTCGCAATCGCTCAGTCCGCGCATGCACACGTTCATCATCCGCCGCCTGGGCGGAGACTGCACGTACGACGCCGTTTCCATCCCGCCTGCGGAATTTCCCGGGCGCGCGGCGGAGCTCTTTTCCCGTTACGACGGCATCAACGTTACCATCCCTTTCAAGGCAGACATGGTACCGTTTTTGTCCGAACTGCGCGGGGATGCCGCATCGTTCGGCGTCGTCAATGTGGTGACGACGAAGGACAAGGCAGGGTATAATACGGACGGCTACGGTTTTTTGATGATGCTGGAGAACGCGGGCGTTGCGGTAAAAGGCAGGACGGCGCTCGTGCTCGGCGCGGGCGGCGCCGGCAGGAGCTGTATCAAAAAGCTCACGGACGCAGGCGCAACCGTGTCCGCGTTTGAACGCGATGAGGCGCGGCTTGCGGCGGTCTATCGCGAGTTCGGCGGATTTACCCCGCTCACGTCGGTCGCCTGCAAACCGTACGACCTCATTTTTAACTGTACGGGGATAGGCATGCACGATACCGTGGGGCAGACGCCGTCCGTGCGCCGGGAGGACGGCAGCGTCTCCCCTGTGGGGGAAGAGCTGCTGGCGCAGTGCGGCACGGCAGTCGACCTCATTTACGTGCCTGCCGAATCGGAATTTCTGCGCCTTGCCCGCGCGCTCGGCAAGCGGACGGTCAACGGCGATGCCATGCTCTTTTACCAGGCCTACATGGGAGACTGCATCTTTCTCGGCAGGACGCCGTCTTCCGCGCAGGCAAAAAAATTATGGGATGAATACAGGGAGGAAGCACAATGAAACTGCTCGTGATCCACGGCGTCAACCTCAACCTTACGGGGCGGCGGGAACCCGGCGTCTACGGCACGAAGACCCTCGACGAGATCAACGTGGAACTTTCGGAGTTCTGCGCCCGCGCCGGGCACACCGCGGAATTTTTCCAGAGCAACTTTGAAGGGGAGATCTGCACGGTCATTCAGAACGCGGAGGGCGTCTATGACGGCATCGTGCTCAACGCGGGGGCGTTCACGCATTATTCGTACGCCATCCGCGACGCGATCGCCGCCGTTTCCGTTCCCGTCGCGGAGGTGCATCTCAGCAACGTGCACGCGCGGGAAGAATTCCGCAGGAAGTCGGTCCTGACGGAAGTATGCCGCGGCGAAGTGCTCGGGTTCGGCATCAACAGCTATAAACTCGCGTTGGAGAGCTTCTGGTTATGAATATCATTCTCTGCGGCATGATGGGGGTGGGGAAGTCCTCCGTCGGCGCGTGCATTTCCTCGCTTACGGGCAGGCGGTGGGTGGATACCGACGCCGTCATCAGCGGCCGCCACGGGACGATCTCCGATCTGTTTGAATGCTACGGGGAGGCGTATTTCCGCCAATTGGAGCGCGGCCTCGTCGGCGAGCTGGAGCATGAAGACGGCCTCGTCGTCTCCACAGGCGGCGGGCTCGTCCTCGACCCTGTAAACGCCGCGGCGCTCAGGCGCAACGGAAAGATCTTTTTTCTGCGCGCTTCCTTTGAAACGCTGCTTTCCCGCGTCCGTGCGGACGTTTCGCGGCCGTTGCTCAAGGATACGGGCAGGATGCGGGAGACGCTTTCCTCTTTGCTTGCCGCGCGTACGCCCGTATACGAATCGGTCGCCGACCACATCGTAGATACGGACGGATGCACGGCGGAAGAGGCGGCGCGGCAGATCGTTGCCCTCGCGGAAGGGGGCGTATCGTGAAACGCGCGCTCGTCACGGGGGGCACGCGCGGCATCGGCCTTTCCTGCGTGCGCCTGCTGCGGGAAAACGGCTATGCGGTCACCGCGCTTTACGCCCGCGATGAAGCCGCTGCCGCCGCGGCGGCGCGGGAACTTCCCGATGTACGGTTCGTACGGGCGGACGTCTCCGACCGCGCTGCGGTGGAGGCCGTCTTTTCTTCGCTCCCTGCGCTCGATCTCCTCGTCAACAATGCGGGCGTTTCGCGCTTCGGGCTCGTGCAGGACGTTGACGAACGTGAGTTTGACGCGCTGTTTTCCGTCAATGTCAAAGGTACGTTTCTGTGCACGCAGTGCGCGGTCCGCGCGATGGTGCGCGCGCAGCGGGGCGCCATCGTCAACGTATCGTCCGTATGGGGGCAGACGGGGGCCAGCTGCGAGAGCGTCTACTCGGCGAGCAAGGGCGCCGTGATCGCCTTTACCAAGGCGCTCGCCAAGGAGCTTGCGCCGAGCAACATCACCGTCAACTGCGTGGCGCCGGGCGTCATCGAAACGGATATGAACGCCCGGCTTTCCCGGGAGGCGCGCGCCGCGCTGCGGGAAGAGATCCCGGCGGGCAGATTCGGAACGCCGGAGGAAGTCGCCCGCGCCGTGTTGTTTCTCGCCGAAGCGCCGTACGTCACGGGACAGGTTTTGGGAGTGAACGGCGGTTTTTATCTCTGAAAAAATTTTCGGGGAAATTTTCCCAAAAAAAAGGAGTTCTTGCCTTTTTTTCCGAAATAACAGAATGATGAAGGAAAAAACGTACGAAAAAGAGGCGCTCTTTTTAAGCCCGTATGCCAAAAAGTCTGCGGAAAGCGCGGGCAGGCTGCGCGAAGAAACGCCGTGCGCCATGCGCACGGATTTTCAGCGCGACCGCGACCGCATCATTTATTCCAAAGCGTTCCTGCGTCTCAAAAACAAGACGCAGGTCTTCTTTGCGCCCGACGGGGATCATTACATCACCCGCCTGACGCATACGCTGGACGTCAGCCAGATCGCCCGTTCGCTCGCGCGTTGCCTTTCCCTCAATGAAGATCTTACCGAGGCGATCGCTCTGGGGCACGATCTCGGCCATACGCCGTTCGGGCACGTGGGCGAACGCGTGCTCGCCAAGCTGTCCCCCGCGGGGTTCCGTCACAGCGAACAGTCGATGCGCGTCGTCGACGTGCTGGAAAAGGACGGCGCAGGGCTGAACCTCACCCTGGAGGTGCGGGACGGCATCCTCAACCACACCAAAAGCGGCAAGCCTTCCACGTTGGAAGGGGTCGCGGTGTCTCTTGCCGACCGCATCGCCTACATCAATCACGACATCGAGGATGCCATCCGTGCGGGATTTTTGCGCGCGGACGAGCTTCCTCCCGACGCGGTGGAGGCCTTCGGGCGGGATACGAGCGAGCGCATCAACACCGCCATCCTCGATATCGTCAAGGAATCCGAGGGGAAGCCGTATGTGCGCATGTCGCCGAAGATGGGCGAGGAGCTCGATAAATTGCGTACGTTCATGTTCGAACACGTCTACGAACGCGCCAACAAGCTCATTCAGGAGAGCGCGGAGCGCATGCTCTGCGAGCTGTATACATACTACCAGGGGCATCTTACCGATCTTCCCGAACTTTACCGGAAGATTTGCGAACGCGACGGCGCCGACCGCGCGATCTGTGACTATCTCTCGTCCATGACGGACAAGTATGCGATCTCCGTATTCCGCCGCTATTTCGTTCCCAGGGAGGGCGTATGAAAGAGGGCAAATTTACGGAATTTTTGCAGGAACTCAAGGCGAAGAATGACATCGTCGACGTCATCGGCTCCTATATCCGCCTCGAGCGCAGGGGCGCAGGCTATTGGGCGCCCTGTCCGTTTCACCACGAAAAGACGCCGTCTTTTACCGTCAATTCCGTGGGCGGATATTATCATTGCTTCGGTTGCGGCGCCTCGGGGGACGTCATTCGCTTCGTGCAGGAATATGAGAACGTCGAGTTCATGCAGGCGGTACAGCTGCTGGCGGCGCGCGCCGGGCTGGAGGTCCCCGCTTACGACGACAAGACGGCGGAACGCGCGGCGGAATTGAAAAAGAAGAAGGATACCTGCCTTTCCATCATGCACGGCGCGGCGCGCTTTTATCTTTCCAACCTCTATTCCGGCAAGGCGGACGCTTACCTGGAATATCTTGCGGGGCGGGGGATCTCTCCCACCACGGTCAAGAAGTTCGGTCTCGGCGCATCGTTGGATTTTACTTCGCTGCCCGCGTTTTTGCTTGACAGCGGGTTTTCTCCCGATGACATCGTGGAAAGCGGCGCCTGCATCCGCACGGAGGAGGGGCGTCTGCTCGATGCGGAGGGCAAGCGGCTCATCTATCCCATCATCAACCACATGGACGAGGTGATCGCCTTTGGCGGCAGGATCATGGAAAAGACCGACCGCGCCAAATATAAAAACACGCGCGAGACCATGCTCTTCAACAAGAGCAAGAACTTGTACAACGTCAACCTCGTCAAAAAACTCAAGCGCGCGTCGGGGCTCTCTTCCCTCATCATGGTGGAGGGATACATGGACGCCATCAGCCTCTATCAGGCCGGATTCCAGAACGTCGTCGCGAGCATGGGTACTTCGCTTACCAAAGAACAGGCGCGGCTTTGCAAGCGCTATTCGGACAGCGTGCTCATCAGCTACGACGGCGACTTTGCGGGCCAGAAGGCGAATCTGCGCGGGCTCGAGATCCTTCATGAGGAGGGGATCCGCGTGCGCGTGGTACCCATGCCCGAGGGGATGGATCCGGACGACGTCATCCGCCGCCAGGGCGCGGAGGGATACCGGAAGTGCCTGGACGCGGCGATGCCGCTCATCGATTTCCGCATCCTCGCCGTGCAGCGCAAATACGACCTTTCCAGGACGGACGATCGCCGCGATTTCGTGCGGGAAGCGCTCGACATCGTGCGCGAATCCGACCGTCAGACGGAGCGGGAGGAGCTTTTAAAGCGTATTTCCCGCCTTGCGGACGTCAGTTTTGCCTCGCTCGCGCGCGACCTGGAGGCTGCGCGCCCCGAGCGCCGGGAGGGGCCTCCACCCGTCCGCAGCGAGGGCAATGCCGACCTCGAAGTCAAAGCTGCGCGCTTTATCCTGGCGGCATGCCTCTTGTCCAAGCCGTATGCCGCGGAGTATCCGGTCGGCAGCCTCGTCTTCGGAAACGAGGAGCACAGAAAGATCGCCGCGTACATCGAAGAGGGGCGGCGGCAGGGCATGGTACGCCCGAGCGGTTTGTTCGATCTGCTGGATGCGGACGGCGAACTGGGCGAGATCTTCAACCTCGACTTCGGGGATAACCTGGACGGTCCGCGGGCGGCACGTTTTTTTGCCGACAGCGTGCGCGTGCTGGAGCGCAGGTCGCTGCAGGAAAAGATCGCCGCGCTCAACGAGCGCTACCGCAGCACGGAGGACCTTGCCGAACGGCGCGCGATCGCCGCGGAACTCAATGAACTGACAAAAAAATTACGCAAATAACGCAAACTGCAGGAGAAAGCACCGGCGGCCGCGCAGGGCCGAGGGGACGAACGGAGGAAGATTTATGGTCGTGACGGAACAAAAACTCAACGAACTCATCGAGAGTATCGTCAACAATTATAAGATGAAGGGGAGCATTTCCACCAACAGTCTGTGCGACGTACTGGAAAAGTACGATCTTACGCCCACGCAGATCGAGCAGATCTACAAGGCGCTCCCCGAGATGGGCATTCAGATCTTCGATGAGGACGAGCGCGACAGGGAACTTTTTGAACAGGCGCTCTCCGACATCGGGTTGGACGATCCCGTCAAGATGTATCTTAAGGACATCGGCAGGGTGCCGCTGCTCTCGGGCGATGAGGAGATCGAGCTCGCGCGGCGCATGCAGGAGGGGGATGAGGCGGCCAAGAAGCGCCTTTCGGAGGCAAACCTCCGCCTCGTCGTGTCCATCGCCAAGCGTTACGTCGGGCGCGGCATGCTCTTTCTGGACCTCATCCAGGAGGGCAACCTCGGGCTGATGAAGGCGGTGGAAAAATTTGATTACCAAAAGGGGTTCAAGTTCTCGACGTACGCGACGTGGTGGATTCGTCAGTCGATCACGCGCGCCATCGCCGACCAGGCGCGCACCATCCGCATCCCCGTACACATGGTGGAGACCATCAATAAACTCACGCGCGTCTCGCGCATGCTCTTGCAGGAGAACGGGCGCGAACCCACGCCGGAGGAGATCGCTCAGGCGATGAACGTCCCCGTGGAGCGGGTGTGCGAGATCCAGAAGATCGCGCAGGATCCCGTTTCCCTGGAAACGCCCATCGGCGAGGAGGAAGATTCCCATCTCGGCGATTTCATCGAGGACGACAAGACGCAGACGCCCGGCGATTCCGTGGCGTCCATCATGCTCAAGGAGCAGCTTCTCGGCGTTTTGGATACGCTCACCCCGCGCGAGGAGAAGGTGCTGCGCCTGCGCTACGGCATCGACGACGGCAAACCCCGCACGCTCGAAGAGGTGGGCAGGGAATTCAACGTCACGCGTGAGCGCATCCGCCAGATCGAAGCGAAGGCGCTGCGCAAGCTCCGCCATCCCAGCCGCAGCAAGAAGCTGCGCGATTTCCTCGACTGATGGCACGGCGGACGGAGATAATCTGTTCGCACCTTCCGCGCTGCCGCGTCTTTGCCGACGTCGGCTGCGATCACGGATACATGGCGCAGTATGCGCTGCGGCAGGGGCTGTGCGAGCGCGCCTACATCACCGACATCAGCGCCGAAAGTCTGAAAAAAGCCGAATCGCACCTTCGGCGGGAGATCGAGCGCGGGGTATGCATCCCCGTCTGCACCGACGGGCTGAAAGGGCTGCCGGAAACGCCGGATTGCGTGCTCATCGCGGGCATGGGCGGGGCGGAGATCGTCCGCATCCTCGAGGGATCCGGCATTCCCGGGGCTTTCGTCCTGCAGCCGATGGCGAATCCGGAAAAGGTGCGCGCCTTCCTTTCCCGACACGGCTGCCTCGTCACGGAAGATTACACCTTCCGCGACGGCAGGTGGTACGACCTCATCGCAGGCAGACGCACGGGCGGGGAGCCGTACACGGAGTTCGAGATCCTGTTCGGCCGCGGGAATCTGCGCGCCCCTTCCGAAGCGTTTTTGTCCAAACTCAAAAAAGAAGAAAAAAAGCTGCGCAGGCAGCTTACCGTGCCCGCGCTGTCCGCAAAAAACCGCGAAAAGCTGCGGCAGCGTCTCACGCTATTGGAGGCAGTCACTGATGCAATTGAAGAAGATCTATGACCTCATCGACAAATGCGCGCCCTTTTCGCTGAGCGAAGAATACTGTTCGCGTTACGGCGCCTACGATAACAGCGGCATCCTCGTCGACTGCGGGGAGGACGTGACGGGCATCCTCTTTTCCCTTGACTGTTCGCTCGCTTCCGTACGCGAAGCGGAGCGCGTGGGGGCGGATCTGCTCGTGACGCATCATCCCGCCATCTACGCGCCCGTCAGGTCGCTGCAGGGCGAAGACGCCGTTCTGGCGGCGGCGCGGCGCGGCATCTCCGTCATCTCCGCACATCTCAATCTCGATTGCGCCGGAGAGGGCATCGACGAGATGCTCATGGAAGGATTGGGCGGCAGCGAACCCGTGCTCATGCATCCGCTTTTCGCAGGCGGGTACGGGCGCGCTTTCCGGCTTTGCATCGGCGCCGGCGAACTTGTCGCGCGCATCCGCAGCACGTTTTCCACGGATAAAGTGCTCGTCTACGGCAGGGAGCGTACGCTTTCCCGCGTGGCAAGTTTTTGCGGCGCCGGGCTGGACGAGGCGGCGCTCGCATTTGCCGCGGAGCAGGGCGCCGATGCTCTCGTCACGTCGGACGGGAAACATCACCTCATCGCCGCGGCGGTAGAGCGGGGGATGAATTTGTTCCTTCTCCCGCACTATGCGGCGGAAAATTACGGATTCTATCATTTTTATCAAAAAATCAAGTGGGAGCTCGGCGTCCCGTGTGAATTTTACACGGACGGACGGCTCCTGTAAGGAGAGACATCATGGCGGTATTGAACGAGTTACTTGAGTATCAGAAGGTCGATGCGGAACTCCGCAAGATCGAGCAGGAGATCGCGGCAAGCGATACGCGCAAAAAGTATGTGCAGGCGAAAAAGTTTTTGGAAGTCGCCGCAAGCAAACTTCCGGCGCAGGATGAGCATGCGGTCGAACTCCGCCGTCTCGCGCAGACGCTCACCGAGCGCTACCGCGAGATCAAGGAATCCATCGAAGAATATTCCGACCTCGGCGAGGAGACGGAGGACGGCAGCGAGATCGCCTTCTACAAGCGCAGCGCGCAGGCACTTGCGGACAGTCTCCGCGCCCTGAAAGGGGAGATCTCCAAGCTCGCTTCGGAGATCGCTTCCGCCTGCGAGGAATATAAAAAGATGAAGGAACAGACGATCGCCATGCAGCGTCAGTTCAAGGAGTACAGCGCTGCGTTCAAAAAGCTCAAGGAGAGCCGCGCCGCGGAGATCGAAGCGCTCACCGCGCGTTTGGACGAGATCGGCAAAAAGATCCCCAAGGAGACGCTGGAAAAATACAAGACGAAGCGCAAGGAGCGCATCTTCCCCGTCATCGTCCCTCTCACGAGCGGGCGGTGCGTGTGCGGCATGGATTTCCCCATCGCGCAGCAGTCGGCGCTCTCGGGCGGCAACGTCATCGAATGCGAGCACTGCCACAGATTCATCTACAAAGAGTAACAAAAACACGGAACGGGCGCGTAGGATGCAGGGATGCAGAACACCATCGCGCTCGTTTCTTTGTCTGCCATCCGCCGCAATGCCGTGCGTCTTCAGCGCGCCGCGGGCGGAGCGCCGCTCATCGCCGTCGTAAAGGATGACGCCTACGGTCACGGCGCCGTGCAGGTCGCGCTTGCCATCGAGGACATGGTCGCGGCGTTTGCAGTCTGCAACGTCGCGGAAGGGGCGGCGCTGCGGCTGGGCGGCGTGACGCGGGACATCCTCGTGCTTCTGCCGCCGGTCACCGAGGAGGAGGCGGCGCGCGCCGCCCTGTACGGGCTCGTCGTGACCGTTTCTTCCCCGTATTCGGCGCGCCTTCTGTGCAGGGCCGCCCGGCAGAGGGGAGTTTCCTTCCGCGCGCACCTCGCCGTCAATACGGGCATGAACCGCATCGGATTCCGCCCCGAACGGGTGGCGACGGCGTGCCGTCGGCTGGAAGGGTCGCCCGTATGCATCGAAGGCATTTTTTCGCATTTTTACGCTGCGGAGGACGCCTCTGCGCGGGAAGCGCAGACCGCTTTGTTCCGCCGCGCCTGCGCGGATGCGGGCCGCGTTTATCCGCATCTCATCCGTCATCTTGCGGCGACGGGCGGCATCCTTGCGGGGGCGGGGCTGCAGTTCGACGCCGTGCGCCCGGGCATCGGGCTTTACGGGTATCTTCCCGTGCCGTTTCAGGGCGCTCTGCCGCTTTTGCCCGCCATGAAGGTGTATGCGCCCGTCGTGCAGAGCGGTAAGTTTACGGGCGGCGGCATAGGCTATGCGCGCGCAACGCGGGCATACGGCAGCGTGTCTGCCGTGCGTGCCGGCTACGGCGACGGGTTGTTCCGCCGCGGGCTTTTTGGCGCGGAGGGGAACTTGTGCATGGATGCGCACGTGCGCGAAGGCGGCCTGCGCGCGGGCAGATACGTCTGCGTGCTCGACGATGCCGCGGCGTACGCGGAAGCGCACGGCACCATCGCTTACGAAGTATTGTGCCGCGTCGGTGAGGCGGCGGAGAGGAGATATGTCTGATACGGAAAAGCGGGCGCTTCGCGCCCGCGCCAAAGCATTGCGCGCCGAACGTGCGGGCGGGCAAACGGGAGAGGCGCTTGCCGACGCGCTGGTTTCATCGCCTTTTTGCAAGGCGCCCTCTCTTTTCGTCTATCTTTCTGCGGGGACGGAGGCGGATACGCACGCGCTCATATTGCGCCTGCTCGCTGCGGGCAGGCGTGTCTGCGTGCCGCGCGTGCAGGGACGCGAGATGTCGGCGGTCGCGTACCCGTGCGAACTCGAGCGGGGCTCGTTCGGCATCCTTCAGCCCGCGCGCGGCGCGGACGAGCCCTGTGCGGTCGCCCTGGTGCCGCTGCTCCTTGCGGATGGGAGGGGAACTCGTCTGGGCTACGGCGGAGGCTATTACGACAGGTATCTCGCTTCCCGCCCCGAAACGGTGCGCGTGGGGCTTTGCCATGCCTTTCAGGTCACGGAAACGCCGCTCCCTGCCGAAGCGCACGACGTGCGGATGGATTTCCTCCTCACGGAACGGGGCGTGCGCATCTGTGCGGCGGCGGATCCGGCGCGGGCGAAAATCTGCGCGAATTATTTTGAGAACTTGACAGATTGAGCAAAAGACGGTATAATAGAAGAAAATGGCGGCGGGCGTCCGCGGGATCTCCTGCGTCGCGCATCGCCTGTTTTTCTATTTTCCGTGTTTTGGGTGCGGAAAGAACGACAAAGAAGCAGCCATGTCGGGGGTATTATGCGGATCATCGGCGGAAAACACCGCGGCAGAGTGCTTGCGGAATTTAAGGGGAAGGACATCCGTCCCACGGCAGACAGGGTCAGGGAATCCCTCTTCAACATCCTTGCGCCCCGCCTTGCCGGCGCGCGCGTGCTCGATCTGTTCTGCGGCAGCGGCACGCTCGGGCTGGAATGCATCTCCCGCGGGGCGCGGGAAGTCGTCTTCAACGACAGTTCGCGCTCCAGCCTCGAAGTGCTGAAAAAAAACCTTGCACGGATCGGGGAGCGCGCGGAAGTGCTCAATCTCGGCTATGAAGTCTGCCTTGCGCGCGTCACGGGGCAGTTTGACCTTGTATTTGCCGACCCTCCGTACGCATGCGATTATCTTCCGGACGTCGGCGCACGGCTTGCGGCGCGCGGCCTGCTCGCCGAAGGCGGCCTGCTCGTATACGAGAGCGAGCACAAAGGGCTGCCCGCGCCGGAAGGGCTGATCAAGACGGACGAGCGGGGGTACGGGCGCACCTATCTTGCATTTTTCGGGAGGACGGTATGAAAAAGTGTGTCTTTGCGGGCACGTTTGACCCGTTTACGCTGGGCCATATGGATACGGCGGAAAAGAGCCTTCGCCTCTTTGACGAACTCGTCATTGCCGTTGCGCAGAACAAGCGCAAGCAGACGCTGTTTTCTGCCGAAGAGCGGAGGGAGATGATCTCCGCCGTCTTTGCGGGCGAACCGCGCGTGCGCGTCATCGTCTGGGAAGGGGTCGTTGCCGATCTGCTCCGTTCGGAACGCACGCCGTTCTATGTGCGGGGCATCCGCAATGCCGTCGATTTTGAGTACGAGACCGCCGATTTTTATGCGAGCCGCGACCTTTCTCCGGACATGATCACCCTGTATCTTCCCGCGGAGCAGGCGCATACCCATATCAGTTCTACGCTCGTCAAAAATTGCCTCGCCTTTGGAAAACCCGTCGGCAGATACGTTCCGCCGGCGGTCGCGCGATGGCTGAACGAGCACAAAGGAGGTACCCATGTTTGAGAAACAGATCGCCATTCCCTCTGCAGAGGAGATTTTGTCCGCACAGCCGCTTCCGCGATCGCTCAGGGAAGTCAAGGCGCGGCGCGACGCGCTCGCCAAGGCCGTTATCGCGGGGGAGTCGGACAAGCTCATCGTCATCGTGGGGCCGTGTTCCGCACACGAGAGCGCGCCCGTGCTCGAATACGTTTCGCGGCTGGGCAGGCTGAACGAGCGCGTCAGCGATAAACTCGTCCTCATCCCGCGGATCTACACCAACAAGCCCCGCACAAAGGGCGTCGGCTACAAGGGTATGTTTTCCCAGCCCGATCCCGAAAATAAGGAGGATATCCTGCGCGGCATCCGCACCATCCGCGATCTTCATCTCCGCGCCATCGATATCTCCGGGCTTTCCGCTGCCGACGAGATGCTCTATCCCGAAAATTATCCGTACGTAGAGGATCTCCTCACGTACGTCGCCGTGGGGGCGCGTTCAAGCGAGAACCAGATGCACCGCCTCGTGGCGAGCGGCATCGAGCTTCCCGTAGGTATCAAAAATCCCATGAGCGGGAGCATCCCCGTATTGCTCAATTCCATCTATGCGGCGCAGAGCCCGCAGGTATTCAAATACGGCGCCTGGCAGGTAGCGACGGGCGGCAATCCGTTTGCGCATGCCGTGCTGCGCGGCGGCGTCGATCTATACGGCAACGATATCCCCAATTTCCATTACGAGACGGTCATGCGCGTATGGGAAGGGTATGAAAAGAGCGAGGGAGAACTCAAACATCCCGCCATCGTCATCGACGCCAATCATTCCAATTCCGGCAAGCGCTTCCGCCAGCAGATCCGCATCGTGGAAGAAGTGCTGCAGAACCGCGGGTATGACCGCGACTTCAAGCGCATCGTCAAGGGGTTCATGATCGAAAGTTTCCTCGAGGAGGGCTGCCAGCAGCACGACGTCGTGTTCGGCAAATCCATCACCGACCCCTGCCTCGGTTGGGCAGATACCGAGCGGCTCATCCTCGACATCGCGGAGAAAGCGTGATGGAAGGCAGGGTGACGGCATGCCTCGGCCCCGCGGGCAGCTATTCGGAGGCGGCGGCAAAAAAACTTTGCCCGCAGGATACGCTTCTCTATTGCCGCAATTTCCCCGAAGCGGTGGCGGCGCTGGAGGAGGGGCGCGTCCGCTGCAGCGTGCTCCCCGTGGAGAACGCCATCCGCGGAGGCGTGCTGCAGGTGCTGGATCTGCTCGGTTCCCGCGACGTGTTCGCCGTGGAAGAGCTCGTCCTTCCCATCGACCATCGCCTCATCCGCAGAAAAGGGGTGCCGCTTTCCGCCATAGAGCGGGTGTATTCGCACGAACAGGCGATCGGCCAATGCGCGGAGTATCTCCGCCGCACGCTCCCGGAGGCGCAGATCCTCTTTACGGATTCCACGGCCAAATGCCTGCAGCTGCTCGACGCGCATACCGCCGGCATCGTGGGGGCGCACGTCTCGGGCGAGGGGCTGGAACTTTCCGCGGAAAACATCGCCGACGAAAAGAATAATTTCACGCGATTTCTGCGCCTGGTGCGCGGCGGTACGCTCCCCGGTCACAGCGAGAAGATCTTTCTCAGCGCCGTGTGCGAGCATAGGCCCGGGGCGCTTTACGGGCTTTTGCGCATCTTTGCCGACGACGGCGTCAACCTGACGCGCATCGAGAGCCGTCCCATTCCCGGGCAGTTCGGCGAATACCGGTTCTTCATCGAATGCGCGGGGAACATTGCGGACAGCCGCGTGCGCCGTGCGCTTGCGCGGGTAAGGGAGGAGAGCCTGCAATTCCGCCTCATCGGCGCTTATTGAACGCCGAAGATCAGGCAGAGCAGCAGGCAAACCGCGGCGGCAAGTATGCCCTGTATCAGCTTGACGAGCAGAAACGGCAGCGTTTTTATGCCTGCCGGCTGCAGGAAGGAGAGTTGCTGGCAGAGCGCGCAGAGCCCGCCGAACGTGACCAGAAAGCAGGTGGCGGCAAGCGCGAAAGGGGTTTGCCGCGCGGCAAGCGCCGCGCATCCCGCGGTCATCTCCAGAAGTCCCTGCAGGATGCCCGCTGCGGCGGGACGCAGGTCTGCAGGAAGCGGTGCCGTCAGAAACGAAAAGATACCCATGTCCGAGAGCATCTGACCGAACAGATAGAAGATCGCGATCATGCCCCCCACGCAGAGCACGGAAAGAACGGCGCCCTGCATGGCTTCCTGCAAGGAGAGAGGACGGCGCGTCATCCCGGGCATGGTGCCCGCGCGCTTTTGCTTCCCTCGGAAGACGAGGCAGGGGAGGAGCACTCCCGTGACGTGTGACGCAAAGAGGATGCAGCCTGCCGCGGGGGAACGCCACATGGCGCTTCCCACGGCGCCGATCAAAAATGCGGGCCCGGAAGTTGAGCACAGGCAGGCGAGGCGGAAGCATTCTTTTTCGGACAAGCCCCCCTGCGCTTGCAGGGAACCGACGAGCCGTGCCCCCACGGGATACCCGGAGAGCAGGCTCAGAAGCAGGATGCACGCCCCTTCGCCGCCGATGCGGAAGATGCGCTTTGCCGCGGGCGCGAGCAGGCGCGCAAGCGCGGCAAAGAGGGGAAGCGAAGAAAAGAGCGACATAAAAAAGAGGAAGGGAAACGCTGACGGCAGCACGCTGACTGCCCAGAGCGAGATCCCGTCCCGGATGCATTCTGCATAATGCGGCGCATCGATCAGGAACAAAACGGCGGCGCAAAGCAGGGCACATCCCGCAAGCAAGGCGGGCAAACGGCGAAAAAATACGGCGGCGTGCATACTGTATGCTACGCGCCGAAGGCGGTGAATATGAAGAAGTTGGGCATTGCATTGGGGAGCGGCGGCTCCCGCGGCGTGGCGCATCTCGGGTTTTTGCAGGCGCTCGAAGAGGAGGGCATCCGTGCGGATTACGTCTCCGGGTGTTCGATGGGCGCCATCGTGGGCGCATGCTATTGTGCGGGCGCGTCCATGAACGCGCTGAAGGAAGTCGCGGTGAATCTGCGCCTTTCGCGCATCGCGTCCTTCAACATCAACGCCATCAAGGCGAGCGGGCTTTTCAATCTCGGCAAGGCGAAGAAACTGCTTGCCGAGTACATCGGCAAGGATACGCAGTTTTCCGATCTCAAGATCCCGTTCTGCTGCGTGGCGACCGATCTCGTTTCCGGCAGGTCTGTGCGCCTGGATGCGGGCAACGTCATCGACTGCGTCCTTGCCTCCGGCTCCATCCCCGGGGCGTTTCCGCCCGTCCTCATGGACGACATGATGCTGGTGGACGGCGGCGTGCTCGAACGCGTCCCCGCGCGCGAGCTCAAGCGGATGGGCGCGGACGTGGTCGTCGCCGTAGACGTTCTCGGCGATCTTCCCGCTTCCAAGCCGCAGCCGAAAAATCTCATCGAGACCATGCTGCGTTACATCGACGTCATCGATACGCACGTCACTCGCCGCATGCGCGCGGCGCGCCGCCGCTACATCGACCTTTGGCTGGAGCCCGATCTCGGGGACATGGACCAGTATCAGGTAAAAAATCTCGGCTTTGCCTTCGATCGGGGGTACGAGCTCGGCAAGGCGAACGCAGGGAAGATCACGGAGCTTCTGCAAGATGGATCTGTTTGATTTCAACGACAACGAAGAAAAGGCGAAACCGCTCGCCGAGCGCATGCGCGCAAGCACGCTCAAAGAATTTGTCGGGCAGCAGCATCTCGTCGCGGAAGGCTCGCTCCTGCGCCGCGCCATCGCCCTCGACCGCCTGGGCAGCTGTATCTTCTGGGGCCCTCCCGGCTGCGGAAAGACGACGCTCGCCAACATCATTGCTTCCCAGACGAACGGCGAGTTCATCAAGCTGAATGCCGTCAATGCCGGCGTCGCCGACGTCAAAAAGGCGGTGGATACGGCGCGAGGCAATCTGAAGATGTTCGGCAAGCGCACCTATCTCATGCTCGACGAGTGCCATCGGTTCAACAAGACGCAGTCGGATTCGCTGCTCCCGGCCATCGAGCAGGGGACGATCATCTTCATCGGCTCCACGACGGAAAATCCCTATGCGTCCATGACGCCCGCCATCGTATCCCGCTGCCGCGTCTTCGAATTCAGGCACCTTTCCACGCAGGATATCCGCGGCGCGCTCGTCCGCGCGCTGGCCGATAAGCGGAAGGGGCTCGGGCAGTATAAGACGCAGGTGAGCGAGGAGGCGCTCGACCACATCGCCGTCACCGCGGGCGGAGACCTGCGTACGGCGTACAATGCGCTGGAGCTCGCCGTCCTCACCACGCCGCCGCAGGCGGACGGCACCATTGCCGTGACGCTCACGGATGCCGAGCAGTCCATTCAGCGAAAGGCGCTCTCTTATAACGAGGATATGTATTACGATATCCTCTCTGCGTTCTGCAAGTCGCTGCGCGGCAGCGATTCCAACGCCGCGCTCTATTATGCGATGCGCCTCATCGAGGGCGGCTGCGACCCCATGCTCGTGCTGCGCCGCCTGATCGCTCACTCCGCCGAAGACGTGGGCATGGCGGACCCGAATGCGCTCGTCGTGGCGACTGCCGCGCTCACGGCATTCCAGAACATGGGGTATCCCGAGGGGCTGATCCCGCTTTCCGAGGCGATCATTTACGTCTGTGAGGCGGAAAAGAGCTACTCCGTCAAAAACGCCATGCTCGCCGCCCGGCACGACGCGGTGACGGCGCGCGACGACGATATTCCCCCTTATCTTAAGGACAATACGTTCGGCGATGCGGAAACCAAAGCGCAGAGCAAACGCTATCTCTTCCCGCACGATTACGGCGGCTGGGTGAAGCAGCAGTACCTTCCCGATACGCTGAAAGACCGCGTCTATTATGCGCCGTCGCCGTACGGATTTGAACGCAAGGTGAAGGAGACGCGCCGCAGAAAGGGCATGCCCGCCGATCCGGACGAAACGTAAAAAAGGCCCCGACGCCTGCAGGCGTCGGGGCCTTTTTTTGTCTTTTATTGGCTGACTTTTGCCAGGGAAGCTTTTGCTTTTTCCACGATGTTCTCCACCGTAAAGCCGAAGTGCTTGAAGAGCTGCGGCCCGGGCGCGCTGGCGCCGAAGGTAGACATGGCGACGATCTCGCCCTTCTCGCCCGCATAGCGGTACCAGCTGTAAGGCGAACCCGCCTCTACGCAGACGCGCGCTTTGACGGAGGAGGGCATGACGCGCTCCTTATAGGCGGCGGACTGCTTTTCAAACTCCTCAAAGCAAGGCATGGAAATGACGCGTGCGCGAATGCCCTGTTTTTCAAGCTCCGCCTTGGCGCCCACGCACTGTTCGACTTCCGAACCCGTCGCCATCAGCAGCACGTCGGGCTTTCCCTTGCAGTCGTCGAGCACGTATCCGCCTTTCAGCGCTTCCTTGCCGCTGCCGGCGTACTGGGGAAGCGTCTGGCGGGAGAGAACGAGCGCGGTAGGTTCCTGCCCCGTGAGGGCGGAGATCCACGCTGCGGCGGTCTCTTTGCCGTCGGCGGGGCGATATACCTTCATGCCGGGAATGGAGCGCAGGGCGATGAGCTGTTCCACGGGTTCGTGCGTGGGGCCGTCCTCGCCGACGCCGATGGAGTCGTGCGTCAGGATATAGACGACGGGCAGCTTCATGAGCGCGGAGAGGCGCATCGCGTGCTTGCAGTAATCGGAGAAGATAAAGAAGGTCGCGCAATATGCCTGTACGCCGCCGTGCAGCTGCATGCCGTTGGCGATCGCCGCCATGGCGTGTTCGCGGATGCCGAAGTGCATGTTCCTGCCGCTGCGGTCGGAAGCGGAGAAGGTCCCGTAACGGATGCGGTCGGTATCCTTGAGTTCGGAAAGGTTGGAGGGGCCGAGGTCGGCGGAGCCGCCCATGAGCGAGGGGATGACCGCGGCGAGCTTGTTGAGCACGATCGAGGAATCCTGCCTCGTCGCCATCGGCTTTTCAAATTCGTACAAGCTGTCCATGCCTGCAAGGTCGGGCAGCTTTCCCGACATCATCAGGCGATACTGCCTGGCGAGGTCGGGGTACTGTTTTTCGTATGCGGCGAACATCTTTTTCCATTCGCGTTCGCGCTTGGCGCCGCGGCGGCAAGCCTTTGCCGTGTGGCGGAATACCTCTTCGGGGACTTCAAACGGCTCCGCGCACGGCCAGCCGAGGGTCTCCTTCAGCTTTTTCACGTTTTCCTCGCCGAGCGGGGCGCCGTGGCATTTGCTGCTCCCTTCCAGAGGGGAGCCATAGCCGATCTTCGTCTTGCATATGATGACGGAGGGCTTCCTGCGCTCCTTCTGTGCCTTGCGGATGGCGTTGGTGAGCATGACTACGTTGTCGGGATGGGCGACGAGGTCGACCTTGATGACCTGCCAGTTCTGTGCGGCAAAGCGCGCGCCCACGTCCTCCGTGAAGGTGACGTCCGTGTCGCCCTCGATGGTGATGTCGTTGTCGTCGTAAAAGAGGATGAGCTTGCCCAGCTCGTGCGTGCCCGCAAAGGAGCATGCTTCATAGGAAATGCCTTCTTCCAGGCATCCGTCCCCGCACAGCGCGTAGGTGAAGTGATCGACGACGGGGAATCCTTCGCGGTTGAAGATCGCGGCAAGGTGCGCTTCGGCGGCAGCCATGCCCACGGCGTTGGCGATGCCCTGGCCGAGGGGGCCGGTCGTCGTTTCCACGCCGGGCGTGTGGCGATATTCGGGGTGCCCCGGCGTTTTGGAGCCGAGCTGGCGGAACTCCGTCAGATCTTCCTTTTTCAGCCCGAACTTATACAGGTAAAGGAGGGCATATTCAAGCATGGACCCGTGCCCCGCGGAGAGGACGAAGCGGTCGCGGTCGTCCCAGGCGGGATCTTTGGGGTTGAACTTGAGGAAGTTCTGCCACAGCGCATAGGCAATGGGCGCGCTGCCGAGCGGCAGCCCGGGATGCCCGGAGTTTGCTTTCTGGATGGCGTCGGCCGCCAGAACGCGGATGGAATTGATGGTGAGTTGCTTCATGGGTATGCTCCTCCGGAAATTAAATATAGGATTCAAACAATCGGGTATCGAGGAAGGGATATCCCTTCATCATGTCTTTCAGCTGCGCGGCGATCAGCGAAACGCCGCCTTTTCTGTTGCTCTCGATGTTGACGGGCAGGATGGGTTCGTGCAGGCTCAGCCGTACGAGCGCCCAGCCGTCGCCGTGCGTTTTGTCAAAATTGATGCGGATGCCTTCGCAGTTTTCGGGCGCGGGCGCACAATGCGGCAGCGCGGCCGAAAGGGCGGTAAGATCCTCGATGACTTTCGTTCCCAGCGCTTTGAAGTCGCAGCCCGGGGAAAAGGTGAGGCGCACCTCCGCCGCTTCCGCGGGGCAGGGCAGATCCTGGATAAGGCCGAGGAGGTCTTCTCCCTTGGCGGCGCATCCGGCGAGCGCGATGAGGAGCCGCGTCACGAGGTAAGCCCCGTCGTCAAGGAAATAATTTTCGCGCAAGGCGGCATGCCCGCTCGTCTCGATGGCGAGGGGGGAATCGATGCCGGCTTCGTTCAGGCGTTTGCTCTCGTTGATGACGTTTTTGTAGCCGCGCTTGAAGCGGCGGTGGACGCCGCCGCGGGCCGCGATGAACTGCGCCAGCCCGTCGCTCGTCACCGAATCCGTGACGATGGTCGCCCCGGGGCGTTCCTTGAGCAGGATGGCGGAGATGAGCGCGATGAGGCGGTTGCGGTTGATCTCCTCCCCGTCGGGGCCGACCGCGCCCGCGCGGTCGACGTCGGTATCGAAGATGATCCCGAAATCGGCATGGTTTTTTACGACCGCCGCGCAGACCGAGCGCATGGCGTCCTCATTTTCGGGGTTGGGGATGTGATTGGGGAAGTTCCCGTCCGGATCGAGAAATTGCGAACCCGTCGTGTCCGCGCCAAGGGGCTTCAAGACGAGCTCTGCATAGAATCCGCCCGCGCCGTTGCCCGCATCCACGAGGATGCGTTTTCCCGCGAGCGGCCGTTCCGTCCCGCATGCCCTGCGCACGAGGGAGACGAGATGCTCCGCATAGGCGGGGAGATAACGCTGTTCGCTGACGGAGCCGCTGCCCGCAGGGAATTCGCCCCGTTCGGCGATGGAGAGCAGCGCAGAGATATCGCTGCCTTCAAGCCCCCCTTCTTTCAAAAAGTATTTGAGCCCGTTTTTCTGATAGGGCAGATGGCTCGCAGTGACCATGACCGAGGCGTCCGCGCCGAAATCATCCTGCAGCAGCATGAACATGGACGGCGTGGAGGAAAGGCCGGTCAGGATGACGTTCCCGCCCGCCGACGTGATGCCTTCCGCCGTCTTTCGGACCAGGCGGTCGGCGGAAAGCCTGCTGTCATGCCCCACCGCGACGGTGGGGGAGACGATGCCCGTCCTCTCCCGCACGAAGGCACAGAACGCCCTGCCGAGCGTGAACACGACGTCATCCGTCAGCGTCACGGGGTCGTTTTCGCAGGCGATCGCCGTGCCGCGGATGTCCGTCCCGTTTTTGAGTTTCAGCCAAGCTTCATGCGTCATAGCCGCCCGTCTCCTTTGCTAAATTCCGTGCAATATTATACCTTTTTTCCCCGTTTTTATCAAGAGATTTTCAGATGTTTGTAGAATTTCCGCGAAAAAAGGCAATTTGCAAGAGGAATTTACAAAATATTCTTGCACATCCGGGCGAGTTGTGATATAATTTAACCAAATTGGAGAGTGAAACTTATGGAAGAGCGATTTATCGTTTCAACGGATTCTACCTGTGATCTGTATCACGACTATGTGACGGAGCACCGCGTTGCCTACGTGCCCCTTACCTTTACGCTGGAGGAGAACGGGACGATCACCGAATATTTGGATGCGTTCACGGAATACGGCCAGTACGTGGAGTTTTACAACAAGCTGCGCAATCCGAAGATCAAGCCCAAGACGGCGATGCTCAATTACGAGGCGCATGTCAGCCACTTTACCTCCCTTGCGGAGCAGGGCGCGGAGGACGTGCTGCACTTCACCATTTCCAGCGGGCTCGCCCGCACGCACGAAGTCGCCGAACAGGCGGCGGCGGACGTGAAGAAGCTGTATCCGAAGCTCAACGTCATGGTCGTCGACCCGCTCACGGCAACGGTGGGGCAGGGGCTGCTCGTGCGGTATGCCGTGGAGTGCAGGGACAAGGGCATGTCCGTCAGGGAAGCGTATGATTACGTGATGGGCCTGCGCCTGCACATCCAGCACTTCGTCGTCGCCGACGATCTGGGCTTTCTGGCGCGGGGCGGCAGGCTTTCGCCCGCCGTCGCGGCGATCGGCAGCGTGATCGGCATCAAGCCCATCCTTTCCTTTGACAAGGAGGGCAAGCTCGTCAACATTGCCAAGGTGCGCGGCGTCAAAAAGGCGATCTCCTTCATCAAAAACAAACTGGAGACGGAGGGCCCGGACGAGCACGGGTACGTGTTTATCGTGCATACGGATAACGAGCCCGTCGCCGAAGAGCTTGCGGAATTCGTGCGCAGCAAGTTCGGCCTTGAACCGCATGTGCAGATCATGGGGCCCACCATCGGTTCGCACGTCGGGCCGAACGCCTTTGCGCTCGGGTATCTTTCCAAGAGCGAACGCAACGAGTTTTAAACAAGTTCAGACGGATGAGGGCGCCTCCGCCGTGGCGGAGGCTGAAAAGGGAAGAGAGGTCGCACCTCCGCAGCCCCCGCTACTGTACGAAGACGGATCCGCTCCCACTGCGCAAGCGGGAAGGGAACGGATGAAACGCCGCTTCGCCGCCGGAAGGCGGAAGCCAGGAGACCTGCCCGCATCCGCGCCTGTCTTGGCTTTTTCGGGTCGGAAAAAGCGAGGAAAAGCTTCGGGGCCGCACGGTGCGGTTCCCGTCTTTTGCCGTTCTGTTTCCGCAGGGCGGTTTATTTTTTTTTGCGGGATGCAGGCAATGCATCCCGCGGGGAGAAGCCTATGAAAAAACAGATCATATCCGCCGCGGTGCTCGCATGCGCGTTGTTCTCGGCCGCCTGCGCACAGCCGGCGGGAGGAGAGGATGCTCCGTCCGTCACGCTGCTTGCGGGGGACGGGGAGCGCGTCGTGCTGCGCGCGGAGGAGACGGACACGTCGGCAAGCCTGTTCGACGCGCTCGCCGCTTTGCAGGAGAAAGGGGAGCTGCGTTTTTCCTACGAAGAGGGCGAATACGGCGCCTTTCTGACGCAGATCAACGGCCATACGGCGGCGGGGAACGAATTTTGGGCGGTCTATACCACCCTCGGAGAATACGGGGGCGTCCGCTATTCGGACGAGGCATACGGCACGTACCATTACGGGGAGACGCAGCTTGCAAGCGCATCTTACGGCGTTTCCTCCCTTCCGCTCGTGGAGGGCATGCTCTACGCCGTGGCGCTGAGCAGCTATTGATGCGCGTCCGTTCGCTCACCGTCTGCGCCGTCATGACGGCGCTGCTGCTCGCCGTGCAGTATGCGCTTTCCGCCGTCTCCGGCGTAGAGCTCGTCACCGTGCTGTTGCTCGCGTTCAGCTATTGCTTCGGCGCGCGCATGGGTACGACCGCGGCGGCGGCCTTTTCGCTGCTGCGCTGTCTGCTATATCCCTTTTCGCCGACGGCGCTTGTTCTGTATCTGCTCTACTACCCCGCGTTCGCCTTTGTGTTCGGCATGCTCGGCAAGCGGGAAAAACCGCTTTCGTTTTGGGCATGCCCATGCCTTTTGCTTTGTCTTGGCGGGGCGTGCCTGTACTTTGCCGTTGCGGGCGTCCCCGTGAGCGTTTTAAATGCGGCGCGCCTTTCCGGCATGCTCTGGGCGCTGTTCGCGCTGTTTGCGGCGCTCTTTCTGTTCAGCCTCGTTTTGCCGTGTGCCGGGCGGGGGAGCGCCTGGCGGGAAACGGCGTCCCTTGCTGCGCTCGCCGCGCTGTTCACGGTGTGTTTTACGCTCATCGACGACGTTCTGACGCCGCTTTGGTACGGCTATGCGCCGGATGCGGCGGTCGCTTATTTTTATGCGGGATTCCTCGCCATGGTGCCGCAGACCATCTGCGCCGTCGTCAGCGTCTGCCTGCTCTTTCCGCCGCTGAAGCAGGTATTTTGTCTGCAAAGGCGTGCATACGGCAAAAAACCGCCCGTAAACGTTGGACGAAACGGAAAAGATATGATATAATTGGTTCAATCTTAAGATTACGGAGCAGATTATGGCGAAAGAGAATGAATTTGTATCGCAGATCGCCGATATCGAGACGGATTTTCCGCAGTGGTATACGGACGTCGTCCTGAAGACCAAGCTCGTCGATTACGGGCCCGTCCGCGGGACGATGGTCATCCGCCCTTACGGGTATGCGATCTGGGAAAACATTCAGCGGGAACTTGACAAGCGGTTTAAGGAGACGGGGCACGAGAACGCGTATTTTCCGCTCCTGATCCCCATGAGCTTTATGACGAAAGAGGCGGAACACGTGGAGGGCTTTGCGCCCGAAGTTGCCGTGGTCACGCACGCGGGCGGCGAAAAACTCGCCGAACCGCTCTGCATCCGCCCCACGTCGGAGACGATCATCGGCACCATGTATGCCAAGTGGATCCAATCTTACCGCGATCTGCCCGTGCTCATGAATCAGTGGTGCAACGTCATGCGCTGGGAAAAGACGACGCGCCCGTTCCTGCGCACCAGCGAGTTTTTGTGGCAGGAAGGGCATACCGTGCACGCGACGGAAGAAGAGGCGATGGAGGAGACGATGAAGATGCTCTCCGTCTACGAGGAAGTTGCGCGCACCTGCCTTGCCATGCCCGTGCTCACCGGCCGCAAGACGGAGAAGGAAAAATTTGCGGGCGCCGTGGCGACGTACGGCATGGAGGCCATGATGCACGACGGCAAGAGCCTGCAGGCGGGCACCAGCCATTACCTCGGGCAGAATTTCTCCAAGGCGTTCAACATTCAGTTTTCCGATAAGGACGGCGCGCTCAAATACGGCTATACGACGTCGTGGGGCGTCTCCACCCGTCTCATCGGCGGCATCATCATGACGCACGGCGATCAGCGCGGCCTCGTGCTGCCGCCCGTCATCGCGCCCGTGCAGGCGGTCATCGTGCCCATCGCTTCCAAAAAGCCCGGCGTGCTCGAAGCGTGCCGCGCCCTGAAAGGTCGGCTTGCCGAAGCGGGCGTGCGCGTCACGCTCGACGATTCGGACAATTCCCCCGGCTGGAAGTTCAACGAGTGGGAGATGAAGGGCGTTCCCGTGCGGATCGAGCTCGGCCCGCGCGATCTGGAGGCGGGGAAACTTCTTCTTGCCCGCCGCGATACGCATGAGAAGTCGGAAGCTTCCCTGGAATGCGCGGAGGCTGCGGTTGCTGCGCTGCTCGACGACGTTCAGCAGAATTTGTATCTGCGCGCCAAGGCGCGCATGGAGAGCCGCATCGTTTCTGCGGAGACGCTCGATGAACTTCTGGACGGCGTCAATCAAGGCAACTTCGTGCGGGCGGGCTGGTGCGGCTGCCGCGCCTGCGAAGATAAGGTCAAGGAATTTGCTCAGGCGACGGCGCGCGTGTTTGCCAAGGAGGACACGGCGGAACGCTGCGTCGCCTGCGGCAAGAAGTCCGCGCATACCGTCATCTTTGCGCGCGCGTATTAAAAGCATACGGATATACCGTGTCCGAGGTGAATTATGAAGCATACTGATATTGCAGATCTTTTGAAAGGGGATTTCCTCGGCAAGCAGGTCACCGTGTGCGGCTGGGTCCGCACGAGCAGGGAATCTGCTTCCGTTGCCTTCCTTGAACTTTCGGACGGGACATGCTTTGCCCGTCTGCAGATCGTGATCGATAAGACAAAACTTTCACCCGACCCCGAATGCATGAAAAACGGCGCTTCCGTCTGCGTCACGGGTGCGGTGGTCAAGGCGTTCAAGGGAGAGGGTGTTGAACTGAACGCGGATACCGTCGCGCTGCTCGGCAAATGCCCGCCCGAATATCCCATCCAGAAAAAACGCACGACGCTCGAGTTTCTGCGCACCATCCCGCACTTGCGGCTGCGCACCAACACCTTCAATGCGGTGTTCCGCGTCCGCTCGGTGGCGGCGCAGGCCATCCACCGGTATTTTCACGAGCGGCATTACGTGTACGTCAATACGCCCATCATCACGGCGAGCGACTGCGAGGGCGCGGGAGAGATGTTCCGCGTCACCACACAGCCGTTCAACGCCGCGTACGCCTCGGAAGAAGCGTATTTCAAAAACGACTTTTTCGGTCAGAAAGCGGGGCTTTCCGTCTCCGGTCAGCTCGAAGGCGAAGTGGCGGCGATGGCGTTTTCCAAGATCTACACCTTCGGCCCGTCTTTCCGCGCCGAAAAATCCAATACGACGCGGCACCTCGCCGAATTCTGGCACATCGAACCGGAGGTGGCGTTTGCCGAACTTCCCGATATCATCGAGATCGCGCAGGATATGATCAAATATCTTATCCGCGCCGTGCTCGACGAATGCCCCGACGAGATGGACTTTTTTGATAAGTTCATGGAAAAAGGGCTCAAAGAAAAGCTGCTCAACGTGGTCAACAGCGATTTTGCCGTGCTCGACTATACGGACGCCGTCGGCTTGCTGAAAAAGGCGGACGTGAAGTTTGCATACCCCGTGGAGTGGGGGTGCGATCTGCAGACCGAGCATGAGAAATATCTGACCGACGTCGTATTCAAAAAGCCGGTGTTCGTGACCAATTATCCCAAGGAGATCAAGTCCTTCTATATGAAGCAGAATCCGGACGGCAAAACGGTGGCGGCGACCGACCTTTTGGTGCCCGGCATCGGCGAGATCATCGGATGCAGCGAGCGCGAGGCAGACTACGAAAAGCTGCTCTCCGCTATGAAGGCGCGCAAGATGGATCTTTCCGCCTATAAACAGTATCTTGACCTGCGGCTGTTCGGCTCGGTGCCGCACAGCGGGTTCGGGCTCGGGTTTGAACGCTTCGTCATGTACGTCACGGGCGTGGAAAATATCCGCGACGTCACGCTCTTCCCCCGCGCCGTAGGCAACATCATGTGATTTCGGATCGAGACGGTTTCCCCGCAGGAAGCAAAAACTTCCCGCGGGGATCTTTTTGCCGCTTGCGCCGATTTTGTCGGCTCCCGTTGGCCTCCGATTCGCGCGAAAATTCGGATATCAATGAAAATAATTGCCGGTTCGACATTTTTTCACGGATTTCGACTTATTTTGTAAAATAAAAATTCCTATATTTTACAAATATTGATTTACAAGGATAAGATTTTGTTTTATAATAGTCTCACGATTTTCAAGTTAGGGAAGGAAAGGAGTATGACAAAATTATTGATCCTTGAAAGCAATCCGGAATTTGCACAGCAGCTGAAGGCGTATTTTGCAGAACAAGACGGATTTTCCGTCTGCGGTGTAACAGACGACGGCGCGGAAGCGCTGCGCTTGATGGAGACCTGTAAGCCGGACGTCGTTCTGGTCAGTCTGCTGCTGAAGAACCTCGACGGGTTTACCATCCTGGAAAAGAGTGCGCGCGGCGGGCGCGGCCCGCTTTTTCTCGCCATGGGGAATTTCTCCGACGATAAGATCGTCGCGCGGACGATCGCGCTCGGGGCGCGTTATTATTTCATGAAGCCGGTCTCTGCGGAAGTCGTCTGCGAGCGCATCGGCGAACTTCTGGCGGAGGAGGCGCATCTCCCCGCGAAGGAAGGGCGTGCCCTGCGCCGCGCGGGGTCGCTGGACGAACGCATCAGCAGCATCTTTATTTCCATCGGCATCCCGCCGCACATCAAGGGATATCAATACCTGCGCGAGGGGATCAAAATGGCGGTGGAGGATCCGTCCATCATCAACAACGTCACCAAGGGCTTGTATCCGCGCATCGGCGAAAAGTTTGCTACGTCTGCAAGCAAGGTCGAGCGCGCCATCCGTCACGCCATCGAAGTCGCGTGGAACCGCGGCCGCATCGACGCCATCAATGCCATTTTCGGCGTCCGCGTCTACATCGGCACGGAGAAACCGACCAACAGCGAGTTCATCGCCCTCGTCGCCGATAAGCTTATTTTGGAAAGCATGGCGTAAACGGCGCTTTTCTTCGCCCGCAGGGGAAACCTTGCGGGATTTTTTAATTCCCGCAAAATAATTCCCCAATATCGTTGAAATGTTTTCGGAAAAATGGTATACTGTAAATTGTATTATAATAAGGTCTAAAAAGAGATCAGCACAGAAAACGGGAGGACGTAATTTTGAACGGTCTTGGACGAGGCGATCAAAACGATAAAAAGGAAAAACATTCGCTCATCACGCGGGAAACGGTGGGTATGACGCTGCTCTTGTTCAGCGCCGTCGCGCTGCTCATCGCGCTGACCCGTTCGCTCATGTTCGGGGAAGTCGGGGTCGCCATCACGGCGTTCCTGCTCGGCTGCTGCGGCTACCTTGCTTATCCGCTTCTCATCCTTCTCATCTGCGGTTCTCTGGAACTTGTTTCCGGGAAGCGCTTTTTGCCGCGCAAATGGGTGTTATGGGGGGCTGCGCTCGTCAGCGCCGTCTTCCTCATCGTGCACCTCGCCACGAGCACGCGCTTCCTCGGGGACGGCGCGTCGTACGGGGCGTATCTCGCCGCCTGTTTTACGGCGGGGGAGCCGGGGATCGCCGGTTCGACCGCGGGCGGGATCCTTTTCGGCCTGATCGTCTACCCGCTGCAGGCGATGCTCGCCGTGGCGGGCGCGTATGTCGTCTTTGCCTTTCTTCTCGCGGTGCTTTTGTTCCTCTGCGTGCGCACGACGCCGCTGTGGAACGTCATCCTGAACGCCGTGGAGCGGCGCAGGGACACGTCTTCGCGCAAAACGCCTTCCGAAGAAGGCACGCGCGCATATCCCGATACGTTTGACGAACTTTCCGGCCCGTCGCGCGTGGCAGGCTCGCTGTATGCCCGGCAGGGATCCGAGCGGCCTTCCTATCCGCCGCAGTCTTATCAGGGCGAGCAATACGGGCAGCCGCCCGTTCAGGAGCCCGCTGCGCCTTCTTATACGATGCCTGCGCAGCCTTCACAGCAGGCATGGTCCCGCCCTGCCGCGCCGGAGGAGGGGAAGCCGCAGACCTCGTCGCGTACGGGACGGGAGATCCTCTTTTCTTCCACGCCCGCGAGCAGCTACCGCGATAACCTGATCTTTGACCGCGATTCGCGCTTTAATTCGCAGCCGCGCGGCTCCAACGTGAGCGTGCCGCCCGTGCCTGAGCGCCCTGCGGATGCGCCTGCAAGCTATCAGGAAAGTTTCCTGCGGGAGACGGAGGCGCCGCGCCCCGCCATGCCGCGCAAGGTGGAGATGCAGACGCCTTCCGATCCCGACCTCAACTATCCGCAGACGCCCGCCTATCGCGCCGAGGAGGTGGAGGAGAGCCGTCCGGTCGATTATTATCGGCAGGACGTGCCTCTGCAGGAGGCGTCGGACGAAGATTACGGCGAATTTTCTTCCGCGCCCAACATTGACGATCTTCCCGAAGAGGGGCCTTCCCGCGCCGCCGAATTTTCCGCGCGCGAGACGGAATACACGGAACCGCCGCGCGACGGCATGCGGGGGGAAGAGGAGGCTGCCCCTGCCGCCGCTATGCCCGCGGCGGAGGAGGAACGGCCCGCCGAGCTTCCCCGCAGTTCGTTCGGCGCGGATCGCGTGACGCGGAGGGAACTCCCCGCAGAGGATGCGTTCCGCAGAGATGCGGTCTCGCCGGATCTGTCCCGCCCGGCCGCAGAAGATCCGCTTCCGCAGCCGCCTTCCCGCGATTTTTCGCGCGGGGCAGCCGCGCAGGGCGATCCCATCAGGTTTGACGGGCAGGGGACGGGCTTCCCCGCCCGCGACGATGCGCCCGTGCCGCAGAGCCGCGCGCTCGACGGGCTGCGCGCCGCGGAGCCGGAGGAATCGGATGCGGATATTTTCGATGACGACGGCCCCGAGGAAGAAGTGCCGCTGCCGCCTTCGCGCGACCGCGCCGCCCGCCGTACGGAAGCGCCGCTCACGCCCATCCCCGATGCGCCCGCGCCTGCGCCCGCGCGCCACATCTATAAGGCATACGTCTGTCCTTCCATCGAAAAACTGAAGGCGCGCAACGACGGCGTGACCGTCACGCAGGAGGAGATCGACCGCAATTCCGCCATCATCGTGGACACGCTTGCCGGCTTCCGCGTCGACGCCTCCGTCATCCGCGTGACGACGGGTTCCGCCGTGACGCGCTACGATATCGATATCCCCAAAGATATCCCCGTTTCCACCGTCACCAAGCGCAGCGAGGAGATCGCCATGCGCCTGCACGCCCGCGACGGCGTGAACATGTACCCCAACCGCGAACGCGGCGCCATTTCCATCGAGGTGCCCAACCGCGTCCGCGCCACCGTGGGGCTGCGTTCGGTCATGGAATCGGACGCCTTCCGCAACGCCAAGCCCGAATCGCTCACGTTTGCCATCGGCAAGGACGTCGAGGGGCGCGCGGTCTGCGAGGATATCATCAAGATGAAGCACGTGCTCGTCGCCGGCGCGACCGGTTCGGGTAAATCGGTCTGCCTCAACGCCATGCTCATCAGCCTGATCTGCAAATATTCGCCGGAAGATCTGCGCCTCATCCTCATCGATCCCAAAAAGGTGGAGTTCGCCGTCTACGACGGGCTGCCGCACCTCATGATCAACGAGATCATCGCCGATTCGCAGAAGGCGGTGACCGCGCTCAACTGGGCGATCAAGGAAATGGAGCGCCGCTATCTGCTCTTCGAGGCCAAGACGCGTTCGGGGACGCTGGTGCATAACATTCAGGAATACAACCGCTGCTGCACGCCGGAAGAGGGGAAGCTGCCTAAGATCCTCATCGTCGTCGACGAGCTTGCCGACCTCATGTCCGTCGCCAAAAAGGATATCGAGGAACGCATCCAGCGCCTGACCCAGAAGGCGCGCGCGGCGGGGCTTCACCTCGTCATCGCCACCCAGCGTCCGTCCGTGGACGTCATCACGGGCGTCATCAAGGGGAACCTGCCCACGCGTATGGCGTTCCGCGTCATCCAGGAAGTTGACTCGCGCACCATTCTCGACGAATCGGGCGCGGAAAAACTGCTCGGCAACGGCGATATGCTCTACCGTATGGAGGGCATGTTCTCGTGCAGCCGCGTGCAGGGCGCCTTCCTCGAACCCGGGGAGGTGCAGGCGATCGTGCAGGACGTCAAGTCGAACAACGAGTCGTATTTCGATCCGACCGTCGCCGACTACATCAACAACACCAGCCAGGAGGGTACGGGAAGCACGGACGAACGGGAAGGCGGCGAAGTCGGGCCCGAATACATCAAGGCGCTCGGTATCGTCGTGCAGCTCGGCACGGCTTCCATTTCCCTCATCCAGCGCAAGTGTTCGGTGGGGTACAACCATGCGGGTAAGATCATCGAATGGATGGATTCCATGGGGTATATCTCCCCGTTCGACGGCAAGGCAAAGGCGCGCACCGTCCTGCTTACCAAAGAGGAATTTGAGAGTAAATTCGGGAGTCTCGACTGATGGAAGAACGCAAGGAAGGGGACGGATTGCAGGGCAAGATCTTCGGCATGATCTCGCTCGGCTGCGATAAGAACCGCGTGGACGGCGAGCGTCTGCTCGCAGAAGTCCGCCGCCGCGGCTGTGCCGTTTCGGACGATCTGTCCGAAGTCAACGTCCTCATCGTCAATACGTGCGCCTTTCTCGAAGCGGCGCGCAAGGAGGCGATCGATACGGTGCTCGAATGCGATGCGTACCGTTCGGGCAAACTGGAAAAGATCGTCGTTTCGGGGTGCCTTCCGGAAAAATTTGAAGGGGACCTCGTGAAATATCTGACGGAGGCGGACGTGCTTCTCGGCATCGGGGATGCTTCCGCGCTCTTTGCGGCGCTGGAAGAAGCGTATCGCGGCGTGCGCGCGGATTACGTCCGCCGCGCCAAACTGCCGCCCCCGCGCGAGCGCGTGCTCACGACGCCGCCGCATTACGCGTATCTCAAGATCTCGGACGGATGCAGCAATCACTGTACCTACTGCCTCATCCCCAAGATCCGCGGGCCGTTCCGTTCCTACCCCATGGAGGATCTCGTCGCGGAAGCGGCGTCGCTGGGGGAGCTTGCGGAGCTCATCCTCGTCGCGCAGGATACCACGCGGTACGGCGAGGACCTTTACGGCGAAAATAAATTGCCCGAACTCATCAAAAAACTTTCTCAATTAGACAACATCTGTCATATACGTTTGCTATACTGTTATCCGGAACGCATCACGGATGCGCTCATCGCCGAGGTGCGCGAGAATCCCAAAGTACTCAAATATCTCGATATCCCGCTGCAGCATGCGGAGGACGCCGTCTTAAAGCGCATGGGCAGGAAGGGGACGCGCGCCTCCCTTGCCGCGCTGCTCGAAAAGCTCCGCCGCGAGATCCCGGAGATCGCCGTCCGCACCACTTTTATCAGCGGCTTCCCGGGGGAAACGGAGGAGGAGCACCGCGCCTTGCAGGAATTTCTGCGCGAACAAACATTTTTCAACTGCGGCTTTTTTGCCTACTCTCGCGAGGAGGAAACGCCCGCTTATCGTCTTCCCGGCCAGATCCGCGCGCAGACGAAGGCGCGCCGCGTACGCGAACTGTACGCGGTGCAGGAAGAGGTGTCGCGCCGCAACCTTGCCCGTTATGCGGGCCGCACGCTCGACGTCTTGTGCGACGGCATCGATTACGAAAAGTCGTGTTTTGTCGGGCGCACGTGGTTCCAGGCGCCGGAGATCGACGGCGTGACTTACTTTCAGGCTGCGCATGCGGAGACGGGAAAACGCTACCGCGTGAAGATAGACCGTACGGATGCATACGATCTGTACGGGACGGCGGAGGAATCGTTATGAATTTACCCAACAAGATCACTCTGACGCGGATCTGCATGATCCCCGTATTCGTTCTCTTCTTTTATCTGGACATGGTCCCCTGCAATTACCTGATCGCGGCGATCGTTTTCGTGCTGGCTGCGCTCACCGACGCGCTTGACGGCCACATTGCCCGTTCGCGGAACCTCGTCACCAACCTCGGCAAGTTTCTCGACCCCATTGCGGACAAGGTACTCGTATCCACGGCATTCATCCTGCTCCTCACCCGCCCGCAGGCGTTTCTGCTCGCCGGGGAATGGGGGCTCACCGTCGCGGGGATCCTCGTCGCGCTCATTTTGGCGCGGGAACTCATCGTCAGCGGCTTCCGCATGATCGCGGCAGGGCAGAACGTCGTCCTCGCCGCGGATGCGCTCGGCAAGATCAAAACGGTGTTCCAGGATGCCTGCATCGCTCTGCTGCTTGCGGGCATGTCGTTTTTGGACAGCGCGGCAGGGGAGGTCATTGCCTGGATCGGCCTCGGCTGTTTCGCGCTCTGCGCGCTGCTTACCGTGCTTTCCGGCATCAATTACATCGTGAAAAACAGGGAAGTGCTCAGATCCTGAGCGCGGGAGCGGCGTGTGAAATTTTCTGCGATCGTCTTGCGAAACTGCAAAAACGCGGCGGATTCCGTCGCTTACGGCGCGGTCACGGACGCGTTTCTTTCGGGCGGCGTCTTCTTTGACGAGATCGCGCTTCTGCCCTACGATGCGCCCGCCCGGTTTCTTTCGGCGCTGGAGCGGCTGGGCAGCGAATGCAGCGCCGTCGCCGTCATCTGCGACGCGCCGCTCATCCCGTATGCGCGGGAAACGCTCACGGCGCAATACGGCGGGTTTACGTCGGAATATCTGCTCGAAGGTGCGGATTGCATGTATTGCGTGCTTCCGGCGGGGGAGCGCGGCGCGCAGATCGTGCGCGCGGAGATCCTGCCCGCCCTTGACGGAAAGCGCAAAAAGCGTTACGACCGCATGGTCGTGCGCACCGTGGGGGCGCCCGCGCAGGCAGTGTCTGCCGCCGTGGCGGCGGCAAAGCAATGCAGCGGGAGCACCATCGTCTACAACGTGCGCGAACGCTTCGGCGAGGCTCGCATCGAGGCGGTATACGATTCGGAGACGCCGAAAATGCTCGCAGACGACGTGCTGCGCATGCTGGCGACGCGGCTGAACGAATACGTTTATGCCACGGAGGACGTATCGCTCGGCAGGCGGCTTTACGATGCGCTCATCCTGCACCGCCTGCATATTTCTACCGCGGAATCGTTTACGGCGGGGCGCGTGGGACAGGCGATCGTCAGCATCCCGGGGGCAAGCGCCGTGTTTTACGAGGGGCTGAATACGTACGACAACGCATCCAAGGAATCGCGCTTAGGGGTCTCCCCGTATACGCTGAAGACGCACGGGGCGGTTTCCGATGAAGTCGCTTACGAGATGGCAGCCGGGCTCATCAAGACGGGCCGCTGCGACGTCGCCGTGTCCACCACGGGCATCGCGGGGCCGCAGTCGGACGGCTCGCGCAAGCCCGTCGGGCTCTGCTACATCGCCGTGGGCACGCGGGAGCGCGTGCGCGTGTACCGCCTGAATCTGAGCGGCGACCGCGAAACGATCACGCAGACAGCGGTCAATCACGCGCTGTTCTATGCTTATAAAGAGATCAATTGACAAGGAGAACGATATGAACGAAGAAAAACTCAAGGCGCTCGACGCCGTGCTGGCGCAGATCGAAAAATCGTACGGCAAGGGCGCGATCATGAAGCTCGGCGAAGAGGCCGCCAAGACGGATATCGAGACGATCCCCACGGGATGTCTTTCGCTCGATCTCGCCCTCGGTATCGGCGGGCTGCCGCGCGGCAGGATGATCGAGATCTACGGCCCCGAATCCTCGGGCAAGACCACGGTCGCGCTGCACGCCATTGCGCAGGCGCAGAAGCTGGGCGGCATCGCCGCCTTCATCGATGCGGAGCACGCGCTCGACCCCATCTACGCCAAAAAGCTGGGCGTCAACCTCGACGATCTGTACGTTTCCCAGCCGGATACGGGCGAACAGGCGCTCGACATCGTTGATTCGCTCGTCCGTTCTTCGGCGGTGGATATCATCGTCGTCGACTCCGTGGCCGCCCTCACGCCCAAGGCGGAGATCGAAGGGGACATGGGCGATTCCCACGTCGGGCTGCAGGCGCGCCTGATGAGCCAGGCGCTGCGCAAGCTCACCGCCATCGTCAACAAGAGCAAGACCTGCGTGGTCTTTATCAACCAGCTGCGCGAAAAGGTGGGGGTCATGTTCGGCAATCCCGAAGTCACCCCGGGCGGCAAAGCGCTCAAGTTCTATGCGTCCATCCGCATCGACGTGCGCAAGACGGATATCCTCAAAGGGACGGACGGCGCCACGGGCAACCGCACGCGCGCCAAGGTCGTCAAAAACAAGCTCGCGCCTCCCTTCCGTCAGGCGGAATTCGATATCCTCTACGGGGAAGGCATCTCGCAGGAGGGCTGCCTCATCGACCTCGGCGTGCAGTACGACGTGTTGCAAAAGAGCGGCGCTTACTTCAGCTATGAGGGCAACAAACTCGCCAACGGCAAGGAAAAAATGCGCCAGTTCCTCAAGGACAATCCCGAACTTGCCGAGGAGATCGAGCAGAAGATCCGCGCGGCGGCGAAGGGCGTTTCGGGCGACGTCGTCGTGGGCGGCGAGGAATAAATCATGAAATACGGATATCTGCGGGCGGCGGCGGCAAGCCCCGCGCTCAAAGTCGCCGACCCCGCCTACAATGCGGCGCGCATCTGCGAAGAGATCGCGCGTCAGGCAGAAAAGGGGACGGAGCTTCTGGTCTTTCCCGAACTTTCGCTCTGCGGCTATACCTGCGGCGACCTCTTTTTGCAGAAGCCGCTCACGGACGCCTGTTTTGCGGCGCTCCTTGCCGTGGCGCGGGCGACGGAGGGCAAGAAGATGCTCGTCTTTGTCGGGCTGCCCGTTCTCTTTGCGGGGAAGCTGTACAATTGCGCGGCGGCGGTCTCGGGCGGAAAGGTGCGCGGCATCGTGCCCAAGACGCATCTTCCCTGTTACGCGGAATTTTATGAGACGCGGCAATTTACGCCCGCGCCCGCGGGGCATCATTCGATCGCGCTCCGGGACGGAACGGCCGTTCCCTTTTCGGCAAAGCTGCTTTTCCGCGATGCGTCGCACCCCAAAGTATGCGTCGCCGCGGAGATCTGCGAGGATCTCTGGGCGGCGGATGCGCCTTCTCTCGGCCATGCGGCGGCCGGGGCGACGGTCGTCGTCAATCTCTCGGCGAGCAACGAGACGGTCGGCAAACGCGAATACCGCAAGACGATCGTTTGCGCACAGTCCGGCAAATGTGCCTGCGCTTACGTCTATTGCGACGCGGGCATGGGGGAGAGTACCACAGACCTCGTGTTTGCGGGCAATCACCTCATCTGCGAAAACGGCGTGCTTTTGCGCGAAGCGGCGCCTTTTTCGGGGCAGACGGCGGAAGCCTGCCTCGACGTGCAATTTCTCACCCGCGAACGGGAGCGCATGAACACCGTGCCTTCCTCGGCGGAGCGCGGGGCGGAATACCTCATGGTGGACCTCAATTTCACGAACGACGAGGACCCCGTGCCCGAGGTATCCGCGCATCCGTTTGTCCCTGCGGAAGAAGAGCGAGCCGACCGCGCGGAGCTGATCTTAAACATGCAGGCACAGGCGCTGAAACAGCGTCTGCTGCATACGGGCGCCGGATCTGCCGTGCTCGGGATCTCGGGCGGGTTGGATTCCACGCTCGCGCTGCTCGTCACGGTGCGCGCCTTTGACCTGCTCGGGTACGACAGGAAAAACATCATCGGCTATACCATGCCCGGGTTCGGCACGACCGGCCGCACCAAAAACAACTCGCTTTCCCTCATGAAGGCGCTTTCCGTCACGCCGCGCACGGTGCGCATCACGGCGGCCGTCCTCAGGCACTTTAAGGACATCGGGCACGACCCCGCCGTCACGGATACCGCTTATGAGAACGCGCAGGCGCGCTATCGCACCATGATTCTGATGGACGCAGCCAACGAACTTGGCGGCATTGCGGTGGGCACGGGAGATCTTTCCGAACTCGCCCTCGGCTGGTGTACGTATGGCGGCGATCACATGAGTATGTATGCGGTCAACTGCGGCATTCCCAAGACGCTCGTGAAATATCTCGTCCGCGCGGAGGCAGCGCGCCTCGGCGGCAGGGCGGAGCATATCCTTTCCGATATCCTCGCAACAGAGATCTCCCCCGAATTGCTCCCGCCCGACGCGGGCGGCGGCATCGCACAGCGGACGGAGGAGATCGTCGGTCCGTACGAGCTGCATGACTTCTATCTCTACCGATTTCTGCGCCGCGGCGACGCGCCCTCTAAAATGCTGTATCTTGCGGGGCTCGCCTTCGGGGAACGGTATTCAAGGGCGGAGCGCCTGAAATGGCTGGAACGCTTCTTCCGCCGCTTCTTTGCGCAGCAGTTCAAGCGCAGCTGCGTGCCGGACGGGGTGAAGGTGGGTTCCGTCTCCCTCTCGCCGCGCGGCGACTGGCGCATGCCGTCCGATGCCTCCGCAGCGGTATGGCTTGCCGAGCTGGATCGGCTGAAACGCGAATGAAAAAACCGCCTGCGGGCGGTTTTTTTCTGCAAAAAAAATTTGCCTGACAGCATGTCTATTTTTCGTTTCCTGTTGACAAGCAAGACAAAATATTGTATAATGAGAAGCGACAATGGCATAAATATGCCCGTTTTTTCCCGAAACGGGCTTCTTTGTGGATATGAGTCAAAAATAATTTCAACGGAGGCTGTAGTATGTATGCATTCAACAGCCTGCTCCTTGCAATGGAAACGGGACTTGCCGTTGGCCTTATGGTCGTGCTCTTCCTGGTGGGCGGGGCGATCGGCTTCGGCGTGACCTTTCTCATTCTCAAAAAGATCGCAAAGCGCAAAGCGGAACTCAAGCTCGATGAGACGGATAAGCTCATCGAACAGAAACTTGCGGATGCGGAAGCAAAGTGTAAGCAACTGAAAAAAGAGGCGATCTTAGAAGCAAAGGAACAGGATCTCAAACTCAGAAACGAATTTGACCGCGAGATGAAGGAAAAGCGCGCCGAACTTCAGCGCGCGGAACAGCGTCTCAACCGCCAGGAGGATCTCCTTGAAAAGAAGGAGTCCGAACTGGACAGAAAGTCGGAATCCCTTGAACAGCAGCGCGCTGCCCTGCAGAAGCGCATCGAAGAGGTGAGCAAGACGCAGGAGCAGGTCTCCCGCCAGCACGAACTGATGGTGGAGGAGCTCGAACGCATCGCCCAGCTCACCAAGGAGGAGGCGAAAAAACTCCTCACGGAGGAGATCCTCGACGAGACCCGCCGTGACGTCGCGGTCGAGGTCCGCAACATGGAGCAGCAGGCAAAGGACGATGCCGAGCTCAACGCCAAGAACATCATCTCCCTCGCCATTCAGCGCTGCGCGTCCGAACATGCGTCGGAGAGCACCGTGTCCGTGGTGCCGCTGCCCAATGACGATATGAAGGCGCGCATCATCGGCCGCGAGGGCAGGAACATCCGCGCCATCGAGAACGCTACGGGCATTGAACTTATCATCGACGATACGCCCGAGGTCGTCATCCTTTCCGGGTTCGACCCCGTCCGCCGCGAGATCGCGCGGCTGACGCTCGAACGCCTGATCGCCGACGGGCGCATTCATCCCGCCCGCATCGAGGAGACGGTGGAAAAGGTCACCCGCGAGCTGGAACAGCAGATCAAGGCGGCGGGGGAAAACGCCATGTTCGAGGTCGGCATTTTCGGCCTGCATCCCGAACTCATCAAACTCATCGGCCGTCTGAAATTCCGTACGAGTTACGGGCAGAACGTGTACCGCCATTCCATCGAGGTCGCGCAGCTTGCCGGCCTGATGGCGCAGGAGCTCGGGCTGGACGTCAACTTTGCCAAGCGCGCGGGCCTTCTGCACGATATCGGCAAGGCGGTCGACCACGAACAGGAGGGCACGCATATCCAGATCGGCGCGGATCTTGCAAAGAAATACAAGGAAAACGCGATGATCGTCAACGCCATCATGGCGCATCACGGCGACGTGGAGCCCAAGACCATCGAGGCGGTGCTCGTACAGGCGGCGGACGCCATCTCCGGCGCACGTCCCGGGGCGCGCCGCGAGACGGGTTCCAATTACGTCAAGCGTCTGGAAAAACTCGAGGAGATCGCCTCCGGGTTCGGCGGCGTGGACAAGGCGTACGCCATCCAGGCGGGCAGAGAGGTGCGCGTCATCGTCAAGCCCGATCAGGTGGACGACGCCAAGGCGCTCTTCCTCGCCAAGGATATCGCCAAGAAGATCGAGGCGGAGCTGGAGTATCCCGGCCAGATCAAGGTCAACGTCATCCGCGAATTCCGCAGTGTGGAATACGCAAAGTAAAAGAGAGCGGATCGCGCCGCGCAGGAAAATTCCTGCGCGGCGTTTTTTTCGTGCAGAACGCACGCGCCTGCGGGCAGGCGGCATATCCTGTAGTACGGCGGACTGTACGCACAGGCGGACAAACGCCGAATCACCATCCGAAGAGGTCAATTATGTCGTTTTACTGCAACAGGAACCAATATCGCCATCCCTGCGTCGCTTCCGCACAGGAGGAGCATTGCCGCTGTATCTGCCGCTGCGAGGCGTGCGTTTACGGACGCGTCCCCGCGTCGTCCTGCCGGGAAGCGCGCACACAGAGCGCATGCGGCTGCGGCGTTGCGCTGTTCGATCCTTCCCTCATCGCTTCTGCGCTGAAAAATCTTTTCTGCCCGGAAACAGGCTGCAACGCGGAACGGACGTGCGGCTGCCGCCGCTGCCCGTATTGCGGCGGCACGCTGTAACGCTCGTACGCCCTGCATAAAACTGCCTGCTGCTGCGCATAGTAAGGGTGTAAGCGGCGGGGATGCCTGCCGCTCGGGAGGTAACCATGGTAATTGCCAACGTCATCGCATACATCCTTGTGCTGATCGGCGCGGTCAATTGGGGAATGTACGGGATCTTTGATTTCAATCTCGTCTCGGCGATCTTCCGCGGCCCGCGTACGGTGGGCGCGATCGTCGTGTATTCGCTGATCGCCCTCGCGGCGCTGTGGCTGATCGTATCCCCGCTGATCACGGACGGCGTGCTCAGATTGCAGGGATCCAAGCGGTCGGAAGAAGCGCACTGAACGGGATCTGTGCGGGCGGGCGGAGCATAAAAAAGGCTCCGCCCGCATTTTTTATAGTATGACGATCCTCGATCTGAAGCGCGGAGAGAGCGCCATCGTGCTCGGGCTCGGCGTTGTGCCTGCCGTAAAGGAGCGCCTGCGCGCCCTCAACGTCTATCCGCGCGCCTCCGTGACGCTTTTAAAGGCGTCTCTGTTCCGCCGGACGTTCCTGCTGGACGCGGGCGGCGTCCGCCTCGCGCTGCGCCGCGCCGTCGCCGCAGAGATCCGTGTGGTGAAAAAGTGAAGCGGCTGTTGCTTGTGGGCGCGCCGAATGCGGGCAAGAGCACGCTCTTCAATGCCCTGACCGGCGGACATGCCAAAGTGGGGAACTGGCACGGCGTGACGGTCGGGGCCTGCGAGCGCGAGGCGCAGTTGGGCGGCGAGCGCGTCCTCGTCAGCGATCTTCCGGGCATCTATTCGCTCGACTGCATGAGCATGGAGGAGGCGTTCACGCGCGACTATCTGTATGCGCATCCTTCCGCCCGCGTACTGTTCGTCTGTGAATACGCGGCGCTTCCGCGCGCGCTGGAGCTCATGCGCGCGCTTTCCGCCCGCGGCGTTCTGCTTGGCATCGTCCTCACCAAAAAGAAAGCGTTTCTGCGCGGCGGCGGGTTTGCGGATGAGGCGCGTCTCTCCTCCTTTCTGCGCGTTCCCGTTTTCAGCGTCGACGGCCGCAGCCGCAGGAGCGTACGCGATTTCTGCGCCGCGCTCGGGCGCATTCTGAAGGGGCATGTCTGCAGCGGGATGGCGGGCGGGGAATTGCCCGCCGATGCGTGGCGGCCCGTCCGGGCGGGGCTTTCGCGCGTGGATTCCCTGCTTTCAAACGGCATGATTTGCGTGCCTTTCTTTTTTCTGCTGTTGTTTGCCTGTTTTTTCGTCACCTTTGCCCCCGGACTTTTGGGGGACAGCATGAAGGGCTGCATCGAGGCGTTCTTTACCTCGTTCCTCGCCGCGCGCGCGGAGACGGTCTCCTCACCCGTGCTGCGTTCCTTCCTCGTGGACGGCGTACTCTCGGGCATGGGCGGCGTGTTGTGCTTTCTGCCTCAGATCGCGTTGCTCTTTCTTGCGCTTCTGTTGATGGAGGAAAGCGGATTTTTATCCCGCCTCGCCATGCATACGGACGGCATATTTGCGGCGGTGGGGCTGAACGGGCGGGCGGTGTTTTCCCTGCTCATGGGGTTTGGCTGCACGGCGGCGGCGATCATGACTACGCGCGGCCTGGACGATAAGCGCATACAGCGCCGCACCATTCTCTGTCTGCCGTATATTGCCTGCAGCGCCAAACTTCCCGTCTTCCTCACCTTGTCCGCATCCCTGTTCGAGCATCCGTTTGCCGCGGTCGTACTCCTGTATGCGACGGGCGTGGGCATCTCGTTTCTTGCCGCGCTCCTGCAAAAGCGGGAAGGGGAGGCGTCGTTTGTGCTGGAACTCGCGCCGCTTCAGATCCCGCAGCCGCTTTTTGTGCTCAGATCCTTGCTTTTTCAGATCAAACAGTTTATAATGAAGACCGCAACGGTCATTCTCGCCTTTTTTCTCTTTTCCTGGCTGCTCTCTTCGTTCGACTTCCGCCTGCGGCTTTGCACGGTGGAGGAGAGCATGCTCGCAGGATTTTGCGGCGGGTTCAAATACCTGTTTGCGCCCATCGGCTGCTGCGACTGGAAGATCGCTTATGCCGCCTTTTCCGGGCTCATTGCCAAAGAAAACGTCGCGGGCATGCTCGCCGTATTTTACGGGGACGCGCTGCCTTTTTCCGCGCAGAGCGCCTTTGCGTTTGCAGTGTTTATCCTGACATGCTCCCCCTGCGTGTCGGCGATCGCCGCATCCGCGCGGGAAACGGGCTGGCGGTTTGCGCTCGCTGCCGCCGCCTGTCAGACGATCCTTGCGCTGTTCTTTTCCTATGCCGTCTATTTCTCGCTGCAGGGGGGCGCCGTTTATTTCTTTTTGCTGCTGTGCCTGATCGCCGCAGCGTCGCTTTTGGGGAAGCACGCCTATGAAAAAGTACACCGTCCGCGAAGACGGATCGCTGAAAAAATTCACCGATGATACCTGCGCGCAGGCGTCATTCTGTTGGTCCCGTCTGTTGCGGGAAAAGGGCATCCGCGTCAACGGTGCGCGGGTGACTTCAGACATGCCCGTCCGGGCAGGGGATGAAGTCGTTTACTATCTCACCCCTGCGCAGCAGTCCCGCGCGGCGTTTTCCCGCGTGTTTGAAGACGAAAACGTCTTTGTCGCCGACAAGGAAAGCGGCGTCAATTCGGAGGCGGTCTTTTCGGAATTGTGCGAGCGCGGAGAGTTTTATTTTCTGCACCGCCTCGACCGCAATACGCAGGGGCTTTTGCTGTTTGCAAGGAACGTCTGCGCGGCACAGGCGCTGCTTGACGCCTTCCGCACCCATCGGACGGAAAAGCGGTATCTGGCGCAGGTCAAAGGGCACATGCCCGCGCGTCATGCCGTGTGCAATGCCTATCTTTGCAAAGACGCTGCCCGCTCGCGCGTGAGCATATCCTCCCGTCCCGTCGGCGAGAAGATCGTGACGGAGTACGAAGTTTTGCGCGAAGGGGCGCGGACCAGCCTGCTTTCCGTCACGCTGCACACGGGGAAAACGCATCAGATCCGCGCGCACCTCGCTTTTCTCGGGCACCCTGTGGTCGGGGATACCAAGTACGGCGACGGTGCGCTCAACCGCGAGCTCCACGCGTCCCGCCAGCGGCTCATCGCCAAACAGCTGCGCGTCTTTCCCGGCGGCGGGCTTTCCTACCTGGGAGAGCGTACGTTCGTCTCCGCGCACGGCGGGGAGGAATGGGAACTCATCTGAAATTTGCCTGCGGCGCCGTCAAACACTTGACAGCGCCGTTTCTTTCTGTTAATATATGAATAGTTGTTCATATATTGATATTGACGGAGGACGCGCGGCTGCTGCCGCGGGAAGGAGCATACGCCATGATGAAACGGGAAGAAGGGGAGCAGCCCCCTGAAGAACGGCACGTGCTGCGCATCCGCAACCTGCATTGCGCAAACTGCGCGCTGGAAATGCAGGAGGAGCTTGCGGAGATCGACGGCGTCACGTCGGCGCAGGTGGATTTTCTCAACCAAAAGGTCACGCTTTCCTGTACGACGGAGGCGGCATACAAGGCATGTATCCGGCTCATCACGCACTTTGACCGCGTGGAGATCGTTGAAGGCGCGCCGCCCCGCGCCGAACGCCATACGGCGGAGATCGTCTCTCTGTGCGCGGCGGCGGTTTTTTTCCTGCCCGCGCTCATTTTGCAGCTCGTCGGCGGCAGCTCTGAATGGCTGATCTTCGGCCTGTATTTTGCGTCGTTTGCAGCGGCGGGCTGGCAGGTCGTCCTCTCTTTTTTCAAAAACGTCTTTTCTGCGTTCCGCGAGGGATTCCGCCTTTCCCTGCTGCTCGATGAAAACACGCTGATGCTCATCGCTGCCGTGGGCGCGTTCGCCTTGGGGGAGACGATGGAAGGCGCCGCCGTCATGCTGCTCTATCAGCTGGGCGAACTGTTGCAGGCGCTTGCCGTCGGCTCCTCGCGCGATGCGATCGGGAAACTTCTGGAAATGAAAAGCGAAAGCTGCATCCTTCTTAAAGGGGACTCGCAGCGGGAAGTCTCCCCCGAGGAGCTTACGGCGGGCGACGAGATCCTGCTGCGGCGGGGCGATAAAGTGCCCGCCGACTGCAGGCTTCTTTCGGGGTCTCAGTTTGACACCAAATCGCTGACGGGCGAGGCGTATCTGCGCGACTGCGCCGCGGGCGAAGAGGTCCTCGCGGGGTTCGTCAACGAAGGGAACGCGGTACAGGCGGAAGTTTTGCGCCCCGCGTCGGAGAGCGCCGTTGCAAAGATCCTGGACATGGTGGAAAATGCCGCGTCGCAGAAGGCTGCGCCCGAGAAGTTCATCACCCGCTTTGCGCGCGTCTATACGCCCGTCGTCGTCCTTCTGGCGCTTTGCATCGCCGTCATCCCGCCTTTGTTCGACGGGTTTGATTTTGCGGGCTGGATCATGACGGCGCTCAATCTGCTCGTCATCTCCTGTCCCTGCGCGCTCGTCATCTCCGTGCCGCTCACCTATTTTTCGGGCGTCGGATCGCTGGCGCGCATCGGCGTGCTCGCCAAGGGGGCGGTATACCTCGACGCGCTCGCCCGCGTCAAAGTCGCCGCGTTCGACAAGACGGGCACGCTCACCAAGGGGAAGTTTTCCGTCGCCCGTACGCACGGGCAGGAGCGCGCGCTCGCCATCGCGGCGGCGCTCGAGCGAAAGTCTTCGCATCCGCTTGCGCGGGCGTTTGACGGCATCCCCTCCGCGTTTCTTGCGGAAAACTGCACGGAGATCGCGGGCATGGGGCTTGCGGCGGAAGTTGGCAGCAAGCAGGTGCTTGTGGGGAGCGAGCGCCTGATGCGCGAACGCGGTATCTCTATCACGCCTCTGAAAACTCCGGCGTCCGTCGTCTACGTGGCGGAAGAAGGGGAGCCGATCGGCAGCATCGAGATCGAGGATGCGGTGCGCGAAGACGCCGCCGCGGCGCTTTCTGCGCTCAAGCGGGAGGGCGTCCGGCGGACGGTCATGCTCACGGGCGATACGCCTGACAGAGCGGAGGCGGTCGTAAAAGATCTTCCCGTCGACGAGGTGTATGCGGGGCTTTTGCCCATGCAGAAGCCGGAACGCGCGGCGGCGTTAAAGGCGGAAGGCGCGCTTCTCTACGTGGGCGACGGCATCAACGATACGCCCGTGATGACGGTGAGCGACGTCGCCGTATCCATGGGCAAACTGGGCAGCGATGCGGCGATCGAGGCGAGCGACCTGGTGCTCGTATCCGATTCGCTCTCCGCGCTCCCCAAGGCGCTGCGCACGGCAAAAAAGACGCGGCGCATCGTCTTTGAAAACATCGCCTTTTCCATCGCCGTCAAGGCGGCGTTCATGATCCTTTCGCTCTTGCATCTCATGCCGCTGTGGCTGGCGGTATTTGCCGACGTCGGCGTCATGCTGCTCGCCGTGCTCAATTCGCTGCGCATGCGCGCGAAAATACGCTGACGGGTTTATGGCCGATAAAACGCAGGCGGTCCTCTGCAAACGATTGCGCAGGGGGCCGCTTTGTGGTATACTGTTAGTATGAAAGCATACATCGACTGCGCCATGAAGCGCAAGCCGTGCGACCTCGTGCTGCGCGGCGTGCAAATTTTTAACGTCTTTACGGGGGAGACGCAACCGGGGGAGATCGCCGTTCTGGACGGAAAGATCTGCGGCATCGGCAGCGGCTATCACGGGGAACGGGAAATCGACTGCGAGGGACTGTTCGCCATCCCCGGACTCATCGACTCGCACATCCACGTGGAAAGCAGCATGCTTTCCCCCGAAGCGTTCGCGGCGCTGGCGGTGCCGCGCGGCACGACGGGCATCGTCGCCGACCCGCACGAGCTTACCAACGTCTGCGGCATCGCAGGGGCGGAATACCTCGCGGAGGCGTTCGCGCGATTGAAAACGGAGGGCGGGAACGTCCCCCTTGACGTATATTTACAGCTGCCTTCCTGCGTGCCGGCAACGCCGTTTGAAACGAGCGGCGCTTCGCTCGGCGGCGAGGAGACCGCGCGGGAGATCGCCCGCCCGCTCTTTTTCGGCTTGGGTGAGATGATGGCGTTCCCCTCGGTCATCGCGGGGGAAGAGGACGCATTGCGGAAGATCCGCGCCGCCCGCGATGCGGGGAAGCCCGTCGACGGCCACGCCCCCGGGGTGAGCGGAGACGCGCTCAACGCCTACAGCTGCGCCGGCATCCTGACCGACCACGAGCCGCTGAGCGCGGAGGAATGCAGCGAGCGCGTGGCGCGGGGCATGTACGTGCAGCTGCGGAACGCCTCCTCCGCGCGCAACCTCGAACGCAATTGCAAGGCGGTCACGCGCTTTAATTTCCGGCGTTTCTTGCTTTGTTCGGACGATAAAAACGCCGCCGATCTGCGCGATAAGGGACACCTGGACGACGCGCTGCGGCTCGCCGTATCCTGCGGCGTCCCCGCGGCGGAAGCCGTCTGTATGGCGACGAGCAACGTCGCCGAATGCTACGGCATCAAAGGGAAGGGCGCGCTTGCGCCCGGGTATGACGCGGACATCGTCCTCGTCGACGATCTGCAGTCCTTCCGCGTTCGCCGCGTCTATAAACGGGGCGAACTCGTCGCCGAAGCGGGGGACCCGTGTTTTTCCCACACGCAGCGCTATTTTCCCGATGCGGTCCGGAGCACCGTTCACATTGCGCCCGTCACGGCGGAAAGCTTCCGCATTGCGGGCAGAACGGGGAAATTGCGCGCCATTGCCGTCGAGCCTTACAGCCTGACGACGCATGAAGAGATCGTTCCCGTTGCCGTCAGCGGCGGCGATATCTGTGTCAAGGGAAGCGATCTGTGCAAGCTTGCCGTCGTGGAACGGCATTTTGCCACGGGCAACGTCGGGCTCGGCGTCGTCAAAGGGTACGGATTCCGCGGCGGCGCGCTCGGCATCACCGTCGCGCACGACAGCCATAATATCGTCGTGCTTGGCGACGACAACGCAGACATGGCCCGCGTCGTTGCGCTGCTGCAGCGTTCGGGCGGCGGCATGGCGCTCGTCGCGAACGGGAAAGAAGAGGTGTTTCCGCTTGACATCGCGGGGCTGATGAGCTCTGCCCCCGCGGATGAAGTCATCGAACGGACGCGGGAGATCGCCGCCCATGCCCGAGCCTGCGGCGTGAAGGCTTGTTACGAGCCCTTCATGACGCTCGTCTTTTTGTCCCTGCTCGTCATTCCCGATCTCAAGCTTTCCGATAAAGGGCTGTTTGACCTGACCAAGTATTCATTTGTCGATCTCGATGCATAAGGCAGGGGCATGTATGAGGTTTGAGCGGGCAACACAGGCGGACGCGGCGGCGATCGGCCGCATTCTGCAGGAAGCGCGCCGCTTCCTTGCATCGCAGGGCGTCGACCAATGGCAGCAGAACGGCCCGACGCCCGAGGAGACGTCAGAACATATTTCGCGCGGCGTGCAGTACCTTGTCCGCGCGGAGAACGGCGCGGTCGCGGGCGTCTGTATCATCCTTGACCGCGATCCCGATTACGATGCGATCGAGGGAGCGTGGCTGACGCAGGGGAAGTACCTTGCCGTGCACCGTGTGGCGGTCGCGCCCGAATATCGCGGACACGGTATCCCCGATGTGATTTATCGCGGCGCGGAAGCGCTGGCAGGATCGTGCGGGGCGGCGTCTCTGCGCGCGGATACCCATCGGGACAACGCGCGCATGCGGCGCGTGTTTGCGCGCAACGGGTTCGTCTTTTGCGGAAGGGTATTCCTCGGCGGCAGCGAAGAGCGGCTTGCATTTGAAAAAATCTGCACACAGGAGCATGCGATGGAAAAGAAGGTGGTTGCCGCAACGGGCAATAAAAACAAAGTAAGGGAGTTCCGCGAAGTCCTGAAGGGATGGACGGTGCTCACGGCGGCGGAAGCCGGGTTTTCCGGCGACGTGGAAGAGACCGGCAGTACGTTTGCGGAAAACGCGCTCATCAAGGCGCGTGCCGTCGCGGCGGCGACGCATCTTCCCGCGCTCGCGGATGACAGCGGCCTGTGCGTGGCGGCGCTCGGCGGCGCTCCGGGCGTATACAGCGCGCGCTATTCGGGCGGAGACGATGCGGATAACCGCGCGCTGCTTCTCAAAAACATGCAGGGCGTGAGCGATCGCCGCGCCTACTTTGCGTCCGCCATCGCGCTCTGTTTCCCCGATGGCAGGGAACTGCTCGCCGAAGGCCGCACGGAAGGGGAGATCCTCGAAGAGGAGCGCGGCGAAAACGGATTCGGCTACGACTGTCTGTTTTTCAGCTGCGATCTGCAAAAGAGTTTCGGGGAAGCGTCGGATGCGGAAAAGAACGGCGTGTCCCACCGCGGCCGCGCGCTTCGCGCGCTGGAGCAAATGCTGTGAAGACGTTTGTCGTTTTGTCCGATTCGCACGGGCGGCGCGGCGTCGCGGAAAAGCTCGCCCCGCTGTTTGCCGAAAACGACGTTATCGTCCATCTCGGCGACGGTTCTTCCGACCTTAGGGAAGTTTTTTCGCAGTATCCCGAAAAGACCTATCTCTTCTGCGGGAACTGCGATTTTGCCTACGGGGCGGAGGAAGGGGTGCTGGAAGCGGAACAGGTGCGCATCTTCTGCTGCCACGGGCACAAATACGGCGTCAAGAGCGGGCTTGAACGGCTTGCCGCCCGCGCCGCGGAACTTGACTGCGATGTCGCTCTGTACGGCCACACGCATAAGGCCGGCAGCGAGCGGGTGAACGGCGTGCTCTGCATCAACCCGGGCAGCGCCGGCGCTTACGCCGACCCGAGTTATTGTTACCTCGTCGTACATCGCGGCAAGGTGACGGAGACCGTCGTGCCGCTTTCTCTGGAATAAAAAAGGCCCGTTCGCCTTATGGCGAGGGGTCTTTTTTTGTTTCTTCTGTTGGTTCGGGAGGGGCGGACGCTTCAGGCATGTTTGCGCCGTCTTCTTGCCGCCGCGGCGCTTTCTTCTCGCTTCGGCGCTGAAACAGCCATTTGAGCACGGCGGCGCCGATGATGATCGCATAGCCGACGTAGCTGTTCCAGCCGGGGATCTGATCGAGGAAGAAAAAGCCCAGGATGGCGGCAAAGGGGACCTGCGCGTAATCAAAGACGGCGATCTCCTTGGCGGGCGCCATGCGGTAGGCGGCGGTGATGCAGAATTGCCCGCCCGCGGCGGAGACGCCCGCAAGCAGCAGCGAAGTGAGCTGCCAGCCGTCCATCGGCTGATAAAAGGCGATGACGAAGGGGAGGGATGCGAGCGTGGAAAAGGCGGAAAAGAAAAAGACCGTCATGTTTGCGCGTTCCCCGCGGATGCCCAGCATGCGCACGCAGGTGTAGGCAAAGCCGGCGCATGCGCCGCTGAAGAACCCCGCAACGGCGGGGAGGACTTCCCAGCTGAAGGAGGGGTTGATGACGAAGACGGCGCCGGAAAAAGCGAGCAGGACAAAGAAGAGATCCCTTCCCGTCGGCCGTTCTTTCAGGAGCAGCAGGGAGAAAAGGATGGCGAAAAAGGGGGAAAGTTTGTTTAAGATGGACGCGTCGGAAATGTTGAGGCGGTCGATGGCATAGAAGTTGAGCACGACGCCCAAAAACCCGAGCCCCGCGCGCAGCAGGAGAAAGGGAAGGCATCGCGTATGGATGCGGAATTTTTCCTTTTCGCGCAGCAGCGCCGCCGCGGCGATAAAGGCGGCGATGAGGTTGCGGAAGAACACCTTCTGCATGACGGGCAGATCTCCCGCCAGCCGCACGAAGAGGTTCATCAGCGCAAAGCAAAGCGCCGCCCCTAAGATCATGAGGATCCCGAGCCCTTTTTTTCCGTTGGTCTGCATATATCCCATTATATGACGGCAAAGGAAAAATGTCAAACGGTACGGGCATGTCCGCAGGAAAGAAAAGCCGCCCCGCATATGCGGGGCGGCCGTGCGTCAGATGGTGCGCTTGTCTTTGTAGGAGGTATGCAGGATCTCGTGCGCCTTGTGGCTGTTCGGGAACCCGAGGTAATCGTTGTAGATGATATCCATGGTGGGCGAGTCTGCCGAACGGCGGTAGGAGTTGCCGTTGTCGCAGGCGTACAGCGCCTTGGCGCGCGCCTCTTTGAGCTCGACGGAGTTGCGCACGCTGTCGGGCAGAGTGGGCTGTCCGCCGCCGTTCACGCAGCCGCCGGGGCAGGACATGATCTCCACGAAATCGTATTGTTTTTCGCCCGAGAGGATGCTCTTGCAGATCTTGCGCGCGTTGTCCAGGCCGCTCGCCACCGCGACGCGGATGGTGTGCCCCGCCACGAGGTACGTCGCCTCTTTGATGGGGTTGCTGCCGCGCACGGCGAAGAAGTCGAGCACCTCGAAGTTGCCGTCCATCATGTGCGCCGCGGTACGGAGCGCCGCTTCCATGACGCCGCCCGTCGCGCCGAAGATGGCGCCTGCGCCCGTCGCCGTCGAGAAGGGATTGTCAAATTCCTCGTCGGGAAGTTCGGTGAACTTGATTCCCGCCGTCTTGATCATGCGCGCAAGTTCGCGCGTGGTGATCGCTGCGTCCACGTCGCCGAGCATTTCTTCCCTGCCGCGCTCGTATTTTTTCGCCGTACAGGGGATGACGCTGACCACGTAGAGCGATTTGGGGTCGATGCCGTTCTTTTCGCACCAGTAGCTTTTGAGCAGCGCGCCGAACATCTGCTGCGGCGATTTGCAGGTCGAGAGGTTGGGGATGAGTTCGGGGAAGGTCTGTTCCACGAATTTCACCCACGCGGGGCAGCAGCTCGTGAACATGGGCATGGGCTTGTTCGTCTTGATGCGGTTGATGAGTTCGCTCGCTTCCTCCATGATGGTGAGGTCTGCCGTCACGTCCATGTTGAATACCGCCGCGGGATTGAAGCGGCGGATGGCCGCCACCATCTTGCCTTCCACGTTGGTGCCGATGGGCATATCGAACGCCTCGCCGAGGGTAGCGCGTACGGAAGGCGCCGTGATGAATACGACCTTCTTGGAGGTATCCGAGAGCGCTTTCCATACGTCGTCGATGTTGCTCTGCTCGTAGAGCGCGCCCACGGGGCAGTCGACGACGCACTGGCCGCAGCCGACGCAGGGCGACTCGGCAAGTGCGCGGTCGAATGCGCAGCCGATGTGCAGGTTAAAGCCGCGTCCGATGGGGCCTATGGCGTTGATGCCCTGCTTGCGGCATGCCGCCACGCAGCGCATGCAGTTGATGCATTTGTCGTTGTCGCGGATGAGATAAGGGGTGGAGCAATCGAGCGGGAGCACGAAATCTTCCCCCTTGAAGCGGTCTTCGTCCACGCTGTAGCCGAGCGAAAGCCGCTGCAGTTCGCAGCTGTGGTTGCGCTCGCAGGAGAGGCATTTTTTCTTATGTTTGCTCAGGATGAGCTCGAGGGTCATCTTGCGCGACTGACGGCATTTATCCGTGTTGGTGCGCACTTCCATCCCCTCTGCAACGGGGTAAACGCATGCCGCGACCAGCCCGCGCGCGCCCGTCGCTTCCACGACGCACATGCGGCAGGAGCCCATGCGGTTGACATCTTTGAGGAAGCACAGCGTGGGGATCTCCACGTGCGCCTGGCGCGCCGCCTGCAGGATCGTGGTCCCTTCGGGAACGGTCACGGGGATGCCGTTGATCTTCAGATTTACGAGTTTCGTCTCCATCAAGGTTACCTCCTTTCGATCGCGCCGAACTTACAGTTGGCGATGCAGAGCCCGCACTTGACGCATTTTGCCGTATCGATGACGTGCGGCTGCTTGACGGAGCCGCTGATCGCATGTACGGGGCAGTTGCGCGCGCAGAGCGTACAGCCCTTGCACTTTTTGGGGTCGACGTAATAGGTGAACAACGCCTTGCACACGCCCGCGCGGCAGATCTTCTTCTCGATGTGCTCAACGTATTCCTCACGGAAATAGCGCAGCGTCGAGAGGATGGGGTTGGGCGCCGACTGGCCGAGCGCGCACAGCGAGGACTGCTTCATGTGGTTGGAAAGCTCCTCGATCTTTTCCAGGTCTTCCGGTTCGCCTTTGCCTTCCGTGATCTTGGTGAGCAGCTGCAGAAGGCGCTTGGTGCCGATGCGGCAGGGCGTGCATTTCCCGCACGATTCGTCCGCCGTGAATTCCAGGTAGAATTTGGCGATATCCACCATACAGGTGTCTTCGTCGAGGATGATCATGCCGCCGCTGCCCATCATGGAGCCGATGGAAAGGAGGCTGTCGTAATCGATGGGGATGTCGATGTATTCGGCGGGGATGCAGCCGCCCGAAGGGCCGCCCGTCTGCGCCGCTTTGAACTTTTTGCCGTTGGGGATGCCGCCGCCGATCTCTTCCACGATCTCGCGCAGCGTCGTTCCCATGGGAACTTCCACGAGGCCGACGTTGGTGATCTTCCCGCCCAGCGCGAACACCTTGGTGCCGGAGGAGGTGGGGGTGCCGATGGAGGAGAACCATGCCGCGCCGTTCATGATGATGGGGTTGACGTTTGCCCACGTCTCCACGTTGTTGAGGATGGTGGGTTTCCCGAACAGGCCTTTGACGGCGGGGAAGGGCGGGCGGGGACGCGGTTCGCCGCGGTGCCCTTCGATGCTGCGCATGAGCGCCGTTTCCTCGCCGCAGACGAATGCGCCCGCGCCGAGGCGGATCTCGATGTCGAAATCAAAGCCGCTGCCCAGGATGTTTTTGCCGAGCAGGCCGTATTCGCGCGCCTGGCGGATGGCGATCTTCAGGCGTTCCACCGCCACGGGATATTCCGCGCGGACGTAGATGAAGCCGTGGGAAGAGCCGATGGCGTATCCGGCGATCGCCATGGCTTCCAGCACGCAGTGCGGGTCGCCTTCCAGCACGGAACGATCCATGAATGCGCCGGGGTCGCCCTCGTCGGCGTTGCAGCAGACGTATTTTACGTTCCCCTGCGAGGCCTTTGCAAACGCCCATTTGCGCCCGGTGGGGAAGCCCGCGCCGCCGCGCCCGCGCAGCCCGGAAGCGAGCATCTCGTTGATGACGTCGTCGGGCGTCATGCCCGTAAGTACCTTTTCCAGCGCCGCATAGTCGCCCGCGGCGATCGCTTCTTCGATGTCCTCGGGCGCGATGACGCCGCAGTTTCTCAGCGCGATGCGCAGCTGTTTTTTATAGAAAGCCGTCTCCGAGAAGGGGATGATGCCGTCCTTGGTCACCGTGCCCTGGTACAGAAGTTCGGTCACGATCTGTCCGCCCGGGATCAGGTGCTTTTCGGCGATCGTCTTGGCGTGCTCGGGCGTCATCTGCGCATAGAACGCGCCTTCGGGATAGACGATCATGATGGGGCCGAGCGCGCACAGGCCGAAGCAGCCCGTTTTGACGATCAGCACGTCGGAAAGCCCCAGCTCTTTGAGCGATTCTTCAAGCTGGGCGATGACTTTCATGGAATGGGAGGAGGTGCAGCCCGTACCGCCGCAGACGAGGACCTGTTTGCGGTAGCCCGTCTTTTTGGCGAGTTTTTCGCCCTCTTCGCGGACGATGCGGCGCACGCGGACAAGGTCGCTCTTTTTGGCGCGGATGGCGTCAAGTTCCTGAATGGTCATTTACTTCTCCTCCTTGTATTTTTCGAGGATGCCCTTTACCATGTCGGGCTTGAGCTTGCCGTATACCTCGTCGTCGATCATCATGACGGGCGCGAGGCCGCAGGCCCCCACGCAGCGGCAGCTGTCGATGGAAAACAGCCCGTCGGGCGTGCATTCGCCGCACTTGATGTTGAGCTGTTTTTCCAGTTCTTCCAGGATCTTGTCCGACCCTTTGACGTAGCACGCCGTGCCGAGGCAGATGCTGATGCGGTGCTTCCCCTTGGGGTTGAGCGAGAATTGCGAATAGAACGTGACGACGCCGTACACCTCGGAAAGCGAGATATCCAGCCCTTCGGCTACGATCTTCTGCACCTCGATGGGGAGATAACCGTAGATCCCCTGTGCTTCCTGCAGGATGTGCATGAGGCACCCGGGGACGGAGCGCGATTCCTCGATCACGGCTCTGAGTTTGGCTTCCTGCTCCGCCGTTCCGTGAAAAGCAGAATGGTGTTCCATAAATCCCTCCTGAAATCTCTGTGCGCCGCATCGCGGCGCTTGCAGGGAGTGCGGGCGCGTTTTCTCCGCGCGCCCGCACACACATTGGTTATATTGTATCATAAAACAGGTTCGGTTTCAACAAAAATTGCAAAAAAACAGAAAAATGACAAAATTCACATTCTATGTCCGCGCGCGAGCGGATAAAAAAAACCGCCGCGGCTGCGGCGGTAAGATTTAGGAAAGTTCGGCGATCGCTTCCACTTCGGCAAGCACGCCCTTGGGAAGCTCTTTTACCGCCACGCAGGAACGCGCGGGGCAATGGGGAAAATAGCGCCCGTATACGCGGTTGAAGGCGGCAAAATCCGCCATGTCTGCGAGAAAACAGGTCGTCTTGACGACTTTTTCGGGCGAGGCGCCCGCCGCTTTCAGGATGGCGCAGAGGTTTTCGAGGATGCGTTCCGCCTGCGCTTCGATGCCGCCCTGCACGACTTCGCCCGTCGCGGGGTCGAGCGCGATCTGCCCCGACGTGAACAGAAATCCGCCTGCCGTGACGGCCTGGCTGTACGGCCCGATCGCCTCGGGCGCTTGTTTTGTACGAATGATCTGCATATCAAAGTCCTCCCGTTCGTTCAGCTGAGGCGGAAGCCCGCGTCCGTGAGCTTCCTGCGGATGAGCGCGATGTGCGCAAAATCCCTCGTTTCGATCTCGATGCGCAAGAAGCAGCCGATCACGGCGCTTCCCGCGTTGGCGTGTTCGTGATGCACGCCCGTCACGTTGCCGCCGCAGTCCGCGATGATCTCGGAGACCCGCACGAGCTGGCCCGGCTTGTCCAGAAGTTCGATGTTGACGGTCATTTGCCTGCCGGACATGAGCAGCCCGCGCTGGATGACGCGGCTTAAAATGGTGACATCGATGTTGCCGCCGGAGACGACGCAGCATACCTTTTTGCCGTCGAGTTCGGGGAGCTTGCCCGAAAGGACGGCGGCGACGGGCACCGCGCCGGCGCCTTCGGCGATCATCTTTTCCTTTTCAATGAGGGCGAGGATGGCTTCCGCGATCTCGTCGTCGGAGACGGTGACGATGCCGTCCACATACTTTGCGCACAGCGCAAACGTCTGCGCGCCGGGCTGCTTTACGGCAATGCCGTCGGCGATGGTGGATACGGAGGGGAGCGATCCGATCTGATGGTCGCGGATGGAATTGTACATGCTCGGGGCGCCCTCCGCCTGTACGCCGTATACGCGCACGGAGGGATCGACGGATTTTATGGCGTAAGCGATGCCGGAGATGAGCCCGCCGCCGCCCACGGGGACGAGGACGGCGTCTACGCCGTCAAGCTGGGATAAGATCTCCAGCCCGATCGTTCCCTGCCCCGCGATGACGTCCTCGTCGTCGAAGGGATGAATGAAGGTCATCTTGCGCTCGTCTTTCAGCCGCAGCGCCCGTTCATAGGCATCGTCGTATACGCCCGGCACGAGGCAGAGCTCCGCGCCGTAGCTCTTCGTCGCTTCCACTTTGGAGATGGGCGCGCCGTCGGGCAGGCAGATGAGCGCGGGAATGCCGTTTTTCTGCGCGGCGAGGGCGACGCCCTGGGCATGGTTGCCCGCCGAGCAGGCGATGACGCCGCGTTTTTTTTCTGTTTCGCTCAGCCGCGCGATCTTGTAATATGCCCCGCGGATCTTGAAGGAGCCCGTTTTCTGCAGGTTTTCCGTCTTGAGGAAGACGTCGCAGCGGGTGGAGAGCGCGGGCGCATGGATGACGTCCGTGCGGTAGATGGCGCCGCCGAGCACCTCGGCAGCGTCGCGGATCTTCTCGAGTGTCAGCATAAGCGTACCCTCTTGTGTGTATTTTGTATGATTATACGCTTTTCGGGCAGGTTTGTCAACGGAACGGGGAAGGCTGACCGAGAATTTGCCCGCAGGGCGGCAAGAACGATTGCCAAACGCCGCAAAAAAATGTATAATAAAGGCATTACGGAGGCGGGATTGTCCGCAGGAGGACGCTATGGCAGCGCCGAACAAATATTTACGCAATTTCTGCATCATCGCCCATATCGACCACGGCAAGAGCACCATCGCCGACCGCATCATGGAGCTCACGGGGCAGGTGAGCAAGCGGGATATGGAAGAGCAGCTTCTCGACAGCATGGATATCGAGCGGGAGCGGGGCATCACCATCAAACTTACGCCCGTCCGCATGTATTATACGGCGGACGACGGCAACGAATACGAATTCAATCTCATCGATACGCCCGGGCACGTCGACTTTACCTATGAGGTCAGCCGCTCGCTCGCTGCATGCGAGGGAGCGCTCCTCGTGGTGGACGCCACGCAGGGCATCGAGGCGCAGACGCTTGCCAACGTCTACCTCGCGCTCGACAACGACCTGGAGATCGTGCCCGTCATCAACAAGATCGACCTCGCCTCCGCGCAGGTGGAAGAGACGAAGAAGGAGATCGAGGACGTTATCGGCCTGGATACGGCGGGATGCCCCTGCGTTTCCGCCAAGGAAGGTACGAACATCAAGGATATCCTGGAGGCGGTGGTAAAACTCATCCCGCCTCCCAAAGGGGATACGGAAGCGCCGCTGCGCGCGCTCATCTTTGACAGTTATTACGATAATTACAAGGGCGTCATCCTCTTCGTCCGCATCAAGGACGGCAGCGTAAGGGCGGGCGATCGGATCCGTACCTTCCTCTCCGAAAAAACCTACGAAGTGGTGGAAGTCGGGGCGTTCGCCCCGCATCTTCAGCCCAAGGAAGTGCTCGCCGCGGGCGAGGTGGGCTACATCGCCGCCTCCATCAAGTCCATTCAGGACGTCGCGGTGGGGGATACCGTCACCAACGCGGACATGCCTGCCCCGGAGCCGCTTCCCGGCTATAAAAAGGTCCAGCCCGTCGTCTTCTGCGGCATCTATCCGCTCGACGGCAGCAAGTTCGGCGACCTCAAGGACGCCATCATGAAGCTTCAGCTCAACGACGCGTCGCTCGTCTTTGAGCCGGACAACTCGGTCGCGCTCGGGTTCGGGTTCCGCTGCGGGTTTCTGGGTCTTCTGCATATGGAGATCATTCAGGAGCGCATCGAGCGGGAATTCAACCTTGACATCATCACCACGGCGCCTTCCGTCAGCTATCACGTGCACAAGACGGACGGTTCGGAATTTGCCGTGGACAACCCTTCGCATCTGCCGCCCGTGTCTGAGATCGAATATATGGAGGAGCCCATCGTCAAGGCGGAGATCTATTCCCCGCCCGACTACGTGGGGCCCATCATGGATCTCTGCCGGGACAAGCGCGGCGTATTCAAGGATATGACCTATCTGGATGCGCACCGCGTCCGCCTGGAATACCGCCTGCCCCTCAACGAGATCGTTTACGATTTCTTCGACGAGCTCAAATCGCGCACCAAGGGCTATGCGAGCTTTGACTATGAGATCGCGGGGTACGAACGCAGCAAGCTTGTCAAGCTCGACATTCTCCTCAACGGGGAGGTGTGCGACGCGCTTTCCACCATCGTGCACGAGGACAGGGCGTATCAGCGGGGCAGGACGCTTGCGGAGAATCTGAAAAAGGCCATCCCGCGGCAGCTGTTCGAGATCCCCATCCAGGCGGCGGTCGGCGGAAAGATCATCGCGCGCGAGACGGTCAAGGCGGTGCGCAAGGACGTGCTCGCCAAATGTTACGGCGGCGACATCACGCGCAAGAAAAAGCTTTTGGAAAAGCAGAAGGAAGGCAAAAAACGCATGCGCCAGGTCGGCTCCGTGGAGGTGCCGAGCGAGGTGTTCATGGAGATCTTAAAGACGAACAAGGACTGAGGAGATGAATTTTTCCGAACGAGTGTATGCGTACGTCTGCCGCATCCCTGCGGGGAAGGTGGCGACGTACGGTCAGGTGGCGGCGGGGGCAGGCATGCCGCGCGCGGCGCGCGCGGTGGGGACGGCGCTGCACCGCAATCCCCGCCCGGGCGAGATTCCCTGCCACCGCGTGGTCAACCGTGCGGGCAGGCTCGCCGCCGCGTTCGCCTTCGGCGGCAAAAACGTGCAGGCGGATCTGCTCCGCGCGGAGGGCGTCGAGGTGCGGGAGGGCGCCGTCGATCTTTCGCGCTATCTCTGGAGGGAGAACTGATGGCAGGGATCTATCTTCATATTCCCTTCTGCAAGCAGAAGTGCCGGTATTGCGATTTTACTTCTTTCCCCAACCGTCTTTCTTTTGCCGAGGCCTATATGGCGTGTCTGTATAAGGAGATCGAGATGCGCGGGAAACAGCTCGAGGGCATGACCTTCGATACCGTATATTTCGGCGGCGGCACGCCTTCGCTCATCCCGCCCGAATACATTTACGGGGCGATGAAACAGATCGTCAGGTGTTTTTCGCTCGGCAAGCGTCCCGAGGTCACCATCGAGATGAATCCCGGCACGGTCAGCGAACAGAAGATCGCGACGTACAAACGCGCGGGCATCAACCGCTTTTCCGTCGGGCTGCAGACCGCGTACGACGAGCAGCTGCGCGAATTGGGGAGAGTCCATACCGTGCGCGATTATCTGTATTGTACCTCCCTCCTGAAGGGGGAGAATTTTTCCGCCGACGTCATGATCGGCCTGAAAGGCCAGACGGCGGACGAGGTGCAAAAGACCATCGCCCTGGCGGCGGGGAGCGGGGCAAAACACATCTCCATGTATGCGCTCACGCCCGAGGACGGCACGCCCGTCTATACGGATTACCTTAACGGGGAGCTGCCCGACGCCGACGAAGTCGCGGCACTTTACGATGCGGGATACGCCAAACTGAAAGAGCTGGGATTTTACCGCTACGAGGTGTCCAACTTCTGCAGGGAAGGATATGAGAGCCGCCATAACCTCAACTATTGGCGGCGGGGCGAGTACATCGGCCTCGGCGTTTCGGCAAGCTCCTTTTCGTGCGGCAAGCGCTTCACCAATACGTTCGATCTGGACGAGTACATGAAGTGCATCCTCTCGGGGTTTCTGCCCGTCATCGAAAGCGAAGACGTCGCCGAGCAGGACGCCAAATTTGAGTTTATCATGCTCGGCATGCGCACGGCATACGGCATTTCTTCGGCGGAATACCGCGCGCAGTTCGGCAGCGACTGGAAGCAGGATTTCAAGGAAGCCTATGAAAAGACGAAGGCGTACCTCGAAGAGGCAGGGGACGTCACGCGCATCAAAGGGGAATATCTTTACGTGCAGAATCAGATCCTCACCGAGTACATGGTAGATTGAGGCTGCGGCAGCAAAAAAAAAGGCACGGCGATCGCCGTGCCTTTTGCGTATGGCCGTCAATTCCAGAGGGTGAGGGGATCGAAGCCGTATACCTGCACGACTTCCAGCAGCGGCGAGGCTGCGATGTCGCGGCAGGAACAGATGAGCCCGCCGTCCGTGTCCAGGTCGTATCCGAAGGCGTAAAATGCCTGCCAGACGAGATGGCAGCAGTTGGTGGAAACGAGATCGTCCCCCTGATCCCTCGGCGAAAAGATCCCCGTGAAGACGTCGTAGGGGACGCCGACGTAATGTTCTTGCGCGTGCTGCGCGATGGCGGCGCGTTCCTCGGCGGAAACGCCTTTGAGGCGCAGGACGAGGAAGTTTGCCGACTGGCGGAACCAATCGGGGCTTTGTTCGGCGGAGAGCAGCCCCAAAGCGAGCGATTGCAGCAGCCGTCCGTGTTCGGCGTCGGTGACGATGGCGGCGTGCCCGTGCTGCCAGCCGTAGGTATGGCAGGAGGACGTGATGAAGATATCGCCGTCCTCAATGGGCGCGAGCGGCGCGATGTAATTCACCGTGTATTCGTGCGGGGTGGTGGGCGTCGTCCACGAGCAGGCGAGCTCCGCGTCGTAAAACAGGGCGTCCTGAAAGGCGAGGATGCGCTGGGTCTGCCCCTTGAGCGCGTCGAGCGGCGCCCTCCCAAGCCCCGTCTGGCGGTACAGAAAGTCGTAATCTTCCTCCGTCCACGTCTGTTTTTCGAGTACGGGCAATATGTTTTCCCGCGCGTAAGGCGGCAGCGTGCGCGCGTTGTTTGCGCATACCTCGTCGCTGATGAGGCAGAAAAACGCCGCAAAGGCGAGCGTAACCGTAAGGGCGCAGACGACGCAGAGGACGCGGAAGAGGATGCGCCGCAGCGCGGGGAAGAACCCTTTTTTTACTTGCGTATGTTTCATCGTGATTCCCGTTTTCCGGCAGAGTGCGTTTTGCCGGATACAGTAAGTATACCACATTTTCACAAAAAAGCAAAAAAATCCGCGGAGAAAATTTCTCCGCGTAAATTTTATTTGGGATCCCGCCGCGCAAGCACTTCGCCCGTCGCGCCGTCCAACAGGAGAGAGAGGGTGTTGCCGTCGCGGTCGGTGATGCCCACGTAATAATAGGGTTTATCCCGTTTTAAAAGCCGCACGTAAAATTCGGCGTTCAGCCGCCCGTCCTGCCGCAGCGCTTTCATCTGTTCGGGAACGGCCTCCTCCGCTTTTTTCAGGGCATCCTTTACGGAGAGGGTATCCGCCGTCTTTACCGAGGTCGCCGCCACTTCGCAGCTTCCGCCCTCCCATTCCACGCGCAGGGAAACGCTCCCTTGGGGGAAGACGTCCACGCCCTGGGAATAGAAGTAGTCGTCGCGGATGCTGCGGTAGGACATTTCCCCGCCGTATTCGCGCTCCCCGAGCACGAACACGCGGTAGTCCTCGGCGTCCTGCCTGTCTTCCAGCGTGATCTCCACGAGGTCGCTCATCTCGCAGGGGATGCCGTCGGCGATGTAGGGATATTCGCGGGAGACGCAGGCGAGGGCGAGGGAGAACGCCTCCGTCTCGGCGCAGAACAGGTCGCTGCGCGCTTCCGAAAGATATGCGGTGTCGTCACCGCCGCCGCAGGCGCTCAGCACGGGCATGAGTCCGCACAGTAAGATCAGGGAGAGAAATGACTTTTTCATGCTATTACCATATGCGGCAGCGCAGCCAAACATGCCGCCTTTGCGCCGCATGGCGGCGACTTGCCGCAAATATACGGAAAAACGCATACTTTCCGCGCGCGGAGGCGGGCTTTTTCCCTTGATTTCCTTGCATTTTTTTTTGCGGTATGGTAAAATATAGGGAACTAATATCCATGGAAACAAGAGAATGAAACGACTCATCCTGAAAACCGCGCTCATCACGGTATGTTCGGCGCTCGTTCTGCTCATCGCGCTCTTCGGCCTGATGTCCGTCTTCGCCCCCGCGACGATGATGCGCTTCACGTCTTCCGTCGGGCTGTACGGCATGAGCGGCGGCTACGCCTATTCCGCCTATCAGAAGACGGGGGACATCTCTTATCTCGCTTACAGCTGTGAAGCGGCCGCCTCCTCGCATGAGGCGGGCGCGAAGGAAAAATACGAATTGTTCTTCTCCCTGGAAGGCTTCGCCGACTATTGCAGGGAACGCGACGAGGCGGCGGCGGAATCCCTCCCCGGCGGCGTTGCCCAGTATATGACGGGCAGTTACGAACAGTTCAGCTACGGCAATTACGCCTGCGTGCTGCTGCGCGCCGGCGACGGCGAAGGGGCGATCGCCTTCGTCATGGAAAAATTGGATGCATCCTTCCCCGAAAGCAACGCCGCGGTGTCGCTGGCGATGGAGGGGATCTCGCTCGGGAACAAACAATTCTGCGAGGAATTGGCGCAGGCGCTTCGGGAAAGCAGCGCCGCAGGTCAGGTCAAATGTCAGGAAATCATATCAATACTGGAGGAGTTTGCAAATGAGTAAAATTGTCAAGGAAGGGCTCACGTTCGACGACGTTCTGCTGATCCCGCAGGCGTCGGACGTATTGCCGAGCGAAGTCGATCTGAGAACGCAGCTGACGCCGGAACTTAAGCTGAATATTCCCATTCTTTCCGCGGCGATGGATACCGTCACGGAAGCGCGGCTCGCCATCGCCATGGCGCGCGAGGGCGGCATGGGCATCATCCACAAGAATATGTCCATCGAGGAACAGGCGGCGCAGGTGGATAAGGTCAAACGTTCGGAACACGGCGTCATCACCGATCCCTTCTTCCTTGAACCGCAAAACCTCGTCAAGGACGCCGTGGCGCTCATGGAGCGTTACCGCATCAGCGGCGTGCCCATCACCAAGAAAGGCAAACTCGTCGGCATTCTCACTAACCGCGACCTCCGCTTCGAGACGAATTACGATCAGCCCATCGAGAACGTCATGACCAAGGACAACCTCGTCGTGGCGCCCGTCGGCACGTCGCTTGCGGATGCGCAGAAGATCCTCGGCAAGCACCGCATCGAGAAACTTCCCATCGTCGATGAGAACGGCTATCTCAAGGGCCTCATCACCATCAAGGACATTGAAAAATCCATCCAGTATCCCAATTCCGCGCGCGATAAAAACGGCAGGCTCATCGTCGGCGCGGCGGTGGGGACGGCCGCCAATACCATGGAGCGCATCGCCGCGCTCGTGGAGGCCAAAGTCGACGTCATCGCCATCGATACCGCGCACGGTCACAGCAAGGGCGTCATCAACGAAGTGTCCAGGATCCGCGCCAAATATCCGTCCCTCACCATCATCGCGGGCAACGTCGCCACGGCGGGCGCTACGCGCGCGCTCATCGAAGCGGGGGCGGACGTCGTCAAAGTCGGCATCGGCCCCGGTTCCATCTGCACCACGCGCGTCGTCGCCGGCATCGGCGTTCCGCAGCTCACCGCGGTCATGGATTGCGCGGAGGAAGCGGACAAACTCGGCAAACGCATCATCGCCGACGGCGGCATCAAATATTCGGGCGACATCGTCAAGGCCCTCGCGGCGGGCGGCAGCGCCGTCATGATCGGTTCCATGCTCGCAGGTACGTCGGAAAGCCCCGGCGAGGTCGAGCTGTATCAGGGCAGAAGCTTCAAGGTCTACCGCGGCATGGGTTCGCTCTCGGCGATGGCGGCGGGCTCCAAGGACCGTTACTTCCAGGAGAACGCCTCCAAATTCGTTCCGGAAGGCGTGGAGGGGCGCGTGCCTTACCGCGGCAGCGTATCCGACATCATCTTCCAGATGAAGGGCGGCCTGCGCTCGGGCATGGGGTATTGCGGCAAGCGCACCATCGAAGATCTCCGCCTGAATTCCGAATTCATCCGCATCACCAACGCGGGGCTTCTCGAAAGCCATCCCCACGACATTTCCATCAGCAAGGAAGCGCCCAATTATACCGTAAGAAACTGACAGAAGAACGAAGAACGCCCCGTGCGGGCGTTTTTCGGTGGAAGAAGAAAAGGAGTGCATATGCAACACGAAAGAGTCCTCGTGCTCGATTTCGGCGGGCAGTACAATCAGCTCATCGCCCGCCGCGTGCGCGACCTCAACGTCTACTGCGATTTAAAGCCCTGCGATATGACCGTGGAGGAGATCAGATCATACGATCCCATCGGCATCATCTTTACGGGCGGGCCGAACAGCGTCTACGATCCGGCGTCTCCGCACGTGCCGGAGGCGATCTTTTCCCTCGGGATCCCCGTGCTCGGCATCTGTTACGGCTGCCAGCTCATCGCCTATACGCTGGGCGGAAAGGTGGAGCACGCTCCGACGAGCGAATACGGCAAGCGTGAAGTGCGCTTCGGCAAGGCGTCTCCGCTTTCCGTGGGCGTGCCCGAACGCAGCATCTGCTGGATGAGCCATACCGACCGCGTCACGGAAGTTCCGGCGGGGTTTGAGGTTCTGGCTACGACGGAAAGCTGCCCCGCGGCGGTGTTCGGCTGTGCGGAAAAGAATATTTACGGCATCCAGTTCCACCCCGAGGTCGTGCATTCCGAGTACGGCAACCTGCTGCTCAAAAATTTCCTCTTTTCCGTCTGCAAGGCGAAAGGGGACTGGACGATGAAGAATTTCGTCGCCGAGCAGATCGGCAGGCTCCGCGAAAAGATCGGGGATAAAAAGGTGCTGTGCGCCATGTCGGGCGGGGTGGATTCCGCCGTCGCGGCGACGCTGATCCATCGCGCCGTGGGCAGTCAGCTCACCTGCGTGTTCGTCGATCACGGGCTTCTGCGCAAGTACGAGGCGGAGGAGGTCATGCAGGTCTTCCGCGACGGGCTGGGCATGAATCTCGTCAAGGCGGATGCCGGCGAACGCTTCCTCGAAAAACTTGCCGGCGTTTCCGACCCCGAAACGAAGCGCAAGATCATCGGCGCGGAATTCATCAAAGTGTTCGAGGCGGAGGCCAAACAGATCGGCGCCGTCGACTTCCTCGTACAGGGTACCATTTATCCCGACGTCATCGAGAGCGGCAAGGGAAAGAGCGCCGTCATCAAATCGCATCACAACGTGGGCGGGCTCCCTTCCGTCGTCGATTTTCAGGAGATCATCGAGCCGCTGCGCGATCTGTTTAAGGACGAAGTGCGGCGCGTGGGGACGGAACTCGGGCTTCCCGACAGCGTCGTCCGCCGCCAGCCGTTCCCGGGCCCCGGACTTGCCGTGCGCATCATGGGCGAGATCACGCGCGAAAAGCTGGAAACGCTGCGCGACGCGGACTTTATTTTCCGCGACGAGGTCGCCAAGGCGGGGCTGGACGGGCAGATCTGGCAGTATTTTGCCGTACTCACCAGCTGTAAGACGGTGGGCGTGATGGGGGATTTCCGCACGTATGAGAACGTCATCGCCCTGCGCGCCGTCACCAGCGTGGATGCCATGACGGCAGATTGGGCGCGCATCCCGTATGAGGTGCTGGAACGCGTCTCCAACCGCATCGCCAACGAGGTGCCGCACGCCAATCGCATCGTTTACGATATCACGGGAAAACCGCCCGCAACGATCGAGTGGGAGTAAATTCACGAATTTCTTTTGCTTACGCAAAACAAATTCCGTGAGGGGACGAGCCTGCTCGGATCCATGTGCCGTTCGGCCGCCGGCAAAGTCGTCTTTGCAAACGAGAAGCGCAGGCATGCGCAAATCGGGTGCCGCGGCGCAGACGGAATGCGAATTTCTTTTGCTTACGCAAAACAAATTCCGTGAGGGGAAAGGGTAAATCATATTTTATCAAGGATAAAAAACATCAAAGGAGAACGATATGAGCAATGTAAGACCGGAAAGCATGGAGCGCATCACGACGGAAGCGCTCGCACAGGCGTTTATCGCGGAGCAGGTAGAAGCGCTCCGCGCGCAGATCGGGAACAAAAAAGTCCTGCTTGCCCTTTCGGGCGGCGTGGATTCTTCCGTCGTCGCCGCGCTTCTCATCAAGGCGGTCGGCAAGCAGCTCGTCTGCGTGCACGTCAACCACGGGCTTCTCAGGAAAGGGGAACCCGAACAGGTCGTCAAGGTATTCCGCCATGAAATGAACGCCAATCTCGTCTATGTGGACGCCGTCGACCGTTTCCTCGATAAGCTTGCGGGCGTCGCCGAGCCGGAAAAGAAGCGCAAGATCATCGGCGCCGAATTCATCCGCGTATTTGAGGAAGAGGCGAGAAAACAGGAGGGCATCGAGTTTCTCGCGCAGGGGACCATCTATCCCGATATTCTGGAAAGCGGCCCCGTCAAGGCGCATCACAACGTGGGGGGACTTCCCGACGATCTGCAATTCGAGCTCGTCGAACCGCTGAAATTCCTCTATAAGGACGAGGTCCGCGTCGTCGGGAAAGCGCTCGGGCTCCCCGACGGCATGGTTTTCCGTCAGCCGTTCCCCGGCCCCGGGCTGGGCGTGCGCTGCCTGGGCGCCATCACGCGCGACCGTTTGGAGGCCGTGCGCGAGAGCGACGCCATTCTGCGCGAAGAATTTGCCAAAAACGGGCTCGAAGGCAAGGTGTGGCAGTACTTTACCATCGTTCCCGACTTTAAATCCGTCGGCGTTAAGGAAGGCAAGCGTTCCTTTGAGTGGCCCGTGATCATCCGTGCCGTCAACACGCGCGACGCCATGACCGCCACGGTAGAGGACGTTCCCTTTGCCCTTTTGCAGCATATCACGGAGCGCATCACCCGCGAGGTGAAGGGCGTCAACCGCGTCTGCTTCGATCTGACGCCCAAGCCCACGGGCACCATTGAGTGGGAGTGAGTTCACAAAATTGTTTTGCCGGCTTCGTGAGCAAGAAGTAAAAACGTGCGCAATTGAGATCGGTAAAAAACCCGCCTTGCAAAATGCAAGGCGGGTTTTTGTGTATGCGGCAGCGCCTCTGCGATCAGAGATCGCGTTTTTTGTAGAGCAGGACGGAAAGCATCCAGGAGGCGGCAAACAGGAGCGCCGCACAGGCAAGCGCCGTCAGGCATACCCATGTCGGGAGAAAGCCCGCAGGTGCCGCCGCGTCCTCGGGATGCAGAAACAGATCGAGCAGGGCAAGCAGCACAAAGAAGGCGATGACGACGGCAAAGTATGCGATCCTGCCTTTTTCCGCGCCGAAGCGGAACACGGCGGGGAGAAGCAGCGCGGGGACGAGGATGCCCGCCGCGGGGATCAAGCATCCCGTCAGCATGTACCGATCGGCGGAAAAACCGTCGCGTACGGCCATGCCGATCGTCTGGAAAAGCAGAAGCACGAGCGTCGTGCCCAAGATGCAGAGCAGGGTGACGAGGTATTTGACGGAAACGCATTGCGCGCGCGAGCAGGGGAGCGTCGCCGCGTACGCGTTCCATCTGCTCTTTTCATCGTAAGAGATGAGCGTAACGGGGATGATCCCCGCAAAAAACATGGGGTAGCTGAGCAGAAACGAACTTTCTCCCCAAATGGAGAGCACGGAAAATACGAGGAGGATGAGCAGATAGGAGCGGCAGTACCTCCATGCCATGTACAGGTCTTTTCTGAGCAGTCCTTTCATGCGCGTGTACCTCCTTTGACGAGCAGGACAAAAAGTTCTTCCAGCGATACGGGCGAGAGGGGCGCGTCCGAAGGGACCATGTCACGCCTGACAAGCGCTTTTGCCCCGTACGGCGTATGCGTTTCGGCTACGATCGCGACGCGGTCGTAGTCCGAAAGCGCTTCCCTCGGGCAGTGCAGAAGGGCGTATTCTTCCTGCAGGCGGTCCTTTTCTTCCCACAGGACGAGCTTGCCGTTGTGCAGAAAGGCGACGTAATCGCAGATCTTCTCCAGGTCGCTGACGATGTGCGAGGAGATGAGCACCGCGTGCGTCTCGTCCCGCGTAAATTCGGAAAGCAGGTCGTTTACGTCATCCCGCGAGACGGGGTCGATCCCGTTCGTCGCTTCGTCGAGGAGGAGCAGCTTCGGGCTGTGTGCCAGGGCGGCGGCGATGCCGAGCTTCATCTTCATCCCGCGAGAGAGCGCCTCAAACGGCCGGTCTGCCGGCACGGAGAGGCGGGAAAGCAGGGCAGAATAGGTTGCCGCATCCCAATTCCGATACATCGGCGCGAGCACCCGCCCGATCTCCTTTGCGGTCAGGCAGCCGGGCATGCCCACTTCGTCGAGCACAACGCCTACGTCTTCCCGCCAGGCGGCGTCATTCGGCGAGAGGGCTTTTCCATAGAACGAAACGCAGCCGCTTTCCGGACGGATGAGCCCTAGCAGCAGCTTGATGAGCGTGCTTTTGCCCGCTCCGTTTTCGCCGAGCAGCCCCAGGATACACCCCTGCGGCAGGGAAAAGGTGACTTCGCCGAAGGTAAAATCCTTGTATGTTTTTTTCAGTTGCGAGACATCCAATGCATTCATGAGATATCCTCCGAGAGATATTGCAGCATGGCGGCAAGCTCCTCTCTGCGCACGCCGCAGGCGCCTGCCAGCCGTACGGCTTCTTCAAGGTGTGCTTCGATCTCGCGGAGCATACCTTCCCGCACGAGTTCGAGGTTCTTTTTTGCCACGAAGCAGCCCTTGCCCGCCACCGTATAGAGGTAACCTTCCCGTTCCAGTTCGTCATAGGCGCGTTTGGTGGTGATGACGCTGATCTTCAGGTCCTTGGCGAGGCTGCGGATGGAGGGGAGCGGAGCGTCTTCTCTGAGCGTCCCCGCGGCGATCTGCGCCTTGATCTGCGAATAAATCTGGTCGTAGATGGGGGTCCCGCCCCGATTGTCGATATAAATGTTCATGTTGCCGCCCAAATGCATACTGTATATAAACAGTATATACAGTTGATGGAAGAATGTCAAGCATTTGCAGAAAAAAAATTTATTTTTTCCCGTCAAACAGTTGACAAGGGGCGGGGAGAGGTGATATACTTTGCATGAAAATCAGGTTCGCATAGGCGAACAAGCCGCCGCGGCATATTTTTTTGCCGTATGGTTCGCGGAAGCGAACGTGCGGTGCCGCTCTTTTTTTGACGTGCGGTTCGGATATGCGAACAAGAGAAAGGAGGACATATGCCGTTATATCTGGCCCCGTGCGGGCAGCAAATGACGATCGTGCGCATCGCCGCGGATGACAAGACGAAAAAGCACCTTTACAACCTGGGGCTCGTTGCGGGGGAGAAGGTGACCGTGCTTTCGGCGTGCGGCGGCAGCGTCACTTGTATCGTCAAGGAGGGCCGCCTGGCCCTCGACCGCGGCGTCGCGGGGCATATCTTCGTCGCCTGAAGGCGGCGCATAAAGCAGGACAGGAGGTCATAGACAGTATATATGAAAAAGAATCTCGATGAATTTGCCGTAGGGGAACGGGGTACCATCGTCTCCGTTTCCGGCGAAGGCAGGATCCGCCGCAGGCTGTTTGACATGGGCGTGACGCCCGGCGCGGAAGTGCTTCTGCGCAAGCGGGCGCCGCTCGGCGATCCGCTGGAAGTCAACATCCGCGGCTACGAACTCACCCTCCGCAAGACGGAGGCGGCATGCGTGACGTTGGAGGTGAAAGCATGAAAAAATTTGCTTTGGCAGGCAATCCGAACTGCGGCAAGACGACGCTTTTCAACCTTTTGACGGGCGCGACGGCGTACGTCGGCAACTGGCCCGGCGTCACCGTGGATAAGCGGGAGGGGACGTACAAGCGCGGGAGCGAACCCGTGGATATCGTCGATCTTCCCGGCATCTATTCGCTGTCCCCGTACACGCCCGAGGAGATCATTTCGCGCAATTTTATCCTCGACGAAAAACCCGATTGCGTCATCAACGTCGTCGATGCGACCAATCTGGAACGAAACCTGTATCTGACGACGCAGCTGATGGAGATCGACGTTCCCGTCGTCATCGCCCTCAACATGATGGATGCGGTGGAAAAGGCGGGGGATGCCATCGACGCGGCGACGCTGGAAAAAAAGCTGGGGCTTCCCGTCGTCTCCATCTCCGCGCTGCGCGGCACGGGCATCAAGGAACTTATGGACCGCGCCATTGCCGCCTCCAAGCGGCCGCGCAAGGGGGAGACGGTGCTCAAGGATTCGCCCATTGCCCACCTCGTGCGGGATGTTTCCATCGCCCTCGAGGGGCAGAAGGTGGAGGCGCCGCTCTTCCATGCCGTCAAACTTTCGGAGATGGACGAGATCGAGGTGAAGATGCACCCCGAACTCGTGCCCATGGTAGACGCCTTCAAGGCGACTTTTTCCGACGATACCTTCGGTACGGACTTTGAGGCGATCGTCGCCGATGCGCGCTATCGGTATATTTCCGCCAATTATTCCGGCGCCTATCACCGCAAGGGCGGCAAGGGGACGGGAACGCTCACGAGGAGCGATAAGGCAGACAGGGTGCTCACGCACCGCATCTGGGGGATCCCCATCTTCATCGCCATCCTCTTTGCCATCTTTCACCTGACTTTTGCCGAAGATCTCTTTTACATAAGCGCGCTTTCGGGCGGCAGTCTGCCCACGCTCTTCGACCCCGTCTCCGACGGCGGCCTGGGGCTTGCGGAAAACGGCGCGACCACGCTGCTCGCCTGCTTTTACGACGGCGCCGTCTTCTCTCCGGGCGTGATCTTAACAAACCTTTTAAACTGGTGCCTGGAATGGATCAACGTCCTTGCGGACATGGCATGCGCCAACGCGCCCGGCTGGGTGGGAAGCTTCCTCGTGGACGGCGTCCTCGGCGGCGTGTTTGCGGTCCTCGGGTTTATCCCGCAGATCCTCACGCTGTTCCTGTTCTTCTCCATCCTTGAGGACACGGGTTATATGGCGCGTATCGCCTTTATCCTCGACCGCATCTTCCGTCGGTTCGGGCTTTCGGGCCGCGCGTTCATGCCCATGATCATGGGCTTCGGCTGTTCGCTGCCTGCCATGATCAATACGCGCACCCTCGCCGACGAGAAGGAGCGCACCTCGACCATCCGCGTGATCCCGTTCTTCTCCTGTGGGGCGAAACTCCCCATCCTGACGGCCGTCGCCGGGGCGATCGTCTCGGCGGCGGGCGTGGGGAATGCCGACGTCATCACGCTCTGCATGTATCTTCTGGGCATTCTCGTCGCCGTCGCCGCCGTCATCCTCATGCGGTCGACGACGCTGCGCGGCGAGACGCCTCCGTTCATCATGGAGCTGCCCGCCTACCACGCGCCCCGCTTCCAGAGCCTGATGGTCCACCTTTGGGATAAGACCAAGCACTACATCAAAAAGGCGTTTACCATCATCCTCGTTTCCACCATCGTCATCTGGTTCCTTTCCAGCTTCAGCTGGAACTGGCAGTTCCTCCTCGAGGACGCGCAGGAGCTGTTCTCGCTGTACGAGGGCGATCCCGCAAACTCCGCGTACGCCGTATATGCGTCGCTTGAAGGGGTGGAAGGCCTCGTCAACATGCGCATGAACGAGAGCATCCTCGGTTCGCTCGGCATGCTCATCCAGCCGCTGTTTACGCCGCTCGGGTTCGGCTCGCAGCTCGGCATTGCGGCGGGTTGGGTATTCACCGTCGCCGCGATCACGGGTCTCGTCGCCAAGGAAAACGTCATCGCGACGTTCGGCACCCTCGCTTCCGCCGTCGCCGGCGCGTACATCGCCACGGATACGGGCGTCGAGGAAGTCACCGCCATGATCGGCGCCACGGGCATCACCGTTCCCGCGCTCATCGCCTTCATCGCCTTCAACATGCTCACGATCCCTTGCTTCGCGGCCTGCGCCACGGCGCGCGCGGAGCTGCCGAAGGGCAAGTTCAAATGGACGCTTCTCTTCTGGCTGTGCACGTCGTATTTCGTGTCGGCGATGATCTATCTCATCGGTTCGTGGTGGTGGACCTGCTTCATCTTCGCGGCGGTCATCGCCGCGGCGGTTTCAGGCATCGTCGTCTGGAACAAGCGGCATCCGCTGAAAGCGGAAAGCGCCGCACAGCAGATGCAGGCCGCCGCAGAGGAGGGGAAGCGATGAGCTGGTGGGAGATCCTTATCATCATTGCCGCCGCCGGTTTCGTCGCGGGCTATATCGTCTATTCCGTCATCCGCAGAAAGCGCGGCAAGGGCGGCTGCTGCGGCTGCGATTGTTCCGGCTGTACGGGCTGCTGCGGCGCGCACCGGAAGCACGGGAAGGACGCAGCGGACGGATCTGCAAACACATGACCATCACAAATCTTCATAAATCCCGGAAAGGGAGCGGGCGCATCGCCCGCTCCCTTTTCCTGCTCCATGAATGTTTATTGACGGAACGGCATATAAATACATGATTATACAAAGTAACGCCCGTATTTTAAAAATTTATGAAAAAATTTACGGATGCGGCGCTGTGCGCTTGACAAATGCGGGCGGGGATGGTACCATGAAAGAACGCAGCGATGCGGAAGGAGGCAAGGCGCATGATCTACTACAACGGACATTCCAATCTCTTGGAGGACGTCATCTACCATTACGAATTGCAGGACGTGCAGGAGCCGGAACTTTTCCGCGACCTGTTCGACTATAAGAGCATTCCCAAGACGGCGTTCAACCACCGTCACGTGCCCATGTGCGTGCCGGACGAGATCTGGATCACGGATACGACCTTCCGCGACGGACAGCAGTCCACGTCGCCCTTTACCGTGCAGCAGATCGTCGATCTGTACCGCCTGATGGCGCGTCTCGGCGGCGAGAAGGGGCTCATCCGCCAGTCGGAATTCTTCGTCTATTCCAACAAGGACAAAGAAGCGCTGCACGCCTGCCAGGATACGGGGCTGAAATTTCCGGAGATCACCACGTGGATCCGCGCCGACGAGCGGGATTTTGAACTCGTTAAGGCGGCGGGCGTCCGGGAGACGGGCATCCTCGTCAGCTGTTCCGATTACCATATCTTCAAAAAGATGCATCTGACGCGCCGTCAGGCGCTGGACAAATACCTCGGCATCGTCAAGAGCGCGCTTTCCCACGGCATCACGCCGCGCTGCCATTTCGAGGACATCACCCGCGCCGATTTTTACGGCTTCGTGGTGCCGTTTGCGACGCAGCTCATGGCGCTTTCCCGCGAGAGCGGCATCCCCGTCAAGATCCGCATGTGCGACACGATGGGGTTTGGCGTGACCTATCCCGGGGCGTCGCTGCCGCGCAGCGTACAGGGCATCGTCTACGGGCTGCATCACTATGCGGGCGTGCCGAGCGCGCAGCTCGAATGGCACGGTCACAACGATTTTTACAAAGTCGTCCCGAATGCGGCGACGGCATGGCTGTACGGCGCTTCCGCCGTCAACTGTTCGCTGCTCGGCATCGGCGAGCGCACGGGCAATTGTCCGCTCGAGGCGATGGCGATGGAATACGCGTCCCTCCGCGGCGGCATGGACGGCATGGATTTTACCGCCATCACCGAGATCGCCGACTATTTCGAGCGGGAGATCGGCTATAACATCCCGCCCAAAACGCCTTTTGTGGGCAGAGCGTTCAACTCGACGCGCGCCGGCATCCATGCCGACGGCATGCTCAAGGACGAGGAGATCTATAACATCTTCGATACGGCGGCCATCCTCAACCGCCCCGCGCGCGTATCCGTCAATAAGACGAGCGGCCTTGCCGGCATCGCCTTTTGGATCAACGACTATTACAAGCTCCCCGAGGAGCACAAGGTGGACAAACGCGATCCGCTCGTGGTCAAAATGAAGGAACGCATCGACGCGGAATACGAGGAAGGGCGCAACAGTTCTTTCGGCGACGACGAGCTCGTCAATCTCATTTATGCCATCGATCACCATCGCATCCGCGAATTGGAGGCGTTCAGCCTGTAAAAATGTTTGCGCGCAATTTTTGCGATACCGTTGACAAACAATGTCTCGTTTGCTATAATTTAGGGCGTACGGGAGATTTCCGTATTACATCCATGGAGGTATCACATGAAAAAACTCGAACCCATCTTTGACATCATCGGCGAGATCCTCGCGGTCCTGCTTGTCGTGGTCTGGGCGGTGCTCATCATCAACTCGAATTTTGAGTTTATCACCAATGCGACGGTGATGAACATCCTCACCATCATCAAGGAATACGGCGGTCTGTTGCTCATCGGCGTCGTCGGGCTGGAGGCGATGTGCAAGCGCAACTTCATCTTCTTTTTGATCTTCTGCCTGTTGGTCGCGCTCATCGTTATCTTCCTCTTCTTCCCCGGGACCTACCAGCAGCTCATCAACATGGTATGATTCCACTGCAACAAAAAAAGGCCCTGCCGCAAACGCGGCAGGGCCTTTTTGGTTGCCCTTTTTAATATCTCGTCTGAATGGTGTGGCGGGGGCACGCTTCCGCGCACTTGCCGCACTTGGTGCAGAGGTCGTAATTGATGACGGGCAGATTGTCCACCATGGCGATCGCGCCCGAAGGGCACACCTTGGCGCATTTTCCGCAGGCGATGCACCCGACGGAACAGACGTCCATGACCGCCTTGCCGCGGTCGTGGTTGGCGCAGGCGACGTATACCTTCGCGTCGGCGGGGATGCGCATGAACAGATCCTTGGGGCAGGCACGGATGCACGCCCCGCAGGACGTGCAGCGGTCGGGATCGACGCAGGCGCATCCTTCGGGAAGGCTGATCGCCGATTCGGGGCAGACGCGTTCGCAGTTGCCGTCGCCGAGGCAGCCGTATTTGCATGCCTTGGCGCCGCCGTCAAGCTTTGCCTCTTCCGCGCAGTCCTGCGCACCGGAATACACAAATTTGTCCGCGGCGTTTTTCCCGCCCGCGCAGCGGCAGACGCTCACCGTAGGCTTGCTCGCCTCCACGGTGACGCCGAGGATCTTGGCGATCTCTTCCTTCTTGTCGTCGCCCGTGACGTGGCAGTCGGCAAGGGTCGCCTCGCCCTTGCACAGCTTGGCAGCGAAGCCGGCACAGCCGGTGCAGCCGCAGCCGCCGCAATTGGCGCCGGCGAGATTTTCCAGGATCTTTTCCATCTTCTCGTCGGCGTTCGTCTTGCAGAATTTGGCAACGAGAAGGATACAGACGGTGAGGAGGACGGAGATGGCGGCAAAGATGCCGATGACGATCCCGACCTGCGCCCACTGAACGGGCTGTAAAAGCAAGAATTTCATCGTAATACCTCCGTTAAATCAGCGTGAAGACGTAGAACGCCATCGCCATGAAGCACGCCGCCACCATGGTGATGGGGAAGCCCTTCATGCATTTGGCGATGGGGAGCTTCTCGATGCGTTCGCGCATGCCGCCCATGAGCACCATGGCGAGCGTGAAGCCGAGCCCGGCGAACAGCGCATACAGCAGCGCGAACCAGAGGTTCATGTCCGCCGCCGCGGCAAGCCCGATGTCCGCATAGAACCCGCTGCCGATGACGAGCTCCGCCACGCCGAGGATGGCGCAATTGGTCGTGATGAGCGGCAGGTAGATGCCCATCGTCTGATAGAGGGAAGGGGAGAGCTTCTCGATGATCTTTTCCAGCATCTGCACGAGTGCGGCGATGATGAAGATGAAGAAGATGATCTCCAGGTATTCGATCTTGAGCGGTACGAGGATGTACTCATACAGCGGGTAGGTGACGAGCGTCGCCAAAACCATGACGAGCGTCACGGCGATGCCCATGGAGACGGAGCTGCTCGTCTTTTTCGACACGCCGAGGAAGGGGCAGATGCCGAGGAATTTGACGAGGATGAAGTTCTGCGAGAAGAGCGCAGCGACGATGATGGTGATGATGGTGCCTAACATTTATGCTTCCTCCTTCGCAGAGATCCCGGGCGCGTCAAGCGGCCCTTCGGCGGGCACGCGCAGTTCGCGCGCCTTTCTTGCGCGGTGTGCATACTCTACCCGATTGGAGATGAGGGTGAAGAGGGCGATGCACATGCCGTAGACGAAGAACGCGCCCGCGGAGCTGGTAAAGAACCCGATCTTGAAATCCCACAGCTGGATGCCGAAGAAGCTGCCGCTGCCAAGAAGTTCGCGGATGACGCCCATGATCGTGAGCGCTGCGGTGAACCCGAGCCCGGTGGCGACGCCGTCGATGGCGCTGTCCAGGACGGGCTGTTTGCTCGCAAATGCCTCCGCCCTGCCGAGGATGATGCAGTTGACGACGATGAGGGGCAGGAACACGCCCATGGAGTCGTACAGATCGGGCAGGAATTTATCGAGCGCCATGCGCAGGATTGTGACCATCGTGGCGATGATGACGATGAATGCGGGGATGCGCACCGTGTTGGGGATGACCTTGCGCAGGAGCGAGATGACGACGTTGCTCAAAAGCAGCACTGCGGTCACCGAAAGCCCCATGCCCACGCCGTTGATCGCCGAGGTCGTCAGCGCGAGCGTGGCGCACGTCCCGAGGACGAGCTTGAAGGTCGCATTGTTGGTAATAAGGCCGTCAACGGCGGTCTTAACATACTTGTTCATGCCTGTTCACCTCCCGTAAGATAGAACGTGTAATTGCTGAGCGCAAACGCCGCCGCGCGGAAGAAAGATTCGCTCGAGCGGCTCGCGCCCGTGGCAAGGCCGAGGCCTCCCAGCTTGGCAGGATCCAGCGTTTCGCCGTCGGGCAGCGCCGCGGCGATCTCCTCCAGCGTCTTGCCGACAAAGTAGGTGCCGTTGCGGAGGGATTCGTCGATCTTGGTCTCGTCGTACTGCTGTACGAAGGGTTTCGTCGCCTCAAAGGCGGTGATGGCGCCGTCTTTCACGGTGACGTCAAAGGCGATGGAAGGTGCAATGCCGTTTGCCTGCATGACGATGTGCATCTTCACTTCGTTGCCTTCCGTATAGTTCCAGGTGAACGTCGACTGCTCGAAGTCCACATAGGAGGCATAAGTCAGGTTTTCCGGTGCAAAGAACGCCTCGAAGTTTGCCGTTGCAAACGCCGCCGCGCGGAAGAAAGATTCGCTCGAGCGGCTCGCGCCCGTGGCAAGGCCGAGACCTTCCAGCTTGGCAGGATCCAGCGTTTCGCCGTCGGGCAGCGCCGCGGCGATCTCTTCCGCCGTCTTGCCGACAAAGTAGGTGCCGTTGCGGAGGGATTCGTCGATCTTGGTCTCGTCGTACTGCTGTACGAAGGGTTTCGTCGCCTCAAAGGCGGTGATGGCGCCGTCTTTCACGGTGACGTCAAAGGCGATGGAAGGTGCAATGCCGTTTGCCTGCATGACGATGCGGAGCGTTACGCTGTTTGCCGCAAAGTCGCGCTCGATGGTCGTCTGCGTCATGTCCACGTACTTCTCGTAGAGGTAGGTATAGCTTACCACTTCTTCGCCGAGCACGGCGCTCTTGAAGAAGTCGATCGCCGTATTGACGGCGTTGCACATGGCGTTGGACGAGAGGGTCGTCCCCGTGACGACGTTGTTGATGACGTCGCTTCCGGAAGTCCCGAAGTACTTGCCTTCGACGAGCTCGTCGTTGTGTTTGGTGAAGTTTTCGTAGAAGCTGTCGCGGAAGTTGCCGAGCAGCGTCTCGCCGTCGCTCGTATCCAGCAGCACCTTTTCAATGCCGCCGAATTTGCCGTTTTCCGCGATCACGACGACCCACAGATACACGTCGCCGCCGTAGCCGCCCTTGCCGCTCGAATGGATGAGGTAGTTGCCGTCGCTCATCTTGTACGCAGCGCTGACGGCGCCTTTGTCAAACGTACCGTTTTCGTCGGTGATCGTCAGCGTCTCTTCCACGGTCGCCGAGCCGCCGTAGATCTTCTCGATGGTGCGGTTGAAGCGCTCTTCATCGGAAACGAACAGCAGATCGTTGAAGATGGCGAGCAGGCCGCCCGCAATGATGACGATGGCGAGGAGGACGGCAAGACTCTTGAATGCGTTGCTCTTGAAAAATTGCTTAACAGTCATTTATTTGCCCTCCTTTTTGTCTGCCTTTTTCCACACGGAACCGAAGGGGCGCGCGGGGATGGCTTTGTCGATGAGGAACACGAGGAAGTTCATGAGCAGGATGCAGAAGGATACCACTTCGATGCCCGTCGCCTTTCTCAGCCCCGCCGTCAGAAGCCCGAGCAGGATAAAGTAGATGACGTTGCCGAGCGTGCTCTTGGGGGTGGTGGTGTAATCCGTCGCCATAAAGATGGCGCCGAGGATGAGGCCGCCGCCGAACACGGAGGGCAGGAAGGCCCCGAAGTCAAATCCTTCGAGGCAGACTGCGAACAGCCCGGTGACGAGGATATAGATGAGGGGCAGATACCACTTGATGACGCCGCGTACGCACAGGTATACGCCGCCAGCCAGCAGGGCGAGCTTGCACGTCTCGCCGATGCAGCCCGCAACGCCCGTACCCAGGAACAAGTCGAGCGCGGAGAGCGTGCCTTCCCCCGCAAGCCCGCTCGTGAGCGAGGTCGCGCCCGTCATGACGTCGCCGGTCGTATCCAGCAGGGCGCCGAAGTTGGGGGCGGGGTATTGCATCATCAGCGCAAAGGAGATAAACAGGAAAACTCTGCCCGCAAGGGCGGGGTTGACCACGTTCTTGCCCGTGCCGCCGAAGAGCATCTTGACGACGGCGACGGCAAACACGGATCCGAGGATGGGCATGTACCATCCCTCGATGTTGGAGGGGATGACGAGGGCAAGCAGAAGCCCCGTGACGAGCGACGAGAAGTCGAACTGTTTCAGGAACTTCACACAGACGCCCTTGGGATCCTGCCAGATCTTGTTCTGGACGATGTAGTAGACAAACTCGGTCAGCGCCGCCGAGACGAGCGACAGGAAGATCATGACGAGCGCCTGCCAGCCGAAAAAGACGATGCCGGCCACCGTCGCGGGAAGAAGGGCGATCAGCACGTCGAGCATGATCGTTTTGGTGGTTCTCGCCGTCTTGACGTGAGGCGCGGTCGAGAGGATCAACGTTTGATTCATACGATTCTTTTCCTCCTCATTTCTTCTTGCGGAGTTCGGCTTTCGCCGTCTTGATCATCTGCGCCAGCGGACGACGGGCGGGGCAGATGTACGAGCAGGCGCCGCATTCGATGCAGCTTAAAACGCCGCCGTACTTTTCCGCATTCTCGTATTCCTTTGCCGCCGTAAAGAACGCCGTCTGCATGGGCATGAGGTGCATGGGGCATACGTCCGCGCACTTGCCGCAGTTGATGCAGTTGGTGGGTTCGTCCGCATTCGTTTCTTCTGCCGTCAGAAAGAGCAGCCCGGAGGAGGTTTTGGTCACGGGACCCGCAAGCCCTGTGAGCGCCGCACCCGTCATGGGGCCGCCGGCCACAAATTTGACCGCGCCGTCCTTGATGCCGCCGCACGCCTCTGCGAGCGCCGCCATGGGCGCGCCGACGGGGCAGATCAGGTTCTTCGGCGTCTCAATGCCTGCGCCCGAGACGGTGACCACGCGCTCGATGAGCGGTTTTCCCTCCTCGACCGCGCTGCATACGGCAAGCGCCGTGGCGACGTTCTGCACGATGACGCCCGCATCCGCAGGGAGCTTGCCCACGCGCACCTTTCTGCCCGTACACACGTAGATGAGGTGCTTTTCCGAACCCATCGGGTATTGCTTTTTCAGCGCCACCACCTTAAGATCGGTGCTTTCAAAGGCGGCGATGGCGTCGGGCTTGTTCTTTTCGATGCCGATGACGATGTTCGTGACGCCGATTGCCTTGGCGATATACTTGGCGCCGCGGACGATCTTGTCCGTCTCCTCCAGCATGATGCGGTGGTCGCAGGTGAGATAGGGCTCACATTCCGCACCGTTGAGGATGAGCGTATCCACGGGGCTGGCGGGCTTGAGCTTGACGTGCGTGGGGAACCCCGCGCCGCCCATGCCGACGATGCCCGCGTCCTGCACGCGCTGCAGGACGGCTTCCGCCGAAGGATCGTTGAGCGGGGGCAGAAACTCCGTCTCGTCTTCCTCCGCCCGTTCGATGACGATGCACGTGACGTTGCCGCCGCGCCCGTCGGACCGCGCCTCGATCGCCTTCACCGTGCCCGCGACGCTCGCATGAACGTTCGCGCTCACGTATCCGTCCGCTTTGCCGATCAGCTGCCCGCGCTTGACCTTCTCGCCGACCTCGACGGCTGGAAGCGCGGGTTTGCCGATGTGCTGGGAGAGCGGGATGGCCACTTCCCGCACGGGGGCGAGCGCCTCTGCGGCTGCGGCGGAGGAAAGCGACTTTTTGTCCCGCAGATGCACTCCGCGGAAAAACAGTCTACCGTTTGCTGCTTTCAATTTGACTCCTCCATTTGATTAGTTTGACTTTTTTCTTTTTCCCCCGCCACCCGCTCAAAGACGGAGAGGGGGATCGCCTTGACCGTGACGATGACCGTAATGCCCACGATGACGCCCGCAAGGACGCCCAAAAGGACGAGGTATGGCAGTTCGCTGAAGATGAGCGGCGTCTGCGTCTGCAGAAAATACACAAACAGCTGCACGCAGTTGTGCACGACGGCAGAGACGATGCTCACGCAGAGGATGCTGATCTTCGGAAAGGCGAACAGCAGCAGGCGGGATACGCAGACGCTGACGATCCCGGCGGTCAGGCTGTACAAGAGAAGAGACGCGTTCCCCGCAAAAAGACTCCCGAGCACGGTGCGCGCCGCTGCGACGAGGAGCGCCTCCGGCAGCCCGTAAAGGATGAGCGTGAGCAGGGAAAAAATGTTGGAAAGCCCCATTTTCGCCCCCGGGAAAAACAGGGGCGGAAACATACTTTCGATCATGAACATGATAAGTCCCAGCGCCGTCATCAATGCGAGCACGGAAATTTTTTTCGCGTTGAATGCGGTTCTTTTCTTCATACGTCACAATTATAGCCTTCCCGGGACAGAATGTCAATTATATTAAGGAAAGATAGGCGCTTGTTTTTGCAAAAAACCGCGCTTTTTTCCGTCCGTCCGCGTCCGCCGCCGTTTTCTTGACAAAGCGCGGGCGGGGATGGTATAATTGCCCCGTCAACAAGGAGAATGCGTTTATGGAACAACAGTTTGATGCCGCCGTCATCGGCGGCGGGATCGCGGGGTATTCCGCCGCGCTCACGCTGAAGAGTTTGCGCCTGAATGCGCTTTGGCTGGGGGATAACGCCTTCGGCGGGAAGCTTGCGCGGTCGGAGTACGTGCGCAATTATCCCGCCTTTACGGGGGACGGCGCCGAATTTGCGGCGGCGCTCTCGCGGCAGGCCGTTGAAGAAGCAGTCCCTTTTACTGCGGGCAGGGCGGACGGCGTGTATGCGGTCGAAGGGGGATACCTCGTCACCGCGGGGGAGAGGCAGTTTTTTTCCCGTACCGTCATCCTCTGCACGGGCGTCTCGGCAAGCGGGAGCATCGCGGGCGAGGCGGCGTTTTTGGGCAGGGGCGTAAGCTACTGCGCCGTCTGTGACGGCGCGCTCTACCGCGGCAAAAAAGTGGCCGCCGTGCTTTCCTCGGCGGAGTTCTCCCGCGAGGCGGAGTATCTTGCCGGCTTTGCGGCCGAAGTCACCGTCTATTGCAAGGCGGCGCTGCCGCCCTTTGCGGCAAACAATATCCGCGTCAGTTCGGACATGCCCCGTGCGGTCGAAGGCGATCTGCGCGTCAGGCGGCTGATTCTGCAGAGCGGGGCCGCCGTCTCGGCGGACGGCGTGTTCTTTTTGCGCGAGTCGGCTCCGCCCGCGTCTCTGGTCGGCGGCCTGGAGACGGACGGGGGGCATGTCCGCGTTTCGCGCGATCTGTCTACAAACCTTCCCGGGCTGTTTGCCGCGGGCGACGTGACGGGCAGGCCTTATCAGTTTGTCAAAGCGGCGGGGGAGGGATGCGTTGCCGCCTATTCCGTGCTTTCCTACCTGAATGCGCAGAAGAGAGGGGCGCGAACATGAGCACGGCCGAGATCGAGCGCAGCATCATCAAAAAGTTCCGCAAACAGATCTGGTGCCCCTTTGTAAAGGCTGTCAAACAATACGGGTTGATCTCCCCCGAAGATAAGATCGCCGTCTGTATCTCCGGCGGGAAAGATTCTTTTTTGCTCGCCAAGTGCATGCAGGAGCTGGAAAAACACGGTGAATTCCGGTTCGGCTTGGAGTTTATCGTCATGGATCCCGGTTACGCCCCGGTGAACCGCGCCCTCATCGAGGAAAACGCGGCGCTCCTCGGCGTGCCCGTGCGCGTGTTCCGGAGCAATATCTTCGAGGTGGTCACGTCGGTGACGGAGGGTTCGCCCTGCTATCTCTGCGCGCGCATGCGGCGGGGGCATTTGTACGAATACGCCGCTTCGCTCGGCTGCAACAAGATCGCCCTCGGCCACCATTTCGACGACGTCATCGAGACCACGCTTTTAAGTATGCTCTACGGCGCGGAGATCAAAACGATGATGCCGAAACTCCGCTCCACGTCCCATCCCGGCATGCAGCTCATCCGCCCCATGTACGCGGTCAAGGAGGCGGATATCCGTTCCTGGGCGGCATACAACGGGCTGCGCTTTTTAAACTGCGCCTGCCGCTTTACCGAACGCGTCGCCTCAAAGGAAGAGGAGAGCAAGCGCCGCGAGATGAAGGCGCTCATCGCTTCGCTCGAACGCGTCAATCCCGATGCGGGAAAAAACATCTTCCGCAGCATGCACAACGTCAATCTCGATTCCGTGCCGGGCTGGCGGAAGGGGGGCGTGCTCACGCCGTTCACCGCCGTTTACGGGGAAGATGAAGAAAATTAAAAAAATCGTGCCGCAAGGGTTGAAAAATGAAAAAAGATATAGTATAATAGAATTACCCAATGGTACCGAAAGATAAGGGACGGAGGAAGAGTATGGAACAGGATCTTGCAAAGTTACAGGAACAGTTCGACGTCGAGAAGTGGTATGAAAGCGCATGGCGCGGGTACGACATGTGCGGGAATTACCCGCGCTGCCGCTATTGCGAGCGGTATCTGGAATATCCGTGCGCCCACGCGCAGCTCATGATGGAGGAGATCGAAGGCGCCAACGGCACGCCCATCGCAGAAAAGAAGGAGCGGTCGCTCCGCGTCCTTTCGCTGAAGAACGGGGACGATGCGCCGCGCTACTGCATTCTCTCCTTTGTCCGCAGACAGGGCTGAAAACGCTGCGGGGTCTTGCGGTAAGATACGGATAAGATATGGATGCCATAGACATAGGTCTGCTCGTCGCGATCCTCGTGCTCGTGTGTTTTTCCGCGTTCTTCAGCGCTACGGAAACGGCATATACGAGCTTCAGTACGGTCCGCATGCGCAGGTATGCGCAGAAAAGGCGCACGGCGCGCCTCGCGCTGCGCATCAGTGAAGACTACAACAAAGTTCTGACCACGCTGCTCATCGGTAACAACATCGTCAACATCACGGCTGCCTCGCTGGGCACCGTGCTGTTTACCAATCTTTGGGGCGATATCGGCGTGACGCTCTCCACGATCGTTCTGACGGTCGTGGTGCTTATTTTCGGGGAGATCACGCCAAAAACGCTCGCCAAGGAATCGCCGGAGGCGTTTGCCTGCTTTGCGGCGTATCCCGTATATGCGTGCGAGGTCGTTCTGCTGCCCCTTTCCTTCCTCTTCGGGCTGTGGAAAAAGCTGCTCTTCCGCATGTTCCGGCGCAATAAAAAGCAGCCGAAGTTCACGGAAGAGGAATTTAAAATGATCGTCTCCGACGTCAAGGAGGAAGGCGTCCTCAACGAGACGGAGCACGAACTCATCACCAAGACGCTGCGCTTTGACGATCTGCACGTCGGGTCGTGCATGATCCCGCTCGATCGGGTGGTGCTCGTTGAGGTGCGCGCCAATCCGCGCGCCGTCGGCAAGATCTTCCGCGAGACCAATTTTTCGCGCATTCCCGTATTCAAGGGGAGCAAGACGAACATCGTCGGCATCCTGTACCGCGCCGACTTTTACGAGAACATGCTCTCCGGCAGGGAGGATTTTGCCAACATCCTGCATCCCGTTTCGTGGACGACGGCGGAGGAAAAGATCTCCGACCAGCTCCGCCGCATGCAGAGCATGCGCGAGCAGATGGCGATCGTCGGAAGCGAGGGGAACGCGCTTGGCATCATCACCCGCGAGGACATCATCGAGGAACTGCTCGGCGACGTGGACGACCGCTACGATCTCACGCCCGATACCGAGCCCATTACGCCGTTTATCCCGGAACCCGAGCCGCCCGAAGGGGACGAGGAGACGGGATCGTAACATACGGCATACCCATGTACGGGAAAAAGCGGCGTTTGCCGCTCTTTTTTTTGGAGGAAACGCATGAAACTGCTCATTCCCGCCGCCGCGGGGACGGAGGCGCCGCTCAAGCGCGAACTCATCCGCCTCGGCTACGGCGACCGTCCCGCCGAGCGGGGCAGGGTATCCCTCACGGGCGATTTTTCCGACGTCGCCCGCCTCAACGTCTTTTTGCGCACGGGCGAACGCGTGCTGATCGAGCTGGCGGAATTCCGCGCGGAGACGTTCGACGAGCTCTTTGAGGGAGCGCGCGCCGTCCCTTGGGAGACGTATTTTACGCCGCATACGCGCATTCTGCTGGACGGGAAATGCGTCAAAAGCCGCCTGATGGCGGTCAAGGCGGCGGGCGGCGTGTTCAAAAAGGCGATCGTGGAACGGCTGAAGGAACGGCTTGGCGTGCGTACGCTGGACGAGAAAGGCCCGCGCGCCGTGGTGGGTATGTCCGTATTTGAGGATACGGTCACGCTGACGCTCGATACTTCCGGCGACGGCCTGCACAAGCGCGGATACCGCGTGCTGCGTTACGATGCGCCCCTGCGGGAAACGACGGCGGCGGCCTTGCTCGATCTGTGTTTTTACCGCGCGCAAAAACCGTTTGCCGACGTGTTCTGCGGCAGCGGCACCATCGCGATCGAGGCGGCCATGCTCGCCCGCCGCATGGCGCCCGGGCGCGGCCGTCACTTTGATTTCACCGCGTGGAAGGGGGTGCCCGACGTGCTGCCGCGCGCGCTCGAGGAGGCGGCGGATCTCGAAGATCGCGCGGCAAAACCGGAGATCTTTGCGGGCGACCTTTCCCCCCGCGCGGTCTCCGTCGCCCGGTTCCACGCCGAACGGGCGGGCGTTGCCGATTGTATCCGCTTTGCCTGCGCGGACATGCGCGAATTTTCTGCGGCGGAAGGGTACGGGATCCTGCTTTCAAACCCGCCTTACGGGGAACGCCTGCAGGAGGAGGACCTCTTTTCCCTTTACCGCGATTTCGGCGCCATGTACCGCCGTCTCCCCGGCTGGAGCTGCCATTTCATCAGTTCCTATCCGCAGGCGGAGCGCGCATTCGGAGGGCGCGTTTCGCGCCGCCGCAAGCTGTTCAACGCACACCTTTCCTGCGGATTTTACTCCTATTTCGGGGAAAAACCGCCGCGCGGCGGGCATGAACGTGCGGAATCATATAAAAGATTGTGAAAAATAAAAAATTTTTTGAAATCCGCGACAAATTGTTTGACAACATCCCCCGAAAGGGTATATAAAATTAGTAAATTGTTTAGAAGCATACAATATAGAAAAAGGAGAGCCGTGATGGAGATCAACGAGTATCTTATCAAAATTTTTCAAATCGCCAAAAACATGGAATCACTCGGGCTGTTCCGCGGCGAAGCGGTGTTGAGCAAGACGGAGTTCCGCCTCTTGCGGGAGATCATCATGGAAGGGGAAAAGGGAAAGGACATCATTTCCTCCGAACTTGCGCGGCGTCTCGGCATCACGCGTTCGGCCATTTCCCAGCTGGTGACCAAAATGGAAAAGCGCGGCATCGTGCAGCGCGTCGAATCCCCCAGCGATAAGAAGATCGCATACATACGCCTCTCCGATAAGGCATACGCCACGTTTGAGGAGCAGTGCCGCCAGGCAAACGCCGTTATGGAGCGCATCACGGCGGAATACGGCGAGGAGCGCCTGAAGCAGCTTATTTCCGCCTACGATGAATTTGCGTCCGTCTTCCGCAAGGCGATCGCGGAGACGAGGCAGGCAAAGCAGGGAGAACAGAACGCCTGAACTGAGAGCGAACGGGGATAATGAAATATCTTCAAACGAGGGATCTTCTATGTTAAAACTCATTCGCATCAAGAAAGATTACAAGGTAGCCGATACCCGTGTCCGCGCTCTGCGCGGGATCGATCTTGAATTCCGCCGCAACGAGTTTGTCTGCATCCTCGGCCCGTCCGGGTGCGGCAAGACGACGCTGCTCAACATCATCGGCGGGCTCGACCAGTACACGTCGGGCGACCTCGTCATTCAGGGAAAATCCACCAAGGCGTATACCGACCGCGATTGGGATGTCTACCGCAATCATAAGATCGGGTTTATTTTCCAGTCGTATAACCTCATCCCGCACCAGACGGTCCTCGGGAACGTCGAGCTTGCCCTCACCATCGGCGGCGTCGGCCGCGAGGAGCGGAAGGAGCGCGCCAAGCAGGCGCTCATCCGCGTCGGGCTCGGCGATCATCTGCACAAGCTGCCCAATCAGCTTTCGGGCGGGCAGATGCAGCGCGTCGCTATTGCGCGCGCGCTCGTCAACGATCCCGCCATCCTGCTCGCCGACGAGCCGACGGGCGCTTTGGATTCCGCCACGAGCGTGCAGATCATGGATCTCATCAAAGAGATCTCCGGCGAACGGCTCGTCATCATGGTCACGCACAATCCCGAGCTCGCCCAGCAGTACGCCACCCGTATCGTGAAGCTGAAGGACGGCAAGGTCGTCTCCGATTCCATGCCGTACGACAGCGCGGCGGAAGCGGCGCAGCGCCGCGCGGCGGCACAGGCAAGGGGCATTCTTCCCCAAAAGAAGAAGGCGCCCAAAAAGAAGAAGGTGAAGAAGGAACACGCCAGCATGGGCTTTTTCACGGCGCTTGCGTTGTCCGCCCGCAACCTCTTCTCCAAGAAGGGCCGCACGATCGTCACGTCCATCGCAGGCAGCATCGGCATCATCAGCGTCTGCCTGGTGCTCGCGCTCTCCAACGGGTTCAACAATTACATTTTGCGCACGGAAGAGGACATGCTTTCCCATTATCCGCTCGAGGTCACGGAATCGACGCTCGACGTTTCGTCCATCCTGAGCAATATGACTTCGATCAACGACATGCCGGACCTCTCCGAGATCGGCGACAAGGTATACGTCAATTCCTTCCTCACCAACCTCGCCAACGGCATGAGCGTCACCAACAACATTTCCGATGAATACATCGACTATGTCAAGGCCATGCCCGAGGAGTACTATTACGCCATCCAGTACGGGCACGGGGAATCCATCCTCGACAACCTCTTTACCGAGGTCGTCACGGGCGCTACGCCGGAGGAGGTCAAGACGCAGTACATGTCCCTCTCCGAGCTCAAGGAGTTCTATACGAACGAACTGACGACGCGCGCGGAGGAGTACAGCCAGCTCGCTTACCTCATCAATTACCTCGGCAGCGTGGTGACCAAAATGCCCGGCACGGCAGATTTCACGGACGATCGCTACGGCGAATACATCCGTTCGCAGTACGACGTCGTTGCGGGCGAATTCCCCACGAACAGTTCGGAAGCGGTCCTCGTCATCGGCGACACCAACGACATCACCGACCTGACGCTCGCTCAGCTCGGGTTTATCGATGAGATGACCTTCCTTTCCCTCTTCAACGTCGGGGAGGGGCCGGCGGGGACGGAGGACGAATACCTCACCATCGACTTCGACGACGTCATCGGCAAGCAGTTCACGCTCTTTTTTAACGACGCCGTATACGCGGAATCGGCAGGGGCAAGCCTGTACCCTTACGTCTACGAGGGGACGCGCGCTTCCCTGACGGCCCGGGATGGGGAAGGCATCAACATCAAGGTGAGCGGCATCCTGCGCCTCAAAAAGGGCATGACGTACGGGTGCCTTTCCAGCGGGCTGAATCTGCCCGAACAGATCTATGAAGAGTACATTCAGGCGAACATGCAGTCGAAGATCGTGCAGTGGATGCAGGATCCTTCCAACGCTCTCACCATCCCCTACGAGGGACAGATGATGACGCTGTACCGTTCGCCTGCGGCGCATCTCAACGGCTATTACACGGCATACGAGGTGATGGGCACCAACGTGTTCGTCAATTACACGCAGGAATCGGTCCTCCGCCGTCTCGGCGGGGATGACACCGTCAACGCCATCTATTTCTACCCGCGCGACTTTGACGCCAAGGACGACATGCTCGCCTATCTCGACGCCTGGAACGACGCGCACGAGGAGGCGGAGCAGGTAACGTATTCCGACCGCGTCGGGCTTCTCATGCGCATGGTGCAGACCATCCTCGACGTCATTACCTACGTCCTCGTCGCCTTCACCGCCATTTCGCTCGTCGTTTCGTCGGTCATGATCGGCATCATCACGTACGTTTCCGTGGTCGAGCGCGTCAAAGAGATCGGCGTATTGCGATCGCTCGGCGCGCGCAAGCGGGATATCCGCAATCTGTTCAATGCGGAGACCTTTATCATCGGGCTCGCGGCGGGCGTCATCGGCGTTGCGGTGAGCTATCTCATCGCCTTTATCGTCAACCTCATTCTGCAGTCGCTGACGGGCATCGCGCAGCTTGCGGCGCTGCCGTTCAGCTCGGCGCTCATCATGGTGCTCATCAGCGTGGTGCTCACGCTGATCTCGGGGCTCATCCCCGCCTCGGCGGCGGCGAAGAAGGATCCCGTCATTGCCCTGCGCACCGAATAAAGCGCTGCCTTTTCGGGCATACTCATGGCGATCTCGATTGCAAGGAGTGTGCTTATGGGAAAGAAGAAAAAAGTTCCCCGTCTGAGCGACGAGGAATACGCGGCGTATGTGAAAAAACTGGAAAACGAGCATTAAAAAAGAAGGTGCGGAGCATTGCTCCGCACCTTCTTTTGCGCAGTGCGCGGTCAGGCGTTTTTGCTGATGATGTCGATGGGTCTCTGCCTGAGGACGTGCAGCGCGGGCAGAGCGCTTGCGAGTGCCGCCGTGCCGAAGCAGAGCGTCGCCGTCAAAAGCAGCGGCAGGAAGCCCATCTGCAGAATGGGGACGCCGTAATATTGCGCGTTGAATGCGGCGCAGGCGATCCCGACCGCGAGCAAGGTGATGAGAAAGTCGATGAGCGCCATCAGGAGGCTTTCTGCAAGGCATACATGTACGACGTCGCGTCTGCGCGCGCCCATCGCCCGCAGGATGCCGATCGTATGCTTGCGGGCGTCCAGCGAGGCGAGCAGGAAGTTGGTCATCAGCATCATAACACGGTTTTGCCCGGTTGTCAAGATACAAAATGTTATTCAATTTGTACAAAAAACGGAGTTTACGCTTTTTCGTGTCCGTTTGACAAAGTACGACGTGCCGCGCGCTCGCGGATGTGGTATTCTGTATGCGTATGGTGCGGGGGAGACGCATCCGCAGAGATCAGGCGGGCGGGAGGAGGCTATGGCGAGAAAAATTGTGGTAACGTCGGGCAAGGGCGGGGTCGGCAAGACGACGGTCACCGCCAATCTCGGCGTACAGCTGGCGCGCCGCGGCGCCCGCGTCATCGTGTGCGACCTTGATTTCGGGCTGAACAACATCGACGTCGTGCTCGGGATGGAAAATCTGGCGACGTATGACATCGTAGACGCCATCGAGGGGCGCTGCCGGCCCCGGCAGGCGCTGGTGCGCCATCCGCGGTATCCGGCGCTGTCCGTGCTCTCAAGCGGGCACGATCCCGATCGCTATATCTCGCCGCAGGCGGTGCGCCTCATTCTCGATTCTCTCGCGCCGCAGTTCGATTACATTCTCATCGACTCGCCCGCAGGCATCGAGGAGGGGTTTCACCGCGCCGTGGCGGCGGCGGAAGAAGCCATCCTCGTCACCACGCCGCATATCTCCGCCATGCGGGATGCGGATAAGGTTTCGGGCATGCTGAAGAATTATCGGCTGAAGGGCGTCGGGCTTGCCGTCAACCTCGTGCGGGGGGACATGATGAAGCGCGGGGAGATTTTGTCCCCGCGGGAGATCTCCGATATGCTGCGCCTGCCGCTCCTTGCCGTCATACCCGAGGAAGATCGCATTTTCCTCGACAACGTGGCGGAAGGTTCGCGCGCGTTCCGCTTTTTCGCGTCCTATTATCTGAGCGGAAAGAGCCGGATCTTTGATGCGGAGAAAAAATACGGCGGGCTCATCGGCTCGATCCTTGGCGGGCTCAAGCGCCGCCTGTGAGGGAGGGAATCATGAAACGAGGGGAAGGGGAGACCAGGCAGCGCCTGGATGCCATGCTGAAAGCGGATAAAGCGGAGATGAACGAGGAAAGTTTCCGCGCGGCTCAGGAGGAGTTTTCGCGCGTCGCGCATGAATATTTTGAGCCGGAAGGGGAGGTGACGCTCTCACTCGGCGAGGGGACGGGGACGATCGAGGTCACCGTACGGTTCCGCGCCGTCCGCGTAAAAAATTTTTATACGCTGAAATGAGGAAGCGTGCTCATTGTCTTGACAAAATCTGCCATTTGCGGTATACTGAATAAAATTGCAGCGATAACACGGATGACGTGTTATCTCTTTTTATCAATTTGACAAAACACGGAGATATCATATGGAACGGAAATTTGCGATCATGACGGATTCTTCCGCCGATCTGCCCGAAGAATATCTGAAAGAACACGGCGTGTACAGCGTCGAACTGGGATTCATGCTCAACGGCGTCACCTACGGGGGCGAGGACGGCGCGCATATGGACGTTAAGACCTTCTATGCCAAGCTGCGCAACGAAAAGGCGATGCCCACCACCTTCCAGATCGCGCCCGAGCAGGCAAAGGCGCACATCGAGCCTCTCGTCGCGGCAGGAAACGACGTGCTCGTCATCGCCTTCTCCTCAGGGCTTTCCGGCACAGCAAACAGCTTTGTGGTCGCGGCCAGAGAGCTTTCCGCGCAGTATCCGCAGCGCAAGATCTTCGTCGTCGATTCGCTTTCAGCTTCGCTCGGGGAAGGGCTGCTGGTCGATTACGTGGTGAAAAAGGCGGATACGGGCGCTTCGATCGAGGAAGTCCGTGATTATGCGGAATCGCTGAAACTGCACATCGTGCATATGTTTACGGTGGACAACCTCTTTCATCTCCACCGCGGCGGCCGCGTATCCAAATCGACGGCGATCATGGGGACGCTCCTCAACATCAAGCCCGTCCTGCACGTGGATGACGCGGGGCACCTCATCGCGATCGGCAAGGTCATGACGCGAAAAAAATCCGTCTCCGCGCTCGTCGATCACATGAAGCAGCTTGCGGTGCTTGAGGACGACGAGCCTATCTTCATCAGCCACGGCGATTGCATGGATGACGTGGAGTCCCTTATTCAACTCATCCGCCGCAGCTTCGGCGATCGCCATCCCATCCTCGTCAACTACGTCGGCAACGTCATCGGGACCCACTCCGGCCCCGGGACGCTTGCGCTTTTCTTCCGCGGCACGCACAGATAAAGCGCGGAAAACAGCATACGGCGCGGCCATGTCCGCGGCAACACCAATATCGTGCGCAGGGATCCCTGCGCTTTTTCGGAGAGATGGCAGAGCGGTCGAATGCGGCGGTCTTGAAAACCGTTGAAGGGCAACTTTCCGGGGGTCCGAATCCCTCTCTCTCCGCCAACAAAAAGAGCCGACGGTTGTCGGCTCTTTTTTTGGAAAAAATGCGAATAAAGAGAGGGATTCGGGGGTGGAGGCGTTTGCGGGAGCAAACGGTTTGCGCCTGAACGGAAGGGGGACAAGGAAGGAAGAACGCAAACGGAACAGCCCGGCGGGCTGTTTCCCGGGGCGCGCCGCCAAAGGCGCGAATCCCTCTCTCTCCGCCAACAAAAAGAGCCGACGGTTGTCGGCTCTTTTTTTGGAAAAATGCGAATAAAGAGAGGGATTCGGGGGTGGAGGCGTTTGCGGGAGCAAACGGTTTGCGCCCGAACGGAAGGGGGACAAATTATTTCGATTCAGATGACGTGCAGGACAAAAAACTTCAGGTACTGCGTTTCTTCCGCGCACAGAAGGGAGGGATGGTCGGGTGCCTGCGTCTTTGTTTCCACGCTCTGCACGCGTCTGCCCGAATTACGCGCCGCCTCTACCAGCATCTTTTCAAACAGCGGGAAGGTCATGTAATGCGAGCAGGAACAGGTGACGAGGTATCCGCCCGGCCGCACCAGCTTCATGGCGAGGAGGTTGAGGTCCTTATAGCCGCGGTAGGCGTCCTTTACCTCGTCTGCGCTCTTGCAAAAGGCGGGCGGGTCAAGGACGATGCAGTCGAACTTTCTGCCTTCCGCCTTATAGGCGCGCAGCACTTCGAACACGTCGCCGCATTGCGTCCTGATGTTGGAGATCCCGTTGAGCGCGGCATTTTCGCGCACGTTTTCCAGGGCAAATTCCGAGATGTCGAGCGCAGTCACGCAGTCGGCAGAGAGGGCGGCGTTGAGGGAAAACCCGCCGCTGTTGCAAAAGCAGTCGAGCACGTCGCCTCTTGCATACCGGCGCACGGCAAAGCGGTTTTCCTTCTGGTCGAGGAAGTAGCCCGTCTTCTGACCCTTTTGCAGACTGACGAGCATGCGCAGGCCGTTTTCTTCGATCTCCACCCGTTCGGGGACCTCCCCGTATAAAATGCCGGTCTCCTCGGCGAGCCCTTCCTTTTTGCGCACGGAAACGTCCGAGCGTTCGTAAATGCCTTTCGGGGAAAAGACGCGCACGAGCGCGTTTACGATCTGCGCTTTGCGCAGATACACACCCAACGAAAGCAGCTGTACGCAGAGATAGTCGCCGTATTTGTCCACGATGAGCGCGGGCAGGTCGTCCGCCTCGGCAAAGACGGCGCGGTAACAGTTTTCATAGCCGAGCGCGCGTCGATGATCGTTGGCGCGGCGGATGCGGGAAAGCAGAAGTTCTTCGCTCTCTTCCTCGTTCTCGCGCAAAAAGATCCGCACGAGGATCTTGGACGCATGGTTGATGTAGCCCTTGCCGATGTAGCGCCCGTCAAAGGCGCGCACGGTCGCCAGCGCTCCGTTTTTGTCTTTGCCTTCGATGCGGGCAACTTCGTTGGCGTATACCCAGCTGTGTCCCGCGACGATGCGCTTTTCTTCGCCTTTTTTGAGAAAAATTTCGTAACCCATGCAAATATTATAATCAAAAGCGTTGACAAAGTAAAGCGGAAAATGGTACTATAAAAACACATAGGGGAGTAGTCGGCCGGGCGTTTCCGGCGGTAAAGTCCACAGATTGCGGGTGACCGCGGGTTTTATCTGAAACGGCGAGACTTATGCGCGTTTTTTTCGCGCATAAGTCTTTTCTTTTTGCCGCAGGCGCGGAGGGATTTATGAGCATTTGGGAAATACTGCTTCTTGGCGTAGCGTTGTCCATGGACGCCGTTGCCGTCGGAATGACGAACGGCATGGCGGAGCCGAAGATGCGCTTCGGCAAAGTCGCGCTCGTCGCCTTGTTTTACGGTTTTTTTCAGGGCGCGATGCCGCTTGCGGGCTACTATTGCGGTTCGCTGTTTTCGGCCGCGGTGGAAGCGGTGGCGCCTTGGCTCTCCTTTGTTCTGCTCGCATTCATCGGCGGGAAAATGATTTGGGACTGTTTGAAAAAAGATGAGGGAGAGCCGCAGGTGCTGGGGGTGAAAAGACTCTTTCTGCAGGCGCTGGCAACGAGCATCGACGCGCTTGCCGTAGGGGTGACGCTGCTCGCTGCGGAGTCGGCGGGCGGCCTTCCCGTTCCCGTCTGGGCATGCGCGCTCGTCATCGCGGGCGTCACGTATCTGCTGTCTTTTGCCGCCGTCTATGTGGGGAAGGCGGTCGGAAACAAACTTGCCGACAAGGCGGAGCTTTTGGGCGGCATTATCCTCATCGGCATCGGGCTGAAGATCCTGATAGAAAGTTTCTTTTAAGCCGAAAATTGGGAGTTTTTGGCAAAAAAACCGTGCACGGCGCGGGCGTCGCCGTGCGCTTGACATTTTACGCCCGTCATGATAGAGTAAACAATGCGGGGCGGGTACGCCCCGGAAGGAACGGAAGATGCTGGCAGTTCAGATCATATTGCTCATTGTGGGACTTGTGCTCCTCGTCAAGGGGGCGGATTGGTTTGTAGACGGCAGCGCGGGCGTCGCCAAAAAGTGCCGCATATCGCCGCTCGTCATCGGGCTGACCATCGTCGCCTTCGGTACCAGCGCGCCGGAGCTTGCCGTCTCCGTCACCTCCGCCATTCAGCATTCGGCGGACATCTCCATCGGCAACGTCGTGGGCAGCAACATCACGAATATCCTGCTCATCCTCGGGCTTTCCGCGCTGATCCGCGACCTGCCGGTGCAGAGGCTTTCTTTGACGCTCGATCTGCCCGCGCTCCTCGTGGCGAGCGGCCTTCTGATCGGGCTCGGGCTCTGGGGGAATGCGCTCTCCTGGTGGGACGGGCTCATCCTCGTCGCGGTGTTTTCGGTCTATCTCTTCTTTCTCTTCCGCAATTCCCGCGCGGACGCGGCGGCGGGGGAACCGCTTGCGGAGCCGCAGGGCGACCCGCAGGAGGAAAAGGGAAAAATCAGGGCATGGTATGCCCGTATGTCGCAAAAAACATGGTTTTTGATCGTGCTTGTGCTCGTAGGGCTTGGCATGGTCGTGGGAGGCGGCACGCTGCTCGTGGATGCTGCCCGCGCCATCGCCGAGGAATTCGGCGTCAGTGAACGCATCATCGGGCTCACGGTGGTCGCGATCGGCACTTCGCTGCCCGAACTCGTGACGTCCGTCGTGGCGGCGGCAAAAGGGGAAACGGACATCGCCGTCGGCAACATCATCGGCAGCAATATTTTTAACATCTTTTTCGTGGCGGGTGTCTCTTCCTTCTTTTATCCGCTCACGTTTACGGCGGAAGGGAACCTCGTCGATGCCTGCGTGGCGTTGGGGGCGGCGCTCCTGCTGTATGCGCTTTCCGCCCTGAAAGGGCACAAACTCAACAAGATCGGCGGGGCGGTCATGCTGCTCTGCTTTGCCGGATATTATACCTATCTCTTCCTCATTTGAGCGCATGCGGCACGGCCGTGTCTGCGATGAAATGCAGAGAAGGGGAAAGGAGCGCGCTTGAAACATTTGTTATCCTGTATCAAATCGTATCGCGTCGAGGCGATCCTTGCGCCGCTTTTCAAGCTGCTGGAAGCCTCGCTCGAGCTCATCGTGCCGCTCGTCGTGGCGGCGATCGTCGATCACGGCATCGCGGAAGGCGACAAGGGATATATCGTGGGCATGTGTCTGCTCCTCGTCGGGTTCGGCATCGTCGGGCTCGCCTTCTCCATCACGGCGCAGTACTTTGCGGCGCGCGCCGCCGTGGGCGCCTGCGCCGATCTCCGCACGCGGCTTTTCCGCAAATTACAGTCTTTTTCGTATACGCAGATCGACGAGATGGGGACTTCCACGATGATCACGCGCATGACGAGCGACGTCAATCAGGTGCAGACGGGCGTAAATATGTCCCTGCGCCTCTTTTTGCGTTCGCCCTTCATCGTTTTCGGTGCCATGGCGATGGCGTTCGTGGTCGACGTCAAGGCGGCGCTCGTCTTCGTCGCCGTCATCCCGCTCCTGTCCGTCGCCGTGTTTGCCGTCATGGCTGCCTGCATCCCGCTCTATCAGAAGGTGCAGGGAAAACTCGATCGGGTCTTTCTTTCCACGCGCGAAAATCTTGCGGGCGTGCGCGTCATCCGCGCCTTCTGCAAGGAGGAGAGCGAACAAAAGGAATTCGAGCTGCGCAACGGGGAACTGCTCGCCGCGCAGAAACGGGTGGGCAAGATCGCCGCGCTCACCAATCCGCTCACCTATGTACTCGTCAATCTCGCCGTCATCGCCCTCGTCTACGTGGGCGCGCTGCAGGTGAACGCCGGCGCGCTGCAGCAGGGCGACGTCATCGCCCTCTACGGGTATCTTTCCCAGATCCTCGTCGAGCTTATCAAACTTGCCAACCTCATCGTCACCGTCACCAAGGCGGTCTCCTGCGAAAAGCGCATCGAGCGCGTATTGGATACGGAAGGGGAGCCTGACGTGCTGTGCGCGGAATATTCGGACGCCGCGCCCGCGGCCGAAGGCGGCGCCTATCTTGAATTCCGCCACGTCACGTTCTCGTATGCGGGCGGCGGCGCGCCCGCGCTCACCGATATCCATTTTCAGGTCAGAAAAGGGCAGACGGTGGGCATCATCGGGGGGACGGGTTCCGGCAAGACGACGCTCGTCAACCTGCTGCCCCGCTTCTATGCCGCGACGGAAGGACAGGTACTGCTCGAAGGGCGCGACGTGCGCACCATGTCCGCAACGGAGCTGCGCGAGCGCATCGGCATCGTGCCGCAGAAGGCCGTGCTTTTCAAGGGCAGCATCCGCTCCAACCTGCTCTGGGGCAGGGAGGACGCCCCGGAAGAGGCGCTTTTAAGCGCCGTGCATACCGCGCAGGCGGACGACGTGCTTGCGGCCAAGGGCGGCCTCGACGGCGAGATCGCCCAGGAAGGCAAGAATCTTTCCGGCGGGCAGCGGCAGAGACTGACCATCGCGCGCGCCCTCGTGCGCGATCCCGAGATCCTCATCCTTGACGATTCCGCTTCCGCGCTCGATTATGCAACGGACGCGCGCCTGCGCGCGGCGCTCCGCGAGACCGGGCGCACCGTGTTTATCGTCTCCCAGCGTACGGCGTCCGTATTGCAGGCCGACCTCATCCTCGTTCTCGACGACGGCAAGGTCGTCGGCATGGGAAGCCACGAGGACCTTCTGCGTACCTGTTCCGTCTATCGGGAGATCTATCGCTCGCAATTCAAGGAGGAAGAGGCATGAACGCGATGAAACGGACAAAGACGCTCAAAGGCATTTTCCGCTATCTCAGGCCGTACACGGGGTACCTCCTCTGCACCGTCTTCCTCGCGCTCGTCACCGTCCTTCTGACGCTCGCGGTCCCTTTTCTCGTCGGCCTTGCCATCGACTGCATCCTCGGGGCGGGGGAGGTCGATTTCGCCCGCCTCGGCGACCTCTTCCTCGTCATCGGCGGCTGTATCGCCGTGACGGCGCTCTCTCAATGGCTGATGAGCCTGTGCAACAACAAGATCGCCTATCACGTTCTGGCGGACATCCGCCGCGACGCATTCCGCAAGATCGAGGTATTGCCGCTGCGTTACATCGATTCGCGCTCGTACGGGGAGATCGCCAGCGTCGTCATCACGGATGCGGAGCAGTTTTCGGACGGACTTCTGCTCGGGTTTACGCAGCTGTTTACGGGCATCTGTACCATCCTCGGCACGCTCGTCATCATGCTCGTGCTCCGCTTTGAGATCGCGCTTGTCGTCTTCTGCATCACGCCCGTTTCCCTGTTCGCGGCGAAATTTATCGCTTCGCACACCTATTCCATGTTCAAGCTGCAATCGGAGACGCGCGCCGAGCAGACGGCTTTCATCGATGAGATGGTGGGCAACCTCAAGATCGTCAAGGCGTACACGCATGAGGACGAAAACGAGGAGACGTTTGCCGAGATCAACGAGCGCCTGAAAAAATGTTCTCTGCGCGCCATCTTCTATTCATCGACCACAAACCCCGTGACGCGCTTCATCAACTCGGTCGTATATGCGGGCGTCGCGCTCGTGGGGGCGTTCACGGTCATCGGGACGGGCGGCGCGTTCAGCGTCGGGTATCTGTCCACCTTCCTTTCATACGCCAATCAGTATACCAAACCGTTTAACGAGATCACGGAAGTCATCACCGAATTCCAGAATGCCGTTGCCTGCGCGTCCCGTCTGCTCGCGCTCATCGGCGAGGAGGCGCAGCCTTCGGACGAAGGCAATTACGTGCTCAAACAGGTGGACGGCAACATTGAGCTTTCGCACGTGGAATTTTCCTATTCACCCGAACGCAGGCTCATCGAGGACCTCAACCTTTCGGTGACGGCGGGCAAGCGGGTCGCCATCGTCGGGCCGACGGGCTGCGGGAAAACGACCATCATCAATCTTCTGATGCGCTTTTACGACGTCTTAGGCGGCAGCATCTGCGTGGAAGGGCACGATATCCGTTCGGTTACCCGGCATTCCCTGCGTGCGCACTACGGCATGGTGTTGCAGGAGACGTGGCTCAAGCGCGCCACCGTGCGCGAAAATCTGTGCATGGGCAAGCCCGACTGCACGGAAGAGGAGATGATCGCCGCGGCGAAGGCGGCGCACGCGCATTCCTTCATCATGCGGCTGCCGCAGGGGTACGACACGGTGATCGGCGACGAGGGCGCGCTTTCGCAGGGGCAGAAACAGCTGTTGTGCATCGCGCGCATCATGCTTTGCCTGCCGCCCATGCTCATCCTCGATGAGGCGACGAGCTCCATCGATACGCGCACCGAACTCCGCGTGCAGGACGCGTTTGCCAAACTGATGCTCGGCAGAACGAGCTTCATCGTCGCGCACAGGCTCTCTACGGTACGTTCCGCGGATATCATCCTCGTCATGAACGCGGGCAAGATCATCGAACAGGGCACGCATGAGGAGCTGCTGCAAAAGGGCGGTTTTTACAGCGAATTGTATCACGCGCAGTTCGCCGTTCCCGAATAAAATGCATTCAAGAGACGGCGCGCCTGCGGGCGGCGCCGTTTTCCGTGGGGGAAGCGGCGGCAAAGCGGAAAAATAAGTTTACTTTTTTTGCCCGATGTGTTAAAATGGGAAAGTTCGGAGAGAATCGCCATGAAGAAAAAATTAGAGAAGATCAAAAGCAACGCCTATCATTACGGCGTTCAGCTGGTGGCCGTCGGCGCGCTCACGGGTCTGTTTGCGGGGGCGGTCGTCACCATCTACAACGTACTCACGACGAAGGCGGAATCTTTTTCGCGCGGGGTGTACGAGCTCCTGCGCGAAAACCCCGCCTTTATCCCGCTTCTGTTCGTAACGCTGTTTCTGGGCGCGGTCGTCGTGGGCGGCATCGTGAAATTCATTCCCATGATCCGCGGCAGCGGCATTCCGCAGACGGAGGGCGCTGCACGCGGCCTGATCCGCTTCCGTTGGTATGAGGTGCTCACGGCGATGTTTGCGGCCAGCCTCTTTACCGTATTTATGGGGCTTTCCGCAGGGTCGGAGGGGCCGAGCATCCAGGTCGGCGGCGCCTGCGGTTACGGGACCAGCGAACTGCTGCGCCGGAACGATACGGTGCGCCGCTACCAGGTCACGGGCGGGGCATGTACGGGTCTTGCCGTCGCCTTCAACGCGCCGCTCACGGGCATGGCGTTCGCCTTTGAGGAGGCGCACAAGCGGTTCACGCCGGAAGTGTTCATCTGTTCCTTCTCTTCCGTCATCGTCGGCGTGCTGACGCGCAATCTGCTGCGGCCGCTCATGGGGCTTTCCGTCGGTTCTTCGCTCACCACCTATACCTTTGCGACCCCGGACATGGTATCCTATCTCTACTTTTTGTTCGCCGCGCTTGCCTGCGGGTTGCTCGGGGTCGGGTTTTATTTTCTCGTGTTTCTTCTCAAAAAAGCCTTTTCCAAGATCACGTTCTGGAAGGGCATCGGCAAAATGACCGTACCGTTCCTGCTCGGCGGCGCCTTCGGCCTCATCACGGTATACGCGATGGGCGGCGGGCACGAACTTTTGGAAGCATTGGGCGGCGGCATGTCCGGGTTGGAGCGCGTGTTTGGTTCCCCGATGTGGGCGACGCTCCTCATCGTTCTCGTGCTGAAATTTGTCATTTCCGTCGTCAATATGGGCGCGGGCGTGCCCTGCGGCGTGTTCATCCCCATGCTCGCCGTCGGCGCCTGCATGGGCGGGTTGATGAGCCTGCTCTGCACGCAGATGGGCATGGATCCCGCTTATTCCGACCTCATGGTCATGGTCTGTATGGCGGCGTTCTTCACCACCATCGTCAAGGCGCCCGTCACCGCCATCGTCATGGTCGTGGAACTCACGTGGAATTTTGCCTTCCTTCTGCCCGTCATCGTGGGCGCGGCGGTGGGGTACCTGATGGGGGACGCTTTCCGCACCGAACCCATTTACGATAAGCTGCTCGACGGCATCCTGGAAGAGCAGCGCAGGGCGAATCCCGTGCATACCTATACCTACCGCCTGCGCGTCGGCAAGGGAGCGCCTGCGGACGGCCGCGCCATCCGCGACGTGCTTTGGCCCGCCGATTCGCTCGTCGTCACGCTTTTCCGCGGGGAACTTCACCTCGTTCCCGACGGCGAGACGGTGCTTCTTCCGGGCGACGAACTCGTTTTGCGGGGGGAGACGGCGGACGAAGCCGCCTATACGCAGTCGCTCGTCTCTACGGTGGGGGAACTCCTCTCCCGGGAAGAGACGGCGCCTTCTTCCGCTGCGGCAGAACAGCTTGCATGATGAAATGGAAAACCGCCCCCTGCGGCACGGCAGGGGGCGGTTTTTTTGATTGATTTATACGCGGTATGCGGGATCGGAAGCAGCTGCGTCAAGCTGCTGTTTCTGCTCCTCGTAGCCGGGTTTTCCCAGCAGGGCAAAGGTCGCCTTTTTGCCGGCTTCCACGCCGGGCTGGTTAAAGGTGTCGATGTTGAGCATCGCGCCCGCGTACGCCGTCTGCATCTCAAAGAGGAACAAAAGCTGGCCGAGCGTGAATTCGTTGACTTCGGGAAGGTCGATGGTATAGTTGAGCCTGCCCGCCTTGGTGAGCGCGTAAGCGGTCGCCTTGTTTTCCGCCTGGATGAGCTCCTCCATGGTGTGGCCGCCGAGGAAGGAAACGTCGGGGATGTCCTCGCAGCCGTGCGGGATGGGGCTCTTTTGTTTGTAGCTGCCGACGGAGAGGAAGGTGACGACTTTATCGAAGGGACCTTCCGTATACAGCTGCACCTGCGAATGCTGGTCGGTGACGCCAAGCGCCTTTACGGGCGTCTGCCCTGCGTTGCAGGGCGTGCCGTCGAGGGTGACGTTTTTGCCGAGCGATTCCGCCCAAAGCTGCGCGTACCAGTCGGCGACGTAGCGCAGGTTGTCCGAATAGGGCATCATGACGCCGACGTTTTTGCCGTCGCGCATCGCCATAAATTGCAGCGCTGCGCAGAGCAGGGCGGGATTCTTTTTGACGTCCGCGCTCTTGCACAGCTTGTCCATGAAGGCCGCGCCCTTTAAAAGCAGCTTGATGTCGATGCCGAGCACGGCCGCGGGCAGAAGCCCCACGGGGGAGAGCTCCGAAAATCTGCCGCCCACGCCGTCGGGAAGCACGTAGCTCTTGACGCCGCCGAGGGAGGCGGAGATCTTCACGAGGTTGCCTTTCTTTGCGTCGGTCGTAAAGATCATGTGCTCCTTGACGGAGAGACCGTTTTTCTTCAGGAGTTCGGAGATGATGAGATACTGCGCCATCGTCTCGCTGGTGGCGCCCGATTTGGAGATGACGTTGAAACAGGTCTTTTTGAGGTCGATGACGTCGAGCAGTTCCTTCATGCGGACGGGGTCGACGTTGTCCTCCACGTAAAATTTGGGGCCCTTTCTCTTGCTCTTGGGCAGGTCGTTATGGTGTAGATGGCAGAGTGCCTGGAATGCCATGATGGGGCCGAGCGCGCTCCCGCCGATGCCGAGCACTACGAAATAATCGAACTTCTTGCGCACCGCTTTCGCCGTCTCGAGGATATCTTTTACGATGGCATCCTGATTGTAGGGAAGTTCCGTCCAGCCCATAAAGAGCTCGTCCTTCCCGCGGTTGCCGCTCACGTAGGCGTGCGCCGCTTTGATGGTTTTTTTGAGTTCGTCGAACTTCTTTGCGCCGTACCCCTTGTCGCCGAGGTACTTGTCCGTCATATTGGTGTAGTCCACCGTGATACGAAGGGCTTTGCGCATTTCTTCTGTCATTCTCATGAGAAGACCTCCGGATAAATAATTCAAACCAAATAATATTGTAAATTACTTTTGCCCGATTGTCAACAGAACAGCGGGTGTTTTGCGTGTTTTTTTGCGCAGAATGCGCCCGACGAGTGCGCGGAAGTCGTAAAGGCGGAAAAGTGCGAAAAAGCCGAGCTCCGCCCCGCCGACGGCAAGCATCGTGAGCGCGAGCGCGGGCATAAAACTCAGGATCTTCATGGAGAGCGCATGCACGCACCAGCCCGCCGCACAGACGGGCAAAAGCGCAAGCAGCAGGCGCAGAAAATACGGTTTCGAGCGCAGCGCGCCCGTCTTTTTGCGCAGCAGAAGGAGCGAACAGACCGCCGTGACCGTATGGTCGCACGCCATGCCGGCGAGCAGCGCGCCGCTGCCCAGATACGGCGGGAGCAGCCAGACGCAGGCGAGCATACACGCCGCCCCGGCAAGAAAGATGCATAGCGTCTGCTTTTCGCAGTTGAGCGAATTGAGAAGGCTCGTGGAGATCATGGTGATGCTCATGGGCAGCAGGATCAGCGCTCCGTACGCAAGGAATTTCCCGCTCTGCGCGTTGGAATAGAGCAGGATGCCCACGCCCTCGCCGCAGACGAGAAAGAAGGGGATGAGCACGCCCGCGATGAGCAGCGTGCTGTTGAGCGCCTTTTCCACGTGTGCCGAGAGCGCCCGTTTGTCGCCGCGGTAAAAGCATTCGGAAAGTTCGGGCACCAGCACGAGCGCAATGGAGCCGATGAGAGTGGAGGGGATCATCATCACGGGCATCACCATGCCGCAGATGACGCCGTATTCGCTCATGGCGCGGGAGGAGGAATATCCCGCCTGCATGAGGCGCAGGGGAAAGAGCACGGAAATGAGCGAGGAGATGAGCGAGGAGGAAGCGCGCATGGCGGTGACGGGCAGCGACGCCCGCAGCAGCGGGCGCAGTTCGCCGCGCGGCGAGGCGAGTTTTCCGCCGCGGCAGAAGAAATACGCCGCCGCGATCGCAAAGGAGCAGAGGTAGGAGACGAGGACGGCGACCGCCGCTTTGTTGACGTCCGCGATGCCGCTCCCCACGCCGAGCAGCAGAAAGACGCCCACGGCGATCATGACGATCTCCTCGATCAGTTCAATGAGGGAATAGGCAAAGAAGCGCTTGTTTCCCCAGAAACAGCCGCGGATGATGGCATAGACGGAGGTGAAAGAGAGCCCGAAAATGAGGATATAAAAGAGGTCGGCGCAGCGCGGATCGGAAAAGATGCGGGAAAACTCCTCGCGGAAGAGGAAGAGCAGTACGGTCACGGGCACGCTTACGAGCAGCGTGATGAGCATGGCGGCGCTGGTCGCAGCATGCTCCCCGTGCGCGTTGCCGCGCGTGCGGTGCTTGGCGATGATGCGGGAAAGGGTGATGGGGAGCCCGCTCGAAGTCGCCGTCAGAAAGACCGCAAATACGGTGAGCGCCGCCTGATAGACGCCGAGCCCTTCCGATCCGAGCACGCGGGAAAGGATCATGCGGTATAAAAATCCGAGGCAGTGTTCGCAGGTGGAAAAGACGGTGACGACGGCGGCGGTGCGGTAGAGGCGGTTCATGCCCTAATTTTATTCGCCCGCGGGGGAAAATATGTAAAGGCGGAACCTTTTGCGGCGGCCCCGCATAGCATGATGGTATGGAACTTTGTCTGGAACGGCCGGAACTATACCGCGTGAAGAAGGGGCAGTGTCTGCGCGACGTTGCCGCCGCCTTTCACATCCCCTGCCGCGCGCTCGCCGCCTTCAACGCCCTCGACGGCGAACCGGAAGCGGGGCAGCTGCTCTGTCTGCCGCCGCTTTCTCCCGTTTATCGCGTGCAGGGCGGGGAGGATGCGGCGCAGCTCTGCGGTTCAGAGGAGGCGTTTCGCCGCAAAAACGGCACCTCGCGCCTGTATCCCGGGCAGGAGATCCTGCTGTAAGCGCCCCCCGCACACGCGGGGACGGATGCGCATACAATGCAATAAGGACCGGGAAGGTCCGTTATACGGAGGTCATCATGTCATTTTTTTCCAATTTTTCATCCGATCGCTGTCCGGGGCAGATCACGGGCAATCCCTTGAACGGGCTGTGCGAGAAGGTGTGTATCCAGGCGGAAAAGATCTTTGACGCGGGCATCGTGCAGACGCGCCTTGAAAATTATACCGTCACGCCCGAAACCTTCACCCCCGCAGATCCTACATATCCGCTCACGTTTATCAGCGCGCGTTCGCTCACTTCACAGGGTACCGTGTCCGGGCTCAACGTCGAGCGGCAGGCGGAAGGGCAGTGCGCGCGCGTGCAGGCCACCGTCACCATCCCCGTGGAGATCGTCTATATGGACGCGGCGGGCAAGGAGGGGAAGGCGACCGGCAGCGTCACGCTTAATGAGGACGTCATGCTCTACGTCCCGCCGGCATCCATCATTCCCTTTACGGTCACGGCGGTCGCCTCCTGCGTCGCCCCCGAGGGCAGTTGGAACACGGCGGCAAACGCCTTTACGGTCAGCATCTGCGTGACTTGCATCCTCAAAGTTGCCATGCAGGTGGAGCTGCTCGTGCCCGCATACGGCTATTGCGCCATCCCTCCCGCGCAGGAATATTCGCAGGAGGTCTGCTCGGAGTTTTTCGAGCTTCCGCTCTATCCCAACGGCGGCGCCTGCTGCAGGAAATAACCGCCTTACTTGATCGGCCGATGCGGAAAACGGAAAAAAACGGCGCCCCGCGCGGGGCGCCGTTTTTCTGTGTTCGGGAAAGTTTTCCGCGCCTTGAAATAAAATTCAAGGCAGCGTTCCGTCCGTTGCGGAGGAAAACGGATCCGCTTCCCCCTCCGGCAGGGGATCTGCAAGGACGGTCTTATAATCGGTATAGACGACGAAACCCGCTTTGGCGCCCGAGGGCTTTCTGACGAAGCGGGCGGGGCAGTAATCGACGGGGATCTTCGTGCCCTGTTTGCCGTCGGAATAGCGCGCGCAGACGGCGGCGGCATAGGCGAGCACCTCGTCGGGAACGGCCCGTCCGTTCGTTTGGATGACGACGTGCGAGGAATGGTATTTCTGCGCGTGCAGCCAGACGTCGTCGGGCGCGGCGGCGCGGACAAGCCTGTCGTTCTGCAGGTTGTTGCGCCCGGAAAGGATGCGGAAGCCGTCCCGTTCAAAGACGCGGAATCCCGGCGTTTCCTGCTTTTTCCCTTTCTTTTTGCGTTCGTCCTGCGCTTTGAGGTATCCCGCCGCGAGCAGCTCTTCTTCCAGAGAGCGCATGTCTTCATCCGTCTCGGCGGCACGCACGGCGGAAAGCAGGCTTTCCGTATAGGCAAGCTCGGTGCGCAGCGCTTTTTCCTGCGGTTCGAGCGCGGCGAGCGTGCGCTTTTGCTTTTGATATTTTTTGAAGTAACGCTGTGCGTTCTGCGAGGGGGTGAGACTTTCGTCGAGGGCGATCTTCACCGTCTTTCCGTCCGGGTCGTAATAGTCGACGAGTTCGCAGGCGCGCTGTCCGCGCGCGAGGGCGTACAGGTTGGCGGTGATGAGCTCGCCCTTGATGCGGGTCTGCTCCATGTCCGCACATTCACGGTATTTTTCCAGGATCTGGGAGAGCCGTTTTTCCTGTTTCTTTTGGATCGCCTTTACGGCGCTTTCCAGGCGGCGGCGGAAGGCATCCGTCCGCTTTTTGCCGCGCTTTTTGCGATAAAAATACTCCTGCGCCGCGGAGAGGGTGTCAAAGGGGATGGCGCCCGGCGCTTTTTGCGCGAGGAAGTCTACGGGCATCCCGTTCCGCTCCGTCACGCAGGGAAACGTCTCCTCGGAAAAGAGGAAGCGGCGGACGCGCTCCGCCGTGGCGTGACCGCCGCACGATGAGGCGATCTGTTCCGCCGTGCAGGGCGCAATGCCCGCCACGTGCAAAAAGAGGAAGCGGGAAAGTTCGTCCTCGCCCTTGGGGGCGCTTTCCATCAGCCGCGCGAGGGCGGCCTCGTCGCAGGGGTCCGTCTTGTCCTGCGGGGCGGGGAGCACATAGGCCGCCCCCGGCATCAGCAGCCGTTTGCAGCCTTCCCCAAGCGAAGTCGTCTTCATGGCGCCGAGAATGGTGCCGTTTTCCGTGAGGATAAGGTTGGAATATTTCCCCATGATCTCTGCGTATAAAAGCCGCTCGCAGGCGGAAAAATCAGAACGGCAGAGCAGGCGGAAGCAGAGGATGCGTTCGAATTTCACCTGCTCGACGGCGAGGATCTCGGCATTCTGGATATACTTGCGCAGCAGCATGCAGAAGTTGGGCGCGGTAAGCGGATTTTCCCGTTCTTCCGCGCTGAAATAGGCGCCGCAGTCGGAAGCGTTCGCATTCAGAACGAGTTTAAGCGTCCGCGTTCCCGTGTATATAAGGAGGGAAAGCTCCTCCCGTTCGGGCTGGTTGATCTTGTTGATCTTTCCTCCGCGGAGGGCATCGGAAAGTTCCTTTGCGACAAAGCGCAGCGTAAAAGCATCCTGCGGCATAACGCCTCCTTGGGCGGGTCTCCCCGCGAATTACGATTATTATACCCGAAAAAAACGTATTTGTAAATAAAAACGCTTTTCTTTTGACGGGCAATATGGTAAAATATCATGTGCACGAAAAGAAAACATCAGGAGAAACATCATGAAGTATACTGTTACCCCCGCTGAAAAGAGCACGGTAAAACTGACGATGACCTTTACGCCCGAAGAGTGGTCTGCGGCCATCGACAAGGCCTACCTGCAGAACAGAGGCAAGTACGCCGTCAACGGCTTCCGCAAGGGCAAGGCGCCCAAGCACGTTCTGGAACTTTATTACGGCAAAGGGCTCTTCTATGAAGATGCGCTCAACATCCTCTACGGCGAACATTATTACGAGACGCTGGCGGCGGAACGGGAGAACTTTTTCCCTGTCGGCGAGCCTTCTCTCTCCGTGGACGATCTTTCGGATGAAAAGGTGGTCATGACCGCCGTCGTCCCCGTCAAGCCCGACGTGGAGATCAAGACGTACAAGGGTATAAAAATCAATCGGTTCGAGTATACTGTTACGGACGCGGACGTCGACCGCGACATTCAGGCCACGCGCGAGCGCCTCGCCGACAGCGTGGAAGTCACCGACCGTCCCTGCGCCATGGGCGATACCGTCAACATCGATTTCGTGGGCAAACTCGACGGCAAGGCCTTTGAAGGCGGCTCGGCGGAGAAGTATGACCTCACGCTCGGCTCGCACAGCTTTATCCCCGGCTTTGAGGAACAGGTCGCCGGCATGGAGATCGGCGCCGTGAAGGACATCGAGGTCACCTTCCCGGAGGACTACGCTTCGGAAGAGCTCAAGGGGAAGAAGGCGGTGTTCACCGTCACGCTGCACGCCGTCAAGGGCAAGGTGCTTCCCGAACTCGACGACGCATTCGCCCAAAAGATGAACTGCGATTCGATGGACGCATACCGCGTCAAGGTGCGCGAACGCCTCGAGCGCAACGCTGCGGCGCGCGGCCGCAATGAGACGGAGAACGCCATCATCACCGAGATCGCCAAGGGCGCTTCCGCGGAGATCCCCGAAGCCATGATCGACCGCCAGGAGGATGAGGAACTCCGCAAGCTGGAGACCGACCTCATGTATCAGGGCATCCGCCTCGACGATTATCTCACTTACATCGGCACGACGCGCGACGCGTTCAAGAAAAATTACGAGGAAGCTGCACGCAAGACCGTTCTGCATCAGCTCATCGTCGAAAAGATCATCAAGCTTGAGAACCTCGCCGCCACGCAGGAAGAGGTCGACGCCAAGGTCGCCGAACAGGCTGCAAGCGTCGGTAAGACGGCGGAAGAATACAAGAAGACGCTGCAGCCCCGCCAGCTCGAATACATCCGCAGCGATATCGCCGTGACCAAGCTGTTTGATTTCCTCATGGCGAACAACGAGATGGTCGCTTTCACCGAAGAAAAGCCTGCCAAGAAGCCCGCGGCGAAGAAGACCGCCGCCAAGAAGGCAGAGGGCGGGGAAGCGCCCGCCAAGAAGCCCGCGGCAAAGAAGACCGCCAAGAAGGCGGAGGACGGGGAAGCGCCCGCCAAGAAGCCTGCTGCAAAAAAGACCGCCAAGAAGACGACGGAGGAAGCATAAATGAAGGAAAAGAACGTCCTGATCCCTTACGTGGTGGAGCGCACGTCGGGCGGCGAACGCAGTTACGACCTGTATTCCCGCCTGCTCGAGGATCGCATCATCTTTCTGAGCGGCGAGATCGACGATAACGTCGCCAATACGGTGGTGGCGCAACTCATCTACCTCGAAGGGAAGGATCCCACCAAGGATATCAGCCTGTACATCAACAGCCCGGGCGGTTCCGTCTCCGCGGGGATGGCCATCTACGACACCATGAATTACATCAAGTGCGACGTGAGCACCATCTGCATCGGGCTTGCGGCGTCGATGGGGGCGTTTCTGCTCTCGTCGGGGGCAAAGGGCAAGCGCTATGCGCTGAAAAACAGCGAGATCATGATCCATCAGCCGCTCGGCGGCGCGCAGGGCCAGGCGAGCGACATCAAGATCCAGGCGGAGCACATCCTGCGCATCAAGGCCAAGATGAACGCCATTCTGTCCGCGAACACGGGCAAACCCATCGAAGTCGTGGAGAAGGATACCGACCGCGATAATTATCTGACCGCGGACGAGGCGCTTTCTTACGGCCTCATCGATAAAGTATTCAGCAAGAGGTAACGATCGGAGACAACATGGCAAAATACGAATCAAACGAACCGCGCTGTTCCTTCTGCGGCAAGGAAAAATCCAAAACGAAGAGTCTTCTCATGGGCATGGACGGGGCTTATATCTGCGACGAATGCGTACAGCTGTGCGCGGATCAGCTCTCCAACCTGCCTTCTGCCGCGCCCGCTGCCGAGGTGGAACTGAAAAAACCCGCCGAGATCAAGGCGGAGCTTGATCAGTACATCGTCGGGCAGGACAAGGCAAAAAAAGTGCTTTCCGTTGCCGTTTACAACCATTACAAGCGCATCAATTCCCTGCTCGGCGCGGGCAAAAAGGACGACGGGGTGGAGATCGAGAAGAGCAACATTCTCCTTCTCGGCCCGACGGGGAGCGGCAAGACGCTGCTCGCCCGCACGCTTGCCAAGATCCTGAAAGTCCCGTTCGCCACCTGCGATGCGACGACGCTGACGGAGGCGGGATACGTGGGCGAGGACGTGGAAAACATCCTCCTCAAACTCATCCAGAACGCCGACTATAACATCGAACGCGCGCAGCGCGGCATCATTTATATCGACGAGATCGATAAGATCGCGCGCAAGGGCGAAAACGTTTCCATCACGCGCGACGTTTCGGGCGAGGGCGTGCAGCAGGCGCTTTTGAAGATCATCGAGAGCACCGTCGCCAACGTCCCGCCGCAGGGCGGCAGGAAGCACCCGCAGCAGGATTGCATGCGCATCGATACGAGCAACATCCTCTTTATCTGCGGCGGCGCCTTCGTGGGGCTGGACAAGATCGTCGGCGCCCGCAAGGACGATACGGCGCTCGGCTTCGGCGGCAAGGTAAAACTTGGCGAAAACGAGGTGGATTACTCCCTGCTTGACGACGTCAAGCCGCAGGATCTCACCAAATTCGGGCTGATCCCCGAATTCGTCGGCCGCCTTCCCATCGTGGTCAATCTCAATCCGCTCGACGAGGACGCGCTCGTCAGCATCCTCACCAAGCCGCGCAACGCCATCATCAAGCAGTATCAGAAGCTCGTCGGCCTTGACGGCGTCAAGCTGACGGTGGAAGAGGACGCCGTGCGCGAGATCGCCAATACCGCCATCCGCCTGAAGACGGGGGCGCGCGGGCTCCGCACCATCATCGAGGGGCTGATGACCGACGTCATGTACGAGATCCCTTCGGAGCAGAACATCGAGGAAGTCATCATCACCAAGGACTGCGTCGACAAAGGGGCAAAGCCCAAACTCATTTACAAAAAGACGGCATGAAAAAAGCACTCCCCGCGGGGAGTGCTTTTTTTGTGAGTTCATGCGTTCCGTTCGTCCGCTTCCTGCCCGTCCCGCGGCACTGCCTCGGACATGGCGGCCCCGTCGTCTTGCTGCGGTGCGCCGGGCGATATGGTCACCACCCGTTTTTTGTAGTGGGGGTGTTCGGAAAAATTCCCGTAGATCTCGCTCACCTTTTCCGTATAGGCAAAGGAAGCGCGGTATTTTTTCAGGATCTTAAGCATGGTCCCGACCTGACGCTTGCGGATGATGCAGATGAGCATATCCTTGTTGCTGTGCGTGTACATGCCCTCGCCGTGGATGCAGGTGACGCCGCGGCCCAGCGTGCGCATGAGTTCTTCGGAAAGTTCCTCCGCGCGGTCGGTGATGATGTTGAACTTGTAACCGTTCCTGCCGCCCTGCAGGAAGAAGTCGGAAATAAAATCGGAGAGGAAGATGTTGATGAGCGTCGCCATCAGCGAGTTGATGCCCGTATTGTATACGAACAGCGTCACGAAGGTGACGGAGGAGTCGAGGGCAAAGGCGAGCCATGCGATGTTGCGTTCGGGGCGGAAATGCTTGATGACCGCCGAAATGGCAAAGGTGCCGCCCGACGCGCCGAACTGGCGCAGCATAAGCGAGAACCCGAAACCGGAAATGACGCCAACGCCGAGCGCGGCAAAAAAGATGCTGTTGCCTTCCTCATAGAGGGGGTCGCTCGACCACGCGGCGTAGTAAGAAAGATCCGTCGACGTATGCAGTTCTTTCAGAAGCAGCATCAGCAGCGATTGGAAGAGCGCGTAAAAGCTCAGCATGATCCCGGTGCGCTTGCTCACGAAGATGGCGACGAGCACGAAGATGGGGATGTTGAGGACGAGGATGAGCACGCTCAGGATGGTGCTCACGTCGCCGAGGGAAGGGAAAAATTCCGCCAGCAGCGAAGCCAGCAGCGAAGCGACGCCCGTGACCCCGCCGGGGACGAACGAATTATAGTTGGAGAAAAAGTACAGCGATCCGGATACGCAGGCGGCGGCGAGCAGGCAGATGCCGAGGTCGACCGCGACGTTTTTTGCGGAATACGATTCGTTTTGCCGTTCCATAAAAATCTCTCTCGTGTAGTCGGCGCGCGTCAAAGGCGCAAGCCTTTTTAAGAGTACAACTTTTGGGAGGGAAAAGCAAGGGATTTTGCGCCGTTTTGGCAAAGAGGCGAAAAAAACTTTCCCCCGGGGCGATCCAGACGCAGAAATCCCCCCGCGGTTGATTGCTTTTTTGCGGAAAATGGTGTACAATAGGCGTATAAGCGTGCGGGACATGCCTGCCCTGCGCGCGGGGGAAATTCTACCTACGGGAGGCAGCTATGGCCGAACTGTTATTCAAAAACGTGAGCAAGCAGTATCCGGGCGGCGGAAAGGCGGTCCATGACCTTTCTTTGCGCGTGCAGAGCGGCGAATTCTTCGTCCTGCTCGGGCCTGCGGGGAGCGGCAAATCCACGCTCCTGCGCATGGCGGCGGGGCTCGAGGACGTTACGGCAGGGGAGCTTTACCTCGACGGCAAATTGCAGAACGACGTTCCCGCCAAGGAACGCAACGTCGCCATGGTCTTCCGCCAGAGCGAACTTTTTGCCCAGCAGACGGTCGCCGAAAACATCGCTTACGGGCTGAAGCTCCGCAAATTTCCCGCCGAACTCATTGAAGAGCGCGTCAAAGCCGCGGCGGAGATCCTCGGTCTGACCGATCTGCTTTCCCGCCGCCCCAAGACGCTCTCGGGCAGCGAGCGGCAGCGCGTCGTCCTTGCACGCACCGTCGTGCGCGAGCCCGCGCTCTGCCTGTTCGACGATCCGCTTGCAAGCTTCGATGCGCGCCTGCGCGCCGAGCTGCGCACGCTGCTCTCCAAATTGCAGGCGCGCCTTAAAACGACCTATCTTTACGCGACGGACGATCCGCTTGAGGCCATGATGCTGGGCACGCGCATCGCCGTGCTCAGGAACGGGTTCCTGCAGCAGGCGGATACGCCGCAGAATCTCTACGATTATCCTGCCAACCTCTTCGTGGCTACCGCCATCGGGGCGCCGCAGATCAACCTCTTTCGTGCGCGGCTGTGCAGGGAGGGGGAGAAGACGGCGGTCCTTCTTCCCTGCGGGGCGAAGATCCTGCTGCCCGGCGCCACCGCCGCCCGCCTCAAGGATGCGGCGGCATACGCGGATACGGATCGCCCCGTCGTGTTCGGCATCCGCGCCGAGGATGTCCACGGCGAGGAGCTTTTCCTTTCCAGTTCGCCCGATACGGCGTTCCGCGCGCGCGTCATTTCCGTGGAGCCGCAGGGGGCGGAGACGTTCGCCGTGTGCGACCTTGACCTTTCGGCCGAGTCCGCTTCGGTGACGGCGGGGGCAACGCAGCTTTCCGTACGGCTTTCGCCGCGCGCCGCCGTCAAATGCGGCGACGTGCTCGACCTTGCGTTTGACGCCCGCCATGTTCAGCTTTTCGACGCGGAGACGGAGCGCAGCCTCCTTGCTCGCGACGAAAAGTACGAAGCGATCCCCGCTTACGCGGAAGAAGCGGACATGCTGCCGCCCACCCCGCAGGAAATGCGCGAAGCGGAAGAGGCGGCAAAGCCCGCAAAACCGCAGAAGGGCAGAAAACCGCACGGCGGCAGATAAAGCGCCGCAATGCAATCTATCGTTACACCAGAGAAAAGCGCCAAAGGTTTGGGCGCTTTTCCCGTCTGTTTGAGGACATGAATTTTTGCAGGGAGGGAGACCGCTATGGATTGGGAGACCGTATGGGAAGTCGTTTCCGATGCGTTTCTGGATACGCTCAAGCTGTTTCCTTTTTTGCTGCTTTCCTATATCGTCATCGAACTTTTAGAACATAAGACGGATCTCGGCAAGCCGCACGGCGCGCTGAGCGGGAAGCTCGCGCCGCTCATCGGCGGGGCGACGGGGCTGATCCCGCAGTGCGGGTTTTCCGTCATGGCGGCCAAGCTGTATGAAAACCGCCACATCACGGTGGGGACGCTGCTTGCCGTCTTTCTGGCGACGAGCGACGAGGCGTTCATCATCCTGCTCTCTTCGGGGAAGGGCGCGGTCGCCATCATGCCCATGATCGCGATCAAGCTTGCCGTCGGCGTCGGGACGGGGTATCTCGCGGATGCGCTCGTCCGCCGCAAGGCGGTCGCCGTCGGCGAACACGAACATTACGACTGCACGTCCTGCGGGCGGGAGCATGACGGAAAACGTCCGCTTACGCTGTATTTTCTGGCGCCGCTCCTGCATTCGCTGCAGGTGGCGGCATACATCCTGCTCGTCAATCTCGCCTTCGGCTTTCTCTTTGCCGCCATCGGCCAGGCGCGCGTGACGGAGTTCCTCGCCGCGGGCGTATGGGTGCAGCCGCTCATTGCCGCCTTCATCGGGCTTATCCCCAACTGTGCTTCCAGCGTGGTGCTCACGCAGACGTATCTTCTGGGCGGCATTACCTTCGGGAGCTGCCTCGCGGGGCTTTGCGCCAACGCGGGTCTCGGGCTTCTGGTCCTGCTCCGCAACGGGCGGGAGTACAAGCGCAATCTTTGCATCATCCTCGTCCTGTACGCGGTGGGCATCGCGGTCGGTTATGCCGTCAATGCGATCGCACTCGCGTTCGGGGCGTGACGGGAGGTATTCTATGCAGTTTATCAGCAAAAAGGCGCGCGCCGTCACGCCGTATACGGCGGGCGAACAGCCGCGCGGCGCGCAATTCATCAAGCTGAATACCAATGAAAATCCCTATCCGCCTTCCCCGCGCGTGAAGGCGGTGCTGGATGCGTTCGATCCCGCCGGGCTGCGCCGCTATCCGGATCCCGCATCGGGCAGGCTGCGCGCGGCGATCGCGCAGGCGGAAGGCGTTTCGCCCGACTGCGTGTTCTGCGGCAACGGCTCGGACGAGGTGCTCGCGCTCTGTTTTCCCGCCTTCTTCGGCGCGGACGAGCCCGCCTGTTTTCCCGCCGTCACCTATACGTTTTACGATGTGTTTGCGCATCTGTTTGACGTGCCGTTTGCCCGCGTGCCGATGCGGGAGGAATTTTATCTCGACCTTGACCGCCTGGCGGATACGCCGTGCAAGGGATATCTCATCGCCAATCCCAACGCGCCGACGGGCGTGGGGATCGGGCGGGAGGAGATGGCGGCATTTCTTGCCCGCGTGCCGGAAAAACTCGTCATCCTCGACGAGGCGTACATGGATTTCTTCGGGCAGAGCTGCGCGCCGCTGATCAAAACGTGCCGGAATCTGCTCGTCGTCAAGACCTTCTCCAAAAGTTATGCCCTCGCGGGCATCCGCTGCGGGTACGCGTTGGGCGATCCCGCGCTCATCGACGCGCTTACCCGCGCCAAAGATTGCTTCAATTCCTATCCCGTGGATGCGCTTTGCGAGGCCGTCTGCGCGGCGGCGGTGCTCGACCGCGACTATTATGCGGGGACGCTGGCGCGCGTGCGGGAGGAGCGGGAACGGCTGCGCGGGGAACTTCTCGCATTGGGCTTTACCGTGCCCGAGAGCGCGGCGAACTTCCTCTTTGCGGGCCGCTTCAAGGCGGACGGCGGTACGCTGTACCGCTATCTGAAGGAGCACGGCATTCTCGTCCGGTTCTGGGACAAACCGTTTTTGCGTGATTTCGTGCGCATTACCGTCGGCACGCGGGAGGAGAACGACGCCCTGTTGGCGGCGCTCCGCGCGCTCGCTGCGGGATAAAGACAATTTCATGGAGGGTGATATGCGGCTTGCAGACACATCCGTACGAAAGAAAAATCCCGCCCCGGCGGCGGAAGAGAGGAAGTACGGAAGCGGCAGGCCGCATTTTTGTGCGGCGGAAGAGGCGGCGGCCGCGCTGAAGGCGCGCTTTCCCGCAGGTACGTTCGTGCTCCTTACCGACGAGCGTTCGTTTGCGCTTTCCAAGCTGTTCCCGCCCCGCAGGACGGTGACGCTCGTGCAGGAGACGGCGGAAGCGCTGCCTCTGTTTTCCATGCCGGACAGCACCGTCTGTGCGGTGGCGGCAGGCAGCGCGCCCGTGTTTTCCGCAGCGCGGTATTTTGCCGAGGTGCGGCGGATCCCCTGCGTGCTCTTTCCGTCCGACGCGCGCTGCGAAGGCATCGCGATTTCCCGCGGGCGCGTCCTGCTCGGCGGAAAAGCCGCGGAATACCCGCTGCGGGCGGCGGAGACATATTTCGATCTGTCCCGCATGGACGGTTTCCCGGAAGCGTTTGCCCGCCTGCTTCTCGTACGGCTTTCCTGTTTCGAGCACGCGGCGCTGCGCGTCTTCCGCAAAGAAGAGGGAGAGGCGGACGCCCGGTACGAGCAGCTGTTTGCCGCGGCGGAAAAGGGCATTTCGGAGGACCGCGAAGTTATCGTACGCGCGGGGATCGCGCTCGGCGAACTCGGCGAGGAAGGGCTGCAAGGCGACGGCCGCGCGCTTGCCTCTCTGCTTGCCGGACGGGGCGAACCCTTTGCGTGTTTCCGCGCATACCGTATGCTCACGGCACTGTACCGCGCTTTTTTCCGCAAGGGCAGGCCGCGGCGCTTTTTCACGCCCGATTATCGCGCGCGCTGCGAGCGGGCGGGCGTCGGGGAAGCTGGGTATCTCCGAGTGAGGATCCCTTCCGCGGAGGAATATGCGGCGCGCGCAATGGCGCTGGAACGGGCGCGCAGCCGTTTGCTGCGCGATCTCGGGGCGATCACCGCGCGCGACAGGGATGCGGAGCGCATCTTCCGCCTGCTCGGCGGCGATCTGCAGGGGGCGGCGCCGCCGCTGCTTTCCGTGCTGCCCGAATACGCGCCGGAAGGGCTGAGCGCGGTCATCCGCGATTTTGGGCTTCTGGAAGCGGAAACGGGCGTATAAGGGCGGCAAAGTTGGTTTTTTTGCTGAAAATCGTTTGGAATCCGCGCAAAATGTGTTACAATATAGAGGAACAGAAAACGCGGAACGCGTGCCCGTACGGCGCGCTCCCACGGAGGTTGATATGCAGGAAGTAAAACGTTTGGAGAACGCGGCGGGGCTCTCGTTTGCCCTCAGCGGCGAGATCGATTCCAAGAACGCGGACGAATTCTATCAGGAAGTGATGGAGACGTACCGCGTGCAGCCGTCGGACGTGACGTTCGATTGCGCCGCGCTCTCGTTTATCGATTCGACCACGCTCGGCACGTTCGTCAAGATCTTGAAGCACGTCAGGACGGACGGGCATGCGCTCAAACTCATCAACATGCAGCCGAGGCTGAAAAAGCTGTTCGTCATCTGCGCGTTGGATACGGTCATGGAGATTTCGTGATGGAAGAGATCATGTCGGTAACGTTTCCGCTGGAAAGCGGTCTTCTCACCACCGTCCGTCTCACGACGGGGGGCGTCTGTTCGCTCGCGGGGCTCGACCTCGACGACAGCGAGGATTGCAAACTTTGCGTGACGGAGAGCCTCCTCGTCTTGCTGCGCAACGGGTTTTCCCGCGCGCGGCTCGCGTTTTCCTTGCAGGGCGGGCTTTCCGTGCAGATCTGCGGAGAATCGGCCGGGGCTCCGTCTGCCGAAGAAGGGCAGGACGAACTTTCGCTTGCGCTCCTCGGCGCGCTTGTAAAGGATCTCGTGATGGAACGGGAGGGCGACGTCGTCTGCAAGATCGCCTTCCGATTCGGGGCATAACGCGGCATCAACGGAGTCAACATGGAAGACAGCGAACTTTTCCGCCAATACAGGGAGACGAAAGACGTTGCCGTGCGCAACAAGATCGTTGAAAAATACCTGTACATAGCCGCCGTCCTCGCAAAAAAGTTTGTCGGGCGCGGCGTGGAGTACGACGATCTCTATCAGGTCGCATGCCTTGCACTCATCAAGGGAGTCGAACGCTTCGACGAAAGCAAGGGTCTGAAGTTTTCCACCTTCATCACGCCCACCATTACGGGAGAGATCAAAAATTATTTCCGCGACCGCTCCCGCCTCATTCATTTGCCCCGCCGCGTTGCGGAGCTCCGCGTAAGCCTGAAAAAAGCTTCGGACGAGATCTTGTCGCAGACGGGGAAAAAACCGACCGTAAAGCAGCTTGCCGAACGGCTGCACGTTTCCGAAGAAGAGATCGTGCGTGCCATGGAAGCGGGCGGCGTCGTCTCGCTTGACCGCACTACGGAAAAAGAGGACGACGAGGGCATGAATTTTTACGATATTCTCGCCTCGGACGACGGCGCGCTGGAATCGTTTGAAAACCGCGACGCCATCATGTCCGCCGTGAAGGGCCTGAACGAGACGGAGCGCACCATCCTCGATTACCGCTTCCGCCAGGAGCTCTCGCAGACGGAAACGGCGCGGCGGATGGGGGTATCGCAGATGTACGTCTCCCGTATGGAACGGAAGATCCTGGAAAAGCTGAGAACGCAGCTGAGCAAAGATATGGCAGATTGATATGGAGTTTGAGATCGTCGATTACAACGCGATGCGGGATGCGCTTCATACGATGTGCGAGGAGATGCAGCGCTGCAGCATCCCCGAACAGGGGATCTTTGACTGCAAGCTCGTCGCCTGCGAGCTGCTGAGCAATGTGCTGCAGCACGGCGGCGGGAAGGCGTATCTTCATGCCGAACTGAAAGGCGGCGTCGCCTTCCTGCGCGTGCGGGCGGAACGCGAATGGCGTCCGCCGGATGAAAGCGAGTGTTCGTCCGTGGAGAGCGAGCGGGGAAGGGGATTGTTCCTCGTCGACGCCGTGTGCGAGAGCAGAAGTTACAGCCCGGAGCAAGGCATCTGTGTGACCGTCCGGGTAATCGGAAAATAGAAGAAGGGGGAAGGGCCGCGGGTGCGGCTTTTTCTTTTTGTCCGGATAAAAAAACCGCCGCATTTCTGCGGCGGAAAAAAACGGGCGGGGATATCCCCGCCCGTAATTTAAATCCGGTTACATGCCGTAGTTGACATACACGTACAGCTTGTTGAGCAGGCTGTCGGAGATGAGCGTACGGAACTTGCCGAGGTAGATGAATACCTTGAGGAAGAAGTCCTTGTTGTCGCCGCCGATGACGTACGTCGGAAGATACGCGCTCGTGCCGTACTTCTTGGAGATGAAGAGGTCGCCGAACTCGTTCTTTTCCTCTTCCGTCAGGCTGTTGATGAACGGATCGTACGTGTACTTGCCGGCAGGCTGCTGTGCAGCAGGCTGAGGCGCGGGTGCCGGGATGGGCTGTGCCGCGGGCCGTGCAGCAGGCTGAGGCGCCGGCTTCGCTGCAGGCTGTTCGCCGCGGGCAAGGGCCGCCATCGAAGCTTCGAACTCGGTCATCTCACGGCTTGCAGGCTGCTGAGGCGCAGGCTGAGGCGCGGGTGCCGGCTGAGGAGCGGGCTGAGCCTGGGGCGCGGGCTGAGGAGCGGGCGCCGGCTGAGCCGCCATGTAGATGTTGGTGACGGGATAGGGGTAATTCGCCGCGGGCGCTGCGGGATAAACCTGCTGCACCACGGGAACGGTCTCTGCCGCGGGAGCCGCTGCCGCCGCTGCGGGAGCCTCCGCCGTCGTATCGGTAAGTTCGGGAAGATCTTCATACTCTTCCGTATCTTCGTCTTCTTCGAATTCAGCCTCGGCTTTCTTGTAGGCTCTTCTGACGGCGCTGCCGACCAACGCGAGAAGGAATGCCGCCAGCGAGGAAAGAAGGAGAAGCATACCGGGAAGGGTCATGATGTTGGACCAGAAGGGATCGACCTCGTTCTGCGTGATGTCCAGCACGGTCACGGCGACGGCCGCGGCCAGCTGAAGGAGGAAGAGCAGGCAGATGGTGCCGTAGCCTCTTCTTGCGTTCAGGCGGAACACCGCGAGGATGCAGTTGATCATAATAAGGCCGGAAAGGACGAGGATGCAGATCTGGCTGACGAGTTCCATGCCTTCTCTGTTATAGCCCATGGCGGCGTCCATCTGCGCGAGCGTATACGAAGTTTCGTAGAACAGCGCGTATGCGGAAGCAAACCCGAGCGCGAGGAGCAGGAAATTGACGACCCAGAATCCCTTTGCCCTGATGAGGCCGTTGACGATGAGGACGAGGAGCGCAGCCCCCGCGATGATCGCCATCGTAAGGTCGATGAGCGTTTCCGCACCGCAGAGCGCTCTCAGGCCGTACATGCCGACGAACATCGTGCCGTAAGAGAAGAACACGAAGAACGCGTTGACGTAGAAGCAGCCCTTGGCGGCTTTCCCGGATGCGAGCGCCGCGATCGTCATGACGAGCGAGACGACGACGGCAAGCGCGATCAGGAGGGGAACGTAGGAAAGGACGGCTTCAAGATTGTCCGCGTAAGACGGCAGGTCTGCGGGCAGCCCGAAATCGACGGTAGAAGTACCGCCGAACAGCCCCTTGAACGTCTCGATGATCACGAAGAGCATCGATGCCTTCCATGCGCCGGGACCTGCGGTCACGAGCGGTTTAAACGCTTCAAACCACTTGGACATACCTGCAATGAGCAGGCCTGCCACGGCGATGAGAAGGAGGATCACGGAAAAGAAACGATAGCCGGGAGCTTTTACGTTCTCGACGGTTTCTTCTTCGTAAGTTGCATCCGCGAAATCTTCCATCTCGGTCGTTTCCGCTTCGTCCGTAAGAGTGTGTTTCTTTGTCATAACAATCTCCTGAAATGATTAGATTTTTCAAAAAATGCTATTCTTTTTTACCTTGTAATCATTATATCATCAAAACCATGCCGTGTCAATACGTAAAGTGTAAAAAAATTGTATATTTTCCGACAGAATTTTTTTGGGCTTCCGCGGAGCGCGGGGAGGCGTTTTCCCGCGCGTATCATTATTTTGCTCCGTTTTGCCGTATCCGCAAGTTCTTGCCCGGGAGCCCGCAAACGGGTTGCCAAACGGACGCCGAAGTGGTATGATGGAGATAAGATTTTTCAAGGAAGCGGCCCGGCGCGTGCGCGGGCGGCGGAAAAGGAGGCATCAATGCAGCAGGATCAACCGATCGGTACCAAAGAAGAAGCGGACGTTCCCGCAGCCGCGGATGCGGCTCGGCGTTCGTCCCCGGCACGGGGGTGGGGCAGGATCGTCGCCATCATCCTGCTCTTTTGCGTCTCGGCGGCGGCGCTGTTCTGCGCCGGCTGGTTCGGCCATTACTTTTCGCTCGACCGGGGGCTCCGCACGTTCATGTGGGCGCTTTCGGAGACGGAAAAGCATTATTACGAACCCATCGACAAGGACGGCTTGTATGAGGACATCATCGCCGCGCTCGAGGAACGGCTCGATCCGTATTCCTGTTATTATTCGAGCGGGGAATACGCGGCGGTCATCCGCGAAAGCCGCGGGGAGAACGAGGGGATCGGCATCACCATGATGCAGGGAGAGGGTACGCTTGTCCTCTATTCGGTCACGCAGAATTCGCCCGCCGACCTTGCGGGGCTGCGCCGCGGCATGTATATCCTCGCGTACGGCGCGGATCCCGCATCGCTCACGCCCTATACGCAGTATGAGCCGTTCGGGGAATTTCTTGCCGCGCAGACGCAGCCGTTTTATCTTCGCTGCGGCTATGCGGCGGACGGCTCGGACGCCGAGGAATTTCAGGTGGAACGGCGGGAATATCACGCCGCCTACGTCTCGTATGCCGACAGCGAAAGTTCGTTTTCCTTCCGCGGGGAAGAGACGCTTGCGCTCACGCAAACGGGAGAGGCGCTCGACGGGCTGGATGAAGATACGGCGTACATCCGCCTGGATGCCTTCAACGGCAACGCCGCGGAGGAGTTCCGCCTTTGCCTCGTGAAGATGCGCGAGCGGGGGCGGAGCGATCTCATCCTCGACCTGCGCTGGAACGGCGGCGGATATATGAGCACGCTTTCCGAGATCGCGGGGCATCTGCTGCGCAATGCGGAAGGCGATGCGCCGCTCGTGGCGCGGGCAAAATACCGCGACGGGTCGACCGCGGAATTCCACGCGTCCGCCAACGATTTCTCCGCGTATTTTTCTGCGGATTCCCGCATCCGCGTGCTCGCCAACGAGGGGACGGCGTCCGCCTCCGAATGCCTCATCGGCGCGCTGATCGACTACGGGACCATCGGCTATGGGGATATCTGCGTGCGCAAGGACGCGCAGACGGGATACGCCGCTACCTACGGGAAGGGCATCATGCAGTCGCACTTCATGAGCCTTTCCGGGGAAGTCATGAAGCTCACCGTGGCGACCATCCATTGGCCCGTCTCCGATCGCTGCATCCACGGCACGGGCGTGGGGGAAGCGGACGGCGCCGTAGCGATCGTCTCGCCGTATATCGAAGGAACGGACAGCTTTTTGCAGCAGGTCCTCGGCTGACCGCTCCCATATCAGCTCCCATATCAGTGTTTGTGTAATTGACGGAAATATTCTTCGAATACGTTCAGATCGGCCGCCGCATCGTCGGGCGGCCGGTCGTTTTTTTGCGAAGTTTGCGGCGGGGCGTCTTCGCGCGGGGGCGTCTGCTCTTCGCGGAAGGGAACGGATGCGCCGCCGTCCCGGGCGAGCATTCCCGCAAGCATGCCCACAAGCTCGCGGTTTTCCCGGTAGAAAGCGAGCGCGTCGCGCAGGGCGGCGGAAAGATCCGTTTTTCCGTTCTGAGCGGCGGAAAGCAATACGGCAAGCAATAAAATTTCCATATTGCATGGTATGCGGGAACCATCTTCTCCGTGCTCGTCATACAATGCAAGCGAGGTGGAATATGAAAGATTTTGCGAATTTCGGCGATCACGCGGGGGAGGAAGGTAAGACGATGCAGCAATGGGAGGAGGAAGCCAGATCGCTCGCCGCGTCCTTTCACGGCAAGAGCGAGGGCGATCTTCTGCGCGCCATTTATGCGCGTGCGGTGGAAGGCAGGCGCAGCGGCACGCTGACCGACGAGCAGATCGACGCGTTTTATGCGCGGTTTTCGTCCATGCTGGATCCCGTCAGGCGCAAAAAGCTGAAAAAGATCGTGGAGCAGCTCAAGCGGATGTGATCACAGCGTCCCGAGCGCTGAAAGCAGGGCGCGGACCTCCCGCATGCCCTGGAAGGGGGAGAAGGAAGCCCGTACGAGCCCGTGCGGAAAACTGCCCAGCGCCTTATGAACGAGCGGCGCACAGTGCAGCCCGCCGCGCACGGCGATGGAAAAGCGTTCAAAGAGGAGTTCCGCAAGCTCTTCCGAAGCGATCGATCTGTGCGAGAAGGAGACGATGCCGCAGGGATTGGGGGCGGAAAAAGCCTCGTATGCGGGAAGCGCGCGCAGCCCGTTGAGGAGGGCGCCCGTCAGGCGGGTAAGCGTTTTCCCGTATTCCGCCTTGTGGAGCGAGACGAGCAGCGCGCCTTCCAGAAGCGAGCATATGGCGGGGAAGGGGAGGGTCCCGCTCTCCAGGCGGTCGGGATAGAAGGCGGGCATGTCTGCGTTTGCGCTGTCGCTCCCCGTGCCGCCGAAGAGGAGCGGGCGCGGAGAAACGCGCTCGGAAAAGAGCAGCGCGCCGATGCCCTGGATCGCGTGCAGCCCTTTGTGCCCCGCCAGCGCGAGGGCGTCGATCCCCTGCCGCCGCATGGAGATCTCCACGTGGCCGCCCGCCTGCGCGCCGTCGCAGAACAGCAGCACGCGCTGCGGCAGAAGGGCGCGGAAGGCGGCGGGATCGGGGCATTCTCCCGTCACGTTGGAAGCGGCGGTGATCACCGCGGCGACGGTGTTTTCGCGGACGAGCGCGGCAACCGTTTCGGGCTGCAGCCTGCCCTCGTTCAGCGGCGCCACGGAATATTCGATGACGCCCTGTTTTTGCAGGAAGGCGAGCGGCCGCAGCACGGAGTTGTGTTCAAGGCAGGTGGCGATCACGTGGTCGCCCTGTTTGAGCGTCCCGAGCAGCATCAGGTTGAGCGCTTCCGTGCAATTTTTGGTGAAGATCACGCGTTCAAAGCCGTAACCGCCGAACAGGTCGTCCAAAGCGCGGCGGCAGGCGAGCACGCGTTCGGCACAGGCGAGCGAGAGGCCGTGCCCGCTCCGCCCCGGGTTTGCGCATTGCGCGAGGGCGGCGCGCACGGCATTGTGCACGCAGGCGGGTTTGGTTCCGCCCGTGGCGGCATGGTCGAGATAGATCATGGCGTCCTCCTTGGATGGTTCACGTTATTTTTATGATACGAAGGAAGGGATAGTTTCATGACGGTATTGGCTGTTTTCCGTTCGCGCGCACAGGCGCTCGACTGCATTTCTCTGCTGCGGAAAGGCGGGATCCCCGTTTCCGCCGTCGGCACGCCCGCCGAAGCCGGCGTCGGCTGCGGCATTTCCGTCCGCTTCGACGAGCGATTTTTTACCCGCGTGCGCAGCATTTTGGGCGGGCGCAGATATTCCTCGTTTGCAGGGTTCCTGCGCCGCACCCCGTACGGGTACGAACGGGCATAAAATGCTTGCGCCGCGGCGAAAAATGCGGTATAATCTGCATATGAACACCAATGAACTGATCTTATCGGAACTTGCGAGGCTGTACCCGGACGCCCGTCCCGCGCTTGAATACCGCACGCCGTACGAACTTCTGGTGGCGGTCATCCTTTCCGCGCAGTGCACGGACGAACGGGTGAATGCGGTCACGCGCGAACTTTTTTCGGAACACGCGACGCCGCAGGCGATGGTGCGGCTCACGCAGGAGGAGCTGGAAGGCTATATTTATTCCTGCGGGCTGTATCACGCCAAGGCAAAACATATCCTCTCCGCCTCGCGCGATATCCTGGAAAAATTCGGGGGCAGCGTTCCTTCCACTATCAGGGAGCTGCGCACGCTCTCCGGGGTGGGACAGAAGACGGCGAACGTCGTCTATTCCGTCGCCTTCGGCGGCGACGCCATCGCCGTGGATACGCACGTCTTCCGCGTGAGCAACCGCCTCGGGCTCGCTTCTTCGGATACGCCCGCCCGGACGGAAGAGGATCTGAGATCGGTCATCCCGCAGAGAGATTGGTCGAAGGCGCATCATTGGCTGATCTATCACGGGCGGCGGGTATGCCACGCGCAAAGGCCGGACTGCGCGGCCTGCACGCTGGCGCCTCTGTGCGCCTTCCGCGCCGCGCAAAAAGAATGACGTCGTGCCGCCCGTGTCTGAAGGTTTCGGGAAAGATGCTTGGCATGTCCGAGGCGGAATGCTTCGTTTTTACGGTCGCGGCGCATAAAAAATACCTCCTGCGGCAACACTTGTCGTAAGGAGGTATTTTTGTATGGAGTTACTGACTGCCGAAGAACGGCAGGCGCTCGGGCGCATCCTTTCCTGCGAAGAAATGGCGTGCAAAAAGGCGCGCGTATATGCAAACACGCTCACCGAGCCCGCGCTTGCTTCCGCCATGAAACGGCTCGCGGACGGGCATGCGGCGCGGTTTTCCTCCCTGCTTTCCGCGTTCAAAGGGGGCATCGCATGAAGTGTTCCCTGCGCGAGATCTCCCTGTGCGAGCGGGATGCGCTGCGGGATATGGCGGAAGAGGAGCGGCGGCTCATCCGGCTGTATGCCGAGGCGCTCGCTGCGGGGGAGCACAGATCTTTCCGCGCCGCGCTTTTGGTGCACGTTCCCGCCTGTGCGGATGCCGCTTCGGAAATCAACGCGTTGCTGCGCGAGGCGGAAGGGCACGCTGCCGCCGCAGAGCGGAGCGACCCGGAACGGATGCTGCGGACGTATGAAAAAATCGAAAAACAGCTCTCGGATGCGGGCGAAACCGGATGAAAACGGTGTACAGAAGGGGAAAAATGTGATATAATTCTCCGTAACGGAGGCAGACATGCTGAAACTTACGGAGAATTTTTGTATTTTAGAGACAAAAAACACCTCTCTTTGGCTGAAAACGGGAGAAGGCGCACCAAAACTTCTATATTTTGGTGAAAAGATCGCAGGGCCGGAAGGGGCGGAATTTGCCCCCGTTCCCGCGGCGCCGCTCTTCCTGCAGCCTTGCGATCCGTCCCCCGTGGGGGCGACCGTGCGCGCCTGCCTTGCCGACGGCTCGCCCGCTGCGGAGTTTGCATTCGCAAAGGCCCGCATCGGCCTGCGCCCCGCATCCGAGGGATCGCCGCAGGCGGAAGGGGAAGCGAAGTGCCTGCGCCTGGAATTTTCGGACGCGGCGTCCCGCCTGCGCCTTACGCTGCGGCTGACCGCCTTCGGGGAGGCGGACGCTTACGGCGTGAGCGCTTCCCTGACCAACGGCGGCAAACGCCCCGTCCGCCTGATGCAGCTGGATCCTCTGTGCCTCATTTTTCCCGCGGAGAAGGCGGCGCTGTATCGTTTCTGCGGCGTGCAGGCGCGGGAGGAAGAGACGCTGCTTGCAGATCTGCCGTATGTAACGGATCCGGACGGCTCCGATGTGCCTTATTTTGCCGTGGAAGGCAGGGAGGGCGCCGTCGCCTGTACGCTCGTCTGGTCGGGAAAATGCCGCATCCGTGCCGCCGCGCGGGGAGAAAGCGCCGTTCTCGTGATGGGCGCGTGCCCGGAAGGGGAGATCGAGCTCGCCGCAGGGGAGACGTTTACGACGCCGGAAGCGGCGTTTTCCTGCGGAAAAACGCGCTGGGAGGCGTTTGCCCGTCTGCGCGCCCTGGCTTCCGTAAACTGCCTGCGCGGGCGCGTCTGCCTGCGCGAACGCCCCGTCGTCTTTGAAGACGCGTCCGATACGGCGGAGGAGGCGATGCGGAATGCGGCCCGCGCCGCAAGGCTCGGCGGCGAAGTGTTCCTTCTGAGCGCGGCGTGTACGGAGGAGAACGGCCCGCTTTATGCGGAGCGCGCGGAACTTTCCGAGCGCATCCGCGCGCTCGGCCTGAAGGCAGGCATGCGCCTTACGTTGGAGCGTTTGCGGACGGAAAGCGAACTTTATCGCAGGCATCCCGAATATTTTCTGCGCTTTCCGCGCCGTGAGGCGGGAGAGTACGCGTATCCGAATTTTGCCGATCCGCAGGTGCAGGGCGTCGTTTACCGCGCCGCCGCGCGCGAGATGGAATCGTGCAAGGCGGCGTTTGTCGTATGGGACTGCGTACGGATCCCCTTCGGCGCGTACGCCAAGGACGTTCCCGCGGGGGAATTTGCATACCGTTTCCTTGCAGGACTGTATGCTGTCCGGAAGCGGCTTGCGGAACGCTTCCCGAACGTGCTCTTCGAGGCGGGGCTTTCACGCGGCGTTTCGTACGATCTCGGCAAACTATGCGTCTTCCCGCAAGTCTCGTTTGCAGACATGGCTATGCCGTCGTCCGTCTGCTCGCTGTTTCCCGCATCCTGCATGGGAGGCCCTCGCTTTTCCTTTGACATGCAGGACGAGGAGATCGCCGCCCGCATGGCGGAATATGCTTTTTTCCGTTCCTCTCTCCTCGGGGCGGAATGTTGCTCCCAGGCGGCAGGCACGCTGCTCGTCTCCGCAGACCGAAGCCGCGCCCTGCTTTTTCCGCTCAAAAGAGATCGCGGGGACTATGTACGGCTTTTCGGCTTGGACGAGGGGAGCATGTACGAGTTGACGCAGGCGGGCGAAGCGGGCATGCTCGCGGTGAGCGGGGGAGTTCTCTGCCGCTGCGGCATTTCCGTCCGTGCGCTGTTTTCTGCCTTTCCCGCCGCGGACAGGCGCTGCATTTTGCTGACCCGCCGCGACCTGAAACGCCGTCCGCGCGTATAGAAAGCAGGCGTCCGCGCCATACTTTCGGGAAAGGAGGGGCACATGCAGCCGACGAAAAAATACTACTATGCGCACAATCCGCAGTTCTGTATGATCATGCCGGACGCGGACGAAGGGGACGAGGACATCGTCTCCGGCAGCCAGTCGTAAAAAAACGCCCCTGCACCGGGATGCCGATGCAGGGGCGTTTGCCGTTTGTCCGATCAGACGTTAAAGCGGAAGAGGACGACGTCGCCGTCCTTCATCACGTACTCTTTGCCTTCCGAGCGCACCTTTCCTTTTTCGCGCGCGCCGGCAAGCCCGCCGCATGCAAGCAGCGTCTCCCAGTCGACGACTTCGGCGCGGATGAATCCTTTTTCAAAATCGCTGTGGATCTTTCCCGCCGCCTGCGGCGCTTTGGTCCCTTTTTTGATCGTCCAGGCGCGCGTTTCTTTTTCTCCCGCCGTGAGGTAGGAAATGAGGCCGAGCAGGGAATAGGACGCCTTGATGAGCTTGTCGAGCCCGCTTTCCTTGAGCCCGAATTCTTCCAGGAACATGGCGCGGTCTTCTTCGCTCATCTGTGAGAGCTCCTCCTCCGTCTTGGCGCAGATGGTGAGTTCGCCCGCATGATGCCGTTCCGCGTATTCGCGCACTTTGACTACGTTGGGCAGAGATTCCTCATCCGGGCCCATCTCCATTTCCGAGATGTTTGCGCAGTAGATGACGGGCTTTGCGGAGAGCAGGAAAAGCCCGTCGAGCAAGCCCTGCTCCTCTTCCGTAACGGGGAAGGTATTTGCGGGCTGCTCCTTCTCGAGATGGGCGAGAAGTTTTTCCAGGAAGGCGTATTCGGCGGCCGCTGCCTTGTCGCTGCCGCCGCGCGCCGCATTTTTTACGCGGTCCATGCGCTTCTGCACCGCCTCGATGTCGGAGAGGATGAGCTCGAGGTTGATGGTCTCGATATCGCGCACGGGATCGATGGAACTTTCCACATGCGTGATGTTCTCGTCCTCAAAGCAGCGCACGACGTGCACGATGGCGTCTACCTCGCGGATGTGCGAGAGGAATTTGTTGCCCAGCCCTTCGCCGCGGCTTGCGCCCTTGACGAGCCCCGCAATGTCGACGAATTCGATGACGGCGGGGGTGACTTTTTTGCTTTCGTAAAGCGCGGCGAGCTTTTGCAGCCGTTCGTCGGGGACGGCGACCACGCCGACGTTGGGCTCAATGGTGCAGAAGGGATAGTTTGCCGCTTCCGCGCCCGCATGGGTGATGGCGTTGAACAGGGTGGATTTCCCCACGTTGGGAAGCCCTACGACTCCGAGTTTCATATCTGTTTGCTCCCGATGGTTTTTCCCGTCTATTATATAATATTCTTGGCAAATCGGCAAGCCTTTCGTTTGCCATTTCCCCAAAAATATGATAAAATATCCCCTGAAACAACAACGGTATCCGAGGATGATTTTGTATGGATTATAAGCGTTACATTGCAGAAAAACTTTCGGGCGATCAGCTCTCTGCGGAGGAAGTCTCTTCCGCGCTCACCGTCCCGCCCGATCCCGCCATGGGGGATTTTGCGCTTCCCTGTTTCCGCTTTGCCAAGATCTTCCGCAAGAGCCCCGCGCTCATCGCGGAAGAACTCAGGGCGCGCGTGCCGGCGGACGGCGTCATCGGCGAAGTTTCCGCCGTCAACGGCTATCTTAACTTCAAACTCTGCAAGCAGCGGCTCGCGGAAGAGACGCTTGCGCGCATTTTCCGCGAAGGGGAGCGGTACGGGTCTTCCGATCTCGGCGCGGGGAAGACGATCTGCATCGATTATTCTTCCGTCAACATCGCCAAGCCCTTCCACATCGGGCACCTTTCCACCACGGTGCTCGGGGCGGCGCTCTACCGCATCTGTAAGTTTCTCGGCTATCACACCATCGGCATCAACCACCTCGGCGATTACGGCACGCAGTTCGGCAAGCTCATTTCCGCTTACCGCCGCTGGGGGGACAGGGAAACCGTCGAAAAAGGCGGCATCCGTGCCCTCAACGAACTTTACGTCCGCTTTCACCGCGAGGCGGAAACGGATCCCGCGCTTGACGATGAGGCGCGCGCCTACTTTAAGAAGATCGAGGAAGGCGACAGGGAATGCAACGAACTGTTCGCCTGGTTCAAGGAGCTCACGCTCAAAGACGTGCAGAAGATCTACGATCTCCTCGACGTGCGCTTCGATTCGTATGCGGGGGAGAGCTTTTATTCGGACAAGATGCAGCCCGTCATCGAGGAACTGCGCGAAAAAGGGCTGTTGAAGGAGAGCAACGGCGCGCAGATCGTCGACCTGGAGGCATACGGCATGCCGCCCTGCCTCATCCTCAAATCGGACGGTTCGTCGCTGTACGCCACGCGCGACATGGCGGCCGCCATTTACCGCAAAAAGACGTACGATTTTTATAAATGCCTGTACGTCGTCGCCTATCAGCAGAACCTGCATTTCCGTCAGTTTTTCAAGGTGCTCGAGCTCATGGGCAAGGAATGGGCAAAGGACCTCGTCCACGTCGCCTACGGCATGGTTTCCCTCGAGGAGGGGGCCATGTCCACGCGTAAAGGCAACGTCGTTTTTCTTGAGGACGTCATCGACAAGTGCATCGAAAAGGCATACCGCATCGTCGACGAGAAAAATCCTACGCTGGAGCATAAAGAGGACGTCGCGCGCAAAGTGGGCGTCGGCGCCGTCATTTTCGGCGCGCTCTACAACAGCAAGATCAAGGATATCACCTTCTCGTACGACAAAGTGCTCAATTTCGACGGCGAGACGAGCGTCTACGTGCAGTATACGTGCGCGCGCGCTTCGTCCGTGCTTTCCCGCGCGGGCGCGCTCGGGGAATATACGGTGCCCGCTTCCCCCTGCGACCAGGAATCCGAGCTCGTGAAGGCGTTGGCGGAATTTCCCGCCGTGGTCGTCTCGGCAGCGGAGAAATACGAGCCCAGCTACGTGGCGCGCTACTGCGTGGACGTGGCGCAGAAATTCAACAAGTTCTACTTTGACTGTAAGATCCTGCAGGCGGAGGAGGGGCTGCGCGCCTTCCGCCTTGCCTTGACGGAAGCGACGCTGCGCGTGCTCAAAAACGCACTCGCGCTGCTCGGCATCGGTGTGCCGGAAAAGATGTAAACGGGAGGGAGAACGCGGACATGGTACAGGCTGTGTTGTTTGACCTCGACGGGACGCTTTTGAATACGCTGCCCGATATCTGCAAGTCGGTCAACGAGGCGCTGAAAAAATTTTCCTATCCGCCCGTCACGCCGGAGCAGACGAAGGCATACGTCGGCGACGGGGCAAGGAAGCTCATCGAGCGCGCCGTGCCTGCGGGCGCCGCGGATACGGAGGCCTGCTACGAATACTTCCGCACGCTGTTCGCGTCTTCCGACAACGCCCTTACCTTCCCCTATGAAGGGGAGATCGCCCTTTTGAAACGGCTGAAAGCGGCAAACGTCAAGCTCGGCATCGTCACGAACAAGCCGCAGGATGCGGCGCTTCGCGCGGTAAAAAGCCGCCTTCCCGAGGTGGAATTCGACTTCATCGGCGGTGACACGGGCGATTTTCCCTGCAAGCCCGATCCGTCGCTTGCCCGCTATGCGGCGCTTACCATGCGCGTCTTCCCCGAGGATTGCGCCTTTGTCGGCGACGGCGAGACGGACGTGAAAACGGCGCGCGCCGCGGGGATGTTCTCGGTTGCCTGTCTCTGGGGCTACCGCACGCGCGAACAGCTGGAACAGGCGGGCGCGACGCGCTTCGCCCGCGACTTTTCCCAGTTGGGCGAATTGCTTTTTTCTACTTAATATAGTGAAAAGCTATTGATACTAAGTCTTAATTGTGGTATAATCAAAGCAGAAACCAATAAAAATAAGGAGATTGTTATGAAGAGATGTGCTGTATGCGGCGAGATCGTCGCAGATGACGTGATGGAATGCCCCGTTTGCCATGCCAAGAAGTTTGTTCCCCTTGAGGACAAGGCGGCGTTTGCATGCGAACACCATGTCGGCGACGGCAAGGTGGAGGATGCGGAAGTGATGGAGGGCCTGCGCGCGAATTTCGCGGGCGAGTGCACGGAAGTCGGGATGTATCTTGCCATGGCGCGCGTCGCCGAGCGCGAAGGGTATCCCGAGATCGCGGAAGCCTACAAGCGTTACGCGTACGAGGAAGCAGATCATGCGTCCAAGTTCGCGGAACTGCTCGGCGAAGTCGTCACCGATTCCACCAAGAAGAACCTGGAGCTGCGCCTTGCGGCGGAGACGGGTGCCTGCGAGGGCAAACTCATGCTCGCCAAGCGCGCCAAGGAACTCGGCTACGACGCCATTCACGATACCGTGCATGAGATGGCAAAGGACGAAGCGCGCCACGGCGCAGGCTTTGCGGGCCTTCTCAAGAGATACTTCAACAAGTGAGAAAAAAAGAGCGGAGAACCCGCTCTTTTTTTTGCCGAAAAACGGCGGCGCCCGTTGGGGCGCCGCCGCAAGATTGGAGAGCCAAGCGCACGCAGCTGGGACCGCGCGCGCCCGATGCCGTAGGGGAGGCAGGCATGCGGGAAAAGCCGCTGCCTTACGGGGATATCATACCGCGGACGGGGCAAAATAGCAACCTACTCCTGCGAAAAACCGCTCTATTGCGCAGATTTTGGCGGGTAGAGAAAAAAACGCGCCTCTACTCACAGTAGAAGTGTTGACATTTTGCTTTCGCAGGGTATAATAGAGGTATGGAAGATCAGGATCAGTTGGCGGTCACCATCGGGAAAAACCTCACGCGGCTGAGGAAGATGGCGAACCTCACGCAGCTCGAGCTTGCGGAAAAACTCAATTACTCGGACAAATCCGTTTCCAAATGGGAACAGGGGAACGGCATCCCGGACGTGCGCATTTTGCTGCAGCTTTCCGAGCTGTACGGCGTCACGCTCGACGATCTCGTCCGCGATCACACGCAGGACGCGGTCATGCCCAAAAAGACCAAGCGCATCCAGCGGCTCATCACCGTGTTGCTTTCTTCCGGGCTCTGCTGGCTGGTTGCGGTCATCGCCTTTGTCTTTACGGGCATCTTTGCGCCCGAATTTGGCGACGCATGGCTGATCTTTCTCTATGCGATCCCCGCCACGGCGGTGGTCGTGCTCGTGTTCAGCTGCATCTGGCACTATAAATGGGTGCGCATCCTCTCCATTTCCGTGCTCGTATGGAGCATCGTGGGCGCCGTTTATCTGACGCTGTTCCGCCTGCTCCCGCCCGAGGTCAACGCCCAGTATAAGACTTGGCTGATCTTCCTCATCGGCATCCCGCTGCAGATCCTTGCGCTCATCTTCTTCGTGTGGCGGAAGGGCGCGCATTTCAGAGGCTGAATTTTCGCGTCCGGTAGCTCCGGGCGCTTTTTTTCGCCGCCGTGCGGCGTAGATTTTATCAAGGAGACAATATGGACATTCAGACGGCACAGCGCAAAGGGAAGGTCGTGCACATTCTTTCCTGGATCTTTATCGGTTTTTTCATCGTCGGGCTCATCGGGCTCGTCGTCTCCGTCGTCGGGGCGGAGCTCAGTGCGGAAGCGGACGCGGCGATCTGGTGGATCTGTGCGGGCGTCAGCTTTCTCGTCATCCTCATTTTCATCGCGCTGACACTGCTTTGCTTCCGCCTCGGCGAAAAGTACCGCACGGCGGAGGCGGACGCGCGCGAGCTCGCCGATTCGCCCGAGAGCTTTTTCGTCGGTGAAAAGATGCTCGCCTCCTTTACGCAGGAAGGGCTGCACATCCACGCGGAGGCGGGCGCGGAGGGCAATTTGCGCGACGTTACGGTCCCGTACTGCGACGTGACGTTTTATTCGGTGCGCATGCGCACGTCCCCCCGCGCGGCGGGGCAGAAGACGGTGCTTCTGGAGATTCCCGCCCGCTATCTCGAGGCGGACGCGCCGGACAAGGCGCAGCCTTCGCTCATCTCCATGGACGCCAAGGAACGGCTCTTCCGGGCGATCGAAGCGCACGGCGTGCCCTTGATCGAGACGGATTCCGGCAAGCGGCCGGAAAAATTGGAGAAGGTGTATGCCGTCAAACTCAGGCAGAGCGGCGGCAAGGGAAAGTATATCTCTGCCGTCTTGGCGGGCGCCATGATCCTTGCGGGCATCCTGCTCGCCGTGTTCGGCGGCGCGGCGTCTTCGCTCGGGTATCTGCTCGCCGTGTTCGGCGCCTGTTCCGCCGGCCGCAGCATTTACGATTTCGCGCGCGGGGACGGTTCGCTCATCGTTTACCGCCAGGGCGTATACTGGAAGGAGCGCAACCTTTACGAGAGCGTGTATCTCCCCTGGGAGGAGATCGGCGGCGTGACGCGGACGGAGCAGGAGGGGCACTCCTTCGTGCGGTTTGCCTGTGCCTACGGCGCCTTCTATTATCCCGATATCGACGGGCTGTACGATGCGATCGCACAGGAATTTCCCGAGAAGGCGGGGAGGGAAGCTGCATGAGGGAACTCGTCGTCCACGGGCTGTATCGCCATTTCAAGGGGAAGTATTATGTGGTGGAAGGGCTTGCCGAGCATTCGGAAACGGGGGAGCCGCTCGTCGTATACCGCGCCCTGTACGGGGAACGCAAGCTGTACGTGCGCCCGCTTTCCATGTTTTTATCCCCCGTCGACCGCGAGAAATATCCGGATGCGCCGCAGGAGATGCGCTTTGCGCTGATCGAGGAAGGTTGACAAACGCGCCCGCAGAGATTATAATGGCGGAAGAGGATGTAACTATGATTTGTTCGCATTGCGGTAAGGACGCCGCGTCGCTCTATCGCAGGGCGGCGGAGGGCAAAACGGAGACCGTCGCGCTGTGCAGGGATTGTTACGAACGCCTGTACGGGGACCGCGACGAAGCGGAATTTTTTGCCGCGCTGCTCGGCAGCGTGGGCGGCGGCACGGAAAAAGTATGCCCTGCCTGCGGGACGGCGCTCTCCGATTTCCGCCGCACCGGGCTTTTGGGCTGTGCGCATTGCTACGAAGCGTTCCGCGAGGATCTGCTCCCCGTCATCCGTCAGACGCAGGGCAGCGTCCGCCACAAGGGGCAGGCGCCCGATGCGGGGGCACAGAAAAATTATTCGATGGTGCGCGAACTCGTACGCGAACAGGAACGGCTCAAAGAAGAACTTGAACGCGCCATGCGGGAGAGGAATTTTTCCGCGGCGGACGCATTGAAAGAGCGCCTGATGGAGATCAACCGCAGGCTGTATCACGGGGAGGAACCATGAGGGCATCGTTTGAAGACGTGGTGGTTTCCACGCGCGTGCGGCTGGCACGCAATTTCGCCGATTATCCCTTCCCCAACCGCCTCACGGACGTGGGGCAGGCGCGGGAGATCGTGCGCCTCCTCGCCGCCGAACTCAACCATACGGATACGTTCGACGTCTATTACATGAGCAGCGTTTCGGCGGAAAAGGCGGCGTTTTTAAAGGAACGCCATCTCATCAGCCAGGATCTCATCAACAACCGCCGCATATCCGCGGCGCTCGTCTCGCGGGATGAGAGTATCTCCGTCATGATCAACGAGGAGGACCATGTCCGCGAGCAGTACTTCCTCAACGAATTCAACCTGAAAAAAGTATACGAACGCATTTCCGGCATCGACGATATCATTTCGGAGTCCATCCCCTTTGCTTACGACGAGGCGCTCGGATATCTCACGGCATGTCCGACCAATCTGGGCACGGGCCTGCGCGCTTCCGTCATGCTCTTTCTGCCCGGGCTCACGCGGCGCAGCGTCATGCGCAAGCTCATGCCGTACCTCACGCGGCTCGGGCTCACCGTGCGCGGCGCCTTCGGGGAGGGCAGCGGAACGGAAGGGGAGCTCTATCAGGTAAGCAACGAGATCACGCTCGGCCGCTCGGAGGACGAGATCCTGAAAGTCGTCGAGGATGCAGTCCGCCTCATTGCCGAATTTGAGCTGCGCGAGCGGCAGCGCCTGATGGAAGAGGACGAGGTCGCCTTCCGCGACCGCGTCTGCCGTGCGTACGGCATTCTCACCAACTGCGTGCGCATCGACGCGCACGAGTTCATGCTGCACATGGCGGACGTCAAGCTGGGCGTGGCGTCCGGCATCCTGAACGGGACCATGCAGGAGCTCAACGATCTCATCGTCGCCATGCGTCCCGCCAACATCAACCGCCTGAACGGCGCGCCGCTCGGCGAACGGGAGCGGGACGTCTATCGTGCGGAATACACGCGCAAGGCGCTGCGCGCCATGCAGTAAACAGGGAGGTCTGTTTTGGACAGCGAAGGGAATTTTTCCGATCATCTGAACACGGCGCTGAAGATCGCCAGGGAAGCGGCGCGGCAGTACCGCACCTCGTACATCGGCAGCGAGCACATCCTGCTCGGCATACTGAGCATTCCCGAATGCGCGGCATATCAGCCGCTTTCCGAAGAGGGCGTGACGTACGAGGGATACGTCCGCTATTTCAAGCGCATCCTCGACCATGACGCCAAGCTCGAAGGCTATACGCCGAACACGAAGCGCATGTTCGAACTTGCCGTGCAGTATTCCATGGTAGACGGCGCGTTCAAGCCGCTTGCGGGGACGGAGCACATGCTGCTCGCCATCCTCGGCTTTCACGATTCCTATGCGCTGAAGCTTCTGACGGGGCTGGGCGTCAACGTCGCGCGGCTGACCAAAAAGGTGGAGCTCCTCATCGGGCCGGATGCGGGCGAGGAAGAGGAGCCCGCGGCATTTTTGCCCTTCCAGTCCGTCAGCCATCACGGGCAGGCGGTGCAGGAGCCGGCGGTCTCTCCCGAGATGCTGCAATACGGCGAAGATCTCACCCGCCGCGCGCGGGAGGGGCGGCTGGATCCCGTCATCGGCCGCAGAAAGGAGATCGAGAAGGTCATCCAGATCCTCTGCCGCCGCACCAAAAACAATCCCGTTCTCGTCGGGGAACCGGGCGTCGGCAAGAGCGCCGTCGCCGAAGGGCTGGCGCAGGCGATCGTCGGGGGCGAAGTGCCGGAGCTTCTCCGCAGCCGCACCGTCTTTTCCCTGAACATCAACAGCCTGCTCGCCGGCACGCGCTACCGCGGCGACTTTGAGGAGCGGCTCAAAAACCTGCTCGACGCCATCCGCACCAACGAGAACATCATCCTCTTTATCGACGAGATCCACATGATCGTGGGCGCGGGCAGCTCGAGCGAGAGCACCACGGACGTCTCCAACGTCCTCAAACCCATGCTCGCCCGCGGCGAGATCCAGACCATCGGCGCCACCACGCTGGAGGAGTACCGCAAGTACATCGAAAAGGACCCCGCGCTCGAGCGCAGGTTTACGCCCGTGCTCGTGGAGCAGCCGAGCGTGGAGGATACCATCGCCATCCTGCAGGGGCTGAAGGACAAATATGAAGCGCATCACAACGTGACCATCACGGCGGAGGCGATCGAGGCGGCGGCGCGGCTTTCCGACCGCTACATCACCGACCGCTTTCTTCCCGATAAGGCGATCGACCTCATCGACGAGGCGGCATCCCGCGAGCGCCTGAATTCTTATATCGGTCCCGCGGAGCTGCACGAAGCGGAAGATCAGCTCGAACGGCTGAAGTCCGAGCGCGGCAGGGCGGCGCGGCGGGCGCAATACAGCCGCGCGGCGGAACTCAGCGACAAGATCGAAAAACTGGAAAAGGAGATCGAGGCGCGCAAAAACGAGTGGAACAGCAAGCGCAACGCCACCCATCTTTCCATCGGCACCGAACAGATCGCCGAGATCGTGAGCAGCTGGACGGGCGTGCCCGTCGTCAGGCTCACCGAGGCGGAGAGCGAGCGGCTCATGCACCTTGAGGAGGAGCTCCACAAGCGCATCGTGGGCCAGGACGAGGCGGTCAGCGCCGTCGCGCGCGCCATCCGCCGCGCCCGTGCAGGGCTGAAGGACCCGGGAAAGCCCATCGGGTCGTTCATCTTCGTCGGGCCGACGGGCGTCGGCAAGACGGACCTTTCCAAGGCGCTTGCGGAGAGCCTGTTCGGCGACGAGCGGCTGATGATCCGCCTGGACATGTCCGAATTTATGGAGAAATATTCCGTCTCCAAGCTCATCGGCGCGCCGCCCGGATACGTTGGCTATGATGACGCGGCGGGCGGGCAGCTCACCGAGCGCATCCGCCGCAAGCCGTATTCCGTCGTTTTGTTCGACGAGATCGAGAAGGCGCACCCCGACGTATTCAACATTCTTTTGCAGATCCTCGACGACGGGCGTCTGACGGACAGCCGCGGGCGCGTCGTATCCTTCAAGAACACCGTGCTCATCATGACGTCCAACGTCGGCGCGCAGGAGGCGGCGGAGACGCCCGCGCTCGGGTTCGGTTCGCAGGATGCGGGCGAGTACGAGCCCATGCGCCGCAAGATCGACGAGGCTTTGAAAAAACAGTTCAAGCCGGAATTTTTGAACCGCCTCGACGAGATCATCGTGTTCCACAAGCTCACGCGCGAGGATGCGGGCAGGATCTGCTCCAGGATGCTGGAAGGGCTGAAACAGCGCCTTGCGGAACGCGGCGTCACCGTCCGGATCAGCGAACGTGCCAGACATCTGCTCGTTGAAGAGGGGTACAGCGAGGAATTCGGCGCGCGGCCGTTAAAGCGCGTCATCCGCAAACGCATCGAGGATAAACTTTCCGAGGAGATCCTGCTCGGACATCTCGCGGCGGGAAGCGCCGTCGTCGTCGACGAAGAGGAAGGGGATCTTGTTTTTTCCGAGGAATAAATAAGCCGGAGGGCCGCGCGTTTCCGCGGCCTTTTTGCATGAAATTTATTTACAGAAGCGGTCGGCTGTGCTATAATAGCTATCAGTAAAACTTATGACCTGCGGCGGAAAACGGGGCTGTTTCAAAAGCCTGCATTATAGTTTGCGCCGCGGGAGAGGGGGCTCGTTTGAAGGACGTCATCTCTGCGATCGCCACCGCGCAGGGGCGGGGCGGCGTCGCCATCGTCCGCGTGAGCGGCGAAGGAGCGCTGGATATTGCCCGCGCCATGTTTTCCCGCCGCGGGAATTACGTTCCCAACATGCTGTATCCCGGCACCATCGACTGCGGGACGTTTTCCGATCACGGCATGTGCGTGTTTTTCCGCGCGCCGCATTCGTTTACGGGCGAGGACACGGTGGAATTTCACTGCCACGGCGGGACCGCCATCGCCCGCGGCGTGCTTTCGCGTACGTTTGCACTGGGTGCGCGGCCCGCGGAACGCGGGGAGTTTACCCGCCGCGCCTTTCTCAACGGCAAGCTGTCGCTGTCTGCGGCGGAAGGGCTTGCCGATATGATCAACGCCGAATCGGAGGCGCAGGTGCGCGCGGGCTGTCTCTTGTATGAAGAAAAGCTGACGGGCGAGGCAAGGGAGATGCAGACCCTGCTCACGGGCTGCCTCGCCGCCATCGATGCGGACATCGATTATCCCGAAGAGGACCTTTCCGCCGACACGCGCGAGGCGTCTTTGCAGGCGGTCCGCGCCGTGCGGGAGCGGCTTTCCCGCTTGAAGGGGCAGTACCGTGCGGGCAGAAAGATCAAAGACGGCGTCTCCGTTGCCATCTGCGGCAGGCCGAACGCGGGCAAAAGTTCGCTCTTAAACGCGCTGCTCGGTTACGATAAGGCCATCGTCTCCGCGGTGGAAGGCACCACGCGCGATGCCGTGGAGGGGACGCTTGAGCTCAACGGCGTGCTCTTCCGCCTCGTGGATACGGCGGGGCTGCGCGCGGGCGCGGACGAACTGGAACGCGAGGGCATCCGCCGCGCCGAACGGGCGATCCGCACGGCGGATCTCATCGTCTGGCTGCGGGAAGGGGAGGAATTCCCCGGCAGCCTTCCGCAGGGCGTTCCCGTCATCACCGTGGCGGGGAAAAGCGACCTTTCCCGGCGCGAAGGAGACGTCGCCGTCTCTTCCGTGACGGGGGAAGGGCTGGAAGAACTGAAAAAGCTCATCTACGAACGCGGATTCGGGCAGCAGAACGACGGCGCTTTTCTCCTGGAGGCGCGGCATTACCGCGCCCTGGAACACGCGGACGCGGCGCTCTCTGCGGCAGAAGCGAGCATCGCTTCCGGCATGCCCGCCGAAGTGTACGCCGTGGAGATCAAGGCGGCGTGGGACGACCTGGGCGAGCTGAGCGGAGAGACGGCAACGGAGGCGATCATCGGCGAGATCTTCTCCAGATTCTGCGTCGGCAAATGAGCGCCGGGCAAGCGGATGCGCCCCGCGGCGGGCGCAGGGGAGGGAAGTATGGTCAATCTTGAACTGTACCGCGTCTTTTATACGGTCGCCAGGTGCGGAAGCCTCACCAGGGCGGCGGAGGAATTATACATCTCCCAGCCCGCCGTCTCGCAGGCGGTCAAGCAGCTGGAGACGCAGCTGAAAACGCCGCTCTTTCACCGCACGCACCGCGGCATGGAACTGACGGCGCAGGGCGGCGAACTCGTGTTCGGCGACGTCGAGCGTGCGCTGGGTCTTCTCAACGGCGTGGAGGAAAAACTCGCGGAACTCAAAAACAGCGCCACGGGCACGCTGCGCATCGGCGCGTCGGAGACCATTTTCCAATACGTGCTTTCCGATAAGATCGTCGCCTTTCACAAGCAATATCCCAAGGTAAAATTCGAACTTTTGTCCGACGTTTCGCCGCGCACCATCGAGCGGCTGAAGACCGACCGCTGCGACATCGCATTTTTAAATCTTCCCATCGAAGAAGACCCCGAGATCACCGTCACCGATTCCATCGAGCTGCTCAACGATATCTTTATTGCAGGCGAGGCGTTTTCCGCGCTGCGCGGAAGGCCGCTCACCATATGGGATCTGCAGAACTATCCGTTGCTTCTGATGGAACAGCATACCGTGGCGCGAGCGGCGCTCGAACACTTCGCGCAGAGCCTGGGCGTGCAGCTTCATCCCGTCATCGAGGTGGACAGCTGGGGCTTCATGAAGCGGCTGGTCGTCGACGGTATGGGCATCGGCTGCATCCCGCGCGAATACGCCCTGCGCAAGATGAGCGACGGAAAGCTCTTCGAGCTCGACGTCACGCCCGTCATGCCCACCCGTTCGGTGGGAATGGCGCTGCCGAGGAACGCCAACCTCTCGTTTGCGCTCCGCGCTTTCATACACTTGTGCAGACGCACGTAAAAAAGCCCGCCGCGGAAAGCAGCGGGCTTTTGAGTTTGCTTATTTCCAACGCGGACATGGGCATGTCGTATCCGCTCAATTTGCCGGCTTGATGCCGACGCCGATCTTGGTTGAGGGGGCTTTGCCGGAGAGCACGTCCGAAAGCGAATACTTCGCGTTTGCAATGAATACGGTCGTCCCCTGTGCGGCGGCGTCCTTGATGTACTCCAGTTTTGCCTTCGCGCCGTTCGCCCCTTCGCGCGAGGCGCCGCGGCAGCATGCCTTTTTTTCTTCGATCGCTTCCAGAAGTTCGTAGGCGTCCTTCCCCGTGATGACGGGAAGAAGGGTGGAAGCGTCGTCCGGATCCTTGTAGATGCCGTCCGTGCTCGTGAGGATAACGAGAAAGCGCGCGCGGACGAGGCAGGCGATGCGGGACGCCGTTTCGTCGTTGTCCACGCATTCGTAGACGCGGCGGCCGGGGTCGTGCAGGAGGGAGGCGATCTCCATGCGGCGGTTTTCCTCGTTGGAGACGGCGTCGTTGTAGTTGACGACGGGGATGGCGTTCTGTTCGCGGCAGCGCAGCAGAAGCGCCTTCAGATGCGCGCATTTTTCGGCGTCGTTGAAGTGTTGATGCTCGACGAGCACCTGCCGCAGCGAATATTTGGGATCGACGAACTGCCGGTAGGTCTGCATGAGGATCGCCTGCCCCTGTGCGCTGTAGTCCGTCTTGGCGGCCTCACCTTGCAGTTCATAGCCGTTGCGCGAAAGGAAATCGAGCCGCCCGATCTCGGTTGCCCCGCTCGAGATCCAGATGTATCCCGGGCGCAGCTCGCGCGAGATCCGCGCGACCCGCGTATAGTCGATCATGTTGTCCTCTTTGTCGATGAGCGCCATCGAGCCGATCTTTCCGACAAGTTCGGTATCAAAGGTCATGGGTGTTTCTCCTTGTCCGTCTCCGCGCGGGGATACTCTTATCTTAACATGAATCGGGGAAAAATGCAAATACTTTCTTTTATGAGGAAGAGAATTTGTCTGTTTTTCACGCTCGTATGTCTCTGCGCCTGTGCCTGCGGCTGCGATGCCGCTTCCATGGGCACGCTTTCCGAATTTTCCCGCCCGTATGCGGGTGAATACGTCTGCACGCGCCTCAGCTGGGGCGCACGCGAGCTCCCCGATGCGGAAATGCTCGTGCTCACGCTCCGGCAGGACGGACGTTTTTCTCTGACGCGGGACGGGGCGGAGCAGGCGGAGGGGCGTTACCGCGTCGATGCGGCGGGGGAGCACATCACGTTTGACGCGGAGGCGTTCGGCCGGCGAGGGAGCATGACGTTTCCCCTGCAGGCGGGCGCCGTGCTCGTCCGCTTTCCGCTGCACGGCGGTCTGCTGCTGGCAATGTTCGAACGAAAATAAAAACAAATGTTTGAACGATTGACGGGAGCGCGCGCAGATGCTATAATGGGGGTATGGACGCGCATCTTCCGCAAACCGCCGTAACGCTGACCCCCGATCAGGAGGAGGCGGAACAACTCATCGAAGAATGGTTCTTCAATCTCTCCAATCAGATCTTCGTTCTCTGCGGCTATGCAGGTACGGGCAAGACCTTTCTCATCGACCACGCCGTGCGCAGGATGGGGCTCGTCGCAGGGGAAAGCGCCGTGTTCGTCGCGCCGACGGGGAAAGCCGCGTCCGTGCTCATCCGCGGCGGCACGCCTGCCGGTACCGTACACAGCCTCATCTACATGCGGGAAGAGGACATCGAGGTGGATGAAAACGGGGAGGTCATTTCCGAGCGCTTTCTGCGCTTTGTCAAAAAACCTTCCATCGACGGCAAGATACGGCTCATCATCGTCGACGAAACGTCTATGGTCGCCGACGACGTGCTCAAAGACCTGCTTTCTTTCGGCGTCAAGTGCCTGTTTTGCGGCGATCCGGCGCAGCTTCCCCCGGTCGGCGGCAGCAATTCCCTGCTGGATATGCCGTGCGCCACGCTTACGCAGATCGTGCGGCAGGAGGAGAACGATCCGATCGTGCGTCTCGCATTGGCCGTCCGCTCGGGCGAATACGTCGGGTTCGGAGAATACGGACATGGTGTCGCCGTCGTATCCCGCCACGATCTGTCCCCCGCGATGCGGAAACAATTATTTCTGAAGGCGGATCAGATCATCGTGGGCACCAACCGCACGCGCAGCGCCGTCAACCGTGAAATGCGCGCCTATCTCGGCATTGCGCCGGAAGCGCGCCTTCCCCTCGACGGGGAAAAACTTATCTGTACGCTCAACGACTGGGGCAAGACGCTCGACAAAGCGGGAAACTTTCACCTCGTCAACGGCATCATCGGCAAGTGTTTCCGCGTGCGCGAATCGGGCGAGATGCTCGGGCTTCTCGATTTTCAGGCGGATTTTCTTGCGGACAAGGTGTACGATCTTCCCTTTGACGCGGGATATTTTTTAAACGGCAGCTATGCGCACGGCTACGGCGAAAAGGCATATCTTCTGGAGGACGGCACGCTCGCGGGGGAGCAGGGCATCCGCGGGCTCCGGAACAAGCGCGTCCGCCGCGAGGATACCGTCTGCCGCTTTGAGTACGCCTATGCCATTACCTGCCATAAAGCGCAGGGCTCGGAATACGATTTTGTCATCGTCATAGACGAAAGCGGTTTTTTTGAAGACGCCCGCGCCTGGCTGTATACGGCAGTCACGCGCGCCAAAAAGAAGCTGCTCATCATCCGTTGAGCGGGGTGCCGCGTTCATTCTGATCCGGGAAAATTGTGCCCGCGTTTTTCATTTTTTTGCCGAAATGGGCGATAAATTACTTGACACTTTCCGAATTCTTGTTATAATAGAGTATGCTTTTATTGAGGTGTAGCGCAGTTTGGTAGCGCGCTTGGTTAGGGACCAAGAGGTCGCGTGTTCAAGTCACGTCACCTCAACCAAAACTCCCGCAGAGGTATTTTCCTCTGCGGGAGTTTTTTGATATGCGGAATTGTGACGTGACTTGAGGGTGGAGGCGATTGCGGGAGCAAGCGGGCGAAGGGCGGAAAGGTATTTTATAGGCAGGCAGTTCTTCCGTAGCCTGGACAGCCCGGCGGGCTGTCCACCGGGGCGCGCCGCCAAAGGCGCAAGTCACGTCACCTCAACCAAAGAACGGACATGCCATGTTAGGGCATGTCCGTTCTTTATTCCAGGGCGCGGCCTCAAGCGTTCCTGTGCCAAGCGCGCTAAAATAAAGTGTTCCCATAAAAAGACGAAGTATTTTTTATGGGAAAAGGAGCGGCAGGAGCAAAGGCGAGGGCGGCGTTGCCGTCCCGAGAGGTGGAGCCTTGCCGCGACGCGGTTAGGGACCAAGAGGTGACGTGATGCGGCATGAAGGGCAAAGCCGTATCAAAAGCGGTCAATCCGATTCCCATTCCACCAGCTCGTCCAGCGTGATCCCGAAGATGTCGGCAAGGCGGCACAGCGTATAAATGTCGGGCGTACTGTAACCGTTCTCGTAGTTGGAGACCAGACTTTTCTTCCCGCACAGCAGCTTTGCCAGCTCTCCCTGCGTCATGTTGAGTTGTTTTCGATAAAATCTGATGTTTTCTGCAATTTTCGTCTTCATACACTTGACAAATGTACAAGATTCTTGTATTATATGTATCGATGTACAAGAAAATTGTACTAATTTTCGGAGGTATGGATACATGAGCAGGCGGGTAAGGTATATGACGGAAAAGGTCGACGTGCCGTCTCAGTTTTGGGAAGGGTGGCTGACCATAGTGCAGAAGAAGGCGTTCGGGTGGCAGTATACGGAAGCATATACGGAAACGACGCACGGCGTCGATGAAAATTGGAAGCCTACGGAAAAGAGCAAACACTATAAAGTATTTCTGCGTCATTCGCCGTATACGAACAATCTTCTGTTTAAACTTGCGGAGGCGCTTTCCAATCTCATCATATTTCTGCGCAAGATCATCGGGTTTCTCTTTATTCCCGGATTGATCGTGACTTTTATCTGCGTGTTTATGGATGTGGGATCGGAGACGATCGGCGCCATAGGCGGCGCGGTCATCGGCGCACCCATTCTGTTTATCCTGCTCGGCCTTGCGGCGGCGCTCGTCGGGACGTTGCTGCGCAAATGCTTCAAGATCGAAGAAAAGCTGGAGGAGGAGATGATCGCCAACGGGTACGATCCCGATTCGTACGCCGAATTTGACGACTGAGCGCACGGCGCGACAGAGGAGGAACGATATGTTTGATATGTTAAAAAAACCGCGGGCAAGAAACATGCAGGCCTTCGTGGCGGAGCTTCGTAAGGCAAAGCTGCGCTTTACAATGGATAAAAAGAAGTATAACGTAGACATTGCGTTTTCGGGGGATCACTTCAAGAACGTCACGTTCAGCTTCTACTTCAATGAAGACGGCAAAAGCGTCACCGTGTTCGCGCTGGGGGTCGTTGAGTTGCCGTCCGAGCCGTTTGACAAGGTCTGCAGATTCTGCAATGAGCTCAACCTGGATTCGTGCTGGCTGCGCTACGATGCGGACGAAAAGGACAACAGCATCGACGCGGAACTGGAGATCGCCGTCGGGAAGAAAGACGCAGGGGAGATATGCCTGTTCGTTTTGCAGGAGATCGTCGGCGAGCTGGACGATACGCTCGGCAAATTCAGAAAATAAACGAAGGGCAAACGGCCTTTCGGCAACGGCGGCCATTTTGGATTTCCGCCATTGCATGATATCACAAAGAATCGCACCGGGCTTCTCATTGAGAAGCTCGGTGCGGCGTTATCGGCACGTATGCAAAAATTTCCAAAAAAATTATATCCAAACGCTTGACAAATGCATAAATGTATTGTATGATGAATAAAACCGATGACGGAAAGGAGTAGTTCCGCAGCGGCTGCACATGCAGAGAGCCCCGGGCGGTGGGAGCGGGGCGGTGCGGCGCGGGATGAATGGATTCCCGAGGGCGGGGCCGAAGGGCACGCATGTGCGCTGTGTAGGTCCCGACGGGTCGTTCCCGTTACAGGGCGAGGGCATGCACGTGCCTGAAACGAGGCGGCTTTTCTGCCGTGAATTTGGGTGGCAACACGGAACCATTCGTCCCAAGCGGATGTGTTTCGTGTTTATTTTTTTATGGAGGTTATGGATATGGACCGGACGATCCCTTACAAGATCTACCTTTCGGAAGAGGAATTGCCGCGCGCATGGTATAACGTCAAGGCGCACATGAAGCGTCAGCATCCGCCGTTTCTCGACCCCAAAACGGGCAAACCTTGCCCGCGCGAAGCGTTGGAACGGGTATTCTGTTCCGAATGCGTCGACCAGGAGCTCAATGAGACGGACGAACGCATCGCCATCCCCGAAGAGATCTTATCTTTTTACAGGATGTTCCGCCCGTCGCCGCTCGTGCGCGCTTATTTCCTCGAGCGCATGCTGGATACGCCCGCGGAGATCTATTATAAGTTTGAGGGCAACAATACGTCCGGCTCGCATAAGCTGAATTCGGCGGCGGCGCAGGCGTATTACGCGAAAAAACAGGGGCTTGCCGGCGTCACCACGGAGACGGGCGCCGGACAGTGGGGGACGGCGCTTGCCATGGCTGCGGCATTTTTCGGGCTCAAGCTCGACGTGTTCATGGTGAAGGTCTCCTACGAGCAAAAACCCTTCCGCAAGGAGGTCATGCGCACGTACGGGGCCAACGTCATCCCGTCGCCTTCCGATACCACGGAGGCGGGGCGGCGGATCTTGAAGGCGTTTCCCGGCACGGGCGGGTCGCTCGGCTGCGCCATTGCCGAGGCGGTGGAGACGGCGCAAAACCGCGAGTCCTGCCGCTACGTGCTGGGATCCGTGCTCGATCACGTCCTGCTGCATCAGTCGGTCATCGGTCTGGAAGCCAAGGCGGCACTGGAAAAATACGGCGTCGACGTGGACATGGTGATCGGGTGCATGGGCGGCGGCAGCAACTTCGGCGGATTGATCGCGCCGTTTATGGGCGAAAAGCTCATGGGCAGGAACGACATTGAATTTGTCGGCGTGGAACCCGCGAGCTGCCCGTCGCTGACGCGCGGAAAATACGCCTATGATTACTGCGATTCGGCACAGATGACGCCGCTCGCCAAAATGTATACGCTCGGCTGCGGGTTTATGCCCTCGCCGACCCATTCCGGCGGTCTGCGCTATCACGGCATGAGCCCCGTCATCTCGCAGCTGTATGCAGACGGATATCTGCGCGCCGTTGCGGTGGAGCAGAAGCGCGTCTTCGATGCTGCGGTCGCGTTTGCCCGCTGCGAGGGGATCCTCCCCGCGCCCGAATCGGCGCACGCCATCTGTGCGGCGATGGACGAGGCGCTCGCCTGCAAGCGCACGGGCAAGAAAAAGCGGATCCTCTTCGGGCTTACGGGCACCGGGTACTTTGACATGACGGCCTATAAGCAATACAACGACGGCACCATGTCCGATTCTTCTCCCACGGAAGAGGAACTTGAACGGGGATTTGCCTCGATCCCGCGCGTACCTGCTGCAGACTGACGGCAAGGCGCACGGAATAAAATAAGCGGGGCGCCGATGTGCGCCCCGCTTATTTTATTCCGCCTGCAGGAAAAGATCCTGCGTCAGCGTGAGGGACCCGGTGAGAGTTTCCGTTCCGTCCCGCTCGTAAGCGATCTGCAGGCTGTCTCCCGGCTGCAGGGTAAGGAGCAGATCGCCGATGTCAAAGGTGCGCAAGATCTCCGTTTTCGCGCCGTTTATGACGAGCGCCGTGATCCTGTCGCCCGCGGCAAGGCCCATGTCCGCCGCGAGCGAGCCCTCCGTCACGGCGGCGACGCGGACTTCTTCGCGGATCCTGCCGTAACCGTCCTCGCCCATGGCATACGCCGCATTCTCGCCCGAGACGGTGACGCCGAGCTTGATCTTATAGACGCCGTTCGTCGTTTCATCGTCGTCGCGGTAGTGATAAAGGATGTTTTCCGCCGTCCCTTCGGCGATGGAGAGAGGGATGGCATAGCATACGCTCTCATAGCCCTCGATGCCTGCGTTCGTGATGCCGATGAGCTCGCCCCGCGCATTGAAGAGCCCGCCGCCCGAATTGCCGTGATAGATGGATGCGTCAAAGCGGATGGAGCGGTAGCTTTCCGCTTCGCCGTCCTCGTCGATGTCCAGCGTGATGGATTCGTTGTCCACGCTGACGATGCCTTTCGTCGCGCTGATGCCTTCGCCTTCCGCGTTGCCGATGGCGTAGACCGTTTCGCCCACGCTGTATCCTTCGGCAAGGTCGACGGCGCGTACGGATCCGTTGACGGCAAGCACGTCGTCTTTCTCCGCCCGCAGGACGGCGATATCCGCTTCGAGCGAGCCGCCGACGTATTCGCATGCGATCGAGCTGCTTCCGTAGTCGTATTCATAATATCCGTTTTCGTCGTACCCGGAGAGGACGGGCGTCGCTTCGCTGCCGTAGAGATAGCAGTAGATCTCACGCCCGATCGCGGAGCCGCCGTTTTTATCCGTGTCTGCCGCGGCGTTGTAGACGACGTGATAGTTGGTCACGATGTAAACGCAATCGTCGTCGATCTCGTAGATCACGCCGGAGCCTGCGCTCTGAACGATCTGAGAGGTGGAAATGCCGCCCATTCCCCCGGGGAAAAAGCCGCCTCCGCTTATCGTCTGCGTCTCCACGAATTCCGCATAGACCGCCACGCAGGAGAGCAGGCTCTCGCTGACGGCTGCCGTGTGGTCTGCGTTCAGCTGCAGGTATTGCTCGATGAACGCGGCAAGCGAAAGGTCGCTCCCCGTTTCCGCCTGCGTGCGCGTCGCGATGCGCGCGGAAGAGGGAAAGATCGCCGTGCAGATCGAAGATCACGGCTGCGGGATCGGCGCAGAAGCGCTGCCGCATATTTTTGAAAAATTTTATCAGGAAGACGCGTCGCACGCAACGGATGGGAACGGTTTGGGGCTGGCGCTCGTCAAGCGTATCCTGACCTTATGCGGCGGCGAGATCTCCGTCCGCAGCCGCCCCGGGGAAGGGTCGGTATTCACGGTGACCCTGCCTGTATGAGGGCGTGCCGCCTTTCCGCCATTGACAGCGGGAGAAAAGTATGCTACAATAGAAACGTTGAAGTGCGGGACGGGTCTGACGCCCGAGCAGGTATATGCGGGGCTGAAAGGCGCGTCGGAGGGCGAAAAACTGCGCAAAGCCGTCGGCATCTATTCGGACGACTTAGAAGCGGACGTTCCGCCGCAGAGGCGGCATGAACCTGCAACAGGGTTCAATCGGCTGGAAACGAAGCACCATCGGCGCCACGCCCAAGAGATGGGATTCAAAAGCATGCAGGAGTATGAAAAAGCTGCGGTTGCGTTTTTCAACAGCGATAAGGGGAAATTGTATTACAGCAAAGCAAGAAATAAATTTTATCGCTATGAAGAGAAAACGCACCTTATGGCTGTTTCAAGTAATGGCGTGATACACACGTTTTTAAAACGTACCACAAAGGAATTTGAACGTATAAGGAGGCAAGATGCATTAGATGAACAGTAAAGTAACATGTCCGATTTGCGGGACGGAATTTGAAGGCGGTTCATTTGACGATTGTCCGAAATGTGATTGGACTTTTTTGGGATATGAGAATGAACTTGGGTTGGATGAAAAAGATTCCGCCAACCCTGTTACCATCAGACAGGCGAAAGAACTTGTCAAAAAGGGAATGAACATCTGGGGAGATCCTTTGCCGAAGGGGTAAAATATTACCGATATAAACCAACTTAACAAAAAACATAAAGCGTCAAGGCGAGGATGCCGAGGCGCTTTTTTCATGCACAAAAAGAGGTGACGGAAGTGCCGAACGAGGAGAACCTGATCCCCGTAAGAAGCGAGAGCGAAGCGAGAGAAAAAGGGCGAAAGGGGGAAAGACGAGCGGGGAAGCGAGACGGAAGAAGAAAGAGCTGCGGGAGACGATGGAGGCATTGCTGCAGGCGGCAGCGTTTGACCGGACATTTTGTACGGAAGGTCTTGACAGGGGAGACGGGCTGTGATAACATAAGGTGCGGGAAAAACAAGGGGAGAAAGAGATGAATCAAAAGATCAAAAAATTTGCGGCGGAAAATCAACTGTCGACGCATCACGACGACATGTACGGCCGATTCAACGGCTATCAGGTAAGCGTCCGTTTCGGGAGTAAATTTTCCACGTCCGTTATCGTCGGGTTTCACGTCAATCTCGGCGACAAAACGGCGGAGATCCTCGATTGGCTGAACATTACACAAAAGAAGTCGCTGCGTTTGCAGTCCGTTTTCCTGGCGAGCAGCGGGGTGTACTGTATGCTTTTGAATATGACCGCGGGGAGTTCGTTAAAGAAGGTGCGCGTCATCCTGCAAACGGTTACGGAGTATCTCAGGCAGCAGGGGATCGCGGAGGACGTCTGCCCGTATTGCGGGCAGGAGATGGAAGAACGCGCGTTCGTGGAAGACAACGGGATCTTCTATTACGCGCACGAGGCATGCTTTCAGGAGAAACTTTCCCAGATCCGTTCGGCGGAGGCCGTGGAGGAGAGCCGCCCCAACAATTATCTTCGCGGTTTTTTGGGTGCGCTCATCGGCGGGTTTGTCGGCATGAGTATCTTTTATCTGCTGTTTCAGGTCGGATATCTCGCTTCGATCTCGTCGCTTCTGGGGGCGCTGCTGGGGGGATTTTTGTATTCCCGCTTCGGCGGAAAAAACGATAAGATCAAGATCGTGATCGTTTCTGTCACCGTGCTGATCTGTTCGCTGCTGGCTTTTTTCTTAAGCTATTTGTCCATGGTCGGTTCGGCCATGCAGGAGGCGGGCATATTGGGAGATCCCCTTGAGATGCTGTTCTTCCTGATGCGGACGGAAGAGGAGATCTTCAGGGCGTTTTGGGCGGATTTTGCAATGTCGATCGTGTTTACCGTGCTCGGCATCGTGGTCGTCGTCATCGATATGGTCCGGCGGCAAAGGAAAGCCTCTTTCGGGATGCGCAGCCATGGGGAAGCGGGCGGCGGACAGGGCTTGCCGAACTGACGGATCGCTGCAATGCAAAAAGAAAGGCACTCCCAAAGAGTGCCTTTCTTTTTGGTTGAGGCGACGAGATTTGCGCCTTTGGCGGCGCGCCTGCGTGATCCAGGATCAACTCTAAGCGGCGCGTTGCTTCCGGCTCTTGCAGGCGTTCTTTGGTCACATCGGTTATGATGCCGTGCTCGATGTCTTCTTCCGTTGTCTTGTTATATGCTCGAAACAGCCGTTTCGCAACGAGTCTTCTTTCTCCCAATTCGGGCGCGGTCGTTTTGCGGCAGTCCCGCAGGCTTTTTTCCAATCTGTCATTTTCATTTCCCCGCACGGATATTTTTGACTGTCTTGTGTTCAATGGTGAGGTTTTCGAAAATCCTTATGCCGCCTTCGCCCTGCGGAGACTGCGCAACAAGTCCGACTTTGACCGTATCGCCCACCGGCAAATGGAAATAACGCGTCATGTAAAAATGTTCGCCGTCTAATGAGTAATGGAACGCAAAAGCATTTCCCATGCGCACTGCCTGCAGCCATACGGTATTGCCTTCGATATTGCAGCCGTTGGCATCATCCGATTCGCCGTTCGTGACGACGCTCACGACCGCATGCGTATCAAAGTCCGTCTTTTCAAAGCAGGATTTCGCCCAGCAGGTCATATCTTTCATGATCATCACGACCGCCGCGTCGTATGTGGAAACAAAATCATGCGAAACTTTCACTTTCAAGACAAAATCGCCTTTGAGTTCCGTGTAATAGTAAGGCGCATTGCAGAGCGATACCGGCGTGATGCCTTCCGCTCCGGCGCTTTCGCTGCTGCAAAAGAAATCTGTATGTGCAGGGGCATACAGTTCGATCTTGTTTTGGCTTTCCGTAAGTCTGCTTTCATTCATCCATCTGAATTGCATTGTATTTTTCTCCGATATGGTTTTTATATAATTATATCACATATGCCTCCACATTTAATTGCAATATATCGCTGAGTTATGATATTATATCGCAAAGGGGAAGTGCAATGGACAGTTTATGCAAGACTCGGAAAGACGAATGCTTTTTAGAACAGGTTTGCCATGGTAAAGCGGAGTTTCCGTTGCGTTTTTATCGGGAGGATGTTTGGGAGTTTGATCTTCACCGCATCGATTGGCATTGGCATCCGGAAGTTGAGTTTGTGTATGCCGAAAAAGGAAGCATCACTTGCTTTGTCGGGACAGAGCAGTTTATTTTGTCGCAGGGCTGCGGACTGTTTGTAAACAGCGGCGTTCTGCATCGCTACGAAGCCACGGAAAGCGTTTGCGTTCCCAACATCGTCTTTTCCCCCGAATTGCTTGGCACAAAGACCGGCAGGATCTATCAAAAGTATTTTGCACCCGTTATAGAGAGTGCTGTCTCGTTCATTAGGTTTTCTCCTTCTGTCGAGTGGCAGCGGGAGATTTTGCAGCGACTTTTGCATATTTTCCGTTTAACGGAAAAAGGAAACAGCGAAATGCAGGTCGTTTCTCATCTTCTCGAATTGTGGCAGCGATTATTTATACACTCGGAAACTCATCGCGAGCATATGTCGGGCGACAAAGGCCGCAGGGCGCAATTACAGGTGATGATGCAGTTTATTCACGCAAATTATAACAGGCAAATCACGTTAAAAGAGATAGCAGGCTGCGTTCATATCAGTGAAAGCAGCGCTTTGCTACTTTTCCGGCAAAGCATTCATCTATCGCCTGTCGCATATCTCATCCAATATCGATTGAAGCGCGCTGCCGACCTTCTTGCTAATACAAATAAAACCGTTACCAACGTTGCTTATGAGACGGGATTTTCGGATGCGGGATATTTTTGCCGTACATTCCGTAAATATTATCGGCAGACGGCTATGGAATATCGAAAAAGTCAGATTGAATAATATGTGCCTTTCTTTTTGGTCGAGGCGACGAGATTTGAACTCACGACCTCTTGGTCCCGAACCGCGTCGCGGCAAGGCGCTCACGGCGTGGCTGCCTGCGGCGCCACTCAATGTCATGCCTGCCGCTCCTTTTCCCGTAAAAATGCGTTGCCTTTTTACGGGAGCCCGATGAAATCAGCGCGCTTGGTTGAGGGACGCAAGCGGGAGAGCAAACCGTATCAACAAAACAAAACGAGCACCTGTGGGGTGCCCGTTTTGTTTTGGTCGAGGCGACGAGATTTGAACTCACGACCTCTTGGTCCCGAACCAAGCGCGCTACCAAGCTGCGCTACGCCTCGACTTTTGATATTATAGCAAACTTGTCCGTCTTTTGCAAGCGTTTTTGCTTTGTTTTCCCGTCTTCCGCAAAAATCTTGAAGATTTTGCGTTTCCCACCGCATTTGGCTTGTAAACGAAAAAAAACCGTGCTATAATAGCGCGGAAACTGCCAAAGAAGGGGAGTTATGAAAGCTGTTCTTAAATTTCTGAAAGCGGAGATCGTCTTGTTCGTATCGCTGCTTCTGGCGGTAATCTCGGCGTGCTTTATCGCACCCTCTCCCGCATATCTTGAATATATCGATTTCCGCACGCTCGGCCTTCTTTTTTGCTTGATGGCGGTGGTCGCCGGATGGAAACGCCTCGGCCTTCTGCATGCGCTGGCGGAAAAATTGCTGCAATGGGGGAGGACGGCGCGCCTGTTTGCTCTCCTTACGGTGTTGCTTTGCTTTTTTTCTTCCATGCTCATCACCAACGACGTCGCGCTCATCACCTTCGTCCCGCTCACCATCGAAGCGCTGCGCTCTGCGGACGGCAGAAAGTATATCATCCCCGTCGTCACGCTGGAGACGGTGGCCGCCAACCTCGGCAGCATGGCGACGCCCGTCGGGAACCCGCAGAACGTCTATCTCTTTTCCGCCTATTCCATGGAGATCGGCGCCTTCTTCGGCGCGATCCTCCCGTATTCGCTGCTTTCGCTCGTTCTGCTCGTGATCTGCTGCCTCGCTTTTCCCTCCCGTCCGCTTGCGGGCGCAGCGCAGCAGCCGCCGCAAACGCAGACATGCCTGCCCCCGATACAGCCGCAGGGGGAGAAAAAGCGCCGCATCTTTCTCGCCGCGCTTTACGGCGCCTGCTTCCTTCTCTGCCTGCTTGCGGTGTTTCGCGTCTTTGACTGGTGGATCGCGCTCGTCTGCGTCTTTCCGCTCGTCCTCTGTTTTGACGCAAGGACGCTGAAGGAGGTCGATTACAGCCTCCTGCTCACCTTTGTATTTCTTTTTGTCTTCATCGGGAATCTGGGGGAGATTCCCGCCGTGTCCGATTTCCTCGCCGACACCGTCGCCGGGCATGAGGTGCTTGCGGGCGTGCTGCTGAGCCAGATCTTTTCCAACGTTCCCGCGGCCGTTTTGCTTTCCGGGTTTACGCAGAACGCGGCGCCCCTTCTGGTCGGGGTCAATCTCGGCGGCCTGGGCACGCTTATCGCTTCCATGGCCAGCCTCATCTCCTTCCGTTTCGTCTGCAAGGAGGGGAATATGGGCAGATTTCTCCTCGTATTTACCGCCGTCAACGTCGCCTTTCTCGGATGCGGCCTTGCCCTGTGCGCCCTGCTCGGCGGTTTCTGATCCCTACATCTTCCGCGCCCCGCTTCGGCGGGGATTTTTTTTGATGGATTTTCCGGGACGGGTTGACAAATTCCCCCGATGTGATACAATTTGGGTGATCAGTTGCAAAGGGGGCGTCTATGAAACTATTTGTGGCAGGCAGCCTGAATATGGATCTCGTCATCCGCGCGCCGCGCATCCCCGAGCAGGGGATGACGCTGACGGGCGACGGCTTCTTCATGAACCCGGGCGGAAAGGGCGCAAACCAGGCGGTGGCGGCGGCAAAACTCGGCGCGGACGCGTACATGGTGGGTGCGGTCGGCAACGCGTTCGGGGAGGAGCTGCTCGCCGTGCTCAGGGGATACGGCGTGGATACGCGGTTCGTGGCGCGGCGCGAGGACGTGCCGAGCGGCATAGCCGTCATCGTGGTCGTCGGCGGCGATAATCGCATCATCCTCGACCGCGGCGCCAACGCCTGTGCGGACGGCGCGCTCATCGCCCGTGCTCTGGAGGGGGCGGGAGCGGGGGATCTGCTGCTCGTTCAGCTGGAGACGGGCGTAGGGTTTGCCGCAGAGGCGCTGCGCCAGGCAAAAGCGCGGGGCATGACCACGCTGCTCAACCCTGCGCCTGCGCTTCCGCTTCCCGCAGGCGTGTTGCCGCTTTGCGATTATTTTTTGCCGAATCAGACGGAGGCGCAGTTCTATACGGGCATATATCCCGCGGACGAAGCGTTCTGCCGCCGCTGCGCGGAAGCGCTCTTCGGGCAGGGCGCAAAGCGCGTGCTCGTTACGCTCGGGGAAGCGGGTTCGGTCTATTTTTCGGAAGAGGAAAGTTACAGGTCGGCCGCCTATCCCGTGACGGCGGTGGACACCACGGCGGCGGGCGATACCTACGTCGCCGCATTTGCCGTGCGGCGGGCGGAAGGGGCTTCCGTGCCCGAGGCAATGGCGTTTGCAAGCAAGGCGTCGGCCCTCACCGTCACGCGGCGGGGCGCGCAGCAGTCCATTCCTCTGCGCGCGGAAGTGGACGCGCTGTGAGCGGTTTTTTCCGCTTCCCGCAAGGAATTTCGGCAAAACTCTTTACAGAACGGGAAATTTAGTATATAATAAGTAATGACATGGACGCGATGTGCGTGTCTGCAGGAGGGCGTATGAGCATTATTTTCGGGAATTGGAAATATCTCATCAAGAATTTTTGGTTCGTGCTGCCGTTTGCCGTGCTGCCCGCGCTTTTTCTTGCGCTCTCGCTTGATTATACGGCCATCCGCAGCGTGCTCGACGCCTTTTTCTCCGGCGATCCGTCGGCGGATTTCATGCTGCTTTTCCGCACCTGGAGCCTCATCCGCGTCGATTCCTGGCTCGGCGCCGTGTACAGCGTGCTCGCTGTCGCCTGTTTTGCCGTCTGCATGGCGGTGCTTCTTTCCCTGGTGGAAAAACACATGCGCATCGGCAAACGTACCTTGAGCGGGGCGTTCTCGCAGCTCGGGAACAACCTCATCAACGCGCTTCTCATCACGGTCCTGTATCTCGCGATGTACGAGCTTTGGGCGGCGCTCACCGCCGCCGTGCTGTACATGATCGGCGGCATCGTGGACGTGACGGTTGGGGTGTACGTGCTCATGATCTTTGCGCTTGCCTGCCTGCTCTTTGTGCTCGTCTATTGCGCCGCCGTCTTTTACCTTTGGTTTCCCTGCCTGCAGCACACGGGGTTTTCCCGCTACGAAGGGCTGCGCTATTCCTATCAGCTCATGTGCAACGTGCGCGGCAAACTCATCCTTTCGCTGCTCATTTCGCTTGTCGGCTTCTGCCTGCTCATCGCGCTGTGCGCGGCGGTTCTGCCCGAGTATTTCTTTTACATCGCGGCATTCCTGTTCCTCATCATCCTGTTTTCAAGTTTCTGTGTCCGCATGGAAACCATCTATTTTGCGGTAGACCGCCTCGACCGCGAGGACATCATCCGCAGCTGGAGAGACCTTTGATATGAGATTCCGCAATTCTCTGCACGTCATCATCGACAATTTTCCCCTCGTCTTCAAGGTGTTGCTGTATAACCTCGTGACGGGAGTTCTCTTTTTCGGCGTGTCGTATACCATCGTCACCATCAATCTGAATTCCATCGTCAGCAGCGCGGAAGCGCAGGAGATCTTCTCCCTTTTGGGCAAGTTCTTCACCGCGCTCATCTCGGGCGATACTGCCTTTTTGCAGGGATTCGAGAATACGTTCCTGGCGGCTGCGGGCGATTTCATGCACATGCTTTCCACGCGCATGGGCGCCATCATCTGGAGTATCGTCGGGCTTTGCCTCCTTTATCTCTTCTCGCGCTTTCTGAACGGGCTCTGCACGTTTACGGCGGGCGCGCTCGTCGGCGACAAGATGCAGACGTACTCCCGCGGCAAATTTTCCTCCGCCTTCTTTGCCAACCTCGGCCGCGCGGCGCTGTATGAAGTCATCTACGTGCCGCTTTCCTTCCTGTATACCGTGCTCACGGTGGCGGTGTGCTGGTTCCTCTTTTTCTATGCGCTCTCGTTTTTGCCGCTGCTGCTCACCGTCGTGCTTGCGGCGAGCGCCATCGTCTTTTTGCAGACGGTCAAATACACGCTCATCTCTTCGTGGATGCCGCGCATCCTCTGCGGCGGGGAGAAGGTCGGCGCTGCTTTCGGGGCGTCCCTGAAGCAGGGCAAAGGCTTCTGGAGCCGGTTTGCGCTCTTCCTCGTCTTCATCTATCTCATCATCCTGATGAACGTTCTGGGCGCGCTCGGCACGCTCGGGAGCATGCTCTTCATCTCCGTGCCGCTCTCTTACCTCGTCCTGCTCGGCGTACAGTTCGTCAGCTATTTTGAGGACAGCGGCAGGAAGTATTTCATCGGCTACGGCAAGGTCGCCGGCGGCGAGGAACCGCCCGAAGTCTTGTAAGGCATATTTTTAGGGAAATCACGGATGTCAAGTCCGAAGGGGAGGAAATCGTATGACGTATGAGTCCGCTTACGAGGCGTGGTGCAAGGACCCGCGCCTTTGTGAAGAAGGGAAAAAGGAGCTCGCGGCGATCGCGGGCGACGAAAAGGAGAAGGAATACCGCTTCGGCGGGGAGCTGGAGTTCGGAACGGCGGGGATGCGCGGCATCATCGGTTACGGTATGAACATGATGAACGTGTATACCGTCATGCGCGCCACGCAGGGGCTTTCCGAATACATCCGTTCGCTGCCGGAAGGGGCGAAGGAGCGGGGCGTCGTCATCTCGTACGATACGCGCCGCAACAGCCGGCTGTTTGCGGAAGCGGCGGCGGGCGTGCTTGCCAAAAACGGCATCCGGGCGTATCTCTTTGACGACGTGCATCCCGTACCCATGCTTTCCTATGCGGTACGCTATCTTAAGACGGTCGCGGGCATCATGATCACTGCCTCGCACAACCCCAAGCAGTACAACGGGTACAAGGTCTACGGCGAAGACGGCGCGCAGATGTCGCCCGAGGCGACGGCGGAAGTCGTGAAATACATCTCCGCCATCACCGATTACCTCTCCGTTTCCGGGGATCCGGGGAGCAAGCTGATCCTGCCCGTTCCCAAGGAGGTCGACGATACGTACATCGAGGCGCTTTCCCGCCTCACGCTCTCCAAACAGGCGGTGGAAGCCTGCGGGAAGGATTTGAAGCTCGTCTATACGCCCGTACACGGCTCGGGCTACGTTCCCGTCATGCGCATTCTGAAGCTCCTCGGCATCCACGTCGACGTCGTCGAGGCTCAGACGAAGCAGGACCCCGAATTTTCCACGGTCGCCGTGCCCAATCCCGAGTATAAGGAAACGCTCTCCATGGGCATTGCGCTCGCGAACGAGATCCATGCCGACGTGGTGTTCGGCACCGACCCCGATTCCGACCGCCTCGGTGTCGCCGTCAAGGACGGCAAGGGCGAATTCGTGGCGCTTTCGGGCAATCAGGTCGGCATCCTGCTGCTCGATTACATCCTGACCCGTCTCAAGGAGGAAAACGCGCTGCCCAAGAATGCGGCGGTCGTCAAGTCCTTCGTTTCCACGGGCATGGCAAAGGCGATCTGCGACGACTTCGGCGTCGCCCTCTTTGAAACGCCCGTCGGGTTCAAGTTCATCGGCGAAAAGATCAAGGAATGGGAAGCGGACGGTTCGCATACCTTCGTGTTCGGGTTTGAAGAATCGTGCGGGTATCTGCGCGGCACCCATGCCCGCGATAAGGACGCGGTGGTCGCCTCCATGCTCTGCGCGGAGATGGTCTGCTACTATACTTATATCGGCAAGACGGTGTACGGCAGGCTGCAGGAGATCTATCAAAAATACGGCTACGTGCTCGACAGAAACGAGTCGGTGCAATATTCCGGGCTGAACGCCATGAAGGAGATGAACGCCGTCGTCGACGCGCTCAAGACGCTGCCCGTAAAGGCGTTCGGCGATTTTGCCGTGGAAGCGGTGCGCGATTATTCGGCGGACGTCCGCAGGACGGCGGACGGCAGGACGCAGCCGCTCAACATCCCCAAATGCAACTGCGTGTATTACGAGCTTGCGGGCGGCTCCTTCGTCTGCGTGCGCCCTTCGGGGACGGAGCCCAAGCTCAAACTGTATTATTCCGTGCGCGCGGCGGACGAAGCGGCGGCGGAAGCGGCGCTTGCGGAACTGAAAGCGGCGGCGGCAAACCTGCTCGCCGAAGCGGGGCGCTGATCAAGGGATATAGGAGGACGGGCAGGGCGACCTGCCCGTCTTTTGTACTTTCCGGGCGGACCGGGAGTTCCGCTTGGGAAAAAATTCCGCAAAAATTACCTCTTTTTCCCGCGAAATATTTGACAAGCCGCCGGCGGTCTGCTATAATAATCGAGTATCAACTGCGTCAGGCGAAGGAGGGTAGAGAAGAATGTCCACGATCAAGGTAGGCGAGAACGAGAATCTCGAGAGTGCGCTGCGCCGCTTCAAGAGAAAGTGTTCCCGCGACGGCATCATCGGCGACCTCAGAAAGAAAGAGTTTTACGAAAAACCTTCCGTTAAGAAGAGAAAGAAGTCGGAAGCCGCGAGAAAGAGAAATAAGAACTGACGAAGATCCGTAACGCAAGTTACGGATTTTTCTTTGCAAAAAATGTCGTATCGTCGAAAAAAAGGAGGGATCGCATGGAACGGACGCTGAAAATGCTTGCCAAAGAGGCCAAGATGCGCATGAAGAAGGGGTTTTGGGCGGAATGCGAGGAGGAGCTTTCCGCCCGCCGCCGTCTCGCCGCGGAAGAGGGGCTCAATCAGGGGAAGATGGAGCGGTACTTCGCACAGCGGGTGACGACGCGCATCCGCGGGGAGGAACCGGACGATTTTTATCTCAAAGTGCGGCGGATGCTGCTCGAGGAAGGGGAAGTCTCCGACGCCATCGGGCGCCTCACCGACCGCGCCTATTACGATACGCTGACTTACGAAGAAAAGCAGCGCTATACCCTCGAACTTTCCGAACGCTATCTGCGTGCGCTCGAGCGGTTCAAGCGCGAGTATGAGTTTGAGTTGAAGGGGCGAAAGAGTTGAATTTTGTGCCGGTATATGGTATAATGAGCAGGTATGGAAGACTTACTTGCTTCGCTGAATGAAGAACAGATCAAACCCGTTCTGGATACGGAAGGGGCGGTGCTCGTCCTCGCGGGGGCGGGCAGCGGCAAGACGCGCGTTCTGACCACGCGCATTGCTTACCTCGTCGAGGAAAAGGGCGTGCATCCGTCCAACATCCTCTCCATCACCTTCACCAACAAGGCCGCCAACGAGATGCGCGAGCGCCTGCTCCGCATGACGGACGCGGCGGGGATGTGGATCTGCACCATCCATTCCATGTGCGTGCGCATCCTGCGCATGTTTGCCTCCCGCCGCGGCCTCAGCGAAAACTTCTCCATTTATTCGGATCAGGAACAGGCTGCCGTCTTAAAACAGATCTTCAAAGAGCTCGGCCTCGACAAGGGCGAAGGGAAGGATTCGCTCTTCAAGAACGTGCGCTATCATATTTCCGCCGCCAAGACGGAAGGGCTTTCAGCGGCGGAATACGCGGCGAAGCACGCCTTTGAACGCGACATAGAGGAGGTGACCAAGGTCTTTGAGGCATATACGCTGCGCCTCAGGCAGAACAACGCCCTTGACTTTGACGATCTCCTCAGCGAGGCGCGCGCGCTGCTCGCCGAGGACGCGGAGGCCCGCGGGTTCCTTGCGGGCAAATTCCTCTATATCCACGTCGACGAGTTTCAGGATACCAATGCGGTGCAGTTCGACATCATCCGTATGCTGGCATCCGTCAACGGCAACCTCTTTGCCGTGGGCGACGACGATCAGTCCATTTACCGCTGGAGGGGCGCCAGGATCGAGAACATCCTGCACTTCAACCGCTCCTTCCCGGAAGCCAAGGTCTACAAACTGCAGCGCAACTACCGTTCGACCAAGCGCATCCTGGAGCTCGCCAACGCTTCCATCGCCCACAACACCGTGCGCAACAAAAAGACGCTGTGGACGGAGAACGCCGAAGGCGACGCGCCCGTCTACTTTGAAGCGCAGGACGAAGCGGGGGAGGCAATGTATGCGGCGCGCATCATCGCGGAACTCCGCTATGCGGGGTACCGCCTTTCCGATTTTGCCGTGCTCATGCGCATCAACGCCTTAACGCGCGCCTACGAACAGGAATTTACCAAGTACGGCATCTCCTACAAGGTGTTCGGCGGGTTCCGCTTTTTTGAGCGCAAAGAGATCAAGGATATTCTCGCCTATCTGCGCCTCATCGCCAATCCCTTCGACGACGAGGCGGTCGTCCGCATCATCAACGTCCCCAGGCGCGGCATCGGCGACAAGACGGTGCAGGCGCTTTACGATTACCGCAACCGCGAGGGGCTCTCTCTGTACGACGCCGTGCTCGACTGCGACGCGCTGCCCTTATCTTCGTCAGCGAAGGAAAAGCTGCGCGCCTTCGGCAGCTACGTCAAAGACCTCGTCGTCCGCGCCGAGGAGATGACGGTCGATCAGCTCACCGCCTATCTCATCCGCACGTCCGGCATGCGCGAGGCGTATGCCGACGATTCGGACGAATCGATCACCAAGCGCGCCAACATCGACGAATTTCAGAATTCGGTGGATGAGTACGTGCGCATGAACCCCGAATCCACGCTTTCCGACTACTTACAGCAGATCACCCTCTATTCGGATACGGATGAGATGGACGACGGCGATTACGTCACCATCGCCACCATCCATGCCGTCAAAGGGCTGGAATTCCGCTGCGTTTTCCTCTGCGGGCTGGAGGAAAACGTCATGCCCATCGCCCGCGCGCTCAACGACCGCAGCGAGCTCGAGGAGGAGCGGCGGCTCATGTACGTCGCCATCACCCGCGCCCGCGAAAAGCTATGGCTCACCCGGTCGCGTTCGCGCTATCTCTACGGCAAACGGGAGCCCACGTCGCGCTCAAGCTTCGTCGGCGAACTCAGGGATCTGCTGCCGCTTCCCTCGGAGGGCGGGTTTGACCGCCATGCCGGCGATTATTACCGCACGGGCAGCTACGGCGGGTACGGGTATGCATCCTCCGCGCCCCGCCGCGTTTCCTCCGCGGGCGCATACCGGGCGCAGCAGGACGAAGGGTTCCGCACCTACGGCGCGCCTTCGCGGAAGGTCGCCGCAAACAAGCCGTTCGGCAGCGTCGGCAGCGCCCGTCCGCAGCCGGAGGCGGCGGGGAAGGACGTATCGGGTTACGCGCCCGGCGTCCGCGTGCGGCACGATAAATTCGGCGAAGGCACCGTGACCGCGGTGCGCGGCGAGGGGAGGGGGCTCATCGTCACCGTAAACTTCCCTTCGGTGGGGAATAAAGATCTGGCGGCGGCGCTCGCCCCGATGCAGATCGTGGAGGGAGCATGAACAGGCAGAGAGAACTTTGCGATATCTTGAACCGATGGGCGTACGAATATTACGTGCTGGACGCCCCCAGCGTTCCCGACCGCGAATACGACCGCTTGTACGACGAACTTCGGGAACTCGAGCGGGAGAGCGGCGTCGTATACGCCGATTCTCCCACGCGCCGCGTCGGGGGCGAACCCGTCAAAGGGTTCCGCAAGCACCGCCACATCGCGCGGCTGTACAGCCTCGACAAGGCGGTGACGGACGACGAACTTTCCGCCTTTTTGACGCGCGTACAGAAGGTGGAGCCCGATGCGGAATTTACCGTGGAATACAAGTACGACGGGCTTACCATGTCCTTGACGTACGAGGGCGGCGCCTTCGTGCGGGCCACCACGCGCGGCAACGGCACGGAAGGGGAGGACGTGACCGAGCAGGCGCTCACCATCCGTTCGTTCCCCTTAAAAATCTCCTATCAGGGCACGCTTGAGGTGCGCGGCGAAGCGGTCATACGCCTGTCCGCGCTCGAAGAATATAACCGTGAACATCCCGAAGAACCTCTGAAAAACGCGCGCAACGCGGCGGCGGGCGCCATCCGCAACCTCGACCCGAAGGTCACGCGGGCACGCCGCCCGGAGATCTTGTTTTACGACGTCAATTACATGTCGGAGGCACCCGTGTCTTCGCAGACGGAGGCAATGGAGTTTCTTCGCCGCGAGGGGTTCAAGGTATTTCCCTTCTTTAAGGTCTGCAAGACGGCGGAAGAGGTGCAGGAAGCCATCGACGAGATCGAGATCGGCAGAAAGACGCTCGACGTTTTAACGGACGGCGCCGTGGTGAAAGTCGATTCCGTGCGCACGCGCGAGAAGATGGGGTATACCGATAAATTCCCCCGCTGGGCGATCGCCTTCAAATTTGAGGCGGAGGAGGCGGAAACGACGGTGCGCCGGGTGTTCTGGCAGGTCGGCAGAACGGGCAAGCTCACGCCGCTCGCCGAAGTCGATCCCGTGGACCTCGGCGGCGCCACCGTGCGCCGCGCCACGCTCAACAATTTCGGCGATATCCTGCGCAAGGACGTCAAGCTCAATTCGCGCGTGCTCATCCGCCGCTCCAACGAGGTCATCCCGGAGATCCTGGGCGCCGTTTCCCATGCGGAGGGCAGCGTGCCCGTGGAAAAGCCCGTACGCTGTCCCGCCTGCGGCAGCGCCGTAAAGGAGGTGGGGGCAAACCTTTTCTGCACCAACCGCGCCTGCAAGCCGCGCATCATCGCCCGCCTCACCCATTATTGTTCCAAGAACGCGGCGGACGTCGAAGGGATGAGCGAAGCGACGCTCACGCTCCTGTACGAGCAGCGCGGCGTGCGTAACTTTTCCGATCTGTACCGCCTCACGCAGGCGGATCTTGCGGGGCTGGAAGGCTTCGGCAGCAAAAAGACGGAAAATCTTCTCTCCGCCATCCGGCAGAGCAGACAGATCCCGCTCGATCGCTTTCTCTATGCTTTGGGCATCGACGGCATCGGCAGGGTCGCCGCGCGCGATCTTGCCGCCTTCGGCAGCGTGGAGGCGGTGGAAGCGCTCACGTTTGAACAGCTCGTCGCGCTGGAAAATATCGGCGAGATCACGGCGAACAACATCCTCGCGTTCTTTTCGGACGGGGAGAATCGCGCGGAGCTTGCCCGCCTTCGCGAGGCGGGCGTTCAGCCCTATCACAGGCAGGCAGAGCGGGCGGGCGCCTTTTCCGGGCAGGTCGTCGTTTTGACGGGCGGGCTCGTTTCTATGTCCCGGCCGGAGGCGCAGCGGCTCATCGAGGAGCGCGGCGGCACCGCCGCCGGCAGCGTCACAGGCAAGACGACGCTCGTCGTCGCGGGCGAGGGAGCGGGCAGCAAGCTCGAAAAGGCAAAAAAGGCGGGTATTCCCGTCATCGGCGAGGAGGAGTTCCTGCGGCGTCTCGGCGTCACGTGAGGCGGCGGCTCTCTTTTGCGCAAAATTTGCAAAAGTACGCGGAAAGCGCTTGAAATACGCGCGCGCGTGTGGTATAATATCGGCAAACGGAAAACAGGCGGAAAAGCGATGTATAGCATGACGGGCTTCGGCAGGGGCGAATATCGGGAAAACGGCATTGAACTCACCGTGGAGATCAAGACGGTCAACAACCGGTTCCTTGACGTTTCGCTCAAATGTCCGCGCGTCTTTTCCCCGCTGGAGGATCGCATCCGCGCCTGTCTGCGCGAACACATCAGCCGCGGCCATGCGGACGTCTTCGTAAGCTATGTCGACAAGCGCGACAAGCAGAAGGCGCTTTACGTGGACCTGGCGGCGGCGCGTTCCTACGTGGAAGCGGCGCAGGCGGTCGCGCGGGAGTTTCCCTTGCTGCCCGACGATCTGACGGTCACGGGCGTGCTGCGCTTCCCCGACGTCGTGCGGCAGGAGGAGGCGCCGGATGCGGACGAAGGGCTGGTCACGGCGCTGGAGTTGGCGCTCGGGCGCGCGGTTTCCGCTTTGACCGCCATGCGCCTTGCGGAAGGGGAGCGGTTGAAGCGCGACTTGCTCGCCCGCATGGGGGAAATCGCCGCGCTGCGGGAGAAGATCGCCGCGCGTGCGCCGCTCGTGGCGGAAGAATACCGCAGAAAGCTTACCGAGCGCATCGGGGAATATCTCGGCGGCAAGGTGGAAGAAAGCCGCATCCTAACGGAAGCGGCGGTCTTTGCCGACAAATGCAGCATCGATGAAGAACTCACCCGCCTCGCCGCACACATCGCATCCTTTTACCAGATCTGCGAAAGCGAGACGGTCGGCCGCAAGCTCGACTTCCTCGTGCAGGAATTCAACCGCGAGTGCAATACCGTTTGCAGCAAGTCCAACGATGCGGAGCTCACCGCATATGCGCTGCAGATGAAGAACGAGATCGAAAAGGTGCGGGAACAGATCCAGAACCTGGAATAACGAGAAAAGACAATCAGAAAAGGAGTGGGATAATTATGGTCAACGAACCTTCTGTGGATGCATTGGTCAGAAAGCTGGGCACGCCGGAAGAGCCGGCAAGCCGTTACGAACTGTGCGTGGTCGTCGCCAAGCGCACGCGCCAGATCATCGAGCAGATGCAGAGCCTCGGCATGGCGTCGGACGGCAAGCAGAAAGAGCTTGTCATCGCCTGCCAGGAGATCATGAACGGCAAAGTAAAAAGCGTGAAAGACTGAGAAACCCGCCCCGCCTCAAACGGGGCTTTTCTCATCCGCAGAAAAACGGAAAACGAGGCGCATGATAGCGGAAGTCATCGTGGACATCGCCCACAGCGACGTGGACAAGATATTCGATTACGCCTGCGGGGAGGAGATCCTTGCGGGGATGCGCGTGGTCGTTCCCTTCGGGAGGAATACGGTCACGGGCTTTGTCATGCGCCTGAAAGAGCAAACCGACGTCCCGCCCGAAAAATTGAAGCGCATCTATCGCGCGGAGGAGGCGTATCCCGCGCTCAACGCGGAGTGTCTCGCCCTTGCGGGCAGGCTCGCCGCGCGTTATCACGTCCCGCTGGCGCTCGTGCTGCGTCTCTTTCTGCCTGCGGAGATGCGCACGGGAAAAGCCAGCGAGCGCTATGTGGAATTCGCCCGGAAGACGCAGGCGGAGGCCGTATTTCCCAAGTCCGCCAAGGCGCAGCAGGCGGCGTATGCGTACCTCTGCGAACACGGCGAAGTGCAGGCGGGCATCCTGCGCGAACGCTTCGGCGGCGCGCTTTCCGCGCTCGTCAAAAAGGGGTATGCCGCCGTGGAGAAAAAGCGCGTCATGCGAGATCCCTACCGCGGCGTGGTCGGCAAAAAGGCGGAGCACCCCTTAACGCCCGCGCAGCGCTATGCCGTGACCGCCGTCGAGCGTTCGGACCGGACGGTGACGCTCATCCACGGCGTGACGGGGAGCGGCAAAACGGAGATCTACCTCACGCTCATCGCCGAGCAGCTCAGGCAGGGCAAGAGCGCCGTTTTCCTCGTGCCGGAGATCTCGCTGACGCCGCAGATGCTCTCCCAGTTGCGGGCGCGCTTCGGCGAAAACGCCGCCATTCTGCACAGCGGGCTTTCCGCGGGCGAGCGCTTCGACGAGTGGTGCCGCCTGCGCGAGGGAAAAGCAAAGATCGCCATCGGCGCCCGTTCTGCCGTCTTTGCCCCCGTGGAGAACGTCGGCGTCATCATCATCGACGAGGAGCACGACGGCAGCTATACGAGCGAGACGTCGCCGCGGTACAACACCTTTGACGTCGCGTATCTCCGCGCCGCGTATCACGGCTGCAAGCTCGTGCTCGGCAGCGCGACGCCTTCGGTGGAGACGTACCGCCGCGCCAAAGAGGGGGAGTTCGGGCTCATCACCTTAAAGGAGCGCATCAACCGCCGCCCCATGCCGGACGTGACCATCGCCGACATGCGCCGGGAAGTGCGCCGCGGCAACGCGACCATCTTTTCCGCGCCGCTGCGGGAAAAGCTGGAAGGCTGCCTCGCAAGCGGCAATCAGGCGATCTTGTTCCTCAACCGCAGGGGATATTCGCAGACGGTGCTGTGCACCACGTGCGGATACGTCGCCAAGTGCGAACAATGCGACGTCTCGCTCACCTATCACAGCGAGGAAAACTGCCTGAAGTGCCATTACTGCGGCACGAGCTATCATATGCTGTCCGCCTGTCCGCAGTGCGGCGGCAAACACATCAATTATGCGGGAACGGGCACGCAGAAGGTGGTGAGCGAGCTGAAAAAGCTCTTCCCGCAGGCGCGCGTGCTGCGCATGGACAACGATACGACGAGCGGCAAGGAAGGGCATCTCAAGATCCTCCGTTCCTTTTCCGCGCACGAAGCAGATATCCTCGTGGGGACGCAGATGGTCGCCAAGGGGCACGATTTTCCGTCCGTCACCCTCGTGGGCATCCTCGATGCGGACATGGGGCTGCATTTTCCCGATTACCGCAGCGGGGAGCGCACCTTCCAGCTCATCACGCAGGTGGCCGGCAGGAGCGGCAGGGCGAGCGAGAAGGGAGAGGTCGTATTGCAGACGTATGACCCTGAAAACTACATCCTGCGCTTTGCCGTGACGTACGATTACGAAGGCTTTTACAAACACGAGATCGCCATGCGCGCGGCGACGATGTTTCCTCCCTTTGCGCGCATCGTGCGCGTCATGGTGGTGGGGGAAGAGGACAAACAGGCGCTTGAGGCGCTGCGCACCGTATACACCCGCCTGCAGGCGCTCGCCGCGCGGGAACCGGAAAAATTTCTCTTTTTCAACAAGATGCACGCGCCCATCAAGCGCATCCAGAATAAATTCCGCTATCAGGTGCTCATGCGCCTGACGGACGGCGGGCCGCTTCCCGAAATTTATGCGGCATGCGACGGCGCGGGCGATAAAACCACGCTCGTTTACGTTGAAGAAAATCCGAGCAATCTCAGCTGAATGCAGGAGGCAACACTATGATCCGTAACATTGTACAGGTCGGGGATACGGTCCTGCGCGAAAAATGCGCGCCCGTCACGTCCTTTGACGAATCGCTATTCTCGCTTCTCGACGACATGAAGGAGACGCTGCGCAAGGCGGAGGGCGCAGGGCTTGCCGCGCCGCAGGTGGGGGTGCCGCTCCGCGCCGTCGTCGTCGACGTCGAGGAAGGGTATTTTGAACTCATCAACCCCGTCTTCGTCTGGCAGAAGGGGGAACAGGTCGGCCCCGAAGCCTGCCTGTCCGTCAAGGGCAAATCGGGCATCGTCCGCCGCCCCGATAAGGTCAAAGTGATCTTTCAGGACAGAAAGGGGGATAAATATTCCCTCGTCGCCCGCGGCTTTTTTGCCCGCGCCGTCTGCCATGAGATCGATCATCTCGACGGCGTGCTCTACATCGACAAGGCGGCAGACATCCGCGACGAGGAGGACGTATGAGGCTGCTTTTTGCGGGTACGCCCGACTTTGCCGTCCCTTCGCTTAAGGCGCTTGCCGCGGCGGAGGAGGTCGTCGCCGTGCTCACGCAGCCGGATAAGCCGCAGGGGCGCAAGGGAATCCTGACGCCTTCGCCCGTCAAACGGCAGGCGGAGGCGCTCGGCATTCCCGTATTGCAGCCCGCGCGTCTGCGGGACGATGTCTCTCCCCTCCGCGACGTCGGGGCCGACCTCATGGTCACCTGTGCATACGGGCAGATCCTGACGCAGGAGGTGCTCGATCTCTTTCCGCTCGGGGTATGGAACGTACACGCGAGCCTGCTGCCCGCCTACCGCGGCGCCGCGCCCATCGCCCGCGCCGTCATCAACGGCGAAAAAAAGACGGGCGTCACCATCATGAAGACGGACGCCGGGCTGGATACGGGGGATATCTTTCTCACCTGCGAAGTGCCCGTCGGGGAAGAGGATACCTGCGGCACGCTGAGCGAAAAACTGGCGGAAACGGGCGCCCGCCTCATCACGGAGGCGGTGCGGCGCATCTCCCGCGGGGACGTGACGCTTACCAAGCAGGGCGAAGGGAGCGTGTGCAGAAAGGTCATGCGCACGCAGGCGGATTTTTCCCGCCCCGCCGCCGAGGTGAGCGCGCTCATCCGCGGGCTCTCCCCCGCGCCGCTCTGTTTTTCTTCCGTGGGAGGGCTTATCCTGAACTTTTACAACGCGCGCGCGCTGCCGTACGAGGGCACGGAGCCGTACGGGACCGTGCTGTCCGACTCTCCCAAGACGGGCCTCGTCGTCCGCTGCGGGGAGGGCGCCGTGCGCATCACGGAAGTGCAGGCTGCGGGCGGCAAACGCATGAAGGACGGCGATTTCCTCAACGGAAGAAAGATCGCAAAGGGGATGCGCTTTGAAGACAAACCCGTTTTATGATCCGTATCTGATCCTTTCCAAAGTGTACGGGGAGGGCGCGCATTTAAAGCAGGCGCTCTCCGATACGCCCATCGAGGAACTCAACCGCGCGCGCACGGTCCGCACGGTATACGGCGTATTGGAAGAGGACGGATATCTTTCCCTCTGCATCCGTACCTTTGCGCCCAAGGCCCCCAAGCTTGCCGTGCGCATCGTCTTAAAGATCGCGCTCTGCTGGCTGCTGTTCCTGAAAAAGCCGAAATATATGGTGACGGATACTGCGGTCGATCTGCTCAAACGCATGGGCAAGGGAGGGACGGCAGGCTTTGTCAACGCGTTTTTGCGCAATTTCGATGAGGCCGGGGTCGTGCTCCCCAAGGGCGACGAAGGCCTGAGCGTCAGATATTCCTTCCCGCTGTTTGCGGTGCGGAAGGTGCGGGCGCAGTACGGCGCGCGGGCGGAAGCCATCCTCGCCGCAAAGAGCGCGGGCGTGAGCGTGCGGTTCGTGCGCGGGGAGGAGGGGTATCTCGGCCGCCCGCACACGGCGGGGCCCTTCCCGCATCACTATTTTTTTGAACGCTTCGTGCGCGACGAGGGTTTTTTTGCGGGTGATTACACCTTTCAGTCGGTGGGCAGCATCGCCGTCTGCGGCGTGGTGGAGTCCTGCGAAAAACTCCTCGACGCCTGCGCGGCGCCCGGCGGCAAGAGCGTGCTGCTTGCCGAGCGCTGCGGGCACGTGACGGCGTGCGAGCTGCATCCGCACCGCGTCGCCCTCATCGAAGCGTACGCATCGCGCATGCACCGCGGCAACGTGACCGCCGTACAGGCAGATTCCACGGTGTTCCGGCCCGAATGGGAGGGCGCGTTTGACGGCGTGCTGTGCGACGTGCCCTGTACGGGCCTCGGGACCAAGGCGGAAAACCCCGACCTTCCCCTGCGCAAGGAGGCGGCGGACCTGGAAGGGCTGCTCCCCGTACAGCGCGCCATTTTGGAAAATTGTTCCCGTTACGTCAGGGCGGGCGGGTATCTCTATTATGCCACCTGTTCCCTGCTCGGGGAGGAAAACGACGGCGCAGCGGAGGCATTCCTTGCCGCCCATCCCGCGTTTTCTTCCGTGCCGGCGGAAAGCCCGCTTCCCCACGACGTGACGCGTTTCGGACTGCAGTTTCTGCCGGATACGGCGTACGGGGCGGGCTTTTACGTGGCAAAATTCCGCAAGGAGGCGCCGTGAGGCGCAAGGCGATATGAAAGAGATTTTACAGGACCTTTCGCGGGAAGAACTGGACGCGCTCGTGTCGGAGTTGGGCGAAAAGCCTTTCCGCGCGGCGCAGATCTACGAGGGGCTGATGCAGGGCAGGCGCATTTCCGAGCTTCCCGTCCCGTACGGTATGCGCAGCGCGCTGCTCGCGCGCTTTGAGGACGAGCCCGTGCACATCCTGGAAGTATTCACTTCTGCGGACGGGACGCGCAAGTACCTCTTTCGCCTCGCGGACGGCAACGTCGTCGAAGGGGTGCTCATGGCGTATAAATACGGGAACACGCAGTGCGTCTCCACGCAGGTCGGCTGCCGTATGGGGTGCGCCTTCTGCGCCTCCACGCTGAACGGGCTCGTCCGCAACCTCACCGCGGGGGAGATCTTATCGCAGATCCTCGTCGTCAACCGCGAACAGGGCGGGACGCGCAAACAGCGCGCCGTCACCAACGTGGTGCTGATGGGCAGCGGCGAACCGTTGGACAATTACGAAAACACGCTGCGCTTTCTTCGCAACCTCACGCGGGAGGGTGGCATCTGCATCAGCGCGCGCAACGTGAGCCTTTCCACCTGCGGCCTCGTGCCGCAAATGTATGCGCTCGCGGACGAGGGCATCCCGCTCAACCTCACCGTCTCGCTGCACGCGACGGACGATGCGGAGCGCAGGCGCATCATGCCCGTCGCCAAGGCGTATTCCATCGCGGAAATCTTAAAGGCGTGCAGCTATTACTTTGAAAAGACGGGCAGGCGCTATATCTTCGAATACAGCCTCATCGCGGGCGAAAACTGCGACGAGGCGCACGCCGCGCGCCTCGCGGCGCTCTTGAAGGGGAGGCCCTGCCACGTCAACCTCATCCGTCTCAATGCGGTCAAGGAGCGCGCGCTCGCTTCCGCGGACGAGCGGCAGGCATACCGCTTTCTCGGCATGCTGGAAAAAAGCGGCATTTCCGCCACGCTGCGGCGGCAGATGGGCGCGGACATCGGCGGCGCCTGCGGGCAGCTCCGCGCGAGCTATCTCGGCGCGGCGGACGGCGGACAGGAAACAAAGGAGGAGAGGTAAAATGAACGTTAAGATCGCGCCTTCCATCCTCGCGTGCGATTTTGCGCGCGTGGGGGAGGCGATCGCCATGCTGGAGAAAAGCGGAGCGGACCTCGTCCATTGCGACGTGATGGACGGTACGTTCGTGCCGCCCATCACGTTCGGCGCGCAGATGGTGGGGGCGATCCGTCCGCTCACCCGTCTGCCGCTCGATTGTCATCTGATGGTGGAACACCCGTGGACGCAGATCGCCTCCTTTGCAGAGGCGGGGGCAGACCTCATCACCGTCCACGCAGAGGCGTGCGGGGAGACGCTCGTTTCCCGCCTTAGGGAGATCAAAGCGCTCGGCGTGAAGGCGGGCGCCGTCATCAACCCGGAAACGCCCGCAGAAGCGCTCTTCGGTGCGGCGGAAATTGCCGATCTTCTGCTGATCATGAGCGTACATCCCGGCTGGGGCGGGCAGAAGTTTATCCCGGAAAGCCTGAACAAGATCGAAGCGCTGCGAGGATACGCCGTCCGCATCGGGCGGGGCGATCTCGACATCGAGGTAGACGGCGGCATCACGGAAGGAAACGCGGCGGACGCCGTTCTGGCGGGCGCCAACGTGCTCGTTGCGGGGAGCGCGGTGTTCCGCTCTGCCGATCCCGCGGCGACCATCCGCAGGCTGCGCGGCGCATGAAACGGGCGGTCATCCTCCTCAACGGGGAGCCTTACCGCGGCCGCATGCGGGAGGGATACGTCTATTGCTGCGACGGCGCCTACGAGTGGGCGAAGGGAAGGATAAAAATCGACGAGACCCTCGGCGACTTCGATTCGCTCTCCTATCTGCCCGATCCTCCTCCCCGCGAGGTGTTCCCCTCGGAGAAGAACGATACGGACGGGGAGCTCGCGCTCCGGCGCGCCGTGGCGGCGGGGTTTGAGGAGATCGTCATCTACGGCGGCGGAGGCGGCCGCGAGGATCATTTTCTCGGCAATCTGCACCTTCTCTATGCCGCTCTGAAGCGGGGCGTGAGGGCGGAAATGGTCACCAACCACGCGCGTATCTTTGCCGCGGAAGGGGAGACGTCCCTGCGCGGCGCGCTCGGGCACACCGTCTCGCTGGTACCCTTCGGCGGGCCCGCGCATATATTGGAGAGCAGGGGGTTTTATTACCCTCTGCCGGAGACGTTCGTCTACGGGTCGACGCTGGGTATCTCCAACGTCGTCACGGAAGATCCCGCCTTCTTCTCTTCGCGCGGGACGGTGCTCGTCTTCATCGATCATCAGGGGGAATAAGGAGGGAAACATGTTCGTATGCATCCGTCTGCCGTATCCGCTGCGGCGGCTCATCCGTCTGTTTCACAGAGGCAAATGAGATATTGCGATCTGCATTGCGACGTCCTCACGGCAGGTGAGGGCGTTTTGCAGGCTTCTGGGGAGGCGCTTCTTGCGGGCGGCTGCGCGCTGCAATGTTTTGCGGCGTTCGTCTGCGGCGGAGAGGGCGCTTTTTCGCGCGCTCTCACCCTCTGCGGCGACTTTGACGCCCTGTGCCTGCGGGAGGGATACCGCCCCGTCACGCGGGCGGGGGAATTGACGGCGGATGGCATATGCGCCCTGCTCACCGTGGAGGGAGGGGAAGCGCTCGAAGGCCGCCTTTCCGCCCTCGATGCGCTGTACCGCCGCGGCGTGCGCATGCTCACGCTCACGTGGAACCGCCCCAACGCGCTCGGTTACCCCTGTTTTCCCGATTACGAGGGGCTGTTTACGGGCCGCTCTTCCTTTGCCGCGCGGGATACCCGCCGCGGGCTCACGCCGTTCGGGCGGGAAGTCGTCTTGCGCATGAACGAGCTCGGCATGCTCGTCGACCTCGCGCACGGGAGCGAGAGGCTCGTATATGAAGCGGCGGCGCTCTCGCGCAAGCCCGTTTTGGTGAGTCATGCGGGGGCGGCGGAAGCGTATCCGCACGCGCGCAACCTGACGCGCGCGCAGATCTCCTGCATCGCGGACCGCGGCGGCGTCGTGGGGCTTTGTTATTGCGCAGACTTTCTCTCCGGCGACAAGAGCGCGGAAGGGCAGAGGGACGCGCTTTTGGCGCATGCGCGCGCCATCGTGCAGGCGGGCGGGGAGGATTGCCTGTGCCTCGGCAGCGACTTCGACGGCATGCCGCCCAATGCCTTTCTCCCCGATGCGTCCCGCGTGCCGCAGCTTCTGGAAGCGCTGGAGGGGGAATTCGGCAGCCGTGCGGCGGAAAAGTTTGCCTGCGGGAATTTTACGCGCGTTTTCCGCGAAGTCTGTCCGTAGACCAAAGCGCGCACGAAAAAAGAGGACTGTCCGCAGACAGTCCTCTTTTCGTTGGTTCCGTTTGGTTATACGCGCTCCACTTTGCCGCTCTTCAAGCATCTTGCGCAGACGTAACCGCTGACGACCTTGCCCTCTTTGACGAAGGTCACCTTCTGAACGTTCGCGCGGAACGTCCTTCTGGTTTTGCGGTTGGAGTGGCTGACGTTGTTGCCGCTGGTCTGACCTTTTCCGCAAACGCTGCAAACTCTCGACATATTCGACACCTCCGATGGGATGATTCCGTAAGATTTCCTCGCCCGTGCGGGGCGCACCTGCACGAAGCTAACGGACTAATGATAGCATTTTCCCGCAAAAAAAGCAATTAAAAAGCGCCCGAAAAACGAATTTTTTTTGACAAAAACAAAAAAATTTCCGAATAACGCTTGCAAAAAAGGGCGCAATGGGGTAGAATAAATGTAGCAGTTCAGGAGAGAATTCTATGTCAGTCAGTACAAGCAACGCCTATGGTAAAATTTCAATTTCCGATCTGGCGATCGCCAAAGTCGCTTCCCAGGCTGCGGTGGAAAGTTACGGCATCGTAGACACAGTCGCACGCCGTTTTACCGACTCTCTCGCCGAACTTCTCAAGAAAGATACGGGAGGGAAAGGCGTCAAAGTCACTACCTCCGGAAACCGTATTTATATCGACGTATACGTCCTCATCAAATACGGGGTGTCCATCGAGGCCGTCGCAGAATCGCTGAAGGAGACGATCAAGTATAAAGTCGAACGCTTTACGGGTATGATCGTCGATTCCGTCAACGTCAACGTAGTCGGCCTGAAATTATAACGCCTCCGCATCTTTTGATCATCAATCAGGAGAGGATTTTTTGCATGCAAAAAACGATCAGTAGCGCCGATTTTCGCAAGATGGTTCTCGTCGGCGCCAAAATGCTGGAAAATAACAGGGCAAAGGTAGATGCGCTCAACGTCTTCCCCGTTCCCGACGGCGATACGGGCACGAACATGTCGCTCACCATTCAGTCCGCCGTCAAGGAGCTCAGCGCCTGCACGTCCAACAGCTTCATGGATATCTGCGATTGCGTCTCCAAAGGGGCGCTGCGCGGGGCGCGCGGCAACTCGGGCGTCATCCTGTCGCAGATCTTCCGCGGCATCTGTTCCGTCCTCCGCGACGGGAAGAAGGATGCCGATACCCGCACGTTCGCCAAGGCGATGGAGGCGGGCACCAAAGTCGCTTACAACGCCGTTTCCATCCCCAAAGAAGGCACCATCCTGACCGTCATCCGCATGATGAGCGAATTTGCCGTCAAAAACGCCGGCAAATACAAGGATTTCGAGACCTTCCTCCCCGCGGTCATTGAGGAAGGGGATAAGGCGCTTGCCAAGACGCCGGAACTTCTCCCCGTCCTCAAAAAGGCGGGCGTCGTCGACTCGGGCGGCGTCGGGCTCATGACCATCATGCGCGGCTTCCAGGCGGCGCTTTCGGGAGATGAGATTGTTTCCGAAGTGCAGACGGAGGCAGCCAACGCGGCGAGCGCGTCGGACGCCGACTTCGGCGACAATTCCGACATCATCAACATGGACCTCGGCGAGATCCAGTTCGCCTACTGTACGGAATTTTTCATCATCAACTTAAAGAAGAGCACCACGCTCGCCGACATCGACAAGCTGCGCGAGAGCCTGATGGCGATCGGCGACAGCGTCATCTGCATCGGCGATCTTGAAATGGTCAAGGTGCACGTGCACACCAATACGCCCGGCGTCGCGCTCACGTACGCGCTCGAACTCGGCGAACTCGACCGCCCCAAGATCGAGAACATGCTCGAACAGAACCGTCAGCTCAAGGCAAAGATCGAGGCGGAGAAGAAGGAGCAGGGCATGCTCGCCATCTGCGCGGGCGAGGGGATCAGCGATATCTTCAAGGATCTCTTCGTCGACCGCGTCATCGAGGGCGGGCAGACGATGAACCCGTCCGCTTCCGACATCGCCACGGCGGTACAGAAGATCAACGCTTCCGCAGTGTTTATCTTCCCCAACAATAAAAATATCATCCTTGCCGCGGAGCAGGCAAAGGCGCTGGTGGAAAAACGCACCATCCACGTCATTCCCACCAAGAACATCCCGCAGGGCTTTGCGGCGGCGCTCGCGTTCAGCCCGGATGCGAGCGTGGCGGAGAACAAGACGAACATGATGCACGCGCTCGATAACGTCAAGGCAGGGCAGGTCACGCACGCCGTGCGCACCACCAACGTCAACGGGTTCGACATCAAGGAAGGCGATATCATCGGCCTGGACGACAAGAAGATCCTCGCCAAGTCGGATTCCATCGACGAGACCGTCTTAAAGCTCATCGATAAACTCAAAGAGGACCAGCACGAGGTCATCACGCTCTACTACGGGCAGGAAGTCAAGGAAGAGGATGCGGCGGCGCTCGCCGACAAGGTGCGCGAAGCCTTCCCCGAGTGCGACGTCGACTATCATTTCGGCGGTCAGCCCGTGTATTACTACATCCTCTCGCTGGAATAAGCAGACGCGAAACAAAAAGGAGCGGAAACGCTCCTTTTTTTGCAGACTGCGGCGCGTACGCGAGCGTGCCGCCGGAAAACTCATGAAACTTACTTCTCTCCGCTCCGTCACGGAAAAGCGGGCAAAAGAATTTGAAAAGCTGGGCATCCGCGATACGTACGATCTCATCCGCTTTTATCCGCGGGCGTATCTCGACATGACCGCCCGCGTCAGCGTCCGCGACGTGTTCCACAATGATATGGCGCTCATCGCATGCCGCCTCACCTCCGTCGCCCCCCTGCGCTATACGGGACGGGTGAAGTATACGCGCGCCTTCCTCGAGCAGGACGGTTTCGTCTTTTCGGCGATCTGGTTCAATATGCCGTACCTTGCTTCCCGCCTCAAGGAGGGGGAATACCTTTTCTACGGGCGGGTGCAGAACCAATACGGGCAGGTGACGCTCGTCAATCCGACGTTCGAGCCGATCGGCCGCAACGTCCGCCTCAAAGGGCTGGTGCCCGTCTATCCGCTGCGCGGTTCGCTCACGCAGCCGGCGGTGCGCACGGCCGTACAGCAGGCGCTCGCCGCCGAACGCGTCGATTCCGTCATTCCCGCGCCGCTGCAGGAACGGTATGCGCTCCCGCCGCTCTCCCTTGCCGTGTCCGCCGTTCACGCCCCCAAATCACAGAAGGAACTGGAGCAGGCCTCCGAACGCATCGCGCTCGAGGAGTATTTTACGCTCATTTCCGCCTTCAAGCTCATCAAAGGGGATCGGAACGAGGCGCGCCTGCGCCGTTATTCGGTCACCCGGCAGGAAGTGGAAGGGTTTATCGGGCGGTTTCCCTTCGCGTTTACGGCGGGGCAGCAGGCGGCCGTGCGTGAAATTTACGAAAATCTCACTTCCCCCGTGCGCATGAACCGCCTTTTGCAGGGGGACGTCGGCAGCGGCAAGACGGCCGTAGCGCTCACGGGCATCTTCATGGCGGTCCGAAGCGGATTTCAGGCGGCGTATCTCTCGCCCACGGAAGTGCTCGCCGCGCAGAATTATTCGCTGCTTTCAAAGACGTTTCCCGAGTACCGGGTGGGGTATCTTGCGGGCGGCATGCCGGCAAAGGAAAAGCGGGAGCTGAAGGCGGCGCTCGCGCGGGGGGGGATCGATATCCTCTGCGGCACGCACGCCATTTTGCAGGCGGACGTCCGCTTTTCCGCGCTCGCCTTCTGCGTGTGCGACGAGCAGCACCGCTTCGGCGTCGCTCAGCGCAACGAGCTCAGCGAGAAGGGTGAGAACGTCGATGTGCTCGTCATGTCGGCGACGCCCATCCCCAGGACGCTCTCGCTCATCTTTTACGGCGATCTCGACGTGACCACCATCCCCGACAAGCCCAAAGAGAGGCAGGAGGTCTCCACTTCGATCATCCCGTCCTATCGCTACGAGGATATGCTCGAATATATCCGCGGGCAGACGAAGCTGGGCAGGCAGGCGTATTTCGTCTGCGCCAAGATCGACGATGACGAGGGGCAGGTCACTTCCGTCACGGAACTTTACGAGGAGCTCCGCGGCAGGCTTCCCGACGTGCGCTTTGCACTCTTGCACGGCAGGATGAAGGAGAAGGAAAAGGCGGAGATCATGACGGCGTTCAAGCGCAAGGAATACGATTGCCTCGTCTCCACCACGGTCATCGAAGTGGGGATCGACGTGCCGGACGCCACCGTCATGGTCATCATGAACGCCGAGCGGTTCGGGCTCTCGCAGCTGCATCAGCTGCGCGGCAGAGTCGGCCGCGGCAGCGAGAAGAGCTACTGTTTTCTGCTGACGGGGGACCTGAGCGAAACGGCGGTCGAGCGGCTCAACGTGCTCAAACATACGACGGACGGGTTCGCGCTCGCGGAAAAAGACCTCGAACTGCGCGGCGGCGGCGATTTTCTCGGCACCCGGCAGAGCGGCAGGCTGCTTTCCGGGTTGAAAAACCTCAAATATCCGGCAGAGACCATCTTTCTTGCCAAGCGGATCTCCGACGAGGCGTTCGCCCGCGGCCTCGACCGCGGCGCGCTCACCGAGGCGGCGCGGCGCAAGTATGAGGAGCTTAAGGACGTCGTCCTCAATTAAAATACGGCAAATCGTGCCTGCAGGGTTGACAATCGCGCCCGAATGGCATATACTGAATGTACCAAACACAAGGAGGCAGATATGAAAGGACTTTGGACGCATCGCTGGAAGGCGGCGCTCATCTGGCTGTGCGGATACGTGAATCTCATTGCATACGCCGTCGTGGGCGGGTTCGTCGTCTTCCGCACGGAAGATCAGAAGCTGCACCGCACGGCAAAGACGGTGTTCGTCGTCACGCTCATCTTTACGGCAGTGGAGGCGCTCCTTCTCATTTTAAGCAACATCTCTTCCATGACTTCGGGCATGGGAACGGCGCTCAGCGTGATCGGGCTCATCGAGACTTTTGCCAAGATCGCCGTCTATGCCGCAGGGCTCATCTCGGCGCTCTTTGCCGAGGACGAAGAAGAGGAGCCCCTTCAGGCGGAAGAGGCGGAAGAGGCGGAAACGGACGAGACTGCGGAATGACAAGTTGGGAAATACGGCGCAATGCGCCGTATTTTGCTTGACAAACGCGCGTTTGTGGTATATGATAGGTGTCCATCCGACGCACGGGCCTGTTTCGGATTCGATTGCAAGCGGATTTTGTCGGACGCACGCCAGAGGCTCGGCTCTGTCAAAACGGAACAAAAATTAAATGCTGATAAATCTAGCAGAAGATCTACCGTTGCACGCGCTTCCCGCCGTGCAGCGCTTGCGGCTTAACGTAGTGTAAGCTCCGTCCTGCCCCGGTTGCCTACGGCCGGGAGCGGGGCGTCAATCAAGTAGGGAACCTCCTCGGGGAAAGAACTCCCGTTCCCCGAGAGGATCATAGGGGAGTGTGCCCAAGGAGCAGGTTGTCTGTGGACTGCCCGCGGGCGAGATCCGATCACAGACTAAGCGTGTAGTGTCCGCAGAGGAACCTTGTAAGACCGCAGTTCAATTCTGCGCAGGTCCACCAGAACGCCCCGCCCCGAACGGTTTGATTCGGGGCGGGGTTTTCGTTTGCGCCCGGCAAGAGGGGCGCATTTGATTTTTTCCCTAAAATGTTGTATAATCGTTGCAGGTCGGATACGCAGCCGCGCAAAGAAAACGTTGCGATCGGTCAGGGGGTACTGATTTATGGATGCATCCTTTCAAGAGATCTTATCTGTGCATGAACGAGAGGATACCGCGATGTTCGGCTCGGAAGAAGATATGATGAACGCCGTCCGGGCAGAATTTTCCAATGCGGAAGCGCTGATCGCGCAGGCGCGCGAAAGGGGGTTTTCTCTTTCGGAGTTCTTTTCGGGGACGGAACTTCCTGCCGATATGCAATTGCCCGTACGGAAAGCACAGACCTTTTACGTCAAGAAGCATACGGCGGTACAGCAGCCGTATCTGCACGCTCACGAATTTTACGAGCTCATCTATGTGCAAACGGGCAAATGTCTGCAAACTTTGCCAAACGCAAGCTGCGTGACGCTGCATAAGGGACAATGCTGCCTGATCCGCCCCGGAAAAGCGCATCGCATAGAACGCACCGGCAGCGGCGACGTGATCTTAAAAGCCGTGATCCCGTGTGACTTGTTTGCTCGTTCCGTTTGCGACGTTTTGCTGCCCGAAGAAGATCTTATCGTGTTCGGGCGAATGTCGCTGTTCGCCGAGCACTTGTTTTTGAGGCTTTTGAGGGAAAGTCATATACGGGGAATTTACGGCAAAACCGCGGTCAGGGCGCTGCTGTCCCTTTTGCTTTGCGAGCTTGCCCGCGGGCAGGCGCAAAACGGTTCGGCGCCCGTACGGTTTTACGGCGATTATTTCCAAAGCGAACTCAAACGGGCGTCGCTCACGCATTTCGCCCGAAAATACGGGTATACTCCCGCTTACGCAAGCAGGCTGGTAAAACGGCAGACGGGGAAGAAGTTTTCCGAACTCTTATCGGAATATCGTTTGCAGCGGGCGGCGGAACTGTTATCCGCTTCCGAAATGAGCGTCGAGGATATTGCCTTTGAGATCGGGTATCAGGTCCCGTCTGCGCTGTACCGGCAGTTCAACGCGCATTTCGGGATGACGCCGAACGAATACCGCAACGCTTTGGGAAAACGGTAAAAATCGGAAATAAGAAAGTCAAATTCGGCAATGGATTTGCGGCCGCGGCGATGGTACAATGGGGGCAAGAGGTGAATTGCCATGAAAGTAGAAAGGATCGAAGCCTTGCCGCTCACCAAAGAGCAGACGTTGGGATATGCCCGAATTGCTGTCAGAGAAAAGTTGGGCAAACCAGCCGGGAATGTTAGGTATATGGGCGGCGGCTCATTCGGCCGTGCCGTCTCCGTTCAATGTACGGACGGGCAAAGTTTGGTCGTCAAGTTCTTGCGGGCAAAGGACATGATGGAAAAAGAAGCGCATGACCTGAAGCTGCTTGCAAAATACAGCACGGTCAGGGTGCCGGACGTGCTCTTTACACGGCGCGGCGACGAGAAGATCCCCGTGGATTGTTACGGAATGGAACGGATCGAGGGGAAGAGTTCGCTCTTTGCGCTCGGGATGCTCCTCATCGGCAAAAAACGCAGAAAGGAATTTGCCGACCAAGTCACTACGGCATTGCACGCCATCCATTCCTGCAAAAACGATAAGTTCGGCGACACGATGAACGCCGATTGCGATGGCTGGCTCGACTACTACCGCCCTTTTGCCGCAGAGGTATTGAGACAAGCCGAAGCATATTTCGCGGCGGGGAAATTGGAAGAAAAGATCATCCTTGCCATGCGTGCGGCCTGGGAAAAGTTTGACGTCATATTTTCCGAGGAGGTCAAAGAGGCCTGCCTCATCCACGGCGACCTCAACGTCGGCAACATCATGGTCGGGAAAGGGTACCGGATTACCGGATTCATCGATCCTCTCAACTCGGCATACGCCGACAGAGAATACGACTTGTTTCAGTTTGACAACCTGACGGGCAAACGCTTCTTTTTGCGCGAGACGTATCTCAAAAAGTACGGGGCAAGCCGTTATTGTATGCAAAAACTTGCCTTCTACGGCCTTTGGAACGAGGTATATTGCTATATCAAATCGGGCGTTTTGATCAATTTTATCATGAATCCGCTCGTAAAGAATATGAACGAAAGGCTGAAAGAGTTATGATCTCGCTGGGTGCGGCGATCGTGCGGGCGGCGATCAGAGCCTATACCTATCCGTACAGAAAAAGATTTGCTTCCTTGTCCCGCTCCGTCGCATTGAAGAACAGACCTTATAAACCGCCGGAAGGGTTTGCTTTCACCGAGGAAATATACGGCGGCGTTCAGGCGGAAAAATTGGTGCCGCCCGGGGCCGGGAAGGCAAGCATTTTGCAATTCCACGGCGGCGGCCATACGGTGCCGATGAACGACATGTACCGCAAGGCGGCAGAACGGCTCGCTGCCAACTGCGGCTGCACCGTTTACAGCATCGATTACCGTACCGGCGCCGATCTCGTGTATCCCGCCGTACACGACGCATGTTATCTGGCATATGCGGAGCTCTGTAAAACCGGATTGGCAGACGGCAATTTTGCCGCCATAGGGGATAGCTTTGGCGCAAACCTGCTCCTTTCCGCTTGTCTGCGGGCAAGGGACGATCGGCTTCCGCTTCCGTCCGCGATCGTTTGCGTCTGTTCTTTTATAGACATGGCGGCTTCCGGAGATTCGTACAAGGAGAATTGTTACAGGGATCCGCTTTATGCCATGCCCAAGCATTGCAGCTTTGCAGAGCACGAAAAAGACATCCGCCGGATATCGCCGTATTGCGGCAATACGCCCTTGACGCATCCCGATCTCTCGCCGGCGTATGCCGATTTTTACGGATTTCCGGAAACGCTTATTCAGTGCGGCGGGGCAGAGACCTCGCGCAGCGACAGCGAGATGCTTTATGCGAGGCTGCTGAAACGAGGGCGTTCTGCCAAACTGCACGTTTTTCACGGGATGTGGCACGATTTCATGTATATGTTCCCTTGGCTGAAAGAAAGCAAACTTGCGTGGCGGGAGATATTCAAATTCATCGCGGCGAATGTTTCCGCAAACGGCAAATAAAATGGGCGCATCGGAAGTAAAAGGTCAAGGCAACCCTTTTGCGTGCAGGCAGCGGGATCCCGATCATATGAAAAAGCCCGGGCGGGTCAGTTTGACCTGCCCAGGCTTTCCATGTCCGGAAAATCATTTCTTCGGCGGCAATAAAAAAACTACCCGAACCCACTTTCCTGTAATAGTGGTGTTCGGATAGTTCCCGTTTGGTGGAGATAGCGTGACTCGAACACGTTACCTGTACGTTGCGAACGTACCGCTCTACCAGATGAGCTATATCCCCATGCCTTGGATGATATGATTATACCATAAACGGGGAAAAAAGCAAGCGTTTTTCGCTGGTTTTTCCAAAAAAATTTACCGATAAATGCTGTTTCCGCAGCAATCGGCGGCGACGACGGCGGGGAAATCCGCAACTTCCATGCGGTAGACCGCTTCGCTGAGGAGATCGGGGAACGCGACGCATTCGCTTTTGCGGATGCAGTCGGCATACAGCGCGCCCGCGCCGCCGATGGCGGCAAAATAGACCGCGCCGTTGCGCACGAGCGCGGCGGTGACGTCTCCGCTCATTTCTCCCTTGCCGATCATGCCGCCGAGGCCGAGGTCGAGCAGGCGGGGCGCAAAGACGTTCATGCGTGCGGACGTGGTCGGCCCGCAGCTGCCGCAGGCTTTCCCTTCGGGGGCGGGGCAGGGGCCTGCGTAGTAAATGACGCTGCCTTTCAGGGGGAAGGGGAGATCTTTTCCTTCGTCGAGCAGGGCGAATATGCGTTTATGGGCGCAGTCGCGCGCCGTGTAGATGGTGCCCGTAAGCAATACGGCGTCTCCCGCGCGCAGCGAGCGCGCGTCCGGACCGGAGAGGGGAAGCGTGAGCCGTTTCATTTACAGTTCCTCCTTTTCGCAGCGGATGCAATGGCATTGGATGTTGACGGCGACGGGCAGCCCCGCGATGTGCGTGGGGGCGATCTCGCAGGATACGCCGAGCGCGGTCACCTTGCCGCCGAATCCTTGGGCGCCGATGCCCAGCGCGTTGATGCGGCGAAGCGCCTCTTCTTCGATGGCGGCGACGTCTTCCCTGGCGTTGCGGCTGCCGACGTCGCGCGTCAGCGCCTTTTTGGCGAGGAAGGCGCAGGAATCAAAGCAGCCGCCGATGCCCACGCCCACGTAGACGGGCGGGCAGGGGCGGGAGCCCGCCAGGCGCACCGTGTCCGTGATCGTCTGCAAAATGCCTTCCGTGCCTTGCGCGGGGGTGAGCATGCAGAGCCTGCTCATGTTCTCGCTGCCGAACCCCTTGGGCAGAAAGGTGACGCGCACGCGATCGCCCGAAACGAGCTCGGTGTGCAGATGGGCGGGCGTGTTGTCGGCAGTGTTCACGCGGGTGAGCGGATCGCAGATGCTCTTGCGGAACAGCCCGTCGCGGTAAGCGCGGCGTACGCCGTCGTTCACCGCTTCCGCAAGGGGCATGCCCGTGAGGCGGACGTCCTGCCCGAGCTCGATGAGCACTACCGCCATGCCCGTATCCTGGCAGACGGGCATCTGTTCCCGCGCGGCGATCTCCTGATTTTTCAACACGGCGCCGAGCGCGAATTTTGCGGCGCCTTCTTCGCAGGATGCCGCGCGCAGGAGCGCGTCTTTGCAGGCGCGGGTGAGCTGCGTGCCCGCGCGCCTTGCCAGGCGGTATACGCAGTCGGCGATCGTGGCGGTTCCGATGGTTCTCATAACAGGCTTTCCCCTTGGTTGCGTTCTTCCGTTTCATTATAGAACAAATTTGCAAAAAAGCAAAGTTTTTATTTGAGATTTCCGCAAAATTCCTGTATAATACTCGTATGGACGAAAAAAACATGCGGGCGGCGGAACAGCCGTCCGGTCAAAATCCGCCGCAGGGCGAGGAAAAGGCGGAAAAAGGGCGTCTGTTTGAGGCGGGGCTCACCTATACGGTGACGGCGGTGCTGCCCGTGCTCGTTTCCTTCCTCCTTTCGGTCCTGCTTTCCGCCTCCGGCGTCGTCGATCCCTCGGGGGAGAATTGGTACCGCTATCTTTCCTTTCTGCTGCCGCAGCTCTGTTTTCTGGCGGCTGCAGCCGTCTATTTTGCGCGCACGCGGGAACCCGTCCTGCGCACGGTGGGTAAGTGCAGATGGCAGTATTATCTGCTTGCGGTGCTCATTCAGTTCGGGCTTTTGTCTCTCTCCGAACTCAATACCTTCTTTTTGTGGCTGCTCTCGTTTTTCGGCTACGAGCAGACGCCCGTTTCTCTGCCCGATCTTACCGGCTGGAACATCCTGCCCGCGCTGCTCGTCATCGCCGTGCTGCCCGCTCTCTTTGAGGAGACGGTCTTTCGCGGCATTTTGGTGGGCAACATGCGGCGCGGCGGCTGGGGGACCGTGCCGACGGTACTCATTTCGGGGGCGCTCTTTTCCCTCTTTCATACCAATCCCGCGCAGACGGCCTATCAGTTCGTCTGCGGCGTATGCTTTGCGCTCATCGCCGTGCGCAGCGGCAGCATCCTGCCTACCATGCTCTCGCATTTCCTCAACAATGCGTTCGTGCTCGTCATGGCGGCGTGCGGCATGGCGGATTTCCCGCAGGCCGTCAAACTTCCGCTCTATCTGTGCGCGGGCGTGTGCCTTGCGGCGGGGCTCGCGTTCCTCGTCTTTTTTGACAAGAAGGAAAAGTCGGGCGGCGGCGTGAAGCAGGGGAAGTCGTTTTTTTCGGCTGCGTTCGTCGGGATCCTCGTCTGCGCCCTCTCCTGGCTGCTCGTGCTGCTGACGGGGGTCGTCCATGATTAAGGTCACCGTCGTCTGCGTCGGCAAGCTGAAGGAATCTTTCTGGCGGGAAGCCGTTGCCGAATATGCAAAGCGGCTCGGCAGGTTTTGCAAATTCGAGGTCAGGGAACTCCCCGAGCGTACCTCGCCCAAAGAGGAGGCGGCGGAGATCCTGCGCGCCTGCAAAGGATACGTTTTTGCCCTCGCCGTCGAGGGGAAGGGGTGTTCTTCCGAACGGCTCTCGGAAAAGCTCGGCGCGCTCGCGGACGCGGGGCGGGAGATCACCTTCGTCATCGGCTCCTCCTGCGGGCTGGATCAAAGCGTGAAGGCGCGCGCGGACGAGATGCTCTCCTTTTCGCAAATGACCTTTCCGCATCAGCTCATGCGCGTCATTCTGGCGGAGCAGATCTACCGCGCCTTTATGATCCGCGCGGGCGCGGAATATCATAAGTAAACAGACCGCGTTCTGCCGCATACAATGCGGCATGGACGTCTTTGAAGAAGTTTCGCGCGCATACGCCGCCTGGAACGGTGAAAAGTGCATTTTCGGCAGGAGCGTGCAGGGCCGCCCGCTGTATGCCTTCTTTGCGGGGGAAAACGCCTTTCCCGTGGGGATCTGTCAGGCCGCGATGCACGCGCGGGAATGGGTCACGGCGTATCTCGTACTCGGGCAGCTTGCCCGCGGGGTGCGGCGGGGCGGCGTATGGTTTTTGCCGCTCGTCAATCCGGACGGCGCGCTTTTAAGCCAATGCGGCGCGGATACCATGGACATGGTACGTCGGGAGTCTGTTTTGCGGCTTTCTGACGGGCAGCCGCTCTCGCTGTGGAAGGCAAATGCCGAAGGCGTGGACCTCAACGTCAACTTCCCCGCGCGCTGGGGGACGGGAAAAACCAACGTCCGCACCCCCGCGCCTGCAAATTACATCGGGCATGCCCCGCTCTGCGCCCCGGAAAGCCGGGCGCTCGCCGCCTTTACTTTGCGCGTGCGGCCGGCGTTCACGGTGAGTTACCACACCAAGGGGGAGGAGATCTACTGGCGGTTTCATCAGCCGCCGCGGCGCCTTGCGCGCGATCTTCGCCTCGCGAAACTTTTGCGATCGGCGACGGGGTACCCCTTGAAGGAGGCGCCCATGTCTGCGGGCGGATACAAAGATTGGTGCATCCGGGCGTTGAAGATCCCCGCCTTTACGGTGGAGGTCGGGCGCGAGGAAGGGGAGCATCCGCTCGGCAAGGCGGAGCTTTTTGATATTTTCAAAAAAAATCTCGACAGCATCGAGCGGCTTACGGAAGGGATCTGAAGGATGAAAGAAGAATACATGCGCGCCGCCCTGCGGGAGGCGCAAAAAGCGGAAAAGCGGGGGGAAGTCCCCATCGGCGCGGTGGTCGTGCTGGAGGGCAGGATCATCGGCAAAGGGCACAATCTGCGCACGAGGCTGCAGATGGCGACGGCGCACGCCGAGATGCGCGCCATCGACAAGGCGTGCAAAAAGGTGCATTCGTGGCGGCTGCCCGGGGCGGAACTTTACGTGACGCTCGAACCGTGCCCCATGTGCATGGGCGCCGTGCTCAACGCCCGCATCGCCAAGGTATACTTCGGCGCATACGAGCAGAAGGGCCGCAGTCTCACGGGCGAACTTGCGGAGGCCAATCTCCTCAACCACACGGTGGAAGTGGAGGGCGGCGTGCTGGAAGAGGAATGTTCGCACATCCTGACGGCGTTTTTCACCAAAATGCGGGAACGGGAAAAGCAGAAGCGCGAAAAAGAAAAGGCAAAGAAACAAAAAAACCAAGGCAAATAAATTGCGCCGCCCCACAGGGCGGCGCTTTTATATCAGCGTTTCATATTCGGCGTAGAGGGCGTCCGATTCGGCGCGGAGCCGTTCGATGCGCGCATACAGTTCCTGTACGGCGGCGTAGTCGGCGGCGCGTTCCGTCATCTCCGCGGTGAGGCGCGCCTCTTCCGCCTCGAGCTCGGTGAGCCGCGCTTCGATCTCTCTGGTGCGCGTGCGCCGTTTTGCTTCCTGCGCCCGCTCCTCGCGGCTGCGGTAGCCGCCCGTCGCGGCGGGTCTTCTCTCGGGCGGGGCGCTTTCCCGCGCCTGTTTTTCTTTGCGGGAGGCCAGAAAGTCGTCGTACGGGCCCATAAAGCGGGTGAGCGTCCCGTCCTCGATGAGGGCGACGTCCGTCGCCACGGCGCGGATGAAGTAGCGGTCGTGCGAGACGAAGAGGAGCGTGCCGTCGAAGGCGCGGAGCGCCTCCTCGAGCGCCTCGCGCGCGGGCAGATCGAGGTGGTTGGTGGGCTCGTCCAGAAAGAGCACGTTGCCGTGCTGTTCCTGCAGCAGCGCAAGTTCCAGCTTGGCCCGTTCCCCGCCCGAAAGGCTCTTTACCTTTTTGTCCATATCCGCGGCCTCAAGCCCCGCGCGGGCGAGCTTTTTGCGCGCTTCCGTCTGCGTGAGCAGCGAGTGCTTCCCCCAGAAGCAGTCGAGCACGCGCTCCTCGGGGTCGAGGTCGGCGTTTTCCTGGTCGTAGTAGGCGATTTTGACGAACTTCCCCAAGACGACGCGCGCATCGCGGGAAAGGAAGAATTTCAAAAGCGTGGTTTTTCCCGTGCCGTTGTCGCCCGTGAGCGCGCATTTCTGCCCGCGGATGAGGGAAAATCTCGCGTCGCGGAGCAGCGTCCTGCCCTCCACGCAGAGGTCGAAGTGTTCGCAGGCGAGCACGCGTTCGTACGGCCTGTCGCGGTAGGTGAAGGAAAACCGCGGCGGAGGCGGCGGGGGGAGCGGCTTCTCGATGCGTTCCATGCGTTCCAGCTGTTTGACGCGGCTCTGCGCGCTCTTTGCCGTGGTCGCGCGCACCAGGTTGCGGTCCACGTAATCTTTGAGATGCGCGATCTCCTCCTGCTGCTTTTCGTACTCCTTTTCGAGCAGGGCGATCTTTTCCGCCTTCAGCTGTTTGTATTTCGTGTAATTTCCCTTAAAGGAGCTCACGCTGCCGCGCTCGAGCTCCAGCGTCCGCGAGGTCAGCCTGTCCAGAAAGTAGCGGTCGTGGGAGACGACGAGCAGGCAGCCTTTGTAGCTTGCCAGGTAGTCCTCCAGCCAGAACATGGTGGTAAGGTCGAGGTGGTTTGTGGGTTCGTCCAGGATGAGCAGGTCGGGCTGCTCCAAAAGCAGGCGGCACAGCTTCAGGCGTGTCTTCTCGCCCCCGGACATGGTAGCCACTTTTTGTTCGTATTTGCCGGAAAACCCCATGCCGTTGAGCACCGTTTTGATGCGCACTTCAAAGTGATAGCTGTCCCGCGCGGCGATCTGTTTGTTGAGGCTCTCCGCCTGCGCCCCGAGAACGCGCATCTGCGCCTCGTCCGCGCGTTCCATCTGAAGTTGTACGGCGGAAAGTTTTTCAAGCAGGGCGCGGTCGCGTTCAAACACGGCGAGCATCTCCCCGTACACGGTGTTTTCCGATTGCAGGCCGCCCGTCTGCGGCAGGTATCCGACGGCGGCGCCGTTTTTTAAAAACACGCTGCCCGTATCGGCGGAAAGTTCGCCCAAAAGCAGGCGGATGAGCGTGGTTTTCCCCTCGCCGTTGCCGCCGATGAGCCCGACGCGCTCGTTTTCGTGCAGCGAAAAGCAGACGTCCGAGAGGATGGGGACGTCCGTATAGGCAAAGGTGACGTGTTCCATGGCTGCGAGCATAAAAGAGAGCTCCTTATGCGATACTTTTGGTATGAAAGACGGGAAGTTTTACAGGGTCCGCCTGCTGGAAGCGGCGCTGAAGGGCGCATCGCCCTCCAAGAGCAGAAAACTCACCGCGCGCCTTGCAAAAAGCAAGGGGGATTGGCTGGATCAATAGTCCCACTCGGGGATGAACGCTTTGTCCGCGCTGTCCTTTTCCTGCGTGTAGAGTGCGGAAAAGCCGAGCGCAAGGGCGTACTCCACGGCGCGCCGGTATTCGCGCGCCGTCAGGCGGCGGGCAAGTTCGGGGAAACCTGCAATGTCGCCCATGGGCACGTATTGGCGCATGAGGGAGACGGGCGCGTCTTCGGGCAGCGCCTCGCGCAGAAAATCGAGCACGCGCTCGCTGTCGGAAACGCACATGGGCATGACGAGGTGCCGCGCCAGGATGCCGGAAAGCAATTTGCCGTCCTCGCTCCGGCGGACGGGCTTTTTCGCCATGAAGCGGACGGCCTCGCTGCAATACGCAAAGTAATCGCGCCGCCCGGTGTAGCGTTCGGAAAGCTCGGGCGAGAAAAATTTGACGTCGGGCAGGTACACGTCGATGTACGGGTCGATCTCCTCGAGGGCGGACACTTTGCAGTACCCGCCCGAGTTGTACACCACGGGGATGCGCGGTTTATAGAGGGCGAGCGCCTCGGCGATATAGGGGGAGACGTGATCGGGCGTGACGAGGTTGATGTTGTCCGCGCCCATCTCCTCGAGTTCGCGGAAGATGCCCGCAAGCTCCTTCGGGGTTATCGCTTTGCCGCGTTCCGCGCGGGAAAGCGCAAAGTTCTGGCAGAAGACGCAGCGCAGGCTGCATCCGCCGAAAAACACCGTCCCGCTGCCGTTTTTGTGGGAGATCGGCGGTTCCTCAAAGGGGTGCAGATAGTATTTGGCGACGGTGAGCGCTTTCACGCCGCAATATCCCGCGCGCACGCTGCGGTCTGCGCCGCAGGCGACGGGGCACAGGGTACAATGCTCCATGCGTTACAGTATATCACATCTTTTGCAAAAAAGCAACCGACGCGCGTGCGATGCGCAAACGCCGCCGATTTTAGTTGACTTTTTTCTGCATACGTCATATAATGTTGCTCTGACGTAAGTTTAAATCATACAGAGAAAAAGAGAGAGCAAATGAGAAGATTTTTTACGAGTGAGAGCGTGACGGAAGGGCATCCCGATAAGGTCTGCGACCGCATTTCCGATTCCATCCTCGACGCGCTGCTCCGAGAGGACGAATCCAGCCGCGCCGCCGTGGAGTGCTGCGCCTCTTACGATACGCTTTTTATCACGGGGGAGGTGACTTCCCGCGCCAAGGTGGATTACGAGGCGATCGCCCGGGACGCCATCCGCAGGATCGGTTACACCAAGGGCCCCTTCGCCTATGACGCCTGCCGCATCATCGAGCGCATCCACGGGCAGTCTCCCGATATCGCGCTCGGCGTCGATTCTTCCATGGAAAACAAGGCGGGCGGCAGCGGGGACGACCTGCTCGGCGCGGGCGACCAGGGCATGATGTTCGGTTACGCCTGCCGCGAGACGGAGGAGCTCATGCCGCTTCCCGTCACGCTTGCCCATAAACTCGCGCACCGCCTGGCGGAAGTCAGAAAGCAGGGCATCCTCGACTATCTCCGCCCGGACGGCAAGACGCAGGTCACCGTGGAATACGACGGCAAGACGCCCGTGCGCGTGGATACGGTGGTCGTTTCCACCCAGCACAACAGCAAGGTCTCCCAGGGGCAGATCGCGCGGGACATGAAGGAACAGGTCATCGCCGCCGTCATTCCCGCCTCCCTGCTCGACGGAAAGACAAAATATTACATCAATCCCACGGGCAGGTTCGAGATCGGCGGCCCGGAAGGGGACGCGGGCCTCACGGGCAGGAAGATCGTGGTGGATACCTACGGCGGCAGATGCGCGCACGGCGGCGGCGCTTTTTCCGGCAAGGACTGCACCAAAGTCGACCGCAGCGCCACCTATATGGCGCGCTACATCTGCAAGAACGTGGTGGCGGCGGGCCTTGCGGACGAGATCGAGCTGCAGGTCGCCTATGCCATCGGCGTGGCGCGCCCCGTCTCCGTGTTTGCGGATACGTTCGGCACGGGCAGGCTCCCCGACGACGAGATCGTTTCCGTCATCTCAAAGGAATTCGATCTGCGTCCTTCGGCGATCATCCGCACGCTGGATCTGCGCAAACCCGTCTTTGCCAAGACGGCGGCATACGGGCATTTCGGGCGCGGTAAGTTCACGTGGGAGCGCACCGACCGCGCGGAAGACCTCAAAAAATATCTCAACTGAACGGACAGGGCGGGCTTTCCCGCCCTGTTTTGCGGAGAAACGGATATGGACGGGCAGAAGCAGAAGGAAAAACCGCATAGGGCGAAGATCAGCGCCTCGCGGGAGATCGCGCATCTCGCGCTCATGGTGGCGCTGATCGCCGTATGCACGTATATCAGCATCCCCTTCGGGCAGGTCCCGTTTACGCTGCAGACGTTTGCGGTTTGCCTCGCGGGCGGGCTTCTGGGGGCGAAGCGCGGCGCGGCGGCAGTGCTTGTCTATCTGTTGGCGGGGCTGTGCGGCGTTCCCGTATTCGCGGGGTTTCAGGCAGGGGCGGCGGCGCTTGCCGGGCCGACGGGCGGCTATCTTTGGGGATTTCTGGGCACGGCGCTGCTTTCCGGGGCGTTTGCCGCCCTCCCCGCAAAGGGCAGGGGCTATGCGGCGCTTTTGGGCATCGGCATGGCGCTCGGCGTGTGCGCGTGCTATGCGTGCGGCACGCTGTGGTTCTGCCTTATCTACCGCTGCAGCGTCTGGTATGCGCTCGGCGTGTGCGTTCTGCCGTATCTGCTTGCAGACGCCGCAAAAGTCTCTCTCGCGGCGGCGGTATGCCTCCGCCTGCGCCGTCTGCCGCGGGGCGGGTAAAAAACGCGGTCTCGCAAAAAAACCGATAAAATATTTTATTTTCCACTTGACAATCTGTCGGAAAAGGCTTATAATTTTGGTAAATCAATGCGAGGTGATTCAAATTATGAAAAAGAAGTTTTTGGCAGTTGCTCTGGCAGCAGTTTCCGTCTGCGCGCTTTCCGTCGGTCTGACGGCTTGCGGCGGCGAAGAAGCAAAGACGTATGAGGGTGAGTATCACTATGCAAACGCATGGGATGAAACGGCTCCCGATTACGGCGTGAAGGTCAAGGTCACCGTTACGGGCGACAAGATCGACAAGGTCGAGATCGTCAAGAGCGACTACACGCAGCTTTCTGCGGCGAATGATGCAGCTGGCTGGACGGAAGAAAACAGAAAGAACTATACGGACAACGAGCAGAAGCTGCTTGATTCTTTTGAGGGAAAGACCATTGACGAAGTTAAGGCATATACCGCTTCGATTCAGAACGTGAGCGGGGCTACGGAGAATAAAGTTACCGCCGAGGGGCTTTCCGTCATCACGGGCGCTACGCAGTCCACGGCCAGAATCATCCTTGCCGTGCAGGACGCGCTTGCAGACGCTGAGTAAATTTATCCTTATGTAAAAAAAGGGCTTGCGGGACAAGCCCTTTTTTTCTTGTCTTTTTTTGCAGAATAGGGTATAATGGTGCAATGCAAAGCGGGGTTTTATTCCGCAATATTGGCAGAGGACAAAACATGAAGGCAGCAAAACAAGGCATCTGCATCGCACTCGGGGCATTGCTCGCGGCGGGGGCGCTCTCCGCCTGCGCGCCGAAAACGGCGGCAGGTGTAAACCCGCTGATGGGATTCACCTCTTATGCGTATTTCGGAACTTCCTGCATCTGGGCGTTTTCACCCGCTTCCGCGGAGGATACGGACGCGGAGGAGCCGACGTGGAACGCGCTCAAAGCCATGATGGGCAGGACGGAGGAGAGCATCTCCGACGAATACGAGCAAAGCTCCGTGCACCGCTTCAATCTGGCGGCGGCGGGGGAGGAGGTCGAACTTGACGCCACGGCGTACAAGCTGTTTGTTCTCGCGCAGGAAATGTATTTGCAGACGGAGGGGGCGTATAACCCCGCCGTGGGGCTGCTCGTCGACCTGTGGGGGTTCACGCCCCGCTTCAAGGCGGCGCCCTTCGTGCCCGAACTTCCCTACGACCGGAAGACCAGCGATCAGCTGCCCGATCCCGTGTATCTTACGGCGTTTTCCGCGCCGGAAATGACGGATTTTTCCGCCGTGGAGCTCTATGAGCGGGAGGGGAAGTACTACGCCGTAAAACCCGCTTCGGCGTCCGTCGTCATCCCGGACGCGGAGGGGGCGGAGCACACCTATACCATGCAGGTCAACTTCGGCGGCATCGGCAAGGGGTACTGCGTGGACGAGGCGGAGGCGATCATCCGCGCCGCAGGGCACAAATACGGGTACTTCAACCTGGGCGGCAGCAGCATGTGCATGCTGCAGGATCCCGACGCAACGGACGAGGCGCGCCTTTGGTCGATCGACGTCGCCAGCCCGCGCAACGCCGTATTTGAGCAGTATCTGAGCGTCAGGGAGGCGGATATCAGCCTCTCTTCAAGCGGCGATTACGAGGAGTATTATATCACGGACGACGTGCGCTACTGCCACATCGTGGACGGCAGCACGGGGTATCCCGTCAACGCCGCCCCGGGCGGGGACGGCAGCGGCATCATCACCGCCTCCGTGTTCGGGCTTACCGCCGCGGAGGGGGACGCCACCACCACGGCGCTCATGGTCATGGGCAGGGAGAAGGCGATCGCTTATATCACGGAACACCTCGAGGGGAAGGACGTCTGCTTCCTCTACTATGATGCTTCGGCGGATTCGTATACGATGTATACGAACATGGATGCGTCGGAGTATACGCTTTGGGCGGATATCGCCGTCTCGGAGATCTGATGGGCACGCAGCGCATCAAACTCGTCAAGGAAAAAAAGCCGTTTGCGCCCCTTGACGTCATCGTGTACGCGGCGCTCGCGGTCCTCGTGGCGGTCCTCTTTGCCGTGTTCGTGTTCGGGGCGGACAAGACGCCGCTCACGGGCATCCGCTTCGTCTACGGGGAGGAGACGGTTTTTACCTATTCCTTTGCGGGCGGGGCGTCCGTCTCCGCGGGCTGGGAAGACCGCATCGCGGTGGAGGAGGAAGGGGATCTCGTCCGCGTCACCTTTTATGCCGACGCGGAAAAGACGGAGTATAACGTGCTCGCCATCGATAAGGCGCAGCGCATGGCGAAGATGGAGGACGCCAATTGCAGCCGCCGCAAGGACTGTATGTATATGCGCCCCATCGAAACCGTCAGCGGCGTCATCGTCTGCGTGCCGCACGGGCTGAAGATCATGGCGCTGGACGGGCAGGAAGATTTTTCCCATCCCTCCCTCGGCTGAAAGGGGATTTTCGGGGCCGGAAAATAAAAAACATTTCCACACGGCCGGGTACATGGCGGCACCTCGCGGGGGAATTCCGTACAGAATGCAGGGAAGTTATCCACATTTTATCCACAATTTGCGCGGTTCTCTCCACAATTCGACAAAAAGAGCCAAGAAACGCGAAAGAATGTTTGCATTTTATCCACAGGCAGAAAAAATCTGTGGAATTCTTTGTCGGCGGGGCAAAATCCGTTGACAAACGCGAGAGAAACGGCTATAATGGGTTAGCATTCTCGAAGGGGATGCTTTCATAATTGCACCTTTAGCTCAACTGGATAGAGCGTTGGTCTACGGAACCAAAGGCTAGGGATTCGAATTCCTTAAGGTGCACCAGGGCCGTATCGGGCAAACCCGGTACGGTTTTTTTTGCGTTTTCTGCGGAGAAGGGGCATGCCTGCGGCATGCGTTTTTCTTTTTACGCACCTGCGTGAAGTATTGTAGATACGCGCGCGTATAAGCGGCGGAAAAAACGGGGATACTTTTTTGGCAGGGCACCGGCGAGGTGCGGGGAAGATGTAAAATCGAGTTTACAAATTCGGGAAATAATTTACACGTTTGTTACAAAATCGTGCGGAAAAGATTACAAGCGCGTGCTATGATAAAGGCACATCAAGAGAAAAGGAGAAGAAAAAAAATGAAGAAGAAACTGTTTGCGGTCGGACTTGCAGCAATCGTCGGGACGATCGGTATCGCGGCGCTGGCAGGCTGCGGCGGCAACAAGGCAAACGCTAACGATCCTGCGGCGGATATCACCAGAGCGGTCGCCCGCGAGTCCGCTTCCGGTACGCGCGGCGCGTTCGACGAACTCGTTGAAAACAAGGACGGCAAGACCATCGACGACGCGCTCGGCGAGGGCAAGCCGCTTGCAAGCTGCGTGGAGGAAAACAACAACACGGCGGGCGTCATCACTTCCGTCGCCCAGGCATACGGGAAGATCGGCTACGTTTCCCTCGGGTCCTACCTCGTCAATACGGATACGGTGCAGGCGCTCAAGGTGGAAGGCGTTGAGGCTACGACGGCCAACGTCCTCAACGGCAGCTACAAGCTCTCCCGTCCCTTCAACATCTGCTATCAGGATTACGATAAGCTGAGCGATCTCGCCAAGAACCTCATCGATTACATCGAGAGCGAAGCGGGGCAGAAGATCATCGGCGAAGATTATATCAACCTTCCCGAAGGCACCGGCGAAGGCCAGGTCGAGATCAAGGACTACACGCCGTATGCGGGCACGGAGACGTCGCTCCAGATCACGGGGTCCACGTCGGTCGGCCCTCTCATGAAGGAGCTTGTTGAGGCGTTCGAGAAAGCCAACCCCAACAACAAGTTCACCATCACCATCACCGAGAACGGCTCGGGCGAAGGCATCAAGGCGGCGCAGGATAACGAAAAGACCATCGGCATGGCGTCCCGCGCGCTGAAGGCGGAGGAACTTGAGACGCTCACCGGCCATCAGATCGCGACGGACGGCATCGCCGTCATCGCCAAGAAGGGTTCCGAGGTGGAGAACATCACCTTCGATCAGCTCTACAACCTCTATATGAACGGCACGCCCATCGTCGTCGGCGAAGAAGACTAAACGAAACGGCAGGCATTCCTTCCTTCCCGCAGGCCCTCCTGCGGGAAGAAAGGGATTTTTTTGAGTTACGGAGTACTTTATGGAAGCAACTTCTGCACAAGAAAAAAAGCCTGTCCGTCACGGGAGCAAAGCCAAGCCGGGCGAGGTGAGCGCGAGGGTCTTATTCACCGCCTGCGCGTGCCTTTCCATCGTCGCCGTCTTCGGCATCATCGGATATATCCTTTACGGCTCCATTCCCGCGTTCCGCGAGATCGGCTTTTTCAACTTCTTATTCGGCTCCACGTGGACGCCGACGTACGACCACTTCGGCATCCTGCCCATGCTGGTCAATTCGATCGTCGTCACCTTGGGGGCGGCGCTCATCGGCGGCACGGTGGGCGTATTTACGGCGATCTTTCTCGCCTTCTGGTGCCCCGATCGGCTGCACCTTAAATACAACGGCAAGAACGCGTTTTTGCAGAAGACGGTCGCGCTCATCAATAAGATCAACCTGCGCACCATCTTCGATCAGATCATCAAAATTCTGGCGGGCATCCCGTCCATCGTCTACGGCCTGTTCGGGCTGGAAGTCGTCGTCAATCTGCTCTCCAACGTCGGCGGCGACGGAAAGGGCATTCTGGCCTGTTCCATCCTGCTCGCCGTCATGATCCTGCCTACGGTCACTTCGCTCACCAAGAACGCGCTGGACGCCGTTCCCAAGCAGTATTACGAGGGCGCGCTCGCCATGGGCAACACCAAGGCGCAGGCGGTGTTCCGCGTCGTCGTTCCCGCGGCGCGCTCGGGCATCATTTCGGCGCTCATCCTCGGCATCGGCAGGGCCATCGGCGAAGCCATGGCGGTCGTCTGGGTCTCCGGCAACCGCGTGCTGTTCCCTTCGGGGCTGTTTTCCTACATCCGCACGATGACGACGAATATCGTCATGGAAATGGGCTATGCCTCGGGGCTGCACCGCTCGGCGCTCATCGCCACAGGCCTCGTGCTGCTCGTCATGGTCCTCATCATCACGCTTTCCCTCAACCTCGTTCCCAAGGAATTCAAGGGCAAGCGCGGCGAAAAAGTGCTCCGCGGTGAGGGCGCGCAGCCCGTCGCCTTCCGCAAGAAGGGGCATCTTTCCATGGCGGCGGCGATCTTCGGCATGGTGTGCGCCGCCCTCGTCGGGATCATCCTCGCGACCATCGTCATTTACATCCTCGTGCAGGGCGTCGGGTGCCTCACGGCGGACTTCCTGTTCGGGGAACAGAGCGTCGCTACGCCGACGCTGGGGCCCGCGTTTTTGGCGACGCTCGAGCTCATCGGCATCACGCTCGTCATCGCGCTCCCGCTCGGCATCTGCGCCGCCATCTACCTCAACGAATATTCCAAAAAGGGGAGCAAATTCGTCAAGGTCATCCGCACGTTCATCGATGCGCTCGCGGGCGTGCCGTCCATCGTGTTCGGCCTGTTCGGCAACATCCTATTCGTCACGGCGCTCGGATTGCGCTATTCGGTGCTCGCGGGCGCGTTCACCATGGTGCTCATCGTGCTGCCCACCATCATACGTTCGGCGGAAGAGGCGCTCTACGCGGTCCCCATGCCGTTGCGTGAGGCGAGTTACGGCCTGGGCGCGGGCAAGGTGAGAACGATCTTCAAGATCGTGCTTCCCTCGGCCTTCCCCGGCATTGCCACGGCGTCCATCCTTGCCATCGGCCGCATCATCGGCGAATCGGCGGCGCTCATCTTCACCATGGGCACGTCCTTCAACTTTTCCGGCAGCCCCGCGGGCGCGGCGAGTTCGCTTGCCGTCCTGCTGTACGTCTGCGCGGGCGAGGGGCTTTTCATGGATCAGGCGTATGCGCTTGCGGTCATTCTGCTCGGCCTCACGCTGATCCTCAATCTCATCGTTTATTTCATCGAACGTCACGTCAGAAAGAAGAGGTAACACATGCATTTGTTTTCCAGAAAAAAAGAGGGCGCTGCCGCCCCGAAAGCCGAAAAGAAAGATCCGCTGGAAATTTTTGACTTTTCGGGCGACAACGCCATCGTCATCGAGGACGTCGACCTCTATTACGGCGACTTCCAGGCGCTGAAAAAGATCAACATGGTCGTCCCCAAGCTGCAGATCACGGCAATGATCGGGCCTTCCGGCTGCGGGAAGTCCACGCTCATCAAGACGCTCAACCGCATGAACGATCTGGTGGAGGGCTGCCGCGTGGAGGGCAGGATCGAGATCGGCGGGGTGGATATCTACGATCGCCGCCTCGACCTTTCCGCGCTTCGCAAGAACGTCGGCATGGTGTTTCAGAAGCCAAATCCCTTCCCCATGAGCGTGTACGACAACATCGCCTACGGTCCCCGCACCTTCGGCGTCCGCTCGCGCGGCGCTCTCGATGAGATCGTGGAGCGTTCGCTGCGCCAGGCGGCCATGTGGGACGAACTCAAGGACCGGCTCAACAAATCGGCGATGGGGCTCTCCGGCGGTCAGCAGCAGCGCCTCTGCATCGCACGCGCGCTTGCCGTCGGCCCGCAGATCCTTCTGATGGACGAGCCGACTTCCGCGCTCGACCCCATCTCCACGGGCAAGATCGAGGAGCTGTGCGGCGAACTTAAAAAGGACGTCACCATCGTCATGGTCACCCACAACATGCAGCAGGCGGCGCGTATTTCCGATAAGACGGGCTTTTTCCTTCTCGGCGAACTCATCGAGTTCGGGAATACGGACGACGTCTTCTCTGCGCCCAAGCACCCCGAAACGGAGCGCTACATCACGGGCAGATTCGGTTAAGGAGCTTTTTATGACGACAAGAAAGATTTTTGACGAAGAATTGCAGTCGCTTCACGACAAACTGACGGAAATGTGCGAGATCACCGAGCGCATGATCAAGGAGGCGGTGTCCGCCCTGAAGACGCTCGACCGCTCTCTCGGCGCATCCGTCTCGGAAATCGACAAGGAAGTCGACGAGCTCGAGCTCGACATCGAGAAAAAGTGCATGCGCATCCTTCTCAAGCAGCAGCCCGTCGCCAGAGACCTCATCAAGGTGACGACGGCGCTCAAGGTCATCACCGACATCGAGCGCATCGGCGATCAGGCGTCCGACATCGGCGAGATCGTGCGCCAGTACCCCGACGAGGAGCTCTTCCACGAGCCGACCAAGATCCAGAAGATGGGGGATCTCGCCGTCGCCATGATCCATCAGAGCGTCGCCGCTTTCCTCAGCGAGAGCGTCGGCGGCGCGGATATGGTCATCCGCGCGGACGACGAGATGGACGCGCTCTTCAACGAGACGAAGGCGATGCTCATCGAGATGATGACCAAGGACCCTTCGCATGCGGACCAGGCAGTCAATCTGCTCATGATCGCAAAGTACCTCGAAAAGATCGGCGACTATGCGGTCAACGTGGGCGAGTGGGCGAAATATCTCGTCACGGGCGTCCACAAGGAATATCAGTGAGGGTTTACCGCGGGCGCGATCGCATGCCTGCGTAAGCTGTGGTTACGGTCGGGCAGAAACGCCTGCCGTATTTTTGCAGACAGGCCGCATTCTGCGGCAGAGAAGGAACCGGGGGACCGGGCGCTGCCCGTTTTTCTTGGTTTCTTTTTACATTTTTTTTACAAATCGTTTGCAAACAGGTGACAAGTCCCGCCTCTCTTTGTTATAATGGAATTCGGGGTCCGCGCCCGCTTTGAGCGCGTTCCCTGCCAGGACAGAAGAAAATCGAGAGAGGGGATTTGGTTTATGGAGTATGTCTATCTCGTCGTGATGGTGCTCGGCGGGCTCGGCGCGTTCCTCATCGGCATGAACATGATGTCGGACAGCATGTCGCGTCTCGCCCACGGCAAACTCAAGACCATGCTCAACAAGACGGCGGATAACCGCCTTGCGGGCGTCGGCATCGGCGCGGCGGTGACGATGATCATCCAGAGCTCGTCGGCGACCACCGTCATGGTCGTCGGCCTCGTCAATGCGGGCATCATGACGCTTTTCCAGGCGACGGCCGTCATCATGGGCGCCAACATCGGCACCACCATCACGGCGTGGATCGCCTCGCTCGGGAGCCTGGACGTCTCGGCATTCCTCATGGCGCTCGCCGTCATCGGCGTATTCATGACCATGTTTGCCAAGAACGAAAAGGTCAAAGTGACCGGCAACGTGCTTGCGGGGCTGGGGCTCATTTTCGTCGGGCTCGGCGTCATGTCGGATGCGCTCGATCCCGATCTGCATCCGGAGATCATGCAGGTGCTCAACAATGCGCTCTCCGTGGTCAAAAATCCGTTCCTGCTCCTTCTGATCGGCGTCGTGGCGACGGGGATCATCCAGTCCTCCTCTGCGGTGACGAGTATCGTCGTCGTGCTCGCAATGAGCGGCGTGCTCATCGGCGGCACGGGGGACGGCGTCTATTACGTCATCATCGGTTCCAACATCGGTACCTGCGTGACGGCGCTGCTCTCTTCCATCGGGGCGAGCGCCAACGCGCGCCGCGCCGCCATCATCCACCTTTTGTTCAACTGTTTCGGCGCCGTCATCTTTACCATTTTCCTGCTCTGCTGGCAGCCGTTCGGGGTCACCTTCTCGGAGACGGTGCTGCAGAAGATCTTCCCCGCGACGACGACGGGGCCCAATTACGAGTTCCAGATCGCCTTCTTCCATACGCTGTTCAACGTGACGTGCACTGCCATCTTCCTGCCGTTCGCCAAGGGATTCGTCAAACTTGCCGACCTTCTCGTGCGGGAAAAGAAGCAGCCGAAGAAGCCTTCCGTCCTCGGCACTCTCGACGAACGTTTCATGCGCCAGCCTTCCGTCGCGCTCGGCTACCTCTATCAGGAGACGGGCAAGATGTTCACCTATGCGATGGAGACGCTCACGCGCGCCTTTGACGCCTTTGAGAAAAAGGACACGTCCGTGAAGGAGGACGTCATCAAGCGCAACGCGACGCTTGCCGAAGCCAACCGCGCGGCGGTGGAATATTTGGTCAAGCTTTCCGCTTCCTCCCTCGTCATGGAGGACGAAAAGACCATCTCCAGCCTGCATTACGTGCTCAACGACATCGTGCGTATCGGCGAGCTCGCCGACAACGTCACCAAATATACCGACCATTACCAGAACGACGGGCTGGTGTTCTCGGCGGAATTCCTCTCCATGACGCAGGAGATGTTTGACAAGATCAAAAAGCTGTACGAATCGGCGCTGGAGGCGTTTTCCCGCCGCGATTATTCGCGGCTCAAGGACGTCGACGCCGCCGAAGACGAGATCGACAATTACCGCCGCACCCTCGTCAACCGCCACATCAAGCGCCTCAACGAAGGCAAATGCCAGCCGCAGAGCGCCAACGTGTTCATCAACCTCGTCGGCAATCTCGAGCGTGCGGCAGACCACATCACGTTCATCGCGCATTCCATCGAACAGAAGGATGCGCCCGTAGCGTGAGGACGGGACAGAATGGAAAAGAAGGTTTATCTGCTGGAAGACGATGCGAGCATCTGCGAACTCGTGCAGTGCACGCTGGATATGAACAGCATCGAATGCGAATATTTTACCACCATCAAGGAATTTCTCGCCGCCATGGAGCGCGCGCTGCCCGGCGTCGTGCTGCTTGATATCATGCTTTCGGACGGCGACGGGCTTGAGGTGCTCAAACACGTCAAGACGCGCTGGCCGGACGTGTCCGTCATCATGCTTTCCGCGCTTTCCAAGGAGACGGATAAGGTGAAGGGGCTCAACCTCGGCGCGGACGATTATATCGCCAAGCCGTTCGGCGTCCTCGAACTGACGGCGCGCGTCAACGCCGCGCTCCGCCGTTCGGGCAAGACGCCCATCCTCCGCGCGGGGCATCTCGAGATGAACACGGAGAACATGCGGGTGACCTTCCGCGGCAAGGAACTTCCGCTCAACAACAAGGAATTTCAGCTGCTCCGCTACTGTATCCTCAACGAGGGCAAGGTCATGACGCGCGAATCGCTGCTCATGGACGTGTGGGGGTATGATTACGGGGAAACGCGCACGCTGGACAACCACATCGCGCGCCTCCGCAAATTCGGGCTGAATTTTGAAACGGTATTCGGCGTCGGCTATAAATTTCTTGCCGACGAAGACTGAGCAAAGCGCGCGTTTTTACGCGCGCTTTTTTTAAAGCATCATGAAAAAACGCATCTTACTCATCAGTTTTCTCATCACGGCGATCGGGCTCATCGTCTTTTCCGTCATCTCCGCCGAGATCTATTATCAGAGCAGCGTCGCCCATTCGGAGTCGTATCTCCGCGCCTACATGGCGGCGTTTGACGAATCGCGCGGGAAGGAAGGGCTGACGCAGGCGTATGCGCGGGAGCTTTCCGCCGCCCTTGACGGAGCGCGCGTCACGTTCCTTTCCGCCGACGGGGCGCTCATCGCCGATTCGGAGGACGAAAACGAGGATTCGCGCGCCGACCGGCCGGAAGTGGCCGCCGCGCGGGAAACGGGGGAGGGCTTTTCCGTCCGCCATTCCAACACCATCGGCGAGAACATGGCATATTACTGCAGGGATTTCGGCGATTATTTCGTGCGGTTCTCCGTCCGGACGCAATCCATGTTCGGCGTCTTTTTGCAGTCGGTGCCGATGGTGCTCGTCTTCCTCGTCTTCGATCTTCTCATCTGCGTGCTGCTCACCTTCCTCGCGACGGGATTCATGCTGCGCCCCATGGAAAAACTCGCGCGGGACGCGGCGCTCCACGGCCATGTGGAGAGCGATTCCCCCGAACTTTCCGCCCTCGTACAGCTGCTCAACCGCATGAACGACGAGGCGGGAACGCGCATCGAAGAGATCAACGCCGAAAAGGACCTCGTCATGAAGGCGCAGGGGAGCAAAAACGAATTTATCTCCAACATCACGCACGAGATGAACACGCCGCTCACCTCCATCAAGGGATTTGCCGAACTTCTCGTAAACGGCACGCTCACGGCAGAGCAGGCGCAGCGCGCGGCAAAAACGATCCTGACGCAGAGCGAACGGCTCACCAGCCTCGTTTCCTGCATCATCAACTATAACGAGATCGATCAGGACGATCTTCCCGTCTATGAAGTGAACGCGTCAAAGCTGCTCGGCGAGATGCTCGAATCGCTCGGCCCCGCCATCGACGAGCACAAGCTCATCCTGCTCTCCGACGTCGGGGAAGACGTCATGCTGCTCAGCCGCTACGAACGCGTCACGCAGGTATTCGGCAACCTCATCCGCAACGCCATCCGCTATAACCGGGAGGGGGGGAGCATTTCCGTGCTGCTCGACCGGGAGAAGTTTTCCGTATCGGATACGGGCATCGGCATCGCGGAGGAAAACCTCGGCCGCATCTTTGACCGGTTTTTCACCGTGGACAAATCGCACAACGGGATCAACGGCGGATTCGGGCTGGGGCTCGCCGTCGTCAAAAAGCTCTGCCGGAAATCCGGCTGGGAATTATCCGTGGAAAGCAAGCTCGGCGAGGGAACGACCTTCACCGTCCGCTTTTCCATGCAGAAATAAGTGCATTTCGTGCCAAACGGCAGGGAACGCGGAAAAATAGTTTGCATCTGCGGAAAAGTATGCTATAATCGGAGTACGGAAGGGCCAAGCGCCCGTACGGAGATTCCAAGGATTTCGGGGTGATATCATGAAATTACAGATAGAGCAGACGGGCCGGATCCCCGCGTCGGAGGAGATCTTGTCCCGCTTTTACGGGTATGCCGCGTATGCGGTGGATGAAAGTATGTATGCGGAAATGCTGGAGAACGGCAACTTCCAGGCATCGGGCAGCATCGGGGATGCGGGCGCCGTTCGGGAAGTTTCCGCGGCAAATCACGCCTGGGCGGCTTATCCCGCGGGCGCCGACGTACACCTTAAGATCAAGAACGACCGCCCGCTGTTTGCGGAAAACCCCAATTATCTGCGCATCACCGCCGCGGCGCCCGGGCAGGGCGTCTGCAACTGCACCTGCGGCGGGCTTTCCGTGCGCAAGGGCGTGGTGTACCGCGTTACGTTCTATGCCCGCTCGTACGATTATAAGGGCAAGGCGGAAGCCGCGCTCGCCTTCGACGGCGAGCCCGTCACGCGGGCGCGCGTGCGCCTGCGCGCCGACGGGAACTGGCACCTCTACACGCTCCGCATGAAGAGCCGCACCGCCGTGGAGGGGGCGGAATTTACGTTCACCCTCCTGAAGGCGGGAACGGTGCACGTCGACGATCTTTCCCTCTTCCCCGAGGACGCGCTGTTCGGCGTCTTCCGCCGCGACCTCGCGCAGGCGCTGCGCGATCTGAAGCCCAAATACCTCGTCTATCCGCGCACGTACGGCGGCGAGGGAATGCCGTGCTTCCGCTGGAAGAATACCGTCGGCATGCGCGAACGCAGGCGCTACGGCGTCGATCTGCGCAGCCTCGGCGGCGCAAAAGGCGGACATGGGTGCGGCTTCTGCGGTCAGACGGTGGGGATCGGCTATTACGAATTTCTGCGATTGAATGAATATGTGGGCGCAAGCCCCGTCCCCGTGCTCTCCATGCGTTCCGTGGATGCGGACTGGGAATCGGAGATCCAGGACGTGCTCGACGCGGCGGAATTTGCCGTCGGCGGCGACGATACGATGTGGGGGAAAGTGCGCAAAGAGATGGGGCATGCCCGCCCCTTCGAGCTCCGCCACCTCTGCCTGAACGTGGAGGGGGAGAACGCGGCGCGCCTGCTTGCCCTTACCAGGGAAAAACTCGCGGAACGCTACCCCGGCATCTCCGTCGTGGAAAAGCTCTCCTCGGCGGCGGGCCTCGCGGACGGCGTGTTCGCGCGCGACGTGGGCGCCTGCCCGCTGCACGGCGAGGAAGACGCGCTCTCCTTCGACCGCGAATGCAGCGCGGCGGAAAAAGGGTGCCTGACCCCGCTTGCCGAGGCGGACGCGCTGGTGCGCATCGAACACAGCCTTGCCTGCGAGACGTGCGGCATGCTTCCCGTCCGCACGCAGGAGGCGCCCGCCCTCGTGCTGTTCGACGGCGCCAGCATGCGGCTGACCACGCATTATTATATCTGGCTGTTCTGCAATCTCTGCACGGGCGAACGCATGCTTCCCGCTTCCTGCGAGGGGCTCACCGTCTCGGCGAGCGAGACGGAATCCACCGTCTACGTCAAATTCGTCAATCTTTCGGAGGAAGCGAAGTCTGTGGAAGCCGGAGAAGAGGCGGGGGAACTCACGCGGATCCTCGTCCTTCCCCTCGGCAGGGGGGACGCCGTGCCCGAGGACGTCGCGCCCGCTTCCGCACGCGAGGCGGAGATCCCCGCCGGGAGCATGTGCGTGCTCGTCTTCCGCAAACCCGCCCGCAAGTGAGCTCCGCTTGTGAACTTTGCGCAACCGTGTTGAACTATACAAACAAATGTCGGATTTTTGCGAAAAATGCCCGCGTGCATTTGACTTAATTTGCCGAATGTGATATAGTCAAACTATATTTTTTCGAGGCTTTTTTCGTCAGGGAGAGGGATACGGATGAAGGCGCTGGAAGAAAAGATTTTACGGGAAGGCAAGGTCCTCCCCGGGAACGTGCTCAAGGTCGGGAGCTTTCTCAATCAGCAGATGGACTCGGATTTCATCATGGAGATCGGGGAGGAGATCGCGCGCCTTTATGCGGGCGTTCCCGTCACCAAGGTGCTCACCGTGGAATCTTCCGGCATCGCGCTCGCCGTGGCGGCGGGCATCGCCATGCACGTGCCTTCCGTGTTTGCCAAAAAGCACAGGAGCGCAAACCTTTCCAAAGAAGTGTATACGGCATCCGTGTACTCGTTTACCCATAAGGAAACGTACGAGATCGCCGTCGCCAAGGAATACCTCGGCGCGGGGGACCATGTCCTCATCGTCGACGATTTTCTTGCCAACGGCAACGCCATCCGCGGCATGATGCAGATCATCGCGGAAGCGGGCGCTCATCTTGCAGGCTGCGCCATCGCCATTGAAAAGGGATTCCAGGGCGCAGGGGACAAGCTGCGCGCAGAAGGCGTACGCGTCGATTCGCTCGCCCTCATCGATTCGATGACGGAAAGCGGGCTCACATTCCGCGCATAAGGGAAAAGAGGCGCGGTTTTTCTTTTGTTAAATTTGGTCGGTGGACCCGACAGAAAAGGAGATATTCGTATGAAAAAAGTGTTGGCAGTGGGTCTTGCAGCGACGCTTGCCGTCGCGGGCATGGGTGTGCTTTCGGCGTGCGGCACGAATGAAGGCGTCAGCAAGGACGACATCAAAGTCGGCTTCATCTTCCTGCATGACGAGACGAGCACGTACGACAAGAACTTCATCGACGCGGCGCGCGCCGCGGTGGAAAAGATCGGCCTCAGGGACGACCAGGTCGTCTTCAAGATGAACGTTCCCGAAGACGATACGGCATACGAGACCGCCGCCGACCTCGCGGATACCGGGTGCGACGTCGTGTTTGCCGACAGCTTCGGCCACGAATCGTACATCCTCAAGGCAGCGGAGGAATTCCCCGAGACGCAGTTCTGCCATGCCACGGGCACGCAGGCTCACACGAAGAATTTTGACAACTATCACAACGCGTTTGCGACCATCTACGAAGGCAGATATCTTGCGGGCGTCGTCGCCGGCATGAAGCTTGAAGAGATGATCGACGCGGGCGAGATCACGGCGGATGAAGCCAAGATGGGCTACGTCGGCGCATTCCCGTACGCGGAAGTTATCTCCGGGTTCACCTCTTTCTATCTCGGCGCGAGATCCATCGTTCCCGAAGTCACCATGACCGTTCGCTACACCAACAGCTGGTATGACCTGACCGCGGAAGGTGAGACGGCGAAGGCGCTCATCAACGAAGGCTGCGTCCTCATCTCCCAGCATGCCGACTCGCTCGGCGCGCCCAGCGCCTGCGAAGATGCGGGCGTTCCCAACGTCTCCTACAACGGCAGCACCAAGGCGACGGGCCCCAATACCTATCTCGTTTCTTCCCGCATCAACTGGGAGCCTTACTTCGAGTACATGATCAACTGCGTCATCAACGGCGAGGAGATCGACGACGACTGGACGGGCACGCTGGAGACGGGTTCCGTCGAGCTCGCCGAACTCAACGAAGGCGTCGTGGCGGACGGTACGGCGGAAAAGCTCGCGGAAGTGGAAGCGCAGCTGAAGGCCGGCACGCTGCACGTCTTTGATACCTCCAAGTTCACGGTCGGCGGCAAGACGCTTACCAGCTATATGGCCGACGTCGACGATATGGGCGATTACGAGAAGGATACGGAAGCCATCAAGGACGGATACTTCCACGAATCCGAATACCGCAGCGCGCCGTATTTCGATATCATCATCGACGGGATCACTTCGTATAGTACCACGTGATCGGCTGACAATTGCATGCAAGGCGGAGATTTTTCTCCGCCTTCTTCGGTTTTTCTTATCAGAACGAAGCGCGGCGGCGCCGCGCACAGGAGGACAGTGTGGAACGCAAGATCGCTCTGGAACTCAAAGGGATCTGTAAATATTTCGGCAGCGTCGTCGCCAACAAGGACGTCGATTTGACCGTCTATGACGGGGAGATCCTCGCCGTGCTCGGCGAAAACGGCAGCGGCAAAACGACGCTCATGAACATGATCGCGGGCATCTATTTTCCCGACGAGGGCAAGATCTTCATCGGCGGGGAGGAGGCGGTCATCCGCTCCCCCAAAGATGCCTTCCGCTACAGGATCGGCATGATCCACCAGCACTTCAAGCTCGTGGACGTGTTCACGGCGGGGGAGAACATTGCCCTCGGCAACGGCAAGGGCAAGCGTTACAGCCTCTCTGCCGTCAACGAACAGGTGCGCGCCATCGCCGCGCGCTACGGATTCCGCATCGATCCGCGCAAGAAGGTCTATGAAATGTCCGTCTCCGAAAAGCAGACGGTGGAGATCGTCAAGGTCTTATACCGCGGCGCGGATATCCTCATCCTCGACGAGCCGACGGCGGTGCTCACCCCGCAGGAGACGGAAAAACTCTTTGCCGTGCTCCGCCGCATGCGCGACGACGGCAAATGCATCATCATCATCACGCACAAGCTGCACGAAGTGCTCTCGCTTTCCGACCGCGTCGCCGTGCTCCGCAAGGGGGAGTACATCGGCACCGTAAACACGGCGGAGACGGACGAGGCGCAGCTGACGGAAATGATGGTGGGCAAGAAGGTGGAGCTCAACATCGGGCGCGCGGAGCCGAAAGATCCCGTCGACCGCATCGTCGTCTCTCACCTCGACATCACCAACCGCGAGGGCGTGAAGGTGCTCGACGACGTCTCCTTCACCATCCGTTCGGGTGAGATCCTGGGCGTTGCGGGCATCGCGGGCAGCGGTCAGCGCGAACTTCTGGAGGCCATCGCGGGGCTGCAGAAGGTGCAGAGCGGCGATATCCTCTATTACGATCCGCAGCAGGGCGGCAAACAGGTCGACCTGCGCGACAAGACGCCCCTGCAGATCCGCGACCTCGGCGTCCGCCTCTCCTTCGTGCCAGAAGACAGGCTCGGCATGGGGCTGGTCGGCAACATGGACATCATCGACAACATGATGCTGCGCAGTTACCGCAAGGGGAGATCGGTCTTTCTTGACCGCAAGGATCCGGCGAAACTTGCCGAACACATCATCGAGAGCCTGGAAGTGGTGACGCCGAGCGCGCATACGCCCGTGCGGAAGCTTTCGGGCGGCAACGTGCAGAAGGTGCTCGTCGCGCGGGAGATCGCCTCGTCGCCCACCGTGCTCATGGCGGCATATCCCGTGCGCGGGCTGGACATCAATTCCTCTTACATGATCTATAACATCCTCAATCAGCAGAAGCAGGACGGCGTTGCCGTGCTCTTCGTGGGCGAAGATCTGGACGTGCTGCTCGAGCTGTGCGACCGCATCCTCGTCATCGGCGGGGGCAGGGTCACGGGCATCCTCGACGGCAGGACGGCAAAGAAGGAAGAGATCGGCCTGCTCATGACGGGGAGCAAGCCGGACGGCAAGGAGGCTGCCAATGCGTAATACGGAAAAAATCGTACACGAACCGCTCTTTCACATCGCCAAGCGCGACGACCTCGTCTGGTGGCAGCGGCTTCTGATCCGCGCGGCAACGGTCGTGGTCGCCTTCCTGTTCGCGGGGATGCTGTCCTGGACGCTCATCGGCGTCGATCCGTTCACCTTTTTGGGCAAGCTCTTCGTGGGGACCTTCGGGACGGAGCGCCGCACCTGGATCTCCCTGCGCGACCTTGCCGTGCTGCTCTCCATCGCGCTCGCCCTCGTGCCCGCGTTCAAGATGAAGTTCTGGAACATCGGCGCGGAAGGGCAGGTGCTGATGGGCGGCCTGGGCGCCGCCATCTGCATGTACTATCTGGGCGGAACGGCGCCGGACGTTGTTGTCTATTTGCTCATGCTCGTCGTCGGCATCCTGTTCGGCGTCGTCTGGGGCGTGCTCCCCGCCATCTGCAAGGCGGTGTGGCGGACGAATGAGACGCTCTTCACCCTCATGATGAACTACCTCGCCATGCAGCTCATCTCCTTCTTTACGGACATCTGGGTCAAGGACGGCTCTGGCGTCATGAAGAACGAGACGCACCTGCACGGCATCAAGTTCCCGGAACTGGGGAACGTCTACGTGCTGCCCATCCTCGTCGCGGTGGTGCTCGCCGTCCTGCTCTTCGTCTACCTCAAATACAGCAAGCAGGGGTACGAGCTGTCCGTCGTCGGCGAGAGCGAAAATACGGCGCGCTACGTGGGCATCAACGTGAAAAAGGTCATCATCCGCACCATGATCATTTCGGGCGCCGTCTGCGGGCTGGTGGGCGTGCTGCTCACGGGCGCCATCAACGGTACCGTCACCACGGAGACGGCGGGCGGCCAGGGCTTTACTGCCATCATCGTCGCCTGGGTGGGGAAATTCAACCCGCTGTTTATGGTGCTCTCCGCCTTCCTCATCGTCTTTATGGACCGCGGCACCAACGAGCTCAACCTCACCAACGATGCCTTTGCGTCCATCGTCACGGCAGTCGTCGTGTTCTTTATCATCGGCTGCGAATTTTTCCTTTCCTATCAGATCAAATTCCGCCGCCGCGCCAAGGGAAAGGCGAATGACGGCGCGCAGGATCCGCCCGCGGCGGAGACGCCGGAACTCCCGCCCGAAGCAGGCGGGGCAAAGGAGGTGCAGGCATGAACGCGCTTATCACCTTTATCACTTCATCGGTGCGCCTCGGCACGACGTTCCTCTTCGGCTCCACGGGGGAGACGATCACGGAAAAAGCGGGGCATCTCAACCTGGGTACGCCCGGCGTTCTCTGCGTGGGCGCCGTCAGCGGCGTGCTCGGCGCGACGTTTTATGTGGGCGCCGTGTCTGAGGTGAACGGGCTTCTCGCCGTGTTCATCACCATCCTGTGCGCGCTCGTTGGGGCAGGGCTTCTGGGCCTTTTGTACAGCTTCCTCACGGTATCGCTGCGTTCCAACCAGAACGTCACGGGGCTCATGATCACCACCTTCGGCGTGGGGCTTGCCAAGTTCGTCAAGGGAGAATTGGGCACGGATGCGGACGCCGCGATCAGTAAAGTCGCTTCCTGCTTCCGCCATTCGCTTCCCTTTGCCGAGCATATGGGCTGGTTCGGGGAGATCTTCTTCTCCTACGGCATCCTCGTGTATCTCGCCATTCTGACGGCGCTTCTCACCTCCTTCTTTTTCAAGCGCACGCGGGCGGGGCTGCATCTGCGCGCGGTGGGGGAGAATCCCGCCACGGCGGACGCTGCGGGCATCAACATCACCCGGTACCGCTATCTTTCCACCATCATCGGCTGCGCCGTTTCGGGGCTGGGCGGGCTTTCCTTCATCTTCGACTACGTCGGAGGCTGGGACAGCGGGCTCGTCTCCACGGAGGCGCTCGGCTGGCTCGCCGTCGCGCTCGTCATCTTCACGCTGTGGAATCCCAATCTCGGCATCCTCGGCTCCGTCCTTTTTTCGGCGCTCTACATTCTGCCCAACTACCTGAACGTCGGGTTTGCGGTGCGCGACCTCATCAGCGGCGTGCCGTATCTCGTCACCATCATCGTGCTCGTCATTACGAGCATGCGCAAGAAGCGGGAAAACCAGCCGCCCGCCAACCTCGGGCTGAATTACTTCCGCGAGGAACGGTAACCTATCTGCCGCCTTTTCCGCGATCTGCGGACGGGCGGCAGTCTTTCTTGACGGCGCGGCGTGATATAAGCACGGCTTATCCCGCCTATCATGAGATGCGATGGCACGCGCGCAAAATCGCCGCGCAAACGTTTGACTTGATGCGGCAAACTCTCTATAATAGAACGCAGAAAAACGCGAAACGACAGCAAAGGAGATAAGTATGAACGTTACCGAATTGTTCGGCTCCAACGTATTCAACGACGAAGTGATGAAGAACGCGCTTCCCAAGGAAGTGTATCGTTCGCTCCGCCGCACCATCGACGAGGGCGAACCGCTCGACAATTCCATTGCCAGCGCCGTCGCCACGGCGATGAAGGATTGGGCGGTCTCCAAGGGCGCCACCCATTATACGCACTGGTTCCAGCCGCTCACCAATCTCACGGCGGAAAAGCACGATAGCTTCATCGAACCGTCCGGCGACAAGGTCATCATGCAGCTGACGGGCAAATCGCTCATCGTCGGCGAACCGGACGCTTCGTCCTTCCCTTCGGGCGGCACGCGCGCGACGTGCTCGGCGCGCGGCTATACCGCGTGGGATCCGACTTCGCCCGCCTTCGTCAAGGAAGGCACGCTGTATATCCCGACCGTGTTCGTCTCCTACACGGGCGAAACGCTGGATAAAAAGGCGCCGCTCCTCAAATCCATGACGGCGCTGGATACGCAGGCAAAGCGGCTTTTAAGGCTGTTCGGCATCGAATGCCATAAGGTTTCCACCACGGTGGGGCCCGAGCAGGAATATTTCCTCGTGGATGAGGAGGTGTATCTCAAGCGCAAGGACCTGCTGCTTACCGGCAGGACGCTCTTCGGCGCGCCGCCTTCCCGCGGGCAGGAGCTTGAGGACCATTACTTCGGCGTGCTCAAGCCGCGCATCTCCGAATACATGCGCGATCTGGATGAGACGCTGTGGTCGTTCGGCATCCTCGCCAAGAGCAAGCACAACGAGGTCGCGCCCGCGCAGCATGAACTCGCGCCCATCTTTACCACCACCAACGTGGCGGTGGACGACAATCAGCTCACGATGGAGCTGATGAAGAAGGTGGCAAAGAAGCACGGGCTTGCCTGTCTGCTGCACGAAAAGCCCTTCGAGGGCATCAACGGTTCGGGCAAGCACAACAACTGGTCGCTCTCCACGGATACGGGGCTCAATCTGCTCGATCCGGGCGATTCGCCGGAAAACAACGGGCTCTTCATGCTCGTTCTCGCCTGCGTCATCGCGGGGGTGGATAAATATCAGGGCATCCTGCGTGCCTGCGTCGCTTCGGCGGGGAACGATCACCGTCTCGGCGCCGACGAGGCGCCTCCCGCCATCATCTCCGTTTATCTCGGCGATCAGCTGGGCGCGCTCGTGGACAGCATCGTCCTCGGCAGGGAATACGTGCCCAAAAAGGCGGTCCCCGGTTCCATCGGCGTGCCCGAATCGCCCATTTTCCCCATGGATACCACCGACCGCAACCGCACGTCGCCGTTTGCCTTTACGGGCAACAAGTTTGAGTTCCGCATGCTCGGGTCCACGGCGTCCGTCGCCGATCCCAACATCGTGCTCAACACCATCGCCGCGGAAATGTTCTCGCAGGCAGTGGATGCGCTGTCCGGCGCCAAAAACTTCCCCAAGGCGTGCAGGGAATACACGGAAAAGCTGCTCAAGGAGCATTACCGCGTCATCTTCAACTACGACGGATACGGCCCCGACTGGGAGCCCGAGGCCGAACGCAGAGGGCTGCTCAACAACAAGACGACGGCGGACGCCGTTCCCGAATTTTTCCGCCGCGAAAACATCGACGTGTTCGTGCATCAGGGCGTCTATACGGAGAAGGAGGCGATCGCCCGCGCCAACATCCAGCTGGAAAATTACGTCAAGACCATCAACATCGAGGCGCGCACCATGCTGGAGATGGCAAAACAGGACATCTATCCTTCCGTCAACGCCTATATCACCGAGCTCTGTTCGGCGATCGCGGCCAAACGCGCCGTCAGCGAAAAGATCGCGTGCGAAACGGATCTTGCCGTTGCCGAAAAGCTTTCGGCGATGAACAACGCCATGATGGCGGCGGTCGCCAAGTTGGAAAAAGATCTTTCCGAGATGCCGTCGGGCGAAGGCCCCGCGTCCCAGAAGATGGCGCACGTCATCGTGCCGGACATGGAGGAGATCCGCCGCTGCGCCGACGGCATGGAGAAGCTCTGCGCCGCCGCGTATTGGCCGTTCCCCACCTATACCGACCTTTTGTACAGCGTCAGATAACGCGATCGTAAAAAGGCTCCCGCCCGCGCGGGGGCCTTTTTCGTTTGCCGCTGCGCTTGCCGCCGAAAAGAGATTGACAAACGCGCGAATTTATTGTATCATGGCTCTGTACGAAATCATACGGAGAACATCATGAAAGCAGACGTCGTCATCATCGGCGCGGGCCCTGCGGGCATCTTTACCGCGCTGGAAATGATCAAAAAGCAAAGCAGGCAAAAGATCGTGCTTGTGGAAAAGGGCGCGCCCGTCGAGCGGCGCAAGTGTCCCAAGCAGGTCACCAAAAAATGCATGAACTGCAAGCCGTATTGCCACATCACCACCGGCTTTTCCGGCGCGGGGGCATTTTCGGACGGCAAGCTCTCCCTCTCTTACGAAGTGGGAGGGGATCTTCCCAATCTCATCGGCGCCGACCTCGTGCAGGATACCATCCATTACACCGACTCCATTTATCTTGAATTCGGTGCGGACAGTCATATCGAAGGGCTGGGCAACGAGGAGGCGAAAAAGGAGATCCGCAAAAACGCCATCAAGGCGGGGCTCAAGCTCGTCGACTGCCCGATCCGCCATCTCGGGACGGAAAAGGCGCAGGCGCTGTATCTCGCCATCGAACAGTATCTGCTTTCCCACGGCGTGGAGATCTGGTTCGGCTATGAATGCGATAACATCATCCTCGACGGGGACGTCTGCCGCGGCGTCTACATCCACAAGAAAGGGGAGAGCGTGCAGATCGAGGCAAAGCATACCGTCATCGCCACGGGCCGCCGCGGCGCCGAATGGCTGGAAAAGATCTGCGCCGAGCACGACATCGCGCATGAACCGGGCACGGTAGACATCGGCGTGCGCGTCGAAGTGCGCAACGAGATCATGGAGAAGGTCAACGAGGTGCTGTATGAGAGCAAGCTCATCGGCTACCCCAAGCCGTTCTGCAACAAGGTGCGCACCTTCTGCCAGAACCCCGGCGGATTCGTCGCGCAGGAAAATTACGATAACGATCTCGCCGTCGTCAACGGGCATTCCTTTAAGGAGAAGAAGAGCGAGAATACCAACCTTTCTATTCTCGTCTCGCACAACTTCACCACGCCCTTCAACCAGCCCATCGAATACGCCCAGAAGGTAGGCGAGCTCACCAACATGCTCGGTGCGGGCAAGATATTGGTGCAGCGCTACGGGGATATCCTGGAAGGCAAGCGCACCTGGCAGTACGAACTCAGCCGCTCCAATCTGCGCCCCACGCTTCCCGATGCGGTGGCGGGCGACATCACGGCGGGCATGCCGTACCGCGCCATGACCAACATCATCGCGTTTATCCAGGCGATGGACATGGTGGTTCCGGGCTTTGCCGCATACGAGACGCTGCTCTATTCCCCCGAACTCAAATTCTACTCCAACCGCGTCAAGATGGACGAACGGTTCAATACCAACGTCAAGGGGCTTCACTGCCTCGGCGATTCGAGCGGCTGGACGCGCGGGCTGATGATGGCGTCCGTGATGGGCGTGCTTATGGGCCGCGAACTCGTCAAAGAAGAAAAGGAAACCTGATATGAAAGTCAACGTCAAGCGCCTGCGCGAGGGCGCACGTCTCCCCGTTTACGGCACCGCCTTTGCTGCGGGGGCAGATCTGTACGCCTGTGAAGAGGCGGAGATCGGCGCCGGAGAGACCGCATTCATCCCCACGGGGATCGCCGTCGAGCTTCCCGCCGGCACGGTGGGGCTCGTCTATGCGCGCAGCGGCATGGCCTGCAAGCGCGACCTTGCGCCTGCCAACAAGGTGGGGGTCATCGACTGCGATTATCGCGGCGAAGTCATGGTCGCCCTGCACAATCACGGCAAGGAAGCGCGCCGCATTCAGGCGGGCGAACGCATCGCCCAGCTCGTGATCGCGCCCTATTATACCGCGGAGTTCTGCGAGGCGGATACGCTTTCGGATACGGTGCGCGGCGCGGGCGGGTTCGGCTCGACGGGGAACGCGTAATATGCGCATGCGGAAAAAGCGGCGCCTCGATGCGCGCATCGAGGCATGTTCCGATCTTCTCATCGCGCGAGGCAGCCCAGACCCCAACCTGAAAAAGACGGAGCAGGAGTACCGTGCCCTCGTCGATTACGCGCAGCTGTTCGGCCGCAGAGCGCCCGTGCACCTCGAAGTCGGCTGCGGCAACGGCGGGTTCGTCGCCGAGATGGCGCGCCGGTTCCCGGAAGTCGATTTCGTCGCCCTCGAGGTATGTTCCAACGTCATCTTGACTGCGATGGAGCGGGTGAAGCGGGAGGGCATCCCGAACGTGCGCTTTCTGAACGTGCCCGCGGAGATCGTGCGGTGTTTTTTGCCCGAACACAGCGTGGAGCGCATTTACCTCAACTTTTCCACGCCGCTCCCCCAGAAGAGCCGCGAAAAGCAGCGGCTCACTTCGCCCCGCTTTCTTTCCATTTACAGGGCGCTTCTGCAGCAGGGCGGGGAGATCTGGCAGAAGACGGACAGCGAAGAATTTTTTGATTATTCGCTGCGCATGTTCGCGGAGAACGGCTTTGCCTGCAGGGATACCGCGCGCGATCTGCATCACAGCGGATATGCGGCGGAAAACGTTGTGACCGAATACGAGCGCATGTTTGCGGAGAAGGGGCTCCCCATCTTCCGCACCGTCGCCGTTTTACAAAACTGAACGGGATGCCGAGGAAATTTCCTCGGCATTTTTGCATAAAAACTGCCTTAAAATTTTGGGAAGCTGTTGACTATCCCGCCCGAATGGGGTATAATAAATTGTACGCATTCGGCGCATACAGGCATAAAAACGACAGGGAGTCCCGCCATGTGGCATGAAATTTTGTTCCGGATACTGAGCATCATCAATTACGTGATCCTCATTATCATTGCGATCCCCGTTCTTCTGCAGATCTTTTACGTGCTCTTTTCCTTTGTCAAAAAGAAGACGTGGAAAAAGAGCGACGTCAAGGGACGGGTGGCGTATCTCATTCCCGCACACAATGAAGAAGACGTCATTTTCGATACGGTAAAGAGCCTTTTGGAAAAGCAGACGTACCCGCGCGAAAAATTCGACGTCTTTGTCGTCGCGCACAACTGTACGGACAGAACGGCGGAGCTTGCCGGACAGGCGGGGGCAAAGGTGCTCGTTCTCGACGATCCCGATCTCATGCACCGCATGGCACTCTACCCCATGAAGCACGGCGTCGATCATATCATCGGGCTGGAAGGGGACGCGGCATATGATTTTATCATCCGGATCGACGCAGACAATCACGTCAATCCCGAATTCACTTCGCTCATGAACGACGCCTTTCAGGCGGGCGTGGAATTTGCCCGTTCCTACGAAGGAGCGCTCAACGGAACGCAGAACTTTTATACCAAGGCGTGCGCGCTCTTTTATGCCTTCGATTCCCGTTTCGGCAGCCGCGTACGGGAGCGTCTGGGCGTTGCCGCGCATATCAACGGATCCGGTTCCATGATGAGCGTGAAGATGCTCAAAGAATGCGGCGGCTATGACTGCAAGACCATTACGGAAGATGCAGAATTCAATTTCAACCGCATGCTGGAGGGGAAGAAAGGGCACTTTGTTGAGGACGCGGTCGCCTATGAGGACATGCCCTCCTCGTTCCGTGTGACGCTCAGCCGGAACAAGCGCATCGGTTCGGGCAGCATGGAACTGCTGAAGGGGCAGCTGCTGAAGATGTTCGGAAAGTTTTTCACGACGGGCAATTTTTCCTATCTGGAAATGTTTCTGACGTATATCTTCAACTTCCTCGCCATCCTCATCTCTGTCTGGGTGCCGCTGTATTACGTCTATCATTTCACTTATACCGCGCTCGTCGCGTACGGCGTCATTGCGGTCAGCTGGATGCCCGTTTCCTATTATTCCGCCATGCTGTGGACGACGCTGTGGTGCGCGGTCGGCATCATCGGCGGACTCTTTGTTCTGTTCGGGTTCGGACAGGCCGCCATTCTCGCGATCGTCGACTATCGGAAACTCGGCGCGAAGCGGCGCAGGGAGCTCGTTTCCGCCGTCCTGCTGTTTCCTGCGTTTCTAGTGCTCTATGCGGTGACGCTGTGCATCGGCGCCATGTCCAAACCGGACGAATGGGGCAAGACCACCCGCAACGTGCCGCCTCCGCAGGCGGAAGAAGGAGACTGACGCAATCGCTATGGAATTTTCGGTCACGGTAGAACATCTTTCCAAATCGTACGGCGGCGGCGTGAAGGCGGTGGACGATATCTCCTTTTCCGTCAGGGAAGGGTCGCTTTTTGCCTTTCTCGGCGCCAACGGCGCGGGGAAAAGCACCACCATCAACATCATCTGCTCCATCCTCAAAAAGGATTCGGGTACGGTCACGGTATGCGGGTACGACCTGGATACGCAGGCGGAACAGATCAAGCAGTCCATCGGCATCGTCTTTCAGTCGAGCGTGCTCGATAAGCAGCTCACGGTGTGGGAAAATCTCGACGTGCGCGCCTCTTTTTACGGGCTTTCGCGCGCGGAAAAGAAACGCAACCTCGAGGAGATCGTCGAACTTTTGTCGCTGGAGCCCATCCTGAAGCGCCCGGTGGGGAAGCTCTCGGGCGGGCAGCAGCGCCGCGTGGACATCGCCCGCGCCATGGTGCACCGCCCGCGCCTGCTCATATTGGACGAGCCTTCCACGGGCCTCGACCCCAAGACGCGCCTCGTCGTATGGTCGCTCATCGATTCCATCCGCGCGGAGACGGGCATGACGGTGTTTCTCACGACGCATTACCTCGAAGAGGCGGAAAAGGCGGATGACGTCGTCATCATGGACAAGGGGCGCATCATCGCAGAAGGCACGCCGAACGAGCTGAAAAACCGCTATTCGTATGACAGCCTTTTAAGCTACATGCCGCAGGACGCGGCATTTGAACGGGCGCTTGAGGGCGCGGGCTATTCCTACGGCTACGATGTATCCCGAAGGGCGTACCGCATCCGCGTCAGGGACAGCCTCGACGCCAAGCAGCTGATGCGCCGCTTTGATGCCGAGACGCAGGACGTAGAGCTCGTCAAAGGGACGATGGACGACGTGTTTTTGAACGTGACGGGGCGGAACACGGTGCCCGCGGGGGAGGAATCCGATGCAAAATAAACCGGCTTCTTCGCTGACCGTCTTTTTTGAACTCACGCGGCGGCACCTGCTCGTCTTTTTCAAGAACAAGATCCGCCTCCTGTATACGCTGCTCGTGCCCGTCATCATTTTTGCGGTGTATATCTTTTTCCTGCGCGGGCTGGAACTTTCCACCGTCGAATCGACGCTGTACCGCCTGAACATCGAGCCTACGGACGAACTCAACCGTTACGTCGGCACGCTCGTCGATTCCTGGATGCTTTCAGGCATCGCGGCGCTCTCGTCCATCACCGTGTCGCTGCAATCGAACAACGTGTTTGTCGAAGATAAGCAGAACGGCGTCAACCGCGATTTTGCTTCTTCGCCCATCCGCCGCGGCGCGCTCATTGGCAGTTACGTCGTCTTTAACTTTCTCGTGACGCTGCTCGTGTGCGTCATCTATCTCGCGATCTGCCTGTTGTATCTCGCCTGCATGGGGGAATTCTTGCTCGGGTTCGGCGATTTCATCACCATCTTCGGCATCATGCTCTATGCGACGGTTTCTTCCACGCTGATGACCGTCTTCCTCTGCTCTTTCATCAAGACGGAGGGGACGATGGCGAGCCTCGTCGCCGTGTTCTCCACGGCGGTCGGATTCCTCATCGGCGCGTACATGCCCCTGGGTATGCTCCCCGGCTGGGTGCAGACGCTGTGCGCCTTCATCCCCGGTACGTATGCCTGCGCGCTGCTCCGCTATTCCTTTATGGCAACGCCGCTTGCCGGGCTTTCTTCTTACGTCACCGACGTCTTGCAGATCCCGAACGGGCAGCAATTTCTTGCCGACCTTACGGGCAGCTTCGGGTACGACCTGGAATTTTTCTCCGTCACGGTCGGGCCGGGTTTTCAGGCGCTTGCGCTCACCGTGTTCAATCTCATCTTTCTGGTGCTGAATATCTTTTCGGGCAAAGAGCTTGCCGCAGTGCTCGGCGGCGCCCGGAAGAAACGCAAAAAGGATAAAAAAACAGTATAAAAAACGCTCCGTTTTCGGAGCGTTTTTTTCATGCTTCCCGGCGGGGGAAAAGCGCTTTGATCATCTGCGAGACGTATTGTACGGGCACCAGCTCGATCTTGCCCTTGAACTTTTCGCACGCCTTGGCGTTTTTGGCGGGGAGGACGACGCGCCGGAAGCCCATCTTCACGCATTCGTTGACGCGCTTTTCCGCAAAGGCGACGCCGCGCACTTCGCCCGTGAGCCCGACTTCCCCGAAGACCGCCGTGAATTTGTCGACGGGGCGCATCTTCTCCGCGCTCGCGAGGGCGGCGCACAGGGAGAGGTCGATGCTCGGTTCGATCAGTCGGATGCCGCCCATGGCATTCACGTAGATATCCTGCTGCGAGAGGGGGATGCCGCACCGCTTTTCCAATACGGCAATGAGCAGTACGAGTTTGTTGAAGTCGATGCCGAGCGGCATTCTCCGCGGCAGACCGTAGGCCGTGCGCGCCATCAGCGTTTGGATCTCCACCATCATGCAGCGGTTTCCCGTTTCGCCCGGGGTGACCACGGCGCCCGCCGCCTCTCCGCGGCTGTCCGAGAGAAAGAGGGTGGAGTAGTCGTTCACGCCGCGCAGACCTTCGCCCGTCATTTCAAATACGCCCACCTCCTGCACCGAGCCGAAGCGGTTTTTGACGGCGCGCAGGATCTTGAAATTCTCCGTGCGTTCGCCTTCGAAGTAAAGGACGGTGTCCATGATGTGTTCGAGTACCTTGGGCCCCGCGAGGGTGCCTTCCTTGGTGACGTGCCCGACGATGAAAAAGGTGATGCCGCGGGATTTGCCGATCCGCATGAGTTTTGCGGCGCATTCCCGCACCTGCCCGACGCTGCCCGCCGCCGAGGAGAGCGTCTCCGTATAGACGGCCTGAATGGAGTCGACGACGACGTATTCCGCCTCGAAGAAGGCTTCTTCCGCGTTTTCCAGGCAGGTCTCGTTGAGCAGGAGGAGGTTGTCCGAATTGACGCCCAGCCGGTCGCAGCGCAGCTTGACCTGCGAGCAGCTCTCTTCCGCGCAGAGATAGAGCACGCGGTGCGTTTTGGAAAGATGTGCCGCCACCTGCGTCAGAAGGGTGGATTTGCCGATGCCGGGGTCTCCGCCGATGAGCACCAGCGAGCCGCGCACGATGCCGCCTCCCAGCACCACGTCGAGTTCCGAGATGCCGCTTGAAACGCGTTCGTAGCTTTCATATCTGACCTGAGAAAGGGGAACGGGCTGTACGGAAGCCCGTCTTTGCGCCGAAGCGCCCTTTCCGGCGGGCGCCGCAGGGGCGATCGGTTCTTCCGCCATCGTATTGAATTTGCCGCAGTCGGGGCAGCGTCCCAGCCATTTGGGGGAGACGTAGCCGCATTCCGAGCAGACGAATTGTGTGGATGCTTTTGCCATGGTCATGATCCTCTATCTGATAACGGCAGCATTGAGTTTCAGCAGCACCAGCGCGTAGCAGGTGATGCCTTTTTTTTCGCCGACGTAGCCGAGCCGCTCGTTGGTGCCCGCGGCGACGGCGGCCTGAGACAGGGGGACGTTGAGCGCCGCCGCGAGCGAAGCGCGCATCGTTTGGATATACGGGGAGAGGCGGGGGGCTTCCGCGAGCACGGCGGCGGAGAGGCTGCGCACGGCAAACCCTCTCTCTTCCGCCATGGCGAGCGCCGTTTTCAGAAGCTGCATGCTGTCCGCGCCCCGATAGCGCTCGTCCGTATCGGGGAAATGGTATCCGATGTCCCTGAGTCCGGCGGCGGAAAGCAAAGCGTCGGTCACGGCATGGGCGAGCACGTCGCCGTCGCTGTGCGCGAGAAGGGCGCGTTCCGAGGGGATGCGGACGCCCGCCAGCACGATGTGATCGCCTTGCGGGGCGAAGGCATGCGTGTCCACGCCGAAGCCGGCGCGTTCTGCGGGGGCGAAGTCCTCCGAATAGGTGAGCTTTCTGTTGCCGCGGTCGCCTTGGGTGAGGCGGGGCGGCGCGCAATACGCGGCATAGATCCCGCTCTCATCGGTAAACGTCTGCGCCGTGCCTTCCGCGAACGCGCGTTCGAAGGCGGAAAGCAGGTCTTTGGTGAAAAATCCCTGCGGCGTCTGGACCTGAAAGACGCAGCCGCGCGTCAGCGCTGCCGTCATCAGGCCGTTTTCCGCGAGTACGCAGGTGTCGGTGGCGGGGACGGCGCATACGCCGCTCCCGTATTCGCCCGCGTCGCGGATGCACCGCGCGATGGTTTCCGCCTTCACGAAGGGCCGCGCCGCATCGTGTACGAGCACGATGTCGCCCTTCGCCTCGCGCAGGGCAAAGAGCACGCTTTCCGCACGGAAGGCGCCGCCGCGGACGGGCCGCGCCTGCGGGAAGGGGGCGCAGAGCGCGCGGACGTGCGCTTCGTCCTCTGCCCGGCAGGGGACGAGGATCTCGTCGCAGAAGGGGGCAAAGGCGGAAAGGGAGTAGGAAAGGACGGGCATGCCGCACCATTCGCGCAGGACTTTGTTTTCCGCAAAGCCGGCGCGCGCGCCGCTTCCCGCCGCGCAGAGGATCGCCGTGATCACGCGATCACCTCATACAGCGACTGCGCTTCTTCTTTTTTGACGAATTCCCTGACGGCGAGCACGCGGAAGCGCAGCGTCCCGCTTGCATACTGCAGTTCCACCACGTCGCCTTCTTTGACGCGGCTTGCCGGCTTTGCTTCCTTGCCGTTGATCAGGATCTTGCCGGCGTCCGCCGCCTCCCGGGCGACGGTGCGGCGCTTCAAAATACGCGAAATTTTAAGAAATTTGTCGATCCGCATGCGATTCTCCGGAAAATAAAAAAATTTTTTTCTCCTCGGCATGAAAATGGGTTGACATCTTTTCACGCAAAGGTTATAATAACATACTGTATCATTATGTTTATGATGGCGTTTTGGGCGCTCTTGGCGGAAAAACCGCCCCAAAAACGCCGCTTTTGCCCCATATTTGCACCAAGTATTATAGCGTTTTTTGTGCAGCTTGTAAAGGGGAACGGAAAAATTTCATAAAAACATTTCGATTTTTATCGATGAAAAGATATACTCGGTAGATCGCCAATGATAACAACGAAAAAAGGAGTTAAAATTGACTGATGAATTTACCCATCCAGACGTACGGTAAAACCGAAAGACGGAAGTTCGGCAGGATCAGAGAAGTCATCGACATTCCCGACCTCGTAGAGATCCAGAAGGACAGCTACGATACGTTTATCAGAGAGGGGATCTCCGAGATCTTTGAGGATTTTTCGCCCATCACCGACTTTTCCGATCACTTTGAACTCTATTTTCTCGATCATGAATTCGGCGCGAAACCGAAGTATGACGAAAAGGAATGCCGCAACCGCGACGCCACGTATGCGCTGCCGCTCCGCGTCAAGGTCCGCCTCGTCAACAAGGTCAAAGACGAGGTCCTCGACCAGGACGTCTTTATGGGCGACTTCCCCAAGATGACGGAGAACGGCTCCTTTATCATCAACGGCGCCGACCGCGTCATCGTCTCTCAGCTCGTGCGTTCCCCGGGCGTTAACAACGTTTCGGAGAAGGACAAGGCGGGCAAGGAGATGTACGAGACGACGGTCATCCCCAACCGCGGCGCCTGGCTGGAATTCAAGCAGGATTCGCAGGGCGTTCTCTACGTAAGCGTGGACAGAAAGCGCAAGCTTCCCGCCACGGTGCTTTTGCGCGCCCTCGGCTACGGGTCCAACCGCGCCCTCGAAGAACTTTTCGAGGGGGATAAGATGATCGCCACGACCATCGAAAAGGATACCACCCGTTCGGAATCGGACGGCCTGATCGAGCTGTACCGCCGCCTTCGTCCCGGGGAAGTCCCCACGGAAGATTCCGTGCGCCAGCACCTCAACAATCTCTTCTTCGATCCGCGCCGGTACGACGTGGTCAAGGTGGGGCGCTATAAATTCAACAAAAAGCTCAACCTCGCGTACCGCCTTCCCGGCTGCCGCGCGGCGGACGACATCTTCCATCCCGAAACGGGCGAACTGCTCGCTTCCAAGGGGGAAGTCATCTCCGAAGAGGCGGCGCGCACCATCCAGAATGCGGGCATCAACGAGGTATTCGTGCTCGTCAACGATCCCGCGGACGGGGAGATCCGCCATAAGATCATCGCCAACAATACCGTCGATTTCAGCGCCCTGTCCGATAAGGATCCCAAAGCGTTCGGGCTTCTGAAGACGGTGCATTTCCCCAACTTCCGTTTCTCGCAGCAGATCGCAAAGGAATGCGAGTCGCTCTCCGTGGAGGAAGTTGCGGAAAAATACCTGGAAGAGATCAACGCCATCTATTACACCCGCGAGACGGCGCCCGAAGAGGACGAGAAGCAGGAGGAGAAGAAGAACCGCGAAAAGCGCCGCGAAAACCGCCTGAAGTTCGTGGCGGCATGCAAACTCTTCCATGAGATCCTCGCCCGCGAGGAGGCGCCCGTCGATCCCGCGGCCCCCGTTGATCTTTCCAAAGAAGGGGCGGGCAGATACGGCATCACGGCGGACGAGAAGAAGACCATCAAGCCGCTCGTGGAAAAGCTCAACCACAAGTGCATCACCGTGGACGACATCGTCGCCGCGGTCTCTACCAACCTCGACTTAAAGTACGGCATCGGCTCCATCGACGAGATCGACCACCTCGGCAACCGCCGCGTGCGTTCGGTCGGCGAGCTGCTGCAGAACCAGCTGCGCATCGGGATGGCGCGCCTCGAGCGGCTCATCAAGGAGCGCATGGCGACGCAGGACCCCATGCAGGTCACGCCTTCCGGGCTCATCAACGTGCGCCCCATTTCCGCAGTCATCCGCGAGTTCTTCGGGTCCTCCCAGCTCTCGCAGTTCATGGATCAGACCAACCCCGTCGCCGAGCTCACGCATAAGCGCAAGCTCTCCGCGCTCGGCCCCGGCGGCCTCAACCGCGACCGCGCCACGTTTGAAGTGCGCGACGTCCATCACTCGCATTACGGCAGAATGTGCCCGATCGAGACGCCGGAAGGTCAGAACATCGGCCTGATCTCCTCACTTGCGACCTTCTCCAAGGTCAACGAATTCGGCTTTATCATGTCGCCGTACCGCAAGGTCGTGCATGAGACAGTGATGGTGGACGGCAAGGAGACCGTCGTCCCCGTCGTCACCGATCACGTCGACTATCTCACGGCAGACGAAGAGGACCGCTACATCGTCGCGCAGGCAAACGAACCGCTCGACGACGAGGGGCATTTCGTCAACGAGCGCGTCGGCTGCCGCCACAAGGAACTCATCACCGAGCTCCCGCGCGAGCGCATCGATTACATGGACGTGAGCCCCAAGCAGCTCATTTCCGTGGCGACGGCGCTCATTCCCTTCCTGGAAAACGACGATACCAACCGCGCCCTCATGGGCTCGAACATGCAGCGTCAGGCGGTGCCGCTTCTTAAAACCGAGTCTGCCATCGTGGCGACGGGCATCGAGGAAGCCATCGCGCGCGATTCGGGCGTCATCGTCCGCGCCAAGGAAGCGGGCGTCGCCGTGGCCGTCTCCTCCGATCTCATCAAGATCCGTCAGGACAGCGGTTTCGTCGACGAATATCCGTTAAAGAAATTCCAGCGTTCCAATCAGGGGACCTGCCTCAACCAGCGTCCCATCATCTCCACGGGCGACCGCGTGGAAAAGGGCGAGGTCATTGCCGACGGCCCTTCCACCAACAACGGCGAGCTCGCGCTCGGCAAGAACATCCTCGTCGGCTTCATGGAGTGGGAAGGCTATAACTACGAGGACGCGATCCTCATCTCCGAGAAGCTCGTTCAGGACGACGTCTTTACCTCCATCCACATCGAGGAGCACGAGACGGAAGCCCGCGATACCAAGCTCGGCGAGGAGGAGATCACGCGCGACATCCCCAACGTGGGCGACGACGCGCTTAAAGATCTCGACGAAGACGGCATCGTCCGCATCGGCGCGGAAGTGCAGAGCGGCGATATCCTCGTGGGGAAAGTCACCCCCAAGGGGGAGACGGAACTCACGCCCGAGGAGCGCCTGCTGCGCGCCATTTTCGGCGAGAAGGCAAGGGAAGTCCGCGATACTTCCCTGCGCGTCCCGCACGGGGAAGGCGGCATCGTCGTCGACGTGAAGATCTTCACGCGCGAAAACAAGGACGAGCTTTCTCCCGGCGTCAACAAACTCGTGCGCGTCTACATCGCGCAGAAGCGCAAGATCCAGGTCGGCGACAAGATGGCGGGCCGCCACGGCAACAAAGGCGTCATTTCCCGCGTGCTGCCGCAGAGCGATATGCCTTTCCTGCCCGACGGGACGCCGCTGCAGATCCTTCTCAACCCGCTCGGCGTGCCTTCGCGTATGAACATCGGCCAGGTCCTCGAAGTACACCTCGGCTATGTCTGCCGCCAGCTCGGCTGGAAGATCGCCACGCCCGTCTTTGACGGCGCGACGGAGAAAGACATCCGCAAACTTTTTGAAGAAAACAACCTCTTTAACCCCGAAGGGAAGGTGGACGGCAAGTTCCAGGTGTTCGACGGCAGAACGGGCGAACCGTTTGAAAACCGCGTCACCATCGGCATCATGTACATGATCAAGCTGTGCCACCTCGTGGACGACAAGATCCACGCGCGTTCCATCGGGCCGTATTCCATCGTCACGCAGCAGCCGCTCGGCGGCAAGGCGCAGTTCGGCGGCCAGCGCTTCGGCGAAATGGAAGTCTGGGCGCTCGAAGCGTACGGCGCCGCGCACATCCTGCAGGAGATCCTCACCGTCAAGTCGGACGACATCGTCGGCCGCGTCAAGACGTATGAGAGCATCGTCAAGGGCAACAACATCTCCGAGCCGGGCATCCCCGAGGCGTTCAAGGTGCTGCTCAAAGAGCTGCAGGCGCTCGCGCTCGACGTCAAAGTGCTCACCGAAAACAACGAGGAACTCATCATCCGCGAATTTGACGATGAGGACGAACGCGCTTCCGAGCCGCGCAAGGAGCAGATCCCGCACGAGGAAGAGGACTTTGATCTCGGCATGGAAGAAGACGAGGAGGACGACGACGAAAGCATCGGCTCCATCTTCGACGATACCGACGACGAGGACGACTTCGTATCCGGCGACCTGTTCGGCGACAAGGACATGGAGGACGACGGCGACGACCTGTCCGACGTGGACGACGAATTCTCCTTCGATCTTTTTGATGAAGACGAGGACGAGAAGGACGGCGACGACAAGGACGAAGAGTAAGGGAGGCATAGGCATATATGTACGAATTAAACGATTTTAACTCCATTCAGATCAGCGTAGCTTCTCCCGAAAAGATCAGGGAATGGTCGTACGGCGAGGTCACCAAACCCGAAACCATCAATTACCGTACCCAGAAACCGGAAAAAGACGGCCTCTTCTGCGAAAAGATCTTCGGCCCCACCAAGGACTGGGAATGCCATTGCGGCAGATACAAACGCATCCGCTATAAGGGCATCATCTGCGAAAAGTGCGGGGTGGAAGTCACGCGCGCCAAGGTCCGCCGCGAGCGCATGGGCCACATCGAGCTCGCCGCTCCCGTTTCGCACATCTGGTATTTCCGCGGCGTGCCTTCCAAGATCGGTCTGCTTCTGGACATGGGTCCCAAGCAGCTGGAACAGGTCATCTATTTTGCGGCGTACGTCGTGCTCGACCCGGGCACGACCGGGCTTGAATACAAGCAGGTCATCAACGATAAATTCCTCCGCGAACTGGAAGAGTCGATGGGGGATTCCTCCAAGACGGGTCTGAAGGTCGGCATGGGCGCGGAAGCGATCCGCGAGCTTTTGCAGGCAGTCGATCTGGAGAAGGAGAGCAAGGAGGTGCGCGAGATCATCGCCACCACCCCGAGCGGCCCCAAGCGCATCAAGGCGATCAAGCGCATCGAGATCATCGAATCCTTCCGCAAGAGCGGCAACCGCCCCGAGTGGATGATCCTGACGGTACTTCCCGTCATCCCGCCCGATCTGCGCCCCATGCTCCAGCTGGACGGCGGCAGATTTGCGACGTCGGACCTCAACGATCTTTATCGCCGCGTCATCAACCGCAACAACCGCCTGAAGCGCATGATCGAGCTCGGCGCGCCCGAGATGATCGTCAAAAACGAAAAACGCATGCTGCAGGAAGCGGTGGACGCGCTCATCGATAACGGCCGCCGCGGCAAGGCGCTCAGCGGCCCTTCCAACCGCGATTTGAAGTCGCTCTCCGCGATGCTTCGCGGCAAGCAGGGGCGCTTCCGCCAGAACCTGCTCGGCAAGCGCGTCGACTATTCCGGCCGTTCGGTCATCGTCGTCGGCCCCGAACTCAAGATCTATCAGTGCGGCCTCCCCAAGGAGATGGCGATCGAGCTCTTCAAGCCGTTCGTCATGAAGAAGCTGGTGGAGACCAACCGCTGCCACAACATCAAGAGCGCAAAGCGTACCGTGGAGCGCGGCAAGGATTTCGTCTGGGACGTCCTCGAAGAAGTCATCAAGGATCATCCCGTCCTTTTGAACCGCGCGCCGACGCTGCACCGCCTGTCCATCCAGGCGTTTGAACCCGTCCTCATCGAGGGCAGAGCCATCAAGATCTCGCCTCTCGTCTGCGGCCCGTTCAACGCCGACTTCGACGGCGACCAGATGGCCGTGCACCTCCCGCTCAGCATCGAAGCGCAGGCGGAAGCCCGCTTCCTCATGCTCTCCGCCAACAACATCTTAAAGCTTGCGGACGGCAAGTCGGTCATGAGCCCCACGCAGGACATGATCATCGGCGCCTACTACCTCACCATTTCGAGAAGAGAGGAGGGGAAGAAGTACGACGCCATGTGCCGTGAGGACGAGAACGGCGAAGTGTACCTTCCGCCCGTATTCTCCTCCTTCGACGAGGCGCTGATGAGCTATCAGCTCAAGAACACGCAGTGCCAGGACGAGATCTACGTCCGCCGCACCGTGGAGCTTCCGGAAGGCAAATTCGACGCTCTCCCGCTCCCGTACGAAAAGATGTTCGGCGAGGACGGGAACATCCCCAACAACGGGCTGCGCGGCAGGGTCCGCGTCTACCGCGACGAGGCGACGGGCAAGCTGTTTGTCAGCGGCGTCCTCAAGACGACTGTCGGCAGGATCATCTACAACGACGGCATGCCGCAGGACCTCAACTTCGTTAAGCGCGAACTTCCCGAGGATTACCTCAAGCTCGAGCTTTCCACCGAATTCATCGAATCGGTCAAAGGTTCCCGCGCCATCGGCAAAAAGCACCTCTCGAAGATCGTCGAGGCGTGCTTCAAGACGGGCTATGCGCCCAAAGCGTCCGCCGTGCTCGACGCCATCAAGGAACGCGGCTATAAATATTCCACGCTCGCGGCGCTCACCACGTCCGTGTTCGACATGAAGATCCCCGAGGAAAAGGACGGGATCGTGGAAAACGCGGAGGAACAGGTCGCCAAGATCGCCAAGAAGTATTCGCGCGGTCTCCTCAAGGAAGAGGAGCGCTACCATGCCGTCATCTCCGTCTGGGACGATGCGACGGATAAGGTCGCGGCGCTGCTCAAGGAGCAGGGCGCGCGGGATAAGTTCAACCCCATCTGGATGATGGCGGATTCGGGCGCCCGCGGTTCCATCGACCAGATCAAGCAGCTCTCCGGCATGCGCGGCCTCATGGTCAACCCGCAGGGCAAGAAGATCGAGGTCCCCGTCAAATCGTGCTTCCGCAACGGCCTCTCCGTACTGGAATATTTCATTTCTTCGCACGGCGGCAGAAAGGGCCTTGCCGATACGGCGCTCAAGACGGCAGACTCCGGGTATCTGACCCGCCGCTTGGTCGACGTCTCGCAGGACGTCATCATCCGCGAGGAGGACTGCTCGGCGGGCAAGCGCCCGCGCGGCACCGTCATCAACGCCATCACGGGCCCCAACGGCGAGCTCATCGAATCGCTTGAGGACCGCCTTACGGGCAGATTCGCCGCGGTGGACATCACCGACGACGACGGCGAGATCATCACGCCTTGCAACAAGATGATCACGGAGACGGAAGCCAAAAAGATCGCCTCTCTGGAAAAATACCGCAAGAACGGCGTCAGCATCCGCAGCATCTTCACCTGCAATTCCCGTTACGGCGTGTGCGCGAAGTGCTACGGCAAGAACATGGCGACGACGCTTCCCATCAAGGTGGGCGAGGCGGTCGGCGTCATCGCGGCGCAGTCCATCGGCGAACCCGGCACGCAGCTCACCATGCGTACCTTCCATACGGGCGGTATCGCGGCGACGGGCGACATCACGCAGGGTCTTCCCCGCGTCGAGGAGCTTTTCGAGGCGAGAAAGCCGAAGGGCGTCGCCACCATCTGCGAGGTCATGGGCGTCGTTACGGTGGACAACAGCGACAACCTCAATCACGTCGTCGTGCGCGATCCCGATACGGGCGAACTGCTGAAGGAATACGTGCTTCCCTTCAATGCGGAACTCAAGGTCAAGACGGGCGACAGGGTAAAACCGGGCGATCTTCTCAACGCCGGTTCCGTCAACCCGCAGGATATCATTCGCATCCAGGGCCTCAAGGGCGTACAGGATTATATCCTCGAGCAGGTGCAGTCGGTCTATCGTTCGCAGGGCGTCGACATCAACGACAAGCACGTCGAGATCATCGTCCGCCAGATGCTGCGCAAGGTACGCATCGAGGACGCCGGCACCACGGATATGCTGCCCGGCGAACTCGTCGACATGTTCTACTTTGAAGAACAGAACGAAAAGACCATTCAGGCGGGCGGCGTTCCCGCTACGGCAAAGCGCGTGCTGCTCGGCATCACCAAGGCTGCGCTCGCGACCGATTCCTTCCTTTCCGCGGCGTCCTTCCAGGAGACGTCCCGCGTGCTCACCGAGGCGGCGATCCGCACCAAGCGCGATCCGCTCATCGGCCTCAAAGAGAACGTAATCATCGGCAAACTCATCCCTGCCGGTACGGGCATCAAGGATTACAAGAACGTCTCCGTACAGGTAGTCGGCGGGTTTATGGTCGACGGGCAGACTCCGTCCGACGCGACGCCGCAGGAATCGTAACAGATCCCGCATTTCAAGAGAGCTCCGGTTTTTTCCGGGGCTCTTTTTTTGTGCCCGAAAAATTTTCCGAAATTTTTTTTAATTTTACCAACAAATTTCCTCGCTGCGTTGTTGTAATAGGTGAAAGGGGGCAAAAAGCCCGCGGCCGCCGCAGGCGGCAGAATAAAGGAGGAAATCGGAATATGAAAAAGAGATGGTTTGCAGGAGTTGCCCTCGCAGGGGCGATGGCAATGGCATTGTGCGCGTGCGGCAGTACGGAGAGCGGCTCGGGCGGATTGCAGTCGGCGGAAGAATTTTACGGGCTCGGCGCCGTCACGACCGTGCGCCTTTTGGGCAGCGAGGTCTCCGGTCAGGCGATCCAAAGCCTTGCATCCGTCGCGGCTGCGGCAGAGACGGTTCCCGAAACGCCCGCACAGGGCACGGAGGAGCAAACGCCCGTTCAGCCCGCCGATCCCGCCAAGGAACAGGCGGAAGCATTCAACGAATATTTCAATATGCTCGATTGCTTCCTCGGCGAAGACAGGATCTCCACCACGGTCGAGGAGAACGCCGACGAAGGCTATGCGGCGTACGAGTACAAGATGACCATCACGGGGATGGATCTTTCGGGAGACGCGGTGACGCACGTCATGTATTATACGGAGACGGAGCGGACCGACCGCGACGATCGGGACGACGACGATTGGGGCGAAGAGGAGCACGAGTACCGCCTGGAAGGCGTGCTCGTTTCCGACGGCGCCGAGTATCTCATGCGCGGCGAGCGCAAAGAGGAGCGGGAATGGGACGAGACGGAATCGGAGATCAGCATCCGCGCATATCTGGATGACGCGGACATGGGTACCTTCGTTTCCCTCGAGCACGAGGTTTCCGAGGAGGAAGACGAGAAGGAGACGGAATACGTCTATAAAGTCTACCGCGGCGGCAGGCTCGTTGAGGAGACGTCCGTTGAGTTTGAGACGGAGCGCGAGCACGGCGAGGAGGAGACGGAATTTGAACTGGAGTTCCGTCAGGGCGACGCGCGCGGTAAGTACAGCGTTTCGCGCGAGCGGGAAGGCGGCAGCACCGTCATCAAGGTAGAGTATGAGATCGACGGCAAACGCGGGGAATTCCGCATCCGCGAACGCACGTCGGCGTCGGGCGAACCCGTCTATGAATATACGTATGCGGACGGCTCGAAGGAGGAGCATCGCAGCCGGTATGGCCGCAGATAATATGCGTCAGGCGGGGATAACGGCTTCCCCGCCTTTGCGCACGGCTCTTGACAAACACCTCTCTTCGGGGTATAATCGATTTGCGGCCGTTTATGCGGCCGACGAAGAGAGGGGGTGCCGCCGCGTGAAACTCGACGAACTGGTCGCAGCGCTCGCCGCGGGCGATAAGGGCGCGTTTGCGGAGCTGTACGAGCAGACCAAAAAGACCGTATACTACGTCGCGCTGTCCGTCGTGCGAGACCGCGCCCTGGCGGAAGACGTCATGCAGACGGCGTATCTCAACGTCATACGGCATGCGGGGAGTTTCTGCGCGGGAACGAATGCTGCCGCCTGGATCGCGCGGATCGCCCGCAACGAGGCGCTGAATCTGAAAAAAAAGCGCGCGCGGGAGACGCCGCTCGACGGGGAGGATCCCGCGGCATTCGGGAGCGTGGAGACGGACGATTACGGGCTTTTGGTGGATCTTGCGCGGAGAACGCTGCCCGCGGATGAATTTACCATCCTCATGCTCGCCGCGGCGGAAGGGTATAAGCGGAGGGAGATCGCGGCGATCCTGGAGATGCCGCTTGCCACGGTGACCTGGAAATACGGCAGGGCCGTTCGCGCCATGCGGCACGCCCTGCGCGAAAAGGAGGGAAAAGATGAAGACGTCTGACTGGAAAAAAATACTTTCTGAAGAAGCGGACGCGCACGTTCCCGACCTTTGCGATCAGATCTTGTCCCGCGCGGATGCGGAGGGGCTTTGGGAGCATGCGCAGCAGGAAAAGGCACCCATGCCCGAGATAAAAACGCGCCGTGCCGAAAAAAGCCGCAGAAGGAGCGGCATGGCAAGGCGCATCGCGCTGGCGATCGCAGCCGTCTGCCTGTGCCTTGCGGTCGTGCTGCCGATCGCTTTGCAGCCGCGGCCCGAACTTCCGCCCGTCACGGCAGATACGCAGGCGGTGGTGTGCATGCGCATCAACCCCGCGGTCGAGTTCGTGGTGGAAGAAGATAAGGTGACGGACGTGCGCGCCCTCAATAAGGATGCCGCCGTATTGCTGCTGCACAACAGTTACGTGGGGCAGGCGGCAGAGGACGCCTGCGTCGGCTTCGCCGCCCTCGCCGAGCGGGAAAACCTCATCACGCAGGAGGGGATCTCCCTGTACGTCTCGGGGAAAGACGAGGCGTCGCTGCGTGAACGCATCGAGCGCGGCCTGCTTGCAAACAACTATTCTCTTTCCGACGTCGGCGAGCAGGTGCAGTCGTATGCAGAGCAGCTCATGCAGAAATACGGCATCGGCAGGGGCAAGGCCTCTGCGGCGGCGGAAGTGCTGCAGCTGTTTCCCCAGCTTGCCGAAGCGCAGGTGGTCAAACTCGACGCCGAGGATCTCTACGAGCTCCTCGAGGATTACGACGAAGGGGAGATGGAGGAGTTTGAGGCGTCGCTTCTCATCGAGTACGAGGCGGAATACGCGCAGTTCGTGGCGGACGTCTCGAAGCTGCTCAGCGAGTACCGCGCGGAGCTGACGGCGCTTGCCGAGGACAGCGAAGAGGTGCGCCGCGGCAAGATCCCCGCATTCAACGAAAAATACGCAAAACTGGGCGAGGATTTCCTCATTGAAGACGACGACTGGAAGGATGACGACTGGGACGACGAGTTCGAGGACCGCCTGGAGGAGCTGGAAGAGCTGGAGGAGGATCTCGCGGAGGAAGCAGACGAGACGTTTGCGGAACTTTTCGATGACTGGCTGGAAGAGTTTCGTCACGGCCACTGGTCAGACGACGATGACGATGACGACGACGATCGCCGCCATGGCAGGAGATAAACGGCCGAGATTTGCGATCCCGCAGGCATGCGGGATCTTTTTTTATAAAAATTTTTCGTGAACCCCTATCTTTTTTTGCGAAAATGTGATATGATATCATATAAGTGCAGAGGTGCAGCATACTTCTGCACGATCGGGCGGAAAACGCCCGCAGCGCGGCGGCAAAGAATGCCGCACGCGGACATGCAGGCAGGAAGGATATGGAAGACGCGCTCATCACAACGTTAAAAAAACGGCTCACGACCGTCCGGAAGGCAGACAAGGAATGGTTTCTCGCCCTCCTCGACGGCGCCGCGCAGCAGGCATATGAAGAAGCGCACCTTGCCGCCGTTCTCGCCATGCTCAAGGTGTATTACATCGCGCCGTATCGCCGGCGCATCGCCGCGGCCAAGGAAGAGGCGGCTGCCATCCGCGCGCGGGAAGGGTACGGGGCGGAAGATCTGCGCGCCGTCCTGGAAAAGAATGCCTACATTGCCGAGCAGACCGCCCGCCTCAATGCGTTCAAATGCTTTTTTTCGGAGCCGTATTTTGCGCGCATGGACGTGGTGGACGATCGCGAGGGCTATAACAGCTATTACATCGGCAAGAAGGGGGACGTGAATCTGGAGATCGTCGATTGGCGCGCGCCCCTCGCCGTCAGATATTATCAGAAGAGCCGCGTGCGCTTTTCCATCAACGAATACGAATACAAGACCATCCTGCGCCGCGCGCTCGCCGTCAAAAACGGCAAGGTGCTCGATTTCAGAAACGAATACCTGTCCGTGCGCGATTATCTCTCCCGGGAGGAGATCGCAGGGAGGGATGAGGAGATCCTCTTCGATCCGTACCTGAGGCAGATCATCAGCAGCCGCAAGGACGACGTGCACATCCGCGACATCATCCAGACCATCCAGGAACAGCAGTTCGATATCATCACCAAGCCGGAACGGGAGAGCTTTGTGCTGCAGGGCTGCGCGGGCAGCGGGAAAACGATGATCCTGCTGCATCGGCTGAGCTATCTCATGTACAACAACGAGAGCCTGCACCCGCGCGACGTGCTCGTCATTACGCCGTCCGATTCCTTCAACGCATTCATCGACGATCTTTCGCAGGTGCTGGAGCTGCAGAAGGTCCACACGGTGACGCTCCAGCGCTTTTTCGAGCAGGTTTTGCGCGGGGAAGGCGTCGACATCGCGGAGAAGGCGGCGGGCAGGCGCGAGGAACCCGCTTACCTTGCCTATCTGTATTCGGCGCGGTTTTCCGCCGACGTCAAAAAGCAGATCGGCAGGACCTTCAACGGCATCTACGGCATGTTCACGGGCGCGGAATGCAGGGAGGTCGCCGAACGCGTGCTTGCCCTGTTCCGCGGCGAGAAGGACAAATACGATAAAGTGCGCAACGCCTCCGTCCGCGTGCGCCGCGCCGTGCTCGGCGAGATGAAGGAGAACAAGGAAGGGCAGTTTTATTTCACCAAACCCTTCCGCACGCTGATGAGCTGCGTCATCCAGGCGGAGGATTTTCTCGCCTTCGTCCTCGAAGGGGACGTGAAGACGCCCGACTATTTTTTCCGTCAGTTTCTGGAATTTTATCGCAGCCTGCACTTTGTCGCCCGCTATGCAGAGAAGATCATGGCGGACGCCCGGGAAGATCTTTCCGCCCTCTGCGAGACCGTCGACCGCGAGATCGCCGACCTGCGCCGTTACCGCCAGAAGCGCGGCCAGGAGGAGATCTTAACGTATGCCGACCGCATCGCGCGGCGGCAGGAACTCAAGGAGGAGGCGGGCAAGGTTTCCGCCGTCATTGCGGACATGGCGCAGGGCCAGCCGCTCGTTCAGGACTTTTTCGGCGTTCTGCGCCTCTCCGCGCATTGCCGTTCCGCGGGAAAATGCGAATCTCCCGTCGACATCGTGCGCTGGCTGTATCGCGAGACGGTGCAAAAATATAAGGCGAAATACGGCATGAAGGGGATGTATCCTTCGGACGGATACGCCATCTGCCGCGTGCTCTCCGAGGCGGGAAGAAAGCTCTCCCCGCGCTTCGGGCTCATCTTCATCGACGAAGGCCAGGATATTTCCGCAGAGGAATACGAACTTCTGCGCCGCATCCACTGGGACGCCGCCTTCAACGTGTTCGGCGATCTCAAGCAGAACGTCACGCCCTTCCGCGGCGTGCGCGACTGGAAGAGCGCCCTCGAGGGGAACGTATACGAGCTCAACCGCAATTACCGCAATACCAACGAGATCGTCGATTTCGTCTCCGGCATCCTCGACGTGGACATGGTGCCCATCGGGTTCCACGGCGATCCGGTCAGGGAGATCGGGCTCAGGCAGATGAACGGCTTTTTCCGCGGCAAACAGGGGCTTAAGGCCGTCATCGCGCGGGAGGAGCTTTTGGAGACGCTCGCGGCGCGGCGCGGCTATCAGCTGCTTTCCGCAAGCGGGAAGATCAGCAAGACCAAGATCAACGTCATGACCGTATACGAGAGCAAGGGGCTGGAATTTTCCTGCGTTGCCGTGTTTGACAAGGGCATGACGGAGAACGAGAAATATATCGCCTATACGCGCGCCCTGCGTGAACTGGCGGTCGTGCGGGAGGGGTGAATGAAAGATATTTTTCTCGTTGATGCGGATGAAACGCTGCTCGACTTCTGCCGCGCCGAGCGGGAGGCGCTCGCCTTCACCCTTCGCATGCACGGCGTTTCCGCAGACGAGCGGCTGTATTCCCGCTACCACGCCATCAACGACGAACTGTGGAAGGCGCTCGAGCGAGGGGAACTCACGCGGGAACGGCTGGTCGTAAAGCGGTTTGAGCTGCTGTTTGGCGAATTTTCCCTGCCGCTCGACGCGCAGGCGTTTGCCGAGGATTATTTTGCGCGCCTCGCAGAGGGGGCGTTTCTGCTCGACGGTGCGGAAGCGTTCTTGCGGGCGCTCAAAGCGCTCGGGCGCATCTATATCGTGACCAACGGGGCAAGCGGCACGCAGAACCGCCGCCTGAAGAAATCCGGCATTTCCGCATACGCGGACGGCGTCTTCATCTCCGAGGAGATCGGCTGTTACAAGCCGTCGGCGGCATACGCCGATCACGTGGAATCGCACATCCCGCAGTATACGCGCGCGCGTGCAGTGTGGATCGGCGACAGCCTGACCTCCGACTTTGCCTGTGCAAACAGCCGGGGCATCGATTTTATCCTCTATTGTCCGCAGGGAGAAAAGGCGGGGTATACGGGGCTTTCCGCGCGTTCGTATGCGGAGGTGCTCGCCCTCATCGGCGGACTGTGACGGCGCCGCAGCCTCTCTGAGGCGCGCTGCGGACGGAGAGACGAAAATCCGACAAGGAGTTGTATATGGAAGAAAAAGAAGCGATCGTGCGCGTTGAGGGGCTGAAAAAAACCTTTTCCCTCTCGCGCAAGCAGCAGAAGATCGAGCGGACTGCGGAAACGCGCAAAGTTGCCGTAGACGGGCTGTCTTTTTCCGCTTACCGCGGAGAGATCTACGGCCTGCTCGGGCCGAACGGGGCGGGAAAGACGACCACATTGCGCATTCTCTCCACGCTCATTTCCCCCGACGCGGGCGATGCGTATCTCTGCGGATATTCCGTGCTCACGCATCCCGACAAGGTGCGCGACAAGATCGGCTTTATGACGGGCGAACTCAAACTCGAAGGGTTCTTCACGCCAGATTTCCTCTTTGATTTCTTCGGCGCCATGCACGGCGTGGAGGAGGGCGCTCTGAGGGAACGCAAGCGGGAGCTCTTTTCCCGTTTCGGGATCGACCGCTTTGCGGGCGTCAAGATCGAAGATCTCTCCACGGGCATGAAGCAGAAGGTGTCGCTCGTGGTGTCCATCGTGCACGATCCCGACGTCGTCATTTTCGACGAGCCGACCAACGGGCTGGACGTCCTTACGGCAAAGGTCGTCACCGACTTTTTGTCCGAACTCAAAGCGATGGGCAAAAGCATCCTGCTCTCCACGCATATTTTCTCTCTCGTGGAAAAGCTGTGCGACCGCGTGGGCATCATCGTCGACGGCCGCATGATCGCGGACGGGACACTTTCCGAGGTCGCCGCGGGTATGCCGCTTGAGGATCGCTTTTTTGCCTTATACCGCTCTGTCAAGGGGGAGGAAATATGAAACTGCTCGCACTCATGAAAAAGGAATTTCTCCGTTTTTTCCGCGATCCCAAGCTCATCGTCTCCGTTCTCATCCCGGGCGTCATCATCTATGTTCTCTATTCCGTGATGGGGGCGGTGATGTGGACGGAACCGGAGCGGTACGAGTTCAAGGTGCAGACGGTCGGCTCCTCCCCGACGGTGGAGGCGCTCTTCCGCACGGCGGTGGAGGCAAACGAGGGGTGGACGGTGGAGCTTTCTCCCGCGGCGGATGCAGACGCCGCCAAGGGGCAGATCGAGCGGGGCGAGATCGCCGTGCTCGTCGTCTTTTCCGAAAACTTCGACGAGGAGGTCGGCGCATACGATCCGCTCTCCGGGAAGCCCGCTCCGCAGGTGGAGATCTACTATAATTCCGCCGAAGAGACGAGCCGTTCCTGCTATACGCTGCTCACCTCCGTACTGGAAGCGTTTGAGTCGTCCATCGCCAACAAGTTCGACGTCAACCGCGGCACGGGGTATGATCTTTCCGGGGAGGGCGGCGCTGCGGGCGCCGTGCTCGCAGGGCTCGTGCCCTTCCTCGTCGTCGCGCTCGTGTTTTCTTCGTGTATGGGGGTCACGCTCGAGTCGGTCGCGGGGGAAAAGGAACGGGGGACGCTTGCTACCATCCTCGTCACGTCCGTCCGCCGCCGCGACGTCGCGCTCGGCAAGATCCTGCCGCTCTCCTGCATCGCCTTGCTGGGCGCGCTTTCAAGCTTCGTCGGCATCGCGCTCTCGCTGCCAAAAGTTGCAGGGCTGTCGTTCGGCGCCTTCGCGAGCGGGTTGGGCGCGGGGGATTACTTCCTGCTTTTGCTCCTGATCCTCAGCATCGTGCCGCTCATCGTCGCCCTCGTCACCGTCGTCTCGACGTACGCCAAGACGGTGAAGGAAGCGTCTGCCTATACGAGCATCGTCATGATCTTTCTCATGGTGCTCTCGCTCGTATCGTCGTTCGTGCCCATGCTCGGCGCCTGGTCGGTCGCGGTGCCGGCGCTCAACGCGGTCGCCGGGATGCAGCAGGTGCTCTCGGGCGGGTATGCCCTCTGGCAGCCCCTCGTCTCCGTGCTGCTCAACCTCGTCTACACGGCGCTCCTCGTCGTCCTCGTCGCCAGAATGCTGGCAAGCGAAAGGATCATGTTCGGGAAATGACACAATCGGATCGATCAAGGCAGCCGATGCGGATGCATCGGCTGCCTTTCGTTTCCGTAAGGGGCGTTATATGCGGGCGTCGTCACTTTTTCGTTGATTTTGCGTAAAGTGATTGCAATCAGCCACAAGATATGGTATAATACATTTGGTTTTTTATACGTTGCCGTTGATCACGGACAAATGAGGTCACCATGGAAGAAAAACATTATGACGCCAGAGACATCACCATCCTCGAAGGGCTGGACGCCGTGCGCCTGCGCCCCGGCATGTACATCGGGACGACGGGGCCGAAAGGGCTGCATCACATTCTCTGGGAGATCGTAGACAACGCCATCGACGAGGCGGCGAACGGCTATGCCGACCGCATCGACGTCAGATTATACAAGGACGGGAGCGTTTCCGTTGAGGACAACGGCCGCGGGATCCCCACGGACATCCACCCCAAAACCAAGGTCTCGGGCGTGCAGGTCGTCTTCACCCAGCTGCATGCGGGCGGCAAGTTCGACGAGCACAATTATTCCTTCTCGGGCGGTCTGCACGGGGTGGGCGCTTCGGTCACCAACGCGCTCTCCAAATGGCTGAAGGTGGAAGTTTATAAAAACGGCACCACATACGCCATGGAATTTCATTCCTTTTACGACAAGGAAAAGAAGAAGTTTGAATCGGGCATTCCCGTCGCACCGCTCAGGGATACGGGCGTCAAAACGAAAAAACACGGCACTTTTGTGCACTTCCTGCCCGACGGCGACGTCTTTCCGACGACGGAATTTCAGCTGGATACCGTCTCGTCCCGCCTCAACGAACTCGCCTTTCTCAACAAGGGGATCACCATCACCGTGACCGACGAACGGGTCACGGAGAACGAGGTCCCCGACGGCGAAGGGGACAAACAGCTCGACCTTCTGGGCGCGACCAAGCCGTATTCGCGGGCGTATCATTACGAGGGCGGCATCTCCGACTTCGTGAATTACCTCAATGAAGGGAAGACGAGGCTTTACCCCAAGCCGCTTTATTACACGGCGGAAAAGGACGGCATCCTCGTGGAGTTTGCCATCCAGCATACGTCCGACTTTACGGAGAGCTTATTCTCCTTCGTCAACAACATTCCCACGCCCGAGGGCGGCTTCCACGAGATGGGATTCCGTTCGGGCATCACGCGCGCCCTCAACGACTACGCGCGCGAGGCAAAGCTGCTCAAAGAGAAGGATCCCAACCTGCTCGGCGACGATTTCCGCGAGGGGCTGACGGCGGTCCTGTCCATCAAGATGAAGAACGTGCAGTTCGAGGGGCAGACCAAGACGAAGCTCGGCAACCCCGAGGCGCGCTCCCCCGTGGAAGCGACGGTCATCGAGGGGCTGAAAAAGCTTTGCGCGCTGCCCGCCAGCAAAAAGACGTTTGACGACATCATCAAAAAGGCGCAGGGCGCGGCCAAAGTGCGCATCGCCGCGCGCGTCGCCAAGGATACGGCGCGCGCCAAAAACAGCATCGATTCCATCATGCTCGTCGGCAAGCTCGCGGCGTGCTCCGGGCGCAAGCCGGAGATGAACGAACTTTTCATCGTCGAGGGCGATTCGGCGGGCGGCACGGCAAAACAGGCGCGCATGCGGCAGTTCCAGTCCATTCTGCCCCTGCGCGGCAAGCCGCTCAACGTGGAAAAGAAGCGGCTCGATCAGGTGCTCGCCAACGAGGAGATCCGCACCATCATTTCCGCGCTCGGCGCGGGCATCGGGTCGGATTTCAACATCGACAAGATCAATTACCATAAGGTCATCATTCTTTCGGATGCCGACCAGGACGGGTTCCATATCCGCTGCATCCTTTTGACCTTTTTCTTCCGCTACATGCGGCCCATCGTCAACGCGGGCTACGTCTATATCGGCATGCCGCCCCTCTACAAGGTATACAAGCAGAACGGCAGCGTCGAGGAATACGCCTACGACGACGAGGAACTTGCGGAGAAGATCAAAAAGGTGGGGCGCGGATACCTCATCCAGCGCTATAAGGGGCTGGGGGAGATGAGCGCCGAACAGCTTTGGACGACGACGATGGATCCCGCGCGCCGCAATCTCATCCAGGTAACGGTGGAAGACGCCGTGGCGGCGGAGAGCATGATCACAACTCTCATGGGGGACCGCGTGGAGGGGCGCAAGGAATTTCTGGCGCGCTACGCAAATTTCAACAAGGAAGATTCCTTCCTCGACCGCGTGAAGGGGAAGAAGGGAGGCGATACGGATGAAGAAGAGTGAACAGACGCCCAAACAGCCGACCGGGACGCTCTTCGTGACGCCCCTTGAGGAGGTGCTGCCCAAGTCCATGCTCCCGTATGCGGAGTTCGTCATCATGGACCGCGCGCTGCCCCGCGTGGAGGACGGCTTAAAGCCCGTCCAGCGGCGCATCCTCTATACCATGTACGAGATGGGGCTCACCCCCGATAAGCCGCATAAAAAGTCGGCGCGCATCGTCGGTGACTGCATGGGTAAATATCACCCGCACGGCGACTCCTCCGTATACGACGCCATGGTGCGCATGGCGCAGGACTTCAACATGGGTATGACGCTCGTCAACGGGCACGGCAACTTCGGTTCGGTGGACGGCGACTCCGCGGCGGCGATGCGCTATACGGAAGCGCGCCTCGAGCCGCTCGCCCTCGAACTTCTGCGCGACATCGAAAAGGACACCGTTCCCTTTTCGCTCAACTTTGACGATTCCCTCAAAGAACCGGACATGCTCCCCGGGCGGTTCCCCAATTTGCTCGTCAACGGGGCGTCCGGCATCGCGGTGGGGCTGGCGACCAACATTCCGCCGCACAACCTCGGCGAGGTCATCGACGGCGTCGTCGCCTACATCGACAACCCGTACATCAAGCTCGACGAAATGATGAAGCACATCACCGGGCCGGATTTCCCCACGGGGGGCTTCGTCATTGCCGGTGAACTGCACCAGGCTTACAAGACGGGCAAAGGCAAGATCGCGATCCGCGCCAAACTCCGCGTCGAGGAGACGGATATCGGCAAGAAGATCATCATCATTTCCGAGCTTCCCTATCAGGTCAACAAGGCGGCGCTTCTGCGCAAGATCGCCGAGCTTAGGGAGGAGAAGAAGGAAGAGTTCGGCTGTATCACCAAGGTGGTGGACGAATCCGACCGCAGCGGCATGCGCGCCGTCATCGAAGTCAAGGGCGAGACGGACATCAAGGCCCTGATGCCGCTTCTGTACAAGTATACCGATCTCGAAGTCACGTTCGGCATCAACATGGTCGCCATTGCTGGCGGCAAACCGCTGCAGATGGGGCTTCTCGAGATCATCCGCTACTATGCGGAATATCAGCGTCAGGTCATTCTGCGCCGCACCAAGTTCGACCTCGAACAGGCGAAGGAACGCTGCCATATCCTGGAAGGGCTGATCATCGCCGTGCGCAACATCGACGAGGTCGTCGCCATCATCAAGAAGGCGGAATCGGTGGCGGACGCGCGCGAAAAGCTGCGCGCGCGCTTCGATCTGTCCGAACGCCAGGCACAGGCCATCCTCGATCTGCGCCTCGCCCGCCTCACCAAGCTCGAGGTGTTCAAGCTTGAAGAGGAGCTCAAGGCGCTCAAAGAGCTCATCAAAAAACTCACGGCGATCGTCGGAAGCAAAAAGCTGCAGTTCCAGGTCGTGAAAGAGGAGATCCTTGAGATCAAGAAGAAATACCGCCGCCCGCGCCGCTCGCAGCTCGTGTACGACGTGGAAGACGCGGAGGCGGAGCGCGGCGACATCCGCGAGCCGGGCGTGCCGAGCCTGCTGCTCATCACGGCGGAACGCAAGCTCAAGTGCGTTTCCGAGAAGAATTTTGCCGCCGCCAACAAGGTCATCACCGACCGTTCCAAAAAGAGCGCGGTCATCGTGCAGGATATCCACGTCGTTTCCGACGAGCCCTGCCTCGTATTTACCGACCGCGGCAACTGCTATAAGATCGTCCCGCAGGACTGCGCCTGCCGGTTCTCGGAAGGCGGCTATGAGATCGCCGATCTTTCCCGCCATGCGGAACGCGGCGAAAAGCCCGTATACGTCACGCGCGCCGAACTTCCGGAAGGGCACCTGTTGTTCCTCACCGCCAAGGGCATGATCAAAAAGACGGCGTGGAGCGAATACAACGTCGCCAAACCCGCCTTCCAGGCCATCCGCCTCAACGAGGGCGATAAGGTCATCACCGTCCAGTCGGACGTCGAGGATGAGGGCGTGACCATCTTCTTCGTGACCAGGGGCGGCATGTGCCTGAACGCCAGAAAGGACGATATCCCCGTGCAGGGGCGCGTCGCGGGCGGCGTGAAGGGCATGAACCTCAAGGAAGGCGACGAGGTCATCTTCGCTTCCCAGACGGACGGGGAGGGGGAGGTCGTCGTTGCGGTCTCCGGCGGCAGATTCAAGCGCGTCATCGCCGCGCAGGTAGATCCGCTCCCGCGTTACCGCAAGGGCGTCATGATCGTCTCGCTCAAGGGGAGCGATCAGGTCATCTTTGCCGATTGCGTCACCGTGCCGTATTACCTCGCCGTCGTCACGCAGTCGGGGGAAATGACCGAGCTTTTGACCGAGGATATCTCCATCGATGCCACCAGCACGCGCGGCAGACCCATCCGCGGCGTCAAATGGATCCCCAAGGAGATCTATGCAATGAAGTATCGGGAGATGGAAGAAGAGTGACGGATTGCGGACATGGTATGCCCGCATGTTTCCGATTTTCTTGATCAACCGAAGCAAAACAACGCAAACGAAATAAAAGCAGAAGCGTCTGCAGGGGCCCGAAAGCGGTTTCTGCGGGCGCTTTTGTTTTCTTCGGATGAAAATTTTACAACTTTCTCATAATAAATTGTGACAGGTGTTCCCCTTGCGGCGGGTGATACACTTGCTTTTTCGGGTGCGATATGGTATAATCTTCCATGAAAAACGGGGAATGCGCCGGGACTTCGGAGGAGAGAGATGGCAGAAGAAATGCAGGAAAACAGAACGGAGCCGGGCGGCGGAGATAAGCGCGCCCCGGGCGGGAGTCTGGGCTATCGCTTGATAAAGCGGAGTTTCGACATCGTATCTTCGCTGCTCTTTCTCATCGTGTTCAGCTGGCTGTACCTCATCCTTGCCGTCTGCGTCAAGTGCAGCGACGGCGGGCCCGTATTCTACCGCCACGAGCGCGTGGGCAAGGGCGGCAAGACCATCTACGTCCCCAAGTTCCGCAGCATGAAGAAGAACGCCGACAAGCTTGAGGATATGCTCACGCCCGAACAGCTCGAGGAGTACCGCAGGGAATATAAGATCGACAACGACCCGCGCATCACCAAGCTCGGCGCCTTTCTGCGCAAGACGAGTCTGGACGAGCTGCCCAACGTATGGTCGATCTTCGTGGGCGATCTGTCCGTCATCGGCCCCCGCCCGCTCATGCGGGAAGAGGTGGAAGAGAAGTACGGCGAAGATGCGGAAAAACTGCTTTCCGTCCGGCCGGGCATGATCGGCTGGTGGGCGGCAAACGGCAGGAGCAACTGCACGTACGAGAGCGGTGAGCGCCAGAAGATGGAGCTTTATTACGTCGACCATTGCAGCGTCGGTCTGGATATCAAGATCATTTTCAAGACCATCGTCGGCGTCATCCGCCGCGACGGCGCACAATAAAAAAGGAGGCGCATATGAGGATCGCGGTCGACTGCCGCTATCTTGGAAGATCGGGGATCGGGCGTGTGACGCAGGGGATCCTGGAACATCTCGACGAGCGGCACGAATACGTACTCATCGGCAGTCCGTCCGCGCTGAAAGGGTATCCCGCAGCAGAGATCGTTGAAGATGAGACGAGTCCGTTTTCCGTGCGCGGCATGCTGCGCTTTCCCGCGCTGCACGGCTGCGATGCGCTCATCGTTCCCAATTTCATCATTCCCTTCGGCGTAAAAGTTCCCGTATTCTCCGTCATGCACGATCTCATTTTTCTCGACCTGCCCAAGATCGCGACGCGCGGCGTGTTCGACCGCATCGTCAAGCGGTATTTTCTTTCCAGGTGCATGAAGAAGTCGCGTCGGGTCCTCTGCGTATCGGAATTTACCCGTCAGCGCGCCGCACATTATTTCCCCAAACAGAGCACAAAATGCTTTGTCGCCTATAACGGCCTCTCCGAGCGTTTGCTCTCCTTTCCCGTTGACGGAAACAAGCGGGAAAAGACGCTTGTCTATGTAGGGAATATCAAGCCTCACAAGGGGTTGAAGACGTTGCTTGACGCGTTCCGTATGCTTCCGGAGGGATATACCCTCGAGATCATCGGGGAAAAGGACGGCTTTCTGACGGGCGTAAAGGAAGGGGAGCTTGACTTCTCGCAGCCCGGCATCACCTTTACGGGCAGGCTTCCGGAAGAAGACCTGTATAAGGCGATCGCTTCGGCTTCCTTTCTCGTACAGCCTTCTTATTACGAGGGGTTCGGGCTCCCGCCGCTCGAGGCGCTCTGTCTCGGGACCAAACCCATTCTTTCCGATATCCCCGTATTTCGTGAGATCTATTCGGCAGAACAGGCGGAATTTTTCCGCGTCGGGGATGCGGAAAGCCTTTGCGCATGCATCTTACACGCCGACCCCGTCGTCGCAGATCGCAGACATGCTCTCGCGGAACGCTTCTCATTTGCGGCATTTACACAAAAATTGCTCCGCGAAGTGGAAGCATGCTGCTCGCCTTCGGGCAAAGGAGAGAACGCATGATCCCCAAACTGATCCACGCCTGCTGGCTGGGCAAAGGCGAGATGCCGCAGGAACAAAAAGAATATGTAGAGGGGTGGAAACGGCTCAACCCCGAGTTTGAGGTCCGCCTCTGGACGGATGAGACGTTTGATCGGTATCTCGACGATAGTCTTTTCGTAAAAGAATGCATCAAAAGGAAGAAATACGGTTTTCTTGCCGATTATTTTCGTTTTTACGTGCTCTATCACTTCGGCGGGATCTATGTGGATACCGACGTGGAGATGCTGAAGCCGTTTGCGCCGCTGCTCGATCACAAGATGTTCATGGGCTTTATTTTTGATTCGTCCATCGGCACGGCGGTGATCGGGACGGAACAAGGCAATCCGCTCATGCTTGAATGGCTGGAAATTTTGGAACGCGATTTTGAGGAGAAAAAAGAGTTTACGGTCAGCAACGATTGGATCACCAAGTATTTTCTCGATCACTTCCCCGATTTTCGGCTGACGGGCAGGCGTCAGTCGCTCGCCTGCGGCATCGAAGTCTACCCCAAGGACTGGTTCGAGCGCTATCAGGTAGATAAGCGGAGCGGCGGCGGGTATGCCGAACATCACTGTGCGGGCAGCTGGTCGGACGAGAAGGCCCCGCTCTATAAGCGCCTTTTAAAAAAAGTACTCCCCAAGGGGCTTGTTTCCCGCCTCGGGCACATGCAGGCGGTCAGGACGACGCCCTATTACAAGACGTATCTCGCCCATAAGAAGGAAGAGAGATGAAAGTTTACGTAGCCGCGCACAAATACGTCGACGGGGCGCTCCCCCAAAATTACGAATATATCCAGGGCGGCGCAGCGCTGCACGAGCAGGTGTTTCCGCTCACCGACGCCACGGGGGATCACATTTCGGAAAAGAATCCCTATTATTGCGAGCTCACCTGCGCCTATTGGGTGTGGAAGAACGATCGGGAAAACGAGATCGTCGGCCTCATGCATTACCGGAGGTTTTTAACTGAGAACGTCTTTTCCCGCAGCGAACGGTATTTCGTCAATTCGCCCAAGGCGGAACGGCTTTTGGAAACATACGATTTTATCGCCCCGCGCGAATGGACGAGCCCCGCGTCCCAGCGGGAGAGCCTGCTCGAATCGGTGCGGGAGAAGGATCTCGATCTGCTCCGCGAGGTGATGGCGGAGCGCTGCCCCGAGTATCTTCCCGCATGGGAAGGGGTGCTTTCGGGCAGAAAGAGCTACCTTCTCAATATGTTTCTCTGCAAAAAACAGACATGGGACGTCTATTACGCCTGGCTGTTCGACCTTTTGGGCGCGCTGGAGACGCGCGTGGACATGACAGGCTATTCCGTGCAGGAGCAGCGCTTGTTCGGTTACCTCGGCGAGCGGCTGTTCACCGCATACGTGCGCAAAAACGAGATGCGCGTCAAACACTTTCCCGTGCTGCTGCGTGAGGAGAGCTTTGCCCGCAGGCTGTGGGGCAAGGCAAAACGCATCCTGCACATCGACGGATAAGGAATGCAATGCTGGTATATCTGACTGCGTTTGCGCTCAGCCTTCCCTTTCTGGGGGCGGCGCGGGCGAATTTTTGCAAATGGAAGGGGATCGCCCCGCAGACGGGCGGCGCCGCGTGCGCCGCGCTTTCCCGTGAGCAAAAACTCGAATACAAGCTCAGATACATCCTCTTTTTCCTGCTCGCGTTTCTGCCGCCCTTCTTCATTTCCGCCGTGCGCTACGGCATCGGCACCGATTATTTTTATACCTACGTGCCGGAATGGAACAAACTTCTGACGGGGGAGGGGAACGGCTTTTCGGAATGGGGATTCAACGCGATCATCCTCTTTTTGCAGCTGTTCACGGACGATCCGCAGTGGCTGTTCGTCGTCACAAGCGCCGTTTACTTTTATTTCATATACCGCACGGTCATCCGCTATTCGGAGAACGCGTACGTTTCGGCTGCCGTGCTGTTCGTCTCCTGCTTTTATTTCTGGTCGCTCAACAACGTGCGTCAGGGGATCGCCGTCACGGCATTGTTTGCGGCGTATCCGTATCTCGTCAGGCGGGAGACGTGGAAGTATCTTCTCTGCGTGCTCGTCGGCTTTCTCTTCCACAAGACGGCCATCATCATGATCGTGCCGTACGTTGCCGTCAACCTGCGCTTCGTGCGGCGGGAGTTTCCCGTCTGGCTGGTGATCGCGGTGATCGCGCTGCCGTTTGCCTGCGTCGTGCTGGAATTTATCCTGCGGCACACCAAATACGAATATTTCTTCACGTCCGACCTCAACGACAACCAGTCGACGACGCTGAACATTTTTTATCATCTCGTCTTCTTCGTACTCATGTACCTTGCACTCGGCCGCAGTTACAAGGCGGACAAGCAGGCGTACGTCCTGCTGTTTCTGCAGTTTTTTGCCTTTTATATATCCTGCGTCAGCCTGTTCATCCCCATTTCAGAGATGATCTCCCGCGCGACCATGTATTTCCAGGTCTATCAGATCCTCTCCGTTCCGTATTGCCTGAAGCGCATCCGCAGGGCGGATAACCGCGCCGCGTTCGCGCTCATCTATTTCGGCGCCTATGCGCTCTATCTCATCTGGTTTATCGTGCTCAAAGGGTATCACGACGTGCTGCCCTATCAATGGATCTTTTCACAGTAAGGAGGATTATCATGTACGATTATCTCATCGTCGGCAGCGGCCTTTACGGGGCCGTCTGCGCCTGCGAGCTCAAAAAGCGCGGCAAGAAGTGCCTGGTGCTGGAAAAGCGCCCCCATGTCGGGGGGAACGTGTATACGGAGACCGTAGAGGGCATCCATGTCCATACCTACGGCGCGCACATCTTTCACACGTCCGACAAGAAGATCTGGGATTACGTAAACGCGCTGGTGCCCTTTAACCGCTTCGTCAACAGCCCGATCGCACGCTACCATGACGAATGCTACAACATGCCCTTCAATATGAACACCTTTACCAAGCTTTGGGGGGACGTATTCACGCCCGCGCAGGCGGAGGCGCGCATCGCCGAGGAGCGCAAGGCGTACGCCACGGCGGAACCAAAAAATCTCGAGGAACAGGCGCTCAACCTCGTCGGCAAGACCATCTACGAAAAACTCGTCAAGGAATATACGGAAAAGCAGTGGGGCAAATCCTGCACCGAACTTCCCGCGTTCATCATCAAGCGTCTGCCCGTCCGCTTCACCTTTGATAACAACTACTTCAACGATACCTATCAGGGCATCCCGGAGGGAGGGTATACGCTGCTCATCGAAAAATTGCTCGAAGGCACGGAGGTCAGGCTTTCCTGCGATTTCTTCGCGGAAAAGGAGAAGTGGGAAAAAAGCGCCCGCCGCATCATCTATACGGGCGCCGTCGACCGCTATTTTGATTACTGTTTCGGCCCGCTCGAATACCGCTCCGTGCGCTTCGAGACGGAAGTTCTGGATATGCCCAACTTCCAGGGCGTCGCGGTCGTCAATTATACTTCGCACGACGAGCCGTTTACGCGCATCATCGAGCACAAGCATTTTGAGTTCGGGACGCAGCCCAAAACGGTCATCTCCCGCGAGTATTCCTCCGCTTGGAAGATGGGCGACGAGCCGTATTATCCCGTCAACGACGAGAAGAACGGCGCGCTTTACGAGCGCTACCGTGCGCTTGCGGCGGCGGAGCCGAACGTCGTTTTCGGCGGGCGGCTGGGGCAGTACCGCTATTACGATATGGACGACGTCATCGCCGCGGCGTTTGAGATGTTGGAGAAAGAGCCCGCATGAGGCCGCTCATCTCCGTCATCGTTCCCGTCTACAACGGCGAACGGGTATTGGGGCGCTGTCTGGAGCATCTGACCCGGCAGACGTATGAAAACCTCGAGCTGCTGCTCGTCAACGACGGATCGACGGACGGATCGCTCGCGCTCATGCGCAGCTGGGCGGCGAAGGACGCGCGCATCCGCGTCATCGATAAGCCGAACGGCGGCGTTTCGGAATGCCGCAACGTCGGGCTGGATTCGGCGAAGGGGGAATATATCGGCTTCTGCGACTGCGACGATTACCCCGATGATACCATGTACGAGGAATTGTACGGCTGCGCCGTGCGGGAGGGGGCGGACCTCGTATTCTGCGGGTTCCGCAACTTTGACGAATGCGGAAATGTTTCCGACGTGGACGAGGGCGCCGCGCTTAAAGCGCTGTGCGGTGCGCGCGACCTTTCCGCATTTTATACCTGTACGCAAAAGCAGCCCGTCATCGGGTATGTCTGGCGGTCGTTGTACGCCAAAAAACTTGTATCTTCTCTGCGCTTTCTGCTCGGACTCTCCCGCGGCGGCGTCGCCGTGGGGGAGGACTTTATCTTCGTCATGGAGGCGGCGCTCCGCGCGGAGAAAATGGCGTTCGTCGACCGTCCGCTCTATTTTTATTTTCTTCCCGACGACATAGCGGAAAGGAGCGTCCGTTACGTCCGCAACGAAAATTTCGCCTTCTGCTTCCGCAATTTTTGCCGCGAACAGCAGCGCATCCTGCGGGAAGCGGGGCTGCACGTGCTTGCGGCGGCGCTGGATTTTCATACCTACCAGATGGTCACGGGGCAATACGTCATCTTCCGCAAAGACTATCGGCGGCAGCTCAAAGCGCTGCTGCGGGAGGATGCGTTCTATGAGAATGCGCGCTCCAAGGCGTGCTGGGAGGATTACCGCGCCGTCTATCATCCGCGGGGCGTGATCGAAAACGCGCGGCTCTTTTTGCTGCGCCACAAACAGTTCGGACTGTATGCGCTCTTCCGCAAGATCGTGCATCTCATACGGCCGGGCAGCGGCATGGCGTCCTGACGGCGCCGCAAAATCTCATTTCGGCAGGCATCGGTTTGGATAAAAAACGCTCGCTTCTGAACGTCTGCGTGGCGCTCGGCTTTAAGGTCATCCTGCTCGTGCTGAGCATCCTCGCCAAACGTTTTCTGATCAATTACATCGGCAACGACGCCAACGGCATCTTCGCGCTTTTTCAGAGCGTTATCGGCGTGCTCGCGGTCGCCGACCTCGGCGTGGGAACGGCGATCACGTTTTCCATGTATTCGCCCATCGTCAACGGGGAGGACGACAAGGTCTCCGCGCTCTACGGGCTGTTCGTCAAGGTGTACCGCGTCGTCGGCGTCATCATTCTGGCTGCGGGGCTGTGCGTCATGCCCGCGCTGCCGTACCTCGCCAACGGGTATAAATCGGACTTCAGCCTGTACTGGACGTTCCTCATCATGCTCGCGTCGGTGGTGATGAACTACATGTTCAGCGCCAAGACGTCGCTCGTCAACGCCTACAAAAACGACTATGTGACGACGACCATCCTCTCCCTCTCGCTCATGGCGCAGTACGGGGCGCAGATCCTCGTGACCGTGCTCACGCATTCCTTTGAGCTGTACCTTTGCTGCAACGTGGGCGGCATGGCCATCCAGTGGGCGCTCATCGAGCTGTACACGCACAAAAAATATCCGCACATCCTGAAAAACAAGCAGAAGGTCGATGCGGAAACCAAGCGGGAAGTCGTCAAAAACACCAAGGCGATGTTCATGCATAAGATCGGCGCCATTTTCGTCAACGCGTCGGACAGCATCATCATCTCCGCCTTTATGGGGCCGGAACTTCTCGGCCTGTATTCCAATTATACGACGATCGTCGTCTCCATGTCGGGGATCCTCGCGCTCTGCTTTACCTCGCTTACCTCCGTCATCGGGCATATGAGTGCGGGCAAGGACCGCGAGGAGGAAAAGCGCGGGTTCAACATCCTTTACTCCTTTAACTTCGTGCTGGGGATCGTCTTTTTCCTCGGCTATTATGCCGTCATCGACGACCTCGTCTTTCTCTTCTTCGGCGAGGGGCTTCAGCTCGCCAAGGAGATCAAGGTCGTCATCACGCTCAACTATTTCGTACAATTCATGCGGCAGACGGTGCTCGTCTTCCGCGATGCGACGGGGACGTTTTATTACGATCGCTTCAAGCCGCTTGCGGAAGGGCTTCTGAATATCGTGCTTTCCGTTTCGTTCGTGCTGTGGTTCGGGATCACGGGCGTCATTGCGGCGACCATCCTCACCAACCTTCTCATCTGCCACATCGTCGAGCCGTATGTTCTCTACCGTCACGGTTTTGCCTCCTCCCCCAAGCGCTATTACGTCGTCAATTACGCCTGCATCGCGGCATTTGCGCTCGTTATGTTTCTCACCGACCTGTGCATGCAGCAGATGGGGAGCGAATGGCTTTCCTTCCTCGTCAACGGCTGCATCGCCGTGGCGATCGCGCTCGTGCCCGTCGTTTTTATGATCGCGTTCAACCGCACCTTCCGCGGTGCGCTCGTTTCCGTCCCGAAGAAACTGTTGCGGCGTCTTTTTCCGGAAAAGCACGCGCAGGAGCAGGCGGACGGGGAGCCGAAGGAGTAAGCTTATGAAGATCCTGGTGACGGGCGGCGCGGGGTTTATCGGCAGCAATTTTTTGCACTACGCCCTCGCCGCGCACGGGGAGGACAGCTTTGTCTGCCTGGATAAACTCACGTACGCCGGCAACGAGGAGACGCTGCGTCCGCTTTTCGGAGATCCGCGTTTCCGCTTTTGCCGCGGCGATATCTGTGACCGCGGAGCCGTCTTTTCGCTCTTTGAACGGGAGCGGCCGGACGCCGTCGTCAATTTTGCCGCGGAAAGCCACGTCGACCGCAGCATCGACTCGCCCGAAGTGTTCATGCAGACGAACGCCGTTGGCGTCTGCGTCCTGCTGGAAGCGTGCCGCGCCTTCGGCGGCGTGCGCTTTCACCAGGTCTCCACCGATGAAGTATACGGCGATCTGCCGCTTTCCGGAGGGGAACCGTTTACGGAGACGTCGCCCCTGAGGCCGGGCAGCCCCTATGCGGCAAGCAAAGCGGCGGGCGATCTGTATGCGCTGGCGGCATACCGCACCTACCGCGTGCCCGTCACCGTATCGCGTTCCTCCAACAATTACGGGCGCTTCCAGTACCCGGAAAAGCTCATCCCGCTTGCCGTCTCTCGTCTGCTCTCCGGGGAAAAGGTGCCCGTGTACGGTACAGGGGAGAACGTGCGCGACTGGATCGCCGTTTCAGACCATTGCAGGGCGATCGACTGTATCCTGCGCCGCGGCAAGGCGGGCGAAGTCTACAACGTGAGCGCGGGGTGCGAAGTGAGCAATCTCACGCTCGTCCGCCGTCTGTGCCGCCTTTTGGGGTACCCGGAGGATGCGTATACCTTTGTTCAGGACAGAAAGGGCCACGATCTGCGCTATGCGCTCTCGGCGGAAAAACTGCGCGCGCTCGGCTGGGCGCCGGAAGTCGCTTTCGGGCAGGGGCTCGCGGAGACGGCGGCGTGGTATTTAAACAACAAAGACTGGTGGCAGCCGCTTTTGAAGAAAGATTGAACGCAAAGGCAGCCCGCGCATACTCTGCGCGGGCTGCCTTTTTTAAAAACGGGAGGAAGTGTCGATGAGATCAGCCGACGACGGGGAAGCCGGAAAAACGGCTCTTTTCTTCGCGGGAAAGATAGTCGAAGACGATGAGGTCGAATCCTGAGAGCGGGGAGAGGAAGTAGCCCGCCGTCTTTTGCAGCTTGCTGCGGTCGAGCACGAGGACGTGCTTCTGCGCGTGGGCGAAGGCAATGCGCTTGAGCTCGCGCAGATCCAGCGACGTTTCGTAGGCGCCGTCGAGCGTGAGCGCCGAACAGGAGCAGATGAGAAGGTCAAACTCAAACTCGGGGAGCTGGGAGTTTGTCCAGCTTCCCGCAACGCTGCCCGCCGTCACCGTTCCGCCCGGTACCATCACGCGCACGCCTTCCCGTTCGGAAAGCTGCAGCGCGGTCTGCAGGTTCGTCGTCATGACCGTCTTGCCCGCAAGGTCCATCCTTGCCGCCAACGCCAGCGCCGTCGTAGATCCGTCAAAAAAGACGCTGTCAAAGCGGGGCAGGTGGGGGAGCGCGTTGGCCGCCGCCTGTTCTTTTTCCGCCGCGTTCTCATTGATGCGCAGAAAAAGCGACGTCTCCTCCGCGCCTTCCGCGATGACCGCGCCGCCGTGCGTACGGTCGAGGAACCCCAGCGTCTGCATTTCGATGAGGTCCCTGCGGATGCTCGCGTCGCTCACGCCAAGCGTCTTGGCGAGCTTGCCGACGGAGGCGGTGCGCCAGCGCTTGAGGATGGCGAGGATGCTCTTTTGCCGTTCGGTCAGATTCATATGTATGCTCACTTATGTTTATTTTTTCTGTATATTAACATATAATTGTTTTTTTGTCAAGCAAATAAAAGAAAACAAACAGCCACCGTCCGATCAGACGCCGCTGCGGCGGAATTTTCCCGGCGAGACGCCGACGGCGCGCTTGAAGCGTTTGCAGAAATAATTGTAATCGGGGATGCCGACGCGGCGCGCCACTTCCGCGACGGAAAGCCGCCCTTCGGCAAGCAGCTGTTTGGCGCGTTCGATGCGCTTGTGCGCGATGTAGCGGGCAATGCTCATGCCGAACGCCTGCATAGAGATCTCGTAAAGCTTGCTGCGGGAGAGAAAAAAGTGGGAGCACAGGAGAGCGGAGGAAAGTTCCCCGCCGAGGTTGCCGTCGAGGAAGGAGTTGATCTGAAAGGCAATGTTTTCGTTCTTCCATGCCGCCATTTTGGAGATCTGCAGATAGGAAGCGACGGCATCCAGAAGCCGCATGGCGGCGTCGATGCGCGCGCGGGGGTACCGCGCAAGCTCTCGCACGCGTTCTTCCGTGTCCGCATCCGCCATTCCGTAGGCGCGGCAGCGGCGCACGACGTCTCTGACCGTCTCTTCGTAACGTTCCTCCGGCATCAGGTGGGCAAGGATGGCATAGCCGATGACGCCGCCGTCCAGGCGGATGGGGGTGATCGCTTCGGTGACGCCCGCGTGGCAGAGGTAGGTATGCGGACCGTTCATCGTCTTGGCGCGCAGGCAGGCCTCCCTGTCGCAAAGCGCGCAGGCACGCCGGCCCGCATCCGTGCCGCGGATGCGGGCGCAGAGTGCGGGCGGATGGGCGGGGTATTCGGTGACGGGGCGGAATGCATCGTCAAACACGGAAATGCGGATGCCGACCACGGTATAAAAGTCTTTCAGCAGCCCGTTCAGGCGCTCGGTTTCAAAAGAACCTATCATTTTTTTACCTTTATTTTCGCACGATTTGCTGATTTTAACACAATTATACCATAAATAAGACGAACGTGTCTATCTTTTTCCCGAAAAATCGGATAGAATATCTGTACCGGGGCGAGGCGAAGCCTGCCCTGCGGCAACGAATGCGCACGTGCGCAGAAAACGAGGTGAAAGATATGGAATTTTTTAAGGGGATCCCTGAGATCCGGTACGAGGGCAGCGCGTCCAAGAACCCGTTCGCCTTCAAGTTTTACGATGCGGAAAAGATCGTGCTCGGCAAGCCGATGCGGGAGCATCTGCCTTTTGCCATGGCGTGGTGGCACAATCTGTGCGCAAACGGCGTGGATATGTTCGGCAGCGGCACGGCGGATAAAAGCTTCGGCGCGCGTCCCGGCACCATGGAACACGCCAAAGCCAAGGTGGACGCAGGCTTCGAGTTCATGCAGAAGCTGGGCATCCGCTACTTCTGTTTTCACGACGTAGACCTCGTTCCCGAGGCGGACGACATCAAGGAGACCAACCGCCGCCTGGACGAGATCTCCGATTACATTCTGGAGAAGATGCAGGGCACGGACATTAAGTGCCTGTGGGGAACGGCAAACATGTTCGGCAACCCCCGCTACATGAACGGCGCAGGCTCCACCAACAGCGCCGACGTGTATTGTTTTGCGGCGGCGCAGATAAAAAAGGCGCTGGATCTCACCGTCAAGCTCGGCGGCAGGGGGTACGTGTTCTGGGGCGGCAGAGAGGGGTACGAGACGCTGCTCAACACCGACGTCAAATTTGAACTGGACAACATCGCGCGGCTCATGCACATGGCGGTCGATTACGGCCGTTCCGTCGGGTTTACGGGCGATTTCTACATCGAACCCAAACCCAAGGAACCCATGAAGCATCAATACGATTTCGACGCGGCGACGGCGATCGGATTCCTGCGCCAATACGGGCTCGACAAGGACTTCAAACTCAACATCGAGGCCAACCATGCCACGCTCGCGGGGCATACCTTCGAGCATGAACTGCGCATTTGCGCCATCAACGGCATGCTCGGCTCGGTGGACGCCAACCAGGGGGACTTTCTGCTCGGCTGGGATACGGACGAATTCCCCTGGGACGTGTACACGGCGACCAAGGCCATGTACGAGATCGTCAAGGGCGGAGGGCTGACGGGCGGATTTAATTTCGACGCTAAAAACCGCCGCCCCAGCTACACGTTGGAAGACATGGTATACGGCTATATCCTGGGCATGGATACCTTTGCGCTCGGCCTGCTCAACGCGGAAAAGCTGATCGAGGAGGGCGTCATCGAGGAGTTCGTCAAACACAAATACGCCTCCTTTGAAAGCGGCATCGGCAAGAAGATCGTCAGCGGCAAGGCGACGCTGAAGGAGCTTTCCGAGCATGCGGAAAAACTCGGCAAGCCCGCGCTTCCGGGCAGCGGCCGCCAGGAATATCTCGAACAGGCGCTCAACGGCGTCCTCTTCCGCTGAAATGAATACGTATATCGGGATCGACCTCGGTACGTCGGCAGTCAAGCTGCTGCTCGTCGGGGAGGACGGGAGCATCCGTTCCCGCGCGCAGGAGCGCTATCCCGTCAGTTTCCCCCGCAGCGGCTGGAGCGAGCAAGACCCCGAGGATTGGTACGCCGCTGTTTTGCGGGGGATGGGCGCCCTGCTCAACGGGCAGGACGCGTCCTCCGTCCGCGGGATCTCCTTCGGCGGGCAGATGCACGGCCTTGTCATGCTGGATGCGTCGGACAGGGTCATCCGTCCCTGCATCCTCTGGAACGACGGCAGGACGCAGGCGGAGACGGACTACCTCAACGAAAGCGTGGGGCGGGATACGCTCGCGGCGGAGACGGGAAACATTGCCTTTGCGGGCTTTACCGCGCCGAAACTGCTTTGGGTCAAAGAGAACGAACCGGAACATTTTGCCCGCATCCGCAGGATCATGCTGCCCAAAGATTACCTCATCTACCGCATGTGCGGGCAGCACGCGGGCGATTATTCGGATGCAAGCGGCACGCTGCTGCTTGACGTAAAAAACCGCCGCTGGTCGGAAAAGATGTGCGCGATCTGCGGCGTCACACGGGACATGCTCCCCGCGTTGTATGAAAGCAGCGCCTGCGTGGGGACGCTTCGGGAGGAGATCCGCGCCAAGTTCTCCCTGCCGCGCGGCGTAAAGGTCGCGGCGGGCGCGGGGGACAATGCGGCGGCGGCCGTCGGCACGGGCGCCGTGGAAGCGGGCAACTGCAACATTTCTTTGGGGACGAGCGGCACCGTTTTCCTCGTCAGCGACGCGTTTGCCATGGACGCACGCAACGCGCTGCACAGCTTCTGCCACGCCAACGGCGGCTATCACCTGATGGGCTGCATCCTCTCGGCGGCGTCCTGCAACGAATGGTGGATGAAAAACATTTTGTCCGCGCAGGATTACGCGGCGGAGCAGGAGGGGCTGGCGGCGTCGCTCGGCAAAAACGAGGTGCTCTTTCTGCCCTATCTCATGGGGGAGCGCAGCCCGCACAACGACGCGCTTGCCCGCAGCGCCTTTCTGGGCATGCGCCCGCAGACGCCGCGCGGGCATATGACGCTCGCCGTCCTCGAAGGCGTCGCCTACGCCCTGCGCGACTGCGTGGAGGCGGCAAAGGCGTGCGGCGTACGGGTGACGGGCACGCGCATTTGCGGCGGCGGCGCCAAAAGCCCGCTCTGGCGCAGGATCGTCGCCGACGTTCTGGGCATCCCCGTGGAGCTGCCCGCCGTGGAAGAGGGCCCCGCCTACGGGGCGGCCATGCTGGCGATGGCGGCGTGCGGCGCTTACGCCTCGGCGGCGGAAGCGGCAAAAGCGCTTGTCCGCGTGCGGGAGCGCATCCTTCCCGATGCGGGCGAACGGCAAGGCTATGAAGAAGGTTATGCAACCTACCGGCGGCTGTATCCCGCGCTCAAGGGGATATTTCCGCAGATGAAGCGATAAGGAGAACAAATATGAAAGGACAGGCATTCAACCCGTATCTTCCGAGCTACGAATACATCCCCGACGGCGAACCGCACGTGTTTGAGGGCAGGGTGTACGTATACGGCTCGCACGACTGTTTTGACAGCGGCAAATTCTGCGCCAACGATTACGTGACGTGGTCGGCGCCCGCGGACGATCTGTCCGACTGGCGGTACGAGGGCGTCATCTGGAAGCGCGAATGGGATCCCGGCTATAAGGGCGGCAGCATGTACGCCCCCGACGTCTGCCGCGGCCCCGACGGCAGGTATTATCTGTACTACGCCTTTGCGCCCGGCATCACGAGGAAGAGCTGGCGCATCCGCGTCGCCGCGGCGGACAGCCCCAAGGGGCCCTTCCGCTATCACGGCGAAGTCGACCTTTCCCCTTGGTCGAAGGAGTATCTTCCCTTCGACCCCGCGGTGTACGTGGAGGGGGACAGGGTCTTCCTCTATTACGGCTCCGCCATGTTTTATCCCGTGCTCGGCGTGCGCAAGAAAAACGTGAAGGGGGGCGCGGTGGTCGAACTTGCGCCCGACATGCTCACCGTCAAAGCCCCGCCCAAGACGACGATCTCCCTCACGGGGGCGGAGACCGCGGGGGGGAAGCACGGCTTTTTCGAGGCGTCTTCCATGCGCAAGATCGCGGGGAAGTATTACTTCGTGTACTCCTCCGTGCTCGGGCACGAGCTCTGTTACGCGGTGGGGGACGCGCCGGACGGCCCGTTCACTTACGGCGGCACGCTCGTTTCCAACGGCGACGTGGGGCTTGAAGGGCATACCGACCCCAAGACGGCGTCCAACGATACGGGCAACACGCACGGGGGCATGCTGGAGCTGGACGGCAGACTGTACATCTTCTACCATCGCCAGACCAACCGCCACTGCTATGCGCGGCAGGCGTGCGCGGAACAGCTTTTCCCGCGCGCGGACGGCAGCATCCCGCAGGCGGAGATCACCAGCTGCGGGCTCAACGGCGGCCCGCTGAAGGGGGAAGGCACGTACGAGGCGCGCATCGCCTGCAACCTCTATTCCAAGGGCGGCGGCAGATTCCTCGCCAACATCTTCAAGGCGAGAAAGGGCACGCGCCCCTATTTTACGCAGACGGGCGGCGACAGAAACGGCGATCCCGACCAATACATCGCCAACTTCTGCGACGGCGCAACGGCGGGGTTCAAATATTTCGATCTGCGCGGCCTGAAGCGCATCGGCATGACGCTGCAGGGCAGCGCCGAGGGCGAGGTGTTGGTGCAGAACGCGCTCGGCGGCGAAGTGCTGTGCCGCATCCCCGTAACGGGCGCGCAGACGAGGCGCACTTTCTACGCGCCGTATGCGGGAAAAGACGGCGTGCAGCCGCTCTTCTTCACCTTCCGCGGTACGGGCAAGGCCGCCTTTTATTCCATCAGCCTTGCGCGCTAATATGCGGGCATGGGTGGCGCGGATGCAACGTTCCGCGCAGCATGACAAAGAATCATAAACAATTCAGTTAAATGAAAACCGCACATGTCTTTGTTCAAAGACATGTGCGGTCTTTTTTTCTTGAAAAAACACGTCATAGGGGGGACGGGCCGCGCATAGGATAAGGGGCGGGGTGCAATACGGGCGGGGGGATGTAGCGCGTGGCGGCGCCGCCGCGCAGGGGCGTGTGCGGTGAACGCTTACAGGCTTTTCAGAAAGGCGAGCAGCAGGGCGCGCTGCCTGGGCGAAAGGGCGGCGATCGCCTCGGAGAGTTCCTGTTTCTCGTCGGAAACGTTAAAAAACTCCTTCAGAGTGACGCCGAGGGCATCGCAGACGAGCTGGAGATGCCCCACCGTGATGTCAGCTTCCCCGAGTTCCACCCGCCGCAAATGCGTCTGGGAAACGCCCGCCCATTCCGCGAGCCTGTTCTGCGAAAAGTGCGCCTGCAGGCGCAGCTGCCTGATCCGATCACCGACTTTCATGAAAAAAAATGCCTCGTAAAAACATGCAAACGATAAGCCGGCTTTAATTTTATTAAAAATTGGCAAAAAATTTTAGTCTTTTCCTATTGACAAGTAAGTTTATAAGACTTATAATAAGGATACCTTAAACGGGATAAGGGGGCGTCTGCCCTTTTTCCCGCCCCGTGCAGCAGCCTGCCATAGGGGCGCGCGGTTGCCGTGCGGTCCGCGCGGCGCGGGGACGTGATGCGGCAGCCCCCGCATCCATGCCAAATTGTGCCCAATGGGCATTTTTTGGCATTGCATGCCTGTTTCAGCGCAGACGACACACATGCCCGGCATGCCCGAGGGGTAAAAATGCACAGGAGAACGCATACGGAGACAGGGAATGAAGCCGGAAGCACAGACACAGACGCAACAATCGGACAATCAGACGCGGCAGAGCAAACGTGAACTGGTCAAGGTCATTCTGATGGTGATCGCGGTCGTCATCTTGCTGCCCATCCTCGCCGTCAACCTCACGCTCATCATCAAGGGGAGCCTGAATGCGGACACCCCGCCGGATCTTTTCGGCATTGCGCCGCTCGCCGTCACCTCCGGGTCCATGGCGGGGGAGAATCCCGATAGTTTCGACGAAGGCGCGCTCATCTTCGTAAAGCTGTTGGACGAGGCGGGCGTGCAGGAACTTAAGGAGGGCGACGTCATCACCTTCCGTTCGGAGGAAAGTTACGTTACCCACCGCATCATCCAGGTCATGCGGGATGAAAGCGGCGCCGCCGTATCCTTTTTGACGCAGGGCGACGCCAACTCCGTCAACGACGGCGCCATCCCCGCCAAAAACGTGGTGGGGCTCTGCGTCGGCAGCATGGCGGGGCTTGGCAGCTTTGCCGTGTTCATGCAGACGCCCGCGGGCATCCTCGTCTTTGTCGGCGTGCCCGTGGTGCTGTTCATCATTTACGATGTAACGCGCATCGCCCTCTACAACCGCCGCATCAGGGCGGAGAAGTCGCAGGAACTTGACGAAAAGGACGAGGAGATCCGCCGCCTGCGCGCCCTGGTAGAAGGCGCGCCTTCCGCGGGGGAAGCGCCGGATAGTATGATACCACCTTCCGAAGGGGCGGAAACCGCCGCCTCGGAAACTTCCGCCTCGGACACGCCCGCGTCGGACGGGAAGGCGGATGCGTAACATTTAAGGGTAAAGCCCGTTCCGAAGCCCACGCGCGGGACGGTATTTACATAAAAAACAAAAAACGGGAGAACAAACATGACAAAGAAAAAAAGCATTGTTTCGAAACTGCTGCTCTTGGTCCTTCTGCTTACGTTGGTAAGCTGCTGTTTCCTGGGCAGCACGTTCGCGCGCTACACCTCGGGCGGCAAAGGCTCTGCGACCGTCTCCGTTGCGAAGTGGGAGATTACGGAAGGGGATGGTAGCATCAAGTTTGATGTAACGAATAAGCTTTCCCCTAATATGGATACCTACGAGGGTACCCCTCGCACCAGCACAACGGGCAAGATCCTCGTCGCTACGATCAGGAATACCGGCGACGTCGATGCGCTCGTCACACTTACCAAAGGCGAGCTTCAGTTTGCCAGCAATGCTGCATATGGGCAAGGCGTTGCGACGGATGGCGGCATTCCGACCGCAGATGAGATTAAGGAAGTGTTCAGTATTACGCTCTATACGAACACGACGGATGATAAGGGAACTGCTACTGAATATACGCAGGAATGCGAGGTTGCCGCAAAGACCGGTGTCCTTTATGTTTATGCGGAAGTTGTTTGGACAAGCGACACGGCTAAAATAACAGGCGATAACGCAGATAAGCGTGACACGTATATCGGTAAATATATTACGGAAATTTCGTATGAACTTTCCTATACGGCGGTTCAGAACTCCGAAAATCCTGCAATTGCATAACCGACCAAATTTTACAGCATAACGATCAATGTCTTACAGCGTTCCCGCCGAGGTGTGGGCGGCGGGAACGCATAAGACGTTTTGCTGCGTGCGTTTTTGCATGAGCCAAGTTTCAGCAAACAAAAGCAAACCCCTGCGGCAACGCAGAACCATATCATAAGGCAGGTAACAGAATGGGGACAGAGGATAAGAGGGACGAGAGCATCGGCGCGGAGCCTGCGCAGCCGCAGCGTCCCGCCATGACTTTGCCTGCGGCGCATCGCGTCCGCTCGTTTGCCGAGCGCATGAGCCGCATCAAAGAGATCACGGGGAACCGCTACAACGCGGTCAAGAACAAGCTGGTCGCCTATAAAACGGTGGCGCGCAAGCCCAAGTGGGTGCGCCCCCGCGTCACGAACAGCGGCGAGACGTTCAGCCTCGGCAGAAAGATGCTGGGCAAGATCTGCCTCGTCAGCGGGTATCTGCGCCTGTTTCTGGCGATGGATCCCAAACAATTTAACTTTGATAAATATCACCATAAGGACTATTCGGGGGTGGCGCGCTATACGCAGTTCCCCCTGATGATCAAACTCTCCTCCGACCGTCAGGTGCGGTATGCGCTCGAGCTCATCGGCATCCTCATGCAGGAGAACGGCCTGGAGCCCGACCCCGATTACGTGGAGCAGGATTACGTCCCGTACTTTTTGCAGTTCGCCCCCGAAGACGGGGTGGAAAGCGAGCTGTGGACGGACGACGACGATCTCGGCTTTGACGACGACGATGACGATGACGGAGAGGAAGAAGAGCCGGAAGGTGATTACGTAGAGGAGGACGACGTCGTGCAGGGCGCCGCCGCCTTTGCCATGGGCCTCGCCGCGGGCGGGGCGGACGGCGAGGGCGCGGAGGAAGCTGCCGCCGCCGAACCTGAAGAAGTGAGCGAAGAAGCCGCTCCCGAAGAGGCCGAAGAGGTTGCGGAAGAAGCCGCCTCCGAGGAAGCCGAGGAAGCAGCGGAGGAAGCTGCCGCCGCCGAACCCGAGGAAGTTGCAGAAGAAGCCGCTCCCGAGGAAGCCGAGGAAGTGAGCGAAGAAGCTGCTCCCGAAGAATCCGAAGAAGTAACGGAAGAAGCCGCTCCCGAGGAAGCCGAAGAAGTTGCAGAAGAAGCCGCCTCCGAGGAATCCGCGGAAGTAACGGAAGAAGCCGCCTCCGAGGAATCCGCGGAAGTAACGGAAGAAGCCGCTCCCGAAGAGGCCGAGGAAGTTGCAGAAGAAGCCGCTCCCGAAGAGGCCGAGGAAGCAGCGGAAGAAGCCGCCTCCGAGGAGCCTGCCGCCACACAGCAGCCCGCCGCGCCCATCATCATCAACGTGATGGCGGGGGCGCCCGCGCAGCCCGTGCAGCCCGTGCAGGAGGCCGCGGCGCCGGCAGAGGAGCCGGAAGCGCCCGCAGAGGAAGCCGCTCCCGTCCGGGAAGAAGCGCCCCGCCCGTACCGTCCGGCGGAGCACGGCTGTATGGACGTGCGCCTGCCCAAGCGCGGCACCGTGGTCAATCAGCACGGCGACAAGATCGGCAGGATCCGCAAGAGCGTCTGGTACGACAGCGGCGACACGGTACAGGGCGCCTTCGTCAAGGACAAGGCAAACGTATACCTCGTCCGCGGCGAACAGCGCACCGCTTACCTCGATAACAACGACAACGTATTTACCCTTTCTAACGGGTACATGGCGACGATCCGGCGCATGTGGCGGTTCCCGCTCCTGCTGCTGCTCATCCTGCTCCTGGTCGCAACGGCGTTTGCCTTTGCGCTCAGCGCGTACGCCATCGTCTTCTCGGAAAACGCGAACGACATTCCCGTCCTCTTCCTCGCGGATGAGGAGGGCACCAGCTGGGAGGATACGGAAAATCTGCCCGTCTTCCGCAACGAGGAATTCGGCGATACCGTCATCGCGCCCGGCATGAAGGGAACGTACAGATTCATCTTTGAAAACCGGAACGAGAGCCAGCTCACCTATTCGCTGAGCTTCTCGGAGGACAATACATACGGGATCGGGCTCAGATACCGCCTGCGCAGGGACGGCGCGTACGTCTCCGGCACGGAAGGTTACGTCGCGGTGGAGGAGCTCGGGCTCGGCTCGCTCACCATCGAGGCGAAGTCCTCCACGGTGTTCGAACTCGAGTGGTACTGGGAAGACAACGACGCCGTTGATACCGCCGCAGGCGAGAACAACGCCGTCTATACCCTCAACATCACGCTGCTTTCCCAGATCAGCGCGTGATCGCAAACACATCAACTCATGGGCAAATTGTTACGGGCGATCAAGATCATATTCCGCGTGCTCCTCGCCGTGCTGGTCGGCGGGCTGCTCGTGTATAACGTCTATACCATGGTCGCCCGTTCCTTCTTCGGCATCGGCATGCCGAAGCTGTTCGGCTATGCCGGCGCGACGGTTGCTTCGGGCAGCATGGCGGATACCATCAACACCGGGGACTTTATCATCATTCGGGAAGAGGAAGAATACGCCGTCGGCGATATCATCACCTTTTACGATGACATAAAACTAAGCTACACCACGCACCGCATCATCGCCGTTTCGGACGGAGAATACTACACGAAGGGCGATGCCAACAACGCGCAGGATGAATTCGGCGTGCCGTATGCCGCGGTGGTGGGGAAAGTGGTCGGCGTATGGCGGGGGTTCGGCTTTTTCGTCAGCTTCCTGCAGAGCCCGCTGGGGCTGTTCGCCGTCGCCGCGTGCGGCATCGTCCTTTGGCTCGTCCCCGAGATCGTCACGGAGGTAATTCGGAAGACGAAAAATGGAAAAGAAACTTAAAAAAATTCCCGTCATTACCTATCTGTGCTATCTTCTGATCGTCTGCATCCTCTTTACGGGCGTCACGTTTTCGCGCTTCATCAGCGCCACCAGCGGGGACGCCACGGCGCCTTTGAGCCGTTTCCATGCAGAGTATGAGATCACGGATATTTCGGCGGTTTCTTTTGCAAACGGCAATTACTGGCTGCGCGACGAGGGATACGATTCCAGCATCAATCCCACGCGTTCCATGCGCTATCTCATCCGCAACTATACCACGGCGGCGGACGGCAGCGCGGTCTCCATTTCGGACGTCGACCTCAATGCCGGCATGCGCCTGCATTTCCCCGCGGAATTTGCCGATAACCTCGCCCTGCAGCTCGTGCAGGTGATGAAGGACGGCGACCAGGAAGTGGTCACCCCGCAGTACGTCCTGCGCGACTTTATCTATACGTATACGGATGAGGACAGCGAGACGCATTACGGGGAGGGCGCTACCTTTGCCGAAACCAAGAAGTTCCGCACCGAGTGGAACGGATTTACGACGGCAGATTCGGATGATTACGACGATCGTACGGACGGCATCGGCGAGGTACGGGAGCAAGAGATGACCGTCACGGGCGGCTTTGTGGGCGACCCCAAGGGCAATTTTTCGGGCACCATTTCCGCCTATGCGCAGGACGAGGTGACGGTGGGGCCGCAGATGCGGCTCACCATCTCCGCTTCGATGGAGGAAGCGAACTATTCGGTCGGCTTTGCCCGCAACCGCGGCGGCGAATTCGGCGAGACGGAGCCCATGCTCTACCTCGACCTCAAAAAGGAGATCCCCTTTTACACGGTGGATATTCAGGTCCCGCAGATGGTGTTCAAGGCGGGGCAGCAGGAGCAGCTTGAATTCGTCCTGTTCCTCACCGTCATCGACCGCGCCAGCAACGACGACTTTGAGGACAAGTGGAACGGCGCCGACGGCAATGGCAATTACGATAAATATCTCGATCCCGCGGGCACGGCGCTGTACAACGGCGCCGAAGTGCTCGGCTATCATTTCGAGCGCAAGGCGGACGTGTACGAATTTTCGGACGGCAAGCTCGTCCCCATGCAGGTGGACGGCGTGACGCAACAGACGACCATCCGCGTCACCAAGACGTTTACGGACGGCGGCGGGTCCGAGATCAGCTTCCAGCACATCGCGCCGCTTTCCGAAGATGCGACGTCCATCGTCCATCCCATCGAAAATTTCTATGATTCTACCGGAAAGCCCGAGGAGGAGATCGACGGTTCTTTCGTCGAAAACTTCCATAAGCTTTACGGCACCTGCTCCAACGGCGGGCAGAGCGGCTATATCAGCCTTGCCGGGATCCCGGACAGCCCGTATTACAGCACGTATGATGATCAGGAAGCTGCCGGCGCTGCGGAGTTCGTCATCGGCGAAGCGATCAGCAAGGGGTATTTTTCACAGCTCAACGTCGTGTTCGTACAGGCGTCGGAGTCCGGCTCGGAAACGCCTGGCGGCACGCCGGGCGTGGGCGGTTAAGCAGTTTTTTTCAGGGGACAGGGTATGAAACAGAAGACACGTACAATTTTAATGGGCGTCTTTTTGAGCCTGCTCATCGTGACGCTGATGAGTTTCGCCCTTACCTACGGGCGCTTTTCGGATGAGCTCTCCTCTTCGAGCAACGATTACGGCAGCGATATCGAGTACGTCGTATCGGATACCGTGGAAGTCAGCAGCGTCGACGAATTCATCGGCGCCATCGAGAACGGCTATTCCAACATTCAGATCTCCGACGACGCCATGGACCCGCTCGTCATCACCGTGGGCATGACCGACGTCGGCGTGGACCTGACGCTCGATCTCAACGGGCATTGCATCATCCGCAACAGCCGCGACCCCATGCTCAACGTGGAAAGCGGCGTCCGCCTCACCATCATCGACAGCAAGGGCGGCGGCTCCTTCTATAACCCCGTCGGCAGCGTGCTCCGCGTCAGCGGCGGCACCCTCACGGTCACCAGCGGCGTCTTTGAAAGCGGCCCCCGCAAAGGGGAGTATCGGAACGGCAACACTTCGCAGAGCGGCGGCACCATTAAGGGAACTCAGTCCGTCACCGTGCACGTCAAGCAGGATAACGCCGACGGCACATATAGCTATGAGGAGCAGACGGGGGTAACCATGCCCACCATCGCGCCCGCCGAGCCGACGGCGGCCACGGGCAACCTGCTCAACGGCAACATGTACTTTGAGCAGGCGTACAATTCCCTCATCCCGGAGGATACCTTCCTCTATTATACGCATCTGGACGGCGACCAGGGGGAGACCGTGCAGATCTCCAAAAATGCGGGCAGCGCGGATTTCTATTACGATTATATGGATGGCGATCAGCGCATCGGCATCTTCGGCTATCATAAAACAAAAGAAACCGCGTCCGAAATGCAAACGCAGGGGTATCCCTTCTCCATCGTCTCCATGTATTCGGGCAGCATGTATGCCCGCGGCGGCGAGTATTATTCTTACTTCGGCTCTGCGGATACCTACGGCATCTATGCCGAGGGCGGCTACATGGCGGTGGAAAACGGCAAGTTTGAGGTCATTGAGGGCGGCACGAGCATCCTCTGCGCGTATACGGAGGGCACCGATGATACGCAGGAATATCTGCGCATTTCCGACGGCGATTTTTCTTGCGATTACGGCGACGCCATTCAAGTGAACGGCGGCAACCTCGTGCTCACGGGCGGCAGCTTTACCAAAAACGCCACAAGTGCCCCGCAGGGCAGCAACAACAGCGCCATCATCCGCGTCGAGGACGGCGTCCTGCGCGACACGGCGACGCAGTCGCACATTGACTTTACCGTTTCGGGCAACTACGTTTACGGCATTTATGTAGAAAAGAATGGTGACCCGCTGGAGGTGACGGAGGCAACTGCCGACGTCCTGCTCCGCGGCGCCACGTTCGAGTTTGAAGCGGGCAGCAACAACAGCGCCATTTATGCCAAAGGCAGTACCATCGGCTTGACCGATTGCACGTTTACGATGGATGGAACCGCGGCGTCCGGCAGCGGCAACAGCGGCCTCACCACGGAAAACAGCAACCTCGATCTCGTTCGCTGTTCGTTCACCATTCCCGGTACAGACGCCCGCGGCGTCGATATCAGAGAAGGGGACGTCGACTTCAATGAATGTGTGTTCACGGTCAACGGCAGCAATTCTTCGGGCATCGCCGTAACGGAGGGCGAACTCGTTTACAACGGCGGCACGGTCGCCGTCACGGGCGCGCATGCGAGCGGGCTCTCCGTCTCCAACGGTACGGTCGATATCAGCGGTGTCGAGATCACGTCGGACGGCCTCGGCATCGGGGTTTCCGGCGGGTCCGTCGCCGTGCATGCGGCAACGGGCACAACGGGCGAATACGCGCTCAGGCTGGAGACGAGCGGTACCGCAATTCGCATCGACGGCGGTTCGCTTTCCATGGGCGAAGGTACGATCACGCAGATCGAAAGCACGATCAAGGAAGATCAGTGGGGAGCCGATTCCGTGTATGTTTCCGGCGGTTCGCTGCAATCGCTCGGCACCCTGAACATTACGCATACGGGTCTTGCAAACGACGATCAGTATAATAGCGGGGGAAACCCTGAAACGCTTTATCAGCGCTTTATTACCAAGAGCTTTGCCGTCCGCGTGGAGGCGCCCGCATCGGGCAGTTCTGCCGTCGTGCTACGCTCCGGCACCATAACAAATTCGGTCGGCGGCGGCGTATCCGTCAGCCTCGGAAGCGGCAGCAGTGTTGATGTAACGCTTGGCGTAAAAGATCGTACTACGGGGGACGGTCTCTCCGTTTCAACGACAGGGACGGAATTGATGGGCGTTGAGATCAGTCCCGGTAACTCCAACTGGAAATACCATCAAACGCGAACAGGCGGTCCTGCAATTGAAATGAATGGCGGTGACCTTATCGTTAACGATGGTTCCTACTCCGCAGCACAGGGGGATGGGATCTTCGTAAAAAACGGAAATGTAACCATTTATGACGGGAAGTTCCTGGGGGTCGACTACGGAAAGCAGCCTGGCCAAATGGCAGGTCCCGCAGCGTCTTATTCCTTTAAGGTATATGGCGGACTGACGAATATTTATGGCGGCACCTTTGGCGACCCGAATCAGAACGGCAGCGGCGCCTTTATCATGGGCACGTCGAAAGAGAACAAGGGCAATGCCAATATCTACGGCGGAACCTTTGACGTCGGCGGGCAGGCCGGGTTCAGCCTTTACGACTATGCAAACGTTTTGTTTGACCCCAATGGGACGACAATAGGGGGAAGTCAAGGCAGCGATATCATTGTGGACGGCCTTGCCTGCGCCATCGCCTGTGAAAACGGCAACAACCCGTATACGCTTACGATCCACGGCGGGACATATTCCAATCACCGTCCGTTTGACTGGTACAGCGACGGGAGCGGCATCTGGTACGGATCTTCGGCTTGTACATTAACCATCACAGGCGGAACATTCACCGGGAGCATTGTAGCTGGCATTGATTTTTCTGCTGCGGCGACAAATGTTAAAATTTCCGGCGGGACATTCCGATCGCCTAGTAACGGTCAATATGGAGCCATTAAAGGTATTACGGACGACAGTTCAATTCTTGCAGACGGATATCGGTTTGATAAGACAAATAATAATCATATCTGGACCTGTGTTCCCATTTGACAAACGAAAAAAGAACGCCCCGTACGGGGCGTTCTTTTACACCTTTTTTCGGCTTGCCCATATGAATATATGCAGAAATAGAGTATAATAAAAATTTTTTCTGAATATATCTTGTAATTGCCTGCCGATAGTGCTATAATAGAAAAAATCGGGTTCGTATCATGACAAGGCAAGAATTTATCCGGACAATTCAGGCGGCGCAGAGGGGAGATCGGCGGCATTTTGCGGCGCTGTACGATGAATATTTCGGCAAATTATTCGCAACCGCATTCCACATCGTGCGCGATCGGGATGCCGCCTATGACATCGCCTCGGACGTCGTTTTAAAGCTGATGTACTTCCGCGGAGATGCTTCCTCGATCGAAAATCACGTCGGCTATATGATCACGATGGTGCGGAACCGCGCCAAGGATTACATCAGCAAAAAGAAGCGGGAAGTCCCTTCGGGCGATATCCCGCTGCGGAATGAAGCCGCCGCATCGGACATGCTGTGGCTCGACGATATTTTAATGATTTTGGCGGAGGATGAAAAGGATACTTTTTTCCTCCACTATGTTTGGGGCCTTCCGCTGCGCAAAGTTGCCGAGCGCATCAACCTCACCTACGGAGCGGTGAAGGCAAGAAAAGTCAAGATCAGCCGCAAACTGAAAGCGTTGTATCGGGAAAAGCAAAAATAATTTTGTTTTTTTCTTTTTTTTTCATCCATTTTGCCGCCGTGGAACGTCATATATATAAAGAGTTTTTACGAGGTATCTGTATGAAAAAATTTGCCGCACTCAGCATGAGCGTTTTGTTTGCACTTCCCGCCTTGTACATCCCTACGGAGCGGGAAATGACGTTTGCCGACGGGTTCAACGGCGCGTCCTGGGTAAACTCCGTTTATACCTCCATTCCGTTTGCCAGCAAGGAAGATGAGGAAATTTCGATCGAGGGCGGCATGCCCCAATACTATAATACATCGTCTCGCACCAATACCTGTGCGCCCGTCGCGGGGGCGATCGTCCTCGGCTATTACGATAAGACGTACGATGAACTCATTGAAAACTTCACTTCCGCACGGGTGATCATGGGGCACGTTTTGTATGCCGAGCAGACGGACGCCGTGGACGCGGCGATGGCGCGCCTGTATACCTCGATGAAGACGAACGTGACGGAAGGGGGGACTACGGTTGCAAACTTTAAGGAAGGCCTTAAGACGTACGTCAACGAGCAGGGCAGGAATATTTCCTACACGCAGGCGATCTCCAATGAGGATATCATCGAGTCGGTCTGCCGCCAGGCCATTGAGGAGGCGCACCCCATTGCCATGTTCGTCTCCAAGTATACGCTGATCGCTCCGTCAGCATTGGAAGCGGAAGCGGGAAGCGAGGATTTTTACCAGCAGCGCTATATCGGGAATCATACGGTCGTCTGTTACGGCCTGCGCACCATCCGCTATTACGATGCAAACGGCAACCTGACCGAACAGCTGGATCTGCTGAAAGTCGCTACGGGTTATAGTTACAGTTCGACCGGATACATACTGATCGACGATTACGGGATGCTGGTCGACGGATACGAAGTCGACATTTATTAAAGGGAGGCAAATATGGATCGCTTCAGGCGCAAGATCAGGCAAAAGCTGAAGGAGAGCCAAAAGCCCTTCGAGGTCTGGTACCGGGAACAGGCGGGGGAATCCGTCGGCGTGACCGAAGAAGGGCGCGGCGCCGTCAAGGTAAAAAAGCGGATCGGCAGCGCCGTATGGCTGATCGCCGCGGCCGTCGCCTTCATCATGTTGGTGACCGTCGTCGCCGTGGCGCTGGGCGGCCGTCAGCAAACAGCGCCGCAGATCCCCGATTTTACATTCAGCGACGAGTCGGTCAGGACCATAAAGTTAGACGAAGAAAGTGTATCGGAAATTATAGACGATATTCCATCGGTAAAAAAACTGTCCAACATTATCGCGACGCAATGTATTTATATCGTCGACGATACACCTGCTTTGACGATGATCAACGGCGAAATGCAGACGCAGACGGATTTTTATCTGATAACCGCAAGAATTATTCACAACAAGAATTTTATTTTTCTCGATTGGTGGGAATATCAGGACTTGCCGAACAGCCTTACGGCGGGAGATACGCCGATCCGTTATAAGCCGGTCGGGAAAAATGATTCTGATATGCAGGTATTTTTTGCGACCACGGAGACGGACGGCGTCCTGATCTACTGGGAAGTCAGCTGTTTCCAAGGGCAATTTAGCGACTGGGGACAGGCCATGTTCGGCTGAACATGCCGGGCTTCGATGCGGAATGCCGTTTTAAGCGAAGGAGAAAGAAAAAGTGGTACGAACGACGATAGATGGGGCGCATAACAAGGAATGCTATTACGTATGCACCGCGGCCGATGAGAGCGTGGAGGAGGAAGCAAGCGAGTATTTCCGCATCCTCCTGCAGGATGCGGAGACGTTTTATTATCGCATCGACGATCTGAGTGCGCTGCCGCGATTCATCCGCAGAGCGCCGATCGCCGCGTTGTCGGTTTATGCCCCGATCGGGTATCAGATCCCCGATCACGAAGAAGCGCCCGTCGACTGGAAGGGCGAGGCGGAAAGCATCCCCGGGACGTGGCGGGGGTATTATCATATGCTCCGCGTGGATGAGGACGTCAAAGCTTTTCTGCTCGCGCGGTGGTTTGCCTTCGGCACGGGCAAGATCCGTTTCAAAGCGCAAAACGCCCGCGGAAACGCGGACGAGATCCCCGGGTTCGATTTTGACGGGCTGGAGGATTATATTTTAAAGGACCGCGACGGTTCGGACATGGTATATGCCAATCAGCGGGAAGGGTATCTGGCGATCCGCCGCGACATCTATGAAAAGCTGCTGCCGATCTTCTTTGAGCGCCTGAAGCGCGATCCGAAATATGCGGAGACGGGCGCGCCGCTCGAGGGGATGACGGCTGCGGAGCGCAGAGATCTCTATTTGCTGCTGCGCCTGGTCAGCGGCGGGTATCACGGCGCGGATCGGAAGGAAGGCGTCTCCGATTCCCGCTTTTTCTACAGGATCATCTGCAAGGAAGCGTTTGAAGCCTATCGGGATTCCGATGTGACGAAGTATCTCACGGCGGAATACCGCGGCAGCGCGCCGCTCGACCGGTTCACCCGGATGGACCTGTTTGCGCGCGACGTATATTATCTCCTCGATCTTCTCGAAGTTCTTTATTATCGGGAGATCTGCGATCTGATCTGAACGCGCTTTTTGCGCGTTGTTTCTGCGAAAAAGCAACTTAAAAAGGCGGACGGGAATGGTTCCCGCCCGCCTTTTGGCTGCGGCCGTATATCGCTTTCCTGTCTTAGAGGCGGCAGATAGGGGCTGCTTATGCCTCGTCAGTTTGACCCGCCCGGACTTTCCGTATCCGGAAAATCATTCCTTCGGCGGCAATAAAAAACTACCCGGACCCACTGCTGCGTAACAGTGGTGTTCGGATAGTTCCCGTTTGGTGGAACTGAAAGCCGCAAAAACGCACACTGTATTATATCAGATAAAATTTCCAAAATTCGCGCGGGAGGACTGCGGGCTTTTATAATGCGACTTTTTTCGCAGGGTATAAAAAAAGC